>CAWIYZ010000015.1:0-203666 GCA_963840425.1 uncultured Alphaproteobacteria bacterium | reverse complement strand
CACCAGCGCAAGGTGGTGTTCAGTTCGACCTCGGAGGTCTACGGGCGCAATCCCAAGGTGCCGTGGAGCGAGAATGACGATCGCGTGCTCGGGTCCACCCGCATCGACCGCTGGTGCTACTCGACGTCGAAAGCCGTCGGGGAGCACTTCTGCTTCGCCTACCATTCGATGGGGCTGCCGATCACGATCGTGCGCTACTTCAACGTCTACGGGCCGCGGCTCGACCAGCTCGACGTCGGCCGCGTGATCACCATCTTTCTCGGCCAGGCGCTGCGCGGCGAACCGCTCAGCGTCATCGGCGACGGGCGGCAGACGCGCTGCTTCACCTATGTCGACGATGCGGTGCGCGCCACGGTCGCGGCGGGAATCGCACCGCGCACCGACGGCGAGGTGTTCAACGTCGGCACGGCGGTCGAAAGCACCATCCTCGAGCTCGCCGAAGAGACGGTCGCCGCCACCGGCTCGCGCAGCCGCATCGAATTCGTTACGCAGAGCGCCGTCTACGGCGACAGCTATGAAGACATCGCCCGTCGCGTGCCCGATGTGGGGAAGATGGAGCAGGTGCTCGGCGTGAGCGCCGGCACATCGCTGCGCGAGGGGTTGCGGCGCACGGTGGCCTGGTTCCGCGATGCCGGCAACGGCCGCGGCGCGCGCCGCGCCGGTTGATCGCGGCCACACTGCTCGCTGCGCCGTACGTCGTGACGCCGTCCGACTCTCAGGTCGCCATCAAGGTCGATGTCGATACCTACGTCGGCCTGCGCGATGGCGTGCCGGCGCTGGCGCGCGCGCTCGAGCGGCGCGGGCTGCGTGCCAGTTTCTTCATCGCCTGCGGGCCGGATCACACCGGCCGGGCGCTGCGCCGGTTGATCAAGCCAGGGTTCCTGGCCAAGGCGGTGCGCACCAACGTGCCGGGCATGTACGGCTGGCGCACGCTGCTCTACGGTACCCTGCTGCCGGGGCCGCAGATCGCGCGCTCGTTCCCCGGCCATCTGCGCGCGCTCGCCGCCGCCGGGCACGAGGTCGGCGTGCACGGCTACGACCACGTGTACTGGCACGATCGCCTCGAGTCGCTCTCCGGCGCCGCCACCGCCGCCGAACTGCGGCGCGGGCTTACCGTGTTCGCCGACATCATGGGCGAGCCGGCGCGCGCCTTCGCGGCGCCCGGCTGGCAGTGCAACGCGCGGAGTCTCGCCGCGATCGATGCCGCCGGGCTGCGCTACCACTCGTGCACGCGCGGCACCGCGCCCTACCGCCCGACGGCCGGGGCGCAGACATTCCACACGGCTGAAATCCCGACCACGTGGCCGACGCTGGACGAAATCTACGGTGTGATCGGCAGCGACGGCGCCGCGCTGCGTGACTTCTACCTCGCCGAGCTGCGCCCCGGTCTCAACGTCCACACCATCCACGCCGAGGTGGAAGGCCTGCGCCACCTGCCGCTGTTCGAGGCGCTGCTCGACGCCGTGCGCGAGCGCGCCGCCGTGGTGCGACTCATCGACGTGGCGGAACGGCTCGACAGTGCGCAGCTTCCGGCCCGCCGGGTGGTCGCCGCGCCGGTCTCCGGGCGGGCGGGCACGGTGGCAACGCAGGGCGACGCGCCGTGAGCGAAACGCCGGCAGGTGCCACGACGGCGTACGAGCGCGGGGCGCGCTCGCTGCTCTGGGCGTCCGCGGTCGTCACCGGGGTGCTGGCGGTCGCGCTCTACGTCTACGGCAGCTACGCGTTTCCGCTCACCGAACCGGACGAAGCGCGCTATGCGGAGCTCGCCCGCGAGATGCGGCTGCGCAACGACTGGGTCACGCCGACGCTCAACTTCGTCAAGTATTTCGAGAAGCCGCCGTTGGTGTACTGGGCCACCGCGAGCGCCTTCGCCAGCCTCGGCACGACTGAGTTCGCCGCTCGCCTGCCGTCATTGATCAGCGCGCTGGTCACGATCGCATGCACGGTCTGGGTCGCCGCTCGCCATGTACGGAGCGGCGACGGCGCTGCTGGTGCTGCCGATCATCGCGCTCGGACCGCTGTTCGGCTTCATGGCCCAGTCACTGCTGCTGGACATGACCCTGACGTGCTTCATGACCATCGCGGTCGTCGCGGTGTGGTTTGGCTGGAGTTCGCTCGTCGCTCATCGGCGCGACAGTCAGCCCCCACCGCCGACGCCTGACGACCGACGACCGTCGACCACTTCGTGGTACCGCGTCGCCTACGTCGCCGCCGCGCTCGCCACGATGGTCAAGGGACCGGTCGCCGCCGTGCTGATCGCGTTGATCGCGATCGCGTTCCTGCTCGTACAGGGCGGCTGGCGTGCACTGCGCCCGGCGCTCGATTGGCGCGGCTGCGCGATAGCGCTGGCGATCACGTTGCCGTGGTTCGTCCTGGTCAGTTGGCGTAACCCGGAGTTCGTTCATTTCTTCGTCGTCGAGCAGCACATCGCCCGATATCTCTGGACAACCGAGCATGGCGAGCCGATCTGGTTTTTCCTGCCGGTGATTCCGCTCGCGCTCGGCCCGTGGGGGCTGTTGATCGTGCTCGACCCGCTGCTGCTGCGCGCCGCGCTGGCGCCGCGCGGATGGTCGGCGGCGACGCGCCTACTCGTCATCTGGGCCGGCGTCATCGTGCTGATCTTCAGCGTGTCCGTCTCCAAGCTGCTGACCTACGTCTTGCCCGCCATGCCGCCGTTGGCGATCCTCGCCGCGCGTGCGCTGGTGCTCGGGGTCGCCGAGGGACGCGCCGCCGGCCTGCGACGGCTGGCGGTCCTGTTCATGATCGCCGCGCCGCTGTTGAGCCTCTGCGGAGTGATTCTGCCGCGGGTCGGGTCGCATTTCCGCCTGCCGCTGATGGCCCCCTACTTCCTCGCCGGCGGCCCGGTGCTGCTGGTGACCGGGTGGTGCATCCGCGCCGCGCTGCAGCGCAGGCGGCTGCACCTGGCGCTCGCGGCGGTAGCGATTGGATGGCTGGCAGGCTTTGCGGTGGCGGTGGCCGGACGCGGCGTGGCGAACGACTACCGCAGTATCGGCCTCGCCGCGCGCGCCGCGATGCTGCCGCAGGACCGCTTGGCGCTGTACGGCAACTTCGTGCAGAGCATCGGCTTCTACAGCACCCGCCGACCGATCATGATCGGCTATCGCGGCGAGCTCGACTTCGGCGCCCGCCACGGCGATCACGACGCCTGGTTTCTCGATGGCCTCCCCGACCTGCGCCGCGAGTGGGCCGGACCCGGACGCCTCTTCGTGGTGATCAACCGCAAGGACCTCGAGCACCTCGACCCGCCGCTCGATCCGACACCGATCGTCATCGCGACCAAGGACAAGAAGATGCTCGTGGTCAATAGGCCGCCCGCCGGCGCCGGCGCGCAATGATTTCAAACCGCGCGCCGGTGGCGCCGTGACCGCGCACCGCCGAAGGCGTCATCAGTTTGCCACCGCGCGGGCGCACTGCTGCGTTTCGCGAACACCCTGTAAACCTCGCGAGACGGAATTTGTGCAGCAGGCGCTCTCTCAAACAGTACCCGTCAGGTAGCCAGACTTGGCACATGACGTGCTGCTGGAAACGCGTATGAAACGGGCAACGGCAAACCTGCGGCGGGAGTCCCGCCGACGGCTGGTGGCCCGGCGCCGCAGCCGCGCGCGCTTGCACCAGCGCAGCCGTGCTCGTTGTGCTCGTCGCACCCGCTCAGCGAGCCGGTCAGCCGTTCCGCGTCGCGACCAAGCCGGAGCCGGACGGCCGCCGCGCGGATCGACGCTGCTCGCCCTGGTGCAGGAGGTCCAGCGGCGCTTCGAGAATGATGCCGACGTGGTGCGGATGGTTCGCTACCTCGTCAACAGCGGCGCGGTGGAACTCACCGGAAACTTCGCTGGCGCGCGATTCTGATCGTTGGCCGCCGCAGCCGCGCGGCTGCGCATCACGCGCGGCGACGCCGGCGCTTGACTTGGGACGCGTCGCGCTCGCACAGTCGGCCCGCGACGGAGTGCACCAGCATGGTCGAGACGACGCTCACCTATCTCGCCCGCATGCCCCAGCGACCGGTCTATTATCTCTATGAGCCGCCGCCCGGCGCAGCGTGGCGGAACACCAAGGGCGATCGGCACCGCATGCCGGTTCACGATGCCCGGCAGGTCGCGGCGCCGTCGCTCGACCGCGAGGGGTTCTCCTTGGCGCATATCCAGACCGCGGCGGGCAACCTGTACGACCCGGTCGCGGTGCGAGAGGTCTACTACCCCGAGGTCGAGCGGCTCGTCGCGGACAGCACCGGCGCCGTGCGGGTGCTCGCGTTCGATCACAACCTGCGCCGCGCCAGCATCACCGGGCGCGGCGAGGACGGCGTGCAGGGCCCGGTGCGCTACGCGCACAACGACTACACCGAGCGGTCGAGCCCGCAGCGAGTGAGGGACCTGCTCGGCGGCGAGGCCGAATCGTTGCTGCGCCGCCGCTTTGCCGTCATCAACGTCTGGAAACCGATTCGCGGCCCGGTGCAGGACGCGCCGCTCGCTTTCTGCGACGCACGCTCGATCCAGCCCGCCGACCTGGTGCCCACCGACCTTCACTACCGCGACCGCACCGGCGAGGTGTACTCGCTGACCTTCAACCCCGCGCACCAGTGGTTCTACTACCCCGACATGCAGCCCGACGAAGTGCTACTGCTCAAGTGTTTCGATTCCGATCCGACCCGCGCCCGGTTTACCGCCCACACCGCCTTCGACGATCCCTCCGCGCCCCCCAATGCGTCGCCGCGCGAGAGCATCGAGGTGCGCACCCTCGCGTTCTTCGCCGCCTGATCAATCGTCGACGCGCGTAGGTTGACAACGGTCGGCAGTCGCCGCGACAGCTCCCTTGACTTGGCAGGGCTCGGGCTCGACAGTTCATCGATGGCCGACCTCGTCGTCCGCGGCGCGCGCGAGCACAACCTCAAGAACATCGACGTCGAGATCCCGCGCGACCAGCTGGTCGTGATCACCGGCCTGTCCGGCTCGGGCAAGTCGTCGCTCGCCTTCGACACCATCTACGCCGAGGGGCAGCGCCGCTACGTCGAATCGCTCTCCGCCTACGCGCGCCAGTTCCTCGAGCAGATGGAGAAGCCCGACGTCGACTCGATCGAAGGCCTGTCGCCGGCGATCGCCATCGAGCAGAAGCGACCGGCCGCAACCCGCGCTCGACCGTCGGCACGGTCACCGAGATCTACGACTACCTGCGCCTGCTGTTCGCGCGCGTCGGCACAGCCGCACTGCCCGCGCTGCGGGCGCCCGATCGCGCCGCAGACGGTGCAGCAGATCGTCGATCGGTGCTCGGCGCTGCCCGAGCGCAGCCGCGTGCATGTCCTCGCGCCGATCGTGCGCGGCCGCAAGGGCGAGTACCGCAGGAGCTGCTCGAGCTGCGCGCGGCCGGCTTCGTGCGCGCGCGGATCGACGGCGAGCTGCGCGACCTCGACGAAGACATCGCCCGGTCCCGCACCCACACGCACACCATCGAGGTGGTGGTCGACCGCGCTGATCATCCGCGCCGGGATCGAGGCGCGCCTGGCCGACTCTCTCGGCGTGGCGTTCAAGTACGGCACCGACGTCGCGATCGTCTCGGTGCTGGCCGAGAAGGGCGACGCGGTGGCCAGCGAGACCCTGTACAGCCAACGCTTCGCCTGTAGCGCCTGTGCGATCTCCTTTCCGGAGATCACGCCGCGCCTGTTCTCCTTCAACAACCCGTACGGGGCGTGCTCGACGTGCAGCGGCCTCGGCACCACCAACTATTTCGATCCCGAGCTGGTCGTTCCGGACGAGCGCAAGTCGCTCGCGTCCGGCGCCATCGCGGCCTGGGAGCCGAAGACCGCCGGGCACGCGCAACGAACAGCTGGCGTCGGTGGCGCGCCACTTCAAGGTGAAGTTCGACACGCCGTTCAAGGATCTGCCGCGCGCCGCGCGCGATGCGATCCTGTGCGGCACCGGCGATGAGGAGATCCGCTTCGTCTTCGAGCGCGGCCGCCGGCGCTACGAGTTCACCCGTCGCTTCGAAGGGGTCATTCCCAACCTCGAGCGCCGCTACAAGGAGACCGACTCCGAGTGGCGTGCACGAGGAGCTCGAGCGCTTCATGAGCGTGCGCGTCTGCCCGACCTGCGGCGGCGCGCGCCTGAAACCCGAGGCGTTGGCCGTGCGGCTGGGCACGGCAACGACGATCAACCCGTCATCACCGAAACGTGGCGGCGATGCTCGATCGCCGCGGCGCATCGCTGGTTCCACCGACTTCGGCTGTCGATCGACGCCGGCCGAGCTGGCGATCGCCGAGCGCCTGCGCGGCCGGGCGAAACGCGCGAACGTTTGCGCTTCCTGCACGACGTCGGGCTCGACTACCTGACGCTCGAGCGGCGGGCGGCGACGCTGTCGGGCGGCGAGGGGCAACGGATCCGCCTGGCGACGCAGATCGGCGCCTGTCTGAGCGGTGTGCTGTACGTGCTCGACGAGCCGTCGATCGGGTTGCACCAGCGCGACAATGCGCGTCTGTTGGATACGCTGCAGCGCCTGAAAGGACTGGGCAACACGGTGATCGTGGTCGAGCACGACCGCGAAACCATCCTTGCCGCCGATCACGTCGTCGACATCGGCCCCGGCGCCGGCGAGCACGGCGGCTACCTGGTCGCCGAGGGGTCGCCGGCCGAGATCATGGCCAACCCGGCGTCGCTCACCGGACGCTATCTGAGCGGCGCCCTGGAGATCGCGGTGCCGGCGCGGCGGCGCGGCGGCAACGGATGGACGTTGACCGTCAGTGGTGCGCGCCACAACAACCTGCGCAACCTGACGGTCGACTTCACGCTCGGCACGGTCACCTGCGTCACCGGCGTGTCAGGCTCCGGCAAGAGCTCGCTGGTGATCGACACGCTCTACCGCGCCCTGGCGCAGCGGCTGTACGGGTCGAAGGAGAAGCCGGGCGAGCACGACGACATCGTCGGCTGGCAGTTGGTCGACAAGGTGATCGACATCGACCAGGCACCGATCGGCCGGACGCCGCGCTCCAACCCCGCCACGTACACCGGGCTGTTCACGCCCATTCGCGAGCTGTTCGCGCAACTGCCGGACGCGCGCGTGCGCGGCTACGATCCGGGCCGCTTCTCCTTCAACGTCAAGGGCGGCCGCTGCGAGGCCTGCGCCGGCGACGGCGTGATCCGCATCGAGATGCACTTCCTGCCCGACGTCTACGTCACCTGTGAGGTCTGCCACGGCACGCGCTACAACCGCGAGACCCTGGAGGTGCGCTACAAGGGCAAGAACATCGCCGAGGTGCTCGACCTCAGCGTCGGCCAGGCGCTCGAGTTCCTCGGCAACGTGCCGCCGGTGCGGCAGAAGCTCGAGACGCTGGTCAGCGCACTTATGAAAGCTGGTTCAAGAAAGACCTGGCTGAGATCAATTGGGCGAAGCCGGCCGCTGAGATCTACAATCTGATCCGTGCTGCCAATCCGGCGCCGGGCGCGTGGACCAAGTTCGGCGGCGCCGAGGTACAGATCTTCGACAGCGCGAAGGCCGCAGGTGCGGGCGAGCCCGGGCAGGTCCTCGGCGTAGACGACAAGGGCATCACGATCGCGGCCAGCGGTGGCGCCATCCTCGTCAAACGCGTACGCACAGCCGGCGGCCAGAAGGTCGCCGCGGCGGAGTTTGCCAAGGCATCTGGCCTGAAGATCGGCGATCGCTTCGATGCTCCCGCACCGAAGTCCGCCGCCTAATCCAAACGAATCCGCGTAACTCCTCAGGGGACAACTATGACCGTCAAATCCGACATCGAGATCGCGCGCGAAGCGAAGATGAAGCCGATCGCCGAGGTCGGGAAGAAGATCGGCATCCCGGCCGATGCGCTGCTCAACTACGGTCCGACCAAGGCCAAGCTCGGTTTCGACTTCATCAACTCGGTGCAGAAGAACACGAACGGCAAGCTGATCCTCGTCACGGCCATCAGCCCCACACCCGCGGGCGAGGGCAAGACGACCACGACCGTTGGTCTCGGCGACGGCCTCAACCGCATCGGCAAGAAGGCCATGAGCTGCCTGCGCGAGCCCTCGCTCGGCCCCTGCTTTGGCGTCAAAGGCGGCGCCGCCGGCGGCGGCTATGCGCAGGTGGTGCCGATGGAGGACATCAACCTGCATTTCACCGGTGATTTCCACGCTATCACCAGCGCACACAACCTGTTGTCGGCCATGATCGACAATCACATCTACTGGGGCAACTCACTGGGTCTCGATGCGCGGCGCGTGGCGTGGCGGCGCGTCATGGACATGAATGATCGCGCATTGCGCTCGATCGTCAACTCGCTGGGCGGCACCGCTAACGGCTTCCCGCGTGAGGACGGCTTCGACATCACCGTGGCCTCCGAGATCATGGCGATCTTCTGCCTCTCCAACGATCTGAAGGACCTCGAACGCCGCATCGGCTCAATCGTGGTCGGCTACACGCGCGACCGCAAGCCGGTGAAGGCCAGGGACATCAAGGCCGACGGCGCCATGACCGTCCTGCTGAAGGACGCGCTGATGCCGAACCTGGTGCAGACGCTCGAGAACAACCCTGTCTTCATTCACGGCGGACCGTTCGCCAACATCGCCCACGGCTGCAACTCGGTGCTCGCCACCAAGACCGCGCTCAAGCTGTGCGACTACGTGGTGACCGAGGCGGGCTTTGGCGCCGACCTCGGCGCTGAGAAATTCTTTGACATCAAATGCCGGAAAGCCGACCTCACACCGGCTGCCGCCGTCATCGTCGCTACCGTACGCGCCCTCAAGATGCACGGTGGCGTAGCCAAAGACGATCTCAAGAATGAGAATGCCGCCGCCGTCGCAAAAGGCTGTGACAACCTCAAGCGTCACTTGGAGAACGTGAAGAAGTTCGGTGTCCCCCCGATCGTTGCCATCAATCGCTTCATTACAGACACAGATGCCGAGATCAATGAGGTGATGAAGGCGGCCGAGAGCGTCGGCACTAAGGCCGTGCTCTGTACGCATTGGGCCGACGGCGGCAAGGGCACCGAGACACTTGCCCGCCAGGTCGTAGAAATCTGCGAGGCTGGCAAATCCTCCTTCAAGCCGCTCTATGCCGACAGCCTGCCCCTGCGCGACAAGGTCAAGATGATCGCCACCGAGATCTATCGCGCGTCCGATATCTCATGCGATGGGTCGGTTGAAGCCCGCTTCAAGGAGCTGCAGGACGCGGGTTATGGAAACCTGCCGGTGTGCATGGCTAAGACCCAGTATTCGTTTTCTACTAATCCGAAATCTGCGCGGTGCACCCACGGGGCACATCGTGCCCGTCCGGGAGTTGCGGCTGTCGGCCGGCGCCGAATTCATCGTCGTCATTACCGGCGAGATCATGACCATGCCGGGCCTGCCCAGGACGCCGAGCGCCGAGCACATCCGCCTCAACGAGAAGGGGCAAATCGAAGGCCTGTTCTAAACCCAGCAGAGACTTGAAGACGCTTCGTCCTTGATCGGGGCGGAAAGGGCGTGGAAACTCGCCTTGCGCAGAAAGCGCAGGACAATCGCGAGAGGAAACGCCCATGCGCTTCAAGGATCAAGGTGCGCTCGTCACGGGCGCCGGCAGCGGCATCGGCCGAGAGACGGCGCACGCGTTTGCCGCGGAAGGCGCTCATGTTGCCGTGGCCGACATCGATCTCAAGATGGCCGAGCGCTCGGCCGAGGAAATCCGCAAGAAGGGTGGCTCGGCACACGCCTTCTCACTCGACGTGACGGACCCAAAAGCCGTCGCCGGGTTTATCGAGGCCACAGCAAACCGGCTCGGACGCATCGATGTGCTGGTCAACAGCGCCGGCGTCCGCGAGATCAAGCCGGTGCTCGAGCTTCCGCTGGAAGAATGGCAGCGCGTCATCGACGTGAATATCACCGGTGTCTTCCTGTGCTCGCAGGCCTTCGGCCGCCACCTGGTCCAAGCCGGCAAGCCCGGAGCGATCGTCAATCTTGCCTCGACCCTTGGCGTCGTTGCCGCACCGCATCGTGCGGCCTACACAGCCTCCAAGCACGCCGTGGTCGGCTTGACAAAGGAGATGGCGATGGAGCTGGGAGACAAAGGCATCCGCGTCAACGCTGTCGGGCCAGGTGTCATCCGCACGCCCCTCACCGAGCGTTACTTCCAGGACGCGGATTTTGCGCAGAGGATTCGCGATCTCCATGCCCTTGGGCGCTGGGGCGAGCCGCACGAGATCGCCAAAGCCATTTTATTCCTCGCGTCGGACGAGGCGAGCTTCGTCACCGGCACGACTTTGCTGATCGACGGTGGCTGGACGGCCGGTAAGCGGCTGTAGGGGGACGCACCTCGCGCGGCCAGCGAAGCATAAGCAAGGGGAGCCACGGATGCGCTTCAAAAACCAAGGTGTGCTCGTGACCGGAGCCGGCAGCGGGATCGGTCGCGAGACGGCGCACGCATTCGCCGCGGAAGGTGCGCACATCGGCGCGGCCGATATCGACCTGAAGGCGGCTGAGCGCACGGTCGAGGAGATCAGGCAGAAAAGCGGATCGGCACGGGCTTTCTCCCTCGATGTGACGGACGAGAAGTCCGTTGCAAGCTACATCGAATCGGCAGTGAGCCAGCTCGGACGCATCGATGTCCTCGTCAACAGCGCCGGTTTGCGCCAGGTCAAACCCGTTCTCGAGCTGTCGCTGCAGGACTGGAACCGTGTCATGGACGTCAACATCACGGGCGTCTTCCTGTGCTCACAGGCATTCGCGCGCCATCTGGTGCGAGCCGGCAAGCCGGGAGCCATCGTCAATCTGGCCTCGACGCTGGGCTTCGTCGGCGGCGGCGAACGCACTGCCTACACTGCCTCCAAGCATGCTGTCGTTGGCCTGACCAAAGAGATGGCCATGGAGCTAGGCGACAAGGGCATCCGCATCAACGCCGTCGGGCCGGGCGCAATCCGGACGGCGCTGACCGAGATATCCTTCCAGGACCCGGAATACGTACAAAGGATCCGCGGCATTCATGCTCTGGGCCGATGGGGCGAGACGCACGAGATCGCCAAGGCCATCCTGTTCCTGGCTTCCGATGAAGCCAGCTTCGCAACGGGAACCACACTTCTGGTTGATGGCGGCTGGACGACCGGCAAACGGCTCTAGAGCACAATCGCCTCACATGGAAGCGCTGCCGCTTCCATGTGTCCGCGTGTAGCGCGGCTCCGCCGCGACGCGTGAACCGCCCTCTAGACTATAAGTGTCGAGCAGGATTCACGCTTCGGCCGAGACGTCCCTCGATTGGAAAGTGATTCAATCCGAAGCGATCCTGCTCCAACCGCGGGTCAATCGGGGCAAACCACTTTGAGCGTGTACTGAACAGCCTCCGCGACCGTACCCACCTCGATTGCGGGCTCAGTCGCGCCCTGTGGCGTGAAAGCAAATTCCCCGTGCCGCCAAGACCACAGTCCGCGAGGACGGCCTGCGCGCGAGATGAGCACGCCGACATTCGTCGCGGCGGCGATTTGGCATCCTCTCCTGGCTAGTTCCGGCTCAGTCTGCAGATTTCGGACCAACTGGGTCTCCATAATGGAAGACGACATCTACTGCGCTCCATTTGAAAATGATTGCGCCGAGAGTGAACATTCCCTCGCGTCCTATCGCCTTGCTTCAATAACTTCGCAGCACGCCAACGCGTGCGCGGGCTTCGATAGCCCGCCAACGGACGAATTACGGTTCAGTTCCGTCGGGGGCAACAAAATTCTCCCAGAAACCCCCGCGCTGACGCATTCCTTGTGCGCTCAGAGCAGGACGGTTATCAGATGGGAGCGCATGCGCGATCTATGGAGCGCGGCCCCTGCTCCACTCTGAAAGTTGAGAGCGCGTTTTAAGCTTCCCAAGGAAGCCGCAGAATTTCCACGCAGAGCGATCGTGCACTAAGCCGTCAGTGATCGTCTCGCCGCGTCAACAACCGCAATAGCCGACATATTGAGCAAACCCCGCACCGTCACCGAGGGCGTGACAATGTGCACCGGCATCGCCGCACCGAGCAAAATCGGACTGATGGCGACGCTTCCTGAAACGACTTTGAGCATATTGAAGGCGATGTTGGCCGCATCGAGCCCCGGCATGATCAGCAGATTGGCCGCCCCCACCAACCGCGAATTGGGAAAGATCTCCTCGCGAATGAACGGAGACAGCGCGGCGTCAGCGTGCATCTCGCCCTCGACCTCGAGCTCCGGAGATTTTGCCCGCACCAGCGCCAGCACCTCCCGCATCTTGCGCGCCGATGCCGTGTCCTCAGTGCCGAAATTTGAATGCGACACGAGCGCAACCTTGGGCACCAGGCCAAAGCGCCGAACGGCCTCGGCCGCCATCAAGGTGATCTCGGCCAACTGCTCGGGCCCTGGATCGTAGGCCACGTAGGTATCGGCGATGAAGAGCGGTCCGTTCGGCAGAACGAGCGCGGAAAGTGCTGCGAAGCCCTGCACGCCACTGCGCTTTCCCACGACCTGCGACACGTGCCGCAGGTGTGTGTGGTAGCGACCGACCGCACCGCAGATCATGGCGTCGGCATCCCCCCGCCGCAGCAACAAACCCGCCAGGACCGTCGAACCGTTGCGAGCCACTCGGCGCGCATGGGACGGGGACACGCCAACGCGCTCGACCAGGCGATGATACTCATCCCCCATCAGCACCAACCGGGAGTCCGTCTCCGGATCGACGATATCGAAATCCCTTTCGGGACGCATTCTCAAGCCCAGGTGCGGAAGCATGCGTGTTATGGCGTCGCGCCGCCCCACCAGCACAGGCCGCGCGAGGCGCTCGGAGATGAGCTGTTGCGACGCCTGCAGTACATAAGGATGGTCGCCTTCGGCGAACACGAGCCGCTTGGGAGTATCGCCCGAGGCACTCCGGGCCGCCTCGAAGTAGTGCCGCATCATGAAGCCCGATCGGAACACGAAGCCGGTCAGCTTCTGGCGATAGGCTTCGAAATCAGCGATCGGTCGTGTCGCAACGCCAAAGTCCATCGCCGCCTTGGCGACGGCCGGCGCGATCTCGAGGATGAGCCGCGGATCGAACGGCTTGGGGAGAATGTAGTCCGGGCCGAACACGAACGTCTCCGCGTGATAGGCCGCCAGCACGATGTCTGAGGCTTCGCTCTCGGCCAGCCGCGCCAAAGCCTCGACAGCAGCCTTCTTCATTTCCTCGTTGATCGTGGTGGCGCCCACATCGAGTGCGCCACGAAAAATGAAAGGAAAGCACAGGACGTTGTTGATCTGGTTCGGGTAGTCGGTGCGACCGGAGGCGATGATCGCATCCGGGCGAACGGCCTTCACCTCTTCAGGCAAAATCTCCGGCGTGGGATTGGCCAACGCGAACACGAGCGGCCGCTCGGCCATGCTCGTCACCATTGCCTTGGAAACAATGCGGCCCGCCGACAGACCGAGAAAAATGTCGGCGCCAGCAATAATCTCTGCGAGCGTCCGCTTGGATGTCTCTTGCGCATAAGGCTGCTTGTAAGGGTCCATCAGCTCGGTGCGACCCACGTACACCACACCCTTGATATCCGCGATCCAAACGTTCTGTCGCTTCAGGCCCAGGACACAAAGCAGGTTCAGGCATGCCAGTGCGGCCGCGCCGGCGCCGGAGCACACGAGCTTCACGTCGGCGAGCGGCTTGCCGACGATCTTGAGGCCGTTGAGGATGGCCGCCGCCACCACGATCGCCGTGCCATGCTGGTCGTCGTGGAACACGGGGATGTGCATGCGCTGCTTGAGACGCCGCTCGATCTCGAAGCACTCAGGTGCCTTGATGTCCTCGAGATTGATGCCGCCAAACGTCGGCTCCAGCCGCGCCACGGCCTCGACGAAGGGCTCGACCTCCTTCTCCGCCACCTCGATGTCGAAGACGTCGATGCCGGCGAATTTCTTGAAGAGGACGGCCTTGCCTTCCATCACCGGCTTGGAGGCGAGCGGACCGATGTCCCCAAGCCCCAACACCGCCGTCCCGTTCGAGATTACGCCAACAAGATTGCCTCGCGCCGTCAACCGGGACACCGTGACCGGATCGCGTGCGATCTCCTCGCAGGCGTGCGCGACACCAGGCGAATAGGCGAGCGCCAGGTCAGCTTGGTTGGCCACCGGCTTGGTGGCTGCGATGGCAATTTTGCCTGGCGGGTCGGCCTCGTGATAGTCGAGCGCGGCCTGCCTCAAGTCGATATCGGCCATTCGAGACACTTCCCCGTCGGGCGGAACTTGCCCTCGCAGTTAAACTTTGATTACCAGCTTGCCGAAGTGACCGGCTGCTTGCATGGCGTGATAGGCCGCCCGGGCATCCTCGCAGGAGAATACGCGATCGATGACAGGTTTCATCGCATGCGCGGCAATGGCGCGGTTCATGTCCATGAACATGCGGCGCGATCCGACGTAGATGCCCTGCACCTTGATCGATTTGCGCATGGCCTGTGCCGGATCGATCAGGCCGCCGCTCAGAACTCCAATCAGCGAAATCGTGCCCGCCACGCGGGTAGCCACCACGGTCTTCGGCAACGTGCCCGCGCCACCAACCTCCACGGTTGCATCAACACCCACTCCGTCTGTGAAGTCCAGGACAGCGCGGTCCCAGTCCGGCGTCTTGCCGTAGTTGATCGTCTGCCAGGCGCCGAGCTTCTTCGCCCGCTCGAGCTTCTCGTCGCTGGACGAGGTGATGATGGCACGCGCGCCGAGCAGTTTTGCGAACTGCAACGCGAAGATCGAAACGCCGCCGGTCCCCAGCAACAACACTGTGTCCCCTGCTTTCACGCGTGCGCTCTCGACCAGCGCATTCCAGGCGGTCAGGGCGGCGCAGGGTAGCGTCGCGGCTTCTTCGAACGACAAATGCTGCGGAATCGGCACGACACCATCGGCTCGAAGAACGGCCTCCTCGGCCAGCACGCCGTCCAACGCACCGCCGAGCGCACTCGCCATGGCCTCCAGCGAACACGCTCCATCAACCCAGCGCTGGAAGAAGCAGGAGGCCACCCGATCGCCAACCTTCAAGCCCGTTACGCCGGCGCCAGCGGCAACAACCTCGCCCGCAGCGTCGGAGTTGGGAATACGCGGATAGGGCAGCTTGCGTCCCTCCGGGTCACGTACCGTATTGAGGTCACGGTAGTTGATGGACGACGCCCTGACCCTGATCTTAACCTCGCCAGGTCCAGGCTCCGGCGATGCGACATCTGCCAACTTCAGGGCGTCGATGCCCTTGTTGGAAACAATCTGCCAGGCGCGCATGCGTCTCTCCTGCGAAAATTTTGCCCTGCCGAGCAGACATGATAGCCTCGCGCCATGGGGTAGCGAAGTCAAAGCTCGGGCAGTCCTGCGCAGCTGGACTCTTGTCGGCGGCGTGGTGGATGTTTTGCCTAGGTCCGTTAGGCGCCGAGCCACCCTCGTCAGGTCCACAACCCGGCACTCCGGACGTCGTCGAGAACTGGCGCACCTCCCCTTGGCACGGGCTGATCGACGGCGACGGCCGTGTCATTCCGTGTCGTTGCCGCTTTCAGGGCCGGGAATATCGCCTCGGCGAAAGGGTCTGCATGCAGACCCACATGGGCACGGTGCTGACACGCTGCGACCTCTTTATGAACAACACATCCTGGATACCGACCAGCGAAGCGTGCACCGTCAGCAGCGCACCAACGCCCATGTCGCTCGCCGCAAGGTAGGGCGCCAGTCCGCGTCGACAGCGTAACGTCTAAAACGCCGGTCCGAATTTGTTGGATCGCGGGAATCCCTTGGGCGCCAAGCGTCCGGCCTGGGCGCGTTGGCCGACCCAGTCTCTGAGCTCGGCATAGGAAAGCGTGAAGGTGCGCCCCGCGGCATCGAGCCAGGACAGCCCCTCCGCCTTGTGGAACACGCGCACGTCGGACAGCTTACCGTCCTTGTAGCGCTGCATGATGATGCCCTTGCCGCGCGTCATCTCGTTCACCTCGTCGAGGGGGAAGACCAGCATCTTCCGGTTCTCGCCGATGCAGGCCACGCTGTCGCCGTCCGATGGCACGCACACACATGCCTCCTCGCCGTTGGCGTTCATGACCTGCTTGCCCTTGCGCGTCGAGGCGACGACCTCGTCCTCCGGCACGATGAAGCCGTGACCGGAGCTGGCCCCGAGAAGCAGCTTGCGCCCGGGCTCGTGCACGAACAGCTCCACCAGATCGTGGTTCTCTTCCAGGTCGAACATCAGCCGCACCGGCTCACCATGACCGCGACCGCCGGGCAGCTGACTGGCCTCGAGCGTGAAGAACTTGCCGTTGGTGGCAAACAGCAGGAGCCGGTCTGTGGTCGACGCCTTGACGGCGCGCTTCATGCTGTCGCCCTGCTTGAACTCAAGCTTGGTGAGGTCGTCCTGATGGCCCCTCAAGGCCCTGATCCAGCCCTTCTCGGACAGGATGACCGTGATGGGTTCCTTCTCGATCATGGCCTGATCGAGGTCGACTTCGATCTCGGGTGCATCGGCAAACGTGGTCCGACGACGACCCAGCTCCGTCTTCTTGCCGTAGCGTTCGCGCGTTTCCCTGATCTCGGCCGCAATGCGCTCCCACTGCAGGTCATCCGATTTCAGCAGCTGCTTCAGCTCGCGCCGCTCTTTGGTGAGCTTGTCGTGCTCGACCCGAATCTCCACTTCCTCGAGCTTCGACAGCGCCCTCAATCGTAGATTCAGGATGGCGTCAGCCTGCACCTCGGTGAGCTTGAAGCGCGCGATCAGGCGCTGCTTGGGATCGTCCTCGAAGCGAACGATACGGATCACCTCGTCGAGGTTGAGGTATGCAATCAGGTAGCCGTCGAGCACCTCGAGCCGGTGCTCGATTTTCTGCAGCCGAAATTTGGTGCGCCGAACCAGGACGACCTGGCGGTGTTCCAGCCATTGCTTGAGCACATCGCGCAGGCTGAGAACGCCTGGGATCTGTCCGCCAGAAAGCACATTCATATTGAGGCCAAAACGGACCTCGAGCTCGGTCAGCCGGAACAAACTCTCCATCAGCAGTGTGGGGTCGACGGCGCGGCTCTTGGGCTCGAGGACGAGGCGCACGGTCTCAGCAAACTCGTCGCGCACATCGCTCAGCAGCAGCGCCTTCTTCTCCTGGATCAGCTCGGCGAGCTTTTCCACCAGACGCGATTTCTGCACCTGGTAGGGAATTTCGGTGATGACGATCTGATAACCGCCTCGACCTGTATCTTCCTTCTCCCACTTCGCGCGCAGGCGAAAGCCGCCGCGGCCCGTCTTGTAGGCCTCGATGATGGCGTCGCGCGGCTCCACGATGATGCCGCCGGTCGGGAAGTCGGGTCCGGGGACAAACTCGACCAGCTTCTCGATGGTCGCATTGGGATGCTTGATCAGATGCAGCAGCGCCGAGCACAGCTCTTCGGCATTGTGCGGCGGGATGTTGGTCGCCATGCCGACGGCGATACCCGAGGCGCCGTTGGCCAGAAGATTGGGAAAGGCCGCAGGAAGGACCGCCGGCTCTCGCTCACGCCCATCGTAGTTGGGTCGAAAATCGACGGCGTCTTCGTCTATCCCTTCGAGCAGCTCCGCCGCGGTCGCGGTGAGACGAGCTTCCGTGTAGCGTTCGGCGGCCGGATTATCACCATCGATATTGCCGAAATTGCCTTGGCCGTCGACCAACGGGTAGCGCACAGTGAAGTCTTGAGCGAGGCGGGCAAGTGCGTCGTAGATCGCCTGATTGCCGTGCGGGTGGTAGTTGCCCATCGTCTCGCCGACGATCTTTGCACACTTGCGATAGCCCCCTTCAGGGTCGAGGCCCAGCTCGCGCATGGCATACAGGATGCGCCGGTGAACCGGCTTCAGGCCGTCGCGCACATCCGGCAACGCCCTGTGCATGATGGTAGAAAGCGCATAGGCCAGATAGCGCTCTTCCAGCGCTACGCGCAGCGGCACGGGCTCTATGGGGCCGGGCCCCGGTAGAATCGGTTTGGTCGTCATAGCAGTGGGTTACCGCCTGGCAGGGGTCCGCTCAAGCACCCAGGAAGCACAGGATCGAGGAAACGTACCACTTAATGGCCGCCATAACCTCGCCCCGAGGTTGGTGCACGCGGTTTCCGAAAGCCCATATATCAAGCATGCCAATCCTCCCCGATCTGCCCCAAACCGAGGTCGCTATCGTGGCCATGACGAACGCGTTTCGTCAGGAGAACAAGCTTGGGCAGGTCACACCGAACAAGGAACTCGCCGCCGCGGCCCGCTGGTTTGCGGAGTACCTGGCCAAAACTGGCAAGTTCGCCCATGAGGCCGACGGGCGCGAGCCGCAGCAGCGCGCTGCGGCCCATGGTTACAAGTACTGCATGGTCGGGGAAAATCTGGCCAAGAACCTGGACAGCCGCGGGTTCACAACCGACCGATTGGCCAGCGAAACCGTGGCAGGCTGGAAAGCGTCGCCGCCGCACCGGCGAACCATGCTCGAGCCTGCCGTCACCGAGATCGGTGTGGCTATTGCGCGCGTTCCCGGCAAGCACCCGAATTTCGTGTCGGTCCAGCTTTTCGGCAGACCCGAGAGCCTGAAGATGGAATTCGAGGTCCGAAATGCGACCGGACTGCCAATTGGCTACGCTTTAGTCGGCGAGACGCACACGATCGAGCCACGCACAGTCGTCACGCATACGACCTGTCTGCCGGGCGAGCTGAGCTTCGAGCGCGCAGGAAGCTGGCTCACTGGCGTGACGCTGAATGCCCGTTTCGCAATTCATGATGGCGCCAAGTTCACGATTCACGCGCGACAGGACGGTGGAGTGAGCGTCCAACTCGACGGCACTGCCAAAAGATGATTGGTCGCGAGTCCTATGGCTGGTGCGTGCCTTTGGCCAGCACTTCGAGCATCCGATGCCGCGTCTCGGGCATGCTCAAATCTCTCGGTCCGAGCACGCGCGTTTCGAGAAAGTGGCCCGTGAGAGCAAAGCCCGCGGCCATGTCCTCGGCCGTCGTCTTGGTTGTGACCCTGCCGCTGAGGAACGACGGCAGAGCGAGAAGCTTGTCTTTGTAGGGCTCGCCTGCGCCGCGCGACACGGCTCGACCGGAACGAGGCGAAACATAGATGAGATCGTCCGACACGCCGGTTGCCGCGCAGGTGCCGAGATCGAGCCCGAAACCCAGCTCCTCGAGCAGAGCCAGCTCCCAACGCACCATAAGGGCCGGCCAGACTTCGGGGTCATCGATGAAGCCGAGGACAAAAAGCGTCACCTCGAAGAGATTTGGGTGCGGATCACGTTCAGGCAGTAGCCGGGCGAGCGCGGCCAGCGACGTCAGAGCTGCCAATGCGGCGGCGCTGCCCATCGCCTCAGCCGCGAACCCTCGTCGCAGCTCCAGCGTCAGCGCCCCCAGTTGCTCAGCCAGCCGGCCCTTCCAGACCGCATCGACATGGTTGCCGGTCTGCAGGATCGGTCGCGATCGGCGTGACCGGCCGCCGTGCACCAGGCCCAGGTGCCGGCCGTGGCCGCGGGTCATGAGCTCGGCAACGGCAGCGGTTTCACCGAGCGCCCGTACGGAAAGGACGATGCCTTCATCCGACCAGTTCATGCGCGGATCATAGCGGAGTCGCAGCCGTGGGACAGCCGGGACCGCTGGACACGCATTCAGTCAATCCTTTGGAAAATCGAGCCCGATTTCGCGATAGCGCTCGGGATCGTTCTGCCAACCCCCGCGTACCTTGACAAACAGAAACAGGTGCACCGGCTTTTCCAGGATATCGCCGACCTCGCGACGCGCCTCCATGGAGATCTGCTTGATGGTCCGTCCGCTCTCGCCGAGGACGATCTTGCGTTGGCTCTCGCGCTCCACATAGATGGTCTGCTCGATGCGCACCGCGCCGCCTCTCAGCTCCTTCCAGGCAGTCGTCTCCACGGTCGTTGCATACGGCAGCTCCTCGTGCAGACGCTCGTAGATTCGCTCGCGCGTGATCTCGGCGGCGAGAAGGCGCAACGGAGCATCCGAGATTTCATCCTCGGGGTAGTGCCATGGCCCCGCAGGAACCATGCTTGCCAGATGCCGCTTCAGGTCGTTGACGCCGCTTCCCGCCAACGCAGAGATCATGAATGTCGCCTCGAAGGGCAAGCGGGCGTTCAATGCCTGTGCAACATCGAGCAAGTTTTCCTTCTTAACGCGATCGATCTTATTGAGGATGAGCAGGCGTGAGACCCGGGTTCCGGCGAGCTTGTCGACGATGCCCAACGTGTCGCCTTCGACATCTCCTTTCGCCGCATCGACGATCAGAGCGACCACATCTGCTTCCGAGGCTCGTGCCCACGCTGCGTCGACCATGGCGCGGTCGAGCCTGCGATTGGGAGCAAAAATACCGGGAGTGTCGATGAATATGAGTTGGCTCGCGCCCTCGATGGCGATGCCGCGAACAGGTACCCGGGTGGTCTGCGCTTTGCGCGATACGATCGTCACCTTGGCGCCGACGAGCGCGTTGACGAGCGTGGATTTGCCGGCATTCGGCGCACCCAGTATGGCGATGAAACCGCAACGCGTCGCCTCCGCGGGCGGATTGTTGGCACCTTCAGACATGAGTTCCCGGCATCCAAACACCCTCGCGCGCAAGTAGCTCCGCGGCGGCGGCCTGCTCCGCGGCTCGCTTGTTCGCCCCCTCCCCGCGCGCCGGCTTGCGGCCGGCAATGCGTACCTCGGCGGTGAACCTCGGTGCGTGGTCGGGACCGCGGCGGGCAACCTCCACATATTCGGGAAGCGCCAACCCCTGCCCTTGTGCCCACTCCTGCAGCGCCGATTTGGCGTCGGTTGCCACGTCCGGCAGCTTATCGATCAATGGGCTCCACACGCGGCGCACGACATCGCGTGCTGCAAGGAATCCGGCCTCCAAAAAAATCGCCGCCAGTAGGGCCTCGCATGCGTCCGCCAGGATCGTATCCTTGTCGCGCCCGCCGCTCTCTGCTTCCGCCGCCGACAGCACAAGCGCCGATCCCAGTCCGAGATCGCGCGCTACACGCGCGCAGGCCTCCTTGCGCACCAGACGATTGAAACGGCGAGCGAGGTCGCCTTCGTCGGCGTCCGCATCGAGCTCCGTCAACAGCTCGGCAATGGCAAGCGCCAGAACCCGGTCGCCCAGGAACTCCAATCGCTCGTTGTCCTGCCCTTTGCCTTTTTCCGTGCGTTTGCTTGCGTGCGTCAGAGCGCGCTGGAGCATGGGGCGACTATTGAATTTGTAGCCGAGAGCAGCTTCGAGGCCTTTGAGATTGCGCCCTCGAGCCACACTGGCCTCATCACCGAACGATGTTGAAAATACGCCACCAGCGAATGTCGAACGGCCATGTCCATGGCCTGGTCAGGCGAAACGCGTCGGGCTCGTCGACGGCAGCGGAGAAAAAGATGATGTCGGCGCGTCCAACCAGATTCTCGAACGGCACATAGCCGACACCGTAACGCGGCGACTGCTCGCGGCTGTCTGTCGAGTTGTCGCGATTGTCACCCATCATGAAGTAGTGGCCCGCCGGAACCTTGTACGGCCCGACATCGTCGAACTCCCCGTTCGGCTTGGCATCGAGTACGAAGTATTTCACGCCGTTGGGCAATGTCTCCTCGTAACGCGGCGTGGACAGCTCGCGGCCGTCCTGATCGATTTGCATGAAGTCGCTCACGCGCCGGCGCGGCACCTCGCGGCCGTTGATGAACAAGACGCCGCGGCGGACGCTGATCTCGTCACCCGGCAGCCCGATGACACGCTTGATATAGTCGGTCGAGTTGTCGCGCGGCAGCTTGAAGACTACCACATCGCCGCGCTTCGGTTCGCTGGCGAAAACGCGCCCTGGAAACAGATTGATCCCGAACGGAAACGAGTAGCGGCTGTAACCGTAAGCCAGCTTCGAGACGAACAGATAATCGCCGATCAGCAACGTCGACTGCATGGAGCCGGATGGGATATTGAACGGCTGATACAGAAATACGCGCACGACGAACGCAATGATCAAAGCGTGAACAAAGATCGTGACGACGTCGCGCCAGCCCCCCTCGCTGGCCTTCTTGGTGCCGGTGTCCAGAGCCATCCTCCGATCCTTCCGCCGCCGCGCGGCAACCTCCCCCGCCCGGGTCGCGCCCCTATAGCCGGTCCACGGAGCAGGCGCAATTGTCCGCACTGACGCGCCTGATAGCCAGAGTGCGATCACCTCATATGGATGCGCTATCAGGCGTGAATCGCACTCTTAACTCTAAATGCAGAGCGATCCTGCTCTAGGAAGCTTCCCGGTCGGCGGGGATCCCGGTGATAATTACAATCGCCTGTGCCTGGGGGAAATCGTCCGTCAAGGTAAGATCGATTCTCGGCTCATAACCATCCGGCGTAATGCGTTTGAGTTGCTCCGCCGCGCCGCCGGTCAGCACGAGCGTGGGGCGGCCCGACGGGGCGTTGACGACACCCATGTCACGCCAGAACACACCCTTGCGCAACCCTGTGCCGAGCGCCTTGGAGCAAGCCTCCTTGGCCGCAAATCGTTTGGCGTAGGACGCTGCCCTTTCCCGGCGCCGGTCCGACTTTCGCCGCTCTGCGTCAGTGAAAACTCTGTTGAGAAAGCGATCGCCGAAACGCGCAATCGTGGCTTCGATGCGCCGGATGTCGATGATGTCGCTGCCGAGGCCGAGGATCACGGGTGGCGCTTTCGCTAAACCGTCGCACGGCCGAGGGCGGACGTGCGCGCCTCGTCCATGAGCGCCCGCATGCGCCGAATTGCCGAATGCAAGCCGCCGAAGATGGCTTCGCCGATGAGGAAATGACCGATATTGAGCTCCACCACTTCAGGAATTCGCGCCACAGCGCCGACTGTGTTGAACGTCAATCCGTGACCGGCGTGAACCTCCAACCCTGCGCCGGCGGCGATCCTAGACGCAGTTGCCAGTCGCTCGATCTCGCGCGCGACGCCAGCCGCATCGTTCTCGAGTGCCTTCTCGCAGTAGAGTCCCGTGTGCAGCTCGACGATATCTGCCCGAAGACTGGCCGCCGCCTCGATCGCCTTCGGATCAGGCTCGATGAATAGGGAAACGCGTACACCGGCGCCACGCAGCGCCTCCACATACCGCTGCAAATTGTTGTGTCCGCCGACGACATCGAGCCCCCCCTCCGTCGTGCGCTCCTCACGCTTCTCCGGCACGAGACAGCACGCGTTGGGCACGTGGCGAAGCGCAATGCCCAGCATCTCGTCGGTAGCTGCCATCTCCAGGTTGAGCGGTCGCGTCAGCTCGCTCTTCAGCCGGGCAATATCGGCATCGGAAATGTGGCGCCGGTCCTCTCTCAGGTGCGCCGTAATACCGTCGGCACCGGCCTCGATTGCGAGATGCGCAGCACGCAGGGGATCGGGATGGCGGCCGCCGCGCGCGTTACGGATGGTGGCGACATGATCGATGTTGACGCCCAAACGCTGGTGGCGTGCCTCACTTCGCTGGGCCATGGATCACCGAGAGCCTCGCGTTAATCAGCCTGATCTGTTCTGCGGCCGCATTCGACTGCGGCGACACCGACTTCCCGATAGGCATAATAGGCGAGATCGCTCAACCGGTCAGACCTCGCGTGACTGGATTGGCCAACAACTGCGGCTGCGCCATTGCCGCTAGTCGAACATACGTTCGACCTTGCTCACGGCCGGCTTGGCCCGAAGCCGATGGATAATCCGGTTGAGGTGCTCGAGGTCCCAAACCTCGATCTCGATCTGCATATCGGTGAAGTCGCTGCCGCGACGCACCATGCGCAGGTTATCGATGTTGCCGTCCTCCTCGCCGATGACCTGGGCAATCTGAGCCAAAGTGCCCGGCTCGTTCAGAACCGTGACATTGATCTGCGCAGGGAAGCGCTCGGGGTTGTCGGGATCGACGTCCCAGGTGACGTCAATCCAACGCTCATGCTCGAAGTCCTTCAGCCGAGGGGAATGAATCTGGAAGATTTGGATACCCTCGCCGGGCGTCAGAACGCCGACGATCCGATCGCCGGGCACTGCCCCGCCATCCTCGAACCTGACGGGTACATCGTTTTTCATGCCCCTGATGGGGACCCCTTGGCTTGTCTTTGGCCCATCCTCAGTTCCGCTGCCCGGCCAGCGGAACTTCAGCCCCATCACTTTCGAGAGATTGAACCAGCCTTCGTCGCTGCCTGTCCGCTCATGGCGATTGCGTTGCCGCGGACCCGCGGCAGGCGGGGCTAAAACCGCGTCGGGAGCAACGGCGCGCACCACGTCCGCCACGGCGAGCTCGCTGCGCCCGACCGCGGCATGCACGTCCTCCACCGTCTTCTGAGTCAACCTGAAGAGAGACTTTCTGAGCTTATCGTCCGTGTAGTCCTGCCCGATCTTGGCGAAGGCCGACACGAGCAGGCGTCGACCGAGCTCGGCATACTGGCGCCGCAGGACATCGCGGGCTGCCCTGCGAATAGCCGAGCGCGCCTTGCCGGTGACGGCAATGCGCTCCCATGCGGCCGGCGGCGTCTGGCTCGCCGAGGTCAGGACGTGCACCTCGTCGCCGTTGCGCAGCTGGGTGGTGAGCGGCATCTGCCGGCCGTTGATATTGGCGCCCACACAGCGATTGCCGATGTCGGTATGCACCGCATAGGCGAAGTCGATCGGCGTCGCCCCACGCGGCAGGGCGATGAGGCGGCCCTTGGGCGTGAAGCAGAACACCTGATCCTGGAACAGCTCGAGCTTGGTGTGCTCGAGGAATTCCTCCGGGTTGTCGCCTTCGAGCAGGGTATCGACAAGCCGGCGCAACCACACGTAGGGCCCGTCCTTGCTGAGGTCCAGAGGCGGGGGAGCACCGGCACCGTTGCCAGTGCCTGTGGCCGGCACCTTGTCCTTGTAGAGAACGTGCGCCGCAACTCCGTACTCGGCGATGTGATGCATCCGCGTCGTGCGGATCTGCAGCTCGACGCGCTGATGTCGCGGACCGACGATGGTAGTGTGCAGCGAACGGTACCCATTCTGTTTGGGTGTCGACACGTAGTCCTTGAAGCGACCGGGAACGGCACGCCACGTCGTATGGACGACGCCGAGCACCCGATAGCAGTCGTCGATCCCGTCCACGATGACGCGAAATCCATAGATATCGGACAATTGCTCGAGAGAGATCTGGCGGTTCTCCATCTTGCGCCAGATCGAATATGCCTTCTTCTCGCGGCCGGAAACCTCGGCTTTGACATTCATTTCGGCAAGCTTGTCGCGCAATCCGTGCCTGATTTCGTCGACCAGTCCCTGATTTCGGTCTCGCAATTGGGTAAGCCGGTCCATGACCGCCTTGTAGGCTTCCGGATGCAGCCACTTGAAAGCCAGCAA
This sequence comes from uncultured Alphaproteobacteria bacterium, assembly GCA_963840425.1. Taxonomy (GTDB): domain Bacteria; phylum Pseudomonadota; class Alphaproteobacteria; order Rhizobiales; family Hyphomicrobiaceae; genus CADEFX01. The sequence continues at coordinate 178,435 of CAWIYZ010000015.1, read as the reverse complement.
CTCCAGCTCCTCACGCAGAGCCTGCATGCCCATGCGCCCCGCCAGCGGCGCATAGATCTCCAGCGTCTCCTCGCTGGCGCGCCGCCGCGCCTCCGGCTTCACGTGCTCGAGCGTTCGCATGTTGTGCAGACGGTCAGCGAGCTTGACGAGCAGCACGCGGATGTCGCTGGAGATGGCGACGAGTAGCTTCCTGAAATTCTCCGCTTGCTCGGCCTTCTTCGAAACGAGATCCAGCCGCTTGATCTTGGTCAGGCCGTCGACGAGAGCGCCGATCTCGGGCCCGAACAGTTGATCAATCTCGGTGCGTGTCGCCTCGGTATCCTCGATGACGTCGTGCAACAACGCCGTGGCGATCGTGGCATCATCGAGCTTGAGGTCGGTCAGGATCGCAGCCACTTCGAGCGGGTGCGAAAAATACGGATCCCCGGAGGCGCGCATCTGGTTGCCGTGCGCCTTCATGGCATACACGTAGGCTCTATTCAGCAGAGCCTCGTCCGCCTTGGGATCGTAGTTCAGAACACGTTCGACGAGCTCATATTGGCGCATCATGGCGTATCACGCTCCACAACGCGCACCGGCAAGGGCTCGCTCGGCTGGCGGGACACCCAGCGCAACCGGCCGGCGGCGAACCTGTCTTGCCGCAGACCGGCCCGAAACGACAACGCTACCCGTTGCGGCCACCATTGCCGCCGCCGTTGGACGACGGCTCGGTCGGGGTGAGACTCTCCATGCCGCGCAGCAGCTGCTCTTCCGACATGGTGATCTGATCGACGACGGCATCCGAGCTCTGATCGTCGCGCCCCAGCGTCATGGGGCGGCGCTCGGGGGCCAGGAGCGGGGCAGCGCCGGCCTCCGGCTCGTCCACCTCGACGTTCTTTTGGATCGAATGGATCAGGGCTTCCCGCATGTCGTCCGGCGGGACGGTTTTTTCCGCGATCTCGCGCAGGGCGATGACAGGGTTCTTGTCGTTCTCCTGGTCTACAGTGATTTGCGAGCCGTTAGTAATCGCGCGGGCGCGGTGGGCCGCCAACAGGACCAGCTCGAACCGGTTCGCCACCTTGTCGACACAGTCTTCCACTGTGACACGGGCCATCCAGCGTGTTCCTCAATTGTTCATGGAATGCAGCACCAAGCGGTTGGGCACAGGCCCCGACCCGCACCAGCCGCTGCTGACCCGACCAATGGCATGAAAGTCTGGCCGAATCAAGCGTGCCGCCCCATCGGTCGATTGCGAGGGTCAGCATGCGGCAAACGGCGCATACCGCGGCGGAGGAGCGGATGTCTGGCCAGCAACTGTTTGGCGCTCACGTGGAGCCGCGGATGACGCCACGCACGGCAAGCGGCCGTTAACGGTACAAGGACGAATCCACGCTTGTGCATTTCGGGATGCGGCAGGACGAGCCGTCCTTCGATGCGGCGACGAGAAGGACGACCTATGATACGACCTCCATGATCGAGGATATCGAGATCGAGTGGCCTTGGTCCCCAATGTCCGCGCTTACGGCGACCCGCTGCAACCTCTAGACGTTTTATTACATGCAGAAGTTTCAGCAGACCGAAACTTCCGATTACGCCAATAACCATGTTGAGATATCGCGGCTGGCGCACATTACCGAACGGAGGCGTCGAGTACTGCGGCGAAGATGCAACTACACGCAACCCCAATTTCTCCATTTTGCGAATCGCTATCAATAAGCTGGCTTCTGGTTCGCCCCACGCCCCGTGAATATTTGCTCCGAGACTAATCCAGATTGTACGCGCAGACGCCCAAGCAGCATTTCCAACAGCGGCATACTGTTTTTCCGACAACGAAGTCATCGTGCACACGTGAGAAGCTTTCAATTTTCTACCGTTACCCTATATTTCGCCCGTATCGTCGGTCAGAAATTTGCGGCTGCGATTCGCGAATTGATCGTTCATTGCTTGATCAGCCGACGGAATAATGTTCTGACAGGAGCAGGTGACCGGCCGGATGTTTTTTTATCCCACGGAACGAATGGCGTTATTCGTTGATGGCGCCAATCTTTACGCCACTGCCAAATCGCTCGGGTTCGATATCGACTATAAGCGGCTTCTCGGGTTGTTTCGCACCAAGGGGCAACTTGTGCGGGCGCTGTATTACACCGCGCTCGCCGAGGATCAGGAATATTCATCGATCCGGCCACTGATCGACTGGCTCGACTACAACGGCTACACCATGGTTACCAAACCGACCAAGGAGTACACCGACGCGTCCGGCCGGCGGAAGATCAAAGGCAATATGGACATCGAGCTGACGGTCGATGCCATGGAGCTTGCCGAGCACCTGGATCACGTTGTGCTGTTTTCGGGTGACGGCGACTTCCGCAGTCTCGTTGCCGCCCTGCAGCAAAAAGGCCTGCGGGTCAGCGTCGTGTCGACCTTGCAGACGCAGCCGCCGATGGTCGCCGACGAGTTGCGGCGTCAGGCCGACCAGTTCATCGACATAGCCGACCTGGAAAAAGATATCTGTCGCGATCCGTCAGCGCGCGTGCCGCGCGAGGCGCGCGAAGCTCGTGCGCAGCAGTTCCGCAAAGAGCGGGAGCGCGAGTATCAGGGTGGCGACGACCCGCTCGATCTCTGACGGGCGGAGAGCCCGGCCGGGCGCAATGCCTGAACCAACCGACAGCACGGAGCCGTCCCGCGATTGCCCGGCGTGCGCGCGGCTGGTGGCCTTCCGGGAGAAAAACCGAGGCGCGGAACCGGGCTGGCACAATGCGCCCGTAGCGTCCTTCGGCGCGTCGAGCGCTCGGCTGCTGATCGTCGGATTGGCGCCAGGCCTCAGAGGCGCCAACCGTACCGGAAGACCGTTCACCGGTGACTACGCAGGCGAGCTGCTCTATGGCACGCTGATCGAGCACGGCTTTGCGCGGGGGAGCTATCGTGCCGATCCTGCCGATGGCCTTGCGCTCGTCGACTGCCGCATCACCAATGCGGTGCGTTGCGTGCCGCCGGAGAACAAGCCCACGCCCGCCGAGATCGGAAACTGCCGGGGCTTTCTCTCCGCCACTATCGCCGACATGCAGCGCCTGGCAGCCATCCTTGTGCTGGGACGTATCGCCCATGAGAGCACGCTGGTCGCGCTCGGTTGCAAGCGGTCGAGCTTTCCCTTCGCTCACGCCGGCCGCTACCCACTCAAGCCAGGCCTCATACTGTTCGCGAGCTATCACTGCTCACGCTACAACACGCAGACCGGCCGGCTGACTCCGGCCATGTTTCGCGCCGTGCTCGCCGATATCAGGTCGAGCTTGGATGCAGGCAGAAGCGGTTAGCTGCGCGGACGCCGCGTGACCCGTTCCTCGATCCAAAGCAAGACCTCACGCGCATGCGCCTCGGGCGGGTGCACCGGGTAGAACACATGCTCGATGCGGCCGTCTCTCAACACCAACGTCAATCGCTTCAGATAGGTCACGCCGCCGGTTTCAAATGTGGGCAGCCGTAGAGCACACTGCAGGGTGAGCTGGGCATCGCTGACGAGTGCAAACGGCAGCGCCAGTCTTTCGGCGAGCTCACGCTGCCAATCCGTCGTCTGGACGGACAAGCCAAAAACTGCAACCCCGTGCTCGCGAAAAGCCGGATGCAAATTGCGAAACCCCTCGGCTTGCGGCGTCGAGCCGTGCGCTCCGGCGATAGAGTCCCAATCAGGTGGGTTCGCCACTCCAGGCCGTCCGGTCCAGGTGTAGACGAAGAGGGCTGTCCACCCCGATTGCGCCGAGAGGATCACCTGTTCGCCGGTGGTCGCGGGCAATGCGATATCGGGCATCGCGAGCCCGCGCACCAGGTGATTTGCGCCACCATCATCGCCCGGTACAGGAAATGCGGCACTCATCGTTGCGGGTTGGCCTGCAGCCACGCCAGTACGTCGGCGGCGTTCCGATCTGGCGGAAACACGGGATAGAACACCTTGGTGATGCGCCCATCGTCGAGAACGAGCGCAAACCGCTTCAACAGGATCTGGCCCGCCACCTCCATGGTCGGGAGCCGCAGCGCTCGTGTGAGCACCAGCTTCTCGTCCGACAGAATCGGAAACGGCAGGTGCAGCCGATCCACGGCCTCTCGCTGGTAGGTTGTGTCCTGGGTCGACAGTCCAAGGACACGCGCGGCTCCGGCCGTCAGAAGCTCGGTATGATGATCGCGAAAGGCGCAGGATTGCGGTGTGCAGCCGCGCGCACCGGGGATCATGTCCCAGTTGTCGACGAGTGCGATCTGTCCCGGCCGGCCGGTGCGGGGATAGGCGTAGACCACGGTGCGGCCGGCGAGCCTACCTAGCGACACGTTCGTGCCGTCGGTTGCGGGCAGAGCCAGGTCTGGCACCTGCGTGCCCGCGAGATGATGTGCGGCGCCGTCGTCCTGCGGCGCTGGAATCTTGGACCAGTCGACCTCGAGCAGATTGGGTTGTGCGGTGGTCGGCATGGATGATGTCCTCCCCTCAGCGCGCGAGCACGCGGGTATGATAGCGCCCCGCCAAGAAAAATCCGCAGCGGCGATAGAGCGCCTGGGCAGCTGTATTGTCGGCTCCGGTCTGCAGATAAAGCAGAGAGCAGGCCCGACCCGCAGCCCAGCACTCGATTGCCGCCAGCACGCTCTGTGCACAACCCTGGCGCTGATGCTCCGCCAATGTAGCCATGCACTGCACGGACGCGAGACTGGCATCGGGGATGGATAGGCCGCTGCCGACGATCTTCCCATCTCGGTAGCATGCGAAGTACATACGTGGCTCGGGCAAGCCTGCGAGGATGCTCGGCGCAATGCCGCGCCGGTCGGGGCTGAGGCCGGAGAGATAAACCTCCATCCACTCCGGTCCGGGTGCTGCACCCACCTCGAGAGCATCAGCCGGCATCGCACCGCCGCCCACGCGCTTTGCCATCGTTACGTGATCGTCGCCGCGGATATAGCCGCGCGCGGCGAGGCGCTCGTCGAGATCGGCCGGCGCGCTGACTTCCGAGACAGTGAAACGTGGCGGAGCGCCGGCAGCGCGATAGCATCGCTCAGCCTCCGTGATCGCAGCCTCGACATCCGATCCTGTGAATGCGAGCGCGGCCACCGTATTGGCGCGCACCGAGCCGCCCGAGGTATGGCGCCAAATCCAGCCGTCGATCACGGAGCTCTGCAGGGCAGGCCAGCCGCGCACGGCGGCTTCCTCAATCGCCAGGAGCTCCGCACGACTGACACTCATGCGCGGCTCAGCCCTTCTCGCGCATGAGCCGCGCCTTCTGCCGCTCCCAGTCACGCTTCTTGGTGGCCTCGCGCCGGTCGTGCAGCTTCTTGCCTTGCGCCAGCGCCAGCTTGACCTTTGCACGGCCTCGATCGTTGAAATACAGCTCGAGCGCCACCATGGTCATGCCTTGGCGCTCGACAGCAATGCGCAGCTTGTGGATCTCGCGCCTCTTCAGCAGCAGGCGTCGCGGACGCCGCGGCTCGTGCTGGAAGAACTGGCTCGCCTGTTTGTATTCGGGGATATAGGCGTTGATCAGGAACACGCCATCGCCCTCGGCCGACGCGTAGCTCTCCGCGATGTTGGCCTGGCCCTGACGCAGCGACTTGACCTCCGTGCCGGCAAGCTGAATGCCGGCCTCGTAGGTCTCGCCGATCATGTATTCGAAGCGCGCCTTTCGGTTCTCGGCGACGAGCCGGCGGCCATCGTCCTTCTTGGCCGCCATAGCTCAGCCTCGAACTCTATTCCGCCGCCTTGGCGAGATTGGACAGTCCAACCGCCACCAGTGCTGCATCGACCTTCTTTTTGGACTCTTCGGCGATCGGCACCAGCGGCAGGCGTGTTTCAGCCGAGCACAGACCGAGCCGCGAGGCCGCATACTTTACCGGGCCCGGTGAGGTCTCGCAGAACAGCGCGTCGTGCAGCGGCATGAGCCGATCCTGAATCTCCAGCGCCTTCTTCCAGTCCTCCTTGAGGCACGCGCTCTGGAACTCCGAGCACAACCTAGGTGCGACGTTGGACGTCACGGAGATACAGCCGACACCGCCATGCACGTTGAAGCCCAGAGCAGTACCATCCTCGCCGGAGAGCTGAACGAACTCCTTGCCGCAGGCTATTCGTTGCAGCGTCACGCGCGATACGTTGGCGGTCGCATCCTTGACACCGATGACGTTCTTCAGCTTCGCACAGCGCCCCATCGTGGCGACCGAGATATCGATGATCGTGCGTGGCGGAACGTTGTAGAGGAAAATCGGAATGTCGACCGCGTCACTGATCGCCTTGAAGTGCTGGTAGAGCCCTTCCTGTGCCGGCTTGTTGTAGTAGCCGGTGACGTGCAGCACCGCGTCCGCGCCGGCCTTCTTCGCGTGCTTCGTGAAGTCGATGGCCTCTGCCGTCGAATTGGAGCCGGCGCCCGCAATTACGGGTACGCGCTTCTTTGCCGTCTTGACGCACAGCTCAACGACGTGTTTGTGCTCCTCATGGCTGAGGGTCGGGCATTCGCCGGTCGTGCCGACCGGCACGAAGTCCGTGCGTCCCCCTCCTCGATCTGCCACTCAACGAGGCGCGTGAAAGCCTCGTCGTCGATCTTGCCGTTCTTGAACGGCGTGATGAGCGCCGTGAACGAGCCCTTGAACATGGGTCGTGCCTCCGCATCGCGGCGGCTGGAGGATCCCAGCCCGCCTTGAATGCCGTCGCTTCGCTTGCTAGCCTTGCACAAGCATTGTAGGACGCTGACGGCAAAGCGCCTTAATAATGCGCGCACCTTATGCCTTCGTGGCGCCGCCCGCAAGATTGGCGGGCGGCCTGTACACCGGGGACGAGCCAACACCGGTGTGGGTGCGCAACAGGGGGCAATTCCAGCATTCGGATTCTAGTGATCGCGAGATGACTCACCTCATCACAGCCGTGCTGATTTGGCTGATCGTTGCCGGCGCCAGTGCACCGGCTACAGGGGCGCCCGGGGCAAAAGTCCCGGTGCCGGCGCGCACAGCTCAACGCGTGCCGCCGTTGCCGATGCCCAACCCGCGGCGTGACGCCACTAAGATCGAGACGGTTACGGCCGCCGGCAACACAGCCCCCACGTCACTAAAGACTGACGACGCAGAAGCCACGAGAGCACCAGCACAGGAGACCGAGGCCAAGCCTCTGACACCAGAGGCCCAGCACAATCGCCAACTGGACGCTGCCATCGCTCCGGTTCTGGGCACGGCGCTCAGTCAGGAGGACGCCCAGCGCCTGCGCGAGGCGCTGAGAGCCGTCAGCGCCGGCGATCCCGCCAAGGCACGTGCACTGCGCGCGCAAATGGGCGATCCCGCGGCCCGCAAGCTGGTTGAATGGTACGTGCTGCGCAACGGCTTCGGCGAGCCGGCGGACTTCATGGCCTTCAGCAACGCAAATCCCGACTGGCCGGACCGCCAACTCATGCGCCGCCGCGCCGAGGAGCAGCTCCTCGCCATCGGTGGCAGCTCGCAGAAGATCAGGGCCTTTTTCGGCGGCGGGGAGCCCCAGACCGGCGCCGGCCTCGCGGCTCTGGCATCGGCTTATCTCGCCGAGAAGGACGAGGCCCGCGCCAAAGCTCTGGCGGCGACTGTCTGGCGCGAGCACGAGTTGGCGTCGACATTCGAGACCGGCTTTCTGGAGCGCTTCAAAGGTCTCCTGAGCGAAGCCGACCACAAACGCCGGCTGGACCGCATCCTTGTGGACAGCGTGCGCTTTTCCGCCGAGCGCAGTGAGCGCGCAACCATCGCCAGACGCGTCATCCCGCTGCTGTCTCCGGACGAACGAAAAAAGGCCGAGGCGCGGTTGGCCGTGTTTCTGCAGTCCAAAGCTGCGGCCAAGCTGCTTGCAGCCTTGCCTGCGGAAGACGAAAACGCCCCCGACTGGGGACTAGCCTATCAGCGGGTGCAGCACCTGCGCGGCCTCGGCAAGATGGACGAGGTCTGGAAGATCCTGCAGGGCGCCCCGACCGACCCCGACAAGGTGATCAGCCCGGACGACTGGTGGACGGAGCGCCGCGCGGCAGCGTATGCCGCGCTACGTAGCGACAAACCCGACATTGCCTATGCAGTCGTACGCGATCCTGGACCGCTGACCGTCAACCCGCTGAAGGACGCCAGCTTCATGGCCGGCTGGCTTGCCTTGCGGCGTCTCGGCGACGCCAAGGCGGCAGTGTCGCATTTCGAGGTCTCGCGCAAGGCGGCGGACGGTCCGCTGACGCTCGCGCGCGCCGACTATTGGCTGGGACGGGCGCTGGAAGCCCAAGATCGCCGAGCCGATGCCGACAAGCACTACGCGGCCGCGGCGAGGCTGTTCGATACGTTCCACGGACAGCTCGCGCGCCACAAGCTGGCCGCGAATGCGCCGGAGTTGACGGCATCCCTCCCCACATTGCCGAGCACAGACGAGAGCGCTCGCTTCAACGCGCTCGATGCGGTGAAAGCCGCAGTCGTCACAGACAAGCTGGACCTGGACAGCAGCATCACACGTGCGCTGCTCGGACAGCTCCGCTACAGCTTGAAGACCGAAGGCGAACTTGCACTTCTGGCGCACTTGGCATTGCGCATCGGCGATACGCAGATGTCGGTGCGCATCGGCAAGACCGCGATTGCGCGTGGCATGAACCTTGTCAGCTACGCCTATCCTGTTCATGCTATGCCGGCCTATAAGGCCCTTCGTGAAGTCTCCCCGAGAAGGCGATGTTGCTGGGCATCGCACGGCAAGAGAGCGAGTTCAATTCGGCAATCGTCTCGACCGCCGGCGCGCGCGGGCTGCTGCAGGTCATGCCGATCACGGCCCGCCACGTCTGCCGCGACTACAAGGTCAAGTGCGACATCCCCAAGCTGCTGACGGACAACAGCTACAACGCCATGATCGCCTCGGCCTACATCGGCGACCGCATGGCCGAGTTCTCGGGCAACTATGTGCTGACCCTGGCCGGGTACAACGCCGGGCCCGGGCGTGCTCGGGAGTGGATCCGGGCGTTTGGCGATCCACGCGATCCCAAGACCGATCCGATCGACTGGATCGAGACCATTCCATTCGAAGAGACGCGCGAGTACGTCAAGAAGGTGCTGTCCAACATCCAAGTCTACCGGGCTCGACTGGGTGAGACAAATGCACTGCGCCTTGCCGACGACCTGAAGCTGGGCGTCAAGACCGTCCGCTAGCTTCCGGATTCGCCGCACTCCCCCACGACTGGCGCCCTCGCGCGTGGGCAACCGATCCCCTCGACTACAGGGTCGCTTCGCCAGATCGGGCATTCAGCCGATCGCCTCTGAACCGGCTGGCGGCCTTCACGCTCCGTTCACGGCGAGGAACCTTCTGATCAACGTTCATCACGCGTCCGTGAGCCGACCTTTCCGATCCCTCATTCCGACCCATATCAGCGCTCGTGAGCGACGGTCGCTCGCCACTCATTCGAGTAAGCGTTCCAACCCGAAACCCAACACTTGCAACGGAGAAGTACCATGAAGACCCTGATCTCAGCCTCTATCCTCGCCGTGTCGCTGTTTGCGGGCGCCGCCCAGGCCGCCGACGTGTCGAAGGTGTTCTCTGACCTGAACGCCTCGGCCCCGCGCGCCACCATCTTCGACGACATCAACGCCACCGCACCGCGCTCGGGTCTGTTCGACCAGATCAACGACACGGCCCCGCGCGGCGGCGTCTTCGGCGACCTGCAGGACACAGCCCCCCGCTCGGACGGCGTGTTCGGTACGCTGGAGAACCAGGCGCCATAACGCGCACATATGATCTGTCTGTCGTAACGGGCCCGCGAGAAACTCTCCGGGCCCGTTCGCTATTTGCTGAGCTGAGGTGAACATTGCACCCAAGCCAGCACTGCGCCTAACTTCGTGCCCGATCGCTCCCTGCATGCAGAGGCACACACATGAAGACCCGCGCTGCCGTCATCCGCCAGATGGAGAAACCGCGACCCTATGCGGGCTCGCAGCCCCTGGCCATCGAGGAACTAGACCTTGATCCACCGGGCGAGGGCGAGATCTTGATCAAGATCCGCGCCGCGGGCCTCTGCCATTCCGATCTGTCCACCATCAACGGCGATCGGCCCAGGCAGATGCCGATGGTGCTCGGCCACGAGGCCGCAGGCGAGGTGATGGAGATCGGGCCCGGCGTGCGCGATCTCAGCGTCGGCGATCACGTCATCCTGGTCTTCGTCCCGAGCTGCGGCCACTGCCTACCGTGCATGGAAGGACGTCCGGCGCTCTGCGAGCCGGGCTTCAAGGCCAACGGCGCCGGCACGCTGCTCTCGGGTGAAACCCGACTCAAGAGCGGCAGCGAGCGCGTCTGGCATCACGTCGGCGTATCGGCCTTCGCCGAATATGCCGTGGTCTCGCGCCAGTCCGTCGTCAAGATCGACCGCACATTGCCCTTCGAGGAAGCGGCACTGTTCGGCTGCGCGGTGATTACGGGCGCGGGTGCGGTCGTCAATACCGCGAAGGTCTCACCCGGCACGACCGTGGCCGTAGTCGGTCTCGGCGGCGTCGGCCTCATGTCGATGCTGGCGGCACGCCTGTCCGGCTGCCGCCAGATCGTCGCCATCGACATGCTGGACGACAAGCTGGCGCTGGCGAAGCAGCTCGGCGCCACACATACGGTAAGCGCGAAAGATCCCAAGTGCGTCGAGCACGTGAAGGACCTGACCCAGGGCGGCGTCGATTTCGCCTTCGAGATGGCCAGCTCCGTCAAGGCGCTGGAGCTCGCCTACAAGATCACACGCCGCGGCGGCACCACGGTGACCGCCTCCCTGCCGCATCCGACGCACACCATGGCCCTGCCTGGCGCCAACCTGGTCGCCGAGGAGCGCACCGTGAAGGGCAGCTACGTGGGAAGCTGCGTACCCGCGCGCGACATCCCCCGTTTCATCTCGCTCTACCAGCAGGGGCTGCTGCCGGTCGACCGCCTGATGAGCGAGCGCATCGGCTTCGGCGACATCAACGCGGCTTTCGACAAGCTCGCCGATGGCGCAACCGTACGTCAGATCTTGGTGCCATGAGCTGCCGCGGCCGGCGGTGCCTCGGCAGTTTCGGGAGTCACCGGTTTCTGGGAAGTCACTGAACTCAGGAATTTGGACTTGAGGTCAACGGTGGCGCGGTAGCCGACTGCCTTGAGACTGCGATCGAGCCACTTGTGCGTCTCGCTGCGCCCGGCGTTGTAGAGGAAGCTCAGAAGCTCACGATCGGGGCGCAGCTTGGTTTCCGGAGACAGCGCGGCTGTGTAGCGGCCGGCCTCGATCAGGTGAAACCGGTGGCGAGCCAAACGGGTCAGTCTGCCCTGGCGCCGAAAGCGGCTGCTCTCAGTCTCCCGCGCGGCTTCGATCAGCTCCACATCGCGCAACAGCGGCTGATTGAAGGTAATGCGGTTGACATCGAACGCGATCTCGCGTGCGCCCCTCGACACCCCCGGCTTGGTGATGGGGTTTATCTGCACGATGAGGGTGTCGGCGACCGGACTTTCCGCCGCCAGCGTCACGATGTCGGGATTGGCGGAGAAACCACCATCCCAGTAGGCACGGCCATCGATTTCCACCGCATGATGGACAGTCGGCAGGCATGCGGAGGCAAGCACTGCCTCGACGCTCATCTCCCGCCTGCGAAACAGTCGAGCGCGGCCCGTTGCCAAGTCAGTGGCTGCGATCAGAAGCTCGATACCAGCGAACGCGCGCAACCTGTCGAAATCGATGTGCGAGGTGAGCAGCCGGCGCAGCGGATCGAAACCGAGCGGATTGAACTCGTAAGGAGAGAAGAGGCTCGCGACCTGACCCATGGGAGCTGAACGGCTCATGCCGTAGAGGAAGGGGTTCAGCCGTAAAAGATCGGGCACTCCCGCCTCGTGCACGGCCTCCCAGACGCTGCGCAACCTATCGCGCGCACCGGCCTTGCCGCCCTCGGCCAGCCCGCACGCAAGCGCCACGGCGTTGACCGCACCGGCGCTGGTGGCGCTGATCCATGCGAACTCGATATCGCTCTCGTCGAGCAGACGATCGATGACGCCCCACGTGAAAGCGCCGTGCGCTCCGCCGCCTTGCAGAGCGAGATTGATGCGCACGCTCTTGCCGCGAAATCCGAACAAGCACCGCCCCCGCCTACCGCCAAGCTGCTATTATCGTCTTGGCGCAACCGGCACGATAACCGGCACGCCCTCTATCATTCCGCTGGCAATGCTCACGCCGAACGCTGCCGACAACAGCTCTGGCGTCAGAACTTCCGCCGTTGGACCCGACGCCGCTACACGACCCGCCACCAGCAGCACCACATGATGGCAGAAGCGGGCCGCCAGCGTCAGGTCGTGCAGCGCAATCACGACAGCGCGTCCTTCTGCCGCAAGACGCGTGAAGATGGCGAACAGCTCCAGCGCATGCGCCGGATCGAGGCCCGCAGTCGGCTCGTCGGCAATCAGGATGCCGCTTTCCTGGGCAAGCGCCCGCGCTACGAGCACGCGGGCCTGCTCGCCACCGGACAATTGCGAGATCGGCCTGTCCGCGAGCGCCAGCACATCCATGGCGCGCATGGCGCCGTCGATCGCAGAATCGGAGCTGATCCGTCCGCCGTGCGGCAGCCGGCCCAGACCCACGATTGCCCGTGCCGCGAGCGGCCAGTGCACTGTGCGATCCTGCGGCAGATAGGCGATCTGCCGTGCCAGATCGCGGCGGTCGAATGAGCTGAGCGCCCGTCCATCGATCTCGACAGCACCACGCTCGAGCGGCAGCAGCCCGGCCATGGCCCGCAACAGGGTGGACTTGCCCGCACCGTTGGGACCGATGATCGCTGTGATGCGCCCTCTCTCCGCCCGGCAGCTCGCCGCATCGAGAATGACCCGCGCGGCAAGACGGACCGTTACGGATTTTGCATCAAGACTCACGGCGCTAGTGTCCCGAGCGCGAAGTTCGTCGGACTTTGCGGCGAGCGCTGAACGAACTTCGCGCTCGAAAGGGCACTAGCAAAACCTGTAGTACTCGTGTGATTCAGATCGAGAAATTCGCTCTGAGACAGGCAGCAAGTATTGGCGAATTTCTCGAACATCACACGAGCTCCGCCCGCATCTTGAGCACGAGCCACAGGAAGAACGGCGCGCCCATCAGCGCTGTCAGCACGCCGAGACGCAGCTCGCCTCCCGGTGTAAGGAGGCGCAGAGCAATATCGGAGGCGAGCACCAGCACCGCTCCGCCGAGCAGGCTGGCCGGCAAGAGACGCGACGGCATATGACCAACGAACGGACGCAGGACGTGCGGCACGACGAGACCGACGAACGCAATGTTGCCGACGATGGCCGTCGCTGCTCCTACGGCCAGCGCCGTCCCGGCGACGAGAAGCTGGCGCATGCGGACAAGATCAATACCCAGGTTCTGCGCCGCATCCTCACCCAGCGTTAGCGCGTCCAGACTGGGGCCGAGCCACAGGAGAACGGCCATGCCGGCCAGCATCAGCGGTCCGGCCAGCCACACGTGCGTCATGCTGCGGTCGGCGAGTGATCCGAGCAGCCAGAATACGATCTCGACGGCGGCAAAGGGATTGGCGGAAAGGCTGAGTGTCAGCGAGATGAGTGCGGTCGCAACACTGGAGACCGCCACACCGGCGAGAATGAGCGTCAACGCCCCGCCTCGTTCGCCTGCCAGAGTCAGCACCGTCAAGGTTGCGATTGCCGCTCCCGCGAGCCCGCCGAGCGGCAACGCCAAGGCCACAGCTGCGGATATGCCGGTGTGAATCGCAAGCACCGCCCCCAGCCCGGCGCCGCTGGATATGCCGATGATGCCTGGCTCGGCCAGCGGGTTGCGCAGGTAGCCTTGCAGCGCTGCCCCCGCTAGCGCCAGCGCAGCTCCCGTGAGCGCAGCCAGCAGCGTGCGCGGCAATCGGATCTCGGCGAGGATCAGTCTGCCTGCCTCACCCGAAGGGAGCCCGAAACCCGCCGGCCCAACGAGCAGTGATAGCGCGGCGAGCAGGACCACACCGCCGCCAAGCAACAGGTACAGGCGGCCGATGCCGCTGACCCAGCTCGAGCCGCTGAATTGCGGGGTGGCCATCATCGCACGGCGCGGCTCCGCGCGATGTCGTCGCGCACCACCGCCAGCCGCTCGATAGCGTCAGCAAGACGCGGCGTCGCGCACAACCATAGCCGCCAGGGCAAGGTCACCGAAGCATGCGCGCGCATGATCGCCGCCAGCGCCGGATGGCGCAGGTTGTCCGCAACAGCGGCGCGGTACTCAGTCACCGGCCCCGACAGGATGATGAGATCGGGCGGTTTTACCACCAATGCTTCGAGCGCAAGCTGGCCGCCGGGTCCGAGGCCCAGCTCACCGGCAAGATTGCGAAGTCCGGCTGCTCGCAGCACAGAGTCCGCGAGGCTTCCCGGTCCTGCGGCCAGCCCGTTGACCTGATAGACGACCGCGGTGGGCTCATTGGACACAGCAGGCACAGCGACGGCGCGCAGACGCCGGTCGAATTCGGCGAGCAGGGCATCGGCCGCATCGCGCGCGCCGACGGCGTCGGCGATCTGATAGGTGACGGCACGCAGACCGGCAATGTCGCTGGCCAGTGGCACCTTCATCACCTTCAATCCGAGGCGCTCCAGCAGAGCCACCGTCGCTGGCGTCGTGAATTCGCCCGCAATAACGAGATCCGGTGCATAGGACAGCACCACCTCCGCCTCGCCGCGCGTCCAGGGGATGCCGCGCGCCTTCTCAGCCACCGCGGAGACCAGCGGATCGGCAGCGAGGTGGCTCACCGCGGCTATGCGTTGGCGCGGCACCAGATCGACCAGGATCTGGTCCGTGCACAGGTTGAGCGAGACGATGCGATTGGGCATGGCTTTGGCGTACGCGGGAGCCGCGGCCAGGGCTCCCGCGAGCATCGCCAATGCGATACCCCACCTCGTCACCCGATCCTACCTGCCCGCTCCGTTATCTAGCGCCACCCATCGTCGCCACCGAAGGTAACCTTCACACCGGCGTAGGCGGCGATCCTGGCCGTCTCGAAGCCGTAGGCTTCCTGATAGTGCTCGTCGAGCAGATTTTCCACCCGCCCAAACACTTCCAAACCCGGCTGCACCTTCCAGGAGGCTGCCGCGCTCACAAGCCAATACTCACCAAGCGTTGCACGAGTCTGAGTAAAGAACGGCAACTCGAACGCAAAATCCCTGGCCTGGCCGTTGTAGATTGCAGCCAAAGTCACATTCCCGCGGCCTTCAGCGAAGCCGTAGGACACATCCACACGGCCAGTATTCTTTGGCCGCCGGATTTCCTCGTTATCTTGGTCGTCGCGGGCGTCGAGCCACGTGTAGGCACCGCCGAGCGTCAGCGACGGCATGATCTGCCAGCGCAGCGCGACCTCCACGCCCTCGCGTGTACTCTTGCCGAATCGATTGTTCACAACCGTTGGAAATGCCAGAACCTAGAGAAAATCTCGTTCGTGAGCTCTGTGTTGAAATACGTGACATCAACGGCCGCGCGTCCCTTGTAAAACGAATATTCTATCCCCGCATCCCACCCGAAGCTTTCTTCCGGGATAAGATTGGGATTTGGCACAAAGTTCGCGAATTGCCCGAACTGCTCGACCATCGTCGGCAGCCGCACGCCCGTGCCGACGCTTGCATGCGGGCGCAAGCCGACTTCCCTTAGCGCCAGTGACGCCGATGTACGCCACGTGGTGAAATCTTTGAACGAGTCATTGTCATCGTGACGCACGTTACCAGCGATGAACAGGCGGTCGGCAAACTCCCCACGGTATTCCGCTGCCGTCGCAAGACGATCGCGCTCGCGGGACTAGATTGTCGCCTGTAACCGGCGTGAAGCTTTCCATCTCCTTTTCAACAAGGCCGGTCAGGAAGTGCTTTGCTGGGCCACCAACGCTCGGCGTATCGAACTTCCACGTCGCCGAATAGGAAAAATTGGAGCGATCATTGTCGTTCTTGGACGGGAACGGACCGGACGAGAGATCAAGCGACAGGAACGTATCCTCAAGATTGGTCTCGGCGTAGCTCGCCTTGAACTTGTGCGTCAGCGCTCCGCCGAAGGAGTCCAATCGCGCCTCGACGCCGGCCAGCCAGAAGCTGGTCGCAAAATGGCTGAAGCTGTCAATTTGCTTCGATAAACCCGTGCACGAGGGTGGCGCCGGGAACGGGCAGAATAGATCGTCGTCACGATCGGCGCGCTTCTCCGAGTTGCGCAGGAAAAAATCGACAGCAAATGAGTCCGTAGGCTTCACGCCGCCCTTGAACAGGAAGCTGCGGCGCGAGAATGCGTCCGTCTCCCAGCCCTCGTCTGCGATGTTGAAGCCGTTGGAGCTGGTCGCGCTATAGGACAACAGTCCATGCGCGCGGTCAGTGCCTCCGGACAGCGTGATACCGCCCGCAGCAGTCTTGTACGAGCCAGCCTCGGACCAGATGCTCCCCTTCGGCGGCCCCTTGCCTCCCTTTGTCACGATGTTGATCACACCACCGATGGCACCCGAGCCATATAGTCCGCTCTGCGCGCCCCGGATCACCTCGATCCGGTCGATCTGGTCGGTCGACAGCAAGGCGAAATCGAACTCGCCCGTGCCGGGCTGATTGGCCACCATGCCGTCGATGAGAACGAGCGTGTGGTTGGCCTCCGCTCCACGCAAGCGCACCTGTGTCTCGCCGCCGAAACCGGCCGCACGACTGACATAGACACCCGGCATGCCGCGCAAGGCATCTGCAGCGTTACGCACCTGGCGGCGCTGCAGTTCCTCACCCGTAATCACCGTCACGGCAGAACCGATCTTTTCCGCCGCAACACCATCGCCATCGGTCTGCTCGGCTGTTTCGCCAGGCGCTCCGCCTTGTGCGGGCGCGCTTACGGCAGGGGTGCTTCTCCGCACCGGTGGATTCGACAGCGTCGCCCCCTCAACAACGATCCCCGGCAACTGCGTCTGTGCAGCAACCGGCGAGGCGGCAACAAGTAGACCAAGTGCAATAGAACAAACGATCTGCGTTTGGCTGCGGCGCAGCCAATTCCTGCAAAGCATAAGAGCTCCCCGTTGCGACTAGGGGAGCATCCGCCGTGGCGGTCTCGGACTGACGACAATCATGGCGAACGCAAACAATGCCCGCGCAGAGGCGCGGACACTACGACGAACGACGAATTATCGGCTGACCTGCTGACATACCCCGGCGACTACTCCCAACCCAACTACAGTCGCCGCTACGGCTCTCCGTTCTCCCGCACGCCCCGTACGGAAGATGGGCGACCCGTGCCGGCAGGTCTCCTGGCTCGCGGCTCTAGCGCCTCGTTCCGACCTTCCCGAGGACGCCTTCGCAGGCGCCGTCAGTGGCATTTTGGAGCGAGGCTTGCCGCCTACAGTTGCGGGGGCAGCCGCGGCATGAGAGCAAATGGCCCCGTACCGCGTTCCCTTTTCACTCGCCGATGCCCTGACAGGGCGCCGACAAGAACCGTCACGCACCTCCAGCGAAGCAGAGCCGTGCGCCACGAGTCAATCGCACGCAAGCAAGAACGCGCGTGTGTGCCGGTAGCGACACAGGGCAAGTATCCCTGCGCGCAAGCCCGTCGGACCTCGAGGTTTGCTTCGAACGAGCTTCGCGATCAGAAACACCAGACGCGGCCGGCAAGCTGAGACAGGTCGACCAGCAGGGCTTCGCCGCGCACCGCCATCAGGTACAGCGCGCCTGCGATCACGACCGCAACGCCGCCGGCAATGACGAGGCGCGCGCGCGTGGGCGCCACACCCGAGACGGTGTGTGTATCGCTATTCGATGTCTGCTCCAGCCGCTGCATGCTCTTTCAGCGTTGCTATCTCGCCGGACTGGCCGCCAGCCGCGCCACCGGCTGCTCCTTGATCGGCCAGTTGATCAGCGCCGCGAATACGCCCAGCGCCACCGACAACCACCACATCATATCATAGGACTTGGTCATGTCGAAAAGTCGGCCGGCCAGCCAGACCCCCAGAAACGAGCCGATCTGGTGGGAAAGGAACACGAACCCGTACAGCATCGACATCCAGGCCGGACCAAAGAAGGTGGCCACCAGGGCGCTGGTCAGCGGCACCGTGGAGAGCCACAGGAAGCCGAGCAGCACGCTCAGCACCACCACCGTGACCGGGGTCATGGGCAGGAACAGAAAGCCCAGGAACACGACTGCCCGGGCGGCATAGATGAGGCTCAGGCCATAGTGCTTGGGCAGCGACTGTCCCCATTTTCCAACCAACCAAATGCCAACCATGTTGGAGATGCCGACGAGCGTGAGTGCGATCGGCGCCACACTGGGCGGCATGCCGAGATCGGCGACGTAGGCCGGCAGATGCACGCCATAGAAGGCGAGGTGAAAACCGCACACGAAGAAACCAGCCGTCAGCAGCCAGAAGCTCGAATGCGTGAACGCTTCGCGCAGTGCTTCACCCAACAGCTGGGGCTTCTCCGTAGCGATCGCAACGGGCCGCCCGGACAAGGCCCATCCGAGCGGCAGCATGACCGCGGCGGTGACCACCAGCACGATCAGGCAGGCCTTCCAGCCCAGCACCTCCATGACCATGTGCGTGTAGGGCAGTGCGATCAACACGCCTACGCCACCACCCATGCCGACAGCCGCGATAGCCGACGTCCGCTTCTCCAGCGGCGCATTGCGCCCGACCACTCCCATGAGGGACGTGATGCCGGCCCCGCTGATCCCGACTCCCAACAATACGCCGCTGATGAGCAGCGCCGG
The DNA here is from genome assembly GCA_963840425.1 of uncultured Alphaproteobacteria bacterium. Lineage (GTDB taxonomy): Bacteria > Pseudomonadota > Alphaproteobacteria > Rhizobiales > Hyphomicrobiaceae > CADEFX01. The sequence continues at coordinate 159,791 of CAWIYZ010000015.1, read as the reverse complement.
CTCGGACGTTGCCGCCTGCATCAAATAGAGACCGAGCATGGTGGCAAGCGCGCCCACTGCAACCACGCGGCCAGCGCCGTACTTGTCGGCCACGGCTCCAGCTAACGGAGAGCCGAGCCCCCAGACCAGGTTGGCGACGGCCATCGCCAGCGCGAACGCCTCACGACTGAGACCGAGGTCACGCGTCATCGGCGGCAGGAACAGCCCCATGACTTGGCGCAGGCCCATGGAAATGCCGACGATCCCAGCGGCCGATGCGACGATCAGCCAGAGTGGCCGCACGCTACCTTGCGCGCCGGCCGGAGCCACCTTCTGCATCTGGGATGTCCTGTGATGATTGCTGCGTGCGCCGGTGCGGCGCCTGCGCGGACCATAGTCGGTCGTCCGTGATCGGCTGCCTGATATTTCCTCAGGGCCGCCTTGCGGTTTTCTCAACTCGCGACGGAAGCGCGGGCGTCGAGCCAGCGGCGCTCGAGCTCGACCACCTCACCGCCCGGCTCGGTCAATCCGCGCCCGATCATCTCGATGCGATGTCCGCCTTCGTCGAGTTGGATGCGGATCAGGTTGTAACGGCCAAGCGGCTCGTCTTTGTACGCCCGGCCGATCGACGCCGACGCGATGCCGACCACCGGCACGGGCGAGTTCTTCCAGTGGCATGCGGCCAGCGTATTGGTGTGATTGTGTCCGTGCAGAACGAGCTCGGCGCCGTGGGTGGTCAGGATCTGCTTCAGCTCGGCCGCGTCGCGCAGACCGCGTGACCAGGCTGCCTGACCCGGTAATGGCGGATGATGGATGAGGACAATGCGCACGAGCCCCTCGCGGCCCAACGCGTCCAGCGCATAGGCGAGGCGCGCCCGTTGCTCGTGGCCGACGCGTCCGGCGGCGATGATCGGGGGCATGGGAACTGCGGAATTGACGCCGACCAGTGCGACATTGCCGAAGCGGCGGACGAATGGGAAATCCACCGCATTGCTCGCACCGAGCTGCACTCCCTCCGCATTCGATGTCATGTAGTCGCGCCAGCGCATGGCGCCCGGGTCACGCGGGAGGCGCACATAGATGTCATGGTTGCCGGGGATCACGCTCACCTGGTCTGGCGGCCCGAGCGAGCGCAACCATTCCAGTGCCCAAGCGTGCTCCTGTGGCAACCCGATATTGACGAGATCGCCAGTGACCGCGATGTGATCGGACTTCTGCTCAGCCATGTCGGCGACAAGCTGATCGACGACCTGCCGCAAATGCACGCCCTTGCGGTTGCGATACCAATTGGCATACCCCAGCACGCGCTTCGGCCGCCAATGCCCCAAGCCGATAGGTGGCATAGGTTGAAGATGCACATCCGAAAGATGTGCCAGTGTAAAGGTCGTGCTCATGGTCTATCGGTCATAACCGCACCACTCAACGGACGCCAGCGCCAGCAAGCCTCGAGGTGAAAGCCTTGCGTTACGAGTACGTCACGAAAAAGCTACTGCAGCGCTACTGGCGCTTGAGCCGGGGGCTGACGCTCGGCGTGCGTGCCCTCGTGATCGATGGCGACAACCGCCTGCTCCTCATCCGGCACACCTATATGCGCGGCTGGCACTTTCCGGGCGGCGGTGTGGAGTTCAACGAGACCGTCCAGACGGCGCTCGAGCGCGAGTTGCTCGAAGAAACAGGCATTGGCATCAATGGTGATGCCCCGGAGTTGTTCGGCATCTATTCGAACGGCGAGCGGTTTCCGGGCGACCACGTGATTTTGTTCGTGGTGCGCGCCTGGGAGCATAGGCGCATGTTCACGCCCACGCGCGAGATCGCCGAGACGCGTTTCTTCCCGCAAGATGCGCTGCCCGAGGGAACGACGCACGCAACGCTGCGCCGCATCGACGAATTCAACGGGCGACGGAAGCGGCAAGCGGCGTGGTAAAGACGAGACGCCCCCAGCCAAAGGCCAGGGGCGCTCGCGACTCCCATGTGTCGACTGGTCTCAGTACCACCACACGCATACGAACCGATCGCGCCGATGCGACCAGACCCATTTACCGCAGATGGGGTTGTAGGAGTGGAAGTGGTACGGCTTGAAGAAGAAACGGTGATGCTTGTGCTTGCCACCGGCTTCTGCCGCAGGCGCAGCGAGAACTCCCATGGCGAGGGCGCCGGCCAGCGCCATGGCAAACGTCTTCGACATTTCACTTCTCCAATTGCTCATGTTCACTCAACTCGGAGCTTTTTTCCGACCATTTTCCTGGCCGACGCTCTCGAGCAGCCGTGATACCGCGTCAGCTCTTCGATGCGTGTTTCATCGGGAACAAGTTGCAAGCCCATCGTTTCACGATTGCGTGTAACGCGGCGAGACCATCCGTCAGCGCAGCAGGACCGGGCTGCAGAATAAGCGGCGACTTGATCTCGTAGACCGAGCCAGTCTTGACCGCGGGCACGTCGGCGAAGCCCAGCCGCGCCGCGACCTTCTCGGGGCGGAATTTTTTGCCGCACCACGAGCCGACGATGATGTCGGGGGCCCGCCGCACCACCTCATCCGGCGCAACGATGCGGTCCCTGGCGGCCCGGCCGCGCGACAGCTCGGGAAAGAGGTCGATGCCGCCGGCGGCTTCGACCAGCTCCGAAACCCAGGCGATGCCGGAGATCAGTGGATCATCCCACTCCTCGAAGAACACTTTCGGCCGGCGAGGAAGTGCAGCACTTGCAGCGCGAACATCGGCGACGCCTGCGGATAGGTTGGCGGCAAGCTGCTCTGCGCGCTCGCCAGCCCCAATCAGGGCACCGAGCGTGCGGATCATGTCGAGGATCTCGGCAATGGTGCGCTGGTTGAAGGCATGCACGTTGAGGCCACGGCGGACAAGCTCGACAACGATGTCGGCCTGTAGATCGGAAAAAGTCAGGACAAGATCTGGGGTGAGCGCGAGGATCTTCTCAGTATCGGCCGAGGTGAACGCGGATACGCGGGGCTTTTCGCGGCGCGCCTGCGGCGGCCGCACCACGTAGCCGGAGATGCCGACGATGCGATCCTGCTCGCCCAGCAGATAGAGCGTCTCGACCGTCTCTTCGGTCAGGCAGACGATGCGCTCCGGCGGAAACATGCTAGTGTCCCGATCGTGAAGTTCGTCGGACCTCGCGGCAACCACTGAACGAACTTCGCGATCGAAGGGACACTAGCAGGTTAATGATTCTAGTGTGATTCAGATCGAGAAATTCGCTCCCGAGATCTGCCGCGAACACTGACGAATTTCTCTATCATCACACTAGCCTCCGCGGCCGCGCCGCTCAATCCTCGAACGGGTCTTTCATCAGGATGGTGTCATCACGCTCGGGGCTGGTGGACAGCAACGTCACGGGACACTCGATCAGCTCCTCGATGCGCTTCACGTACTTGATCGCCTGCGCAGGAAGCTGACCCCAGGAGCGCGCACCGGCCGTCGAGGCATTCCAGCCTTCGAGCGTCTCGTAGACGGGCTTCACGCGCGCCTGCTGGTTCTGCCCGGCCGGCAGGCGGTCGAGACGCTCGCCGTCGAGCTCATATCCCGTGCACACTTTGATTTCCGGCAGCGGATCGAGAATATCGAGCTTGGTCAGCGCAACCCCGTTGATGCCGGAAACGCGCACGACCTGGCGCACGAGGCACGCATCGAACCAGCCACACCGGCGCGCGCGACCGGTGTTGACGCCGAACTCCTTGCCGCGCTCGCCGAGCAGGCGGCCGATGGCGTCGGGTTCACCTTTGGCGTCGAGAAGCTCCGTGGGAAACGGACCGGAGCCCACGCGCGTCGTATAGGCTTTCGCCAGCCCGAGAATATAGCTGAGGCTGCTCGGCCCTATGCCGGATCCCGTTGCTGCCTGCGCCGCCACCGTGTTGGACGATGTGACGTAAGGGTACGTGCCGTGGTCGATATCCAGCAGGGCGCCTTGCGCACCTTCAAATAGGATGCGCTTGCCCGCGCGGCGCTCCTGATCCAGCAGCGCCCAGACCGTATCCATATAGGGGAGAACTTTTGGTGCGATGGCGGTGAGCTCCGCAATCAGGCTGTCCTTGGCGATCTCTGCCTGCCCGAGCCCACGGCGCAGCGCATTGTGATGCACGAGCAGCCGGTCGACCTTCGGGCCGAGGTTGTGCAGGTTCTTCAAGTCCTGCACGCGGATGGCACGGCGGCCCACCTTGTCCTCGTAGGCCGGGCCGATGCCGCGCCCAGTGGTGCCGATCTTCTGCCCGCCGGCGGAGGCCTCGCGCAATTGATCCAGCTCGCGGTGCAGCGGCAGGATCAGCGTGGCGTTTTCCGCAATCTTCAGATTGTGCGGACCGACGTCGATGCCTTGCTTCTTCAGCCCCTCGATCTCGCTCACGAGATGCCAGGGATCCAGCACCACGCCATTGCCGATGACGCTGAGCTTGCCCGGGCGCACCACACCTGACGGCAACAGCGCGAGCTTGTAGGTGATGCCGTCAATGACCAGGGTATGGCCGGCATTGTGACCGCCTTGGAAGCGCACGACGATGTCGGCGCGCTCCGAAAGCCAGTCCACGATCTTGCCCTTGCCTTCATCGCCCCATTGGGCGCCGACCACGACCACGTTTGCCATTGCAAGTCCTCGCACTAGAGCAGGGTCGTTTCAGATGGAATCGCATGGGCGATCCATCTGGAGCGTAAATCCTGCTCTACACTTTAAGTTGTAGAGTGCAATTCACACCTCATATGGAAGCCGCAGCGCTTCCATATGAGCCGATCGCGCTCTAGGCACGCAAAGTCCCGCAATGCGCCCGCTTCGGGTTAATGCCAGGCAGGATGGGACGCAAGCCGGAATGGCAAGGTTCCCGTACGATTTGGGCGTCAGGTATCGGTGCGCAAGGGCATCCGGCGGTTGGCAGCCCGCTGCATGCGTACGCCAATGATGGCGAGCCAGATGCCGCCAACACCGACCACAATGTTCAGGAGATCGACCACGATCTCGAACAGGCGCAGACCACTCACTCCGCCTCCCCGGCCGGACGATGGTTCGGAGCGGTTGTCGCGCCATCCCCCGCTCCGCGGCTCGGAGACCCCACGCCAGCCGCCCGGCGAAGTGTGCTGGCGTCCAGCATATCTTCCGGGCTCGTGGAACCAGCGATAGCCAAAAGTGCCGGCAGCCGCCAGCAGCAGCACGAGACCCAAGACCACCATCACCCTGCGCATGGGCCTGCCCGCTCCCTGCCGTCGAAACCTCCGCGCTCCAGCATCATGCACGCGAACGGGGCGGCATGTGGGCCGAGAAACGCTTGAGCCCGCGACCGTAGCCCAGGCAATACGGCCCGGTAGCGCACCACTTTTGGTACACATCACAAAGGGTTGTCTCGTGGTATTTTCTGACAGCTTTGACCCTGGCGCAATGTTCACCTAGAGCAGGATCGTTTCAGATGGAACCGCCTCGGCGATCCATCTGGAGCGTAAATCCTGCTCTACACTTAAAAGTTTAGAGTGCGATTCACGCCTCATATGGAAGCCGCAGTGCTTCCATATGAGCCGATCGCGCTCTAAGCATCCGCCAGCAAGAACCCCTCTCTGGACCGTTCTGAAAATGCTCACGCGTCTGGGCCGCGCGGCCTACGCCAACGCCTTTCTGCTGCTGTCGCTCGTCTCGCTGTTCTGGGCGGGCAATCAGATCGTGGGGCGCGCTGCGGCAGGTGAAGTGCCGCCGATCCTGCTCGGCTGCCTGCGCTGGGTTCTGGCCACCCTCTTCATCCTGCCGCTGGCCTGGCGCTCGTTGAAGGACGATTGGCCCGTCGTACGCGCCAATCTCGGCTTCCTGGCTTTCCTCGGGATTGTCGGCGGCGGCGCCATCAATACTTTGTCCTACATCGGACTCAACTACACGACGGCGATGAATGCGCTCATTCTCAACTCGAGCGCACCGGTCTTCATCGTGCTGTTCTGCTTTCTCATTTTCGGCGACCGCGTCACGCTGCTGCAGGTGCTCGGCATTGTCGTGTCCATCGCCGGCGTACTCACGGTCGTGCTCGCCGGAGACCTCGGAGCACTTGCCGGTTTTGCCTTCAACCGCGGCGATCTCCTCATCATGCTCGGCATGGCCTCGTGGGGCATCTACACCGCATTCCTGCGCAAGCGCCCGCCGATCGCGCCGCTGAGCTTTGCCGCCACGACCTTTGCAGCCGCAGCGATCGCCAACATGCCGCTCGTCGCCATCGAGGCGATGGTCAGCTATCCACCCCGACCGAGCCTGTTTGCGCTCTTGGCGATCCTCTACGCCGGCATCTTTCCGAGCGTTATCGCCTACACCTTCTACAATCGCAGCGTGGAGCTGATCGGCGGCAGCCGGGCTGGCGTCTTCACACACCTGGTGCCGGTGTTCGGCGCGGTGCTGGCCTTCGCCTTTCTCGGCGAAACGCCGGGCCTGCATCACGGCATCGGATTCGCGCTTATTCTGTTCGGAATCTGGCTCGCATCGCGCCCGGTGAAAAGCTAGAACGCCAGCCGGTTGACGCGCACGACCTGCGGCAATGCCCTGATCCTGGCCATCACCTCTTCGGAGACGGGCTCGTCCACCGCGACCATGCAGATGGCGTCGCCACCCGGCTTGTCGCGGCCGAGGTTCAATGTGGCGATGTTGACCCCGGCCTCGCCCATCACCGTGCCGAAGCGGCCGATGAAGCCCGGCTTGTCGGCATTGCGGATGAACAGCATGTGCGATGCGAGCTCGAATTCCATGTCGATGTCGCGCACCTGGATGATACGCGGGCGCCCGTCGGAAAACACTGTGCCTGCTATGGAGCGATCATATTTGTCGGTGCGGACCGTGAGGCGGATATAGCTCTCGAACGCGCCCTCTTGCGTGCGCGTCACTTCCTCGACGGCGATGCCGCGCTCCCTCGCCAGCACGGCCGCCGAGACCATGTTCACGTCGGACAGCAGCGGGCGCAGGACGCCCGCTATTGCCGCAGCCGTCAACGGCTTGGTGTTCAGCTCGGCCACGACGCCGGAATACTCGAGGCGCAATCCCTTGATGCTGGTTTCCGTGAGCTGGCCTGCGAAACTGCCCAGCTGGTCCGCGAGCTTCACGTAGGGCGAGAGCCGCGGCGCCTCCTCCGCCGTGATGCTGGGAAAGTTGATGGCGTTGGAGATCGCGCCCTTGAGCAGGTAGTCGGACATCTGCTCGGCAACCTGCAACGCCACGTTCTCTTGCGCCTCGGAGGTAGCCGCGCCGAGGTGCGGCGTGCAGATGACGTTAGGCAGGCCGAACAGCGCGCTCTCCTTGGCGGGCTCCACCTCGAAGACATCGAACGCGGCACCACCGACATGGCCGGATTTCAGCGCCTCGACCATCGCCTTCTCGTCGACCAGGCCGCCGCGCGCGCAATTGACGATGCGCACGCCCTTCTTCGTTTTTTTGAGCGCGCCTGCATCCAGGATATTGCGCGTCTTGTCGGTCAGCGGTGTGTGCAGGGTGATGAAGTCGGCGCGGCGCAGCAGATCGTCGAGCTCGACCTTCTCCACGCCGAGCTCTATGGCGCGCTCCGGCGACAGGAACGGATCGAAGGCGATCACCTTCATCCTGAGACCGATGGCACGGTCCGCCACGATCGACCCGATGTTGCCGCAGCCAATGATACCGAGCGTCTTGGCGGAAAGCTCGACACCCATGAACTTGGATTTCTCCCATTTGCCGGCCTGCGTGGATGCGTCCGCTGCAGGAATCTGACGGGCCAACGCCATCATGAGCGACAGTGCGTGCTCGGCGGTCGTAATCGAATTGCCGAACGGCGTATTCATCACAATGATGCCCTTGGCCGTTGCAGCCTTGACGTCGATGTTGTCGACGCCGATGCCGGCGCGTCCAACGACCCGCAGCTTCTTGGCGGCTTCGATCACCTTGCCCGTGACCTTGGTCGCCGAGCGCACGGCAAGACCGTCGTAGTCCTTGATCAGCTTTTCGAGCTCGTCTTTGGACAGGCCAACCTTCACATCGGTCGTGATGCCGCGCTGCTTGAAGATGTCGACGGCGGCTGGCGACAGATCATCGGAGATGAGAACGCGGGGGGCCATGCTGAGAGATCCTATGTGCTTGCGATCCGAAGCAGCTCGCACATGGCGCGCGCTGCTTAGGGACGACGCAATTGCCAATTGCCGCTGCGCTGCGGGCGGCTAGGCCGCCTTGACCATACTCGCCTTGGCTTCAGCGAAGGCCCAATCGAGCCACGGGGTCAGCGCCTCGAGATCTGCCTTCTCGACCGTGGCACCGCACCAGATGCGCAGGCCCGGCGGAGCATCGCGATGTCCGGCGATGTCCTTGGCGACGTCTTCCGCGTCAAGGATGGCGGCAAGCTGCTTGATGAAGGCGTACTGCGCTTCCACTGACAAGCGGCTCACGGCCGGATCAACGACGGTGAGACAGACGGACGTGTTGGAACGCGTTGCCGGATCGACAGCAAGGCTTTCGATCCATGGCGTGCGCGACACCCAGTCGTACAGCACCTTGGCGTTGGCAGTCGCGCGCGCGAACAGGGTCTCGAGGCCACCGATCAACTCCGCCCATCCAAGGGCATCCAGATAGTCCTCGAGGGCCAGCATGGACGGCGTGTTGATGGTTTCGCCCTCGAACACCTCTTTCATGAACTTACCGCCCTTGGTCAGGCGGAAGATCTTAGGCAGCGGCCAAGCCGGTGTGTAGCTCTCCAGGCGCGCCACCGCGCGCGGCGATAAAATCAGCATGCCGTGCGCGGCCTCGCCGCCGAGCACCTTCTGCCAGGAGAAGGTCAGCACATCGATCTTCGACCAGTCGATTGGCTGCGCGAGTACCGCCGAGGTGGCATCGGCGAAGGTCAGTCCCTGACGATCTGCCGGGATCCAATCGTAGTTGGGAACGCGTACACCGGACGTGGTGCCGTTGGCTGTGAAGAGCACGTCACGCGCAAAATCCACCTGTGTGAGGTCGGGCAGGCGGCCGTACTCGGCTTCGATCAGACGCGCATCCTCGAGCTTCAGCTGCTTGGTGACGTCCGTGATCCAGCCCTTGCCGAAGCTTTCCCAAGCCAGCGCATCGACGCCGCGAGCGCCGAGCATTGTCCACATGGCCATCTCGAAAGCCCCGGTGTCGGAGGCCGGCACGATGGCGCAGTGATAGCCTGCGGGCAGGCCCAGCAGCGCCTTCGTGCGCTCGATAGCGAGCTTCAGGCGCGCCTTGCCTTCCTTCGCTCTGTGTGAGCGGCCGAGAAGCGCTTTTTCGAGATTTTGCAGGGACCAGCCGGGGCGCTTGGCGCAGGGGCCGGAGGAAAAACGAGGGTTCGCCGGCCGCCGGGCCGGCTTCGTCACTGGGGTCATGTCTGCCTATCCTTCCAGATAGAAGCCTCCCGTTGGGGGGAGGTGTCCCGCCGGTGGGGATAGGGATGGAGTGAACCAAAGTCAAATCACGAACGAATGCATCTTGTAGTTGCATATTTTCATATTATACATCCTTGAATAGCGCCAACGCTCCGGTCTCGAAAGAGCGGGTAGGGGCGGCCTTGTTTGTGGGAGCATGGCCATGGTCACAGTAACGCTCGGGGCGATCGGGCTCTCGGTTGTCGCCGCCCTGCTCGCCCTCTACGTCATCGTCGGCGTCGCCAATGCCGTGTTGCTGTGGACATTCCTCAAGTCATGGCGGAAAGCCTTCGAGGACAGCGACGCGCTGTAGAGTGCGATCGTCTCATATGGAAGCTTTGACGCTTCCACATGAGGCGTGAATCGCACGGAAAAAGAGCCGAAACAAAAAACGAGGCGGGCCGTGAAAGCCCGCCCCGTCGAAACCCGAGAATCGCGCGACTGAACCTCGGGCCTACCACACGTTCCAGCGCAGGCCGGCACGCAGCTGATGATCGAAGCTGTCGCCGATCTTGAGCTGGCTGCTGTAGGTGTCCGTGCCGTTGGATATGCTCGTTGTGGTTTCGGCAGAGCCCATCCATGTGAAACGGTAATTGATGTCGACGATGGTGCCGGGCGTCAGCGACCAGGCGAGCCCGGCCATGACGGCAGCGGCAGGGACAAACGCGTGCTTCTCGCTATTGCCGGCGAAGGTTTGCCCGGCAGTGTTGGGTGGCGTGCCATCATCAAGCTCTTCGGCGGTCGTATGGTCGCGCTGGATGCTACGATAAGCAAAGCCGATGCCGGCTCCGACGTATGGTGTCACGCCCGCGCCGCGCTGGGTCAGGTCCCAATACAGGTTGGCAAGCGCGACGGTGTTGCGAACATCGACGCTCTCACGCACGGTTCCATTGACGAATGTTCCGGGAGTTCCATCAACCTCGTAGCAGTAAGAGCCATTCGCATCCAGGTTGTCAGGCGTGCGCACCTCAACCGTAATGTCGCCGCGCAGCCGGGGCGTGAGATATGCGCCGAATCCAACGCCGCCACTACCGAACCAGCTCGAGTCATCGAACCAGCCCGAGCTCATGCCGAACGGGGTGGTTGTGGGATCGCCTGGTACGGTGTCGCCGTAAAGCAGCCCGCTCTCGCTGATGTTCGGTGAGAGCGAAAGCCCCAGCCCGAAGTCAGCGCGCACGTACCATTTGAAATGCTCGGCCACCGGGATCGGTGCCGGAACGGGGATCGGCGCCGGCACAGGCGTGCGGTAGCTGCGCGCGACCGGGCGATCAATATCGGCAGCGACAGCGGGTGACGCCGTTGCCAGCACGAGGAGAACGGCCCGCAGGCCGGCACGCATCCGTCGCATCGTTATTGCCCCCGTTTGCAGCAAGGTGCGCAGAACGCTCCTCGCTAAGCCTCGTGCAACTCAGCCAGGCGCGATGTGGCGAAGGCGCGAAGGTCCGATGCCGGCCAATTGCTTCCCGGGCGCTTCTCGAGACAGCGCCTGACGCCAACAGACAACCAGGAGATCGACTTGGCCGAACCCGGCGCCCCCGCGTGTTCATCTCGCGTTGGCCGGTACTGCGGCGGGCAACTGCCCGGAACTTCAACTCATGGGAAGGCAGAGCAGGCCCCGCCCCCCGAACTTGCGGGCATGCGGCACGTTGGGGGCGAATATCGGCCCGCGCGTGCACACGCCAAATCCGTCATCGACTATGCGGCAGAAGACTTAAAGAGAGTTTAAGTGGCGCGCCGGTTCGGGATCGCACCACGCCCGTCAGCATCCAGAGCAGGCAACCGCTCTCACGCAGCGTGCGCTGCTTCCTGCACGGCGGCGACGATCTCGCCGACCACCGAGGAAACCAGAACCTCGTCGTCGCCCTCGGCCATCACGCGGATGACCGGCTCCGTGCCGGACGGACGAATGACGATGCGCCCAGTCTGCCCGAGCCGAGCCTTGGCGCCCTCGATCACATTACGCACGCGCGCATCGTCGAGCGGCTGGCCGTTGTCGTAGCGCACGTTCTTGAGAACCTGCGGCAGAGCGGCAAAGCGGCTGCACACCTGACTTACGGGCTTGCCGGTCGAGACCACAGCCGCCAGCACCTGCATGGCAGACACAAGACCGTCGCCCGTGGTGGTGAAGTCGGACAACACGATGTGGCCGGACTGCTCGCCGCCGACGTTGTAGCCGTGCTTGCGCATGTGCTCGACCACGTGGCGGTCGCCCACCGCGGTGCGCACGAGCGACAGGCCGAACTCCTCAAGTAGCGCTCCAAGCCGAGATTGGACATGACGGTCGCCACCACGCCGCCGCCGGCGAGACGGCCGCTCGAGCTCCACGTCTCGGCGATCAGCGCCATCAACTGATCGCCGTCGACGATGCGTCCCTTCTCATCGACGATGACGACACGATCGGCGTCGCCGTCGAGCGCGATGCCGATGTCGGCGCGCACCTCGCGCACTTTCTCGCAGAGCGCTTCGGGCGCCGTCGAGCCGCACTTGAGATTGATGTTGCGGCCATTGGGCTCGACGCCGATGCGCACGACCTCTGCGCCCAGCTCCCACAAAGCCTCGGGCGCCACCTTGTAGGCAGCTCCGTTGGCGCAATCGATGACGATACGCAGGCCGCCGAGGCGGAGGTCCTTCGGCAGCGTGCGCTTGGCGAACTCGATGTAGCGCTCCTGCGCACTCTCCACGCGTGTGGCCCTGCCGATCCTGTCGGCCGCCACCAGCAGCCCCCCGCTGTCCGCCTCGACGAGACGTTCGATCTCCTGCTCAGCCTCATCGGACAGCTTGTAGCCCTCGGGATCGAAGAACTTGATGCCGTTGTCGTCATAAGGATTGTGTGACGCCGAGATCATGACGCCGAGGTCAGCTCGCAACGAGCGCGTGAGCATGGCGACGGCTGGCGTGGGCATCGGCCCCAGCAGGAAGACGTCCATGCCGACGGCGGTAAAGCCCGACATGAGGGCAGATTCGATCATGTAGCCGGAGAGTCGCGTGTCTTTACCGATCACGACACGATGGCGGTGGCCACCGCTACGCGAAAAAACGCGACCGGCGGCCATACCGACGCGCAGCGCCACCTCCGAGGTCATCGGGTGCTTGTTGGCGAGACCGCGGATGCCGTCGGTCCCAAAATAGCGCTGTGACATATGCTCTCTCACGTTTGGACCACGCAGACAGCCGGAACCTGCCCGGCTGCCTTTGCCGCACCGGCCCCTGCTGGACCGTGCCGGTCCCCCCAGAGCAAGGACTACACCAGTCGGGTAAAGGAGTTAGGTCCGTTCACTCTTACCACAGGTTGCATATCGGAAAATGGCTGGGCGAGGGCAGCTCCCCTTTCCCCTTGGGAGTGACCGGGATGAATCAAGCCGTCCCAGCCAAGGCTGCTTCCCAGACCGTCAGCGCCTGCCGTGTCGCGGCCACATCGTGCACGCGCAGGATATGTGCCCCGTGCAACCTTCCCGAAAGGGCCGCCGCGATGGACCCCGGAACGCGCTCCGAGGGGTCGAGGGCACCCGTCAGCGAACCGATGAAGCTCTTCCGCGACGCCCCGAGCATGACGGGCGTTCCCAGCGCGTGAAACAAGCTGAGGCCCGCGAGCAGCTCCAAGTTGTGCGCCGCTGACTTGCCGAAGCCGATGCCGGGATCGACGATCAGGCGCTCGCGAGGGATGCCGGCGCGCACGCACGCCTCGACCCGGGCTTCCAACATATCGTAGACGTCGAGGAGCACGTTGTCGTAGCGCGGATCGCGCTGCATGGTGCGCGGGTCCCCGAGCGCATGCATGAGCACCACGGGCAGCCGCGCATCGGCCGCCACCCGCATGCTGAGTGCATCGTGCTGCAAAGCCGAAATGTCGTTCAGGAAATGCACACCCGCCAGCGATGCGCGCCGCATCACCTCCGCCTTGCGTGTATCGACAGAGACCCGCGCGCGTGTACGGCCGATGAGGCCCTCGATAACGGGCATGACCCGGTGCAGCTCTTCGTCCAGGGATACGGGATCGGCGCCCGGCCGGGTGGACTCGCCACCGATATCGAGGATGTCGGCTCCCTCTTCCTCGAGCCGAAGGGCATGGGCGATGGCGGCCTGTGCGGTGGCGAACTGCCCCGCATCGGAAAAGCTGTCCGGGGTGACGTTGACGATGCCCATGATGCGCGGCCGATCCAGGTTGAGGCCCGCGATTGGACCGCGCGTCGTTGCCAGACGAGCAAGGGTAGCTTTGCACTGCTGACCAAGAGGACTTGGCTGCGCTGCTAGGCTGCGCGCCTCCTCGAACGAAAGCACGCGCCGGTCGGACCATCCCTCGCCATGCCGCTGGATCAGCTCGAGCGCGGAAAAAACGACGTCCTCGCGGCCGGAGAGGCGCAAAACCTTGTCCGGCGCGGCGTTGATGTGGCCTGGCGGTCTGGTGACACGTCCCAGTGGCCGCAGGTAAACGCCACCGCCCATGCCATCCGCTCCTTTTCGACGCCGAATCTATCCTTTTCGGGTGCTGTCACAAGACGCAAACGCAACTGCGGCGCCACGATCCGCAAGTTCGTGACGCCGCGTTCTATTACGCAGAAATTGTGCCGAGACTAGTGTGATGATCGAGAAATTCGCCGGTATTCGCCACATACCCTGGAGCGAATTTCTCGATCTGAAGTTTGCGGCAAGTGCCGACGAACTTCGCGATCGGGACTAGACCTGCGGCTGGGGCTCCATGCCGGGATCGGGCTCCTCGCGCGGCGGCCGAGACTTGCCGGCAACCGGCACGGCCGACCCCATCGGCCCCTTGGAGCTCTCGTCATCGGACTGGCGCACGATCCGCTTGCCCGCCATGACGGCCTGGCACTCCTCGCCGGTGATGGTCTCGTACTCCATCAACGCCTGGGTCACGAGCTCGAGCTTGTCGCGGGCGGGACCGAGCACCTCCCAGGCCTTCTTCTCGCCCTCCGTGACGACGCGACGGATCTCCTCGTCGATCACCTTCGCCGTCTCCTCGGACATGCTCTGGCGTTGCGTGATGGCATGGCCGAGGAAGACTTCCTGCTGGTTCTCGTTGTAGCGCAGCGGCCCCAGCTTGGCGCTCATGCCCCACTCGGTCACCATGCGGCGGGCCAAGTCGGTGGCCTGCATGATATCGCTCGCCGCCCCTGTGTTCAGGTGCTCCTTGCCGTAGATGATCTGCTCGGCCACGCGGCCGCCGAAGGTCATTGCGATGCGCGCGTCGCACCACTGCTTGGAATAGCTGAGCTTGTCGCGCTCGGGCAGGCTCATGGTAACGCCGAGCGCCCGCCCGCGGGGAATGATCGTCACCTTGTGCAGTGGGTCATTGGCCGGAACGAGCACGTTGACAATGGCGTGGCCAGCCTCGTGATAGGCGGTCGCCAGCTTCTCCTCCTCGGTCATGATCATGGAACGCCGCTCGGCACCCATCATGACCTTGTCCTTGGCGTCCTCGAACTCCTGTTGCGTGACCATGCGCTTGGAGCGCCGGGCGGCGAGCAGCGCAGCCTCGTTCACAAGGTTGGCGAGATCGGCGCCCGAGAAGCCAGGCGTGCCGCGCGCGATGGTGCGTGGGTCGATATCGGGTGCCAGCGGCACTTTGCGCATGTGCACCTTGAGGATCTTCTCGCGCCCGCCCACGTCCGGATTGGGTACTGTGATCTGGCGATCGAAGCGGCCGGGGCGCAGCAGCGCCGGATCCAGCACGTCGGGCCGGTTGGTGGCCGCGATCAGGATGATGCCTTCGTTGGCCTCGAAACCGTCCATCTCGACCAGCAGCTGGTTGAGCGTCTGCTCGCGCTCGTCGTTGCCGCCACCCAGGCCCGCCCCACGATGGCGGCCGACAGCGTCGATCTCGTCGATGAAGATGATGCAGGGCGCGTTCTTCTTGGCCTGCTCGAACATGTCGCGCACGCGGCTGGCACCGACGCCCACGAACATCTCGACGAAGTCGGAGCCCGAGATTGTGAAGAAAGGAACATTGGCTTCGCCAGCGATGGCACGGGCAAGCAGCGTCTTGCCGGTACCGGGCGGACCGACGAGCAGCGCACCGCGCGGAATGCGACCGCCGAGCCGCTGGAACTTCTGCGGATCGCGCAGGAACTCGACGATCTCCTGCAGGTCGTATTTGGCCTCGTCGACGCCCGCCACGTCCTCGAACGTGACACGGCCGTGCCGCTCGGTCAGAAGCTTGGCCTTGGACTTGCCGAAGCCCATGGCGCGACCGCCGCCGGATTGCATCTGGCGCATGAAGAACACCCACACCGCGATCAGGAGCAGCATGGGGAACCACGACACCAGGACGTTGAATATTGAGGGCACATCCTCATCGGCCGGTCGCGCGGAAATTTTTACGCCCTTCTTGTTCAGGCGTTCGACCAGGCCCGGATCCTCCGGCGCAAAGGTGGTGAAGGTGCGGCTCTTGTCCGAGAACGTACCCGAGATGCGGTGGCCCTGGATCACGACTTCGGAAATGTTCCCCGAATCCACCTGGGACAGCAATTCCGAGTAGCTGATCTCATTACCCCGCCGGCTCTGCGGCGTGTTCTGGAACAGGTTGAACAGCGCGAGCAACAGGAGACCAATGATCACCCAGATCGCGAAGTTCCGGAAGTGTACGTTCATGAGGATCCCTTCCTGGTGGAACGGAGCCGGAACACGGCTCATTCCCCCGGCCCGTCCGCCACAGGCCGCCGGGTGCGCTCCACAAATGCTCGCTTAACATAGGGTCGTATGGCTCTTTTGCCAACAATGGCAGCATCCCTTTAACCTTGCGTGAGCGTTCGTCACGCCAAGCGGGCGCCCGAAAGCCCCTTTGCCGCCACGAACTCCACTGAACAGCCGGGCGCGCTCTCGCGAAAGCTCTTGAAATAGGGCACGGCAAGAATGCGCCCGCCGCGCCAGAACGAAGGCAGCGTCTCAAGGGCCCCCGCTGGCTGGCGCAACCCGCGTAGCTCGCCCAGCACCATCGGATCCGAGCCGAGCGCACGTACGTCCTCTGCGTTGAGGGCGCGGACGCACACTGGCCCTTTCTCCTCGGCTGAGAGGCTAACGGCAAACCGTTCGTCCCAAATCAGACGCGCGCCGGGTTGCAGATCCAGCTCTGGCAGGCCATCCCGACCCGCCTCCCGCCAAACCTGGATCGCGCCATCGCCGTTTCGTTCGATCCGGCAACCGCCGAGCGTCACCGCGTAACGGTGATCCGACGCCTCGCTCATTTGAGCGGCAAGCGCCTCGATCTGCGACAAGCGGGCCGGAGATGACGCACCACCATAGGACCTGAGCAGGACAGCGAGGGTGCGGATCCGAAATTCGTCCGGCAGCCGCAGGAACGATGCAGCATCGACCTCGGCAAAAAGCCCGCCATGCAGGCACACCAGCCGAGGCAGCACTTCAGCGAGGCCCGCCGCGAGCGCCTCACGCGCTCTGGCGAGGCGGGCGGTGCTGCGTTGGATGTCGGTGCCAGAGACGCCCATGCTGTTCAATAGCTCGAGCGCCGCGCGTACTCTGACACGCTCGAAATCCTGCAACGCATTGCTGGGGTCTTCACGCCATGTAAGTCCCCGCGCCTCGAGCGTCGCCACGAGCCGCGCCTTCGGCACCTCGAGCAGCGGCCGCAGGATCGTGTAGCTCTGATCGTCTGCCGCAATCACCTCCGTTGGCCGCATGCCGCTCAGGCCGTCCAGCCCGCTGCCGCGAGCAAGACGCATGAGAAACGTCTCTGCCTGATCGTCGGCATGATGAGCCGTCACGATCGATCGCTTGAGCTGCACTCTGCCGTCGCGAGCTTCCCGATCGAGAAAATTGCTCATGAGGGAATAGCGCGCAGCACGGGCGGCAGCCTGCAGGCCGGACGTGGATTTCGGGCCTGTCCAAACCAGTGTCGCATGCTCAAATCCGAGGCGGGACGCTTCATGGCCGACCCAGGCGGCTTCCTCGGCGGACTCGCGGCGCAGCCCGTGGTCTACAGTGAGCACGATCGGCGGCGCGGCGTCGGTAGCTCGGCTCTCGGCCCACCATGCAGCGACGAGATGCATGAGCGCCATGCTGTCCGCGCCACCCGAGACAGCCAGGGCCAGCGGCCCCTTTAGCAGCCTGTCGAGAGCCGGTCTGATCTCGTCCAGCGAGAGTGGGCTCTGCCGGCCCATCGCACTCAGCAGCCGACGCGCTGACGCACGACCCTGGCCCGGCTCTTCACGTCGGCAGCAGCGTTCGGATGTCGCGTCTCGAGCTCGCTGAACAGGGCGCAGTCCTTTTGGCCGAGCTGCTCGAGCGTCATGGCGAGCTTCAGAAGGCTGTTGGGCACCTTGGCACTCGCCTGATGGTTCTGGATCACCTTGAGGAACGCCTGGCCGGCAGGCTTGTAGCGCCGCTGAACATAGAGCGACTCACCGAGCCAGTATTGGGCATCGGCCGCCAGCCGGTCTGCCGGGTGCAGGCGAAGGAACTCCTCGAAGGAAGCTTCCGCGGAACCATAGTCCTGCTGCAGCAGATAGCCGTAGGCGGTCTCGTAAAGCTCCTTCGGGTTGCCTCCCACTTGCGCAGCGTCGGTCGTGGCGGAGGCCACTCTGTCGGACCCTGCCCCGGGCTCCCGCGTGATCAAGCGGCCGATCGGATCGCGCTCCGGCCCTGGCGTCACGGTTACTGAGCCGAAGCTGCCTTCAGCTCCGCCGCGCGGCGCTTCTGGCGTAGGTCCGCTCTGCCAACTCCTACCGTCGGCGCGCGCAGGCGGGCTGCTGTCCGGCCGAAACGCAGGCGCTTCGCGGCTCGCGAGCGCGCCGGCTGAGCCGGCATCGGTCCTGCGTGCCCCGAGCTGACGCACCTGCTCGGAAAGTTGCTCCAACTGGTTGGTCAGCGCGCGCACCTGAGTCTCGAGGTCTTCGATGCGCCCCTGGTCAGCACCGCTCGCGGGCGCACCGCGCGACACCGGCGCCGCCGATGCGGCTGTACCGGGCGATCTGGCCAGCGATTCGAGCGTACCGATCACCACCTGCATTTCGGTGAGCTGCTCCTCGAGCTGCTCGACACGTTGGCGCAACTGCGTCTCGCCGGCCGGACGACCTTGTGATGCACCTTCGTCCTTGCCGGGCTGACGCACAGCCGGTGGCGGCGTGGAGGTCCTGGCAGGTGGGCGCGCCTGTGGCTGTGGTTGCGGCTGTGCCTGAGCGATAACGAAAGCTTCCGATCGCAACGCGCTTATCCCACTCGGAAAACTGGCGGTCTCCCCGCCAAGGGATAGCGCCGGGGACAGCAGCAACGCCGTCAGACCGAGGCCAACCTGAACCAATAGCGTCGTGCCGCGCATGAGAACCGAGCTTCCGCGTTGTTGTCGCCGCTGCAGGCCCCAGGACCAACCGATACAGCTCTTGGTCCGGTTAGACTTCGTGCGTTCTCAGAAACTTGTCAATCGCTGGCAGCGGCCCGCCACCATCGCGTAGAAGCATCCCTGGCAGCTTCAGCGTTTTATCGGGCACCCGGCCTCAATTCGTTGGCCATTCCAGTACGCGGCTCGATCGCCCCAGTCGCCGCCCGCGTGCCTTTCAGCGACGTCACGACACGCCGGTTCTGTGCCGCACACTCCCCATCGGAGCAGAGCGCGACCGGCCGCTGGCGACCATGCACCTCAAGAGTAATGCGGCTGGCGTCGATGCCCTCGGCAATGAGCCGCTCACGCACCGCCTGGGCACGACGCGCGGCCAGTTCCTGGTTGAATGCAGCACTGCCTTGGTCGTCGGCATGACCTTCAACGATGACGGTCGCGTGCGGAACTTGCTTCAGCCACCGCGCCTGTGCTGCCAGCAACGATCTTGCCCGCGAGCCGAGCTCCGCGCTGCGGTCGCCGAAGAAAACACGATCGCCGACGAACAGTCGAAAATCCTGCTCGGCCGCACGCGCCATGCGCGGCTCGCCGATCCAGGCGTCCTGCGCACGAGCAGCCCCGCCGGAAGATGGCGCCGGAGCGCCAAGGTTGACGGGCACATGCGCACCGCCGTCCCTCTGGACGCCGCCTGGACCCTGCCCGGCACGCTCTGAGGCGGAGCCTGCCGCGTCGGCCGTTGGCGCGTAGAGACGAGCGAGTTCTCGGCGCGCCTCGTCGCTTGCCGCAGCAGTGGGGTAGCGCGCGACGAGAATTTCGAGCCGGCGCCGGCCCTCCAGCAGATTGCCCAAGGAGAGAAGCTCACGGGCGTCCTCGAGCTCGCGAGCAGCTGATCGATCGAGATCACCGCCACGTCGGGCCGGGCCTCGAATAGACCCGTCAGGGATAGCCGGCATCGCCCGCCCGGACAGACCGACCAGGACCTCGCGCGACTGGGCGAGCGCTGAACGCACAACGCCATCACCGGTTTGAAGGAGGAAAAATGACCCGCAGATCAAGACAACCGCCCCGCAAGGCGGACGCATCCAGTACCGCAACATTGGCGCACACCCCACACACCGCCAGAATAACAATGTGCACGGACAATGGGGCCGATTTTTGTTGCGCCCGCAGCAGCAAAAAGCCGTCAGGATCAGGCCCGCCGGCTCGTCGATCTAGATGCAGAGGTTCGGGTCAGGACCCGGCGCCACGGCTGTTGAGGACGGTCTGCGCCCGGCGGTTCTGCGACCAGCACGAAATATCGTTGCAGACGGCTACGGGGCGCTCCTTGCCATACGAGATGGTGCGAACACGGCTGGCATTGATCCCGTTGCGCGCCAGGTAATCACGTACGGTCTGGGCGCGGCGGGCACCAAGCGCGATGTTGTACTCGCGCGTTCCGCGCTCGTCCGCATGCCCTTCAATGGTGATCGTGTACTGGGCATACTTCTGCAACCAGCGGGCTTGGTTGGCCAGCGTCTGCTGCGCCTCTGGCGATAGATCCGTGCTGTCGGTCGTGAAATAGACAATGTCTCCGACATTGACCGCGAAGTCCCGCGACGATCCGGGGGTCGCGGGACCACCCTTGCCGGATATCCCGAACGAATCTTCGGGCTTGGGGGTCTGGGCGCAGGCCGCCAGCGACACAGCTATCGCCACCGCTGCCACCGCGCGCAGGATGTGCGAACGCCGAGTTGCGAACTCCATCAGCTCCCCCTTCCTCGTGTCCGGGTGCGGACCATGGCAGCACTGCCGCATCGACACAGCCACATCGTCAAGCACATAGACCTACTGCTCACTGAGCACTAAAGCGCAGGCCTCGCGCGAAAATGTGACCGAGTTCTGTCAAAACTCAGAACATAGAGCTGATTTGCCAGGCAAGTCGCGCTGGGGATCTTTCCCCGCAATTTTTCTTGTGACCCAGCCTACAGAGTAGCCCAAAAAAGATCGAAGCCGTGTCTGAAGCGATCACCGCCTTGAGACACGGCTTCGATAAACTCAGTGCCTCCCAAACCGGAGGCACTCAGAAACGGCAAATCAGCGAGCAACGTGCTCCGTCGCAGGAACATCCGCGCCGAGCTTCATGGGCTCGTGTGGAACTTCCCTGCGGCAAGCGCCCAAAGCGACTGCCGCAATCACCGCCGCGAGAACGATAGCGTTCTTCATCTTCAAGTCCCCCATTAGCCCCTGAAGTCGAGTGAACTCAGGATTACCGAGCTACTTGCGTGGTAGCAGGAACATCCGCACCGAGCTTCATGGGCTCATGCGGCACTTCGCGACGGCAGGCTCCCACAGCCACAGCCGCGATGATCGTTGCGAGAACGATCGCGCCCTTCATAACCTGCATGTCTTCTCTCCTGATGCTTATTCGGCAATCGCCTTTAATGGCCTACCGGCGTCACCTGCTGAGATCAAGAAGAGAGGCAGTTTTCCAACTGCTTTCCCCACTCACAGGTGCGAAAATGCAACGCCAGATTAGCTCTCTCCCACGTGCTGTTTTCCCATGCACGCGCACGTCTTCGCCGGGATGCAGCATCATGCAGGCGCGCGGCGCGAATCCCCCTCCGCTCACCCTGTGACCAGTAAGCCATGCAAGCAGTAAACGCGGAGTAAACGACCGCCCTATTTTAGAAGCGGCGACCACGCCGGATCTGATGCGAACGATGGTGTCTGAACCTGACGCTCGTTGCGGCCGGTCAGGTCGATGCTGAACAGCTTGGGGCCGCCATTAGGTCCAGACAGATCTCGGAAAAACATGAGGAAACGGCCATTCGGCGCCCAAGTGGGGCCTTCGTTGTGGAAACCCTCGGTCAGCACCCGTTCGCCCGCGCCGTCATAGCGCATGACACCAATCAGGAATCTGCCCGAGAGCTGTTTCGTAAATGCAACATAGTCGCCGCGTGGCGACCACACCGGAGTGGAGTAGCGACCCTCGCCAGAGCTGATGCGTCGGGGCGCGCCTCCATCGGCGCCCATGACGTAGAGTTGCTGGCTCCCATTGCGATCAGAACTCGAACACGATCTGCCGGCCGTCCGGCGCGTAGCAAGGGCCTGTGTCGAGCCCCCCGCCATGGGTGAGCTGGCGCATCTGGCGGCTGCGCATGTCCATTTCCGTGATCGACGAATCGCCGCCCTGCTGCAGGCTCATGATCACGCGCTGGCCGTCCGGCGAGAAGCGCGGCGCGAAGGTCATGCCCGGAAAATCGCCAACCACCTCGCGCTGACCGGTATCGAGCCGCATGAGCACAACGCGCGGCTGCTCGCGCGCATACGACATGTAGGTGATCTCCTGACTCGTGGGGCTGAAGCGCGGGGTCAGCACCAGCTCTTGGCCTTGCGACAGCAGCCGGACGTTGAAACCGTCCTGGTCCATGATGGCCAGACGCTTGACGCGTTTGTCCTTCGGCCCCGTCTCGTCGACGAAGACGATGCGCGTGTCGAAAAAGCCCTTCTCCAACGTCAGCTTTTCCCACACCTGATCGGCGATGATGTGGCCGATCCGGCGCCAGCTCTGCGGGGAGGTCGCGAAGTAGCCGCTGGCGATCTGTTTGCCCAGCACCACGTCCCAGAGGCGAAAATCAGCCCTCACCCGCCCGTCGGCGACAGCTGTAGCCCGCCCCATCAGCAGGGCCTCGGCGCCCGAGCTGCGCCAATCGGCAAAACGCGGAACCGTGTTGAGGTCCGAAATGCGCTCGATGAAACCGCGCGGATCGAGCGGCTCGAAGAGGCCCGAGCGCTCCAGGTTGGCGGAAATGACATTGGCGATGCCGGCCGACAGGCGTTGGTCCTCGCCGAGGAATTCGGGAATCGCGATCGGCCGGGGCTTGAGCGTCGCCTGATCGACGTCGACTTGCAGGGGCCCGCGCTGCTGGGCCACAGCCGGTGCTGCGGCCGCCACCATGGCGCTGGCGGTGAGCTGCAAGGCGGTGCGCCGCGTCAAGGTGCCGGCCGACGAGATGTTTCGCATCAGGATGCCGTCTGGAGTTCGGGCTAAGCCGTTAGATGTGCTCGCAACGTGTCGAAAGTTGGGATGGACGGATGCCTGCTTAGAACATCCTCTGCGGGTCGAATGTCAACTCCATGAACTCCCAGCCGCTTTCGTACTTGTCCGCCGGCAGGGCGTAGGGCTCACACTGAACCAGGGCCCGCACGGCGCTGTCGGCCGCATCGCGAAACAATGGCGACGGTGCGCTGTTGACGACACGCGGCGGTCCCATCAGGCGACCGTCGCGCGTAAGCCTGACCTGGACCTTGACGACGATCTTCTCGATGCCCTCCAGACCGGCATTGATGTTCCAGCAGCGGCTGACTGCTTGGCGCATGAGGCCGGCCAGAAAGGCCGCCTCGCTGGCTGATATCGTTTGATCGCGCCCGTCCCGGTCACCCACGACGGGACCCTTTGCTGTCGTGGGCTGATTCGGCTGCGGCGCCGCCGCCGGCGCAGACTTGGGCTCGGACTTGTCGATCAGCGCCGACAGGCGGTCCAAATCGAGCTTGGCCTTTGCCTCTGCCTCGCGGCGCTTCTTCTCATCGGCCTTCTTCTTGTCGGCCAGACGCTTCAGCTCGGCCTTGCGCTTTTCTTCGGCCAAGCGCTTCTCCTCGGCCTTTTTCTGCTCTTCGGCCAGACGCTGCTGCTCGAGCTTGCGCTGTTCCTCGGCCTTGCGTTCCTCTTCCTTACGCTGCTCTTCGACCTTGCGCTCCTCCTCGGCCTTTTTCTGTTCCTCGGCTTTGCGCTCCTCTTCCGCCTTCTTCTGTTCCTCGGCCTTGCGCTGTTCCTCAGCCTTCTTCTGCTCCTCCGCCAGGCGATGCTCGGCGGCCTTCTCGTCCTCGATCTTTTTCAGCTCCTCTGGTGTGGGACCGACCGGCTCCTTGGACAGCTCGGCGAGCTTCTGCTCGAGGGCCGCCTTGTCGGGCTCGGCCTTGGCCTCCGCTTTTGGGGGAGGCGGGGGAGGCGGCGGCGCAGCCTTTTGCTCCACAGGCTTGGGCTGCTCTTTCGCCTTGGCCTCCTCCTTGGGCGGCGGCGGATCGTCGGCCGGCGGCGGAGACGCGGATGCGAGCGGCGTCGGCCGACGCAATTCCTTGGGCGTCTGGTCCGTCTTCTCGCTGCGCCTGGCCTGCGCTTCCTTCAGGGTCGACTGGCGGGCGCCCTGGCGCATCTTGGCGAGATCGTTGGGGCTGATGAACTCGACCGCGACCGGATCGATTGTCGGCATGTTGAATTCGCGCGCTGACGTGATCGACACGAGCGCCCACGACATCACCGCGGCATGCAGCAACAGCGAGACTGCGAGCCCGAGGTACATTCCCTCTAGTGTCCCGATTCCGAAGTTCGCCTGTGTTCGCCGCTAGGTCCCCGAGCGAACTTCGGAATCATAAGGGACACTAGAATCATAGACGTTCTAGTGTGATTCAGATCGAGAAATTCGCTCGGAACCGAGCCGCTTGATGGGGCGAATTTCTCGATCATCACACTAGCCTCCGCTCTCGACCTCCGTGATCAGAGAGATCTTCTTGAATCCGGCTTCCTTGATCCTCCCCATCACGCGGGCAACAAGACCGTATTCTACGCTCTTGTCGCCTCTGACGAAGATCGGCTCGTCGGCGCCGCCGCGATTGCCGGCCACCGCGTTGAGCTTGGCTCCGATCTCGTCCAACTGCAGCGGTGTCTTCTCCTCCTGGCCGAGAAACACCTCCCCTTTCTTCGTCACCGAGATCACGATGGGCTCCTTGTTGGCCTCGAGCTGCTTGCCCTTGGCCTGCGGCAGCTCCAACGGAACACCGGCAGTGAGCAGCGGCGCCGTCACCATGAAGATGATGAGCAGAACGAGCATGACGTCCACGAACGGGGTGACGTTGATCTCGCTCATGGGGGCATGCCGGCGCCGACGGCCGCGCCGCCCGCCGGCAGACGATGTGTTGAGGCTTGCTCCCACGCTGGCTCCCGTCAGGTCCGCACGTCGATCTGCCGCGAAACGATCGCCGAGAACTCATCGGCGAAAGCGTCAAGACGCTGACTCAAACGAGAGGAGTTCGGCGGAAAACTTGTTGTAGGCAATGACCGCCGGGATGGCGGCGAGAAGGCCAAGTGCGGTAGCGAACAGAGCCTCCGCGATGCCAGGCGCGACCACCGCGAGGCTCGTATTCTTGGACACCGCAATCGCCTGGAAGCTGCTCATGATTCCCCATACCGTGCCGAAGAGGCCAACAAAGGGCGCAGTCGAGCCGACGGTAGCCAGGAACAGCAGCCTTCTATCGAGGCGTTCCATCTCACGGCTGATGGTCACGTCCATGACCTTCTCGACCCGAAGCTGAATGCCGCCCAGCGCCCGCAAATTCCCCTCCACCGAACGCTTCCACTCGCGCATGGCCGCCACGAACAACGCCGCCATCGAGAAGGTTCGGCCGCGCGCCAAGCCCGTGTAGAGCTCCTCAAGCGACTGGCCCGACCAGAATATCTGCTCGAAACGGTCGGCCTCCACCCTTGCCCGCCGGAACGCGAAAATCTTCTCGACGATGATGGCCCACGACCAGACCGAGGCGAGCAGCAGGCCGATCATCACCACCTTGACGACGATGTGGGCCTGCAGAAACAGCTCGAGAAATGAGACCTGACCATTGGCGGCGGTCGAAATCGCCCCCTTGAGAACATCGCTCGGATTCATGTCTTTTCCGTTGCTCCCACGTGCGCGTGGGCGTTCAACAGCCTGCCCCCGCCGGACGCAGCGCGACCAGGGCCACCCACATGAGGTGTCAGCCTTTGTGGTCTGCGGTCCCCGCTAAAGGCTTCGATGTCGCCCCGCAATGTGACTAAACTTGGGCTTGCGAGCCTTATCACATCCGCCCGCTGGCCCACGCCTTAGACAAAGTCCAGGCTCCAGCTCAAGGGGCCTTAAGCGCGCAGGTGCGGATGAAAATCAGGCTACGGCCAGGGCCTCGCGCAGCAGGCGGCCCAGGCGCTGCGGCTTGCCGGAGCGGCCGACCAGCACCACCATAACCTCCGCCTCGAACAGGTGAACACCAGAGCGCGCGACGGTCTGCTGCAAGGTCAGCGTGGCGGCGCCTACCTCCTTCACGCGAGTTTCGATCTCCAGAACATCGTCGATGTGCGCGGGTTTCAGGAACTCCAGGCGCATCCGGCGCACAACGAAGGCGGCCGGCTCGCGTCCGGCTGTGCCAGCGTCGAGCGCGCGATGATCGTTGCCGAGCAGACGCAGGAAATCCGAGCGGCCACGCTCGCACCAGCGCACATAGGAGCCATGATAGACGAGACCCGAAAAATCGGTGTCCTCGAAATAGACCCGCACGGGCAGGATGTGGCTCTTGGCGCGACCCTCGCCGACCAGCCGGCCGGCCAGATCGGGCCAAGCATCAGACTGTGTTTGCCGTGACATCGACGAGCACGATCTCCGGCGGAACGCCGAGGCGCACTGGGAGCATGGAGCAGCCGAGCCCACCGGAAACGATCAGGTGCCGGTCGTTCTCGACGACATGGCCATAGGCGAACCGGTTGCCGTAGCGTGACGGCACGACAGGTGAATAGCCGAACAGACGAACCTGGCCTCCGTGCGTATGGCCGGACAACGTCAATGCTACACGATCGGGCACATTGACGAAAATGTCGGGCTCGTGGGCGAGCAGGATAACGGGCGCATCGTCTTTGACGCGCGAGAGCGTGCCCGGCAGATTGTGGACACCACGGAAGCGCCGGCGCCGAGCATCGCCGGCGCCGCGGAGCGCCAGTTGGTCGCCGAGGCCGGCAAGCCAAAAGGCCCGGCCGTTCTTTTTCAGGCGCACGGCGTCGTTCTCATAGACCGGAATGCCCACGCGCTCCAAAACGCGCCGTCCTATGACCGGGCCCTTGCCGGCGCGCTGTGCCGCTGCATCGTCCCACCAGTCATGATTGCCGAGCACGGCGTGCACGCCGAGCGGGGCGCGAAGGGCGCTGAGCGCATCCGCCCACTCCTGCGGCGGCACAGGTTTGCCGCGAAATCGATGACTGGCGGCAAAATCGCCGAGCAGCACGACGACATCGGGTGACAGGGTGTTGGTTCGCGAGGCGATGGCGCGAATGCGCTCGTAGGGCATCAAAGGCTCGCCGGCGTGCACATCCGCGATGACGGCAATTCTGAGCGCCAGGTCCTTCGGCCAGTTCTTCGGACTTATCGAATAACGCGTAACCTCCAGGCGCCACATCGGCTCGACGGCAAGCGCATATCCGCCAACAGCGAAGGTCGCCGTCGTCGACGCGCCGAGGCCGGCCAGAAGCCGGCGGCGGGTTATCAGCGGAATGCGCATCCTGTCGCCAACCGATCTCTGCTGCGAGCGGCGCGCTTCATGCACCGGCAAAGGGGCAAATGCAAGACGATGCGGGATATTGGGTTAGCCGGTTCTCGTCTTGTTGCCCGGGTTGCCTGACGCGTCCTCCTCGCCCTCGAACAGTCCAAATTGAGGGGCGGCCGAGCGCGCCGGCCCGGTGAGGCCAAGATGGCGGTAGGCTTTCAGTGTCAGCACGCGCCCGCGCGGGGTGCGGCCGACAAATCCTTGCTGCAGCAGGTATGGCTCGACAATTTCCTCGAGCGCGTCGCGCGGCTCGGACAGCGCTGCTGAAAGCGTCTCGATGCCGACCGGACCGCCGTCATAGTTCCTGGCGATGCAATTGAGATAGCGGTGATCGAGGGCATCGAGGCCTTCGCTGTCCACCTCGAGCTGCTGCAAGGCCCTGTCGGCGACCTCGCGCGTGACGCAGGCGGCGCCTTCCACGGCGGCAAAGTCGCGTACACGCCGCAGCAGGCGACCGGCAATTCGGGGCGTGCCACGCGCCCGCCGGGCGATCTCCTGGGCCCCGTCCACGCTCATTTCAACTTTGAGCACGCGCGCGCCGCGGCTGACGATCAGCTCCAGCTCGGCGTGCGTATAGAAATTCAACCGAACGGGAATACCGAAGCGGTCGCGCAGCGGCGTGGTGAGCAGTCCGGTGCGCGTGGTGGCGCCGATCAGGGTGAACTTCGAGAGATCGATGCGCACCGAGCGCGCAGCCGGTCCTTCGCCGATGATGAGGTCGAGCTGGAAATCCTCCATCGCGGGGTAGAGAATTTCCTCGACAGCCGGGTTGAGCCGATGGATCTCGTCGATGAACAGCACATCGCGTTCTTCGAGATTGGTGAGGAGCGCGGCGAGATCGCCGGCCTTGGAGATGACCGGGCCGGAGGTAGCGCGGAAGCCGACGCCCAGCTCCTTGGCCATGATTTGCGCCAGCGTCGTCTTGCCGAGACCGGGAGGCCCGGCAAACAAAACATGATCCAGCGCGTCGCCGCGCGCTTTGGCGGCTTGGATGAAAACGCGCAGGTTCGAGCGCGCCTGCTCCTGGCCGATGAAATCCGTCAGTGACTGAGGGCGGAGCGTCCCCTCGAGCGCGTCCGCTTCTTTTATTGTACTAGCCACCAAGCGATCGATCATGCTTCGTTCCTGAGCTTATTCGGCTCCAGGGTCAAGCGGACGATCCCCATCGCGCACTGTCCGTTGCATCGCCCGCGAATCTGCCAGACGCACACGGAGAGAACATGGATATCGCCATCCCGCAATCGCTGGAACAGTGGAATGCCGCAGGCGCCGATTACCTTCCCGGGCATCTCGGGATGGAGTTCGTCAAGGTTGAGCCCACTGAGGTGATGGCCAAAATGACCGTGCGAAGAGCCCTGGAAGCATGGAACGGCTTTCTGCACGCCGGCGCCATCGTGTCGCTTGCCGATACGTGTTGTGGCTACGGCACCGTCAGAAGCCTGCCGCAAGGCGCTTCCGGCTTCACGACCGTCGAGCTCAAGAGCAACTTTCTCGGCACATCGCGGTCGGGCACAGTGACATGCACGGCACGGCCGCTGCATCAGGGACGCACGACGCAGGTCTGGGACGCCGCTGTGATTCCCGAAGGTGCACAGAAGGCAATCGCCCAGTTCCGGTGCACGCAGATGATCCTGTGGCCTAAATAGCAGCGCCACCTAACTACTGGCGAACGCTATCGCACTTGCTTGCGTACCCGGGCTTGCGCGCCAGGGCCTGAAGCCCGTGGCCGTAAGGTTTCTTCAGGTCCATGGCGCGCTCTGCGGCGCGGGTCTGCTCGATCACGCGTTGCATGCCAGGCCAGTGCCAGTTGGCGTAGGGACCGAACGAACTCGTAGGCCAGTTCGCCGTCGCAAAGACGGGCATCGATGCAGGTCTGCACGAGATCGAAGAACTCGACGAAGGCGAACATCTGGCTAACGGTGAGTCCGGTTTTCGCGCGGGCCGCAGGATCACAAAAGGTGTCTGTGGTCACGAGCGGCAGGATGCGCTCGCGCGTCTCCGACATGTCCTTGGTGCCGAACCTCTCGATCAGGCGGAACGTCTGCAGCTTGCGCTCGTCGATCTCCTTGTCCACCTGGGCCCGATAGGTCTGCAGTGTTCCGTAGCCCCCGGCAATGGCGGCGATCAATCCAAGCCACATCACCGCGACCGTGGAGAACTGCTTGATGTTCATGCCCGCTTCCGCTCGCTACCGCGCAAGCTCGCGCAGACCGCGCCGGATGAGGCCCGCGGTATCTGCCTTGTCGCCGAGGTCCTTCAGCGCCGCCGCCACCGCCGCGCTGGCCTGGGCCGGGTTGTAGCCGAGGTTGGTGAGAGCCGAGATGGCTTCCGCGGCCGTGTTGCCTTCGGGAGGCATGCCGGCCTTGCCGTTGACAGCAGCAGGAACGTTGAGGCCGGCCACCGATAGCGCAGGGGCCTTATCCTTGAGCTCCGCGACGATCCGCTGTGCCAGCTTCTTGCCGACACCCTGTGTCTGCTCGACGGCTGCCCAGTTCTGCAACGCGATTGCCGAAGCCAGATCCTGCGGCGACAACGTACCCAGCACAGCCAGCGCGACCTTGGAGCCCACACCCTGGATCGTCTGCAGCGTGCGGAACCAGCTTCGCTCCACCTCGCTGGCGAAGCCGAACAGGCGGATTGCGTCCTCGCGCACGTGCGTGTCGACGGTGAGTGCTACATCCTCCCCGAGTTTGAGATTGCGCAGCGTGCGCGCAGAAAGCTGAACCTCGTAGCCCACGCCATTGACGTCGATGATGGCGTGGGCCTCGCCAATGGCATCGACCTTCCCGCGCAGCTTGCCGATCATGTCTCGAGAACCTTCTGCGCGCGGGCCGCAATGGCTTGGGGGCTCGTGCGATGGTTGCAATGGCAAATGGCGATGGCCAGAGCATCGGCCTCGTCCGCGCTCTCGAACTTGGCCTTGGGCAGCAGGAAGCCGATCATGGCCTGGATCTGGCGCTTCTCCGCGTGACCTGCGCCGACAACCGTCTTCTTGATCAGGTTGGGCGGATACTCCGCCACCTTGAGCCCACGCATGGCTGGCGCCAGCAAGGCCATGCCGCGCGCCTGCCCGAGCTTGAGCGTCGCGCGCGCATTCTCGTTGACGAAGGTTTCTTCCACGGCGGCCTCGTGTGGCGTGAACGCCGTGAGCACGCTGGTCAGCCCTTCGTAAAGCTCCCGCAGGCGAAATGAGAGGTCATCCTCGCTGTCGGACGTGATGAGACCGCTCGCCACGTACACGAGGCGCACCCCGTCGCTTTCGACGATGCCCCAGCCCGTGCGGCGCAGCCCCGGGTCGATGCCGATGATGCGAATCGTTTTCCCCCGCATGGGCGAGACATAGCACGGGCGTTGCAGTCACGTGCCTTGCCTTGCGACCAGTCAACAATCATGCTGATCGGTGTTGACAACACGGCGGGACGGCCATGGCGCACCCATATCTGCTCGGCAGTGGCGGAGTGTTGGTACTTCTGGGGATCCTGCTCTACCGCTGGGCATCGCGCTACGATCTCAAAGACCTGGCGCTGGACGCGGCCTGGCAGGTGGCGAAAAACCGCGGGCGGCTCGACGTCGAGACTGACCTCGGCAACCGGCTGAAGGAGCTTGAAGCGGAGGGGTCGAACGTGGAGCGCGCCAAGATGGTGGCGGGCCACGCGGCACGCCACGTCGCAGCGCAGGCAATGAATGTCGCGGCGCTGATTTGCTTTGCCGTTGGGGCGATATTGATCGCGGTGGCCGTGTGGTGGAAATGACCGCGTCCGACTTCAGGCCGCCGTCAACCGTGCCAGCGTCGCCTCATCGACCTCGAAATTGGAGAACACGGCCTGCACGTCGTCGTCGTCCTCGAGCGACGCGACGAGCTTGAGGATGGAGGCCGCCCTCTCCTCTTCCACCTGCGTCATCATGTTCGGCTTCCAGACCGCCTTGACGCCCCCCGGTGTGCCGAGCTTGGCTTCCAGTGCTGCCGCAACCGGCCCGAGCTGCTCGAAGCTCGTGGTCACCAGATGACCGTCGGCGTCGCTCGACACATCATCGGCGCCTGCCTCGATGGCGGCCTCGAGCACGGCGTCCGGCGAGCCCGCATCCGCTTTGAAAATGATTTCACCGGCATGGTTGAACATGTGTGCGACTGAACCCGTCGCGCCGAGATTGCCGCCATGCTTGGTGAAGATGGCACGGATGGCGCCGCCGGTCCGATTGCGGTTGTCGGTCAGCGCCTCGACGATGACGGCGACGCCGCCCGGCGCATAACCTTCATATCGGATCCGCTCATAGCTCTCCGTATCGCCGCCCAGCGCCTTCTTGATCGCGCGCTCGATGTTGTCCTTGGGCATGTTCTCGGCGCGGGCATTCTGAATTGCGAGACGCAGGCGCGCGTTCATATCGGGATCGGGCGTGCCGCTCTTGGCCGCCACCGTGATCTCGCGCGCGAGCTTGGCGAACGCCTTGGAACGGGCGGCATCCTGCCGGCCCTTCCGATGCATGATGTTCTTGAACTGGGAGTGGCCAGCCATAGTCTCAGATGCCGCTGATGAGAGCTTATTAACTTCGCCCGTTTATAGGTTGCCGGCTCGCGGAAATCTACCGAGGCGCCGGCTCATGCCGCAGCGCCGTCTGCTTGAAGCTTATCCGCCCGCATTAACCCTTCATTAACCGTTCCACCGCACCATCATCTTCGAGGACACGAGTTCGTCCTGACGGACTGCTTCGCTGCCCACGAGGTGGTCGACACGGATGCCAGGAGTACCGCATCCGACATGCCAAGACCACAGCAGGACACCCTGCTGAAAGACACTGAAAGAAAGAGCCAAAACTCTTCTCACTCGACCCAGAAAAGCGGCTCGGTAGGTGCCAACGCACCACCGAGCCGCAATGCTTTTGCGTACCGCGTGAGCCCCGTCGCATCGTCTGTCTCGATGGCGAGGCCGCTGATGGTAGCCGGGCCGGTGGCCGGCTCGAAACGCGCGCGCGAAATACGCGTCAGGAAGCGGTTGATGGGCTCATCGATCTCCATGCCGAGCACAGAGTTGTAGTCGCCGCACATGCCGACATCCGACATGAACGCTGTGCCGCCCGCCAGCACGCGCTCATCGGCGGTGGGTGCGTGCGTGTGCGTGCCGATCACGGCGGTCGCCCGGCCATCCAGGTAGTAGGCCAGCGCTTGCTTCTCGCTGGTGGCCTCGGCGTGAAAATCGATCAGGATCGCATCCGCCCCTCGTTTCAGCCCACACGCGTTGACCTCGGCCTCGACGGCGCGGAAAGGGCAGTCGAGCTCGGTCATGAACACGCGGCCCATGGCGTTGATGACGAGCACGTCGGCGCCGTTCCCGGCCTTGTACAGCCCCGCGCCACGCCCCGGAGTGCCAATCGGGTAGTTGAGCGGCCGCAGCAGGCGATCATGGCGGTCGATGAAGACCAGCGCCTCGCGCTGGTCGAACGCATGATTGCCGAGCGTCACGACATCCGCGCCGGCGTCGAAAAGCTCCTGCAGAATAGGCTCGGTGATGCCGAAGCCCCCGGCCGCGTTCTCGCCGTTGACGGCAACGAAATCGAGACGATAGCGCTGGCGCAGCTTGGGCAGCTCGTCGCAGACGGCCTTGCGGCCACTGCGGCCCACCACATCACCCAGAAACAGCAGGCGCATAAATCAATCCGAACAACGCAATGGACCCGAGGGCGTCAAGACCCAGTCGAGCCGCTCGTCATAGTCGAGATGCGGCACGGCGTCGACCTCGGCCTCGGCAATTCCGAGCCCGACCGCAACAATCGGCCTAGCCATGCGGGCTGCACGTAAAGTGCGATCAAAAAAACCGCCTCCGTAGCCGAGCCGCCAGCCGCGCCTGTCGAACGCGAGCAGGGGCACCAAATAGATGTCCGGGTCCAGAGCTGGCTTGTCATCCCGAGGCTCCTGGATCCCCCAAGTGACTGTTTTCATGGGGTCGCCCGGCGACCAGGCCCGAAACAGTAGCGGCACCGTCTTGCCTTGCATCACAGGCAGACAGAGGCGGAACCCGCGGGCGTGCAGTCGCGCCAGCAGTGGGCCGGTAGCAAGCTCGTCGGACATCGAGAAGAACGCCGAAACGATGGCCTGGCTGGATGGCGCGGCGAAGTCGAGGCTCTGTTCGGCCAGAGCCGCCGCAAGCTGCTGCCCACGACCGCTGAGTGTAGCCGTGCGCCGCTCCCGCATCAAAAGCCGCAGCGCCTGTTTCTCGGCCTTGATGCGCTCGGCATTCGGGGACCGTTCCAGGGCAACCTCTCAGGCGAGCAGGTG
The DNA here is from genome assembly GCA_963840425.1 of uncultured Alphaproteobacteria bacterium. Lineage (GTDB taxonomy): Bacteria > Pseudomonadota > Alphaproteobacteria > Rhizobiales > Hyphomicrobiaceae > CADEFX01. The sequence goes on along the minus strand of CAWIYZ010000015.1, from coordinate 126,505 downwards.
AAGGAATGCAGAGCCGCGAAAGCCGTTGAAGCGGTCGATCCCGCTGGGTCCCTACAATTGTAGGTGGGCGCCGTGTGTCCGAAACCACGGTTCCGGCCAGGGACAGCTCCCGTGCGAGTTCTATAGGCCCCCGGGTCGCATATGCTCCTGACGCACCCCGCAGCCCTGCGGTCATGAATGTACGCAAGTCCGCCGAGAATTCCAATCGCTTCGCAAAATGACTGCGGCCTTAGAGCGAGACGGCCTGTGCTGCCGCAGCCGGTTGAAGCTCCTCTTCAGGGCCGGCCGCGTCGAGTTGCTGCAGCTGCTCGCGGGCGTCCCACAGCTCGTCCGCGACCAGCAGTGCCGCCATAAGCAGAAGCCGCTCATCCCCGACTTGGCCGAACTCGACTGCCAGAGCCTCGATGCGCTGCTCGAGATAGCCGGCAAGCTGGAGCAGGCGCGCCTCGTCGCCATCACCGCAGCGCAGGCGGTATGTCCGCCCGTTGAGCGTCACCGCAACCTGACCCATGCCCCCGCCGCCTTCGAAAGCACTTCCGGCGAATCAGCCGTCACTCGTCCATGAGGTTATGCAGAGAGTTGATGACCCAATCAATCCGGTTGCGCACCTGCTCCTGGTTGTCTTCCAGAACCTTGTTGCGAGCCAGCGCCGCCGCCAATTCACTCTTTGCTTTGGCCAACTCCGCCTCGAGCAGCCGGATACGCTCACGGACGTCGGAATTGGCCGCAGTTGCCGCATCGCGCTCGCTTGTTGCGGGCGCTGGAGGCCGGCCGACCGGGGCATTGGCCCTCGGCACCCGCCTCTTTGCCTTGCCAACCCCCCTTTGCGCCATGACTTGCCATCCGCCGCTCGATGTGCCGCTCGCCTCGCCGCCCGGACGCTAACTGAAAAACCTTAGGTGGCAGGCTGCCGCCGCGTCAACATCGCATGCCACAGTTCGGGAAATGCCAAATGCACTATTGATGCTGCGCGTTGCGCAACGTTCACACAAACGGACCATGCCGCATTGACAGCCCCTGCTTCGCCGAACATTTTCTCCCCTCCAATTCCGTGCCGACGGTTGATGCCCGGTGAAGAACGCATGTGCTCCCCCATGCGTTGACCAACAAGCAGATTGGCCTGGAAACGCCACCCCCCACGCAAGGAGCCCAGCAAATGACTGTGAAAGTCGCCATCAACGGCTTCGGACGCATCGGACGCAATGTCCTGCGCGCCATCATCGAGAGCGGCCGCAAGGATATCGAGGTCGTCGCCATCAACGATCTGGGACCGGTTGAGACCAATGCGCATCTGCTGCGCTTCGACAGCGTGCATGGCCGCTTCCCGTACGAGGTCAAGGTCAAGGGTGACAGCATCGACGTGGGACGCGGACCCATCCGAGTGACCGCGATCAAGGATCCGGCAACCCTGCCGCACAAGGAGCTCGGCGTCGACGTCGCCCTCGAATGCACGGGCATCTTCACGTCGAAGGAGAAAGCTGCAGCGCATTTGAAGGCCGGGGCCAAGCGCGTGCTGATCTCCGCGCCCGCCGACGGCGCCGACCTGACCGTGGTGTTCGGTGTCAATCACGAGAAGCTGACGAAAGAGCATCTCGTCGTCTCGAACGCGTCATGCACGACCAACTGCCTCGCACCCGTCGCCAAGGTGTTGAATGACGCGGTCGGCATCGAGAAGGGCTTCATGACGACCATTCACGCCTACACGGGCGATCAGCCGACGCTCGACACCATGCACAAGGATCTCTATCGCGCCCGCGCTGCAGCCTTGTCGATGATCCCGACTTCGACTGGCGCGGCCAAGGCGGTCGGGCTCGTGTTGCCCGAGCTCAACGGCAAGCTCGACGGCACCGCCATCCGCGTGCCGACGCCCAACGTCTCGGTGGTCGACTTCAAGTTTGTCGCCAAGAAGAAGACGTCTAAGGATGAGATCAACGAAGCGGTGCAGCGGGCGGCAGGCCAGTCGCTGAAAGGCATTCTCGGCACCACCGACCAGCCCAACGTGTCGATGGACTTCAACCACGACAGCCACTCGTCGGTGTTTCACCTCGACCAGACGAAGGTGATGGACGGTACGCTCGTGCGCGTGCTGTCGTGGTACGACAACGAGTGGGGGTTCTCCAACCGCATGAGTGACACCGCGGTGGTCATGGGCAAGTTGGTCTAAAATCGCCCCTCATCTAAATGGACTAAATGGATTGAGCCGCAGGCGCGGATTGCGTCTGCGGCTCCCATTTTCTGAGATCCGGATCTCAGAACGGCTATTTGGCCAGATAGTTCCGGTGCACGAACGCCCCGGCAGCGCTCTTGGCTTCCATGCGGAGCGCCTTGTCGGCGTCGCGCGTCTCGAGCTTGGCATGCGTACCGAGTTCCAGCTCGCTCTGCTTGCCCTTTTCCGCCTCGGTGAGAAATACGCTGACGGCATCGGCCGCGGGCGCTGCCGCCTTTTCGGCGCCGGCACTCGCCAGCGCTTCGGTGACGCCCGCTCGCACGAGCTTCGGCCACATTTTGCGGAACAGTCCGTTGGACGGATAGACGTCGGCGCTCGATATGCGGCCATTGATGGCGATGGCGACGCCGACGATATCCTCACCCTTGAGCCCTGCCGGCTCGAGCACCTGCACGTAGCTGGCGACGGCCTGCTTCAGCTTGTCGTTTTCGAGCGAGAGCTGCAGGCTGGTGCGCGACGCCTCCGACGCGACCGGGGCGGCAAGACGCGCGGCAAGCTTGCTCTGCACGTCGCCGACGCTGCGCCAGACTTCGCCCTGGCCGTTGGCGGACTCAGTGGTGCGCTGCTGGGAAACCGATGGCCGCTGGCGCTGGTCGGCCGCCGCGCCCCGCTCGACGAACATGGCTCCGGATGTCGGGCTGGCGGGCTTTGCAGCCGGCTTGGCCATCGCAACCTTTGCCTCGCGCGAGGGCATCAGCATTTCCGACATCGAGAACTTTCTGGCGTCCTCTACGCCACGTGCCGCCCACCGGCCCTGCTCCACGCAATAGGAGCCGATCGGAACGCGGCCGGACTTGGGCGGCAGCACCAGGCTCACGGTCAGCACGCGGTCCTGCCGGCCGCCCTTTACGAGATCGCCGAACTGCACGAACACCGGTTCGTCACCTTTGTTCTCGATTTGCAGCTCTTGGACATTCCCGGTCTCGAACACCTCGACAGCCCCCTTGGCCAGCGCCTCCTGCAACGTCGCCGGCACAGGCCCAGGCGTCGAGGGGCCGTGCACGAAGTACACGGCGATGTTCTCATGCATGACCGGCGCCGAGATTTGCGGCGCCGTGTTGGCGGCGGCAGGTCCTGCCCGCAGAAAAGGAACCAAGCCGATGCCCGCCGCAATCAAGGAAAAGCAGAACTGTGACAACATGGAAATCAATCTCCATTCAACCGCACCGTGACCATCTCTACTCGGCATTTCCGGCCGCCGTTCGGGCAAACCGCGGAAGCCGTTGGGTATTTTGATGGCGCCCGCGGGGCAGACGGCATGAGCGCCCCGGCACCCGTCAGGAACCAGTAACGCTGGGCGCGGGTTGCCCAGGAAACCGGGGCTGTGCCCCTGGCTCAGCGCGGGTTTTGGCGCTAAATCAGGCGACCGATTTCATTGCAAGAACCATCCTGACGCGGAGGACACCACGCATGACGACGACGCTCGAACAGGTAGCGCAGGCCATGGTCGCGCCGGGCAAGGGCATTCTCGCCGCCGACGAAAGCTCGGGCACCATCAAGAAACGCTTCGACTCCATCAACACGGATTCGACTGCCGACAGCCGCCGCGACTATCGCGAGATGCTGTTCCGCTCGACCGACGCCATGCGCAGCGCCATCTCCGGCGTCATCCTCTACGACGAGACCATCCGCCAGAACGCCAAGGACGGCACACCGCTGGTCAAGATCATCGCGGCTGCAGGCTCGTTGCCCGGCATCAAGGTCGATGCCGGCACCAAGCCGCTGCAGTTCTGCCCTGGCGAGGTCTCGACTGACGGCCTCGATGGACTGCCCAAGCGCGTGAAGGAATACGTGGAGCTGGGCGCCAGGTTCGCCAAGTGGCGCGCTGTCATTGACATCGGCGCAGGTATCCCGACCTACACATGCATCAAGGCCAATGCCCACGCGCTGGCGCGCTACGCCGCCATCTGCCTCGAGGGCGGACTGGTGCCGATCGTCGAGCCCGAGGTCCTCATGGACGGCGCGCACGACATCGATCGTTGCGCCGAGGTGACGGAGTGGGTGCTCAAGGAGGTCTACCAGGAGCTCTACTACAACCGCGTCACCCTCGAGCAGACCATCCTCAAGCCCAACATGGTGATCGCGGGCAAGAAGAGCCCGAAACAGGCCAGCCGAGAAGAAGTGGCCGAGAAGACCGTCAAGATCCTGAAGCGGTGCGTGCCGGCCGCAGTACCGGGGATCGCATTTCTGTCGGGCGGTCAGTCCGACGAGGACGCCACCGCGCATCTGCATCTCATCAATGCCATGGGGCCGTTACCGTGGAAGGTGTCGTTCTCCTACGGCCGCGCGCTACAGGCTGCGGCATTGAAGGCATGGGGCGGCAAGTTGGAGAACGTGGCAGCCGGCCAGCGCGCGTTCACGCATCGCGCCAAAATGAACGGGCTCGCGGCCGCGGGCAAATGGAAGCTCGACCTGGAGAAGGCGGCCTGAGCGCCGTCGGGAACACTGCCGACTGGAAGTCAGGCCGCAGGTCCATGTTTCTGCCCAATTCCGCCGCGATAGCCGGTGGAACATTGTGAGCGTGCGAGCCTAAGAAGGGGCACGGTGGCCGCCATCCAATCGAGCTGCAGCCTGATGCTGGTCGTCGAGGCGAGTGACAGTGCGCGCCAACAGCTGGAGGCAGTGCTTGCCGCCGGCGCGATCTCGTCGGTCTGCTTCCTACCCGCCGCTGAACGCAGCTACGACGTGCAGACCTTGCGGCCTCTGATCCACGCGACGCAGAAGGCCGGCGCGGCGGCGCTTATCGTCGATGATGCAAGACTGGCGCGCACGCTGAAGGCGGATGGCGTGCATTTGTCCGCCCGCCAAGCCAAGACCGACTACGCGGAGGCGCGCGGCGTTGTCGGCAACGGCTGCATTGTCGGGGCCGATGCCGGGCGCTCACGCGATCTGGCCATGCAGCTGGGCGAGGATGGAGCAGATTACATCGCCTTCAGCGCGCCGGATTTCGTCGCCGACCAACAGGCGGCGCGTGAGCGTCGCCTCGATCTCGTCAAGTGGTGGGCAGAGATCTTCGAGGTGCCGTGCGTGGCCTTCGACGTCGACAGCGCGGCCGACGCCGCAACGCTGGCTGCCGCCGGAGCGGACTTCGTTGCCCTGCGCCTCAGCCCATCGCTGGCGCCCGCCGATGCACGCGAGACCGCAGCCGCGATGCTCGCGGCGCTGCCTCGACGCGATACTTGAGGGGCGCGACGTGATGCTGCTGTACACGCGCCGCAACGTCGCCCTGATCACCTTGGTGCTGCTGATCGCACCCGTGAGTATGGCCGCGGCCGAAACCAGCTCATGGTCGCAGCGCACCACGGTGGCGCCGCGTAAGGACGGAGCACCGCAGTCGGGTCCCGCCGTACCATCGCCCGTACCGTCCAAGAGCGTGCGCACGGCGCCCGCGACCGGCGCTGCCAAGGGCGACAACGTCAGCGCGTACGGCAAGACAAATGCAGGTTCGGATGAGGACGCGGCCTACTTCGCGTTTGACCAGGGCCGATATCTGACCGCGCTCGATCTGGCGCAGAAAGCGGCCGTCAAGGGAGACCCGCAGGCGCACACGCTGATCGGCCGCATCTACGAGGAAGGTTACGCCGTGCCGAAGGACGAGGCCGTGGCCGCCCAATGGTACCGCAAGGGAGCCGACCTCGGCGACATCGAGGCGGTGTTCGCCTTGGGCGTTCTGGCGGTGCAAGGCCGTGGCATGCCCAAGGACGAGACTGCCGCAGCACGCTATTTCGAGGCCGCAGCGGCCAAGGGGCACGCCGTCGCCAACTACAACCTGGCGCTCCTGTTCCTCAGAGGGCAAGGCAAGCCCGAGAACCCGTATCGCGCCTACATGCATATGCGCTATGCCGCCGAGAAGGGCGTGGTCGCGGCCCAATACGATCTGGGCACGCTCTATGCTGCGGGCGCGGGCGTCGATGCCAACGCCTTCGAGGCGGGCAAGTGGATCGCCAGGGCCGCCAACGCAGGACATACGGAAGCTGCCATCGAGTATGCGGTCCTGCTCTTCAAGGGTCACGGTGTGGAGCACGATGAGAAGCGCGGCGCGCGGCTCTTCCGGGAGGCGGCCGAGAAGGGCGTCCCCGTCGCTCAGAATCGGCTGGCGCGCTGCTACGCGCACGGCGCAGGCGTCGCAAAGAGCACCAAAGAAGCAGCGAAGTGGCACTTGATTGCCAAGACCGGCGGCATCGCCGACGAGCAACTCGACAAGATTGTCGCCGGACTGTCGCGGGCTGACCGCCAGGCGGCCGAGAAGGCCGCATCGGAATGGCGGGATCGCGCCCTGCTTCAGTAGGCTTGGCAGGCGCGCTTGCCAGCCCGGCAGCGAGCAGGTAGGGGAGACGCTCCGAGGGCGCGTGGGCGGGCCACGTCCCTAGTGTCCCGATCGCGAAGCTCGTCGGACTTCGCGGCAGGCATTGAACGAGCTTCGCGATCGTAAGGACACTGGCAACCCTTATAATTCTAGTGTGATTCAGATCGAGAACTCCGCTCGAAGGGCGCCGCGAACGCCGGCGAATTTCTCGATCATCACACTAGGGAACGCGCCGGGTTTCATGGCAACGACTGCGCTGATGAACGTCATGGTGGGTGCCGCGCGCAAGGCGGCGCGCAGCCTCGTGCGCGATTTCGGTGAGGTCGAGCAGCTCCAGGTCTCGATCAAAGGGCCGGCCAATTTCGTCAGCGCGGCCGACCATCGCGCCGAGGACGTCATCTTCAACGAGCTGTCCAAGGCGCGCCACGGCTACGGCTTCCTGATGGAAGAGCGGGGCGAGATCGTCGGCGCCGACAAGACCCATCGCTGGATCGTCGACCCGCTCGACGGGACCACCAACTTTCTGCACGGCCTGCCGCTGTTCGCCATCTCGATCGCGCTGGAGCGCGAGGGTCAGCTGGTGGCCGGTGTCATCTACAATCCCGTCATGGACGAGCTCTATACCGCCGAGAAGGGCAAGGGCGCGTTCCTCAACGATCGCCGGTTGCGCGTGGCGGCGCGGCGCAGCCTGCAGGAGAGCCTGCTGGCAACAGGCATTCCCCATCGTGGCCGCGGCGGGCACGAGCGCTTTGCCGTCGAATGCGCGGCGGCAATGCGCGAGAGTTCCGGCATCAGGCGCTCGGGCGCCGCTTGTATCGACCTTGCATGGACTGCCAGCGGCCGCTACGACGCCTATTGGGATCACAATCTACAACCGTGGGACATGGCAGCCGGGATCGTGCTGATACGCGAGGCGGGCGGGATGGTGTCCGACCTGCAGGGGGGGGCGGCGATGTTCGAGACCGGCGACATCGCCGTCGGTAACCCTTACGTGCACAAGCAGTTGCTTGGCCTCCTGCAACAGGCATCGGCTGGCGCCGAGGCGGCAGGTTGAGGCACTGGTGCGAGCGGAGGATCAGCCATCGCCGAATTACCTCGGCCGGCCGCATCTCTAAGTTGCCCGTTTGTCATGCCACGATCATTAGCTAATCTCGCCCGGCCGAGTGGCGGAGGATCCATATGGCGAAGCCGAGACCGAGCGATCTAGCCTCGAGACCCCAGCACCGCTCGCTGAATACACCGGGCCCGTTCCTGCGGGGCATGCTGGTGTTTCTCGTGCTGGTGAGCCTGCTCGTCGCCATCATCTCCAACCAGCTTGTCACCGCATTCTGGAACAACCCGCTGCTCAACGGGCTGATCATCGGTGTGCTCTTGATCGGAATTCTGAGAGCATTCGGCCAGGTGGCGCGCCTCTATCCCGAGATCCGCTGGGTCAACGCCTTTCGCATCGCCGATCCGGGCCTCGCCATCACGCATCGGCCGGTGCTGCTGGCGCCGATGGCAACCATGCTGCGCGACCGCAAAGGCGCCCTGTCGCTGTCAACCACCTCCATGCGCTCGATCATGGACTCGATCGGCGGACGGCTGGATGAAGCCCGCGACACCGGCCGCTATCTCGTCGGCCTGCTCATCTTCCTCGGACTGCTCGGCACCTTCTGGGGATTGCTCGAGACCATCCAGTCGGTCGGCCAGGCGATCGGCACACTCGACACCAAGGCCTCCGACAGCGTGATGGTGTTCGAGGAGCTGAAGGCCGGCCTCGCCGCGCCGCTGAAAGGCATGGGCACGGCGTTCTCCGCTTCTCTCATGGGTCTCGCCGGCTCGCTCATCCTGGGCTTCCTCGACCTGCAGACGAGCCACGCCCACAACCGCTTCTACAACGAGCTCGAGGAATGGCTGTCGGGCATCACCGAGCTCGGCGGCGGCACCGCGGGCAGCGAGCAGGCTAGTCGTCAACTCTATGGCGCCATGTTCGACATGCAGCGCACGCTGTCCGCGTTGGCCGACAAGCTCAGCAGCGCACCGGCCGGAGCGGCAGGCAGTGACGAGTTGGTGCGCGAGCTCGCCAAGGGCGTCGACCAGCTCGTGCGGCAGATGCGCGCCGAGCAGAAGGTCGTGCGCGAGTGGGTGGACGAGCAGGCGGTGCGGCAGTCCGAGGTGGCGACTGTCCTCAAGGATCTCGCCGCCAACATCTCGCGGCGGAGCGTTTAGACCATGGCGCGCGGACGCAGAGGGCGTGCTTCCGAGTACGGCGAGTTCTGGCCGGGCTACGTGGACGTGCTCTCGACGCTGCTGCTGACGGTCACCTTCCTGCTCTCGATCTTCATGCTGGCCCAGTATTTCGTGAGCCAGGAGGCCTCCGGCAAGGACAGCGCGCTGAAGCGTCTGACGCGGCAGATTGCGGAGCTCACCAGCTTGCTGTCGCTCGAGAAGGGCAAGGGCAAGTCGCTCGAGGACGAGATGGCGGCCCTGCAGGCGACGCTGAGCAGCCTGCGCGCCGACAACCTGCGACTGACAGGCCTTGCCGGCTTGAGCGACGAGAAAGCCTCCACCGCCGCGTCTCAGCTCTCCGGGCTCACCAAGGAGCTCACTGAGCAGAAAAACATCACCAGCGATGCCTTGGCCAAGGTGGACCTGCTGAACCAGCAGCTCCTGGCCTTGCGCCGCCAGATCGCCGCCTTGAACGATGCGCTGCAGGCCGCGGAAAGCAAGGACAAGGACAGCCAGGCACGCATTTCCGACCTCGGCGCCCGCCTCAACGTCGTGCTGGCGCGCCAGGTGCAGGAGCTGCAACGCTACCGTTCCGACTTCTTCGGCCGGCTGCGCGATCTGCTCCGCGATCGCAAGGACATCCGCGTCGTCGGCGACCGCTTCGTGTTCCAGTCAGAGGTGCTGTTCCCCTCCGGACAGGCGCTGATGACGGTCGAAGGCCTGGCCGCCATCGACCAGCTGGCCGCAGCCATCGTCGAGCTGGAGCGGCAAATTCCGCCGGAGATCGACTGGGCGCTGCAGGTGGACGGCCACACCGACGCGCGCCCGATCGCCAGCCGCGAGTTCCCCTCCAACTGGGAGCTGTCGAGCGCGCGCGCCACCTCGGTGGTCAAATATCTGATCAGCAGGGGCGTCTCGCCGCGCCGGCTGGTGGCGGCGGGCTACGGCGAATTCGCGCCGCTCGAGGATGGCAGCTCCGACGAAGTCCTGCGCCGCAACCGGCGCATCGAGCTCAAGCTCACGAATAGATAAGCGCGCGCCCGCAATTCCTTCCCAGTCAATCCTGCTCTATGAGCAGCACAGACACGTCGCGCGCCATCGGCAGCCAATGTTCGCGGGAGAATTCTGATACTGGAGTGGATGCTCACAGCCGACGGCTGGATCGCGTTCCTCACGCTGTTCGCCATGGAGGTGGTGCTTGGCATCGACAATCTCATCTTCATCTCGATCCTGGCTGACCGCCTGCCGCGGCCCCTCAAGGCGAGAGCCCGCTATATCGGCCTCGCGCTCGCCCTCATCATGCGGATCGCATTGCTTCTAGCGCTGACGGCCATCATGCGGCTGACCGAGCCGCTTATTTCAGTCTTCGGCGAGGAGCTGTCCGGCCGTGACATCGTGCTCCTCTTGGGCGGCCTGTTTCTGATTGCCAAGGCAACGCTCGAGATTCACCACATGGTGGAAGGGCGGCACGAGCAGCGCCGCGCCGGCAGCGCCACGTTCGGCATGGTGATTGCCCAGATCGTCGCCATCGATCTCGTCTTCTCGCTCGATTCCATTATCACCGCCGTCGGCCTCACCAACGACATCGGCATCATGATCTCCGCCGTCATCGCCTCGATGGTGGTCATGGTGGTGGCGGTCGGACCCGTATCCGATTTCGTCAACCGGCATCCCACCGCCAAGATGCTGGCGCTGCCCTTCCTCGTGCTCATCGGCGCCGTGCTGGTGGAGGGGTTGAACATCGCCGCCAGGTCATCGCGCACGGCCAACACCCGCGCTTCCGACGCCGCCGCCAATGACATACTGTCCGACCTGCTCGTTCGCGCGCACCGCAAAGGCGCATCCGCGATCCAGCTCGCGGCCGACGACGCCGGGGCAGTGTGGTGCTGGATGGCGGTCGGCAAAACGCTCGAACAAGACAACACCTGCGCCGCGCTCGGCTGGAAATCGCTGCGGTCGGCGCTCGACGCCCATGTGAAATCGCCGCAACCCGCCGGCGAGGACGGCGTTCGTCACGCCGTCGCGGTCTGCTTTTCACCATTCGATGCGCGGCCCGCGGCGCTCATCACCCTGCGTGACGCCGCATGACCGTGGCCGCTCGGTTTCGGGTGGCTTTGGAATCCGGCCACCGGCGGTGGAAATCCTGGTGATTCCCGGGCTCCGCGCGTTGCGCTGCCGACAGAGGCCTGGAAGGCTCGATATTAGAACGAATCAACTCAGGCCTTTGAGGCACATGCGCCAATCAGCACCCTCCGTCGCTGCCCCGCGCCGAGCGAGGCGGTCCGCGCGTTCCGGAACGCGCGACGCTTTCGTCCTGTGCGCAATGACAGTCGTCGTCCTTGCGCTCGGATTAGGGCTGCATCTGCAATTCAACATGACCGGGCAGACCGCACTCATGACGGCCCTCGCCGTGTGGACGGCGCTGCTGGTCATGCACCTTGCTGTCCGCCGCGCCCACCGCGCGCTTACTGGGACCACCTCCAGTTCCGCTCCCGAGGAGAAGGCCCCTCTGGACGTGAGGCGCGTGTCGGCGTCGGTCTCACCGCCGCGGCAGCCGCGCGCAACCACGCACGAGGAAGCGTCGGAGCGGCCTAAGCCGCCACCACTGCCTCCATCGGCGCATGCATCCGCCGCCCGTCAGGGTCTATCCGAGCCGCGGCACAGCCCGTTGCTGGACGGACTGCGCGGGTCTCCCGATATCCAACCGCCGCGCCCCCTGCCCGAGGTCCGCACGGAGGAGCGTCGCCTTCCGCCCGAGATGACGGGATGGAACCTGCGCCCTGGCGTACGCCAGGAGCCATTGGCCTCAGGTCCCAGACCGGCTGTCTTCCCGCCGATGGAGCAGCCGCCGGCGGCGGCCGCAAGGAAAGACGCACCCGCCGCACCCGCACGTTTTGCGCGCGGCATCGAACCGTCACTGGACGGCCTCTCGCCGCTCGCGCAGCCCAATACGACTGCTCGCCCACACATGCAGGTGGACCAGCCAGCTCACGGTTCCAGCGCAACGACTGCGGATGCCAGAACGGCCGAGCTCAGGTCGATGCAAGCCATCATCGAGCAACTCGCCAAGCAGCTGAAAGCACCAGCAGACCCAGCGCCCGAAGTCGCGGCTGGCATGTCCGAGGCGCAGGCCGGCACGGAGCAGGCGATCGCCCGCTCCGTCGAGGCGCTCAAGGCGGCAGGCGGTGCCATGCGCGCGGCGCAGGCTGGACAGAGCGCCCCGCGTCAGGAACCGATGTCCGCAGCCGCAGCATCCCATGCCGGGACACTGTCGATCGCCGAAGCGCTGACCAGCGAAGCCCTGGAGGTCTACCTCGACTCCATCCTGAGCCTGGAAGATCGCAAGACGCGCCACTTCGAGATCTCCGTTCGCATCAAGATCGGCGGAGGTGAACCCGTAGCCATTGACGACTACGCGCTCATCCAGGCTGGCGGCGGCCTGCGTGGTCGCCTCGATGCGTCCAAGCTGACGCGCGTTACACGCATTGCGGAACCCTTGAGCAAACGCGGCTTGAGCGCGTCGCTGTTCGTCAGTCTGGCCGCCGAGTCCCTCGTGGACGACAACTTCCTCGATGCCTGCGCCAATGTTCTCAAGCACCAGCCGGACATCGTGCGCCAGCTCGTACTGTCATTCAGCCAGAGCGAGCTCCGTTCCTTTACCAAGCCTCACTGGGAAACACTGGCGACTCTGAAAGAGAACGGCCTCCGGTTCGGCCTCGAGCGTCTGGCTGATCTGGCCATGGACTTCGCCATTCTCAGGGAGCGCGGGTTCCACTTCGCCAAGATCGACGCCGGTGTGCTTCTCGCCGGCATGCAGGCGCACGACGGTGCTGTGTCCGCATTGCAGGTCTGCCGCCGTCTGGGTGATGCCGGTCTCGACCTGATCGTGGGCCACATCGACGACGATGCAACGCTGACGCAGATCGGAGGTCTCGGCGTCCTCTACGGCCAGGGGACATTCTTCGGCGTACCGCGGCCGGTGAAGATCGATCTCAAGGGGCCGCGCGAAGCGGCCGCTTGATCGGAGTTGCCGCGGCGGCCAGAGCAGGATCGCTCAAGATGGACCGCCCGTGCGATCCATCTTGAGCGTAAATCCTTCTCTCCTTATAGAGTGGAGCGGATGATCCGCCCGCCGCTCTCTTCTATCCCCATCCTCCCGTCGATCCAGCCGCTGGTTCCAATGGCGGACGGCTGGCTGTCCGACGTCTGGGGCGTGATCCACAACGGCCGCACTGCTTTCCCTGCCGCAACGGACGCCTGCCGGCGGTTCCGTGATGCCGGCGGCAGCGTTGTCCTGGTCACCAACGCCCCGCGTCCCGAAGCTGCGGTCGCCGAGATGCTGGATCGCCTCGGCGTACCGCGCACAGCCTGGGACGCCATCGTCACGTCAGGCGATGTGACGCGCGAACTGATCGCCCCCTGGATCGGGCGGTCAGTCTTTCACTTGGGTCCCGAGCGCGATGTCGGCATTTTCGCGGGCCTCGATATCACTCTCGCCGCAGCGCAGGATGCAGAGGCCGTGGTCTGCTCCGGCCTGTTCGATGACGACACTGAGACGCCCGAGACCTACCGCGGCATGCTCGAAGATTTTCGCGCGCGCGATCTGCCCATGATCTGCGCCAACCCCGATATCGTCGTGGAACGCGGCGAGCGTCTCGTCTACTGCGCCGGCGGCATCGCCCAGCTCTACGAGCAGCTCGGCGGCCGTGTTGTCTATGCCGGCAAGCCGCATGCGCCGATCTATGCCCGCGCCTTCGACATCTTTGCCAAGGTCCGCGGACAGCCCGTTCCCAAGGATCGCATTCTCGCCATCGGCGATGGCCTCAAGACCGACATCAAAGGCGCGCGCGACGCCGGCTTGCGCAGCGTGTTCATCGCCAGCGCGCTGCATGTCCCGCACGGCCGCACATTCGACGATGCCTTGCTGAGCGAGCTGTTCGCAGACGATCCCCATCCCCCGGTCGCCGCGCAGGTCGCACTGGCTTGGTAATCCGCCGGTGTTCATGGCAATCTTTAGCCCCGTCGGCCGTCACTTCGCGATCGGGACACTAGCGGGAGCCGAGCCATGGATTGGGACGACCTGAAACCGAAGCCGCCCAAGACCGCAACACTGGGCGAGTCTCTCGAGACCTTCTCCGTCGCCGAGTTGCAGGCGCGCATCGAGGCGCTCAGGACGGAGATCAGTCGCGTTGAGGCCGAGCTTGCGGTCAAGAAGGCGCACGAGGCTGCTGCTGCCCAGCTTTTCAAGACCTAAGAGGCCGTTACACAAACATTGCCCATCCCTTGCCGCTAGCCTTCAGCGGGCGGCTGCATACGATATTTGCGCCACGTGGCAGATATTAAAAGCATCGTTTGCGAAAACATACGCGCGTTAAGCGCCTGTTTACTTCCGCACGCTAGATTGAGCCCATCCAGTGTTCTGGATCTTGAGTGGCTCCTGTCCACTCTGTTTGACGCCTCCCTGTTGACTTCTGAGCCGCTGCATTCAGCGGCTCATTTTTTTTGCTCCGCCCTCAAAAACGGCTTAATTTGAGGCACGTTTCTTAACCTGCGCCTGCGACCCTGCCACCGCGGTATGGTTAGGGGGCGATGTGCGACTGTGTCTTGTTGTGTCATCAAGTTGGGGGGTGTTGCGTGAGCGTGGTCTCATTCAAGAGCGGCGTGACGGTGCTATTCGGCGATCACCTCGCCACGTCGAGCCATTTCGACCAGGTCTTCAAGGACGGCATGGCCCTGGTTGAGCGGACGGCCGCCTATCTCGATGGCGCCGGACGCAAGGAAGCCAAGACCCTTAGCGCCGGACTTGGCGTCGTCTATGCAACCGAGAGCATGCGCCTCACCACCCGGCTGCTCGAGATCGCGGCTTGGCTTCTGGTCCGCCGCTCGCTGAAGGAAGGCGAGATCTCCGCCGATGAAGCGCGCGTCAAGCGCCGCTGCATCAAGCTCGGCACCATCGGACGACCCTCCCACGTCAAAGGCTTCGCCGAGCTGCCGCAGACGCTACGGTCTCTCATTGAGGAAAGCTTTGTCCTGAACGACCGCATCGTGCGCCTCGACAAGGCGCTCGATGTCGGCACGGAACCTGCGGCAGCCAAAGCCGGCAGCAACGTGGTGCATCTGCAAATGCACCGGCTCGAGCAGGCCTTCGGCACCCCCGCGCGGCATTAGAGCCAAGAATCGGGGACAGGCGGGCTGGCCGTGTGCTCATGAGGATCAGTCGCAGCCCAAGTCTTCGTTCAGAGCTGCATCCCACTTCGCCTGGTCGAATTGCGTCAGGCGCCGATCAACCCAAATTACACGGCGCTTGCTGGCTCCTGGATCAATTGCCCTCGGCGTAATCGAAAGAACTGCCACCTTCCAATCAGACATGCCCACCTCGGGGTCGAGCATCGTTCCGGCTAGGACAGTAACACCGCGACGCTCGAGAACGCGGACAGCTTGCAAGGTCGAATTGTATAACTCACGTCGTCTCCCTTCACCGCCCCTACCACCGTCAGTGAAGTCATCAAGGATGAATGACGCGAGATCCAGCCACTCCCTGAGAGCATCGATATCTTCATCGAACTCCCGGCCTAGGTCTGGCCTATGGATCAAGCAAGCATGGCAGCACCCCAGCTCACGCACCTGCAAATGCGTGCGTAGAGGTCTGACTTCTACCTCTACCGCATGCCCGTAGGTTTCCATCATTTCTGCTGTCGCTTCTTCACTTGATTTGCGGCGACGCGGAGCCGTGTAATAACCGGGCTGCTGGCCGAGAGCGACAGCGATCTTGTCGAGTGCTTCGGCACTCACCCTCTCGGCTCGCTCAACGCGCTCGATTGTCGAGACGGAGACATCGGCCATAGAGGCAAGGCTGCTGACTTTCAGCTGCCGCAATACCCTAACGCATCGTACGTTGAATGCGATCAGTTCGGGCGATGGAACTACCATTTCCCCAGGACCAGAAGTGTCCTTTTGGCACTGCTCAGCAATCCGGTTGAGAAGTTCTTGAAACGTCATCTGAGTTCTCCTTTCCGAAAGAAGATGCAGCGCATCACCCGGAAAAAGGAGGTCGAAAAATCCTTCACATGCGGCTCGATCGCGAGCCCACGCATTACAAAGTCTTTAGCGACGACTAGCGGAGCGCAAGGCAGCCGTGTCGCGATGTCGGTTCACGTCAATGCGTGCGGTTGCGCCGCGCATCAAAGGCCCGAGGGGAAATCCTGGATGCTGAGTTGCTTCGAAAAGGAGCGCGATGGAGAGGAGACCGAGGCTCAACGATGTGTAGGAGAGCCCTCGAGACTTCAGAACATCCCCTCGAACTTCTTCTTGAAGCGCGACAGGCGGCCGCCGCGATCGACCAGATGCTGGCCGCCGCCGGTCCAGGCCGGATGCGTCTTGGGGTCGATGTCGAGGGAGAGCGTGTCGCCCTCCTTGCCGTAGGTCGAGTAGGTCTGAAACTCAGTCCCGTCGGTCATCAAGACCTTGATCATGTGATAGTCGGGATGGAAATCGTCCTGCTTTTTCATAGGGATCTCTCGCCGCTCGGCTTGCGCACAGCAGCCTCGCGCCGCTCCGTGGCCGCCGCCTTAATCTGGTCGGGCCCCTCCTATACTGGATGCCCCTCCCCGTTTCAAGGCCGTGCCCAGCCGAACGCTGCGGTTTGCCTCACTTGAGTGCCCCAACATCTTGGGGCAAGCATGAGCCGAAGTTGGTACCGCAGAGAAGGGTTGGTCAGTGCCGCGATCGAGGTCCAGGCGAAAAGCGGCTGCCGAAACGGATATTCCACCCTATGGCACCGCCGATGCGCCAAAAACGCGCTCGCTGCGCCCGCTGCTGACGCTCGCGCCCTACATCCTGGCGCATCCAGCGATGCTGGCCCTGGCGGGCCTGGCCCTCGTCGTCTCGGCGCTGGCCATGCTATCGCTACCGCTCGCCGTCCGCCGCATGATCGACTTCGGCTTCGGGGCACACGACGGCATCCTCATCGACCGCTATTTCGGCATGCTGATCCTGATCGGCCTGCTGCTGGCCGTGGCCAGTGCCGCACGGTTCTATTTCGTCAACTGGCTCGGCGAGCGCGTGGTCGCCAGCGTGCGCGCCGATGTGTTCAGCCACCTGGCGACACTCGGCCCCGCGTTCTACGAGCACACGCGCTCGGGCGAAGTGATGAGCCGGCTCACCGCCGACACCACCCAGATCAAGGCGGCGGCCGGCTCGGCGCTGTCGCAGGCCGCACGCAACATCATCATGTTCGTGGGCGCGCTCAGCATGATGTTCATCACGAGCCCGAAGCTGTCCATGCTCGTGCTCGTCATCATTCCCGCCATTGTCCTGCCACTGATCGCTTACGGCCGCGTCGTGCGCCGGCTCTCGCGCAAGGCACAGGATGCCCTCGCTGAAGCCTCCGCCTATGCGGCCGAGAACCTCTCTGCCGTGCGCACCATGCAGGCCTTCACGCACGAGCGCGTGGTGTCCAAACGTTTCGCGCGGTCTGTCGAGCACGCTTTCTCCACCGCGCTGTCGCGGATGCGGGCGCGGGCGGGCCTGACGGCGATCGTCATATTCCTTGTCTTCACGAGCGTGGTCGGCATTCTCTGGTTCGGCGCAGGTCTGGTGATCAGCGGCGAGATGAGCGGCGGACGCCTCGGCCAGTTCGTGCTCTATGCGCTGTTTGCAGCCGGCGCCATGGCTGAATTGTCGGAAGTCTGGGGCGAGGTCAGCCAGGCCGCGGGCGCCGCCGACAGGCTCGCCGAGCTGCTGGCCACGCGCGCTGAGATCGTCTCGCCGGCGCATCCGCTGGTGCTACCCACGCCGGCTACCGGACGCATCGAGTTCCGCGATGTCTCGTTCACGTATGCGACACGCCCGGAGGTCAGCGCCCTTCGCGGTGTGACGTTCAGCATCGCACCCGGCGAGACCGTCGCCATCGTCGGACCGTCAGGCGCCGGCAAGACCACGCTCTTCAATCTTCTGCTGCGTTTCTACGATCCCGTGCGCGGTGAAATCCTGCTCGACGGCGTGCCGATCCGCGAGGCGGATGTCGAGGCTGTGCGCCGGCGCTTCGCCCTGGTGCCGCAGGACGTGGCGCTGTTTGCTGACACCGTTGCCGAGAACATCCGCTACGGCGCGCCGGACGCAAATCCGGAGGCCGTGCGACGTGCAGCCGAGGCGGCGCAGGCCGACGCTTTCATTCGCGAGCTGCCGCAGGGCTATGACACCGTGCTCGGCGAGCGCGGCGTCACGCTGTCCGGCGGCCAGCGTCAGCGCATTGCCATCGCCCGCGCGATCCTGCGCGATGCGCCCGTGCTGCTGCTCGATGAAGCCACCAGCGCACTCGATGCGGAGAGCGAGGTCGCCGTGCAGCGGGCGCTCGAGCGCCTGATGGTGGGGCGCACGACGCTGGTTATCGCCCACCGCTTCGCCACTGTGCAGAAGGCAGGGCGCATCCTGGTCATGGACGAGGGCCACATCGTCGAGGAAGGCACGCACGCCAGCCTGCTGCGCAAGGATGGACTCTATGCCCGCCTTGCCGGCCTCCAGTTCGGCCGCGAGGCGGCGGAGTAGCGGTTGGTTTTGCATCGTATCCGCCGCCGAGCGCGGATATTCATAATCCTTAGCGCATGCGTCCCCGGCCAACGCGTCGAAGACACGCCTTCGGCACGACGCGCCGTCCGCGCGGAGCGCAGCTAGGCGCGGCTCCGCCGCGACGGCGCGAGCTAGGCATTCCAGGGATGCGTAGAAAGATCCCGGATAGCCGCGCTCGAAGCGCGGCTATCCGGGAACGCAGTTTATTCAATTGCAAGGTTTCAAGATCACGCCACCGCCTTCAGCACCGCGCCGATGCGCTCGGTGATGTCGGCGATGTCACTCTCGCTGGCAATCAGCGGCGGTGCCACGATCAGCGTGTCGCCGGTCACGCGCACGTAAAGATCGTGCTCGTGATACATGCGCTCGATTGCCTCGTAGCCGCGCGCCGCCGGCTTGCCCGGCTGCGGATCGAGGTCAATGCCGCAGAGGAGACCAATTGGGCGGATGTCGGCGACATGCGGCATGCTGCGCAGGCTCAGCATGGCATCCGCGAACTTGCCTTCCAGCGCCTTGGCCCGCTCAAACAGGCCCTCCTCCTTGTAGATGTCGAGCGTGGCGAGCCCGGCCGCCACCGCCAGCGGATGACCGGAATAGGTGTAGCCGTGAAACAGCTCGACCACGTGCTCGGGGCCGTTCATGTGCGCCTCGTAGATGCCTTTGCGCACGAGCACGCCCGACATCGGCACCGCCGCGTTGGTGACGCCCTTGGCAAAGGTGATCATGTCGGGGACGATGTTGTAGCGCTCGGCGGCAAAGCAGTATCCGAGCCGCCCGAAGCCGGTGATGACCTCGTCGAAGATCAACAGGATGCCGTGGTCGGCGGTGATCTTCCTCAGCTTTTCCAGATACCCCTTCGGGGGTGGCAGGCAGCCGGTCGAGCCCGCCACCGGCTCGACGATGACGGCCGCGATCGTGGAGGCGTCATGCAGCGCAATCAGCCGCGTCAGCTCGTCGGCTGTCTCCGCACCCCAATCCGGCTCCTGACTCGAGAACGCCTGCTTGCTCCGGTTGTAGGTGCTCGGCAGGTGGTCGACGCCCTGCAGCATATTGCCGAACATCTTGCGGTTGGCGACGATGCCGCCCACCGAGATGCCGCCGAAGCCGACGCCGTGATAGCCGCGCTCGCGGCCGATGAAGCGGGTGCGGCTGCCCTCGCCGCGGCTGCGGTGATAGGCGAGCGCCACCTTGAGCGCCGTATCGACCGCCTCCGACCCCGAATTTGCAAACAAACAGTAATCGAGGTCGCCTGGCGCCAGCAGCGTCAGGCGTGACGACAGCTCGAAGACGGCGGGATGCGCATACTGGAAAGGCGGTGAGTAATCGAGCTGGGCCGCCGCCTGTTGTATGGCCTTCACGATCGGCTCGCGGCCGTGCCCGGCATTGACGCAGAACAGACCCGAGGTGCCGTCGATCACCTTGCGCCCGTCGGGGGTGAGGAAATGCATGTCCTTGGCGCCCGAAAACAGGCGCGGCCGCTTCTTGAAGGCGCGGTTGGGGGTGAAGGGCAGCCAGTACGGCTCTAGCTCGTTGGGCTTCACGTCGAGGGGGGCCATCGCGTGCTCCTGTGAATTGGACCGGGTGCGGCCGCAGCCGGGCAGTGGTCGCCGGCAAAGTAGCAGCGGAAAAAGAGCCGGGAAAGCGCAGCCGTCGTCCGATCAAGTTTTCCACTATCCACCTCTTTGCCCAAATCCCTCCCCACTTGCGCCCTGACCCAACCCGAATCGGATCGCTGTTTAGCACTCGTTAGGTGCGAATCGGCTCTTGTGCCACGTCCGCCGCACCGAGGTGAGGGTTGCGTGGGGCCCTAGTCTGGAGGATGGTCCGATGTTGATGAGCACACTCGACGGCGTAGAAACGTATCCCGCGTATCCGGAGCTCGCCGGCAAGCGTGTGCTGATCACCGGACTGACGCGCACCCACGGCGTCGACATCGCCCGCGCTTTCGCCGAGCACCGCACCCGCCTCGTGCTGCATGCCAGCGAGGACTGTACGGAGACGCAAACGGTAGCCGAGATCGCCGCCCAGAGCGCGCTCGAGATGCGCCTCTTCACCGGACCGCTGCCCGATGCCGACGCGGCCGTCCGCTTCGCCCGCACGGCGTTGAAGAGCTTCGCCGGGCTGGATGTGGTCATCAATATCGTGGGCGGCGCGCGCCTGGCGACCGCCGCCACAGCCACCGAGGCCGAGGTCGAGCGCGCCATCTCTGCCGCGCTCACACCCGCGTATGTGATCTCCCGCATCTCCGCCAATCGCATGCGCACCACATGGACCGAGGGACTGATCCTCAACATCGTGCCTGAGCCCGCGACCCAGTCGCGCAGCGCCCAGGCGCTGGCTGCGGTGGCACGCGCAACCATCGCCTCCATGACCCGCGTGGAGGCCGAGCGATGGGCCGAGCAGGGCATCCGCATCAACGGTGTGGCCCCGGCCACGCTGTCGGCCGGCATTGGTGCGCAGCTCACATGCGAGCCGGATATCGCATCTCTCGCCCTGCAACTGGCGAGCCGGCGCGGCCGCAACCTGTCGGGTCTGGTGTTCGAGGCCGCAAGCACGCGCTAAAATGACGGCTGCGCGCGTGCTGCGCAGCAGCGCGTAACCGTTGCATCAGCCCTGCACCCGGCGCCGTACCATTGACGCGTCAGGGGAATGGTGTACCAACGGCGCATGGATCGCGTTGCCTCCCGCCCGGGGCTGATGAGCCTGCCGAATGTGCTGACCTACACGCGCATTCTGGCGGTGCCGGCGCTCGCCTCTTGCTTTCTGCTGGCCCGCAGCGACACAGGCCGGTGGGTCTCGCTGATCATCTTCGTCGGCGCCTGCTTCACGGACCTGCTGGACGGCTATCTGGCACGCGTGTGGCACCAGCAATCGACGCTCGGCCGCATGCTCGACCCCATCGCCGACAAGCTGCTGGTGGGTACCGCGATCCTCATGCTGGTCTATGACAACACCATCGACAATGCCACGATCTGGGCCGCCTTGATCATCCTCTGCCGCGAGATCCTGGTCTCGGGCCTGCGCGAGTTCCTGGCCGAGCTCAATGTGCAAGTGCACGTGACGCAGCTCACCAAGTGGAAGACCACGCTGCAGATGATTGCGCTGGCCTTCCTGATTGCGGGGCCTGCCGGCGACAAGGTGCTGCCGGCGGTGTCGCAGGTCGGCACGGCGCTGCTCTGGCTGGCGGCCCTGCTGACGCTGTGGACGGGTTATGATTATCTGAAGGCTGCGATCCGCCACGCCATCGAGCACTGAGGCCCGCCATGACGCGGCTTCTCTATTTCGCCTGGATCAGGGAACGGGTCGGCAAGCCCGAGGAGACGGTGGCGCTGCCCGAGTCGGTCGTCACGGTCGCCGATCTCATCGCCTGGCTCGGCACGCGCGGGCCGGAATACGCCCACGCCTTCGACAAGCCCGAGATCGTGCGCACCGCCATCGACAAGACGCACGTCAAGGCCACGGCCTCAGTCACCGGCGCGCGCGAGATTGCTTTCTTTCCGCCCGTGACCGGAGGCTGACCATGACCGTCCGCGTCCAGACACAGGATTTCGACATCAGGGCCGAGGTCGAGCAGCTTGCCGCCGGCCGCACCGACATCGGCGCTGTCGTCACGTTTACGGGCACGGTGCGCGGCGAGGTCAAAGGCAAGCCCATCACCTCGATGCTGCTCGAGCATTATCCTGGGATGACCGAGGTGGAGTTGGAGCGCGTCGAGGCGGAGGCGCATCGGCGCTGGCCGCTGCACGCGAGCACCATCATCCACCGTTATGGCGAGCTGAAGCCGGGCGACAACATCGTGCTGGTCGTCACCGCCTCCTCACACCGGCACGCCGCCTTCGAGGCCGCCGCCTTCCTGATGGACTATCTCAAGTCCAACGCCCCGTTCTGGAAGAAGGAGACGCTGGCCGAGGGCGAAAGCCGCTGGGTCGATGCGCGAGAGAGCGACGAGGATGCGCTGGCGCGCTGGCACGGCGGAAGCGGTGGTTAGGTGGGCTGCTCGCGCTTGACCGGGATGACATTTGTCTGTTGAAGCAGAGCAGCACCACATCCACGGTTGTCATCCCGGAAACCGCACGGCCACAGGCGACTTTCGGGTCCGAATGCAAGTTCCGTGCGGTTGTCCGGGACCCAGGGTCAAAGGCGTCAGCCAACCCTTGCCGATCGGTTCCCGAAAACGCGCGATCAGTAATTCCAGGCTACGACGGGGTGACACGACGCGCCGGCGTAAGCCCGAAGCCGGTCATGATGCGCTCTATAATCTTCTTGGGTGACAGTCGCACCGGCACGACCAGCGCACCCTCGTCGGGTGCCGGCTCCTCCAGTGTCTCGAACTGACTCTTGAGCAGCTCCAGCGGCATGAAGTGCCCCTTGCGCCGCGACATGCGGTCGGCAATCAGCGCAAAATTGCCCTGCAGATAGACGAGCCCCACGCCGCTCTGTCCGTCGAGCAGGGTCTTGCGATACGCCCGCTTCAAGGCGGAGCAGGAGACGATTCCGGGCTCCGACATGCGCACGCGCTCGGCAATCCACGCCGCGATGGCGGCGAGCCACGGTGCGCGGTCAGCATCGGTGAGCGGGATGCCGCGGCTCATCTTGTCGATGTTGGCTTGCGGATGAAAGCTGTCGGCGTCGCGGAACGGCCAATCGAGCGTGGTGCTGAGCCGCTTGCCCGTCGTGCTCTTGCCCGAGCCGGAGACGCCCATCAGCACGATGACGCACGGCGGACCACTCGGCCGCGCTCTCGATCCCGCCGCCATCGGCTTACTTCTTCGGCTCGATTTCCACGCGAGCCTTCGGCTCGACATGCCCGCCGAACCCCTTGCGCATGGCGGAGAGCACCTTCTCGGCAAACGTGTGATCCTGACGCGAGCGAAAGCGCGTGTAGAGCGCACTGGTCAGTACTTCCGCCGGCACTGCCTCCTCGATCGCGGCCTGCACCGTCCAGCGCCCCTCGCCCGAGTCCTCCACGTGACCCGAGTATCCGGCAAGCTCGCCATCCTCCGCCAGGGCCGTGGCCGTCAGATCGAGCAGCCACGACGTGACCACGCTGCCGCGGCGCCACACCTCGGCGATGTCGGCCACATCCAAATCCAGTCGCAGGTCGGCCGGCAGCTTCTCCGAGTTGGCATGCTTGAGAATGTCGAAGCCTTCGGCGATGGCCTGCATCATGCCGTACTCGATGCCGTTGTGGATCATCTTGACGAAGTGGCCAGCTCCGCTCGGGCCGGCGTGCAGATAGCCTTTCTCCACGCGCGGATCGCGACCCTTGCGCGTCACCGTCACCGGAATGTCGCCGCGGCCGGGCGCCAGCGCGGCAAAGATCGGATCGAGGCGGTCGACCACCGCCTTCTCGCCGCCGATCATCAAGCAGTAGCCGCGCTCGAGCCCCCACACGCCGCCGCTAGTACCGGCATCGACATAGGACAGTCCCTTCGCCTTCAGCTCCCTGGCGCGGCGCACATCGTCCTTCCAGAACGAGTTGCCGCCATCGATGATCGTGTCGCCGGGCGCAAGCAGTGCCGCCAGCTCGCGGATGGTGCTCTCGGTGGCCTCGCCCGCCGGCACCATGATCCACACTGCGCGCGGCGGCTCCAATGCACGCACGAAGTCAGCGAGATCGGATGCGGCCTCCGCGCCCTCCTCGGCCAGCCGCGCGCCGGGCGCCGGATCGCGATCGAACACCACGCACTCGTGTCCCGCCCGCATGAGCCGCCGCACGATGTTGGCGCCCATGCGCCCGAGCCCGATCATGCCGAGTTGCATGGTGTTTCTCTCCAAGCCCAATGATGGAACTGCTTCCCGCGACTGTCATCATCGAGGCGGGCGTGTCAACGGTATGGGGGGAAGGGTGACGGTGACACTCGCCCGGCAAATGACGGCCTCGAGCGGCCTCGGCCGCTCCCAGCGCCCACCGCACCCTCAAGTGTCATCCTCGGGCTTGTCCCGAGGACCCAGCTCTCGGCTGGGGAAGAGCGCCGGAACAAGGGCAACGCCGGGCAGCGTCGGGTACAGATCGATCCAGTGCGGATTGGTGTGGTCGATCCGGTTGATCTTATGTGGGTCCAATAGCTCTGCATGCTGTGGCTTCCAACAAGTCGGAGTATGCGGAGCCATGGGTCCTCGGGACAAGCCCGAGGATGACAAGGGGAGATGCCGAGCGCTCAGACTGGCGTCGTGCTGAGGCGGACGCGATTAGACGGCGCGGGTATGTGGAGCCACGGCACGCGCAACACGTGCGAATGCAAGCAAGCCCGAGGATGACAAGGGGAGATGCCGTGCGCTGAATCACGACTTCGCGGCGCGGGGACAAGATTTGGTGCTTCATGATGTATGCACACGGAGGATGACGCGAGGCGCGAGATGTGGTCCCATCATCGTGCCTCGGAGACGAGATCGGCGGTGATCCTAGGACCGCCTCTCGACAGGAGCCGAGGGCCGCAGTCCGGACCTCTCGCCTGGCATGGTGGACTAGGACCGTCCAAGCGTCAGGCCGGGACCCGGAGGCGGCGAAGCCGTATCTGGATCACCTCGCCGGCATGGTGCGTGGCCTACGCAAGCGCCGGAACGGGTCCCGGGTGCGACCGAGCAGGGCGTTGTTGCGCCCCTCTCCGGAGTAAAACAGGTCACAGGTCATTGGGTGCAGACCCGACGCCCTGCTCCTCCGAACGCGCGAACTCGTGGGCATCACGCCGGCGGGGCAAACATGCTGTGCACGGGCTTCCTGAATTTCTGTCATCCTCGAGCGGCGAGCGCGCCGCGCTCGCGCGAGGATGACGACCTGTATGAGACGCAATTCAAACTGAGGCACTATCAGAAGGAGGGGGTGGCTCAGCCGTGTCGAGAACGCCTGTCCGGTGCCAACCACCTCTGCTAGCCTTCCTCGACAGCACCATCACCAAAGCGCGCCCATGCCCGCCACCGAGCCTGCCTACCTGTCCGCCGCCGAGCTGGCCGCCCTGATCCGCACGAGAAAGATCTCCGCCGTCGAGGTCATGCGCGCAACCCTCGACCGAGCCGACAAGGCGCAGTCGATCCTCAATTGCTTCATCACCATCTGCCGCGAGGACGCGCTGCGCGACGCCGCCCAGGCCGATGCCGCGCTCGCCCGCGGCGACGCCATCGGCCCCCTGCACGGCGTGCCGCTGCACGTGAAAGACCTGGTCAACACGACTGGCGTGCGCACGACCTTCGGCTCGCTCATGCACGAGCACAATGTTCCAGCCAAGGACTCCGTTTCCGTCGCGCGCCTCAAGGCCACCGGCGCCATCCTGTTCGCCAAGACCACGACGCCCGAGTTCGGCCACATGCCCTATACCGAGGCGCCGCTGTTCGGGCGCACGCGCAACGCCTGGGATGCGACGCGCACATCGGGCGGCTCCTCGGGCGGCGCGGCAGTCGCCGTTGCAGCCGGCATCGGACCGCTCGCTATCGCCACCGACGCCGGCGGCTCTACCCGCATCCCTGCCGCCTGCAACGGCGTTGTCGGCTTCAAGCAGTCGCTGGGCCTCGTGCCGCACGACATGGCGCCGGAGGCATTCGGCAATCTCTCGTACATCACGCCGACCACGCGCACCGTGCTCGACACCGCACTGACGCTCGAGGCCATGGCTGGTCCACATCCCGCCGACCCGCACTCGTTCGGCCAGCCGGCGTCGGGCTTTGTGGCGGCAGCGCAGGCGAGCGGCAATCTCAAAGGCCTGCGCGTCGCCTGGCGTCCGTATCTCGGCAACACCGTGATCGACACCGAGACGCTCGATCTGTGCGAGGAATGCGCTGACGTATTGGGCGAGCTCGGCGCCATCGTCGAGCCCATGGGCGACGACATGGAACCGACCGAGCCGCTCTGGCTGGTTCTATCTACGGCGCTGTGGAACGCACGCTTCGGCGATCAGCTCGCGCAATGGCGCGACCGCATGAGCCCGACCTTGATGCGCCAGATGGCAGGCGGCGAAGACCACACCGCCGAGATGCTGGCCCGCGCGCTGCTGGAGCGCACGCGCATCTACCGCAAGGTGCAGACCTGGTTCGACCGCTTCGACGTCATCGCCATGCCGACCTTGACGCGTACCGCGCTGCCGATCGAGGAGCGCCTGTTCGAGCCGATCGAGATCGAAGGCAAGCCGGTCGATACCGTGCGCAAGGCCTGGTATCCCTACACACATCCGTTCAACCTCACCGGCAATCCGGCCGTGACGCTGCCGGCCGGTCTGCACAGTGATGGCCTGCCGGTTGCGATCCAGCTCGTCGGCCGGCGCGGCGAGGATGCCAAGCTGCTGCGCGCGGCGGCGCTGTTCGAGCAGGCACGCCCGTGGGCTCATCTCAAGCCTTCCATCGAAGGCCTCACCTGACCTGGAGCTAGAATATGGATCTGCAGTTGAGCGGCAAGACGGCGCTGGTGACAGGCGCCAGTGCGGGTATCGGCACAGGCATCGCCTTGTGCCTGGCCAAGGAAGGCGTGCGCCTCGTCATCACGGGCCGCAACGAGAAGGCGCTGAGAGAGGTCGCCTCGCAGATCACGGCAGCAGACGGGACTGCGCCTGTGATCGTGGCAGCCGACATCGCAACCGATAGCGGGCCACGCAAGATCGCCGATGCTGCTTTGCAGGCGCTCGGTGGCCGTGTCGACATTCTGATCAACAATGCCGGCGGCTCGCGCCCGATCCAAGGCGAGGACAGCGACGAGTTCTGGTCCGAAGCCTACAACTTGAACTTCGTCTCCGCGCGCAAGCTCACGGGCCTCATCGTGCCGGCGATGAAGGCAGCGCGCTTCGGACGCATCATGAACATTACCGGCGCGATGACAGGCCAGAAGCTCAACGCTGCCGGCCCCGCCAAAGCGGCGCTCGCCACCTGGTCGCGGACGCTGGCCTTCGAGCTTGGTCCTTACGGAATCACGGTCAACACCATCGCGCCGGGCCGCATCAACTCGGTGCAGATCCTCACGCGCCTGCATCCGACCGAGCAGTCGCGCGTCGACTACATCAAGCAGAATATTCCCGCCGGCTATTTCGGCGAGCCCGAGGACCTCGGCAACCTCGTGGCGTTCCTTGCTTCCCCGCTGGCGCGCTACATCAGCGGCGCGGCCATCCCGGTCGATGGCGGGGCAGTGCGGATGGCGCTGTGAAGTTAGAGGCTTTCCGGTCGATGCGGAACAGATCACTGCCTCTACTTCTGCGTTCCCGAAAACCGCGCTCCAGCGCGGTTATCCGGGATCTTTCGCCGTCCGGATTTTCTTGCTCGCCGCTCAAGACATCAGCGCGAAAGACCCCGGCTCATTCGCGCGCGCTCGTGCCTCCGGCACGACGCGCGATGGCCGGGGACGCCGGAGGAGAGGGTTTCAAGCCGCGAGGCCTTCCGCCGCGGGCAGCTGGCGGCCGAGGATCAGGTCTGAGCCCTTCTCGCCGATCATGATGGTGGCCGCGTTGAGATTGGCGGACAGCATCGTCGGCATGATGGAGGCGTCGATCACGCGCAGCCCTTCGAGCCCGTGCACGCGGAGCTGATCGTCGACCACAGCCGTCGGATCGGTGCGCGGCCCCATGCGGCAGCTGCCCATGGGATGAAACGTCGTCGTGCCGCGCTGCTTGGCCGCCGCCAGCAGCTCATCATCGGTGCGCACGTCGGGACCGGGAAAGTCCTCGCGCTCGTAGTAGGGCTGCAACGGTTTCGACGCCAGCAGACGCCGGGCAAGCTTCATGCCCGCCAGCAGCACGCGCCGATCGCCCTCTACGCTCAGGTAGTTGGGCTGAATGATGGGCGGCTCAAACGGATCGGACGAGCGCGCCCGCACGTAGCCCTTGCTCTCGGGTCGCTGCTGCCAGGAAGCAACCGTCACACCCGGGAAGTCATCGAGCTGCGACTGCACGCCTTCCTTGTAGCTGGCCGGCGTGAACGTGAGCTGCAGGTCGCTGTTGGCGACATCGGGCTCCGAGCGCCAGAAGACATAAACCAGGGTCGGGTTGAGCGACAGGATGCCCTTGCGCGCGATGAAGTACTTGGCGATCTCGCCCGCGAGCCGCACGCCGCGCGCCAACTCGTTGATGGTGTAAATGTCCTTCACCCGTGCCACGAACCGCGGCGCATAGTGGTCGCCGAGATTCTCTCCGACACCCGGCAGATCGTGCCGCACGGAAATGCCGAGCGAGGACAGCAGCGACGCCGGCCCGATGCCGGACAGATGCAGAAGCTGCGGAGAGTTGTAAGCGCCGCCGCACAGGATGACCTCGCGACGGGCGCGCACCTCCCTGGGAACGCCGTGCGGTCCGCCTTGCATGTAGCGCACGCCTACCGCCCGCTTGCCGTCGAGCATGATGCTGGTCGCATGCGCCTGGGTGCGCACGCGCAGATTGCCACGCTTCATGGCCGGGCGCAGGAAGGCGCGCGCCGTGCTCATGCGCCGCCCGCCGGCGATGGTGCGCTGGACGTAGGATACACCTTCCTGGATGTGGCCGTTGTAGTCGGGATTGCGCGGAATACCCATCTGCACCGCGCCCTCGATGAAGGCGTCGCAGAGCGGGTGGCGCCATTCCATGTCGGTGACCGTCAGCCTGCCCTCGCGCCCACGGTAGGTGTCCTCGCCGCCCGCGCGGCATTCGGCACGCCGGAAATACGGGAGCACATCGGCGAAACTCCAGCCGCGGTTGCCGCGCTGCGCCCAGGTGTTGAAGTCCATGGGCTGGCCGCGATTGTAGACGTGGCCATTGATCGAGCTGGAGCCGCCCAGCGTCTTGCCGCGCGGCGCCAGAATGCGCCGCCCGCCGGTCCACTCGCTGGCCTCCATCGTGTACAGCCAATTGATGCGCGGGTTGAGGAACGTCTTCATGAAGCCGGCGGGAATGTGGATGAACGGATCCCAGTCGGCGGGTCCCGCCTCCAGCACGCAGACAGTAAAGCGGCCATCCTCGGTCAGGCGATTGGCCAGCACACCGCCCGCGGAACCCGCACCTACGATCACATAGTCGAACTCAGCTTCCGCCACCGTTCCTCCCGCCCCAGTATGCTTCGTATGCTTCAGCGCTTGACCAGATCCCAGAACCCGCCTTGGAAGTACAACAGCGGCTCCACATTGTCCCGCCAGCGGCCATCGCGGACGCGACCGATGAACACCGAGTGCGTATCGAACCCGTGCTCGTCCATCAGCTCGCAGTCCAGCGTCGCCAGCGCGTTCTTCAATACTGGCGCCCCGGTCGCAAGCGTCATCCATTCCTCAGCCGAAAAGCGCGCCTCACCCTCGAGCCCGGCTCTGCCGGAGAACGACATGGCAAGCTCGTGCTGATCGCGCGCCAACAGGTTGACGCTGAAGGCGCGCATGGCCTGGATAGGCTTGTGCGCGCTGGCACTTCGGTTGACGCAGACGAGAATGGTCGGCGGACTGTCCGTCAGCGAGCACACAGCCGTCGCGGTCAGCCCTGTGCGCCTGCCGGCATCTCCAACCGCGATGATGGTCACCGCCCCCGCCTGATTGCGCATGATTGCGCGATAGGCCTGCGTATCCATCCCTAGTGTCCTGATCGCGAAATTCGTCCCAGTGTGCGGCGGGCTCGGAACCAATTTCGCGATCTGAAGGACACTAGAAAATCTATGCCTCCAGTGTGATACAGATCGAGAGGTCCGCTTCCAAGCCTAGCCCAAGGCAATGTAGCGGACTTCTCGATCATCGCACTAGTGTCCCTACGCGCAAGTTCGTCAGATCGAGAAATTCGCTCAGAGCCGAGCATCGGCAAATTTCTCGATCATCGCACTAGGCCCGTTTCCAATCACCGATCTGCGCTTTCGGCAGCCTGAGGTTCTCGCGCAGCGTCTTGCCTTTGTACTCCTTCTGGTGCAGGCCGCGCCGCTGCAGCTCCGGCACCACGAGGCGCACAATATCCTCATACGTGCCCGGCAAAGAAGTAGCTGCGAATACGAACCCGTCGCAGCAGTTGGTGAACCACTCCTCCATCTGGTCGGCCACCTCCTTGGGTGTGCCGCAGAACACGGGATGCTCGCCGATCGTCCCGCGCTTGGAATAGTGCACGAAATCGCCGAGCGTCGGGTTCGTCTTGCCGGAGAGCAGGACGACCCGATCGAGAATACCCCTGAGCCCGGAGATGTTCTTCAGCTCTTCGTTCGTAAAGGCCTGATCCATGGGCTTGGACGCGAAATCGAAATTGAGTGCCTCCGACAAGAGCGCCAGCGCGTCGATTGGGCGAGCCAGCTTGTCGATCATGGCGCGCTTGTCTTCGGCGATGGTCTTGGTCTCGCCCACGATGATGTAGGTCGCCGGACAGATGCTGACGCCGTCGGGGTCGCGACCGTAGCGCGCCACTTCGTCCTTGAAGACCTTGTAGGCCTTCCGGCCCATCTCGACGTTGGAATAGACGCAGAAAACGAGCTCGCCCCAGCGCGCCGCGAAGTCGCGGCCGCGGCCGGACTGGCCGGCCTGGATGACGACCGGGCGCCCCTGCGGCGAGCGCGGCACCGTAAACGGCCCCTTGGAGCGGAACCACTGGCCGTTGTGGTTCAACGGATGCACCTTTTCGGGATGCGCGAACAGACCGGTCTCCTTGTCAACGACGATGGCGTCGTCCTCCCAGCTGTCCCAGTGGCCGAGCACGACCTCCATGAATTCATCCGCCCGGTCGTAGCGCAGATCGTGCTCGGGATGCTCGGCCTCGCCGAAGTTCTGCGCCTCCGACGAGTTGAGCGAGGTGACGACGTTCCAGGCAGCCCGCCCGCCGACCATCAAGTCGAGCGTGGCGAACACACGCGCAACGTGGAACGGCTCGTAGTAGGTGGTGGAATAGGTCGAGCCGAGCCCCAGATGCGTCGTGGCCATGCCCATGCAGGTGAGGATGGTGCACGGGTCCATCTTGACGACGCGGACGCCGTTGCGCACGGCCTCCACGTGGCTGTGGCCCAGGATGTCCGGCATGGCCAGGCGGTCGTCGAAGAAGCCGAGGTGAAACTTGCCATGCTCCAGCGTGCGGGCCATGCGCTGGTAGTACTCGACGCCGAGGAAGTCTGTCGCCGAGCCTGGATGACGCCAGGAGCCCACATAGTTGGAGCAGTTCTGCGCCTGCAGAAAACCAACGAGGGCCATCTCCCGCTGCTTAGCCATGCGAGTGTTATCCTCTACCGGCCCGGGCTGCATATCATGAGGACATGCAACGGCGCACGCCTGACAATGTCCGGACAACCTACCTAGCGCGTTTTGGCACCGATTGTCATCCGACCCTGGTGTGATGATCGAGAAATTCGCCGGTGCTCGCGGCTTGGCCTTAGCGAATTTCTCGATCTGAATCACACTAGAATTATGAACTCGCCAGTGTCCTTTCGATCGCGAAGTTCGCTGAGAGCTTGCGGCAAATACCGACGAACTTCGCGATCGGGACACTAGGCACTGCACGGCTGCTCAGAGAGCATGGCATCACGCGGAACGAAATCGCCGCCTCAGGTCCTTGACGATCTCGCGCGCCGCGTTGTGACCGGGAAGCCCCGTCACTCCACCGCCCGGATGCGCGCCGGAGCCACACAGATACAAGCCCCGCACTGGCATCCGGTAATCCGCATGGCCGAGCACTGGACGTGTCGAGAACAACTGGTCGAGCGACAATTGCCCGTGAAAGATGTCGCCGTCGATAAGGCCAAAGCGCTGCTCCAGGTCCAGCGGCGAGAGAACCTGGCGAGCAACGACGGTATCGCGGAAATTCGGCGCGTGCCCGGTGACGGTGTCGATCACCAAGTCGGCAAATGCCTCCTTCTCCGCCTCGTTGCTGCCAGCTCCGACCTACCGGCAGCCGCGGTGCCACATGCTGCACGAACAGGCTCGCCACGTGCTTGCCCTCCGGCGCGAGACCGGCATCGAGCGTGGACGGGATCAGCATCTCCACCACCGGCTGCAGCGACCAGCCGTGCGTGCGCGCATCGAGCCAGGCGCGCTCCAGGTAGTCGATGCTCGGCCCGATGATGATGCCGCTGGCGTGGTGGTCCTGCCGGCCGCGTGCCGGGGCGGCAACGGAAATCGGGCAGCTCCGACAGCGCGACATTCATGCGGAAGGTGCCCGAGCCCGTCTTGATGTCCGTGAAGCGGCGGCGCACCGTCGGCTCAACCACGGCCTCGGGAACCAGATCGCGGAACAGCAGCTTGGGGCCGACATTGGCAGCGACGACCCGCGCATTCACGCGCTCGCCACCCGCGAGCACGACGCCAGCGGCACGATCTCCCTCCATCAACACGCTCTCGACCGGAGCGCCGGTCCTAACATAAGCCCCCGAGGCCTCGGCCGAGCGGCGCATTGCGTCACTGATGGCGCCCATGCCGCCCACGGCGTGCCCCCAGACGCCGGACTTGCCGTTGACCTCGCCAAAGCAATGATGCAGCAGCACGTAGGCCGTGCCCGGCATGTGGGGCGAGGCATAGGCCCCGACGATGCCGTCGAACGCAAAGGCGGCCTTCACCACTTCACTCTCGAACCATTGCGACAGGAAGTCGGCGGCGCTCTTCGTGAACAGATCGACCATCAGCCGCTGATCGTCGAGCGAAAGGCCGAGCAGCCTGCGGCCGATGACAGCGCTGCGGATCAATTCGATGATGCCGCCGCCCGCATTCGGAGGCGTCTTCAGCACGAGATCGCGCAGCACCGCCGTCGCGCGCTCGAGCGCGGCATCGTAGTCGACCAGAGCGCCGGCATCGCGCCGCGAGAAGCCTGCGATCGCCTCCTGCCGCTTGGCGAGCCCATACGGCATCAGCAGATAACGCCACTCGTCGACAGGCCAGAAGTTCGCCACCGGCCGCTCGACGATGGCCAGTCCATGCCGCGCCAAGTCCAGGTCGGCAATCACCTTCGGATTGAGCAGGCTGACCGTGTAGCTGGCCACGGAGTTGCGATAGCCGGGATGGAATTCCTCGGTCACCGCAGCGCCACCCGCCTGCTCGTTTTTCTCGAGCACGATGACATCGAGCCCGGCGCGCGCCAGATAGGCTGCACAAGTCAGCCCGTTGTGACCGCCGCCGATGATGGCGACATCGTATCGCTTGCCGTTCATGACAGCGGTTGTGTGCTGGACACTGCTCTTTGGCAATTGGCGCCCGAAGCAAAAGAGCCTCCCCGATCAGGGAGGCTCTTCTGCCCGCTGCCGCACGCTTGGCCCCGCGCCAAGCGTCCATTGGGGCCCTCGCAGCGACGAGCGGTCCTTGTCACAATGGCAGTTTCTGAGGGGGCTTGTCCACTTATGGTTAATATGAGCCTACCTCGTTTCGGTTACGCCAAACTCCAATGACGCCAGAATCTCGGGCGGCGGCCGGGATTGCTGGCATACCCGCCGAATGGTACGAGCCAGGAATGCTTTAGGGGAGTTATCGATGTCCAAGCCTGCCTTGCTGTCTACAGGTCCCATGATGCCGCTGATCGCTGATCAGCTGGAGGCAGCATTCGAGGTGCACTGGATGCACAAGGTGGGCGACGTGAGTGCCCTGGTGCAAAGCGTCGGACCGCGGATCGAGGCCGTCTGCACCGGCTCTCATACCGGCGTAAAGACTGATGCTGCGCTGCTGGCCCGTCTGCCCGCGTTGAAAGTCATCGGCAATTTCGGGGTCGGTTACGACACCATCGACGTGCCTACGGCGGTTGGCCGAGGCATCGTCATCACCAACACGCCAGATGTCCTCAACGAGGAGGTCGCCGACACGGCTCTTGGCCTGCTGCTCATGACGGTGCGGGAGCTCTCCAAGGCCGAAGCCTACATGCGCGCCGGCCGCTGGGCCAAGGAGGGCGACTACCGTTTGACGCCCGGAAGCCTGCGCGATCGCAAGATCGGCATCATGGGATTTGGCCGCATCGGCCGTGCCATCGCTCGCCGGCTCGAGGCCTTCAACATGCCGATCAGCTACTTCGCTCGGCGCAAGCAGCCCGATGTCGGCTATCCGCACTATTCCGACCTCGTCGCCATGGCCCGCGACGTCGATATCCTGCTCGCCATCCTGCCCGGCGGCCCCGCCACTCAGAACATCATCAATGCCGAAGTGCTGGCAGCCCTCGGCCCGCGCGGCATCTTCATCAACATGGCGCGCGGCAGCATCGTCGACGAGACGGCGCTTATCGCCGCGCTAAAAAACAAGACCATCCTTGCCGCCGGTCTAGACGTGTTCCTGAATGAGCCGAACATCAATCCGGAGTTCCTCACCCTCGAGAACGCGACCATTGTGCCGCACGTGGGCTCGGCATCCGTCTTCACGCGCGACCAGATGGGCCAGCTCGTCGTCGATAATCTCATGGCTTACCGCGAGCGCAAGCCGCCCAAGACTTCGGTGCCAGAGACGCCGTTCAAGAAATGGTAGACGGGTATGTACGACCCTTAATCGACCCTTAACCGCAATCTGCTAATTTTAGTACAAGGGTTCGATTGCGCCTGGCTCATCGCCAGGACGTAAATCGCGCCGGACCCGGTCCGGAGTGACTTTCGTGAGTACGGTTGTACAGTTTCAAATTCAGGGAAACACCGTCGCCAAGAGCGATGGCGAGCAGCGCAGGGCGCTGCGCCGCCGTGTCTTGAAGGCCGGCCTTGTAGCCTACAACGAGCGGCACTCCACCCTGTCGTGCACGGTGCGCGACATCTCCGACACCGGCGCCCGCGTACGCGTGGACGGCTCGGTCAGCGCCCCTGATACCTTCGAGCTGATCATTCAGATCGACGGCCTGGAGGCGAGCTGCGAAGTCGTATGGCGCAATGGCAGTGAAGTAGGCGTTCGTTTTCTCGGCGCACCTCGCATGGTCGCAGCCAAGCGGCAGCAAGTGATCAATCCGCTGCTGCCGGTGGAAAAACCAACGCTGCGTCGTAAGCCCAAGCCCGCCTAGTTTGCCCGCCTAAGTCGCGTGCTTCTGGAACGACGGCTCCTTGCCCACCGTCATGTAGGCGTGGTCGGCCGAGAACATGTCCGCATAGTGCAGCACATAGGCGGGCCAGCCGCGATTGTGGAACGGCATCTTCGGCGAATGCGTGGCCACCACGCTGACGATCTCATGCGAGAAGCCCAGCTCCTTCAGCAACATCGCCCCGACGACGCCGTGCGGGATCTCCTTCGACAGGGTCGAGCCCACGACTTCCGCGCCCTCGCGCACGTACATCAGCGGCTTGTCGACATCGTGCAGGATCAGGATCGGCACCAGCAGGTTGTTATCGAGGTCGATCTTCCAGTCGGCCTTCGCCCGCTTGGCCAGATCGACGCCCGCTTGAGTCACCTCGTTCACGTGGCTCATCAACGGATAGTCGATGCCCGCCGAAAACGGCATGTCCTCCAGCCGCTCGTAAGGGCTCGACGCCCAAGTGCTGGTCCAGGCCGTAACAACTCCTTCGTGCAATGACGGGGAGACGAGGTCGAGCCCCCACAACCAGTCCTCCACTGCCTTGCGGCGCGAGTTGGAGGTCCGGTCGATCGTGTAAGGACTCACGTCACGTCCCCCCGATTGCAGCTACTGATCGAGCCAGACCCCGATCAGGTCCTGGCCCTGGAAGTGGCTCGGTGAGAAGTGCCAGCCCTTGACCTTCTTGTGGTGCACGATGATGCGCTGCCACCAGTGCACGGTCAGGCTGTAGTTCTCGGTGAGCAGCTGCTTTTCGAACTCGTGCACGAGGGCCTTGCGCTTGGCGACATCGAGCGTCCGGTTCTGCTGATCCCAGAGATCGTCCAGCTTGGCGTCGCTGTGACGGGAGTAGCTGATCGGCGACTTCTTGTTGGTGAGATACGATTGATGCTGCGCTGTCACGTCGTCGGCCGGCACCGTCACGGGATACATCGCGACCTCGAACTTGCCGTCGACCAGGTTGCCGAAGTAGGGCGAGGTCTCGACCTGGGAATGCTCCACGGTGACACCGATGCGCCGCCACTGGTCGATCAGGAATACGCCGACCGGCGTATAGGGCTCTGCCAGCGTGCGGTTGTGAAGCTGGAACTTGAGATTCTCGTGCCCCGCTTCCTTGAGTAGCCGCTTGGCCTCCGCGCGCGACTTCTCGATGTCGCGCCAGTAGCCTGGGATCTTCTCGATCTCCGCTTGCGGCAAGGCGTACTCGATAGCCCGGCCGCAGCATGCCTCCGGTCGCCTTGACGATCGTGATCTTCGAAAGCGCCTCGTTGCCGTTCCAGCGGTCGATGGCCAGCGAGAGGGCGCGGCGGACGCGCGGATCGTCGAACGGCTTCTTCTCCGTATTGAAGATGACGATGTCGTTCGTCGCCCACGGCCCCTCGTGCAGAACCCACCGCTCCTTGTCGGCCGAGTTCATGAGCTGGTCGCGCTCGCTGGGCGTGCGGCCACGAAACTCCACATCGAACTGGCCGCCGATCATGCCGGGCACGACGGCGCTCGTCTTCACGAAGTACGCCTTGTAGCCGTCGAGGTAGGGCAGGCCTTGTCGGAAGTAGCCGTCGAAGCGCTTGGTCGTCAGGTGCGATCCGCGCACGTACTCCACGAACTGGTAGGCGCCCGAGCCCAGAATGTTGGCCTCCGGGAACTTCGGATCGTCCTTGATCTTGGCCGCGCTGTAGATGCAGTTGAAGGGCGAAGCCAGGACATCGAGCATCGACGCACTCACTTCGCTCAGCCGGAAGATGACCGTGGTCGGATCGGGGGCGTCGATGCTCTTGACGATCGAGTACGCGGACTTGCGCAGCGACACGACGCCCGTCGGCGGATTGGCGATGCGATCGAATGAGGCCTTTACGTCAACCGAGGTCAGCGGCGAGCCATCGTGAAACTTCACGCCCTCGTGCAGCTTGAACGTGTATGTCAGCCCGTCATTGGCCATGTCCCAGCTCTTGGCGAGATCGCCGACGATCTTGCCACCCTGGCTGCTGTCGTATTTCACCAAGTAGGAGAACATCGGGCTGACGGGGTGCAGCAGCGCGAACGTCTGCGAGGCATGGCAGTCGTAGTTCGGCGGCTCGGCGGTCACCGCGAAATTCAGGATGCCGCCACGCTTGGGCGTCTCCGCCAACGCGGGTGTCGCGCCAATCGCTGCAACAAGAAGTGCGAATGCGGCTCTCGAGCCAAGTCTCATCATATCCTCCCTTTAGCGCTTGCCGTCTTGTTGATTTTCTTCCTGCGCCAGCCGGCAATGCTGGACATCAGCGCAGGTTGCGCTCCTGGCCGCTCGCTGAGTGCCGGGATCAGCCCGAGAGTACCGGCTGAGCCCCAGAGTTCAAGGGAAGACTTTCAGGCAGCAGCCAACGCCCACCGCCGGCATCGGGCAGGAATGCGTAAGTGCTCGAACGTTACGGCTGCTCAGCCGCCCCAGGTGCAGACGACCTCCTGGCAGCGCGAGCGGCCCGCCAGCGTGCAGCGGGCCGTCACCAGCCGGCAGGTACGGCACGTATAGGACGACAGGCAACCGCGCACGCGGCCGGTCCTGGAGAAATCGCAGGTGCGGACGGTCTGGCAATCGCGGCCAGGATCGATGCCGACGGCCTGCTGCGCGGACGCTCGCTCAGGCCACGTCGCCGATCCAAGGACAGCCGCGCTGAGCAAGGCGGCAGCAAACAGGAATGTGCTCGTATGGGGCATGGCGGCTTCTCCCGGCGCTCGAGCGCCCGAATATCCGCAGTCTTCCGCAGTTGCAGGCCGCCTGCAATCGAAGCCCAGGCAATGCGTTAAGAGTTCAGGAACCTGTGCCCGCCGCGCAACGCTGATCGCTAGCCTTGCCCGTGCTCCGCTACTCCGCCGCCTTTTTGGCCGGCTGCACCGCTGCCATGTAGTCGTTCAGCAGCGACTCCGAGATCCGGCCGGGCTGATAGTTGTAGGGTCCGATCTCGCGCACGGGCGTCACCTCGGCGGCTGTGCCGACGATGAAGCATTCCGTGAAGCTCGGCAGCTCGTCCGGCATGATGGTGCGCTCGTGCACCGCGATGCCGCGGCGCTTGGCCAGCTCCATGACCGTGCGGCGCGTGATGCCGTCGAGGAAGCAGTCGGGGGTAGGCGTGTGCAGTGCGCCATCCTTCACGAAGAAGATGTTGGCGCCCGTGCACTCCGCCACCCGCCCGCGCCAGTCGTACATCAGCGCGTCGGCGTAGCCGGCCTTCTCGGCGCGGTGCTTCTCGATGGTGCAGATCATGTAGAGGCCGGTCGCTTTGGCCTTGGCAGGTATGGTCGCCGGATCGGGCCTGCGATACTGCGCCAAGGCGATGCGAATGCCGCGCAGGCGCTCCTTGGGATCGAAGTAGGAGCCCCAGTCCCAGGCCGCCACAACCAGATGGATCTTGTTGAGCTGGGCCGAGACGCCCATCTGCTCGCTACCGCGCCAGGCGATCGGGCGCACGTAGCAATCGACCAGATTGTTGGCCTGCATGACCTCGTTGCAGGCGGCATCGATCTGATCGGCCGTGTAAGGGATCTCGAAGTCCAGCATCTGCGCGGACCCGATCAGGCGCTCGGTGTGCTCGCGCAGCTTGAAGATGCGCCCACCATAGGCCCGCTCGCCCTCGAACACGGCACTCGCGTAGTGGAGGCCGTGCGTCAACACGTGCAGCGTGGCCTCGCGCCACGGCACGAGCTTGCCGTCGTACCAGATGAAACCATCTCGATCGTGATAGGGGACAAGCGCAGCCGCCATATGGTCGTCCTCCGAGGGCCCTAGTGAACGCCGTTCTTGGTGAGCGTCATCGAAGAGCCGCGAAAGCCGTCATTCTGCGCAATGAGATGCTGCCAGAAGCGCTAAATCCGGACTGAGCCGCCGCTTTGCCAAGCCTCGCAAAATGACTTGCCACGACTAACAATCGCCTGCAAATAAGTCAACATGACTGACGTAACCGCATCGACAGCGCACCAGCGAGGCACCACCGCCAAGCCAAAGTTGTCAGTGGGATCGGAGCCCGACCCCCGCCTGATCACGCTCGTCGAGCTGCTGTTCTTTGCCTATCGCGACTTCACCGGAGAGGCCGATGCCGTGCTCGCCGAGCTCGGGTTCGGCCGGGCGCACCATCGGGTGCTGCATTTCGTCAATCGCAATCCGGGCCTTAGAGTTGCCGATCTTCTCGGCATCTTGAAGATCACCAAACAGAAGTCTCGCCCGCGTTCTGAAACAACTGGTCGATCAGGGCTACATCGTGCAGGCGGCCGGCGAGTTCGATCGCCGCGAGCGCCGGCTCGCGCTGACGGAGAAAGGCACAGCGCTGGCTCGTCGCCTCGTTGCGCTTCAGACGGCACGCGTCGCCGAGGCGCTGAGAACCGCCGGCGCCGGCGCAGACACCTCGACGCGGCAGTTCCTGTTCGCCATGATTGGTGGTGGCGAGCGCACCGAGGTTGCGGCGCTGATACGGGATCCCGAGCTCGCCACATAGACGTTGCACAGGGGCAAGTATGACGGGGACGGGGAACACGAGCAGTCAGCGGCGGGACCCGCTGCCAGACGATGCGCCGCATGTGCTGCTGGTCGATGACGATCAGCGCATTCGCGATCTGCTCGGGCGCTATCTGCTCGAGAACGGGTTCCGCGTCACCACTGCGCACGACTGCAACACCGCGCGCGCATCCATGCGCGGCCTATCCTTCGACCTCGTCATCCTCGACGTCATGATGCAAGGCGAGAACGGCCTCGAGCTTGCCCGCAATTTGAAGAGCATCTCACCTGTTCCGATCTGCATGCTGACGGCCAAAGCCGAGCCGGAGGACCGTGTGGAAGGGCTGGAGGCCGGCGTCGACGACTACGTGACAAAGCCCTTCGAGCCGCGCGAGCTGGTCCTGCGATTGCAGAACATCATGCGACGCGGACGCATCGAGGCCGGCCCGCGCGAGGAAATCCGCATGGGCGACTACACTTTCCATGTGGGGCGCGGTGAGCTCAAACGCGGTGAGGAGGCGATCAAGCTCACGGAGCGTGAGCGCGATCTCCTGCGCCTGTTCGCCAGCCGCCTCGGCTCACCGATCGCCCGGCACGAGCTCGCAAGCGACGATTCGACGGGCAGCGAACGCGCCATAGACGTGCAGATCAATCGCCTGCGCCGCAAGATCGAAACCGATCCTTCGAACCCGATCTATCTGCAGACCGTCCGTGGCAAGGGCTACATTCTCTACATTGACTAGACATTGACTAGGAGGTTGGAGAGCCAGCGTGCAGGCGCATGTAGCTGCCGCGTATGGGAAGGCGCTGGAGGCCGCGCATCGGGGCACACGTAGTCTCTCGGAGCGGCTGAAGGGCCCGGCATTGCGCGACGCCTTCCAGCGCCTCTCGGCCTTTCTGGCCGACGCGATGCCCAAGGGACTGTATGCCCGCGCGCTGATCATTATTATTGCGCCGATCGTCCTGCTCGAGAGCGTCGTCGCGTTCTCGTTCATGGAGCGGCACTGGCAGTCGGTCACACGGCGTTTGTCCGAAGCCACTGCCCGCGACATCGCTGCTCTGATCGACGTCTATGAGAGCTACGGCATCGACGACAACTACGCCCGTCTCATCGAGATGGCGCGCGATAGGCTGCGCCTATCGCTGCAGATACTGCCCCCGGGCGACTTGCCGACAATGCAGCCGAAGCCCTTCTTCGCGTTTCTCGACCGCACGCTTTCGAATGAGATCAGAAAGCAGATCAAGCGGCCGTTCTGGATCGATACTGTCGGGCAGTCCCGGCATGTCGAAATCCGCATCAAGCACGACAATGCGGTGCTACGCTTCATCGCCAGCGGACATCAGACCTACGCGTCCAATTCGCATATCTTCCTGATGTGGATGATGGGCACATCCATTGTTCTGCTGACTGTCGCCATCCTCTTCATGCGCAATCAGATCCGGCCGATTCTGAGACTTGCCGAGGCCGCCGATGCTTTCGGAAAGGGACGGCCTGTGCCGGACGATTTCCGGCCGCGCGGCGCCCGCGAGGTGCGGCAGGCCGCGCAAGCCTTCATCGAGATGCGCGAGCGCATAACCCAGCACGTCGACCAGCGCACAACCATGTTGGCCGGCGTCAGTCACGATCTGCGGACCGTCCTGACCCGTTTCAAACTGGAGCTCGCCTTCTTGGGCGACGACCCCGGCGTGCGCGCCTTGAAAGCCGACGTCAATGAAATGCAGCACATGCTCGAGGACTATCTCGCTTTCGCCAAAGGTGACGGTGGCGAGGTAGCGGAGCCGACCAACGTGCGCGATCTGCTCGAAGAAGTGCACGCGGACGTCCAGTATTTCGGCAAGCCCGTGGAGCTGAAGCTGCGGCGCCGGCGGCGCGATTTAGTGCTGCCCCTGAAGCGCAATGCGTTCAAGCGAGCGATTACAAACCTCGTCTCCAATGCTGCGCGCTTTGGCGATCAGATCGTCATTCGGGCCGGGACCGACCGGCAGTGGCTGAGGGTCGAGGTCGACGATGATGGTCCCGGCATCCCGCTGCGAGAGCGCGACAACGTTTTCAAGCCCTTCTATCGGCTCGACCATGCCCGCAATCAGGATGAGGGTAACTCGGGGCTGGGGCTGGCGATTGCCCGCGACATCGCCAAGAGCCACGGCGGAGACATCGCTTTAGGCGAGAGCTCCATGGGCGGTCTCAGGGCTGTCATCCGGGTCCCGCTCTGACTGCGTCCTTCTCGCCACGCGAGCCAGAAACCCGATGGGCTGGCACAGAATAGCGAACGAAACCCATTGGTTACCCGCCAGCTCCGAAGTTAAGCTGCCCACGGACCACGCCGGAAACGCCTGCACCCAGAGGAGGAGTAAAAAAAAATGCTCGCACCCCGCAAGCTGTTGGCTGTACTGGCCCTGTCATCCGGCGTGATGGCATTCGCCGGCTCAGCGCAAGCCGGTCCTATGTCCAACATGACGCCGCTGCCAGAGCTCGCGCCGCTGACCTCACAACCGCTTGCTGAGCCGGTCCACTGCCGTCGCTATTATCACTGCCACTCGCGCTGCGTCCGCTGGCGCTGGGGCAAGTGCCGTCGCTCAGTCCGCTCCTGCCACCGCTGCTAGTTGAACCAATTCTGGAAGCAGCGGTGCGCCGCTGCTTCTATCACGCTAGAAGAGCCTGCCCCCGGCAGGAACCGCACGCTCCGGTCCAATCAGAACGACCTCGCCATCCTGGTCGGGAAAGCCCAGCGTCAGCACCTCGGACATGAACTTGCCGATCTGGCGCGGCGGAAAATTCACGACCGCTGCCACCTGCCGGCCCACGAGTGTTTCGGGTGCATAGTAGCGCGTAATTTGAGCTGAGCTCTTCTTGATGCCAATGTCCGCGCCGAAATCAATTCTGAGCTTCAGCGACGGCTTTCTGGCCTCGGGGAAGGCCTCGGCCGCTACGATTGTGCCGACGCGAATATCGACTTTGAGAAAGTCGTCGAACGTGATCTGGCCCGCCGGCGTCGTCTCGCTCACCTTGTCCCCCAGGCCTGGAACGTCACAGCGACGGTCCTGGTGACGGCGTCGACGGTTGTGCCGGCCGGCTGCCATCGTCCGGGTCGCGCGGACGCTTGCCGAAACCGCGTGGCATGGCCGCAGATGCGAAGCGCATCAACCCCGAGCACACCTCGTCGATACGCGTGAGCGTTCGCTCCCCACGCCGCAGGCGCCTGTCCAGCGCTGCCATGGTGCGGGCGTGACCCGGATCCTCATCCGCGAGCCAGGTGCAAAACACGGTTGCGTAGACCGTGGCAAGACCTGCGATCCTGAAACCGCCCTCGAGCCCACCCGTACCGACACCCGCAGCCTCGAGCATCCAACGTTGCGAAGCAAGGAGCGGACGGATCAGGGCCGGCTCAGGCACGCCGCTGCCGGCGATCGATCGCAGCGCCGTCTTGTAGGGCGCGAGCACATCGAAGCGGCCCATGATGACCTCGAACAGCGCATCGCGTGCGGGTTGCTCTGCCATACGGCGCGGTGCCTGGGCCAGCATCTGGTCGTCGACGGCCACAGTGAAAGCCGCGAGAATTTCACCTTTCGACGCGAATTCCGTCTTGAGCGCCAGCAGCGTCGTGCCTGACGCCTCCGCGATGTCGGCAAGCGTGACCTGCGCCCAAGGCCGTTCCGCCGCGAGCCGCAATGCTGCAGCGATGATGGCTCCTCTCGGTGTCGCTAGATCGAGCATGGCAATCCTCCATACGCTCCAGCACTTTACATAGTGCATGCCCCGCGCGCATTGAAGCAGGGTTGCCGTCGCAGTTCAGCTTAAGTGGCCTAGCTTGCTAGTTCCTTGGAGCGCCGTGTGGCGGCCAGAACCGCCTCGGTCATCAGCGGCTGCAACCCCTTCTCAGCCATCAAAACCTGCAACGCGGCAAACGTCGTGCCGTTCGGTGAGGTCACATTCTTGCGCAGGACATCCGCCGGCTGGTCAGAGCGATGCAGCAACTCGCCCGCCCCCGCCACCGTCCAGCGCGCCAGCTTGTGGGCGAGATCGG
This sequence comes from uncultured Alphaproteobacteria bacterium, assembly GCA_963840425.1. Classification (GTDB taxonomy): domain Bacteria; phylum Pseudomonadota; class Alphaproteobacteria; order Rhizobiales; family Hyphomicrobiaceae; genus CADEFX01. Next base: position 82,863 of record CAWIYZ010000015.1, on the reverse strand, counting down.
GGGCCAGGCCTGCCTTGACGCCGGCCTCCGCGAGACACTCGGTGAGGTAAAAGACGTAAGCTGGCCCAGAGCCGGAGACAGCGGTGACGGGATCGATCAAGGCCTCGTCATCCACCCAAGCCGTCTCGCCTACGGCCGACAGCAGCTCCTGGCAGATCCTGCGCTGGTCCGCAGAAACGTGAGGATTGGCCGTAGCAACCGTGATGCCGCGCCCCACCGCTGCCGGCGTGTTGGGGATCGAGCGCACCACAGCCGTGCGCGACGGCAGGTGACGCTCGAAGCTGTGGATGGTGCGTCCCGCCGCCACCGACAGCACGACCGTGTCTGTTCCAACCAGCTTGGCCAGCGGCGGAAACACCTCCTCCATGATCTGCGGCTTCACCGCCATCAGCAGCACGGCCGGAGGCCGCCCACGCGCGGAAAGCACGGATTGCGCACTTACTCCATGCTTGCGCAGCAGTTCGCCGATGCGCGGCGGCGGCGCCGGGTCCTGGACCACGATACACCCGGGATCGAGCCCTTGCTCGAGCCAGCCTGCGAGCAGAGCGCCTCCCATATTGCCGGCCCCGGCCAGCACCAGATCGCCGTCCAGCTTCAACGCCATCACAGCCTCCGCCCGCATAGCTCAGCAGATAAACCTACGCCACGCGCGACTTTAGGATCGCGCGTGGCGCATGGCGAGTACGAAAGCTAAAGGAGTGGTTGCGACTTCAGGCTTGGCCCTGGGTCTCGAACATCGTCGAGGCGAGCGCCTCGCGGCTTTCCCGGCCGGCCCAGACTACAAATTGGAAGGACTGATAGTAACGCTCGCACGCCTCGAGCGCCGCGCGCAGCAGCGCTTCACACTGCGAAGCAGTGGCAATCGCCCCATTCAGCATGAGGCCTTGGCGGAACATGATGAGGCCCTCTTGCGTCCACAAATCGAAGTGCCCGAGCCAGAGCTGCTCGTTAATCTGGGCAATCAGCCGGTAGACCTCGCCTAGCCTGTTTTCCGGCACCTTGAAGTCGAACGCGCACGCAATGTGCAGCGACTCCAGATCATCGCGCCAATTGAGGGAAACGTGATAGTCGGTCCAGCTTCCAGCGACCGTCAGCGTCATCTCGTCGTCAGCGGTACGCTCACAAGCCCAGCCATGATTGGACGCAACCTGCTCGACAAGATCTATCGGGTTGGTGACGCGCTGGTAGCCCACTTCAGCCGTTGCCATTCGCTTTCCTCGCTCCGTGGCGCCCGTGCTGGCCTTCCCATTTGGTCCGGCGCAGCAAACTGAGCGACGTAAACAAAGGGGGGCACGAGTTGCAAGGCAATGGTCCTATTGTCCACGGCCAAAGTGACGAACCTCGGGCAGCAACAGAAAAATCACGCGCGTTGGAAAAATGCTTAATGGCCTGTGGAGATCTGCTGCAAACAAAGTGGAAAAGTAATCGTGGCGATTGCGTCCGGCACCGAACCGCGAACGCAGCGAGTGTCCTGATCGCGAAATTCGCTCCCAGCCCGCCGCACGACAAGACGAATTTCGCGATCAGGACACTAGCCAATTAAATGATTCTAGTGTGACTCAGATCGAGAAGTCCGCTCACGAACCCAGCCCAGCGCGACGAAGCGGACATCTCAATCTGAATCACACTAGTCAGCGACTGGATCTCAGCGCCGCAAGCTCGGCCTCGAGCGCGGCCAGCCGCGCCGCCAGCGCCTCATTCTCCTCACGCGCCTTCACGGCCATGGCCTTCGTCGCCTCGAACTCTTCACGCGAGACGACGTCCATCTCGCGCAACATGCGCTCACCTTGCGACTTGAATAGCGTCTCGATCTCGCGGCGCATGCCCTGCGCGGCGCCGGCCGCATCTGTCATCAGCTTGGCAAGCTCATCGAATATTCGGTTGTTCGTTTGTGTCATTGTGTAACCGGTGAGAAGCGGACAGCGGGCCTTGCAGCCCAGCTACAAAGACTATGGGGCGCAGTGCGACCTGGTTCAAGACAAGCCTAACCCGACTTGACAGGCCGAGGCGCGTTCCTCCAGGTCACGCGAGCAATCGGCCGGAAAGCATCCAAAATATGAGCCCACTCGCCATCCCCTATCCGTCCATCGATCCCGTAGCCCTTCAGCTCGGCCCCTTGTCTATCAAGTGGTACGGCCTGGCTTACGTTGCAGGCCTCCTGCTCGGGTGGATGTACACGAAGCGGCTCGTTGCCGACACGCGCCTGTGGCCCGGAGGCAAGCCGCCCTTCGCTCCAAACCTGACGGATGATCTCTTCATTTGGGTAGCGCTCGGCGTCGTGGTCGGCGGCCGGCTCGGACACGTTCTGCTGTACGAGCCGCTGCTCTATCTGCAAAGGCCCATCGATATCCTCAAGATCTGGAATGGCGGCATGGCCTTCCACGGCGGCATGCTCGGCACCATTCTCGCCATGTGGCTATTTGCGCGACGCCACGCCGTGACGCCACTTACCGTCATGGACCTGGTCGCCGCAAGCGTACCCTTCGGCCTCTTCTTCGGACGGCTCGCCAATTTCATCAATGCCGAGGTGGTCGGCCGCGAAAGCGATGTCCCCTGGGCCATGGTCTTCCCCGGATGGGGGCCCATGCCGCGCCATCCCAGCCAGCTTTACGAGGCGTTCCTTGAAGGCGCTGTATTGTTCTTCATTCTGCGCTGGCTGACGCACCGCAGGTTGGCATTGAAAACGCCTGGAGTTGTCGGCGGCGCTTTTCTCGCGGGCTATGGTGTCTTTCGCATTGTCTGCGAGTTTTTCAAGATCGAGGAGTACACTGGCCTTTTCGAAGGCCCAGGATTGACCAAAGGCATGTTGTATTCGATCCCCATGCTGGCCTTCGGCGGCTGGCTCATTCTGCGCGGCAGAACGCGCGCGCCTGCATGAGCTGTGATCCCGCCGAGCGCCGCCGCACGCCGCTTGCCGAAAAACTCGCCGAGCGGATCAGGCGCACGGGACCGATCACAGTCGCACAGTTTGTCGAGGCCTGCCTTCACGACGCGGAGCACGGCTATTACCGAGCACATGCTGGCATAGGGCGCGACTTCGTCACCGCCCCCGAAATCAGCCAAATGTTCGGCGAGCTGGTCGGGCTGTGGTGTTCTGTCGTCTGGCGGCAGATGGGCAGCCCCGATCCGGTCCACCTCATCGAAGTCGGGCCCGGTCGCGGCACCATGATGCGGGACATGCTGAACGCGGTCCGGCTGGTTCCGGACTTCGTCTCTGCTTTGCGCATCCGCCTTGTCGAAACGAGCGGCCCGCTCCGCACCCAACAACAGTCGCTGCTGCGCGATGCTTCGGTGCCCGTCACATGGCACGACACATTGGCGGAGCCCGCGCCGTGCGCCAGCATCGTCGTTGCCAATGAGTTTCTTGATGCCTTGCCGGCCCGCCAATATGTGCGGACGATGGCGCGCTGGGCCGAGCGCGCCGTCAGCATCGATGTGCAAGGCCAGCTGCAGTTCGCCTGCGGCGCGCCCCCCGATGCCGGCGTGTCGGAAGCTCTGGGCATGCGTTTTCCCGGTGCACGCGAACACGACATCGCCGAGGTTGGGGATCTTTCCCTTCTCGACTGGCTCGTCGCGCAGGCCCAGCAGCACACGACAGTCGCGTTGGTCATCGATTATGGACATGAGCGATCGACACTTGGCGACACCCTCCAGGCTGTGCGCCAGCATCGTTACGAGCACCCGCTGTGCTCACCGGGCGAAGCAGACCTGACCATGCATGTCGATTTCGAGAGGCTGGCGCACCATCTGACGAGGTCTTCGCATCTGACCTGCGCCGGCCCGGTGACCCAGGCCGACTTCCTGGGCGCGCTCGGGCTGATCGAAAGAACAAGCCGACTGATGGCCGCCAATCCGGCAAAGGCCCTGGAAATCGAGACGGCAGCCCAGCGCCTGCTCGCTCCCGGCGGCATGGGCACGCGCTTCAAGGTGATTGGCGCGCGCAGCCGACAGCTTCCGCCCCTCCCTGGGCTCTCCGTCGGTCACATGCCCCCATCAGCTTGAGTACATTCGCGAGCCCTCATTGCCATGCTGACACCCATCAAGGCCTTTTCCCTCGAAAACATCCCCGGCCTGGCACATGGCTTTTTCACGCGCGAAGGCGGCATCTCGGAGGGAATCTATGCGTCCCTCAATTGCGGCCTCGGCTCGCGAGATGAGCGCACGCGCGTGCTTGAGAACCGCCGCCGCGTCGCGCAGCATCTGGGGGCATCCGACACGCATTTGCTAACCTGCCACCAGATCCACAGCGCGCAAGCCCAGATCGTGACGCGGCCATGGGGACCGGAGGCAAACCCCAAGGTCGATGCTCTCGTCACCGCCACACCGGGACTGGCCGTCGCCGTGCTGGCTGCCGATTGTGCGCCAATCTTGTTCGCGGACCCCGACGCCCGCGTCATCGGCGCAACGCACGCTGGTTGGCGCGGAGCCCTCGGCGGCATTCTGGAAGCCACCGTTGCTGCCATGGAGCGCCTCGGCGCCAAACGGCACCGCATGAGAGCCGCGCTCGGGCCCTGCATCGGTCCTGGCGCCTACGAGGTGGGCGACGAGTTCGAGGCCGGTTTCCTATCCGCCGACCCTGCCAACACCCGCTTCTTTCACCGGCACGAGCCCACCGCACGCCCGCATTTCGACTTGCCCGACTATGTCATTCATCGGATGGAACGAGCTGGGCTCGGCGCCATCGAGCGCGCTACGCAGTGCACATATTTGAACGACGCGCGTTTCTTTAGCTACCGGCGCACGACACACCATAAGGAACCAGACTACGGCCGCCAGATCTCTGCCATCGTTTTGCGCTAGTCTCGTCGCAATTTCGGCCTTATTTTCATCGCGGAGCATGACTAACAAAGAGAGCTACAAACAGGAAATCGCGGGCCTCCGGCTGGACGGGGCGGCGCGGACCCGCTAGGGATTCGTTTGGGGTACCGGCAATCAGAATCAGTTCGGCCGCAAGGTTGGTACGACGGCCACCGGTTGTCAGCGGGTCAAGACACAAGGGGGACGTCACTGTGACGGACTTCGACGCTGTTTCAGCGTGGCGCGCTGTTGGACGACGCGCGGCCGCGATAGCCATTGTACTCGTCGGTGCGGGTGCGGCCGGTTGCGAGACCGGCGGCTCGATCCTCAGCAACCCATTCGCATCAAACGACACCTCTCCGGCGCAGCAGGCAGCGGCGGCGCCAACGGCGCTGGCCAAGATTGCGCTGGCGCCCGTGATCGGCGCTCCCGACCCGGTGTCCAAGCAGCTTGCCACGCAACTGACCTCGGCCGCCGAGAAGCACCGCATCACGCTTGCTCCCGATCGCGATGCCAAGGCCGACTATCTCCTGCGCGGCTATATCGTGGCCGCGCGCGACAAAACCTCGACCAAGGTCTCCTACATCTGGGACGTCAGCGATCAGACGGGCAAGCGCGTCAACCGCATTACTGGCGAAGAGGTGGCGGCCACTGTCAATCCGAAGGATCCATGGGCTTCCGTGACGCCACAGGTCACCCAAGCCATCGCGGACAAGACGGCGTCCTCGCTTGGGTCATGGCTACCTAATCAGGCTAATGCCGCGGTGGCGTCCGGGTCGTCTGCCTCAGCACCCTCCGCCGTCGGCGCCCCACAAAACCAGGCTCCCATCCAAAGCGCGTCGGCTTCGGGCGACTCCGCTGTGACAGCATCGCGTGAGCGGACTTCCGGTGCGACGACCGCAAGTATCCCGCGCGCCGAGGAGGTTGCGGCGGCGGTACCGGCCGTGACCGGAGCGCCGGGCGATGGCAATTCGGCACTTTCGAGCGCGCTGCAGAGTGAGCTCTCGCGGCAGGGGGTAGCGCTCACCGACCGGCCGAATGGCTCCTACAAGGTCGAGGGCAAGGTTACCGTTAGCGCGGCGAAGGAGGGTAAACAGGCCATCCAGATCGATTGGCGCGTCAAGGACCCACAGGGCAAGGCACTCGGAACGGTCTCGCAGAAGAATGAGATTCCGCAAGGTTCTCTGGACGGCTCTTGGGGCAAGACAGCCGACGCCGCCGCTGCAGCCGCTGCACAAGGCATCATGAAGCTACTACCCCAGCCCAAATCTACGAACTAGGGTCCGTCGCCTTGGCGCAACGGAGTTAGCCTGATAAGGCAATAGCCTAGAAATTATGCGGATAGCCGAGGGCCCGGGCCGTTTACAGGCCCGGGCCCTCTTGCTAGAAGGCGCCCGACGACAACGTCGCAGGAAGCGGTCCATGCCCTTCGACTCGCGCGACAACCAGGGCGGCGGCGCACCGCGGATCAAACTGGTTGCCGGCAACAGCAACCGCCCTCTCGCAGATGCCATCGCCACCGCACTAAAGCTGCCCATGACCAAGTCGGTCGTGAAGCGCTTTGCCGACATGGAAGTGTTCGTCGAGATCCAGGAGAACATGCGCGGCGAGGACGTTTACGTCCTGCAGTCCACCTCGTTTCCGGCCAACGACAACCTGATGGAGCTGCTGATCCTGGTCGACGCGCTAAAACGGTCAATGGCGCGCCGCATTACGGCAGTGATGCCCTATTTTGGCTATGCGCGACAGGACCGCCGGCCCGGCCCTCGCACACCCATCTCGGCCAAACTCGTGGCCAACCTGATCGAGCGCGCCGGCGTTGACCGGGTGATGACTATGGACCTGCATGCCGGCCAGATCCAGGGCTTCTTCGACATCCCGACCGACAACCTGTTCGCCGCCCCCGTCATGGTGCGCGACATCCAGGAGCGCTACGAGCTTTCAAAGCTCGTCGTCGTCTCGCCGGATGTCGGCGGCGTGGTGCGCGCACGCGGCCTCGCCAAGCGTATAAATGTACCCATCGCCATCTGCGACAAGCGGCGTGAGCGCGCCGGCGAGTCCGAGGTGATGCATGTGATCGGTGAAGTCGAAGGCAAGCGCTGCATTCTGATCGACGACATCGTCGACACGGGCGGCACGCTGGTGAATGCCGCTACTGCATTGCTGGAAGAAGGCGCCACCGAGGTGATGGCTTATATCACGCACGGTGTGTTGTCGGGCGGGGCAGTCGACAAGATCACGAATTCGCAACTCAAGACGCTGGTGATCACCAACTCGATCCAGCCTACCGACGCGGTCAAGGGCGCCAAAAACATCCGCGTGCTCTCGATCGCGCCGCTGATGGCCGAGGCGATCGCGCGCACGGCGCGCGAAGAAAGCGTCTCCAGCCTGTTCTATTGATCCATTCCCATGCGCGTCACCGTTGCGGGCACGCATCGAGCCTCTGTGGTGTAGGCATGCTTACGCAGATGGACGCCGCGCTTGTCTCCAATGCCCAGCGCGAGCCATGGCCATCCCCGCAAGACTACCCACTGCCGACGCCGCTGCAGGCACGCACCTCGGCGACTAAGCTTCTGGCCAGCGGCCTGTTCGCGCTGGTGCTGGCGGGAATGATTGCTGTGATGCTGCATGAGAACGCACAGTCGGCCGAGGCCTATCAGGGCTGGCGCCTTTGGATCCGCATCCTCGCTGCATTCGGGATCGCCGGTCTCGGCGTCGCGATTCTGATCGCCGGCGTGAATGCCATCATCAACCCGGAACCTCCATTGTCACTCGGGTCGGCAGGGCTGCTGGTCCCGAGCCTCTACAGCCGGACCGTACCGTGGAGCGAGATCATGCTGGTCGTCCACGACAAGCCACGCGTGAAGATCTTCGGGCCGGGCCGCATCGTCATCGGCATCAGCAACGGCAGCCAGTTCGGCCCCACGACGAGCCAGGATCTGAAGCCGGCCACCGAAGCGGGCGGTCTCGATGCCGCCCAACTGCCGCAAATGCTCAATGTGCCGGTCGCGGGATTGTTCGCACGTATCCAGGGCTATCGCGCTCACTACGGCCGCAGCGACTCAGCCGAAATATCAGAATAGCTTCTCATACCCGTCCGAGGCCGCCCGCCCGCTCGACAAATTCCGCCACCGTGCTCACGCCGTCACCAGCCCGCAGGTTCGTGAAGACATAGGGCTTGTCGCCACGCATGCGCTTGGTGTCGCGCTCCATTACCTCCAAACTTGCGCCGACATGCGGAGCCAGATCGATCTTGTTGATCACCAGCAGGTCGGAGCGCGTGATGCCCGGCCCGCCCTTGCGCGGGATCTTCTCGCCCTGCGCCACGTCGATGACATAGATAGTGATGTCGGCAAGCTCGGGCGAGAACGTGGCCGCGAGATTGTCCCCACCCGATTCGATCAGGATCAGATCGAGCTTGGGAAAGCGCTTCGTCATGGTGCCGACGGCGGCCAGGTTGATGGAGCAGTCCTCGCGGATCGCCGTATGCGGGCAGCCGCCTGTCTCGACACCCATGATGCGCTCGTTCGGCAGCGCGCCGGCGCGCATCAGGATCTCTGCATCCTCCTTGGTGTAGATGTCATTGGTGATCGCGCAGAGATCGAACTTCTCGCGGAACGCCTTGCACAAAGCTTCCATGAGCGCTGTCTTACCCGAGCCGACCGGGCCGCCGATGCCGACACGCAAGGGACCGTGCGTCTTGCTCATGATCGGAACAGCCTCGTGTATTGCGTCTCGTGTTGCAGCGATGCCAGATCCGAACGCCAACAGGCCCCGCCAAGATCATCAAGGGTCGACGCGCTCGCGCGTCGAGCGGCAGTCTCGATCACAGGGACGAGCGCGGCCAGCACACGCTGGCCGTCTGTCTGACCAACCACGCCGAGCCGCACCGATGCCGACACGAGATTGCCGGCAAACGCCAACCCATAACCGCCGAGCACAGCGAAGAGCGCAATGCCATGCCCGGCAGCAGCGACGGCGACGGCCGTGCAATAGGCGATCTCGCCACCCTGCATCATCTCCTTGAGACGCGTTACGTCATCGCAAGGCCACGCCGCCTCGATCTGCGCAACGAATGAACCGCCTTGCGTCACGGCTTCCAGGTGACGCTCGGCCGAAGGTTGCAAGGCAACAGCCAGCTCGGCAGCCTCGCACAAAGCGGCATCGTCGCCGGCTGTCGCGGCGCGCCAAGCAGCCGCCAGCAAAACCAGATCGTTGGCGACCGAGCCGAGCGTCACCAGATCGACGATCCACGCTTCCAGCGTCGCGCGATCTTTGACCCAGCCCCTTTCGGCTGCCCATTCGAGGCCATGGCTGAAGGCAAATCCGCCCACCGGAAATGCCGGTGATAGCCACAGCAGGAGCTGCGCCGGAAACGGGTGCCCGCCGATAGCAGCCGAGTCCAAGGTTGAGAATGCATCTGGTGCTGTGCCGTCGGGCATGCCCTACCGTGTCGTATCTCTGGACGACGAATGATCACCGGGATGACTGTGCGAGTGATCATGGGAATGATGCCCGTGACCGGCATGATGATGGCTCGCATGCAGCGGCCCGTGTCCGCCATAAGCGCCACCCTCGGGCTCGAACGGCCGCTTGATCTTGTGTACGTGGGCCCCCAGTCCTTCCACCATCTCCGCCAGCACGTGGTCGGGCTGAATCAGAATGGCACCGCCGGTGATCTGCGCCGGCGTGTGTCGGTTGCCGAGGTGCCAGGCAATGCGAGCGAGCGCAATCGCATCCGCGGCATGAATCTCCAGCAGGTCCTCGGCCGCCGCGCGCACAAGAACGATGCCGCCGCCGTCCAGCAGAAGTCCATCGCCGTCCGCAAGATAGGCAGCCTCTGCCAGGTCCAACATGAGCTCGCCCCCGCTGTCCGTCCTCAGCGCCACGCGCCGCCGATAGCGCGATTGCCGGTCGAGCGTGATGGTATCGGCAATCGCGCGCGGCCCGATCTGGCCTTTCCGGACAATGGACTTGGCGTGCAGCATCCGCGCCTCAGAACAGGAAATAGCGCTGCGCCATGGGCAGCTCCTTAGCCGGCTCACACACCAAAAGCTCCCCGTCCGCGCGCACCTCGTAGGTTTCTGGATCGACCTCGATATCGGGTGTGGCGTCGTTGTGGATCATGCTCTTCTTGGAGATGCCGCCGCGCACGTTCTCGACCGCCACCAGTGCCTTGGCGACATCCAGCCTCTGCTTGAGATTCCCCGCCGCCGCGGCCTTCGACACGAACGTCAGCGACGTGGCCCCGATAACGCCGCCGAAGGCTCCGAACATGGGTCGCATGTGTACCGGTTGCGGCGTCGGGATCGACGCATTGGGATCGCCCATTGGCGCGGCCGCAATGGCTCCACCCTTTATCACGCAATCGGGTTTGACACCGAAGAACGCCGGCGACCACAGCACCAGGTCGGCGAGCTTGCCTGCCTCCACCGAGCCGATGTGCTTCGACACCCCATGCGCGATCGCCGGGTTGATCGTGTATTTGGCCACGTAGCGCTTGGCGCGAAAGTTGTCGTTGCCGGTCCCCGTGTCCTCCGGCAGCGGACCGCGCTGAAGCTTCATCTTGTGTGCCGTCTGCCACGTGCGGATGATGACCTCGCCGATGCGGCCCATGGCCTGGCTGTCCGACGACATCATCGCCAGCGCACCCAGGTCGTGCAGGATGTCCTCGGCGGCAATCGTCTCCTTGCGAATGCGGCTCTCTGCGAACGCCAGATCCTCCGGGATCGACGGATCGAGATGGTGGCACACCATGAGCATATCGAGATGCTCATCCAGCGTGTTCACCGTGAACGGCCGCGTCGGATTGGTGGACGACGGCAGCACATTTCTCAGCCCGGCTACCTTGATGATGTCGGGCGCATGTCCACCACCGGCGCCTTCCGTGTGAAATGCATGGATCGTGCGCCCCTTGAACGCCTTGATCGTATCCTCCACGAACCCGCTCTCGTTCAGGGTGTCGGTGTGGATCATCACCTGCACGTCATGGTCGTCGGCGACTGAAAGCGCACAGTCGATGGCCGCCGGCGTCGTGCCCCAGTCCTCGTGCAGCTTCAGCGAGCACGCGCCCGCCGCAACCATCTCCTCCAGCGCCTCGGGCAGCGCGGCATTGCCCTTGCCGGCAAAGCCCAGGTTCATCGGAAACGCATCGGCTGCCCGGATCATCATCTCGATGTGCCATGGGCCCGGCGTGCAGGTGGTCGCGAACGTGCCATGTGCCGGCCCCGTGCCGCCGCCCAACATCGAGGTCAGGCCGGACATCAGCGCTTCCTCGATCTGTTGCGGGCAGATGAAATGGATGTGCGTATCGAAGCCGCCGGCAGTGAGGATCTTACCCTCGCCGGCAATCACCTCGGTTCCCGGCCCAATAATGATGTCGACGCCCGGTTGTATGTCGGGATTGCCGGCCTTGCCGATGCGAAAGATGCGGCCGGCCTTGAGGCCGACGTCGGCCTTGACGATGCCCCAGTGGTCGAGGATCAGCGCATTGGTGATGACCGTATCGACGGCGCCCTTGGCATTGCTGACCTGGCTCTGCCCCATGCCGTCGCGGATCACCTTGCCGCCACCGAACTTCACCTCCTCGCCGTAGGTGGTGAAGTCTTTCTCCACCTCGATGACAAGATCGGTGTCAGCCAGACGAACCTTGTCGCCGACCGTCGGGCCGAACATGTCGGCATAGGCGCTGCGTTGAATCTTGAACGGCATCCAGCCCCCTATTTCACCTCTGCCAGCCGCGTCGCCTGGCTTGCGGCAATCTGCCAGCCGTCGCCGACGCGCACATAGACCGCGGTCCAGCGGAACGAATACGTCTTGCCGTCGGCCATCGACTTGATGGGACTGACGCCCGGTGGCAATCGCCGTCCAGCCACCGGGGACGCGGATGACCAAATCGGTCACCGGCGCGTTTTCGATCACAGGATCGCCGGCCAGCGCCGAGACGATGCGAGCATCCTTGCCGTCGACCTTGCCGGACCCGTGCGTATGCACGAACGCATCCGCATAGTGGGACCGCAACGCCGCGGCATCCTTCTTCTCGATGGCCGCAGCCAGCAGCCTGCGGAACTCGGCCACCTCCTCGATGACGGCCTTCTCCGCCGCCTGATTGAGAATTGCGGGAGGATGCGCCCACGCGGAAGCTGCCGGAACAACCCAGAGCAGACACAGGCACAACACGCGCAGCATCGCAGCCACTCCCGCTGTCAGAACGTCAAAGGTCGCCCATGACGTCCTGCCGAAAACCGTATATTTTTCGCCCCCCGGCAACGGCAATCAGAGCCACCTCGCGCGTCTGTCCAGGCTCGAAACGCACGGCCGTGCCGGCGGGAATGTCCAGGCGCATGCCGCGCGCCTGTGCCCGATCGAACTGGAGCGCCGGATTGGTCTCGAAGAAATGGTAGTGCGAGCCGACCTGGATCGGCCTGTCGCCCGTGTTGGCAACCCGGAGTGTCACCGTCGAGCGGCCGGCATTGAGCTCGATCTCGCCTTCCTTCACGAACAGCTCGCCCGGAATCATATCCACCTCAACTCACAAGAATGAAGACGCCGAACAGCGCTGTCACAACGCCGAGCGCGCGCACGGGTAGGGCACCGATCCCCCACTGAAGACCGGTCCCCACACCGATGCCGATGCTGTGCAGCATCGCCGTCGCCAGAACGAAGCCTGCCGCATACCCCGCCCATCCTTCTGCCGGCGCTTCCGCACCATGCGCATGGCCATGGAAAATGGCGAACGCGGCAATGAGCGCCGCCCCGAGTGGCACCGGTGCCTTCAGTCCCGTGGCAACCAGCAGTCCGAGGGCGATGACAGATGCCGCAATCGCCGGCTCGACGTGCGGGTAGTTCAATGCCGGCATGGCCGATGAAACCACCCATGAGCATGGCGCTCACGAAAGCCGCCGGCCAGACCCACAGGCGCTTGCCGCCGGCGAGAGCCGCCCACAGCCCGACCGCCACCATGGTGGCCAGGTGATCGAGCCCGAGGAACGGATGTGCGAAGCCGCCGGCAATCGAGAAACCGAGGCCCTGCCCTACATGGGCCGATGCCGGGCTTGCCACCGCAAGCATCGAAGCAGCAAGAAGAACGCGACCCACGATCATGATCCCTCCTCATCGACCTTCGCAGATATCTCGCGCCGGGCGTTGTCCAGCGCGGCCAGGAATGCGGCATCCAGCACGGCGTTGCGTCCCCGCGCCTGACTGGCCACTGCCTCGGCCCACTCTATGTACTCCAGTAACCGTGCCTTGCTCCAGCCGGCAGGCGGACTGGAAACCAGCGACCGCAAATTCGAGGTCTTGTCGGCGATCTTGAGAAACTGCGCGCGGACGCTCTTCCTGGTCATGGTCTCGACCTGCAGCCGCTTACGCTCGGCCTTCGGCAGACTCTTGTCGTCGGTCACCTCGGCCACGAGCTTGGCGACCTCCACGCCGAACTGGGCCACCAAATCCTCGTAGACGCGTTACCGTGTCCTCGAGCGTGTCATGCAGGTAGGCAGCCGCGATCAGGTCCGGATCGTCATCGCCAACGGCCTCGGCAAGCAGGGCCGCGACCTCGGTCAGGTGATTGACATAGGGCTCCTTCGCCAGCCCCTTGCGATGCTGCGCCGTATGCGCGCGAGCGGCGAAATCTGCGGCACGGGTCACGAGGGCGAGGTCCCTGGCGCTCATCGTATGGGCTGATGCACCGTGACGAGCTTGGTGCCGTCGGGAAAGGTGGCCTCGACCTGAATATCATGAATCATCTCGGCCACTCCGGGCATGACCTGCGCACGCGTCAAGACAGTGGCCCCCTCCTCCATGAGCTTGGCGACAGACTTACCGTCGCGGGCGCCCTCGACGACATAGTCGGATATCAGCGCGATCGCCTCCGGGTGGTTGAGCTTGACGCCGCGCTCGAGCCGCCGCCGGGCCACCACGGCGGCCATGGAGATCAGCAGCTTATCCTTCTCTCTGGGCGTCAGGTGCATCGTCCCCTCGAACTGTCACGTCGCCCAGACGCGCGGCAACGGCGCGCCCGAGAGTATGGCGATAGCACGCATCACGTCGTAGCGCATGTCTTCCGGCGCCGCCGCAACGCATCGCACGGCCAACATGCCGTTCCAGGCGCTGGCACCCGTCTCACCGCGGAAGCCGTGCATGGCCTCACGTATGGACGGAAGGCGCGCCTCCGCTGCGGGTCCGACATAGAGCAGAAGGGCCGCCGCCGACGCGCCGCGAAGAACGGCGGGCCGCTCGAGAGCCGACTTGCAAACATCGTCGAGCCGGGTCGCCTCGGAGAAGATCAGCCGCCCCTCCCGCCTGATCCGCCAGACATCGTGCAACTGCCCGCCCAGCATCGTCTCGCCGCTGGCGATGCGCCCGAACACCGTCGACTCCGCCAGCAGAACCACACCATCGCTGGCAACCTCCACACCGATGCAGCGTTTGAGGCGTGCACCTGAGAAAAGTATCGTCTCCTGCGGTACCCAGGCGAGCTGGGCGCCGGCAGCCACCTTCAACCGCACGTCGATCTCACTGAACAACCCGGTCGACCTGTAGATGCGCTCCGCCGCTTGCGTCGTGGCTGCCACGTTTGCGCCGGTCTCGACACCAATATCGAAGGCAATCCGGTCCCCGCCGACGACCCCGCCACCGGTATTGATGACAACAGCCTCCGCGCGTGCGGCATTGGTGCGCGGAAACAGCATGCGATACCCGCCATGCTCGGCGAGATGCGCAACCCGCGTCTTCTGATTCACACACGCGAAAGTCGCTCTCACGCCACCTTGGACCCGAATGCTCTCGAGCGCGGCCGCAGCGGCGTTCGAGCGGGCCTCAGACGGCAAGGCGGCGGCGGACATCGGCTTCGACCATCTCCGCGCGTGTTCCGCTGATGACGACCTGACCGCGGTCCATGACGGCAAAACGGTCGGCCAGGTCGCGCGCAAACTCGAAATACTGCTCGACCAGCAGAATGGCCATTTGCCCCTTTTGCCGCAAGTAGATGATGGCGCGGCCGATGTCCTTGATGATCGACGGCTGGATGCCCTCCGTTGGCTCATCGAGCACGAGCAGCCGCGGCTGGGTCACAAGAGCGCGGCCAATCGCCAGTTGCTGCTGTTGGCCGCCGGACAGATCACCACCGCGCCGGCGCAGCATGGAGCCGAGCACGGGAAACAACTCGAAGACCTCGTCCTGGACCCGCCGCTCGCGCCGTTTCAGCAGCGCAAAGCCGGTCTCCAGGTTCTCCTTGACCGTGAGCAGAGGAAAGATCTCGCGGCCCTGCGGCACGAAGGCGATGCCGCGCCGTGCGCGCTCGTGCGCGGCAAGCCCGCCGATATCCTCGCCGTTCCAGACGATACGGCCGGCAGAAATGCGCTGATGGCCGACCACGCCACGCAGGAGACTCGTCTTGCCGACCCCGTTACGCCCGAGCACGCAGCACACCTCGCCGATCCGCGCCTCCAGCGAAACACCGCGCAGCGCCTGCGCGGCGCCATAGTGAAGATCGACGCCTTCGATGCTCAGCATAGCCGCGCCTTCTCCTTGCGCATCCGGGCGATCATCGAGATCGGCTTGCTTACCTGAATCTTGAGGGGGCCCTTGAGCTCGATCCGGCGCGCCTCGTCCTTCGCTACAGCCTTGCGACTGAGCGCACGGCCGGAGCGGGCGGGTGTCCCGTTGGAAATCTTGCGGTTGGCTGGCAGATGCGGCGGCAGCACGGCGACTTCTCCCCTTTTTTTCTAGCGTCCCAGGTAGACCTCGATCACCCGCTCGTTGGCGGAGACGGCGTCGATCGTTCCTTCCGCCAGCACGGCGCCTTCGTGCAGGCAGGTCACCTTGACGTCGAGGGCCCGCACGAATGTCATGTCGTGCTCGACCACGACGACCGAGTGCGTCTTCGAGATTTCCTTCAGCAGGCGTGCCGTATCCTCGGTCTCGGCGTCGGTCATGCCGGCCACGGGCTCGTCGACCAATAGCAGCTTGGGGTCCTGCGCCAGCAGCATGCCGATCTCGAGCCACTGCTTTTGGCCATGCGACAGGTCGCCAGCGCGGCGGCCTCGATGGGCTCCAAGGCGCACACGCTCGAGGATCGCATCCACACGCTCCTCGGAAATATTATTGCGCTCGCCGAACAGCGCTGAGAACGGTGTGCGCTCGCCCTTGAGCGCAAGCCGGATGTTGTCGGCCACCTCCAGCGTCTCGAACACCGTCGGTTTCTGGAACTTGCGGCCAATGCCGAGCTCCGCGATCGTGGCCTCGTCGAGCTTGGTCAGATCGTACTGACCGTCGAAGTAGACGGTACCGTCGTCGGGGCGCGTCTTGCCCGTGATGACATCCATCATGGTGGTCTTGCCGGCCCCGTTGGGACCGATGATGGCACGCATCTCCCCCGGCGCCACGAACAGCGACAGATTGTTCAGCGCCTTGAAGCCGTCAAAAGAGACGCTGACAGCATCCAGGTAGAGTAGCGCATTGGTGACGCTCAGCGCTGTGTCGGACATGCGCGCTACTCCGCTGCCTGCGGCTGCGAGACGGCCTGCCCATTCTTCTGGCCTGTCCGCTTTTCCGCTCTCTTATCCAGCCACTCGTAGAGCGTGCCAACTATGCCTCTCGGCAGCGCCAGCGTGACCGCGATAAAGAGCGCGCCCAGCGCGAACAGCCAATATGGCGCCAGCATTCCAGTCGTGAACGTGGTCTTGAGGAAATTGACCGTTACGGCCCCTACGGCTGCCCCTACCAGAGTGCCACGCCCGCCAACCGCCACCCAGATCACGGCCTCGATGGAGTTCGCCGGCGAGAACTCGGAGGGGTTGATGATACCGACCTGCGGCACATAGAGCGCGCCTGCAATGCCTGCCATGCAGGCCGACAGTACGAACACGACAAGCTTGTGATGCTCGACCCGGTAGCCGAGGAAACGGGTGCGCGGCTCAGCATCACGGATGGCGACGAGCACCTTGCCATAGGTCGAGGTGACGATGACGCGCGCCGCCAGGAACATGGTGGCCAGCGCCACCACAGTTGCGACGAACAAAGTCACGCGGGTGGTTGGTGCCTGCACGTTAAAGCCCAGGATGTCCTTGAAATCTGTGAGGCCGTTGTTGCCCCCGAAGCCCATGTCGTTGCGGAAGAAGGCAAGCAGTAGCGCATAGGTCATCGCCTGAGTGATGATCGAGAGGTAGACGCCGGTTACCCGGCTACGGAAGGCAAACCAGCCGAACAGGAAGGCAAGCAGTCCCGGCACCAGCACGATCATAGCGGCTGCGAAAAGAAACCAGTCGAACCCGTACCAGTACCAGGGCAGCTGCTTCCAGTTGAGGAACACCATGAAGTCCGGCAGCACCGGATGCGCATAGACGCCGCGCGTCCCGATCTGCCGCATGAGGTACATGCCCATGGCATAGCCCCCGAGCGCGAAGAACGCGCCGTGGCCGAGCGACAAAATTCCGCAGTAGCCCCAGACCAGATCGAGCGCGAGTGCGAGGATGGCATAGCAGAGATACTTGCCCAGCAGCGACACGACATAAATTGGAACATGGAAGGGCGAGCCCGGCGCGACGGCCAGATTGAGCAGTGGAATGCCAACGGCCAGCAGAACTAAAAAGCCCACGAAAATGCGGCCTCGGCCATCCAGGCTCTGCAGCAGCCGGGCCGTGATCATGCCTCCACCGCCCTTCCCTTCAGCGCAAACAGCCCGCGCGGCCGCCGCTGGATGAAAAGGATGAGCAGGACGAGAATGAGGATCTTGCCGAGCACGGCGCCCGCGAACGGCTCCAGAAACTTGTTGGCCACGCCTAATGTGAAGGCACCGAACAGGGTGCCCCAGAGATTACCGACGCCCCCGAATACCACGACCATGAAGCTGTCGATGATGTAGCCCTGACCGAGGTTGGGCGAAACGTTATCGATTTGCGAGAGCGCAACGCCGGCCATGCCGGCGATGCCGGAGCCCAGTGCGAACGTCATGGCGTCGATCCGCCCGGTTGGAATTCCCATCGAGCTCGCCATGCGGCGATTCTGCGTCACCGCGCGCATCTGCAGTCCGAGCGGCGTCGCCTTGAGCGCAAGCAACAGCGCGAAGAACACGACCAGCGTGAAGACGATGATCCACAGCCGCCCATAGGTGATTGACAGACCGAAGAAATCGAAAGCGCCGGACATGTAGCTTGGATTGCCGACCTCTCGATTGGTCGGTCCGAACGCCGTACGCACCGCTTGCTGAAGGATGAGACTGACGCCCCAGGTCGCCAGCAGCGACTCCAGCGGACGGGCATAGAGGAAGCGGACAATGCCGCGCTCGATAGCGATGCCCACCAATGCGGCCACCAGAAATGCAAGCGGAATCGCAATCGGCAGCGACCAGTCGAACCAGGCAGGCGCCATGGTGCGGAAGGCCTCCTGCACCACGAATGTGGTGTAAGCGCCGATCATCACCATCTCGCCATGCGCCATGTTGATGACGCCCATGACGCCGAACGTGATGGCGAGACCGATGGAAGCCAACAACAGCACCGAGCCGAGCGACAGCCCGTACCAGATATTCTGCATCAGGCCGACGATGAACAGCCGCCTTTCGACGGTCTCCATTGCGGTATCCGCCGCAGCCTTGAGCTCCGGGCTTCCCGAGGCCGCTACGCCGCGCAGCAATGCCAGCGACTCCTGGTCGGCGCGCTCCGCGAGTAGCGCGATAGCTTCCACCTTGGCGCCGATCGGCACGTTGGATTTTGCCAACAGGATAGCGCCGCGCGCAGCCCCCAGGGCGCGTTTTACGCGTGCATCGGTTTCCCGGGCTAGTGCAGTGTCGAGCGTGGCAAGCAAGCTCTCGTCTCTCGATTTGAATACGGCCTCAGCCGCCGACAGGCGCTTGACCGGATCAGGGGAGAGAAGGGTCAGTGACCCGAGAGCAGCTTCGATTTGACCTCTCAAGCGATTGTTGGTGCGCACCAGCGACAGATCGGATGGCACGTTCGCAACGGGCCTGCCCGTCTTGGCTTCGAAGTGCTTGCCTTCCTTGTCCTTGAAGTAGACTCCCTTGTCCGCGGCGCTGAGAAACAACCGGCGATCGGCCAGCGCGGCAAGAACAGCCTCCGCAGTTGAAGCACCGGAAGCGACAATTTCAGCAATGGCCTTCTCGGTCTCTGGGAAGCTGTCCGCCGCCAGTCGCGTCAGCGCATCATCGAACGGCGCCGCGGCTGTGGGGCTGGAATTCCCGTGCAAGAGCAGGCTGATGGCCAGCAGGAGAACGACTAATTTGTCCCGCACCGGCATCACCGCTCCGCTGGCAAGCTCATGGTGGAATTGAATGGTGCGGAGCGGCATCGACCGACTTGGGATGCCGCTCCACCTGGTCTCAAGCTACGGCGTCAATCTCAAGCACCGCCGCACTTGCCAGTTTTCGTATTGAAGTTGCCGCACTTCTTCTCGACCCAATCGGCAACCAGATCCTTGGACCCTTCGAGGTGGGGCGACCATGCCGCACCGGGAACGAGATCCTTGGTCTGCCAGACGACGTCGAACTGCCCGTCAGCGCGGATCTCGCCGATGAAAACCGGCTTGGTGATGTGGTGGTTGGCCAGCATCTTCGATGTCCCGCCCGTCAAGTTGGGCGCTTCGATGCCCGGCAATGCTTCGATGACCTTGTCCGGATCGACGGTCTTGGCCTTCTCCACGGCCTTCACCCACATGTCGAAGCCGATAACATGCGCCTCCATGGGGTCGTTGGTCACGCGCTTTGGGTTCTTCGTGAAGGCTTTCCACTTGGCAATGAATTCTGCATTGCCCTTGTCCTTGATCGACTGGAAGTAGTTCCACGCGGCCAAGTGGCCGACGAGGTTCTTGGTGTCGACGCCGGCCAACTCCTCCTCACCCACGGAGAAGGCAACTACAGGAATGTCGGTAGCCTTTACGCCCTGGTTGCTCAGCTCCTTGTAGAAGGGAACGTTGGCATCGCCATTGATGGTGGAGACGACCGCCGTCTTCTTGCCTTCCGCGCCGAACTTCTTGATCGCCGCCACGCGCGTCTGCCAATCGGCGTGCCCGAACGGTGTGTAGTTGATCGAGATGTCGGCGGCCGGCACGCCCTTGGCCAGGAGATAGGCTTCGAGGATCTTGTTGGTCGTGCGCGGGTAGACGTAGTCGGTGCCCTCGAGCACCCAGCGCTTCACCTCACCGCCGTCCTTGCTCATAAGATAGTCGACGGCAGGAATTGCCTGCTGATTGGGAGCAGCGCCAGTATAGAACACGTTGCGTTCCGAACTCCTCACCCTCGTATTGCACGGGATAGAAGAGGATGCTGTTCAGCTCCTTGAAGACTGGCAGCACGGATTTGCGGGAGACTGACGTCCAGCATCCGAAAACGGCCGATACCTTTTGTTGAGTTATGAGTTCACGCGCCTTTTCGGCAAACAACGGCCAATTGGACGCCGGATCGACCACGACAGCCTCGAGCTTTTTGCCAAGCAGGCCGCCCTTTTTGTTCTGCTCCTCGATCAGCATGAGCATGACGTCCTTCAACGTCGTTTCGCTGATCGCCATGGTTCCAGACAGCGAGTGGAGGATGCCGACCTTGATCGTATCCTGCGCAACCGCTGCGCTTCCCGTAACGGCCAAGGCCGCCGCCATTGCAGCGCCACGCAACATGGCGCGCCCCGTAAAATTCATAAGGACCTCCGAAGACGATTACCAACACGTTTACCAATGGCAAGGCGTGTGCCAGTTGGTCGGAGGTCAGGCTCGGTGTGGATCAAGCTATTGATGTATATATCTTTAAGAAGAAAGCGCGACCGCATATGGCGAGCGGGCGCAACGCGTGACGCCCAGGTCTTGGGCAGTATGTCGATTATTTTTTATGCAATACTGGGCAACTGCTTAAAATATGCGCACGGGCACAGCCCTGGCACCTCTCGATCCCTACTGTTGCGGCACGAGGTATTTGAGAGCTGCGGTGGAAGCGGCGCCGCCAATCACACAAGGTACTCCGATCTCCGGATGGCCGAGGGCACTCACGACAATGCAGCCGAAGGCAAGCGCCGTCTGGCCGGCCGTCCCCCACCAGGCGATATTGCGTCCCTGTGCCGGGCCCTTGCGCTTGAGCTCCTCGATCGCCGCCATGGCCTGTTTGCGAATCTTCGAAGTCTCGAATGTCTCTGCGGCCTCGATGACTTCCCGCAGTTGCGCCGTGACAGCCTTCGGCTGGGTGTTCAACTCGTGCTTCAAATGGTCGAGCAACTCCTTGTCCTGCAGCGCATTGTTGGTGAGCGTCCACTTCGCCATACTGCCGAGCGTTAGCTTCTCGACGTTATTCTCATCCTTGGCCCAAGGAAGCACTGAGACGATCCGTGACACGGGCTCGAGGGAGCCACTGGCGAAATAGTAGCCCCATAGCGTATCCAGGGCAGCCGGCGTGGTGTCGAGCGGCAATGCAGCGAGGGTCGGCGCCTTGCCAAAGAGATAGTGCTGGATGAGCACCTTCCGAGCCGGCATGCGTTCGACGAACGTTTGCAGCAGCTCTTTCCAATTCGGCAAGCCCGAGTAGGCGATCGCACGTACGATGACGACTTGATCCTCAGGCGGTATCGGAAACATCTTGCCAACCAGCTTCTCGGCCTTGTCGGGATTGGAGCCGAGCACCCCGGCCGCGAAGCCAACGTAAACGCCTGATGCATCCTGGTCTTTGAACAAGGCCAGGCGGCTCATCGCCTGCATCGCCATCGGCAGCTTGTCGGGCTCCGGCTTTGCGCGATAGCCGTTGATCCACCTCAGGATATCCTGCGACGACTCGAACAGCGGTTTGGGCTTAGGCCTGGGTGCAGCCACTGTCGCACTCGCGACGAGCATGGCTAGGACAACGACTGTGGTGGTGACGCAACGCATATGATCTCCGCGGCGGAACGTGCGAGTTTGTCGCCTCACCCCTCAGCTTGGCTGCCAACCAAGAAACCGGACGTGGCAGCATTGTGGCGGAAGCCACCTTTCGTGCCGGCGGCGCTATCCCGAGCTTCGACACCGCAACTCGGTCGCCTGTTGGCGTGTGCAACTTGGGGCGAGGCCATTCCTTAAACCCTAACCACACATGGTGGCGTCATGGCGGCGCACGGGCAGTTACCTCGGCAACTCGAAACGAAGCGCGACATTTCAGAAGCTGCACACCGTCGAACCCGGATAGGGCATCCCGCGAATAGAACGCCGATATTCGTAACCTTTTGAGGTGAATAGGAAAATCCTAACCAATTGGACGGCGCCAAATGAACTCTTTGGCAACCTCATCATGATTGGATGGTCGCGTGCCAAAAGAAGCACAAGCTTGAAGCAGGAGCTGGCGTTGTGGCGTTGCTGTTGATCGATGATCAAGGGCAAATCTGGGACGGTGCCTCGAGGACTCTTCGGTCTTCGTTCGACTCTCCATATTCCGGCGGCGAGTTTTCCGACTATGCCGTCACCAACCTCGGCTTCATCGCCACCAATGCCTACGGCGGATCGTGCCAAATCAGACTGCGCCCCAGCTTCGTCGCCCCCGAGGCCATGCGCAGTCTGCTCCATTGGCTGAGTTCCGGGCGTATCGACCGCATCGTGTTGTCGTGGCTCGACAAGGACTGGCACCACGAGTTGCTCCGCTCGCGCGACACGGCTATTGCCCGGGTCAGCGAGCTCATCGAGGCAGCCCGGCGAACACAACCCAACGACTTCCTGGCGCACGAGGTGAAGGCGGCGCAGCTACCTGAGAGCACCGCGCTAGGCATTCTGCTGAGGTATTGGGAGCGCCTCTCCGAGCCGGAGGGACACGCCTCACTCATGAACCTGCTGAACAAGGCACTGGGTAATCGCTACGTCTTGGTGCAGAAGGACCCGCAGTCCGCAAAAATGGTTTTTCGCGAGTTCGGAGGTGGATTGTTCAACCACTACGAGGCGTGGCGCGCCAACGGCGTCGGCTTACCGCTCGAGGACCTGCCTGACCACAACTATGGCCTCTGGGCTTCCGAAGCCTACAACACAGCATTGGCGGAGGGCTCGCCGCGCATTCACGACGTGGATGCCATCGTCAGATGGCCCCACGTCGGAAGAACGCGCATGCGCTACAGGCGCGTGATTGTGCCGATCGCCGGCGAAGGCGGGGACGGCCTCATGCTAGGCGGCTCGATCATAGATAATCGGATCGATCTCAGAATTGGCCTCGCCTAGATAGCTGGCGAAATAGTCGATCAATTCCGACGTGCTCGACCAGATGAAGGCCAGGCGCAAATCGCCCAGCATGGAATTTTTCATGATCACGTCCCAATCTACGTGAGCGTAACCGGCGCGTTCGGCAGTTCCACCCTTGACCACGTCCTCAGCCATGAAGCTTACGATGGCATCCGTGTACCATTTGGTGAGAGCGTAGGCTTTCGTCAGGCGCGGAAGTATCGAGGTCAGGCCTTGGCGCCGATACTCGGGGTGATACCAGACTGCTCCTGAGAACACGATTCTGCCGTCGAAACGATCCGCGGATTTCGCCGAGACGACGCAGGTTTCGCCCGGCTGCTTCAGTTGCTCCGGGTCGGTGTAGAAAAGACGTAGGCTTTCAGTCTCGTCCTTGAATGTGCCCTTGGTCAGTTTGTACAGTCGTGCGGCTTGCGCGGCTACTATTCGCCCTTCCGCGTTTCTGCCGAGCAGGCAAAAACCGTTTTCCTCGCTGAAACCTCCGACGTCGGTGTCGAAAACCGGGAAAAGTGGCCTCCAACTGTCACGATTTTGACGATTGACCTCGAGCAGTCTCTCCACCGGCTCGAATGTGACGGTGATACCGCGCTTTCTCAGGTCTGTGTCCCATCTTAAAAACAGTCGACCCAGCAAATCTGCCGGACCGTAGTCGATGGTGACGTGTGAGAGAAACGGCTTTCCCGGCGGGAAACTCGACGTTTCCCGGATACGCGACGCAACAGCACTCATTACAGGGTCCCCTTCCACCCATGGTTAACAAAGTATTAAATGCGCACAATTGGTTAAAAAACCATTAATCTTGTCATAACCAAGGTGAATTCTTGCGGCGCGATAGCGCACAAAAGAAAACGGGGCGCCGAGCGCCCCGCCATCAGAACAACTTCCGCGAACGTTCGATCAGTCGCGGTAGTCTGGCTCGCGGCGATCCAGAATCCGCTTCAGCGCCGCGAAGTGGTAGTCGTAGCCCTTGCCGAGCTTGAACTTCTGGCCGGCGCCGGTGCCCATCGTCTTCTCGAGGATCGGCGGCGGCATCTCCAACAGTTCCTGGCCCGTCCACATGGCGTAGAGCTGAACCTGCGCGGCGCGCTCGATGTAGTAGAGCAGATCGAAACCCTCGGCGACCGAGTCGGTCACGGTGGCGATGCCATGGTTGCCCATGAACAGCACCTTGTGGTCACCGATGATCTCGGCGAGGCGTTCGCCCTCTTCCGAATCGAAGGCCGGGCCGGCATAGTCCATGTCGTAGCCGGTCTTGCGCATCATGATCACCTCGGTCTGACCGATCGGCTTGATCTTGGGATCCTTGAGGCGGGTCAGCGCACTGGCATAGGGCATGTGGGTGTGGAAGACGGCCTTGGCGCGCGGCAGAATGCGATGGATGGGCGCGTGGATGGCGTAGCAAGACTGCTCGACCTCGCCCTCGCCGCGCAGCACCGTGCCGTCCCAGCCGACCTCCATGAAGCAACTGGCCGTAACCTCGGACCAGTGCAGGCCGAACGGGATCTGATAGTAGCGGTCCGTCGTACCGGGCACGGTAAGCGTCAGGTGATTGAAGATGCCCTCGTGGAAACCGTTCATCACGCAGAGGCGGTGGGCCGCTGCCAGATCGACACGCGCCTGCCACTGCGCGGTGTCTGCCTTCAATTGCTCCTGGGGTTCGACTTTCTGCTGCATGTAACCTCATCCTCCGATCAGCGCTCGCTGCCGCGACGTGGCGATTGACGGAGCAATAGCGACACCGATACCGCAGGGCGTGCGAGACTTCCCGTCCCGGCATCGAGGCGCCTGTTGTTCAGCCGCGTCGTCTTGAGTTCTGAGCTTAGCAGCCTGCTGATGTATTGCGCCAGCCTGTCCTCGCTCAAACCGTTGCAGGGCGCGTCGCCGAACGGCCGATCCCTTGACGACGCAACGGCCGCAGTCGAGAAGCGTGGCCATGTCAAACGTCCTTAAGCTCGGCCTCGCAGCGCTGGCCCTCTACGTCTTGGTTGCGTTTGCCGCGTGGCTCGGGCAGCGGCGGCTCATGTACTTTCCCAACGCCGCCCGCGTGTCGCCAACGGCCGCCGGCCTGAACGGGATAAGCGAGCAGGTGATGCGGACGCCAGACGGGGCCGAGCTCATCGTGTGGCGGGCCAGAGCACGCGGCCAACAGCCAACACTGCTATACTTCCACGGCAATGCCGGGGGCCTCGTGAACCGGGCGCAACGCTTCGCCGGCTATCGGGCCTCCGGGCTCGGCCTCTTCGCCATGAGCTATCGCGGCTACAGCGGCAGCACCGGCGATCCCTCCGAGGCCGCAAACATTCGCGATGCGCTGCAGGCCTATCGCGCTCTGCTGGCGGAAGGTGTCGCGCCAGAAAGCATCGTGGTTTACGGCGAGTCACTTGGCTCCGGTGTGGCCGTGGCGCTGGCAGCGCAGGAGCGCGTGGGAGCAATTGTTCTCGACGCGCCCTACACCTCCATCGTCGACGTGGCGGCACGCCAGTACTCCTGGCTCCCGGTGCGTCCGCTACTGTTGGACCGCTATGAGAGTGCCGGCAAGATCGGGAGAGTGATCGCACCGTTGCTGATTCTGCACGGAGCGCTCGACGACCTCATCCCGCTCGAGATGGGGCGCAAGCTCTTCGCGCTCGCCAACGAGCCAAAACGGTTGATCGTGTTCGACTTCGGGCGCCACGCCGATCTCGACCAGCACGGCGCGATCGCAGAGGTCACGCGCTGGCTCGAAGTCACGCTCGGCCGAGACGAGCGCCGCTAAGCGCCGCCGCCCCGAACCGTCACTTGTCAGATATGGACAGGGCCTCAGCGCGGACCGCTGAAGCCGCCACCGCCGCGACCGGGGCCACCAGGTGCACCGGACCTGCCGCCGGCGCCCGCCGCCGGCTTGGCCACCGCCTTGCCCGGCAGCAAGCCTTCGCG
Organism: uncultured Alphaproteobacteria bacterium; assembly: GCA_963840425.1. Lineage (GTDB taxonomy): Bacteria > Pseudomonadota > Alphaproteobacteria > Rhizobiales > Hyphomicrobiaceae > CADEFX01. Next base: position 56,970 of record CAWIYZ010000015.1, on the reverse strand, counting down.
CTGCGCCCGCTTGCGCGCCAACTTGCGCGCGCGCCGTACCGCCTCCGCCTTCTCGCGCACGCGGCGCTCGGAGGGCTTCTCGTAGTAGTTGCGGAGTTTCATCTCACGGAAGATGCCCTCGCGCTGCATCTTCTTCTTCAGCGCCTTGAGCGCCTGGTCGACGTTGTTGTCACGAACGAGAACTTGCAAGCGATGTTCCTCGAGTGGCCTCTGGAATTTCTGGACAAGGCACACCGGCCCACGCCGTGGCGCCGGATGCCCGCTTCAGTTGCAGGAGCTTTTAGCAAAGCCCGGTTAACGTGTCCACCCAAGTGTCGCTCAGGCCTTTCGCGCCAGTCGATTGACATGGCCCATTTTCCGGCCCGGGCGTGCCTCGCGTTTGCCGTAGAGGTGGAGCCGCACGCCTGGTTCGGCCGCTAGTCTCAACCAGTCGTCTGCCTCATGCCCGATCAGGTTCACCATCTCGACATCGGAATGGCGCTCGGTGGGCGCGAGCGGCCAGCCCGCGACCGCTCGGATATGATTCTCGAATTGATCCGCCGCGCAGGCATCCATCGTCCAGTGTCCGGAATTGTGCACACGCGGGGCGATCTCGTTGACCAGCAAGGGCTCGGTTGCTCCGGACCCGAGCCAGAACATCTCGACGCCGAGGACACCGACATAGTCAAGGGCCTCGGCAATACGCCCCGCCATATGGCAAGCTTGCCGTTCGATCTCGGCTGGCAGCCCAGAGGGCACGACCGACCGCCGCAGGATACCCCCCTCGTGGCTGTTGCGTGGAATGTCATAGAACCTTGTATCGCCGTCACGGCCGCGGACCACCAGCACCGAGATTTCTGCGGCGAAGGCAACACGCTGCTCCAGCACGCAAGGGACATTGCCGAGAGTTGACACGGCAGCAGCCAGGCCTCCTGCTGCCGCGACGCCGATTTGGCCCTTACCGTCGTAGCCGAGGCGCGCCGTTTTCAGGATTGCCGGACCGCCCCACGCGCCGAGGGCCGTAGTCGCTGCCGCGACATCCTCGGCCGTGCGAACCGCCACAAAGGGCGCCACCGGAATCCCGAGATCCGCGATGGCCGTCTTCTCGACAAGACGCTCCTGCGACACCGCGAGGGCCCGAGCGCCTGGATACACAGCCACTGTACGCGCCAGATGCTCAGCCGCGTCCACGGGAACATTCTCGAACTCGTAGGTCACGACATCGACCGTCCGCGCGAACTCGTCGAGCCGAGCCAGGTTGCCGTACCCTCCGACCGAATGTGTCGTCGCAACGTCGAATGCCGGCCCTGAATCGTCGGCATAGATGTGCGTGCGGAAACCAAGACGGCTTGCAGCCTGGGCCAGCATCTTGCCGAGCTGACCGCTCCCGAGGATGCCGATGGTGGATCGCGGCGCCAGCGGACCAGCGCGCAAGACGGGCTCAGACATCGCGTTTTGGAGCCTCGGCGACGTCTGCAGTCTGACGTGAGCGCCAAGCCTCGATACGTGTCGCCAGGGCCGGATCAGAGAGAGCGAGTATCTGCGCCGCCAGCAGACCAGCATTCACTGCGCCGGCCTCGCCGATAGCGAGCGTCCCGACGGGAACTCCGGCAGGCATCTGCACAATCGACAACAGGCTGTCCTGCCCATCCAGCGCACTCGAGCGGATGGGCACTCCAAGCACCGGCAGAGACGTGAGCGCGGCGGTCATGCCGGGCAAATGGGCGGCACCGCCGGCGCCGGCGATGATGACTTTGAAGCCGGACGTGCGCGCCGCCTTGGCAAACTGATAAAGCCGCTCCGGCGTACGATGCGCGGATACGATGCGGACTGCGAAAGGGACCCCGAGCTCGTCCAAAACCGACGCGGCCGACCGCATGGTCGGCCAGTCGGACTGACTGCCCATGATGATTGCGACGAGTGCCGGTGCGTCGGCCATACAATCCGTGAGTACCTACTCCGCCGTCTCGATCGCGCGGAACAACAGCTTTAGCTTCGGTAAGCTGGCAAACAGATTCAGGGAACAGCGTTCTATAAGCTGAAAGCTCATTCTGGCAAGCACCACGACAGCCCGCTCCCGTGGATATGCGTCGCAACCTTAAGCAATGATGTCCGGCGTGAGTTGGTCCTCGACAGCCGTGATCTGATCCTTGAGTTGCAGCTTCTTTTTTTTCAGCCGTTTGACCAGTAGCTGATCGGCCTGACCCGAAGCTTCGAGCGCCACGATTTCGTTGTCGAGATCGCGATGCTCGGCCCTGAGCTTCGCCAACAGGTCACGCAACTCGCGTTCGTCAGGCGGCTGCATCCGACGATGCTTGACCTCATTCACGCTTCGTCCTCGAAGCACGGTTGACAGTATCGCCCCCAGGGCACTTGTGCGCAAGCCGAGCGAAAGCTTATCGACACACTAATCGGGGGTTTCGATGGGTTGGCATCAGGTGTTCCACCGCCGAAGTTGCGGGTGCTACCCGAGGTTCCACAGGCTCGTTTTCCGAAGTTTGGAGCATTAGACATTGCTTGGGAGGCATGTCACAATTTGCCGGTCCTTCAACTGGCAACGGAGGCCAAAGATGTCGCTTGCAGCACATCTCGCAGAGCTTTCCGAGAAGCATAAGCTTCTTGAGCGCCGGATCGAGGAAGAGCTTGCCCGTCCAGGGTCGAGCGACCTCGACATCACGCGCATGAAACGCGAGAAGCTCAAGCTCAAGGAAGAGATCGTGAGACTGCAAAGCCAGACCCGGCACTAGGGCCGGACTACAGAACTATCGAGAAGATATTCAGGTCTGGAGGGTCACGGCCTCTAGCCCGTTGTCGTGGCCTGCAACATGCTGAGACACGTTAGGGATCCCGGAAAACACGCGTGATTTGGTCCGTGAGCGGCTTCAGGAGATATGAAAGCGCGGTTCGCTCTTCTGTCTCAATGAACGCTTCGACCGGCATGCCCGGCACCAGCTTCAGGCCCGCAAGCGTGCTCGCCCCCTCCGCATCGAGGCGGATGCGCGCTGTATAGTACGTCACGCCGGTTTGCGCATCCTTCGATAAATCGGGCGAGACGAGCACGACGACTCCCGAAACCTCCGGTGTCGTCCGCTGATTGAATGCCGAGAAGCGTAATGTGCTCTTGCTCCCGACAGCAACGTGATCGATATCGGCCGGCGCAAGACGTGCCTCGATTGTCAGATCGCCATTGACAGGCACGATCTGCATCAGCGTCTCGCTCGCCTGGATCACGCCGCCGACCGTGTGCGCGTTGAGCTCGTGCACGATGCCGGCGATCGGCGCCTTGATATCGACACGCTGCAACTGGTCCTCCGCGCTGATCCGCCGCTCCGCCAGCTCAGCAATCTTTGCTTCGACCTCGCGCAACTCTTTCTGCGCTTCCGTGCAGATGTCCTGATCGATCTGAATGATCTGCAGCTCGGTCTGACTGATCTGTCCGCGAGCGCGCGCGACCTGGGCGACGAATGCACCGATCTCTCCCTGAATGCGGATCTCCTCACGCTTCATCGCCAGCATTCGCGTCTCGTTCACCAGTCGCTTCTCGTGCAGAAGATCCAGGCGCTCCAGCTCCAGTTTGATGTAGCCGAATTCCTGCTCCTTGGCGGAATGCTGAGCCAACAGGCCAGTGATCTCCTGCTTGAGCTGGCTGATGCGCTCCACCTGCTGCTGCTTCTGGCCCTGCGCGGAGCTCCGCCGCGCCTCAAAGAGGCGACGCTCACCGGCTGCGGCATGACGGGCTTCGCTGCTCTGGGCCTCGAACTGCTCCGGAAACACCAGGACGGCGGCTCCATCGCGCTCGGCCTCGAGGCGGGCCTTGCGGCCGTTGAGCTGCACAAGTTGAGACACGACGACACCGAGCGCTGCGCGCACCTGTGTCTCGTCGAGGCGAATCAGCAGGTCGCCGGCCTCGACGCGCGCGCCGTTGCGAACTCTGATTGCGCCCACCACGCCGCCGGAGGGATGCTGGACCTTCTTGCTGTTTGCATCCACCACGAGAACGCCCGGCGCGATCACCGCACCTGCGATCCTGGCGGTGGCTGCCCAGCCGCCGGCGCCTACGACCAATATCAGGATGAGGACAACACCTGCGATCAGCCTGTGCGCCAGCCCCGCGCTGGCAGCATCATCGCCAATAGCCGACACGATGCGCTGCGGCCACCTCATCTGCTGCCGCCTTCCTGCCGCACCGGGGCTGGCAGTGCGACGCCGCCATCCTGCGCAATCGGCGTAACACGCATGACGCGTTGCAGAACCTCGTCCCGCGGTCCGAATGCGGTCATGCGCCCACCGGCGATGACACAAACGGTGTCGACGACAGTTAGAATGTTCGGGCGATGCGCCACAACAATGACGATACCGCCGCGCAGCCGGATCTCCTGCATCGCGCCGATCAGTGCCATATCCCCGTCCGAGTCCAGGTTGGAATTGGGCTCGTCCAGCACCACCAGGAATGGCTTGCGAAAAAGCGCCCGGGCCAGGCCGATGCGCTGGCGCTGACCGGCGGAAAGCGCTCCGCCATCCACACCCACTGGAGTGTCGTAGCCGGACGGGAGCTTCAGAACCATATCGTGGATGCCCGCCGCGCGCGCAGCCTCGATGACCGCGTCGCTTGCGGGCGCCGCCTCGAACCGGGAAATGTTCTGAGCAATCGTACCTTCAAAAAGCTGTAGCGTTTGCGGCAGATAGCCGATGTGGCGACCAAGATCGGCATTCGTCCACTGGTCGAAGCTCGCGCCATCGAGCCGCACGGCTCCCCGCTGCGCGGACCAGGCCCCAGCAATTGTCCGGGCGAGGCAGGATTTACCGGCTGCGCTTGGACCTATGACGCCCAGTCCCTGTCCCGCCTTGAGCTCCAAATTCACATCACTGAGCACCAGCCGCCGACCGCGGGGCGCGGCTACCGCGACATGCTCCACGCGCAAACTCCTCGATGGCGCCGGCAAGGTCGTGGATATGTTGCCCCCTGGCGGGTCGTTGAGCAGCGACGTCAGGCGAGCCCGAGCCTGGCGCGCCGCGATGAAGCCGCGCCAATGGGCCGCTGCAAGCTCGATCGGAGCTAGCGCTCGGGCAGCGGCGAGGGACGCCGCAATGATGGCCCCGGCGGTCATGTGCCCGCGAATGGTCAGGTACGCTCCGAGGCCAAGAATGGCCGACTGCAGCATCATGCGGAATACGCGCGAGATGCTGGCAAGCGCGCCTCCGATATCGCTGGCGCTCTCCTGTGCCTTGAGATGCTCCGCATTGACAGCCGCGAACCTGAGGTGGGCGCGATCCGCAAACCCCATGGCTTGCATCACCTCGACGTTCCTGGCGTTTTCGTCGGCGACAGCCTGCCTGCGCGCACCGGTCGCGACCGCCTGTGCCGCGAGTGTGCGGGTGACGCTTTCGGAGGCCAAGGTCAGGGCACATATCACGAGCGCTCCCGCGGCGGTAACAAGCCCGAGGACCGGATGCAGCGCGGCGATGAAGAGGATGTAGAGCGGCAGCCACGGCAGGTCAAAAATGGCGACTGGGCCCTGGCTGGCCAAAAACGCCCTCATGCTGTCCACATCGCGAATGGCTTGCTGCGCTTCGGCCGGGGCCGCGCCTCGCAGAGATTGACGCATGGCGGCCTGCTGCGCAGCCGGCATCAGGCGCCGGTCGATGCGATCGCCGACCCGCACCAATACCTGGGCCCGGATCACCTCGAGGGCGCCGGAAAAGCCGTACAGGCAGGCGGCTAGAATGGAGATGGCGATCAGGGTCGAGACGTTGCGGCTCGTCAGCACCCGATCGTACACCTGCAGCATGTAGAACGAGCCGGTGAGCGCCAGCACATTGACGACCCCGGAAATGGCCGCCAGGGGGGCCCACACGCCCGCCATCAGAGATTGCAGGGAGAACTGCTCGCGCCCTGCTTTCTGCGCATTCATGCCCCGCACGGCCCCGCAGCGCTGCTGGCCCTTCCCGAAATCAGCGGGGCCATCCCGCTGCAACACTGCGAAGTGTACCAGCGGAGCGCAACCTACCCAGGCGTGTAGGAGCACTCACGCGAGCTGCTGCGGCGCGCGGGCCACGTGCCGGCTAATCGAGGCTCACATCGTGACGAGGGCGGCCCCAATTGGCTGCCGCAGCCATGCAGCGCTCGATGTCCTCCTGGAGCATGACGCCCTGAGCCACGAGCTTCTGGGCCGCCTCGCCGATGGCCTCGCGATAGGCGGCCTTGCAGGGGTATCGCTCGAGGATCGAGACGCGCGGATCGCCCGTGGCGGCCCGCTCTTCTGAAGTTTCCGGGAGCGGTATGGTGCTCCCGGAAAACTCGAACATGGCGCCGTGCCCGAAACCGCGCGCCCGCAGGTTCCAACCCGTATAGGTCCCCAGCGGCGCCTGCACCATCGGCGCACGCACGCCTGCCTTATCATTGCCGTCGGCGTCGGCCGCAGGCACCAGGACCGTGTAGCTCTGCCCGGTACGCTTCGGCGGCTCCACGAGCAATCCCTTGTCGAAATCCGGACCGAAGTCCAGGCGCTCGAGCGGGCTCGGTCCGCGCGGCGTGGCAATGCCGGGGATGGCCGGAAACTTGGCACGGTACTCCTCACCGGGCACCAGCGTCCCATCCGCCCGGCGCGGAATACGACTGTCGGGCGGTGCTACTCCCTTGCTCGCCCAGGCATCCATGGCGTCGAGCATTCCCCTGAACAGCATCGACGTCCACACGACGTTGATCACGTTCTGGCACACGCCGCGCGTGGGCTTCTTCAGGAGAGGATCGGCGAAATGCTGGGAGCTCGACCAGAGATACACGCGCACGTTCTCAGGCTGAGGCAGATCATTGCCGCGCGTATCGGTGTGCACGAGCGATCCGTGTCGCTGCCAGTACTCAGTGGCGGTCTGTGTATGCAGGATCAACGGGTCAGTCTCGGGCCGCTTGCAGATCGCGTCCGTTCGACCGGTGATGTGATCGCTCGACGACGCATATGAGAACGGAAAGCGATCGGCCGGGTTCTCGTGATCCTCGTACTCCTGGCCGGCGGCCACGATGACGTTGGCAAAGCGGTGGTTCATCCACATGAGGCCACCGCCCGAGACATGCGGCAGCATGCCGTCGAACACCTTGCGGCCGGACGCATCGGCGTTGAAGCCGCGATGAATGAAATCGCGGATGCAGCGGCCGGTTTGCGAGCGCCCCCAGCCATACGCTTTTTCCATGGGGCGGCCGGCGGGATTGGCCTTGCCCGCAGTGTCCGGCTTACCCGACTTCAAGAAGCTCACAAAATCGCGGACGGCAACGTGGCCGAGCCCGAGTACAAGCGGATCTTGCCCTCGTAGACCAGCTCGTAAATCCAGCCCGGCTCGAAACCTGCGGGAATATGGATGTGCGTGTCGGAAGGAACGATCGCGTATTCGGCGCCCTGGTTGTCCAGCCCACTGCCGCCCTCCAGACGGGCGAACATCCAGGCGTCCGGTGGCACGGGAATGCGCGCATCCCCAGCGTAGCGCCGCCGCGTCAGGCTGGCCTTGCGCGTGTCGAGCGACACCGTCGGGTGGCTGCGCGTGGAGGCGCGGCTCGACAACGGCATGGTTGTAACGCCGCGCGCATTGGCGATGTACTCGACCCGTACCTGGCCCGTGATCGGCTTATCCTTGTCGGTTGCTACGGGCACATCCAGAAGAAAACGATGGTCGCCGGGGAGCAGATCGGCCTGCCATCCGCACCAAACGAGCGTATAGCCGCGGCGCATCATGAAGCCGTTGCCGGCGTGCTCGGCCGTTCGCGGATCGTTGGAGCCCACTGCATCGTTGAAGAACTGAAGGCAGCGGATGTTGCCGCGATTGCCCCAGTCGAAGAACAGACGGCCGCTACCCTTCGCCGGATCGACGGGCTTCAGGATAGAGATGTCGGCGGAGAAGCGCACGAGCCCGCCCGCATCGACGGCGGCCTTGTCGAGATCGACAACGCCAGCCTGCGCCCGCGCCTTTGGATCGACGGCAAAGTGCGCGCGGCCCTTGAGGCGCTCATAAGGTCCGACGGCCCCAAAGGACTGACCGCCGGCGAAGGCAAAACGCTCCGTGATGTCGATCTCGACCCGGTTGGTCATAATCACCTGCCCCATCGCGTCGTGTCAGATCTGCCCGAACGCTACCCGCGGCCCTCGAACGGCATGGCCGTGGCCTTGATCGCCATCGTCAGCACGTTGCTGTCCAGAGGCAAACTCGCCATGTAGCGGATTGCGCTGCCGCAATGCTCCACGTCCATGACCGGCTCCGGCCGGATCTCGCCGCTCGCCTGCGGCACGCCGGCCTTCATGCGCCCGCCCATCGCCGTGTCGGCATTGCCGATGTCGAGCTGGCCACAGGCGATGTTGAACGCACGTCCGTCGAGCGCGATGCATTTCGTGAGACCCGTGACGGCGTGCTTCGTCGCCGTGTAGGCCACAGATTGCGGCCTGGGCGTATGCGCCGAGATCGAGCCGTTGTTGACGATGCGGCCGCCCTGCGGCTTCTGTGACTTGAAGAGGCGGATCGCCTCTTGGGCGCAAAGGAAGCAGCCGGTCAGATTGAGGTCGACGACCTGTTGCCACTTCTCGAGCGGAATGTCCTCCATCGGCCCCGCCGGTAAACCCATACCAGCATTGTTGAACAGAAAGTCCAGGCGACCGAAGGTCTTCACAACCTCGCCGAACAGGCGCTTGACGTCGGCCTGCTTGGAGACGTCGGCAGCAACAGCCGCCATCTTGCCCCCGCCGGATTTGGCGAGCGCACAGGTCTTGTCGAGCTCCTCCTTGCGACGACCGGTCACCACCGCGTTCCAACCGTCCGCCTGCAGGTGCAGCGCTGCCGATCTGCCGATGCCCGATCCACCACCCGTGATGAGTGCGACCTTGTTCGTTGCCATGACCGAGGCGTCCTCCATGACCGATGCTCGTGATAGGCAGCCGGTCCCTTGGGGCTGGCGCCGTCCAACGCAATCGATCACGAAAGAGCGCGCACAATCAAGCCCTCTCCATCCAAGGGGGGCTTGGCGGCAGCTAGTCAATTTCGGGGGACTTGGGGGCTACTCGCTCAGGCGCATGAATTCCTGGCGCAGCATGGGATCGTCGCGGAAGCATCCCAGCATGCGCGTGGTGACCAGGTCTGCCTCATGCTTGCGCACACCGCGCATCCCGACGCAAAGGTGCTGGGCCTTGATCAGCACAGCGACACCCTTGGGCTGCAGCACCTCATCGATGGTGTTGGCGATCTGAGAGGTCAGTCGCTCCTGAATCTGCAGGCGCTTGGAATAGATCTCCAGCACGCGCGCCAGCTTGGAGATACCGACCACACGGCTGGTCGGCACATAGGCGATCCATGCCTGCCCCATGATCGGCGCGATATGGTGCTCGCAATGGCTGACGAAACGGATGCCGCGCATGGCGATCATCTCGTCGTAACCCTCGGTCTCATCGAACGTCTTGCGCAGGATGGCGGCGGCATCCTCGGCGTAGCCGCCGAACAGATCCTCATAGGCTCGCGCCACACGCGAAGGCGTCTCGATCAACCCGTCGCGCTCGGGATCATCGCCCGTCCATCTGATCAGGGTCCGAACCGCCTGCTCGACCTCCGCACGGCTTGGGCGTGTTTCTGTCTCTATGTCACGCCGAATGAATCCATTGGTTTTCAACGGATGTACGGTAGCGTCCATGAACCCTCCAGATGGGCCTGTTTTCGCGAATTACGACAACGCCCGGATGCAGGTGCGGTTCCAGAGGTGGGCACGACTTGCTCGGCCTCGCTGCATCTGCTTTGAGGTATCGTACCCATCGACGCTTTGTCTTCCTTCCCCCGGAAACGATCCATGCCTTCGACAGTCTTCGACTCTTCCATCTTCCGCGACCTGTTCGGCACGCCGGCCATGCGCGCCATCTTCAGCGATGAGGCGCTCGCCGCACGTTACGTCGAGGTCGAGGTCGCGCTTGCGAAGGCACAAGCGCACGTTGGTGTCATCCCCCGTGCCGCGGCAGATGCGATCGCCGCGAACGCCGATACAAGAGCAACCGATCTCGGCAAATTGAAGACCGAGACCGATGTGGTCGGCTATCCGATCGTCGGCGTGGTGCATCAGATGGCCAAGCAGTGCGGCGACGCAGGCCGTTACGTGCATTGGGGCGCCACCACGCAAGACATCATGGATACAGCCAGTGTGCTACAGATTCGCGACGCCCTCGGTCTGGTGGAAGCGGACCTGGATGCCATCGCAACAGCGCTCACCAGCCTTGCGCGGGGCCATCGCGACACCGTCATGGCGGGGCGCACCCATCTGCAGCATGCCCTGCCCGTGACCTTCGGCTACAAGGTCGCTGTGTGGCTGGCAATGATCGAGCGTCACCGCCAGCGGCTCGAGCAACTGAAGCCGCGCGTGCTCGTCGTGCAGTTCTCCGGCGCGGCAGGCACGCTCGCGTCTCTCAGTAAGGATGGCCTCGCCGTACAAGCCGCGTTTGCTGATGAGTTGCAGCTCGCACAGCCTCCGATCACCTGGCACGCCGCCCGCGATTCGATGGCGGAAGCCGTGTCGTTCCTCGGTCTCGTCACCGGCAGCCTCGCCAAAATCGCCACCGATATCATGCTCATGATGCAGACCGAGGTCGCCGAAGCCTTTGAGCCGTTCGTAGCCGGCCGCGGCTCTTCTTCCACCATGCCGCAGAAGCGCAATCCGATCTCCTGCGAGATCATCCTCGCGCTGGCCAAAACCGTGCGCCAGCACGCCGGACTGATGCTGGACGCAATGGCGGCCGATCATGAACGCGCGACCGGACCCTGGCACTTGGAATGGATAGCACTCCCGGAAAGCTTCATCGCCACCGCCGGCGCCTTGCACCAATCGCGCTTCATGCTGGAAGGGCTGATCGTCGTGCCCGACCGCATGCGCAAGAACCTTGACCTGACCGGTGGCCTGATCGTCGCCGAGGCGGTGATGATGGCGTTGGCGCCGCACACGGGACGCGGAGCAGCGCACGATCTCGTCTACGCGGCCTGCCGCAGCGCGCTCGAGGAAGGCACGCCGCTTCTCGAGCAATTGGAGAAGCGCGCGGAGATTACGTCGCACCTCGATGCCGCGGCCCTCGCCAGCCTTGTCGACCCCGCCAACTATCTAGGCGTCGCATCGGCCATGGTCGATCGCGTGTTAGCCGCGCGCCGATAGCACACTATGCGTTTTCGTCGTCCTCAGCGCTCTCGCTCGCCGTCGCATAGTCCACACGCACGAGGTAAAGCCCGGCGGCCGGGGCGATCACCCCACAGGCGGCGCGGTCTCGTGCTTCCAGCACAGTCTTGAGATTGTCCGGCACCCACTTACCCTCACCGACATGCTTCAAGCTGCCGACGATCGAGCGCACCTGATGGTGCAGGAACGACCGAGCCGAAGCTGCAACGCGAATTTCATTTCCGTCCGATCGCACGTCCAGCACATCGAGCGTCTTGATGGGTGATTTGGCTTGGCAGCCAGCGGCACGAAAGGTTGTAAAATCATGCCGGCCGATCAGGTGCCCTGCGGCCGCGGCCATGGCCTGGGCATCGAGTGCACGCGGCACCCACCACACCCTGTGCCTGTCTAGCGCCGGCGGAGCGCGCCGTGCGAGAATTCGATAGAGATAGTGCCTGCCCGTCGCACTGAACCGGGCGTCGAAATCGGCACCGGCTATCCCACAGTCAACGATCGCTACGGGGTCGGGCTTCAGATGGAAATTGACGGCCTCGCGCACCTTGTCTGCCGGCCAATCTCTCGTGAGATCGAAATGAGCGACTTGGCCGAGCGCATGCACGCCTGCATCCGTGCGGCCGGCGCCGCGTACGGCCACCTCCTCGCCGGAGAATTGCCGAATCGCCTCGACAAGCCTGCCTTGCACCGAGGGGCCGCTGGCTTGCACCTGCCAGCCCACGAACGGCGTGCCGTCGTATTCCAGGATCACGCGATAGCGCGGCATATATCGGCTCGCGACATGGCGCCCGTCGCCCGGGCGCCGGTCTCAAGTAGCCGCCCACGAGCATGCCGACAAGCCAATGTCGCCCCAGGCGTGTGCCTTACCTGAATGCCGGGCGGCCGCGATGATGTGGGCGCCGACGCTTGAACCCATCGGCAACAAAACCGCCGATCTGATCATCATCGGCTCCGAGCGAGCGCTCATAGTTGTAGTTATAATTGTAGTTGTTGTTGTGCGAGACCCAGCGGTTCTCCTCGAAGCCGAGGTTCACCGGCGTCTTGCCGCCCGGGTTGATGATGACCTTGCTGTGCGGCGGCAGCGGCCGGAATACACGCACGCCTGCTTCGAGCGTAACGGTGGCGCCGTAGAAGGGCCGGGTCTCGATACGGGTCGTGGTGGCTTCCGTAGCCTGGGCAGACACGGGCAGCAGAACTGCCACCGCTGAGAAAAGAGCCAGAGGCAATACGCGCATGGAGACGCTCCGGAAAAACTGACACGGGAACCAGTGGCAACTCTAGCGCGAACGCGGACGCACTGCGCGAGGGCCTTCATCAATCATTAACGGATGCAGAAGCAACGTGCAGCATCGCCGGACGCGGGCTAACCCAATCGCTGTCCCGCCTGCACTGCAAACCCGCGCAGGAATTCCTGTGCGGGCATCGGCCGGCGGCCGGCGCGTTGGATCTCCTGAAGCCTAATGGCACCCTGCCCGCAAGCCACGGTAAGGTTGGCATCGAGCAACAGGCCCGGCTCACCCGAACCGTCCGCAAGCGTCGAGCGCAACACCTTGATGCGCTCACGCTCACCGCCCGCGTCAGTCTCGAACCACGCGCCCGGTGCCGGCGACAGACCACGGATCAGGTTGTGCACATCGGCGGCCGGGCGGGCGAAATCGATCCGGCTCTCCGCCTTGTCGATCTTGCGGGCGTAGGTGACGCCATCATCGGACTGCGGGCGGCACTCCAGCTTGCCCTGCTCCAATGCCTCTAAGGCGCGCATGACGAGCCCGGCACCAACGGAAGCCATATGATCGTGCAACTCCCCGCCTGTCATGTCCGGAGCAATTGCGATCCGCTCGGCAAGGCAGACCGGGCCGGTGTCGAGCCCCTGGTCCATGCGCATCACCATGGCTGCTGTCTCCGTGTCACCTTCCATAATGGCGCGCGGAATGGGCGCAGCCCCCCGCCAGCGAGGTAGAGCCGAGCCATGCAAATTGAGACAACCGTGCAGTGGTGCAGCCAGAACGGCAGCGGGCAGGAGCAGTCCATAGGCCACGACAATGGCGACATCGGCGCTCTTGCCCGCGAATTCGGCCTGCGCTTCATGCGGTTTCAGGCTGGACGGCGTAAGAACAGCAATACCGGCCCTTTCCGCGAAGGCATGCACCTCCGACCGCCGCGCCGCCATGCCCCGGCCGGCCGGGCGCGGAGGCTGGGTATAGGCAGCCACCACCTCATGCCCGGCACTGACGATCCGAGCCAACGTCGGCACCGCAAACTGCGGCGTGCCCATGAAGATGATGCGCAGCATCGCGCCGGGTTCCGCTTGTCCACCGGCGTCAGTCAGCCGGCTCCGCCTTGGCCTGCTTCTTGAACTTGCGCACGACAATGTCGCGCTTCAGCCGCGACAGAAAATCTATGATGAGCTTGCCATCCAGATGATCGATTTCGTGCTGGACGGCGGTGGCGAGCAGGTCTTTGGCAACAAGCTCCTGCGCCTTTCCATCCCGGTCGATGTAGCGGACGGTCACCTGCGCGGGACGCTCGATCTCGATGCGCACATCCGGGATCGAGAGACAGCCTTCCTCGTGCCGACGCATCTCGGATCCATGCTCCACAATCACGGGATTGACCAGGAAGATCGGTTGCTTCTCCTCTTCGTCCCCCGTTACGTCGAGTACGACCAACCGACGCGGTACGCCGACCTGCACCGCCGCAAGCCCAACCCCCGGGGCCGCGTACATTGTTTCGAGCATGTCGTCCATCAGCCGCCTGAGATCGTCATCGACGCGCTCGATAGGTGCCGACGGCTTGCGCAGCAGAGGGTCCGGTAGCGTGATGATAGGAAGCTTGGCCATGGCGCTGAAATAGGCAAGCGACGGGAAACGGTCAATCATATGTGTGCCGGGTGCTGGCCAATCCCTGCCGGGCGCCCTCGGAGAGCGACCGGCACATCGGTTGCATCGTTCCGCATTGCGAATGGGGCCTATCTGCGTTAACCGGGCCGGAAAGGCTCGAGCCTGCAGTCTGCGAAAGGTCAAGCTAAGGTGGCGGACCGGTTCATACTTGGCTGGGAGGAGTGGTTGTCCCTCCCCGATCTCGGCCTGCCGGCCATCAAGGCCAAGGTTGATACCGGAGCCAGAACATCTGCCCTGCATGCCTTTTCGGTCGAGCCCTTCGGCCCGTCCTCCCGACCCATGGTGCGGTTCGGCGTGCACCCCATTCCTGGCCGTGATGATGTCGAGGTCTACTCCACCGCAGAGGTCCTTGACCGGCGGGAGGTCACGAGTTCGAACGGCGAGCACGAGAACCGTTTCGTCATCAGCACGCGCGTCAAGATGGGCGACAGGGAATGGCCAATCGAGGTCACGCTCACCAATCGCGACACGATGGCATACCGCATGCTGCTCGGGCGGCAGGCGATCAAGGACGACATGTTCGTCGACCCGACCTCCTCCTTCCGGCAGCCGCGCCTCGGCTACAGGACCTACGGCCGGCCTCCGACGACTGGCGAAGGACGCGCCCCCCTGCGCATTGCGCTCATCACAAGGCAGCCCGAGAGCGCCAGCAACCGGCGGCTCGCACGCGCCGCGGAGGAACGTGGCCATACCCTGGTTCATGTCGACCGGACCCGCGTTTCCCTGTTTGTCGACACCATGCAGCCTGCCGTCTTTGTCGACGGCCGATCGCTCGAGGGTATCGGCGCCGTGATCGTGCGCACGGGACGCGCGATCTCGTCCTTCACAACTGCGATCGTCCGACAACTCGAGATGCTGGGGGCGCACGCCCTCAATTCCGCCGATGCACTGGCCCGTGCGAGTGATGCCCTGACTGTGCGCCAGACGCTGGCCCGCAGCGGCGTCTTGGTGCCTGAAGCTGCTGTCAGTTACGCCGATATTAAGGGCCAGAGCCGTAGTGAGGGGCATATCCTCGTCGATAGCTTGGCGCCGGGTAGCCTCGGACCCCTGGTGCGATTTGCCGTCGTCGGCGGGCGCGCCATCGCGGCCATGGAACGCGACGCGCCGCCGACCGTCCTGGACGATCAACCGCAATGGCGCCGGCACGAAGGCCGCGCCACCGACCCAGCCCGGCACCTGGCGGAAAAGGCCGCACGCGCGTTGCAACTCGGACTAGCCAGCGTCGACATCGTCGACACGCGCCAGGGACCGATGGCCGCCGACGTGACATCAAGCATCTCGGTTGCGCTGTTCGAGCGCATGACCGGCGTTACCCTCGCCGAGGCCGTGGTGGTCGAGCTCGAGCAACAAACCCGCGCCCTGGAGCAGGACCGTTCGCGCTGGAACCGCAACCGCGATCCGTCTCGAACGTGAGTCGTCCTCGACACCAGAGGCTGGATTGCGATCAGTCTGCCGCGGAGTCCTGAAGCAGCGCTTTGGCAGATCCGGCGCGACATGGGCGGCACTCAATGCACCGCTCGCGAGGCGGCAGGCCATGCATCCGTGCCCGGTCGGACGATCGGCGGGCGCGCCGGCCTGTAGCCTTCGACTGTGCGAGCAAGGATCGCTTGGATGACGTCCACCCTGCCGTCCCTCAGCGCGTCCGACAGTTTCGTGAGTTCGCGCTCCAGGTCTGCCTTCTCCAGAAACGGCTCGTCGTTGCGCCAGAATGCCCGGATGCTCGGTCTCGCTCGCTTTGTCGTCGATGTGCAGCTCCTCGTAGCGCTTCTCCCCGGGCCTCAATCCTATGTAGCGAATGGCAATATCGCCGTCCGGATTCGTCTCGTCCTGAACTGTGCGCCCCATCAGCCGGATCATGGTGCGGGCCAGATCGTCGATCTTGACGCGCTCACCCATGTCGAGCACGAAAACATCACCACCTTTGGCCATGGCGCCCGCTTGCATGACGAGGGCAGCCGCCTCGGGAATCGACATGAAAAAGCGGGCAACCTCGCGGTCTGTGACCGTGACCGGCCCCCCCTCCTCGATCTGTTTGCGGAAACGGCCGACGACCGAGCCGGAGCTGTCGAGAACATTGCCGAAGCGCACGATTGCAAAAACGGTGCTGCAATCCGGCTCGGCGGCGTAAGCCTGGAAGACCAGCTCGGCAAGCCGCTTGCTGGCTCCCATAATGCTGGTCGGCCGTACCGCCTTGTCGGTCGAGATCAATACGACGCGCTCGACGGCGCTGCGCATGGCGGCGTTTGCCAGCATGGCCGTTCCGAGCGTGTTGTTGCGCAATCCCGCCACCGCATTGCTCTCGACGATCGGAACATGCTTGTAGGCGGCCGCATGATAAATGGTCTGAACTCCATGCTGGAGCATCGTGCTCTCAAGGATCGCCGCGTCGAGAACGGTGCCGAGGACCGCAACGATCTCGGGCCGGTGGACGCCGGCTGTCGCATGCTCGAGCTGATCGACGATCTCCGTGTGGATGGCATAGAGCGCTGCTTCCGAGTGCTCAAACAGAACCAGACGGCGAGGATCGCAACCGAGCATTTGCCGCGCAAGCTCTGAACCGATTGAGCCCCCTGCGCCCGTGACCATCACGCATTTGCCTCTTATTGCGCGCGCCAGCAAATCCGTATCGGGCGGAATCGGGTTTCTGCCGAGAAGATCTGACACGTCTATCGGCATGAGATCGGTCACCGCCACCCGCCCGGTAGCAATATCCTCGATCGTGGGCATCGTCTTCACACGCAGCGAATGACTGGTGAGCCTGCGGACAATCGCCTGGAGCTCACGCCGACTTCGATCCGGCAAGGCGAGGATCACGTCCCTCACCCCGTCGCGCTGAGCGAAGCGCTCGATCTTGGATTCGCGATAGACTTTCAAACCACTGACTCGTTGCCCGATCAGCGATGGGGTCTCGTCGATAAAACCGATCGGCCTGTACTCGGCGGATTCGCGCAAGGCCTCGAGCAGCCGGACCCCGGTCGGTCCGGCACCATAGATGACGATCGGGCGTCGCTCGCCGGGGCGCAAGCGCGGTAGTGGCGCCCCTTCCAGCAGCCAGGCCGCTACCCAACGGCTCGAGCGCACGAGCACGCACGCGAGCATCGCGTAGAGAAGAACCGCCAGACGGGGCACGACCAGGTCCGGATTGCCCGTGCCGGCAACCATGAGAACGAGCAGCGCCCAGACCAGCACGGCAATGCCGAGAGCGAGGTACATCCGCACGGCATCCTTGGCGCGGATAAAGCGCGAGGCGATCCGGTAAAGGCCAAGGCGCCAGAGGAAAAAGCAACCGAGCGCGGGGGCGCCAACGAAGACAGCAAGCAGTTGCCAGCTGTCGGGCCAATAGATGCGGCCCCAGCGCAGCGAGAAGGCCAGCCAAACGGCAAGCAGGAGAAGAAGAAAATCGTTGCCAGCCAACAGGGCGTGCTTTGCCATCCGTGGCAGATCGACAAGCTTCGCCCGTAAGTCGGTCAACCCACCGACCAAACGCGTTCGCATCCTGAGCTATTGCCCCCGCATTAGCCTCGCGTTGTTTTTAGCGGGTAAACATCCTGGGAACAACCTGCCTTGGCAATTTGGGCTGAAGCAAACGACGAGGCTGCGTCTGCGGCTAAAATGGCCGGCGTGCCCGGATCGCCGCAGCGAGCGTGCCTTCGTCGAGATAGTCGAGCTCGCCACCCACAGGCACACCCTGCTGCAGCGTTGACACCTTCACACCGCACGGCTCGAGCTGCTCGCGCAGGTAGTGCGCCGTCGACTGTCCCTCCACGGTGGCATTGAGCGCGAGCAGCACCTCAGTCACCTCAGCCGAGCGCGCGCGCTCCAAAAGCGGAGGTATGTTCAAACGATCCGGACCGATACCGTCGAGCGGTGAGAGATGCCCGCCCAGCACGTGGTACTGCGCGTTGACGACTGCGGCCCTTTCGAGCGCCCAGAGATCTCCAATCTCCTCAACGACGATGATCAACGCTCGGTCGCGGCGCTCGTCCCGGCAAATCGTGCATGGAGATACCGTGTCGATATTGCCACAGTTTGCGCAAACGACGATCTTCTCCACGGCAGCGTCCAGAGCACTTGCGAGCGGAACAAGAAGGTCGTTGCGACGCTTGATGAGACTTAATGCAGCCTTGCGCGCAGACCGCGGGCCGAGACCAGGCAGACGTGCCAGAAGTTGTATCAAGCGCTCGATCTCTGGACCCGCTGTTTTCCTGGACATTTGCAACCCTCAAGTCCCTAATTGGACAGGTGCGGTCTCAAGTCGGGCAAGCCCCATCAAGCCCTATGTAGTAGCCAGCGAACGGGGAATCACGAACAGCCTGCCAAGGTTGCCGCTAGCGGTAACTTTTCCACAGCATTAGAAAGAAAATTCTCCTCCATCCGCAATGTTGTCGGAGTTTGCGTGCCACCTACGCTAATGTGCGGTTGGTAGAAGTCGAATTTCAGCGTCCGATGTCGATCTACGCTCAGTTGCGTGAGTTGCGGCGGGTTGCGGCCATGGGGAACCGGGTACTGGTTCTGGCCGCGATGATGCTGGTTGTCTTTCTTCCCTCTCTGTTCAGCACTACCGACGCGATCGCCTCGAGTAACACGCGAAAGAAGAGTTCAAAATACTATATCCCAACTTCGTTGCCGCCCGCGAAGGTTCCGACCCAGTCCAAAACGAATGCCAACAGTAAGTCGCAGGCAAAGAAGGTCGATGACGACGACGATGACAAGCCAGCGACCAAGAACGAGCCAAAGATCACTGACAAGTCAAAAAAGAAGGACGATGACGACGACGACCAGGAGCAAGGAAAGGACGGCAAGAGCAAGCGAGAGGATGGAAATACCGCTCAAGCCCGCGCTGAGGACACAATCCCTCCTACGGTTGCCGATCTCCTAAAGCGGTTGTTGGCCTCGCCGGGCGGCCAACCGCCTGCCGTCAATCCTGGACTTCATGACGGACCGTCCAAAGTCGATACGAAGACATCGTTTCCTGCAAAGCCGTTGCCAAAGCTGACGGGCCGGCCAAGAGGGGATCTTCAGTTGAAGATGCCGAGTCTTCCGGCAACGGATATTCTGGTCCGCAATTTGAGCCCCGCTACGCTGAGTAGAGCTCTCGCGAGCGGCATGAAAGTCGAGAGCAGACGCGATCTTGGCGTACTCGGGTACTCGCTCACACGTCTTATCATTCCTCACGATATGAAGGCCGAGCAGGCCAAAGCGCTGTTGCAAGAGGTCAATCCCACGGCAGCAGTCGACCTCAATCAGCGCTATCGCCTATACCCTTCGGCCAGAGAGGGGGATGGCTCCAAGCCTTCAACAACGACTGAGCCCGCACGCACGACCGGCGGTTGTGGATCGGATCGCTGTTACGGCGCCGCGACCATCGGATGGCAGGAGCAATTGGCTGCATGCGCCAAGGGCCTGAGCGTTGGCGTCATCGACACTGGCATCGACAGCACACACCCCTCGCTGGCCCATCAACCCGAGCGTTTCAAGTTTGGGCAGTTTGGGCCGGGCTTCAGAGGCGCCGGATCGGATCTGCACGGCACCGGCGTTCTGGCGCTTCTCGCCGGCAATAGCAGGAGCAGCACGCCGGGCCTTATTCCTGGTGCGAAGTTTTTTGTCGCCGACATCTTCTTTGCCGACGAGAACGGCTTGCCCGTTTCGACAACCTTACATCTACTCGAAGCGCTTGAGTGGATGGACCGCCTTCGGGTGCAGATCATCAATCTTAGTCTGTCCGGACCACGGGACGATCTTGTGCAAGCCGCTATCACGCGTATGAGCAAGTTACGGACGATGGATGGTGTGACCAAACCCGCGGTGATCTTCGTCGCCGCCGCAGGAAACGGTGGCCCGGGCGCTCCACCAAGCTATCCTGCAGCATACCCCGAGACGCTGGCGGTTACGGCCGTGAGCAGAGACCTGCGCGGCTATCGGCGCGCCAATCATGGCGACTACATAGACGTGGCAGCACCGGGCGTTGATATCTGGACTGCATTGCCGGATGGGCGGCAGGGCTATCAGACCGGAACCTCCTTTGCGACGCCTTACATGACGGCAGTCGTGGCGTCCCTCTACCGGAGTCTCCCGGTCCACAAGAGCAAGGAAGCAATACTGCAGCGTATTTCAGTTCAGGATCTGGGATCTCCTGGGCGGGACCGCATCTACGGACGCGGTCTCGTACAGGCGCCGACGGAATGCAGCGGTCCATCCACCCCGTGGTCACCGGCGGTGGTCGCCAGACAGCGCGCTCCGCTGGCGCCAACTTCCCTCACACAAAAGACTGCAAGCCGATAAGGCTGCCGCCCACAGTTCCTCGACGGGAGGGTCCGGACCCACCCGTTGCGGGAACGACATCGGCCGGCGGTATCCGAATCTGCCCCTGTGGCAGGCTACCAGATGCTTCTATCAGGAGCCGGAGGCTACGCGACTTCCGCGACACCTCACCTAAGGTCACTGCTTGCCCTCAACCTGCCAGCCGCGGCGAATAAGTGCCAGCTCCCTGTCCGGCTCCAAGGCATCACCACGGATGACGCTTCCGACTGCGTCGTCGATAGCCTTGGCGCTCGGGTTTTGGCCCGCCGGCCTGATCACGCCTGGCGCGTCGGCTTTGGTGGGTGTCACCTCCGCCTCTTTCTCGATACGCCACCGGCCATTGCCGGCTCCACAAGCATATCCCACAAACCCGCTGCCGCTCTCGAACAACAATTCGTACTGGCGGCAATAGCGCCCATCGACATGCTGGAACGACAAGTCGGCTTTGAAAGCACCGGGACCATATCCGGGAAGCTCCAAGCCGGCAGTTCGGGCGCTGGGCGTCGTCTCGAGCGCAAGCGCCAACGGCGCGGCAACGAAACCATCCCCGTTATCCGATCGCAGCGACCATATCGCCGCGCCCACGCCAACCACTGCCACTACGGCAGCAGCCAAAGCCATCCCGGCCGATAATGCCCAACCGCGCGTGGACGGCGCACCAGAAGATCTTCCTAGGGCGTCCACTCGTCCTTTGCTCGGGGCAAAGGGCACCACACGCGACGCGGATGCAGGAGCAGCGTGCCGTATCGTCTCCAACAACGCAGACGGCAGCGGCGCCCTCACGACGGGATCGAACAGCTGTGCTAGTGCCTGACCAGTTACGCGAAAGACCTCTAGCCTCTCTTGCAACTCTGGGTGCTTGGCGAGTTCCGCCTCCACGATCCGGCGCCTTGGACCGGCCAATGTGCCGTCGGCCAGTTCCATGAGGTCGACATCACTAACTTCCGGCATGGCGCGCCTCCGTTGATGACTTCGGCGAAAGGGTGGGGCTATGATCCATAAGCTCATGCAACGTGCGTCTGGCTCGGGCGAGACGGCTCATCACCGTGCCTATCGGGGTTCCGGTAATATCCGCCGCCTCCTGATACGATCGGCCGTCTATGCACACGAGCGCCAGGAGCACCTGCAGATCGGAGGGCAGCTTGGACATGGCCTGCATGACTGCCTGCAATGTCAGGCGGCTCTCCGTTACCGAGCGCCCGTCCGTGTAGGCCACCGCAGACGCTGCATCCAGGTCGACCACTGGCCCCCGCACTCGCGTGGCTCTCACCCTGTCCAGCCAGAGATTCTGGGCGATGCGAAACATCCAACTGTCAAATCTCGTTCCGGGTTGAAACTGATCCACTCGCGACAACGCCCGCGCACAAGCCTCCTGGACCAGATCGTCACCCTGGTCCAAATCGCCCGTCAACGCATAGGCAAACCGTCTCAGACGCGGCAGTAGCTCGACCATTCGTGTGCGGAGGTCTTCCGTCACGCGCTTGCCTCCCCGCGAGTCACGGCTAACAACGGCCAAAAAGGCCGTTTATTCTCGCCGCTAGGAAGTTTCCGGGTGCCGGCAGGATCCCAGGCACCAGGGACGCACACCGAGGAAGAGACCCGCCCCGCGCGATCAATCGACTGCCGAGGCGAATCGCCCTCAGTAGAGGCTGCAGGAGAAAGTAGGCAGCAAAGCGTCGCTTTGTCGCTGCCGGTCAAAACAGCTTCAGACCGGGAGGGAGCGGCAGACCGCCAGCAATGTCCTGCATTTTCTCCTGCATCTGGGCCTCGACCTTCGCCTTGGCATCCTGGAACGCTGCCAATACGAGATCCTCGACGATTTCGGCCTCACCGGGTTTCATGAGGCTCGGATCGATGCGGAGCGCACGCATTTCGCCTTTGCCATTGAGCGTCACGCGTACCGCTCCCGCCCCCGCCTGACCCTCGATTTCCAGGGCTGTCAGCTCCTCTTGCACCTTTTGCATGCGGGATTGCAGCTCTTGAGCCTGCTTCATCATCTTCATCAAATCTTTCATCGCTTGTCCTCTGCGTAGTCAGCGGATGAGGCACGTCGACGAACGATCTCAGCCCGCCGCCTGATCGTCATCGGAGCGCGGGCCGGAGCGTCGCACTCCCGCGATCTTCGCGTCAGGAAAACGTTCGAGCACTGCCTTGATCACTGGGTGATGGGCAATCGCGGCGATCTCCTCCGCCTCGTGCCGACGCCGCGTCTCGCCCAGCGGCGGCTCCCCTGGCGCCGTGCTGATGGCAATAATCCAGCGTCGTCCGGTCCATTTGTTGATCTTCTCTCTGAGCTCGTTGGCGAGCGTCGTGGGCGCCCCCGGAAGCAGTCCGAGATCGATACTGCCGGACGGGTCGAAGCGCACGAGACTGACGTGCTCCTCCAGATGGACCTTGAGTCGCGCGTCCCGATGACGTCCCGCCAACCCGACGATGTCAGCGAATGTCTGTGGCTGGGCCGACCCCTCGAGCTCGCCAAACGCCACCTGCTCGTCCGTGCTCGCCTCGTCCTCCTCTATAGGAGCGTAGTCGTCTGCCGCAGCCTCCGACTGGCCTCGCAGCGCACGCTCTCCCCGCGGCACGCGCTCTTCTTCGGTGCCGTTCGGGGAGACGGTCTCGTGACGCTCTCGTCTGTGCGATGCCGCAGCGCCGCCGAGCGCACGCACCACGTCCTGCGGAGTTGGAAGGTCGGCCGTATACGCGATGCGGATGAGGACCATCTCCGCAGCGGCCAACGGATCGGGCGCCTTGCCGGCTTCTTCCAATCCTTTGAGCAGCATTTGCCAAGCGCGTGACAACAGCGGGACCGACAGGCCTGCAGCCAGCAATTCCACCCGCCGCCGCTCCTCTGCCGGCAACGCCTCACCCGCCGCTTCGATGCCCGCCGTCTTGGCACGGGCCATTGTGTGCACCGCCTCGGCCAGATCGGCGAGCACTTGGATCGGATCCGCACCATCCAGATGCAGCGCGGCAAAGCTTTGGAGCACCTTTCCGGACTGCCCGCGAAACATCTGGTCCAACAGATCGAAGAGACGGCCGCGGTCCGCCAATCCCAGCATGGCACGCACCGTCGCGCCCTCGATCAATCCACTACCCATGGCCGCAGCCTGATCGAGGAGGGACAATCCGTCGCGAACCGAGCCCTCGGCAGCCCGCGCAATGAGCGTCAGTGCATCATCCTCGGCCTGCCAGCCCTCCTTACCGGCGATGCCTCGGAAGTGCCGCGCCAAGGTCGCTACGTCGACGCGACGCAGATCGAACCGCTGACAGCGCGACAGCACTGTAACGGGAACCTTGCGCACCTCGGTGGTGGCAAAGATGAACTTGACGTGTGCGGGCGGCTCCTCGAGCGTCTTCAAGAGGGCATTGAAGGCGCCCTTCGAAAGCATGTGTACTTCGTCGATGACGTACACTTTGAAACGCGCGGACAACGGCTTGTAGCGCGCGCTTTCGATGATCTCCCGTATATTGTCGACGCCCGTATTGGATGCCGCGTCCATCTCCAACACGTCGGGATGGCGGCTCTCCATGATCTCCTGACAGTGCACCCCGAAATCGGGCATGTCGGTGGTCGGGCGATCCGGCAAGCCCGCCTTGGTGTAGTTGAGGGCCCGCGCCAGGATACGCGCGGTCGTCGTCTTGCCGACCCCGCGCACCCCGGTCAGCATGTAGCCTTGCGCGATACGGTCGGCGGAGAACGCATTCCTGAGCGTTCTCACCATGGCGTCCTGGCCGATCAGATCGTCGAAGGTTTGCGGACGATACTTGCGCGCAAGCACGACGTAGGGCTGGCCAACGCTAGCGGGACTCCCGATCAAGTCCGGGGCGGCGGTTTGCGCAGCAGCCATGTCTCCGAGCAACCCTTGCCCAGTCCCTGATACTTCAGACGGTGGTAGTGAAGAACCCTTCTTGGCCATCGACCGGTTGCCTCCGAACCAGGCCCGGCGGGCGCGTCCCGCACGCGCGGTGGCGTTCCTGACGCCAGCGCGACCAGGAATAGCGGGAGGCTGGACAGTGACCCGTGTCCGAATCGTTAGGGCTGCTTCCTTCCGGACCTGACCCGGTTGGCGAGGGACGCGTCCGCCGCCAACCTCCCAGCTCTTATCTAATGAGGCCGGCGCCGCCTGACAACCGGTCTAATTGCGGAGCACGCGCACCAGCCAGAGTGCAATGTCCGGCCACATGAACAGCGCGATGAGAGCGATGACCTGGATCACCATGTAGTCGGCCATGCCCTTGTAGATGGTGCCCAAGCTCCATTGCGGAACCACATTGCGCAAGTAGTAGGCGGACATGGCCACCGGAGGACTGAGATAGGCCGTCTGCAGATTGACCGCTGTCAAGGTGCCGAACCAGATGAGCATCTCGAGCTTGTTCATGCCGAGCTGCAGCTTCTCCACCACTGGCAGGAAGATCGGCAGGAATACGAGGATGATGGCTGGCCACTCAAACGGCCAACCCAGGATGAAGATCAGCACCATGATCAGTGCGAGCTTCCAGATGTCTGGCCACGGCAGCCCGACCAGCGTGTTGGTGATGAGGCCGGCTGCGCCCAATTTCGTGAAGACAGCGCCGAACACGTTCGACGCGACAGCCAGCATCAGCACCATGCTCGAGGTCACCATGGTGGAGACTGCGGCATTCTTGAGAGCGGTGAACGTCAGCTTGCGGTAGAGCAGCGCAAGGAGCGTTGCACCGAATGCCCCGCACGAGGAGGCTTCCGTCGGCGTTGCCAGCCCCATGAGGATCGTTCCCAACGTGAAGCCGATGAGAACAACCAGCGGCAGTACGCCAATCAGCACCTCCTTCATGATGATGGCAACGCTGCCGACCCGCTCCTCGGGTGGCACCGGCGGTCCAAGCGCCGGGTTGAAGAAGCTTCTGGTCAGGCAATAGATCATGTACATGCTGGCGAGCACTAAGCCTG
Organism: uncultured Alphaproteobacteria bacterium; assembly: GCA_963840425.1. GTDB lineage: Bacteria > Pseudomonadota > Alphaproteobacteria > Rhizobiales > Hyphomicrobiaceae > CADEFX01. The sequence goes on along the minus strand of CAWIYZ010000015.1, from coordinate 31,691 downwards.
GGCCGAACGCTGCCGAATACAGCAGGTTCACAGGCACGCCCATGGTCGGGCCCATGACGACCAGCATGACGCTCGGGGGAATGAGAATTCCTAGTGTGCCACCCGCTGCAATGGCGCCCGACGACAGGCGCGCGTCATAACCAGTCTTGATCATGATCGGTCCGGCCATGATGCCGAGCACGGTCACTGCGGCTCCGACGATGCCGGTGGCCATGGCGAAGATGGTGGCCGTGAGAATGACGGCCAGGTACAGCGCACCGCGGACGGGTGCCAGCATGTGCCGGAGCGCCATGAACAGCCGCTCCATGAGACCGGCCTGCTCGGTCATGAACCCCATGAAAATGAAGAGCGGCACCGCCGGCAGGATCTCGTCTTTCATCGTGCCCCAGATCTGGAGATAGGCCAGATCAAATGTTTGCAGCCAGCCCAGGCCGAAACCGCCGAACACTAGGGCGAGGAAGAGCAGAGTGAACGAGATCGGAAAGCCGATGAAGATGACCACGACCATGCCGAACAGCATGATCATGCCGAGTGTTTCGTTGAAGCTCATGGCCGCCTCACACTTCGATCTTCTCGTGATGCACGAGCTCTTCGCCCGTGCGAGCAGCCCACAAGCTCTTCAAGAGCTCAGAAACGCCCTGCAAGAAAAGCAGCGCGAAAGCAAGCGGGATGGTGCCGCGCAATGGCCAGATGATCGGCTGCCAAGCGCCGGAGTTGGACTTTTCATTGATGCTCATGGAGTAGAGGAAGTCGTCAACCGACATGACGGTGAGAACGGCCATCGTTGGCAGGAAGAACACCACATAGGCGATCGTGTCGATCCAGCCCTTCTTGCGGGTCGAGAACTTGTCCCACAGCATGTCGGTGCGCACGTGTGCGCCCTTGAGCAAGGCGTAGGCGCAGCCCAGCATGAACAGCGCGCCATAGGACATCGTGGTTACGTCAAGCGCCCAAATGGTCGGGTCGTTCATGACATAACGTCGAAACACCTCGATCACGTTGGCGAAGATGAGGGGTATGATGATGAGCGTAAAAAGATATCCCGTCCATTCGGTGATCTTGTCGATCACGCGTATGATCAAGAGATAGCCGCCGGACGGCTGTTCCATGCGCGTCTCCACGTAACGTCGTCAGACACCCAAACGTGCGGTCAGTCTCTGATCGCAAAAGAGGCCGCAACTTTCGTCGCGGCCTCTTGTTGATTGTGTACGCTTACTTTTTCTCGGGCCAGTAGTGCTCGGCTGCGATGGCGTAGTTCGGGAAGTAGGTTCGCTTGCCCGGCACGACCACCGAGGCATACGCCTTCTGCGACTCCCAAGCCTCCTTGAATACCGGGTTCGCCGCGGCCTCCTTGGCGGCGAGGCGGTCCCACGCAGCCAGGAATTCCTTCATGATCTCGGGAGGCGTCTGCTCGATGTTGACCTTGTGCTTTTCCCTCAACTCCACGACGGCATCAGCGTTCTGCTTCTGCCACCTTGTCCACCACTTGAACAAAGTCTCCGTGGCCGCCGCTCTAATGATCTCCTGATCGAGCGGGCTGATTTCCTTCCACACGTCGCCATTGATAACGATCTCACCCAGCGTTACCGACTCGTGCAGCGACGGGGCGTAATGCCATTTCCAGATGTTGTGGAAGCCGAACCGCATGTCCTCGATGCCGCCGACCCATTCGGCACAGTCGATGGTGCCGCGCTCGGCCGCCGGAGCGATTTCGCCGCCCGGCATGTTGACGGTGCGCATGCCCATCTCGTTGAAGATCTCAGCGGCAACGCCGGTCTGGCGACACTTCTGGCCCTTGAAGTCAGCCAGGTTCTCGATCTTCTTCTTGAACCAGCCGAGTGCCTGCGGGCCCGAGGGCAGAACGTGGAATGCGACCACGTTCAGCTTGAGCGTGTCTCGGTAGAACTTGTTGTAAAGCTCCTGCCCGCCGCCGTGCCAGACCCAGCCCAGGTAGTCGATGTAGTCCATGCCCAGCGGACCGCCGGGGCCGCCCGAGAAGAGGATGGCCGCCTTGTTCTTGCCGACCCAGTAGCCCGGCCAGGTATGCGCGCCGTCGATGACCTTCTTGTGCGTCGCATCGAGAACCTCGAACGCGGGGACCACCTGTCCGGCGGGCATGGTCTCGATCTTGATGCGGCCGGCCGTCAGCTGGTCGACGCGCTTGGCCCATTCCGTGAAATTCTCATACAGCGTCTGCGATGCCGGCCACGTCGCCTGCATCTTCAGCGTCTTGGTCTGAGCCGCAGCAGGCCCGCTGAGCGCAACGGCCAAGCCGAGCCCCAGTCCTGCGACGAGCCCACGCTTCTGGGTTCGCGCCATGTTTTCCTCCCAATACGATCGATACACGATGGAACCAAAGTGCACGCAATTGCTATGCTTCGTCAATCGCGCGCTACAAACTGCTCCTAAAGAATGACTTGTAGTGCTTGGCATTTCGGTGCGGAACCTCTCCCATCATCGGGGATGACCCTACCTCGAGGCAGCGGCGTTGCGCCGGCACAATCCCTGTGCTCTCCTGCCCCAAGGGGGAGGGCGACCTGATGCCGACTGTAGCCGCCACAACTTTGCTCGATCGCGCCGGACCCAGACGCTCCGACGAGGCCTGGCTCAAGGCGCACGCTGCGGACCCAACAGCCCGTTTTCTGATGCTGGTGGACTTGAAGCCGGTCATCATCTCGGGCCCCGATCGGCAAATCTCCAGCTTGCGCTGGCTAAGCGGAAACGATGTCGCCTCTCTCGCTCTGCCGTTGGGTGATGCCCTTTTTTTGGGCATTGGTACCGATGGCGCAGCTCATTTCGCCTTGCCCATCACGGACCATCTCGCCCGCGCCACGCCAGGCGCGATTTCGTATCTGCGTCCGGTGGTGGATTTGCGGTCGCTTGCCATGCAGGGCGCGCTCACACCCGAGGAGCTGTCTCTGGCCGGACAGGCACGCGCGCTCGCGCAGTGGCACGAGAATGCCCGCTGCTGCGGCCGTTGCGGTTCGACGCTTTTGATGAAGGATGGTGGCTGGCGCAAGAAGTGCTGGGGCTGCGGACTGGATTGGTTTCCGCGCACGGACCCGGTAGTCATCATGCTGATAACGGACGGCGAGCGCTGCATCCTCGCGCACGAGCACCGCTACGTAGACAAGATGTATTCGACGCTGGCAGGTTTTCTCGAGCCGGGCGAGGACATCGAGCATGCGGTTCGCCGCGAGGTGCTCGAGGAGACCTCCATCAAGGTCGGACGCGTGGTCTACCACTCGAGCCAGCCTTGGCCGTTTCCCCATTCGTTGATGCTCGGCTGCGTCGGCTATGCCGAGACCACCGACATCCAGATCGACAAGAATGAGCTCGCCGAGGCACGTTGGTTCACCCGCGAGGAAGCGAGCTTGATGCTCGAGCGCCGCCATCCGGAAGGGCTCACTGCTCCGGCGCCTCACGCCATCGCCAACGCATTGATCGCCAGTTTTGTCGAGCGCAAGCTCCCCAGCTAAGCCACGAGACCACCATGAAGCGTTCGGTCAGCTTCTACAGCGAGGGTTGCAAGCTCTCCGGCGATCTCTACGTGCCTGACAACTTGGGCGCAGGTGAAAGCCGCGCAGGTATCGTGCTCTGTCACGGCTATACGGGAGTGAAGGACCTCTATCTCCCCGACAACGCGCGTGTACTGAACGAGGCCGGATACGTCGTGCTGACCTTCGACTACAAAGGCTGGGGAGCAAGCGAAGGCGCGAGAAGCCGCCTTGCTCCCTACAGCCGGGTGGCCGACGTGCAAGCTGCGCTGACCTTCCTCGGTCTGCAGCCGGAGGCCGATGCGGGTCACTTGGGTCTCTACGGAACGAGCTATGGTGGTGCGACCGTGGTCTGGGTCGGCGCCGTCGATCAGCGTGCCAGATGCATCGTCAGCGTCGTCGGCGTGGGACACGGGCAGCGGTGGATGCGCAGCGTGCGCCGCCCCGACGAATGGCACGATCTGCTGGAGCGATCGAAGGCGGACAGGGAAAAGCGCGTCCTCGACGGTCAGTCTGAGCTCGCGGACCGCAGCGAGATACTGCTGGCAGACCGCCAGTCAGCCGAGCTTGCGGCGGCTGCCCGCCGCGCCAACCCGGCAGCCATCGGCACGTTGCCTCTCGAGTACATCGACGAAACGCTGGGCTTTCATGCCGAGTGGGTGGTGGACAAGATTGCGCCCCGGCCGATCCTGTTCATCGCAACCGACGATGATCGCCTCGTGCCGCCAGAGGAGTCCGAGGCGCTCTATGCCCGCGCAGGCGAGCCCAAGCGGCTCGTCATCCTAAAAGGTTTTGGGCACTACGAGGTCTATACCGAGCCTGCGTTCAGCCAGGTGATGGCCGAGACTGTCGACTGGTTCAGACAACATATGCCGGCACGGTGAGCCCGCGGCTCAAGCGCCACGCTCGGCCAATCGCTGCCGTGCCTTGCGCGCGATCTCGGCGCGATAGGGACTGGCGCGATACGAGCCGAGGATGCGTAGCTCGGTCGAGAAGAAAGCAAGCTCCTCGAGCGCCAACTGCACCGGCCGTTGGCTCGGATGTCCGTCGATGTCGGCATAGAACATCGTCGCCACGAACTCGCCGTTGACCTGATAGGACTCGAGCTTGGTCATATTGATGCCGTTCGTGGCGAAGCCGCCCATCGCCTTGTAGAGCGCCGCCGGCACGTTGCGCACGTTGAAGATGAAAGTCGTCACCATCTGATCGCCGTTGGGCTCTGTCGTGTCGGGTTCAGCGGCTAGAATGACGAAGCGTGTCGTGTTGTGCTGCTCGTCCTCGACGTCCACTGCCAGGATATCGAGGCCGTAAATCTCTGCAGCCAGCCGCGGCGCCAGAGCCGCGCGGGTCGAATCTCCCCACTCCGCCACCTGTCGCGCTGATCCCGCCGTGTCGCCGGCAACATGCGCCTTGAAGCCGTGCTTGCGGATGATCTTTCGGCATTGGCCGAGCGCGTGCACGTGGCTGTAGACATCAGTGATGCGACTGATCTTCGACCCCTTCAGCCCCATGAGCTGAAAGCGAATGGGCAGAAAGTGCTCGCCCACGATGTAGAGGCCGGAGTCAGGGAGCAGATGATGAATGTCCGCGACGCGACCGGCCAGCGAGTTCTCGATCGGGATCATGGCGTAACGCCCATCGCCCGACTTCACAGCCGCAATCGCGTCCTCGAAGGTTGGACAGCCCACGGGATCGAAATCGCTATAGACCTCTAGGCAAGCCAAATGCGAATTGGCGCCGGGCTCGCCCTGATAGGTGATCCGCTCTTTCACCAGTGGGCGGCGCGCGGAGCTAGCGCGCGCTCCAGGTGAAGCGGCAATCTTTGGCTTCTTGGTGGACATGATTTCGCGCTGACAAACACTCAACGGCGCGCAAGCTGACGCCGCGCGCGTTCAAGATCGGCGGGAGTATCGACGCCGAGGGGAATAGTGTCAACGACAGCCACGTCGATGCGCAACCCGTCCTCGAGCGCCCGAAGCTGCTCCAGCCTCTCGCGTCGTTCCAGCACAGACGGCGCCAGCGACACGAAACGCTCGAGCGCCCGCCGGCGATAGGCGTACATGCCGATGTGGTGAAACAGCGGTCCATCGCCGTAAGGCGCAGTTGCGCGCGTAAAATAGAGGGCCCTCAGCCGCCGCGGTGCGATAGGTGTGCCGACGACCTTGACGACGTTGGGGTTGGTGCGCTCGCCCTCCTCCGTGATCTCACAGGCCAGAGTAGCGATATCGGTGCTCTCCTCGGCGAGCGGCTCGAGACAAGCGCGGACGAGCCGCGGCTCCAATGTCGGCAGATCGCCCTGCAGATTGACGATGATGTCCCGCTCACCCTGCGGATCAAACGCCATGGTCGCCTCCAGCGCTCGATCGGAGCCGGAAGCATGATCCGCCCTCGTCATCACAGCGCTGCCCCCGGCATCGCGGACAGCCATGAGAATTGCCGCGTCGTCCGTGGCCACGACCACCTGTCCCATCTGAGACTCCATCGCCCGCCGCCAGACGTGCACGATCATCGGCTCACCGTGAATGTCGGCCATGGGTTTTCCCGGCAGGCGGGTCGCCTGCATGCGCGCGGGGATGACGATGAGAACGCCGCTCATGACTGGTTCTTGAGGTTGTGCGGGAAGTGACAATTCGCCTCGGGCAATGCTCCTAGAACAAGTGCAAGTTCTGTTGCAAGCCCGACCGGAGCTTCTATATTGGCGCCGCTTCGGGGAAAGCTGCCGGATCGACGATCATCTCTGGCGCGCAAGGGAAATCGACAGCGATGAACGCTTTCGAGTTCAACAAGATTGCTGGCGCTGTGCTGTCTGCGCTGCTGTTGATCTTCGCCTCGAGGACCCTTCTGCAGATCGCCGAAGGCTCACATGCCCCCCACAAAGCCGCTTTTACCCTGCCGATGCCGAAAGGCGGGGCTGGTGGACCGGCATTGGAGGCGCCCAAGTTCGAATTCGCCAAGGTCGCCCAACTGCTGCCCAAGGCCAGTGCCGAGGCCGGTCAAGACTCGTTCAAGAAGTGCACGGCCTGCCACACACCGGAGAAGGGCGGGCCCAACCGGGTAGGGCCCAACCTCTATGGCGTCGTGGGGCGTGAGGTGGGCAAGCACGCTGGCTTTGCATACTCCCAGGCCATGGTCGGCCACGGCGGCAAGTGGACGTTCGAGGACCTCGCCAAGTATCTGCACGACCCAAGAAACGCCATACCGGGCAACAAGATGGCGTTTGTCGGCATTTCCGATGATGCCGAGTTGGCGGATGTCCTGGCATACCTGCGCACGCTGTCCGACAGCCCGGCGCCGTTGCCGCAATAGAGGCCGGTAACAGGCACTTTGCCGATCATCTCTGCTGTCACGGCGTCCACATTGGATATCGTCGTGTGGAGAAGAATTAACTTGGCATGAACGCGGCGCCTTTTCATGTTGCCGCTGCCATAGACGCCTCGTCGTTGCTGACGGCCTGAAGGTTCGGCGCCAACCTTGATGACCATTTCCAAGCTAAAGTTGCCGCTTGCGGCCGGCTTGACGCTGCTGATGCTGCTCACCCCGCCGGCTTTCGCCGAGCCGGTCCGGCATTACGCTTTGTCACGCGTCGGCGCTGTCAAATTCGGCCATGACTTCAAGCATTTCGATTGGGTCAACCCGGATGCGCCGAAAGGCGGACTGGTGCGGCTCGCCGATATCGGCGGCTTCGATAATCTCAACCCGTTCACCTTCAAGGGACTACCAGCCTCTGGTCTCGCCCTGGTCCATGATAGCCTCATGATTGCGAGCCTGGACGAGCCGGCCACGGCCTACGGTCTGATCGCAGAATGGGCCTCCTATCCCGACGACTACGCATCGGTGACATTCGGCCTCAATCCTGCGGCACGATTTCAGGATGGTGCTCCGATCACACCGGAGGATGTCATCTTTTCCTTCGAGGAGGAAAAAAAAGCCGATCCCGTCCGGGCCGTCACATACAAGGACGTGGCAACGGCGGAAAAATCAGGCGAGCGCGAGGTGACCTTCCGTTTCGTACGGCCCGGCAACCGCGATCTCCCCTTCCTCATATCGCAGCTCCAAATTATTCCGCGCCATTATTGGACAGCCAAGAATTCCAACGGAGAGCGCCGGGATCTAACCAAGACGACGCTCGAGCCGCCAGTCGGTTCGGGCCCCTATCGCATTAAATCCGTCGAAGCCAATCGATCCATCGTTTACGAGCGGGCCAAAGACTATTGGGCGAAAGACTTGCCCGTCATGCGCGGGCAGTGGAACTACGATCAGATCCGGTTCGACAGCTTTCGCGATGACTTGCCGGCGTTCGAGGCCTTCAAGGCCGGGACCATCGATCTCTTGCAGGAGAACAGCTCAAAAAAGTGGGCGACCGAATACACCTTTCCCGCAGTGCGCGATGGCCGCGTGAAGCGTCTGGAGATCGATCTGGCAACCGTGGCGCCCACGCAGGCGTTCGTTTTCAATCTCCGGCGCGCCAAATTCGATGACGCGCGTGTGCGCCGCGCATTTGACATGGCGTTCGACTTCGAGACTGCGAACAAGAGCCTGTTCTATGGGTTGTATCAGCGGCTCGACAGTTATTTCGACAACTCCGAGCTGGCAGCGAAAGGATTACCTGTGGGCCGCGAGCTGGCGCTGCTCGAAACTATCCGCGACAAGGTTCCGCCCGAGGTCTTCACCACAGAGTACAAAAGTCCCGTCAATGCGACGCCAGAACAGTTCCGCACGCATCTGCGCGAGGCGGCCGGACTGCTCGACCAAGCCGGCTGGAGGCTCGAAGGGTCAGTCCGAAAAAATAGCAAGACGAAGGAAGTGCTGACTGCAGAGATGCTTGTCCCGGACACGAGTTTTGATCGCATTCTGCTGCCCTATAGGCAGACCCTCGAAAAACTCGGCATCAAAATGTCGATCCGCGTCGTCGACGCACCGCAATACACTGAGCGGGTGAAGACCTTCGATTTCGATATGATCATCGCCAACTTCCCGCAGACCCACGCACCGGGCAACGATCAGCGGGAATACTGGGGCTCGGACTCAGCGGACAAGCCTGCCAGCAGAAACGCCATGGGCATCAAGAACCCGGCCGTTGATTTCCTCATTGAGCAGATCATCTATGCGCCAACGCGCGACGACGTCGTAGCCGCCACCCGCGCACTCGACCGCGTTCTGTTGTGGAACCATTATCTCGTGCTGCAATGGTACAGACCGAGCGAATGGGTGGCCTACTGGAACAAGTTCGCTCGGCCGGCCAAGGCGCCTTCGCAGGCACCGGGCTGGCTGCAGACGTGGTGGCTGGACCCGCGCGCGGGCAAAGGCAGCGAGGCGCAAATACGATGAGGATTGGCAATCGCTACCGCTTCGGCTCCGGATTGCTGCTGTGTGTCGCCGCCGGAGCGGCAGCCATCGCCGCCACCACTGACCTGGCCGCGGAGCCCAAGCGCCACCATGCCCTGTCTCTGGTTGGGATACCGAAATACGGCCCCGACTTTACCCACTTCGACTGGGTCAATCCCGACGCACCCAAAGGCGGCAACTTGCGCCAGCGCGCCGTCGGGTCTTTCGACACGCTGAACGAGCATGCCGGCAAAGGCAGCCGTGCGATGGGGCTCACCATTATTACCGACAGCCTCATGGCACCCAGCCTCGACGAGCCGTCGACGGAGTACGGGCTCATTGCCGAGTGGGTGTCGATGCCGGACGACGTTTCTTCTGCCACGTTTGGGCTCAGAGAGTCCGCCCGCTTTCATGATGGAACACCGATTACGCCGGATGATGTCGTCTTCAGCCTGTCGGCGCTGAAGAATGCGAACCCGCGTGACAGCCTCTACTACAAGCACGTCGTCAAGGCTGAGAAGACCGGCGAGCACAAGGTGACCTTCACCTTCGACCGTCCGGGCAATCGCGAGCTGCCGCAAGTGGTAGGCAGCATGCCCGTTCTGCCACGCCACTATTGGCAAGCGAAAGGGCCGGACGGAGAGCCTCGCGACCTGTCACGCGCAACCATGGAGATCCCTCTCGGCTCCGGCCCCTATCGCATCAAGGATATGGAGGCCGGCCGCTCGATCACCTACGAACGGGTCAAGGACTGGTGGGCCAAGGACCTGCCCGTGGCGCGTGGCCAGTGGAACTTCGATTCGATCCAATTCATCTACTACCGGGACCGCCTGGCGGCTTTCGAGGAGTTCAAGGCAGGCAAGACGGATTTCTGGGCCGAGCCGAGCGCCAAGGGCTGGGCCACCGGCTATGATTTTCCAGCCGTCAAACGTGGGCTGGTCAAGAAGGAGTTGTTGCCGACGGACCTGCTCAAGCCCATGCAGGGCTTCGCATTCAATCTGCGCAGGAAGCAGTTTCAGGATCCTCGCGTTCGTCACGCCTTCAATCTGGCCTTCGACTACGAATGGGCCAACCGCAACATGTTCTTCGAGCAGTACAAGCGCGTCAGTAGTTACTTCGAGAGTTCCGAGCTCAAGGCCAGAGGGCTCCCACATGGCCGCGAGCTGGAGATCCTCGAGACGATAAGAAACATCGTGCCCTCCGAAGTGTTCGAGCAGGAATACAAGAATCCCGTCAACGCATCCCCTGACGATTTTCGCCGCCATATGAGCGAGGCGCACAAGCTGCTGACTGCTGCCGGTTGGACGCCCAAGGACGGCGTTCTGACCAACGCTGCGGGCGAGCAGCTCACGGCCGAGTTCCTGCTCGTGCAGCCTGATTTCGAGCGCCTGATCCAGGCCTACAAGCACGCCCTCGACAAGTTGGGCGTCAAAGTCTCGATACGCACAGTTGACAGCGCCCAATATCGTCGCCGTGTCGATACGTTCGATTTCGATATCGTCATTGCCAGCTTCCGGCAGTCGCTGTCGCCAGGCAACGAGCAGCTATCCTTCTGGGGCTCCGAAGCGGCGGACAAAGAAGGCAGCCAGAACGTCATCGGCATCAAGAACCCGGCCGTCGACAAACTCATTGACTACGTCATATTCGCAAAGGATCGAGCGGAATTAGTGTCCGCGTCGCGCGCACTCGACCGTGTTCTGCTGTGGAATCACTATCTGGTTCCACATTTCTATTCGCCTCACGAGCGTGTTGCCCATTGGGACAAGTTCGGCCGGCCGGCCAAGCTGCCGACATCGACAACTTCGACTGCGCAATTCCTACAAATTTGGTGGTACGAGGAGGCAGCCGCAAAGCGCCTGGTTGAGGCGCGCAACTAGTCCGGCGCCCAGATAGGATCGGCTTCTATGACGCTAGTTCAGAGAATGACGCGAAGCTTGCGCGCCGCCGCCCTGCCCGCTGTGCTGTTGGCTGCTACTCAAGCGGCTGCCGAGCCCCGGCATGGCCTCTCGTCCTTCGGCGAGCTCAAGTACCCGGCTGACTTCAAGCATTTCGACTATGTCAATCCGGCTGCACCGAAGGGTGGCCGCATTGTCACCATGGGCACCGGCGCAACCGAGACGTTCGACAGTTTCAACAGCTTCATCCTGAAGGGCGATGCCGCTCAGGGCCTGGGTCTGATCTATGACAGCTTGATGGTCCGCGCTGGAGATGAGCCCGATTCCGTTTACGGCCTCATTGCGCAAACTGCGGACGTGGCCTCCGACGGCATGTCGGTGACGTTCCGCCTACGGCCCGAGGCCCGTTTCCAAGACGGCAGTCCCATCACTGCCGACGATGCCGTCTTCACGTTCAACATCCTCAAGGAAAAGGGGCATCCGGGCTACCGTGTCGCTTTGCGCAATATCGAGAAGGTAGACGCGCTCGATCCCCACACCGTCCGCTACACCTTCACCGGCTCCTTGGTGCGCGATCTGCCGCTGACCGCTGCCGGTCTCCCGGTCCTCTCCAAAGCCTACTACGCCACACGCGAGTTCGATCAGACTACGCTCGACCGGCCCGTAGGCTCGGGTGAGTACGAGATCGGCGATTTCAAGCAGGGTGCGTTCGTCAGCTACAAGCGCCGCAACGACTACTGGGCCAAGGATCTGCCGGTGAACCGCGGCCGCGGCAACTTCGACGAGATCCGCATCGAATATTTCCGCGACCGCACTGCGTCGCTCGAAGCGATCAAGGCCGGCATCGTCGACCTGCGCGAAGAGTTCACGTCCCGCGACTGGGCCACTGGCTACAACATTCCCGCCGTGAAGGAAGGCCGCCTCATCAAGCTTACGCTCCCCGACGAGACACCCGGCGGTGCGCAGGGCTTCTTTCTCAATACGCGCCGGCCCAAGCTTGCCGATGTTCGCGTTCGGCGCGCGCTCGATCTCGCATTCGATTTCGAGTGGACCAACAAGAATATGTTCTATGGCCTCTACTCGCGCACTGAAAGCTTCTTCGAGAACTCGGACATGAAGGCCGAGGGCAAGCCCTCGCCGGAAGAGCTGGCACTGCTCGAGCCGTTCAGGGACAAGCTGCCACCCGAAGTGTTCAGTGAGCCCTATCGTCCGCCCGTATCCGACGGCAGCGGCTCGGATCGCCGTCTCTTGCGCGAGGCCGGCAAGCTGCTCGACGAGGCCGGCTATACCGTAAAGGACGGCAAGCGCGTCAACGCCAAAGGCGAGGTGCTCGAGATCGAATACCTGTTCACCGATCCCGTCTCCGAACGGATCGCCGGCGCCTACCAGAAGAGCCTTGGCTTGATCGGTGTCATTCTCGTCCCACGCCGGGTGGACCCGGCACAGTACGAGCGGCGCACCAAAGCCTTCGACTTCGACATCACCACGCGGCGCTACCGGATGTCCCTGACGCCCGGCATCGAGTTGCAGAACATGTGGGACAGCCGGCAGGCATCGGTCGACGGCAGCGGCAATCTCTCGGGCATCCAGAATCCCGCCATCGATGCGCTCATAGAGAAGATTGTTCTGGCCAAGTCCCGCAAGGAGCTGGTCACGGCCGCGCGCGCCATCGACCGGGTATTGCGGGCCGGTCACTACTGGGTGCCGCAGTGGTTCAAGGCCGCCCATCACGTGGTTTACTGGGACAAGTTCTCGTACCCGGCCGTGAAACCCAAGTATGATCGCGGCATTCCGGATACTTGGTGGTACGATTCCGAAAAAGCTGCGAAACTCAGAATCAACTGAAACTCGGGGGAGGCACGAGGTCGGCGCAAGGGGCGAGAAAGGATAACGCACCCCATATGGCAGCCTATCTGCTCAAGCGTCTGTTGCTGATCATCCCGACCATGCTCGGGATCATGACCATCAGCTTCATCATCATCCAATTCGCTCCAGGCGGACCAGTGGAGCGCGTCATCGCGCAACTGACCGGCACCGATGCCGGAGCTACCAGCCGCATCGGGGGGAGCGGCAGCGATGGTCTGACCGGCGGTGGACGATCCATGTCCGGCCAAAGCGGAGCCGACGCCGCGGCGTCGCGGTATCGCGGCGCGCAAGGGCTGGATCCGGAGTTCATCAAGCAGCTCGAGCGCCAGTTCGGCTTCGATAAGCCAACGCATGAGCGCTTCTTCCTGATGATGAAGAACTACCTCTTGTTCGATTTTGGCAAGAGCTATTTCCGAGACGTCAGCGTCATTCAGCTCATCAAGGAGAAGCTTCCGGTCTCTATCTCGCTTGGCGTTTGGATGTTGCTGCTGACCTATCTGATCGCCATCCCGCTTGGCATTCGCAAGGCCGTGCGCGATGGCGAGCGCTTCGATACTTGGACATCGGGTGTTCTGGTCGTTGGATACGCCATTCCCGGCTTCCTGTTTGCTGTGCTGTTGCTGGTGCTTTTCGCTGGAGGCTCGTTCTTCCAGTGGTTTCCCTCGCGCGGCCTGACCTCGGAGAACTGGAGCCAGTTATCGCTGCTGGGCAAGGTCGGGGACTATTTCTGGCATCTGACGCTGCCGCTGATCGCCCTGGCGCTCAGCACCTTCACGACCAAGGCTTTCCTGACCAAGAACTCGTTTCTCGATGAGATCCGCAAGCAGTACGTGCTGACCGCCCGCGCCAAAGGGCTGAGCGAGCGCCAGGTGCTCTACGGCCACGTGTTCCGCAACGCCATGCTGCTCATAATCGCCGGTTTTCCGGGCGCCTTCATCGGCGCGTTCTTCTCTGGCGCTCTACTGATCGAGACGATTTTCTCGCTCGACGGACTAGGACTCCTCAGTTTCGAGTCCATCCTCAACCGCGACTATCCCGTCGTCTTCGCCAACCTCTATATCTTCGCGCTGATCGGCCTGCTGGTGAACCTGCTGTCCGACTTCCTCTACACGCTCGTCGATCCACGCATCGACTTCGAGACACGGGAGGTCTGAGCTCTTGGACGCCCGGCGCGACGACAGGATCGCAGTTGAAGGAACAGTGGCTCAGCGCCTCTGGGCTTCAGGCGCTTCGCGTTGGCGCATCCATCTGTCGCCAATCAATCAAAGGCGCTGGGACAACTTCAAAGCTAACCGGCGCGGCTATTGGAGCTTGTGGATCTTCCTTGTTCTTCTCGTCCTGAGCCTGTTTGCCGAAGTCATCGCCAGCGACAAACCGATCATCGCCCGCTACAAGGGCGAAACACTGTTTCCAATCCTTGTCGACTACCCGGAGTTGCAGTTCGGCGGCTTTCTTGCGATCACCGACTACAAGGATCCGGTAATCCTAGATGAGATCAATCAGAACGGCTGGATGCTCTGGCCGCCGATCCGCTATTCCTACAACTCCATCAACAAGGATTATCCGCGCATCAAGGGCCCCGACGGAAATTGTCTGGGCTTTCCTGCCCCTCCGCCTTGGGCCACCAGCGCTGCGCTGTGCGACTCTACTCCCGACCAGCTTGCGCGCTTCCAGGCACTTGGCAATCGCAACTGGCTCGGCACCGATGATCAGGGTCGCGATGTGGTGGCGCGCATCATCTATGGCTTTCGCATCTCCATACTTTTCGGCCTGATCCTGACGATATTCTCCGCCGCTATCGGCGTCGCTGCTGGCGCGGCGCAGGGCTATTTCGGTGGACGGGTCGATCTCGTCTTCCAGCGCGTCCTCGAAATCTGGTCGTCCATCCCCTCGCTCTATGTCCTGATCATCATCTCATCCGTGCTCGTGCCCGGATTCTGGACGCTGCTGGGCGTTCTGCTGCTCTTCCAGTGGGTCTATCTGGTGGGCGTGGTGCGCGCCGAATTCCTTCGCGGCCGCAACTTCGAGTACATCACCGCAGCCCGCGCGCTCGGCCTGTCCAACTTCAAGATCATGTACAAGCACCTGCTGCCGAACGCGATGGTCGCCACGCTGACGTTCCTGCCTTTTAAGCTTTCCGGCTCCATCACTGCGCTCACTGCGCTCGATTTCCTCGGCCTCGGCCTGCCGCCCGGATCACCATCCTTGGGCGAGCTACTCGCCCAAGGCAAAGCCAACCTGCAGGCGCCATGGCTCGGGCTCTGTGGCTTCTTCTCGATCGCCGTAACGCTGTCGCTGCTGATCTTCATCGGCGAGGCGGTGCGCGATGCCCTCGATCCGCGAAAGACATTCAAATGATCGAGCGCAGCCAGCGATCGGCACAAACCCTCGTCAACGTTCGCAACCTAGCCGTCGAGTTTCGCTCCGGCAGCACCGCCCACCGCGCGGTCAAGGGCATCTCCTTCAGCATCGGCAAGGGTGAGACCGTGGCCCTGGTGGGCGAGTTCGGGAAGCGGCAAGACGGTCTCGGCGCTTTCGATCATGCGTCTATTGCCCTATCCCACGGCGTACCATCCGACGGGAGAAATTTTCTTCGAGGGCAACGATCTCCTGAAAGTGCCCGAAGCAACGATGCGCGAGATTCTGCGGCGATCGAATCTCGATCATTTTCCAGGAGCCGATGACCTCGCTCAACCCGTTGCATACGATCGAGAAGCAGGTGGGCGAGGTCCTGAAGCTGCACCGTGGCCTGTCCGACCAGGAGGCTAAGACCCGCGTCCTCGACTTGCTCGAGAAGGTCGGCATCCGCGATGCCAAGAAACGGCTGGAAGCGTTCCCGCACCAGCTCTCTGGCGGACAGCGCCAGCGCGTCATGATCGCCATGGCACTCGCCAACGAGCCGGACCTGCTGATTGCCGACGAGCCGACGACCGCGCTCGACGTCACCATCCAAGCGCAGATCCTCGACCTGCTGAAGCGCCTGCAGCAGGAGATGCACATGGCGATGCTGTGGATCACGCACGACCTCGGCATCGTGCGCAAGATGGCCGACCGCGTCTACGTCATGAACCAGGGTCAGATCGTCGAAGAGGGGCAGACCGCCGACATCTTCAAGACACCCAAGCATCCCTATACGCGCCACCTGCTGGCGGCCGAGCCAAAAGGCAAGCCCCCGACCGAGAATTCTTCCGGGCCGATTATCGTCGAGACCGATGATCTCAAGGTCTGGTTCCCGATCAAGCGCGGCCTGCTGCGCCGCACCGTCGATCACGTCAAAGCCGTGGACGGCCTGACACTAAAGCTGCGCGCCGGCGAGACACTGGGCGTGGTTGGAGAGTCCGGGTCGGGCAAGACCACACTCGGCCTCGCCATTCTGCGGCTCGTTTCCTCCATGGGTCCGATCGCCTACGTCGGCCGGCGCATCGACGGGCTGGGCTTCAAGCAAATGCGCCCGTTGCGGCGCGAGATGCAGGTCGTATTTCAGGATCCGTACGGCTCCTTGTCGCCGCGCCTTTCCATCAGCCAGATCATCGAGGAAGGTCTGCTTATCCAGAACCCCTCCATGACCTACGAAGAGCGGCGTAGACGCGTGAGTCAATCCCTGAAGGAAGTGGGATTGGACCCTAGCGCGCAGGATCGCTATCCGCATGAGTTCTCGGGCGGCCAACGCCAGCGCATCGCCATCGCCCGCGCCATGGTGCTCGAGCCGAAATTCGTCATGCTGGACGAGCCGACCAGTGCCCTCGACATGAGCGTGCAAGCGCAGATCGTCGATCTACTGCGCGAGCTGCAGAAAAAGCGCGACCTGGCCTATCTGTTCATCAGTCACGACCTGAAGGTCGTGCGCGCGCTGTGCAACTACGTGATTGTCATGAAGAACGGCAAGGTGGTCGAGGAGGGCGCAGCCGAGAAGATATTCGCGCGTCCGCAAGACGACTACACCAAGGCCCTCCTTGCCGCGGCGCTCAATCTCGAGGTCGCCCAACGAGGTGCCGTGGCTAGCTGAGGACCTAGTGTGATGATTGAAAAATTCGCTATTGCTCACAGCACGTCTCTGAGCGAGTTTCTCGATCTGAATCACATTAGGATCATAAGCTTCGCGATCGGGACACTAGAGACGCATGGCCCTTCTCATCATCGGCAGCCAGCGCTCCGACCAGTTTGCCGCTGCGACGCGGGAGCAGGCGCCTGAAATCGATCTGAGAGTCTGGCCGCAGGCAGGTCCGCTCGAGGATATTCGTTACGCGCTGGCGTGGGGCCCCCCGATCGGTGTGCTGAAGACGCTTCCGAACCTGCAACTCATCGTCTCCGTCGGGGCCGGCGTCGACCATCTGTTCAAGGATCCCGAGCTGCCGCGCGTGCCGATCGTGCGTTATGTCGATCCGGACCTTACCGGCCGCATGGCGGCTTACGTGACATTGCATGTGCTCTGGCATCAGCGCCGCATGAGCGAGTTCCTTCACCTGCAGGCACGTCAGGAGTGGAAATATCTGCCCGATCCGTCTACGCACGAAGTCCGCGTCGGCATCATGGGCCTTGGCATCATGGGCGAGGCGGCAGCCCGGCCGCTCGCCGCGCTCGGCTTCAAGCTGCGTGGCTGGAGCCGCAGCCCCAAGCAGATTGCTGGAATGGCGTGCTACGCTGGACGCGACCAGCTTGCTCCCTTCCTCGCCGAGACCGATATCCTGGTCTGCGTGTTGCCGCACACGCCCGACACCCGCGGCATCATAAATCGGCAGCTTATTCGCGGACTGTCGCGCAGCGGCCGTCATCCGCGTCTGCCGGGGCCCGTGGTGATCAACGCCGGCCGCGGACCGTTGCAGATCGAGGCCGACATTCTAGCCGCACTCGAAACGGGCGAGCTGTACGCCGCTTCGCTGGACGTGTTCGAGACCGAGCCGCTGCCACAGGCGAGCCCTCTCTGGCGTCACCCGCGTGTGGTCATCACGCCGCATAACGCAGCCGAGAGCACGACCGCCGCCATCGTGCGCTACATGCTGCGGCAGGTGCGGGCGCACATGAATGGACAAGCGCCCGAGAACGTCGTCGATCCTGATCGCGGATACTAGATCAGAGCTGCTTTCGTTCGTGTTGGCTGGATATTTGTGCATTCGCTGGCGGAAGGAAGCGAGGGCATCAGGCGGCTGGGGGAAACTCCCCCGGCCTCAGCCGGCGTGCGAGCTTGTCGAGCACTCCATTGACGACGCGCGGTTCGTCCCCGGAGAAGAAAGCCTGCGCAACCTCGATGTATTCGTTGATGACAACCTTGCCGGGCACATCGGTGCGCGCGAGCAGCTCGAACACACCGGCGCGCAATACGGCACGAAGGATCGAGTCGATGCGCGTCAAGCGCCAGCCGTGCGCTAGCTGCTGATCGATGAGCGGATCGATCTCGCGCTGGCGCGTGACGACACCCATGAGCAGATCGCGGAAGAAGGCCGTATCCGCATCGGCCAGCGCCGGATCTTCCGCCTTGCGACCGAGACGGACCGCGAGAAACTCACCGATGACGTCGGCGACATCAATCTGGGCCAGGTCCATCTGGTAGAGCGCCTGCACGGCAGCGAGGCGGGCCGCACTGCGCGGCGCGAGCGGTACCGGAGATTTGCCCGGTGCGCTCATGTCCCTTGTTCCTGATAACCGCGCGCGATCTCGATCAGCCTCAAGCAGGCGCGCGCCGCATCGCCACCCTTGCCCTTTCGTCCGCCACGCGCCCGTTTCAGCGCCTGCTCCTTGGTATCGACGGTGAGGATACCGTTGCCAATAGGGACATGCTGCTCCGTCGCCGTATGCATGAGCCAGTGGTTAGCGTTGTTGCAGACGATGTCGTAGTGCGAGGTCTCCCCGCGAATGACGCAGCCGAGCGCAACCACACCGGCATAGCGCGGCGCAGGCTTGACCACGAGGGGACTACCGGAAAACTGGCCGGCAGCGCAGGCGAGCGTCAAAACCTGTGGAATCTCCAGCGCGCCCGGAACTACCACCCGATCGAACGTTGCACCATACGCCTCGAGCTCTGCGACAGCACCCGCAGCCAACTCGTCCGAGACGTCTTCGTAATAGCGCGCCTCGATGACGAGCACATGCGCGGCAACGCGCCGCCCCGCGCCTGCCCTCGATCCCTTGCCTGCCATGGCTGCTACTCGATCTTTCGCGTGCCGACGATGCGGAGGCCGTAGCCTTCCAGACCGACATAGCGCGAGGACGGTGAATTGGTCAGCAGCACCATATCGGAAACACCAAGATCACGCAGGATCTGCGAGCCGACGCCGATTTCGACCAGCCTGCGCTCGGCGACACCTGCCGCCTGCTTGGCAAGCCAGCTCGAGACGGAGCGCGGCCTCAAGTCCCGGATCAGGACGACGACGCCGCGCCCCTCCTCGGCGATCAGCTCCATGGACTTCTGAATGAGCGAGCCCTTCTCGCCGTCCGTGCCGATGCCGAGCAGGTCCGCCGGCATGTTGACAGCGTGCACGCGGACTAGAACCGGGTCAGACTTGGAGAGATCGCCGCGCACCAGCACTAGATGCTCCACCGGCTCGACTGTCGTCTCGTAGACGTGCAGATCGAAGGTGCCGCCGAACACGCTGTCGACCTGCGACGTAACCGTGCGCTTGACGATGCGATCGTTCTTCAGGCGATAGGCGATCAGATCCTCGATGGTCCCGACCTTGAGACCATGCCGCTGCGCGAACGCGACCAAATCCGGCATGCGCGCCATGGAACCGTCGTCGTTCATGATCTCGCAGATGACGCCGGCCGGATACAGGCCAGCCATGCGCGCCAGATCGACCGACGCCTCTGTATGTCCGGCCCGCACGAGCACCCCGCCGCCTCGCGCGATCAGCGGAAAGACGTGGCCGGGCGAAACAATGTCTGTATGGTCGCGCGTTGGATCGATGGCGGTAGCGATGGTGCGCGCGCGGTCGTGCGCCGAGATGCCGGTGGCGATGCCCTCGCGGGCCTCGATCGACACAGTGAAGGCCGTGCGATGGCGCGCCTCGTTCTTGCGCGACATATACTCGAGCCGAAGCTGCTCGGCACGTCCTTCCGTGATCGACAGGCAGATCAGGCCGCGCCCGTGCTTGGCCATGAAATTGATGGCCTCCGGCGTCGCCATTTGCGCCGGGATGACAAGATCACCCTCGTTCTCGCGATCCTCAGCATCGACAAGGATGATCATGCGGCCGTTACGAAAATCCTCGATGACCTCCTCGGTGGGCGATATGAAACCCTTGCCCGCCGAGTACTCGACCCTTTTCAAGCCGTCCTTCACCGCCGGAACTCCAGAAGGCGCGCCACATAGCGCGCGAACATATCGACCTCGAGATTAACCTTGTCGCCGGGCTTTTTGCGCTCCCAAGTGGTCATCGTCAAGGTATGCGGGATGACGTTAATGCCGAAGCGGCTGCCGGCCACCTCGTTAACAGTGAGCGAGATGCCGTCGAGCGCCACCGAGCCCTTGGGCGCGATGTAGAGGGCCAGGTGCTCGGGTGCCTCGAACGTAAAACGCCGCGAGTTGCCGTCCGGCGTGATGTCGACGATGCTCGCCACGGCATCGATGTGGCCCGACACAATGTGGCCGCCGAGCTCGTCGCCGGCGCGCAGAGCGCGCTCGAGGTTGACGCGGGTGCCGACCTGCCATGCACCGAGCGTGGTCTTGGATTTGGTCTCGTTCGACACATCCACGGTGAATTGGCAGCCCGCTCCCGCAGGCGCGACTGAGGTGGCAGTCAGACAGCAGCCGTCACAGCCAATGGAGGCTCCGAGCGGAATGGAGGCCGCCGCGTAGCCCGAACGCAGCGTGAACTGCCCTCCATTGATGTCCGCGACCTCGCCCACATCCGTGATGATGCCGGTGAACATGCTCAGCGCCCTCGCGTGCGATGAAAGATGTAGAGACCATCCTCGCCGACAAGCTGCGCCTCGACCAGCGAGAACGACATCGGCGCAGCGAATGCCCCCAACTCGCGCCTGACGGCTTCAGCGGCGTCTTGCGCACCATGATAGCTGCCGGCGCGATACACGACGACCTCATCGACGAGCCCGGAGGCGAAAAACGCTCGCCAGACGGTCGGTCCACCCTCGACCAGCACCCGCGTGATCCCGTCACCGACCAGCGCCTCGGTCACGGCCGGTATCCAAGGCCGGCTGCCGACCGTTGCCACCTGGTGAATGCGACATCCCGCCGCCTGGAGAGCGGCTAGATGCGTCGGCTCACCCCCGGACGGACAGAAGATGAGCACCCCATGCTCGCTTGCCGTGCGCACCAGCTTGCTCTCGAGCAGCGGCAACCGGCGGCCGCAGAGCACAACCCGCATTGGCGAGCGAGCGCGCAGGCCTGGTAAGCGGCAGGTCAGCTCCGGGTCATCGTCCTCTACCGTCCCACCACCGACCAGAATGGCATCGGTGCGTGCACGCAAGAGATGACCGTGCGCGCGCGCCGCTTCTCCCGTGACCCAGACCGGCACGCCCTTCGCGCCGCGCGGCACCGTGCCGTCGCGGTCCAGCGCCATCTTGATCTGCACGAACGGCCGCCGCTCGGTGACACGCAGAATGTGGCCGCGGGTCAGGTAGTCCGCCTCTGCTGCGCACACACCGCGACGCACCTCCACACCCGCGGCGCGCAGCATCTCGAGGCCGCGTCCGGCCACGCGCGGATCAGGATCGAGGATGCCGGTCACAACGCGCGAAACGCCAGCCTTGATGATCGCTTCGGCGCACGGCGGCGTCTTGCCATAGTGCGAGCAGGGCTCCAGCGTCACGTACATGGTCGCACCATGCGCGCGCGCGCCAGCTCGGCGCAACGCCTCCGTCTCAGCGTGCGGCCGGCCACCGGGCTGGGTCCAGCCCCGCGCGATCACCTCGCCCGTCGCCTCGGCCACCACAACAGCGCCGACTGACGGGTTGGGAGCAGTCGTACCAAGGCCGCGCCGCGCCAGGCGCAACGCGATCTGCATGAAGCGGCGGTCGGTGTCGTCGCGGCTGGATTCGGCCCGCGTCAATGCTAGTGTCCCGATCGCGAAGTTCGTCTGCATTTTCCGCAAGCTCGTAGCGAACTTCGCGATCGAAAGGACACTAGCAAGCTTAGGACTCTAGCGTGATTCAGATCGAGAAATTCGCATGAGAGTATGCCGCCAGGAGAGGCGAATTTCTCGATCATCACACTAACGCTCCGCGGGCATCGCTTGCCGAGGCACGCTGCCGGCAGCCGGTCCCGCATCCTCACCTGATGTGGTAGGCACGTTGGCGATCTCGCCCAGCACCTCGTGGAAATCCGCAGCCTCGCGGAAATCGCGATATACCGAGGCGAACCTGACGTAGGCCACCGGATCGAGGCCGCGTAGCGCCTCCATCACAAGTTGCCCGATGGCCGACGAGGGGATTTCGCTCTCACCGGTGCTCTCGAGCTGGCGCACGATACCCGATACCATGCGCTCTATGCGCTCGGACTCCACCGGCCGCTTGCGCAGCGCGATCTCGACCGAGCGCGAGAGCTTGTCACGGTCGAAAGCCACACGACGGCCGGATCGTTTGATTATGGTCAGCTCGCGCAGTTGCACGCGCTCGAAGGTCGTGAAGCGGCCGCCACAGTCGGGGCAGATCCGGCGCCTGCGTATGGCGGCATTCTCTTCCGTCGGACGGCTGTCCTTGACCTGGGTGTTCTCGCCCGAGCAATAGGGGCAGCGCATGGGTGGACTCCAGAGCCGTCGGCGCCGCCGCGGGCAGCGGTGGGCCTGTCAGGTATAGATCGGGAAGCGTTGGCAAAGCGCAATGGCCTCGGCCTTCACCTTGGCCTCGATCTTGGCGTTGCCGTCCGCGCCGTTGCGGGCAAGGCCATCGAGCACCTCGGCGATCATACGGCCGACATCGTGGAACTCGGCGACACCGAACCCGCGCGTGGTCCCTGCTGGAGAACCAAGGCGAACACCTGAGGTGATCGTCGGTTTCTCCGGATCGAACGGCACGCCGTTCTTGTTGCAGGTGATGTGCGCGCGCCCGAGCGCGCTCTCGGAGACGTTGCCTGTCAGCTTCTTGGGCCGCAGATCAAGCAGGATCAGATGCGTGTCGGTGCCGCCCGCAACGAGATCGTAGCCGGCTCGGCTCAACACCTCGCCCAGCGCCTTGGCGTTGTCGACCACCGCGCGTGCATACGCCTTGAACTCGGGCGCCAGCGCCTCGCGCAGCGCCACGGCCTTGGCCGCAATGATGTGCATCAACGGACCGCCCTGCATTCCTGGAAAAACGGCCGAGTTGATCTTCTTGGCTACGTCCTCGTCGTTGCACAGCACCATGCCGCCGCGCGGACCTCGCAGCGTCTTGTGCGTGGTGGTGGTGACGACGTGGGCATGGGGCAGTGGACTCGGATGGGCGCCGCCAGCGACGAGCCCGGCAAAGTGCGCCATGTCGACCATCAGATAGGCACCGACCTCGTCGGCGATCTCGCGGAAGCGCTTGAAGTCGATGGTACGCGGGTAGGCCGAGCCTCCAGCAATGATGATGCGCGGCTTGTGCTCGCGGGCGAGCCGCGCCACCTCGTCCATGTCGATGCGGTGGTCCTGCCGGCGCACCGTGTAGGACACGGCGTTGAACCACTTGCCCGACTGGTTGACCGGCGAGCCGTGCGTCAGATGCCCGCCTGCTGCCAGCGACAGGCCGAGAATTGTGTCTCCGGGCTTGGCCAAAGCCATGAATGCGGCCTGGTTCGCCTGGCTGCCGGAATGCGGCTGCACGTTGGCGAAGCCGCACGCAAACAGCTTCTTGGCGCGCTCGATGGCCAGCGTCTCGGCCTCATCGACGTACTGGCAGCCGCCATAGTAGCGGCGGCCCGGATAACCTTCCGCGTACTTGTTGGTGAGTACACTGCCGGCCGCCTCGAGCACGGCACGGCTGACGATGTTCTCGGACGCAATCAACTCAATCTCGGTCTGCTGGCGTTTCAGCTCACGCCCGACCGCATCATTCAGCTCCGGGTCGCGATCGGCCAGCGTCTCGGCGAAAAAGCCCACAGACGCTGCGGGGGTGAGCTTGGCGGCTGCGGTCGGCATGTTGCCTCGTTTACTCGATTCGTCGGTCTGCCCGTCGAGGGCGCGGCCCTCATATCACGCGGCTTACGCCAGCAACAAGGCGCGCTCAACGGAAACCCGCAGACTTTCTAGCCCCGAATACCCCCATCGCCCGCAGCCCCGCGTCTCTGCAGCCAAAGCATCACGGACCAGCACGCCAGCGCCCACACGCCGCCGAGCACCCAGCCCGCCAGCACATCCGTGGGCCAATGCACACCAAGATAGACGCGGCTGGCGCCAACCATGAGGGTCAGCAACACGGAAATGCCGAGAATGTAGGCCTTCACACGCGGGTCAGCTTGCGTACGGGCGAGCAAGGCTCCGAGCGTCAGATAGACGACGGCCGCCATCATCGAATGGCCCGATGGGAAGCTGGCGCTGTACACCTCCGCGCCGTGTGGAACCAACTCCGGCCGCGGCCGGGCATAGGCCATCTTGGTCGTCTGACTGATGACGACCCCGCTGACCACTGACACGAGCATGGTCAAGGCAGACCGCCGCTTGCCCGTCAGCAGGAGAAAGCCCGCTACCGCCAGCACCACGAGCGTCAGTATGCCGGTACTGCCGAGGGCTGTGATATCGCGCACCATCTCCTCGAACCACTTGGGGCCGATCGGGTCACTGAGATTGCCTGGCACGCGCAGCGCCAGCAGGATGGCCTCATCGAATACTCGCGTGCCACCCTCGCCGACGGCATCCGCCAACGCCGCAAACAGATAGAGGGCCGCGGCGGACAGGATCAGTGTGAGCAACGTGCCGCGCTCGATGCCGCCCACAGGCGTGCCCATCATCCAGTTGACAGTATCTTGGAGCTTGCGCATCGGAGCGCTCTTTCAGCCGGCCGCCTCTATTCAGCAGCCTCGGCGCGGGTCTCCACCGTCAGACCGAGCTCGGTCCAGAGCGCCCGCAATGCCGTCACCAGCTGCTCGATATCGGCATCGGAGTGCTGTGGCGTCGGCGTCAAGCGCAGGCGCTCGCTGCCCCGTGGCACGGTCGGATAGTTGATCGGCTGAACGTAAATGCCGAAACGGTCCAGCAGAGCATCAGTGAGACGCTTGCACGTCGCCGGATCACCCACGAGCACGGGCACGATGTGGCTTGGATTGTCCATCACCGGCAACCCGGCATGGCGCAGCCGTTGCTTGAGAGCACGCGCGCGCTCCTGATGCTGCTCGCGTTCCACACGGCTCGTTTTCAGGTGCTTGATGCTGGCGGCGGCGCCCGCTGCGATGGCCGGCGCCAGCGACGTGGTGAAGATGAAGCCCGGCGCGAAGCTGCGGATGGCATCGACAATGTCGCGACTGGCGGCGATGTAACCGCCCATCACACCGAACCCCTTGGCCAGCGTGCCGTTGACGATGTCGACTCTTGCCATGGCGCCATCGCGTTCGGCGATGCCGCCGCCGCGCGGCCCATAGAGACCGACCGCGTGTACCTCATCGAGATATGTCAGCGCCCCATAGGCCTTCGCCAGATCGCAGATCGCGCCGATATCGGAGATCGTGCCGTCCATGGAGTAGACGGATTCGAAGGCGATGATCTTCGGCCTGTCACGCCCCACCAGCTCGAGCTTGCTTTCGAGGTCTGCCAGATCGTTGTGACGCCAGATAGTTTTCTCGCCGCCGCCATTGCGGATGCCGGCGATCATGGAGGCGTGGTTCTTCTCATCCGACAGAATGACGGAGCCGGGCAGTAGCTTCTGTAGCGTCGCCAACGTGGTGTCGTTGGCCACAAACGCCGAGGTGAAGACGAGCGCCGCCTCTTTGCCGTGCAGGTCGGCGAGCTCCGCCTCCAGATCGACATGGTAGTGGGTGGTGCCTGAAATGTTTCGGGTCCCGCCAGAGCCCGCACCCGCGCAATCGATCGCCGTGTGCATGGCGGCCAGCACGTCGGGGTGCTGTCCCATGCCCAGATAGTCGTTCGAGCACCAGACGGTAATGGGCCTGGTACCCGATCCGGTCGTTTGCTCGGCCGACGGGAATGCGCCACGCCTGCGGCGGATATCGGCAAAGACGCGGTAACGCCCTTCGCTGTGCAGACGCCCCAAAGCCTCAGCAAAAACACGCGCGTAGTCCATGGCTTCCTCCGGGCCGTCCCGGCATTGTCCGCTCAGGCTGCGAACACAAGGGTATAGCAGGAAGTGATGCCTCGGCTGCAGTATCGCCCGTAACAACTCACCGAGGCGAACCTGTGTAGCCGATGCCAATCGCTATCCGCAGCCGCGCTTTGTCGCACAGGCGGGCCGTGGATTTACCGCGGCAGCCAGGGGACTCTCAATAGGCCGAGGCCATCGGACCGATGCCGTCCTTGTTGTAGAGATCGCGGCGGAACTGGACCACCCCGTCCTCGGTCGCCCAGGCCGTGATGTACACAAAATACAGGGAAACAGGCCGCTTCAGGCGCACGTCCAGGCGCTCGCCGGATTTCTTCATACCCAGCACGCGCTCCTGCGACCAGCCCTGCTCCTGCATGAGCCAGGCGGCGAGTTGGTCGACGCCCTCCACGCGCACGCAGCCCGAGCTTGCCGCGCGGAAGTTCCGGCCGAACAGCGACTGCGACGGCGAGTCGTGCATGTAGACGGAATAGTTGTTGTAGAAGTTGATCTTGACGAAGCCGAGCGGGTTGTCCGGCCCCGGCTGCTGGCGGTAGGTCAGCCCCCGCGCGCCGCCGCCGGACCAGTTGATCTTGCTGGAGTTGAGCTTCTTGCCGTCGCCGCCGTAGGCGTCGATGTTGTATTTCGCAAGCACATCCTGGTTACGTCGGGCCATCTCCTGCCCCTTGGGGATCAGGTCCTTGTCGATCACCGTCGGCGGCAGGTGCCAGACCGGATTGAAGTTCAGCTCGTGAATGGCTGAGCGCAGGATGGGCGTGGGCCGGTCGGGCTTGCCAACCACACCCGAGTGCCGCGAGACCACGCGGTCGTTCTCGACCACTTCGATCTGCTGGGCCGGAATATTCACGACGATATACTTCTTGCCGGCGCTGCGCGCATGCTCGGCGAGGCGGGCGTAGTTCGTCTTGAGCTGCCGCAGGCGTGCGGCCGCCGGAACATTGAGGGCGGCCACTGTGCGCTTGTCGACAGTCCCGGTGGGTGTCAGCCCGTTGGACGCTTGAAAGCGCTTCACGGCCTTTTCGACATTGTCGTCATAGGCCGTCGAGAAGCTCCCCTCTCCCTCTTTCAGATCGCCGGACAGAAACAGCCGCTCGCGCAGAAGGCTGACCACCTCGCTATTGGTCCCCGGCTGCACGACACCCTCTGGCATCGCCTTCCATCCCCCGCGCTCCACCACATCGGAATAGCGCTTGATGGCAGCCCGCATAGCCTGCAGGTTCTCGGGAGATAGCGTCGGAAAGCCCTTTGGCGGATTCGCCTCCCACTGCTTGGCGAAAGAAGCATCGTGTGGTCGGCTGAAGCCACTTGAGGTGGCACCGAAGTATGGCCACTCGGTATTTTGCGCCCAAGCCGGCGCCGAGCCGATCGCGGCACACATCAATGCCGTGGCCCGCAGCCGTCTACCCCATACCCCATACCGGCGCGGCATATTCGCCAACCCGCCAGCCCACTTGCTCATGGTCGTATCCCTCACCCGTCGACGCTCTCGCTGCGACGCCGCTCGCTAGAACTGTGCACCTCGACTATGCGGCTTCAGGACAACATCTCGCCGCACGGCATTTTTACCCGCGGCAAGGCTCATTTGCGTCATTCGTTAGGGATTGGAAAGCGCAAACGGCTGCCGCATGGGGAAGTTGCGGCAACGGTGGTGCACTGCGATCACAAAGGCAAGCGGAGGCCCGGCTGCCGCCGGACCTCTCACCGCTTTCCACATGATGGTTGGGCGACTCGATCCTACAGACGATAACGGATCTGATCCGACCAGAAACGCTCGAGCCGCACCAACGCACGGTTGAGGGCCTGGAAATCCTCGCGCCCGACCTCTCCCACCGCCTCGATGGATCCGAGCTGGCGCTGATAGAGGCGGCTCACGACGTCACAGGCTTCCTTGCCCTTGTCAGTGAGACTGACCCTGACGGAGCGGCGATCGACCTCTGAGCGCTTGTAATGCAGATAGCCCATATCAACGAGCTTTTTGAGATTGTAGGAAACGTTCGAACCCAGATAGTAGCCGCGGGTTTTGAGCTCTCCCGCCGTCAGCTCGCTATCGCCAATGTTGTAGAGGAGCAGCGCCTGCACGCTATTCAGCTCAGCCCCGCCATGCCGATCGAACTCGTCCTTGATGACGTCCAGCAGGAGCCGGTGCAGCCGTTCGATCAGGCGCAGGCCCTGCAGATACTCGGCGCGGAATTCCTCGTCCTGGGCGGGCACGCGCTGACGTGCCATGTCCAACGCAACACTCATGTCCCTGCCTCTCTGTTTTACGCGTCCCGGGGTTCTTGCTCTCGGGTTTAGGCAGTCAAGCTAACTCGGGAAATTAAAGGTTGCGCTAAAAGGCATAATGAACAGTCTGTTAACGCCGAACCCGCCCATCGGTGCCAACCGGCTCCGCGGTCCAGCCCTGCATTTCAGCCCGCGTCGGCAACGTTAGAGCCGGGACCGTCTGCGCGCTAAAGAGTTGGGTCACCATCGCCGCCGTGACCTCCTCGAGCCTGGCAGGGAGCCAGCCCCAGTCGCCGCATCGGTCAACCAGTGCCGCGCGAATATGGCCCCCAGCTCCGGGCGCGGCCATCAGACCACAAAGGACACGGTGCTCGAGCATCAACAGCTCTCTCAGATCGAGAACCTCTGCTTCTGACAGCAAACGATATGTAACCTTGAGCGCGAGCGGCGATTTTCGTCTCAACCGAGCGGCAGTCTCCTGCGCCCAGGTTGCATGAACACCGATCTCGCCGTCGAGGCGGCCCGAGAATCTCCTCGACTGATGTCGCCGAGAAGCAGCGTGCGATGGCAGGCTCGAGCTCGACCAACTCCCCCGGGCCCGGATCGTGGTGCAAGGGATCAAGAATGGAGTCCACAGGGTCAGCGTCGGCGAGACGCGTCACGACCGCTTCGAAGCGGTCGGCCGGCAGACAGTGCGTGACGAGACCGAGACGAAAAGCATCGGCGCGCCGGATCGGGTTTCCCGTCAGGGCCAGATAGGATCCGATCGATCCCGGCAAACGAGCCAAAACGTGGCAGACGCCTCCCGCTGGAATAAGGCCGATGCCGGTTTCCGGACAGGCAAAGGCGTATCCGTCCCCGGCCACCCTGTGTGTGCCGTGCAGGCCGATCCCGAAGCCGCTGCCCACCACCACACCGTCCATGAGAGAAACGGTCGGCTTCGTGAAAAACTCCTGCGCGCCAGCACAGCTGCATGGCTTCGCCAACGGCAGCGCGCGCCACGTCCCGGTCTCCGTCGCAAAGTGTGGCGACCTCGGCAAGATCTGCGCCTGACGAGAACACTCCTGCGACAGCTGATCGAACAATCACCGCATAGATCGTGGGATCGCCTGCAAACTGCGGATACGCCGACGCCAGCGCCCTGCACATGGATGAGTTCAAGGCATTGCGCTTTTCAGGACGCGCCAGGGTGACGATGCCGGCCGTTCCCCGCTTCTCGATCGTCACGGTAGCACCATCCGCAGTCTCAATGGGTGCCGCCACCCGGTCCATCATAGGGCCCACTCTGCCGTCATGTGCTCCCAGTTGATTTTAGACCGATAGGAGAGCTGTGAATGCGGCGCTGCGCGCCGCAATGTCGCTCCCGATACCGCTATACTCCAGCTGCACATGCAATCAGAATGTATGTGTGATTCGCCGGGCGCACGGTCCGGTCGGGCGGGGGACTTGATGCGGCATTGCTCGATGTTGTCCGGCGCCATTCTGGCGCTGGCAGGCGCTTTGTGGCAAAGCGCAGTGCCCGCTGACGCACAACCGACCATTGCCGAGCACGGCAAGTCCGGGACTGGCACTGCACAATCTCAGCCGCAGCCGCGCACGCGCGACATTGAGCACAAGAAAGACGCCGCAACACCACCGATCGTGGCGTCCCGCCCAAGCACTGCCATCGGCACGGCGACCAAAGACGCACAGTGGAATCAGGCCGATATCGATGCCGCCAAGCTAAGATGCGTAGCGCTCCTGAAGAACCTCGATATCGTTGCCATACCGGCCGGGCCCGTCAGGGAGGGCGACTGCGGCGCGCCAGCCCCGGTTCAGCTGATCAGCGTGGGAACGGCGCCGCAGGTCTCTCTCTCCCCGCCGCCGCTCGTGACCTGCGATATGGCGGCGGCGCTGGATGGCTGGCTCAAGAACGAGGTGCAGCCCGCCGCACGGGAGATCCTGGGTGGTCCGGTGATCCGGATCGAGGTCATGAGCGCCTATTCGTGCCGTACTGCCTACGCGCGGCTCAAGGCCAAGCTGAGCGAGCACGGGCGTGCCAACGCCCTCGATATCGCCATGTTCGTGACCGAGCGCGGCGAAATCGCACAGTTGCGCTCCGACTGGGGCGACACCGACCGCGACGTTCTTGCCCGCACCGCTATCGCAGCGAAGGATGCTGCGGGTAATGCCCCAAAGACGGCGCCAATCGAGGGAGAGAGCGACACCGTGACCTCCCTGGCTGCCGCCAGCAAGAACGACTTGGAAGGGGCGAACGCGGCGGCAAGACCGGCCTCCGCATTGCCAGGCCTCGGCCTGGCCGCCACAGCGCCGGCGCTGACCCTGGCACCGCCCAGCCGGCTCGGGGGCCCGCGCCAGGCCGGAGAGCCCAAAGCCCCTCCGCGGCAGCGCTTTCTGCACCGCATTCACGCCGGCGCCTGCCGCCACTTCGGCACCGTCCTCGGACCCGAGGCCAACGAGGCGCACCGCAACCACTTCCATGTCGACATGGCGGAGCGCCCGGTCAAGCGCATCTGCGAATAGTCGCCGCACAACGTTCCTCTTGCCAGCCGGGCCGTACGGTTGGATTTTGGGGGCTTGGACCGGGACCAAGTCCCCCTGTCACCTCGATGTCGAGGGTGTGCCATGAAACCATTGCCTATACGCCGGGTGGAGACACCGACTGACGCCGCCCGCTCTGCCGCCGTGCAACTCCCAGGCATGTTCCCCGCCGTGCGCATGCGACGCAACCGCAAGGCGCCCTGGACCCGCCGTCTCGTGGCGGAAAGCATGCTTACGACGGACGACTTGATCTGGCCGATCTTTCTTATCGACCGGCCCGAGCGGCGTGTTCCGGTGGAGCACATGCCCGGCGTCGACCGCGTCAACATCGAGGAGGCGGTGGCCGAAGCGGAACGGGCTGCGGAGCTCGGCATTCCGGCCATCGCTCCGTTTCCTTATGTGGAGAACCACCTGCGCGACCCTGACGGCAGCGAGGCCGTGCGCGCCGAGAACCTGATGTGTCGCGCCGTGCGCGCCATTAAGCAGGCTGTGCCGGAAATCGGCGTGATCACCGATGTGGCGCTCGATCCCTACACGAGCCACGGCCACGACGGGCTCATGGATGCGCAAAACAGGATCGTCAACGACGACACGCTGGCGGTGCTGTGCCGGCAGGCACTGTCGCTGGCGGAGGCGGGCGTCGACTGTGTTGCGCCATCCGACATGATGGACGGGCGTGTCGGCGCCATTCGTCGCACTCTCGACACGGCCGGCTTTGCCGACGTGCAGATCCTGTCGTACGCCGCCAAGTACGCGTCGGGCTTCTACGGTCCCTTCCGCGATGCTATCGGCACCAATGCAACGCTGAAGGGCGACAAGCGCACCTACCAGATGGACCCCGCCAACTCCGACGAGGCGCTGCGCGAGGTTGCACTCGACATTGCCGAAGGGGCCGACATGGTGATGGTCAAGCCCGGCATGCCCTACCTCGACATCGTACGCCGCGTGAAGGATGCCTTCGGCATGCCGACGTTCGCCTATCAGGTATCGGGTGAGTACGCCATGCTGCGGGCTGCCGCCGGCAATGGGTGGCTCGACGGCGATCGGGTGATGATGGAAAGCCTCATGGCCTTCAAGCGCGCCGGCGCCGACGGCATCCTCACCTACTTCGCTCCGGCTGCCGCAAAAGTGCTGCGGTCGGCCTGAACGCGGTGTGGAGGCAGCG
>CAWIYZ010000014.1:0-306961 GCA_963840425.1 uncultured Alphaproteobacteria bacterium | reverse complement strand
CTTGCGCCACTTACAACGGGAACGTGGTCGCTACAATTCCTTAGCGTCTTTCCACTGGCAGTCGGAGTGTCGGAGCTCTACGCGACAGCTACCGATCCGCACCTTCGAGTGCATCCGACCGCCTACGCAACGGGGATAGTGGCACTGGGCGCAGCCCTGCTTCTTTTCGTTAGCCCATCCCTCGTCGTCAATGGCGTTGTCGTGTTGCTGCTCGCCCTCCTAGCGATGGATGGCGCCGTGAAGATCGGGCAAGCCGCGCTCGGTGTCGGCTCAACGACATCTCGGCTAGTGACGGCGGTGAATGCTGCATCGAGCCTACTTCTAGCTCTTGCGGGTTGGTGGCTTTGGCGGAAGTTCGGAGTGGAGATTGCGATTGGTGTGGTGGTCGCCGGGTATACGGCAGGAGCGGGTTGGCGGATGCTCCTGTCACCGACCCAACACCAAGAAGATTTTGGCGAGTCGATGGCGGCCAACGCACACGCGGATCCAGCGCTGGCACTCGGCGAACACGAGCAGTTTAGGGTTGCAAATGCGTTGCGCGCCTCGAGCGCCGGGGTGGTGGGCCAGGTGAATACCTACTGGCTGCTGGTCATCGCCGCCGTCCTGTTTGCTACCCACGTCGGCCGTATGCGATCAACCAACTCCTGGCTCGGACTGATTTCACCGTTCGTTGCCACCGCTGGCGACGCCATTATGGCGATCGCACTCGGCACCCTGCTGGTGCTGCCGTACCGACTTGGTTGGAGGCGCCTGACCCGTCCGCTAGAGAGGAAGGCTTGGCGGCTACGCATAGCGGGTCAGGACGAGCATATGAACGCGCTGCCGCGCCAACTCATTAAACTATGGACTGATGCGCGCTTTTCGTTCTCCGCTTCGCTTCGGCGCGCCCGTGCATCGCTTCCATCGGCCGCAATATTGACTTTAAGCCTCGGCTTGCCCCTGACCGTCTTGTTTGCTGCCATCAATCCGATCTGGGGCTTCAGCTGGTACTTCAACACCGAAAGTTGGGCGAGCGCTTTCTACCAGAAGGTGACCGCTCTTCGCGTCGACAAGTGGCGCGCCAGCATGGTTGATGCGGTCGTGGCCGCTTATGGGGGCAACAGCGATGAGCTGTTTCGGGTCGTGCCTCCGGGGATCGAGAGCGAGGACTTCAGCTTTATCGTTATCGGTGATCCTGGCGAAGGGGATGCATCGCAGTATGCGCTGGTCGACCGCTACCTCGCGCTCGGCGGGCGGGATGAGATCAAGTTCCTGGTGATCGCATCCGACGTGATCTATCCAGCCGGCGCGATGGTGGACTACGAACGGAACTTCTATCTGCCCTTCAAGGGGTTCACAAAGCCGATCTATGCGATCCCAGGCAATCACGACTGGTTCGATGCGCTGGAAGGATTCAATGCCAATTTCCTGGAGCCGAACGCGGCGCGCGCTGCGCTCGCCGCGCGTGTTGCGGCCGACCTCCACTTGACCAGCACCAACAGGGCGAGGATCGATCACCTCCTTCAGCGCGCTGGGGAGCTGCGCGGCCTCTATGGCATCTCGAATGCGAGGCAGCGTGCCCCGTTCTTTGAGCTGCAGACCAAAGATTTTGCCTTGATCGCGATCGATACGGGGATCCTGCGCACGGTGGACGACCGACAGCGCTCGTGGCTGAGCAAGGCCCTTGAGCGCTCGCGCAGCAAGTTCACGATGGCGATCGTTGGCCACCCCAGATACGCGGCGGGCCAAGACGCCGGCGAAAACGACCCGGGTATCGCCTCCCTCTACACTGAGCTCGAGCAGGCCGGAGTGCGGGTCATGATGGGAGGCGACACCCACGCATTCGAGTACTATCGCGCTGAAAGCCCAGACCGCCCCCCTATCCATTACTTCGTCAATGGCGGGGGTGGCGCGTATCTCAGTATCGGCGGCGCCCTGGCGTGGCCCGATGTTATTCCGACCAAGACCTGGGCCTTTTATCCGGGTCCCGAAGCAATCCGCGCCAAGCTCGATGCCGAAACTCCTGCCTGGAAGCAGCCGTTCTGGCGATGGATCAAACGCTTCGGTGCCTGGCCGGTGTCGATCGAGACTCTATCGGGCATGTTCGACTTCAACCGTGCACCCTTCTACCAGAGCTTCATGGAAGTCCGCGTCGAACGTTCCAAAAAGAGAGTTGTGTTTGCGCTGCACGGGGTGAATGGCCCGGTGCATTGGCGCGATTTGCACATGCCCAGCGACGACGGTCATAGCGAAGGACCTAACGATCCTGTCGAATTCATCGTGGACATAATGCCCCTGTAGAGCGCCGAGCCGCAGCACGATAAAGCCCTCTGCCGCATGGAGCAGAGGGCCTGCTGAGATGCAAACTTCAATTGTGATCTATTGCTTCGTGGCCGCTGTCTCGCCGGCCGTCTCCGTCGCTTGGTTGAAGCGCTCGCGCGCGGCGGCCATGGCCTTGTCGTAGGCTTCCTTGGCGGACTTTCGTGCCTCCTCATAAGCCGGGCCGGCCTGCTCCCTGGCCTTCTGGTAGGCTTGCTTCACTTGCTCCTTGGCCTGTTGATATGCAGGGCCGACCTGCGCCTTGGCAGACTGGTAGGCATGCCGCGCTTTCTCCTTCGCCTGCTCATAGGCGGGACCGGCGCCGTCCTTGGTCTTGTCGGTCAGCTCCTGCGCCTTGTCTCTGGCGCGGTCCCTCAACGAGCGCCTGAGCTCCGCGCGCTTGAACGGCTCGAGCACCGTCAACACCTCCTTGCTGGCGGCCGGCAGCGAGATAACGGTCTTGCCATCCTTCTTCGTGATCTGCAGCGCGGACAAGCGGATGCCGACCTTCTTCTCGCCGGCGCCGAAGAAACCGCCGGTGCCCAGGACGACGCCCGCGACGACGTTGTCGGGACCGATGATCAGGTCCTCGATGTCACCGACGATCTGGCCGCTCGCATTGTGTACGGGCAGGCCGATCAGGCGATCTCTGGCCAGAAACTGACCCGGAGCCTGCGCCTTGACGAAGACACCTGTGGGGATCGGCACCTGGGGCGGTTGCTGTGCCAGCGCCGGCATCACGGCGGCAAGCGCAACTGCTGCCGCGACACTGAGGGCAAGTCTATACATCTGCGATGGTCTCCTGATGGGCCCGGGAGTAATCCTGCTTTTCCGCGACGGCGCGCAACATGTGGGCTGCACTGACGGTCTGGAATTCATCAAAAAATGCCTTGCTGCCGAATTACTGCGCCCCGCTCGGTCTGGCGGAGAGCGTCAACGCGAGGCAACTTGCTGCCCTGTTGATTTTTTGGGCACCTATTCGTCGACATGCTCATTGTCGCGCGCATTGGCGTCGGACTGCATCCGCACGAATATGCATATTGGGACGCTGGAAACCTGGAGCCGTGAATGCGCCGACGCGGGCAGGTTATTAACTAATGCGATAAAGAAATGCGCGTGTGGATGCATCGTCCGGGCGAACCTCCAGGACGCGGACGCCAGAGAGACGGCTGGTGCTTTCCCATGCTGGGGCCTGCAAGGGTGGAAAGGAAGAAAGGAAAAGCAACGGCACCTAACGCCCAGGGGTAACGCGGACAGCACTAACCAACCACGCAGGCGCTACCGCGATCGAATCGGCGACTTATGGCAGCCGCATCTTATTGTTGACCCTGAATTTCACGTGTTCGTCGACGACGCGTCGGCACGAGCGTGACCACTTCTCTTTGGTCATGTTGGTCCGCTTGTCCCACCGTTTAATGCAATCATCGACGTATTCGACACTGTGTTGCTGAACGTAGCGCTGCGCAGGGTCAGCTTTGGCCTGATCTGTTGGACGTGGCGGCATTGGCACCGCTGCCGATGTGGTGACGCTTCCCCGGCGTGATCCGGATTGAGCGTAGGCCGCACCGTCATCGGCCATCAGTGAGAATGAGCTCACAAGAAGCAGCAAGCGCACAGGATATCTGCAATCTCGTCGGTCCATTGGATGCGCTCCGCTACCTAGCGGGGACGCACAGCCTTGGCCTCCATGCCGTTGTGATCAATCCGGACAACTACCGAGATGCTCAGATTTAGACGGCCGAAAGTAAAAACCGGAGACTGATCTGAGCGGCGTCTATCTGGGTTTGGAACTTCGTCCGGATCGGCCCGTCACGACAAAGGTTTCGACCAAACGCCAACTCCTTGATCTGATTTCAATCGACCCTGATGTGCTAGGCTCCGCGCTCGATCGCGCTGGGAACGGTTCGTCAAGAACGATCCTTGCCTCCATGTCGGCCGCGCACCTCTTTGACGCTCGCAGCTCTGCTGTTGCTGGGCGCTACCTAGCGCCAGCACCGCTTGGATCAAATGTGCGGTCGACTGTTCATCTCGGTCAGCGTCTTCGCTGAGCCCATGAAGGTCGCCACCCCGGGTGTGTCTCGCCTCAAACTTTGCGATCAGGGCAAGCGCCACTAAGTCGCCGAAGCCAGTGACCGGCCGAGCGTGTATGTGCCGCTCAATCTGGGCGACGCGGGCGTCCAACGCACGCAGCTTGCGATGAAGCCTCCGATCCTCGCACTCGCCGCAGGCGATCATGGCGAGCTCCGCGCGCCGGGCCAGTCGGGCAAATCGGGCCATGTCGTCCCTAAACTCGCTCGGTGCCACGCTTAGATGCAAAAGGCTCATCGGCCGCTCCAACAAAGCCCACGCGTCCGCGTCTTAGCCAACGCGCCGCGCCGCGCACACAGTCTCGGTGAGCATGTTCCAGGCACGAATGTGCTTGGGAGTTCCGTGTATGACCAAGAGTTCGGTGAGCTACTACCGCTGCCGAGGTTAGGGAACCATCCGCACAAACCCCGATCGGGATGGGCTTTAATCCCTCTGCCCTGTTAACGCGGACGTGACATCGCCCCAAGGGTCCAGCGCGAAGAATTGTAACCCGCCCGCGTCTCTCTTAATCATTCAGAGGACGGGAGGAAGCAGTCATCCAGGCCCGGATAACGCAGACGCAGGAGGCCAGAGCCGCGTGGCCAGTAGAACGCAGTGTTTGGTGGCGCCGGACCCCGATGCACTATGAGGCGGTCCTGATGTGCCTCATACCGAAAGGGCTCTTCAATTCCTGGTAGTCGCCCCGATGCACGGTTTGCATGGACGAGAATAGGACTGATCTTCGAGCATGCAGCTGGAGGATCACATGAGTTCTCGTCAAAACCCTGGCAAAGGTTGCGCTCGGCGTCGCTGCTGCCAAAGTCGCTGGTCGAGCTGCCCAGCCAGCGCCGATGAAAGGCCCGAACTCCCAGCCAGGACAAGTCGACCCACTCAGCTCCATTCTCGGTAGCAAGGGCCAAGCGGGCGGGGGACTTGGCAGCCTCCTCGAACAGCTCACTCCGGGTGCCGGTGCTGGCGGTGCTCGCCCTGGACCCAGCGCAACAGCGTCGGCACCAAGCGGTGGTCTCGACGCCTTGATCAGAGGGCTTGCCGACGCGGCCTCGGGAGGCACCACAAAGGGAACCATCAGCAAGACATCCGCCGAAGGCTCGTTTGCCGACGTCTTAAATCAATCATTTCAGAAGTACGGCGAGCCCAAGATCTCACCCACACCGCAGCAGGACGCCGCCGCAGGCCTGATGCTCCGCGCGATGCTGCAAGCCGCCAAATGTGATGGGAGGATCGACGAGGGCGAGAAGAAGAAGATTCTTGAAGGTCTCGGCGAGGCTTCGCGCGAGGACGTGGCATTCGTGAACCGGGAACTTGCTGCCCCCGTCGACGTGCAGGCCCTCGTCAAAGCAGGTGCCGAAGGGGCTGGAGAACCAGATCTATGCTGTTTCGGTCATGGGCATTGACCTCGATAGCCAGACGGAGGCGGAATATCTGGTCGCGCTCGCGTCGGCCCTGGGCATGGGGGCGCGTGAGGCCAACGCCATCCATGCCAAACTCGGCATTCCGGCCCTGGCTGCTTGATCGTCGACATTCCCGACGCATTTTGGTGGCGAAGCGCATCATCGACTGTGATGACCGCTTCGGTCACAAGCAGACTAGGCGATGGGCGCCGAGCCATGTTTGATTGGCCTCGGAAGCTGACATATGCCAGCCACCAATGTTCGTCAGCCTCGTACCAATTTCTGTGACGTGTTTCCCCACCACAGCTTGGATTGGAACAAGGTGGTGTTTGCCAGTGCCTCCACTTGTGCTCGACATGGTCTCGCCGATACCGTGCATGTGTACATGCGACGCCGATCAAAGGGCATACCTGCCAACGCGGTCCGCAGTTTCATCGTCTCGTAGATTGGCAGGATCAGATTTCCATTCAGCCCAGGTGACGCGCTGATCACGGGGAGGAAATTTGGCGAGGAAGCGCATCTGCCCGGCATCCTTTGCCCTCTTGTTGTCATCCCAAGCGCTTTGCGCCTCAGCACTGCGCACAGCCAAATAGATGGAGTCGATCTTCCACCAAGCGACTTTTTCCTCAATCATCGTGAGCTTGAGGATCTCGTCAGCTTCAATGCGCGAGGTTTTTTGGCGCCAGTACAGGTAGTCGTGGATGATGGCAGCGTACACGTGCCTTCCGTTCTTAGGGAGAAGAGACCAGAAGGCCTGGGGAACACTCGCGAGATCGGTGCAGAATCCTTCGGGTACAAGGATGGAGTGCTCGCGGGCTCGAACGCTCAGGGCCTGCTTGCGGACGCCATCGACCTGCTCTCTCAATTCGGACCGCCGCGAGATCGCGACCTTCTCGACCTCGCGGAAGCAGTATCCTTGGACGGCATTGCTCGGCTTAGATTGCGGCAGAATATTCTGGGCCCACAGGAGCTGGAATTGGCTCAAAGCCATTACCGCGATTTACTGCGGAGCCTGCGGTCTCGGCGGCGCGGTCTCTTTAGCTGGATGTCGAAGACGCGAAAATTCTCAGGCCACCGTGTGGCGGAGCTACGGGTCCGCGCAGAACGCGGACTGGCTCAAGTCGATCATCTGATCAACCTCAATAACGCGCATCAAGCGCTGCTCATTGCCAGCCTAGCGAGAGGACGCGGAATACCGCGCCGCAACCGTAAGCCGCCGCGCCGGCAAGCAAACCGTTGAGTAGGCTGGCGATGAGGGTCTGATCGATCACCTGCCGCAAGCCGAGGCCGGCTGCACGCCGATACAACACGTGATGGCGCGCATAGGAAATGGACGTGAGCGCTATTGCTGCTACCACTACAGACCAAATTGGGGCTGCTGCGAGCCCGCAAAATGCAACAACCAATATTGCGAAAAATCCAAGCACTCTACTGTCTCCGATCCTTGGAAACGCCGAGCACTGGTGATCGTTGCCGGTGGTGAGTAGAGAGATTCGCCCTCCTTGGCGAGTGGCGCGTCGGGTGCGAAGTGTCATCGGTGTGTGGACTGGTCCATCGACGATCCTGCGACGGGAAACGACTTTAGAACAGAGTTTGCAAAACTGCCGCCGACCAATTGCAAAACTAGTGTGGGTGCAGACGAAAAATCGCGCCTAAGTCTTTGAAACAATGGTGGGCGCAGCAGGACTTGAACCTGCGACCCGCTGATTAAGAGTCAGCTGCTCTA
This sequence comes from uncultured Alphaproteobacteria bacterium, assembly GCA_963840425.1. Classification (GTDB taxonomy): domain Bacteria; phylum Pseudomonadota; class Alphaproteobacteria; order Rhizobiales; family Hyphomicrobiaceae; genus CADEFX01. Next base: position 299,458 of record CAWIYZ010000014.1, on the reverse strand, counting down.
CCAACTGAGCTATGCGCCCCGGCCACCAAAAACGGGGCTGCGATGAGCCCTCGACGTGCGGTTGTCTATCCCAGCCCGCCCGGCTTGTCCAGCGAGCCGCCCTATTGCAACTGCATCGTTCGCGGCCGCCCGCCAAGGCGGCCGCGATGAGACCTGGTCACGCAGCCCAGCGCCGCGTCACGATACCATGGCTTGGGCGTGCAGCCCGCGCGTGCGCTTCAGCAGGAGCTTGTTGAGCGCGCTGACGTAGGCCCTGGCGGACGCCACCATCGTGTCGGTGTCAGCGCCCCGGCCCGTCACGGTGCGGCCGTTTTCCTCGAGCCGCACCATCACCTCGGCCTGCGCGTCCGTACCCTCGGTGACGGCCATCACCTGGTAGAGCGGCAGGCGTGCATCGTGCGGGACGATGGCCTTGATGGCCTTGAAGGTGGCGTCGACCGGCCCGTCGCCCGTCGCCTCGTGCACGTGATGCTTGCCGTCGATGTCGAGCGTGATGGTGGCCTTCTGCGGGCCGCCGGTGCCGGCGATGACAGTCAACGCTACCACCTTGATGTGGTCGTATTGGGAGGCAACCTCCTGATCGACCAGCGCCTCGATGTCCTCGTCGAACACGATCTTCTTCTTGTCTGCGAGGTCCTTGAAGCGGTTGAAGGCATCCTGGAAGGCGTTGTCGCCGAGCTCATAGCCGAGCTCGCGCAGCTTCTCGCGGAAGGCGTGGCGGCCGGACAGCTTACCCATGCTGAGAGACGACTTGGCCAGCCCCACGCTCTCGGGCGTCATGATCTCGTAGGTCTGGTTGTTCTTGAGCATGCCGTCCTGGTGGATGCCGCTCTCGTGCGCGAACGCGTTGCGGCCGACGATGGCCTTGTTGTACTGCACGGGGAAAGCGGCCACGGCTGAGACGAGCTTGGAGGCGCGCGTGAACTTGGTGGAATCCACGCCCGTCCAGTAAGGCAGCACGTCGCCGCGGACGTTGAGCGCCATCACGATCTCCTCGAGCGCGGCATTGCCGGCCCGCTCGCCCAGACCGTTGATGCAGCACTCGATCTGGCGCGCCCCGGCTCGCACGCCCGCGAGTGAGTTCGCGACCGCCATGCCGAGATCGTTGTGGCAGTGCGTCGACCACACCACTTTGTCTCCGCCCGGCACCGTTTCGCGCAGCATCTTGATGAGGGCGTAGTACTCCTCCGGCACCGAGTATCCGACCGTATCCGGAATATTGATGGTTGTGGCGCCGGCCTTGATCGCCACCTCACAGCAGCGCAGCAGCACGTCGCGCTCGGTACGCGTGGCGTCCTCGGGGCTCCACTCGACGTCGTCGACATACTTGCGCGCGTGCGCCACGCTCTGCGACACAGCCTCGATCACCTGCTCGGCGTCCATCTGCAACTTCCACTTGCGATGTACGGGGCTGGTGGAGATGAAGGAGTGAATACGTGGACGCTTGGCATGGCGTACCGCCTCGCCGGCCCGGTCGATGTCCTTGAGGCCGGCGCGGGCAAGCCCGCACACCACCGACTTCTTGACGACCTTGGCGATCTCCGACACCGCCTCGAAATCGCCGTTGGAGGAGATCGGAAACCCGGCCTCGATGATGTCCACGCCCATGTCGTCGAGCAGCACTGCGACCTTCAGCTTGTCCTCGAGCGTCATGGCGGCGCCCGGCGACTGCTCGCCGTCGCGCAGCGTGGTGTCGAAGATCAGGACACGGTTGGCCTCATTGCGCTCGGGCTTGGCTTGCTCGGCGGTAGCGGTATCGGTGGGTGCGGTCATGGTCTGGGTCCGTTGATATATGCCGGATCAGGTCCGGCGGAGATTGTATCTGCCTGACTTGAACTCGCGTTCCCCTGAGCACCCGTCCTGAACGCATCCAGGACCCAAGAGGCTCAGGGGCCAGTAAGGAGGAGGGTAATCAGGCCAAGCGCAGACGCACGGGCGCCAGCCTTCGGCGCGGTCGACGCGTCGAACCGGGGAGACATCGAACCTGGGCAACGTGGGTTCATGCTCGCGGTCGGGCTTTCGGGGCCCCATTGAAGCCTTGATGTCCGTCAAATAGCCGGACTGCGCACCCGATTGCAAGCTCTAATCCAGCTCAGACCTCGATGGTGCCCTGGCTCACGCGAACAGCATGCCCGCCGATCCGTGCCGCCGCCAGCCGGCCCCCATCCACCACCAGCGAGAGCGTAATGAGGCTGGGCCGGCCCATCTCGAAGCCCTGCTCGATGACACGGCGATGGGTGCCGTCGGTGGGCGCATCAAAGTGTTGCACCACGCCAGCGAAGGCAGCTGCGGCACTGCCCGTGGCCGGGTCCTCGGCCACGCCGTGATCGGGGGCGAACATGCGCGCGTGGAACGCGGAGGTCGTGTGCACGACCTGACGCGTGTAGAGGAAGGCGCCCACACCTCCCTGTCCGGTGAAGGCCTTGCTCCAGTGTGTGGATGAGACCCTGGCCTTTGCCATGGCTTCCAGGGTCGAGATCGGCACGAAGACAAAAGCGTTTCCGGCCGTGTAGCGCGTCGGGCGATGGTTCTCGAAGCAGATCTCGGACGGGATCAGTCCGAGCGCCGCAGCCAGCAGCTCGGCGCCGGGCGGGGAGCCCTCCTTCTCGGGCAAGCGTGGGGCATCGAACTCGGCGAGCGCTGGCGCGCCTTCGGTGAGGCGCACGCCGACGCGCACCGGACCGACCTTCTCCTCGAGCACGATAATGGCCTCACGCTCGCCGGCACCTGAGGGTGAACGCAACTCGGCCAGGAGCGCCGCTGTGCCGACCGTGGGATGGCCCGCGAAAGGTATCTCGACGGCCGGGGTGAAGATGCGGACGCGTGCGGTATGGGCCGGATTCTCGGGCTTCATCACGAACACGGTCTCGGAGAGGTTGAACTCGCGCGCGATGGTTTGCATCTCATTCCCGTCGAGCGAGTCGGCGTCGTGCACGACAGCCAGCGGATTACCGCCGAAACGCTTGTCGGTGAACACATCGAGCGTGTGGAACTGAAGCCGCATTACAGGTCTCTCCCCATGCCGCCAATTGGCCTGCAACATGCCTCAATCCGCAAACCGCTCCAAGTCCGGGCGTTGAGAGTGGACATCGGTTTGGCTTGGTGACTTTTCAATGCCGGAGTGGCCACTTGTGCTCGTGCGAGCACTATTTCGCACCCGACACACGACGTGATTGCAGGCCGCGAAATCGTCGCGCGGCGGCCTGAAAGTAATCACCTTTGCAGGGCCTCATGGGTGACATGAGACACGTTCCTTCAGGGCCAGCAACGCTCCCACGATGTGACGGCCTTGAAAACGCGCCTTGGTCCGCTCGCGTGCCAGCAGCATGTGCTTCGGACCTACTCTCTGCCGGAAGGTTCTGTCTGTCGCCGCACCGCCACACACCTCCCTCCCCGACGCGACGACAGACGGTTCCTTCCGGTGGCAGCGGCCTAGAGCAGGGTCGCTTCGGATTGAAGCGCTTTACCGCAATCGAGACGTCTCGGCCGAAGCGTGGATCCTGCTCTACACTTTAAGTTTTAGAGTGCGATTCACGTGTCGCGGCGGAGCCGCGCTACGCGCGGACACATGGAAGCAGTAATGCTTCCATGTGAGTCGATCGCGCTCTTGCCGTTGCTACGCACGATCACTCAGAACCCGACAGAAGCGGCTGATCTCCTCGCTGGTATTGTAGTAGTGCACGGACGCGCGGACGACAGCCGGCAGACCGCGCTTGCCGAGATCGAGGGCGGCGTAGCGGGCGCGCGAGACCGAGACGTTGATTTGTGACGCTGCCAGCCGGGTCTTGATCGCGTCGGGTGCTTCATCAGCCTTCGTAAAGGTGACAATGCCGCATCTCTCGCGACCGAGGTCGTGTGTGGTGACGCCGGGAATGCGCTGCAAGGTTTCGCGCAATTCATCCGCCAGCGCGTACACGCGATCCTTGATGGCCGGTAGCCTAAGACCGAGCGCGTAGCGTGCGGCCATACGCAGCCCGAGCCGGCCGGCCACGAAACTCTCCCAGTTCTCGAAGCGCATGGCCCCAGGAGCCAGCCGATAGCCGCCGGAGGCGTTGATCTCGGCCGCGTGCAAATCCAGGAATGGTGGATCGAGCTGATCGAGGATACCGCGCCGCACGTACAGAAAGCCCGTCCCACGCGGACCGCGCAGAAACTTGCGCCCTGTGCCGGACAGCATGTCGCATTGGATCTCACCGACATCGACGGGCATCTGCCCGACCGACTGGCACGCATCAAGCAGATAGAGAATGCCGTTCGCACGCGCGATGCGCCCGATCTCGGCAGCCGGATTGACGAGCCCGCCCTGGGTGGGCACATGCGTGATGGCAATCAGCTTGACGCCACCTGCACGCACCATGCGCTCCAGCGCGGCTACGTCCGTGGCACCGCTTGCATCGGATGGTACGACATCGATCACGACGCCACACCGCTTCGCCATGTGCAGAAACGCAATGAAGTTGGACGCGTACTCCGCCTCCACGGTCAGGATGCGGTCGCCGGCGCGGAACGGAATGGCGTAGAACGCCATGTCCCAGGCCCGGGTTGCGTTCTCGATGTATGCAATTTCGTCAGGCTCACATCCAAGCAGCTCGGCAAAAGATGAGTAAAAGTCGTCGAGCTCAACCTGTACCGCCGCAGCCGCTTCGTAGCCGCCGATCCGTCGCTCCAGATCCAGGTGCGCCTGGACGGCTTGGTACACTGGCTCGGGCATGAGCGCCGCGCCGGCATTGTTGAAGTGAATGAGATTAGCGCACGCCGGTGTCTCGGCCCGCACCTTGTGCACATCGATACCGCTGGTCATGGTGTGGCCGGCAAGCCCGTGAAGGGCGACGCCGCGCCCTTCACGCTGCTGTCCGTGGCGCTTACAGGCAGCCGATAGCCTTGGTGCCGCACACGCCCTTGCCCGTGACGTAGTTCATGCAGCACGGCTGGTCCGTAGCGCACTTCCATGTGACCGCCTTGCCGTCCAGGGCTTTGGCCTTGCATTGCTTCATGGCGGCTTTCTTGGCGGCAGCAGCAGGCATTTCGATGGTGGCAGGTGCGGCCAGCGACAGCGCCATGGCGCAGGCAACGGCAGCGAGCAGGCGATTCATGGCTTTCCCCCTTTGCAAATGACAACGCCGAAGCCGCCAGTATGGCCCCGGCGCCCGCCTTCGACTAGGGCCGAAAGGCCTCAGTTCTTCGTCTTGTCGACCAGGGCCTTCTCCTTGATCCAGGGCATCATGGCGCGCAGCTTGGCCCCCACTTCCTCGATCGGGTGGGCGTCGTTGTTGCGGCGGATGGCCTTGAACTTGGGCTGGCCGGCCTTGCACTCGGCGATCCATTTGGAGGCGAACTCGCCGGACTGGATGTCCTTGAGGATGCGCTTCATCTCCTTGCGCGTCTCGTCCGTGATGACGCGCGGCCCCGACACGTACTCGCCGAACTCGGCGGTGTTGGAGATCGAATAGTTCATGTTGGCGATGCCGCCTTCGTAGATCAGGTCGACGATCAGCTTCACCTCGTGCAGGCATTCGAAATAGGCCATCTCGGGCGCATAGCCGGCCTCGATCAGTGTCTCGTAGCCGGCGCGGATCAGCTCCACGAGCCCGCCGCACAGGACGACCTGCTCACCGAAGAGATCGGTCTCGCACTCCTCCTTGAAGGTGGTCTCGATGATGCCCGCGCGCCCGCCGCCGATCGCCGCCGCATAGGACAGGAACAGATCGTGACTGTTGCCGGAGGCGTCCTGCGCGATCGCCATCAGGCACGGCACGCCGCCGCCGCGCGCGTATTCCGACCGCACGGTATGGCCGGGGCCCTTGGGCGCGACCATGCCCACGTCGATGTCCTTGCGCGCTTCGATCAGGTTGAAATGCACGTTAAGCCCGTGCGCGAACATGATGGCCGCGCCCTGCTTCATGTTGGCGTGCAGATGGTCCTTGTAGATGTCGGCCTGCAGCTCGTCCGGGGTCAGCATCATCATCACGTCCGCCCACTTGGCGGCGTCAGCCACTTCCATGACCTTGAGCTTCTCGGCCTCGGCCTTCTTGGCGGAGGGACTGCTCTTACGCAGTGCCACGACCACGTCCTTGACGCCGGAATCGCGCAAGTTCAGCGCATGGGCATGGCCTTGGCTGCCGTAGCCGATGATGACTACCTTCTTGCCCTTGATCAGATTGATATCGGCATCACGATCATAGTAGACGCGCATGGGCTAACTCCCCTATCGACGACGTAAGGTTTCTGGTTGGAAGCGGGAATTCGGTTGCGTACGCCTAGCGCCTTTGCGCCTTGGCCGGCAAGGGAAAACCGGAGCCTGGGGTGTGTGCCCAGGACTCGAAACGGCCCGCGGGTCACCTTCGGTCCGGTCGCAGGCCAACCCGACATGCCTCTTACACCTTCGCCGCCCTTAGCCCGCGTCGTGCCGAAGGTGCCTTCCGCAGGGCGCAAGAGCCGGAAACACGCCCCGTCTGCGAGGGCGCTATTTTTTCTTGCACGGCGTCCAGCACCCGTCGCAGAAGTACGCCCATGCTCAAGGTACGCATCATCCCCTGCCTCGACGTCAGGGACGGCCGCGTCGTCAAGGGCGTCAACTTCGTCGACCTGCGCGACGCCGGCGATCCCGTCGAGGCGGCAGCGGCTTATGACGCCGCCGGCGCCGACGAATTATGCTTTCTCGATATCACGGCCAGCCACGAGAACCGCGACACCATCTTCGCCATTGTGGAGCGCACCGCCGAGCGCTGCTTCATGCCCCTGACGGTGGGCGGGGGCGTGCGCACGGTGGAGGACATCCGCAAGCTTCTGGAAGCTGGCGCCGACAAAGTCTCGATCAATACCGCAGCCGTGAACAGGCGCACCTTCGTGCGCGAAGGGGCTGAGAAGTTCGGTGCTCAATGCATCGTTGTCGCCATCGACGCGAAGAAGGTTTCCGCCGCCGGCGAGCCGGACCGCTGGGAGATCTTTACCCACGGCGGCCGCAACCCGACCGGGCTCGACGCCATCGACTACGCCCGCGAGGTCGTGGCCCTTGGCGCGGGTGAAATTCTACTCACGTCTATGGACCGCGACGGCACCAAGGCGGGCTTCGACCTCGATCTGACGCGCGCCATCGCCGACGCCGTCAACGTACCGGTGATCGCCTCCGGCGGTGTCGGCACGCTCGATCACCTGGTCGACGGTGTAAAGCAGGGCCACGCCAGCGCCGTGCTCGCCGCCTCCATCTTTCATTTCGGCACGTACACGATCGGCCAGGCCAAGCAGCACATGGCCGCCGCCGGCATTCCTATCCGGCTCAACTGACGGCTATCTGTCCCGCCTGGCCCGCAGCACCCGGAAACGCGCGTTCTCCGCTACCATCGTCCACGTTGCCGAATGCCGTCTGCACCAGTTCGATAGCCTTGATGCGTCGCTGCACGACGATCTGCAGGACGCCGCCCGCCACCAGATGCTTTGGCGCCTCGCTGATCAAACGTTCGAGCGGCCCACGATCCTCCGCCACCCCGTCATGCAGCGGCGGATTGGAGAGGATCGCGTGATAGCGCATCGTTCCCGCCGCCGCCAAGCCGTCGCCGAGCACCAGCCGAGCATCCAGCACGTTCTCGCGCGCAGCCTCCAGCGCAATGGCATCGGCATCCAGGAGATCGATCCGCGCACGCGGTGCTTTCACGCGCACGCCTGTGCCGATGATGCCCGTGCCGCATCCGAAATCCAGAACGCGCGCGGTGTCTGCCAGCTCGGGCAGATGCTCCAGCAGCAGTGCCGTGCCCTCATCCAGACCGCCGCCGGCAAATAGGCCCGGATAGGACACCCAGCGGCGCGTCCCGCCTGCAATTGCAATCTCGTTTTCGCGGCGCCAGTGCAGAGAGCGATGTCTTGTGGCCGTCAATCGCCGCACGCCGCCGTCCCGCCAGCACGCGGCAGTGGCGGCGCGCATCGACCGTCGCCACATCCTCGGCCACGACTTCCAGATGCGACGCTGCCGAGCGGATACCTTCATCGTTGGCGCCGAACACCATGATCTCCGCGCCCGCCGGCACGGCGGACGCCACCGCATGCAGTGCGAAGTCGAGCGCATCCTTGGCTTTGGGCAGCCGCACCAGCGCCGACGTGAACGGGCCAGCCGCAGGCCACGCTTGCGCCGCTTCCGAACCGCCGGCGCGCCGCAGCCAGACGCTAGCCGCAACCCCTTGCGCCGCCAGCGTATCGACGAGCAGCCCCGCCGGCTCGTCGACAATGAGCGGGCGATCCCCGGGATGGAGATGCGCCAGCGCGCCTGCCATCACGGAAGCGGCTGCATCTGCCGGCGCGCGCGCCGAAGCTGGGCTGTGCCTCATGGTCGATCCCGCCCGCATCAGGCCGCTATCTTGTCTTTCGAGGTGCACAGATCGGCGATCAGGCACATCCCGCAGCGCGGCTTGCGCGCCTGACAGATGTAGCGCCCATGCAGAATGAGCCAGTGATGCGCGTGCAGCAGGTATGTCTCAGGCACGACCCGGAGCAGGCCCTGCTCGACCTCCAGCGGCGTCCTGCCGGGTGCGATCCCGAGCCTGTTGGCCAGCCGGAACAGGTGCGTATCGACCGCGATGGTCGGCTCGCCGAAGGCCATGTTGAGGACCACGTTCGCCGTCTTGCGGCCGACGCCGGGAAGCTTCTCGAGCGCTTCGCGGTCGTGCGGGACCCTACCGCCATGCTCGCTGATAAGCTGCTGCGATAGCGCGATCACGTTCTTGGCCTTGTTGCGGTAGAGCCCGATGGTCTTGATGTAGTCGCGCACTTTGTCTTCGCCCAACGCCACCATCTTGGCCGGCGTGTCCGCTATGCCGAACAGCGCCCGCGTCGCCTTGTTGACACCGGCATCCGTCGCCTGCGCCGAAAGCACGACCGCCACCAGCAGCGTGTAGGGATTGACGTGCTCCAGCTCGCCCTTGGGTTGCGGATTGGCCGCCTCGAACCGGCGGAATATCTCTTCGATGGTTGCCGGCGAAACCTTGCCCTTGCGTGCGCGTCGCGGCTTGGCCCTGACGCCACCTGCGGCCTGCGCTGCCAGCGTGACCTTGGCGGGATTTGTTGTTCGTGGTTTAAGCTGCTTCTGCATAAGAGTGTTCGCAAAGCGAATTGGTGATGAGCGACGCGTCCCCTCACATGCCGGGCTCCGGCGAGTTTCGGGCGGTTCTGAGACCGCACCGGTCGCTGGGTCCGACCGGTTTTCTCATGCTGATGAGTATCATCAGTACCGTTAGCTTCACGACTGGTGCGGTATTCTACTTCATGGGCGCTTGGCCGGTGCTCGGCTTCTTCGGCCTCGACGTCCTCATCATCTATATCGCATTCCGCCTCAACTATCGCGCAGGCCGCCTGCACGAGACGGTGGAGCTAAATTCCTCAGATCTGACGGTCACCCGCTTCCATCCCTCCGGTCGCACGGAGCGTTTCGTCCTCAACCCCTACTGGGTGCGCGTCCGCTTGGCCGAAGGCAAGGATGGGCGCACCGACCTGCGCCTGCATCTGCACGGCAAGGAATTGTCCTTCGGGCGTTTTCTCACCGACGACGAGCGGCGCGACTTCGCCAAGGCCCTCACCGGCGCCTTGATCGAGGCCAGGGGCGGCAGCCGCATCTAGTGTGATGATTTGTCGTTGCGTGTGGCCGGGCTCCCAGCGAGTTACTGAGGCTACTCGAGCAGGTCGCAGAGATGCGGCGTGCGGTCCAGCTTGGGCACCACCTTGGGCATGTAGATTTCGACGAAGGGCTTTGCCTTGCGATGCGCGTCGAGCGAGGCCGCGTCCTCCCATACCTCGTTGAGGAAGAAGGCGCGGGGGTCAGCCTGCGAGTGATACACCTCGAAGCGCACGCAGCCCGCGTCCGAGCGGGCGAGCCGCCCGAGCTCCGTCATGGTCGAGCGCACGAACGGGATGTCCGCGGCATCTTTCACCGTCAGCACGACATTCAGATAGATCATATGGGCATCCTTCTCTGGTCGGGCTCGCTTTGTTCGTCCGCAACCCCGTGCGATCGTCTTACGCGCCATGGTCGCCGTCAAATCATCATTCGATTGTCGCCGGAGCTTGGCTTGATTAGGCACCTTGGTGCACAGTCCGCGCCATGAGCAAGACCGCCAAAGCTGTAAAGCCTGCCGAGACCCTCACCAAGGCTGAGGCCAAGGCCGAGCTTGCGTATCTGGCCGCCGAGATCGCGCGCCACGACGAGCTCTACCACCGCCAGGACGCACCCGAAATCTCGGACGCCGCCTACGACGCGCTGGTTCAGCGCAACGCTGCTATCGAGGCGCGTTTTCCCGACCTCGTGCGCGACGACAGCCCCTCCAGGCGTGTCGGCGCCGCCCCGCTCGAAACCTTCGCCAAGATCCGCCATGACGTGCCGATGCTCTCCCTCGGCAACGCCTTCGAGGACAGCGACGTCACCGAGTTCGTCGAGCGGGTGCGCCGCTTTCTGCGCGTGCCGGCGTCCGAGCCGCTGGCATTCCTGGCCGAACCGAAGATCGATGGCCTGTCCATCTCCATCCGCTACGAAAATGGCGCGTTCGTGCGCGCAGCTACGCGGGGCGACGGCACCACGGGCGAGAACGTCACCGCCAACGTCAAGACTATCGCTTCCTTGCCACACAAGCTCAAAGGCAAGGACGTTCCCGACCTCATCGACGTGCGTGGCGAGATCTACTTGAGCCACGCCGACTTCCGCCGTCTCAACGTGGCCCAGACCGAAACTGGTGACAAAGTCTTCGCCAATCCTCGCAATGCCGCCGCTGGCTCGCTCCGCCAGCTCGACGCGAGCATCACGGCGCGCCGCCCGCTCAAGTTCTTGGCATATGCGTGGGGCGCCATTTCCAAGATGCCGGCCGACACGCAGTCCGGTGTCATCGCCGCCTACGAGCGCTGGGGTCTGCCGGTCAATCCGCTGCACAGGGTATGCGCCAGCGCCGAGGACATGCTCACATTCTATCGCAGCATGGCCGACAAGCGCGCCAAGCTCGGGTACGACATCGACGGCGTCGTCTACAAGGTGGACCGCCTCGACTTTCAGGAGCGGCTTGGTTTCGTCTCGCGTTCGCCGCGCTGGGCCATCGCCCACAAGTTCCCGGCCGAGCAGGCGACGACCGTATTGAAAGATATCGAGATCCAGGTCGGCCGCACCGGCGCGCTCACCCCTGTCGCCAAGCTCGAGCCCGTCACCGTCGGCGGCGTCGTGGTCTCCAATGCCACCCTGCACAATGAGGACGAGATCGCGCGCAAGGACGTGCGCACCGGCGACACCGTGGTGGTGCAGCGCGCCGGCGATGTCATCCCGCAGATCGTCTCGGTGGTGCTCGACAAGCGGCCGAAAGGCGCGCGCCGTTTCGTGTTTCCCCAGGTTTGCCCGGCTTGCGGCAGTCACGCGGTGCGCGAGATCGACGAGAAAACCGGCAAGGCCGATGCCGTACGCCGCTGCACCGGCGGCCTCATCTGTCCGGCCCAGGCCAAGGAGCGCCTGAAGCACTTCGTCTCGCGCAACGCCTTCGACATCGAAGGCCTCGGTGGCGAGCGTATCGAGCTGTTCTTCGACGAGGAGCGCCTCCGCCAGCCGGCCGACATTTTCACTTTGCAGGAGCGTGACCCGAAGCATTCCGAGCCGCTGAACACCAAGAAGGGCTTTGGTGCGAAGTCACTCGAGAATTTGTACGGAGCCATCGAGGCGCGGCGTACGATTGCTCTGGATCGCTTCATCTATGCCCTCGGCATCCGTCACATCGGTGAGACCACAGCGCGCGATCTGGCCCGTGCGTTCGGCAGCGCCGAGGAGTTCATGGCATCGGTGCAGGCGGCAGTGAAGGGCGGCCGCGACAGCGATGCCTATCGCGACATCGACAACATCGAGGGTATCGGCGAGACCGTGGTCGATGCTCTCGTGGACTTCTTCGGCGAGCCGCACAATGTGAAAGCCGTGAATGATCTGCTGGCCGAGATCATGGTCGAGCCTTATGTGCGCCCGAGCACGGTGAATTCGGCGGTGACCGGCAAGACCGTCGTCTTCACCGGTACGCTGGAGCAGGTGACGCGCAGCGAGGCCAAGGCCCAGGCCGAGCGGCTTGGCGCCAAGGTGGCGGGCTCCGTCTCCAAGAAAACCGACTACGTCATTGCCGGCGCCGACGCCGGTTCAAAGCTCACCAAGGCGCGCGAGTTGGGCGTCGAAGTCCTGACCGAGGACGAATGGCTGAAGCTGATCGGGCGCTAGTGTCCCTCAGATCGCGAAATTCGTGCCGAGCCCGCCGCACAATGAGGCGAATTTCACGATCAGGACACCAGAGCGCGATCGACCGACTTGGCAAGATTCTAGCGAGAGAAGGCTTCCTCAGCTTCCGGAGTGCAGGAGTTCCATCAACTCGGATAGCTCAGGCATAGTTTCAAACTGCAGGCTTTCGGAAGTAATATTGTCCCAGGAAGCCTTGGAGCCGACAAACAGATGCGCTCCAATCTCGAGGTGCGGCTCCCCATCGAGTAGACCTACAGGAACCCAATAGTACGCGGTAGCTCTGAGAACGTTCGGCACCGGAGAACCGCATTGCGAACAAAAGTCGGAACGAAAGCCCGTTGATCTCTCGTAGGACGAGATCTGCTGTTGTCCAGCAACCCACCGAAAATTCTGAGCCTGTATTATGATTGCTGAATTGGAGGAAGAGCCTCCTTGTTTTCGGCAAAGCGAGCAGTGGCACTGATAGATCTGGGGAAGAGCACCGCTGATCTGAAACACCACCTCTCCACAAAGACAACTGCCGCGCATGGTGTCCCCAAAAAAATTCTGCATATGGCGCAGGTAGTTTACAGCGCGAAGTCCACGCTTGATACGGGTCATGCACGAACCAGAGAGAGAAGGTCTGACAGGGCTTCGTTTGATCAGATCTTGCTCTACATCGCGAACGCTAGCGCAACCGAGACGACGAGCAACACAGCGAACGTCACGTTGATGATGCGGCCCATGATCGGATCGCGCAAGGCACGGGTCAGGGCCGAGCCGATCAGCAGCCACGCCCAGTCGACGGCGAGCATAATTACCACGAGCGTTGCGGTCTTTGCTGCCGCATCGGCAAGCGCATGGTCTTCCACCAGGACGAACCCGGAGTAGAGCGCGGCCATGGCCGCATAGGCCTTCGGATTGCCGAAGCCGAGGAACAGGCCAGGCACGAATCCCGGTGGGCTCGTTTGTTGCCCGTTGACGCCCGCCAGCGGTGCTGTGGCGATGCGATAGGCCAGATACAGCATGTATCCGACGGCAAGCAGGCTGACGAGAGGACCCAGGCCCGGCTGCGCCAGGAGGAGTCCTGTCAAGCCGCTGGCCGTCACCATCATCACAATCATCACGCCGATCAGGATTCCGCCGAATAGGCCAAGACTGCGGCGGATGCCGAATGCCGCACCAGCCGCGGCCAGACCGAGTGTAGCCGGGCCAGGGCTGCCGGTCAGGGCAATGCCTGCCAGCAGGAAACCAGGCAGGTCTTTCATGGGACAATCCTCCGCGGGCAGGGCGGCACTTGTTCTGCTATGCATGCGCGATGCGTCGATTGGTGCATCAGGATGGCCCGGCCGGTCTTGAACGATCGTGCGGGGCCGGAGTGCGCGACTGGATCAGCTTGGCGCCGCTGCAACCTGGGCTGGAGCGCCTGGAAGCCAGCTTCGCTGCGCACGGCTATGATCCGCACCGGCACGACGTCTATGCCGTTGGACTGACCCTGGCAGGTATTCAGGAGTTCGAGTATCGCGGCGCTACCCTTCGCAGCCTGCGCGGGCAGGTCGTCGTGCTGCACCCCGACGAGATGCATGATGGGCGGGCTGGAATCGGACGCCGGCTTCCGCTACCGCATGGCCTATATCGAGCCGGCCCTCATTCAAGCAGCGATTGGTAGCGCTCGTGGTGTACTGCCGTTCGTGGGTGAGGCCGTCCTCGACAGCACACGGCTGCGCGGCGTCCTTGTGTTCGCGCTCGAGGGCTCTGGAATGTCCGCTCGAGGATCTGGCACGCGATCAGTTCATCGTTGGTCTTGCCGAGGCGCTCTGTGCGCTCGATCGTTCCATGCCGGCCGCCAGAGATCACTCCCCGCATCGTCGCGCCGTCGCAGCAGCGCGCGACTACCTGGGGGTGCACGCAGGGCGCTCGATTGGCTCGCACGAGCTCGAGACGGTCACGGGGCTCAACCGTTATGCGTTGGCGCGACAGTTTCGGGCCTGTTACGGCACGAGCCCCTATCGGTACTTGACGATGCGCCGTCTCGATCGCGCAAGGCGGCGTCTCATCGCCGGCGCATCGCTGGCAGAGGCGGCCGTCGCGAGCGGTTTTGCCGATCAAAGCCACATGACGCGGCAGTTCAAGCGCGCTTACGGCGTCTCGCCCGGCCGCTGGCTGACGATGCTTGCGCCGTTACCGCAAACGGCAGGAGCCAACGCGAAGGCTGGCGCATGACCGATGCGATCACACGCCGATTTGTCCTGACCGCGGGTTTGGGCGCCGCCCTGGCCTTCGCCAACGGCCGATCGCCGCTTGCCCAGACTGCGGCCACCAGCTTCGCCGACTGGTCGCAGGCCTTCCGCGCCCGCGCCCGGGCTCGTGGCATCTCGGAGGCGACCTACGATCGCGTCATGGGCGCGATCAAGCCGGACACATCCGTTTACGCCCTCGACCGCGCGCAGCCCGAGTTTCGCGAGGCTGTGTGGCAATACCTGAACCGCCGCGTCTCCGATTGGCGCATCGCCACCGGCAAGGAGCGGGCGCGCCAGTACGCACCTCTGCTCGAACGTATCGAGAGCACTTACGGCGTTGACCGCTATGTCATGCTCGGCTTGTGGGGCATGGAGTCGGCGTTCGGTGACGTCGTCGAGAATCCCAAGCACATGCGGCCAGTGCTGCCGGCGCTCGCCGCGCTGGCCTGGGGCGAGCCGCGCCGGCGCGGCTACTGGCAGCAGGAGCTTCTCAACGCCCTCATCATTGTCGAGCGCGGCTGGGCCAAGCCGGACGAGATGATCGGCTCGTGGGCTGGCGCCATGGGCCACACGCAGTGGATGCCTGAGGTATGGCTCAACATGGGCGTCGACTTCAACCGCGACGGCCGCATCTGGCCATTCGGTCCACCCGACGATGCGCTCGCCGGCACAGCGCGCTATCTCGTCGAGCGAGGCAAGTATCGCCGCGGCGAGAGCTGGGGCTGCGAGGTGCGCATGCCGGCGGGAAGGAATGCGCGGGCCGCTGGCGCACGCACGATGGCAGCCTTCGCCACGCAAGCTCGGGCTCACGCGCGCCGATGGCAAGGCATTCCCGCGCTCGCATGAGCAGGCGCGGCTGTGGCAACCCGTCCCCGGCGGTCCGATGCTGCTCGTCACCCGCAACTTCGATGCCGTGAAGTCCTACAATCCGGCCGCCGCTTACGCGCTGGCCATCGTCCATCTCGGCGATCGCATTCGCGGCGATGGGCCGTTCGTGCAGCAATTTCCCGGCGGCGAGCGCGCACCGACGCTGGCCGAATTGCAGGAGATCCAGCGCCGGCTCACCGCCCAAGGCTTCAACACGGGTGGCGCCGATGGCCGCGTCGGCCGCGACACCATGGTTGCCGTGCGCGACTTCCAGCGCAAGGTTGGAATCGACCCTGCCGACGGCTACGCCGGCCTCAAAGTCCTCGCCCGCCTGCGCCAGATGCCATAGCGGTCTCTGCTCACGGCCACGCACGTCTGCCCATACTTTCGAGCACTTGACCGCCGCGTTCGACTGCTGGAAACCATGACTACGTTATCGAGCCAGCAGCGAAAGCATGGCCTCCCAATCGTCGAGCGGCACCGCGGATATTGACAGGACTGGGACCTCCGGCGCCGGCCTGAGCCCGCTCCGCCGCGCGTCCATTCTCGTCAGTGTCATCCTGGCCACGACGCTCTACGGCACAACGCTGCTCGTCGTCTCGACCATCTTGCCGCAGATGCAGGGGTCTTTCTCCGCGACCCCCGACGAGATCGCCTGGTCGATGACCTTCAACATCCTGGCCACCGCCATCGTCACTCCGATGACCGGCTGGCTGGCTGCGCGTTTCGGTCAGCGCGGCACCATGGTCTGGTGCATGGCGGGCTTCACGCTCGCCACCTTCATGTGTGCGATTGCCGACAGCCTGGAGGCGCTCATTTTCTGGCGCATCGCGCAAGGTGCCTTCGGCGCGCCGACCACTCCGCTCGCCCAGTCGATTCTTCTGGAGTCGTTTCCCAAGTCGCGGCACGGGTTCGTCCTGTCCTTCTATGGCATCGGCGTGGTCATCGGTCCGGTCATCGGTCCGAGCCTCGGCGGCCTCATGGCCGAGCTCTACACCTGGCGCTGGGCGTTCTACTGTCTTGTGCCCGTCGGAGTGCTTTCCGTTGCCGGCCTGCGTCTGTCGCTTCTGCCGGACGCGCCCCGCAATCGCATCAGCCTCGACTGGGTCGGTTTCCTGGCGCTGTCGACGGCGCTCGCCGCCATGCAGCTCGTGCTGTCGCGCGGTCAGCGGCTGGACTGGCTCGAGTCGAACGAGATCATCGTCGAGATCATCATTGCTGTCCTGGCCTTCTGGGTGTTCGCCGTGCACTGCCTGACGGTGGACAAGCCTTTCCTCAATCCGCGGCTGCTGCTCAATCGCAACTATTCCATCGGCCTGCTGCTGGTGACCATCTACGGCATGCTCAATTTCACGCCCATGGTGCTGCTGCCGCCCCTGCTCACGACCTATGCCGGTTATCCGGACTCGCTCGTCGGCATGGTCGTGGCGGCGCGCGGCGTTGGCGGCGGCCTCGGCTTCCTGCTCGCCGGCATCGCCGCCCGCATGGAGCCGCGCTTCACCATGTCGGTCGGCTTCGGCATGCTGCTGGGCGCCGGCCTGTGGCTGATGCATATCGATCTCAACGTCACCGCGCGCGACCTGATGGCCAATGCCGCCCTGCAGGGCCTTGCCATCGGCTTCATCTGGGTGCCGCTGACCACCACCACCTTTTCTACCGTCTCCAACGAGGACATGGCCGAGGCGACGGCGGTCTACCACCTGCTGCGCAATCTGGGCTCCAGCTTCTTCATCTCGGTGTGCGTGGCCGAGATCGTACGCTCCACCACCGGCAACTATGGCCGCATGGTCGAGTTCATCTCGCCCTTCAACAAGGTGATGGGCGCACCGCAATCGACCGGCGCCTGGGATATGGAAACACTCGGCGGTCTTGCCCGCGTCTCGCGTGAGATCGCGCGCCAGTCCGCCATGATCGGATATTTGAACGCGTTCGGCCTCTTTACTGCCGCCTGCGCCACGACATTGCCGCTCATACTCCTGATGCGGAGGCGGTGAGGGGACACTCCGTGCCCGCGTCTTATTTGGTTGCACCGAGAACGCTCTCGTACTGCTCCGGCCTGAAGCCCACGAGCAGCTTGCCGCCGACATCGAGCACGGGCCGCTTGATCAGCGACGGCTGGGCGAGCATCAGCGCGATGGCTTTCTTGTCGGTGATCCCTTCCTTGTCTTTGTCGGGCAGCTTGCGGAATGTTGTTCCCGCGCGGTTGAGCAGCGTGTCCCACCCGGTTTCATGCGCCCAGCCCTCGAGCACGCCGCGCTCTATCCCCGCCGCCTTGTAGTCGTGGAACGCATATGCGACGCCATGCGCATCGAGCCAGGCCCGCGCCTTCTTCATGGTGTCGCAGTTTTTGATGCCGTAGATCGTGACGGACTTGGCCTTCGCCATCATGTCTCCTGCTGCTTTGCGTTGATCCTCGAGCATAGCACCGGCGTGCGCTGCTGCCAGTTGGTACGGAATCTGAACCACCCATTCAACGCGCGTCGGGTAGGTGCTAGCATGGCGTCGGTTTGTTCGATTGCCGGTGCCCGCTTCATGACCCTGCGCATCGTTCGTCTCGGCACGCCCCGGCACCCGCAGGAAGGGCTACGCATCGGCACTGTGCGGCGTCCACCGCGCGGCATTCGCAAGGAGCGCTATGCGGCCGAGAACTGGTTCGACGTCTGGTATCCCGAGCTGGCGCCCAGTCTCGAGCTCATGTCGCAGGGGAGGGCGGCGGCGACCCCCAAGGAGCGGGCCGCCTTCCTTCGCTCTTTCCGCGCTGAAATGAAGGAGCCGATGCCGAGCCGCGCCCTCGATCTTCTCGCCGCCCTGTCGCGGGATGCGAATTTCTCGGTCGGCTGCTACTGCGAGGACGAGGCCCGATGCCATCGCTCGGCGCTGCGCGAGCTTCTGGCTGATCGCGGCGCCAAGATTGCGTGATGGGATGGTGGAACCGTGCGCAACAAACGGGTCAGCCCACTCCACTCGGTCGCAGGAATCGGGTTGAGTTTTAGCGTTCGCGGCACGATCTTCACGAGTGATCGAAACGCGGGAGTCCTGCCATGAGCCAGGCAACGCACCACTATCACGTCTTCGAGACCGCGAGCGGCTTCTGCGGCATCGCCTGGAATGGCGCTGGCATCACGCGCTTCCAGTTGCCGGCGCGCACCGCCGAGGCGACCGAGCGCAACCTGCGGCGCAAGCTGCCGGACGCAGAGCCCGGCACACCTCCATTGGCCGTGAGCGACGCCATCGCCGCCGCCAAACGATACTTCGCGGGCGAGAGGACGGATTTTTCCGATCTTCGCCTCGACCTCGGCGCGCAGGACGAGCTTTTCCAGCGCATTTACGCGGCCGTGCGGCGCGTCGGCTGGGGCAGCACCACCACGTATGGCGCAGTGGCGAAGGAATTGGGCGCCGGTCCAGAAGCCGCGCGCGACGTCGGCCAAGCCATGGCGAAAAATCCGGTGCCGCTGATCATCCCATGCCACCGCGTCTTGGCGGCCGGCGGCAAGGTCGGTGGCTTTTCAGCGCCGGGCGGCGCGACCTCGAAGATCCGCATGCTGGAGCTGGAAGGCATCCGCCTCGGCCCGCCGCCATCGGCACAGGGGGCGCTGGAGCTGTAGGCATCACTCCCACTCGATCGTCCCCGGCGGCTTGCTCGTCACGTCGTACGTGACGCGGTTGATGCCCTTCACCTCATTGACGATGCGAGTGGCGATGCGGCCCAGCACGTCGTGCGGAAACGGGAAGTAGTCGGCCGTCATGCCGTCGGTCGAGGTCACGGCGCGCAGCGCGCACACGTGATCGTAGGTGCGCGCATCGCCCATCACGCCCACCGTGCGAACGGGAAGCAGCACCGCGAACGCCTGCCAGATCTGGTCGTACAATCCGGCCTTGCGGATCTCCTCCAGGTAGATCGCGTCGGCCTGGCGCAGGATGTCGAGCTTCTCGCGCGTCACCTCGCCGGGGCAGCGAATGGCAAGGCCCGGCCCCGGGAACGGGTGCCGGCCGATGAACGCCGCGGGCAGCCCCAGCTCGCGGCCGAGCGCGCGCACCTCGTCCTTGAACAGCTCGCGCAGCGGCTCCACCAGCTTCAGGTTCATGCGCGCGGGCAGCCCGCCGACGTTGTGGTGTGACTTGATCGTCACCGACGGCCCGCCGGTGAAGGACACGCTCTCGATCACGTCGGGGTAGAGCGTGCCTTGCGCCAGGAACTCGGCGCCGCCGATCTTCTTGGCCTCCGCCTCGAACACGTCGATGAACAGTGCGCCGATGGTCTTGCGCTTGGTCTCGGGGTCCGTGACGCCCGCCAGCGCACCGAGGAATTTGTCGCTCGCATCTACGTGAATCAGCGGGATGTTGTAATGCTCTCGGAAGAGCTTCACCACCTCCGCCGCTTCATTCAGCCTGAGCAGGCCATGATCGACGAAGATGCAGGTGAGCTGCTCGCCGATGGCCTCGTGGATCAGCACCGCAGCCACCGCGCTGTCGACGCCGCCCGACAGGCCGCAAATAACGCGAGCCTTGCCGACCTGCGCGCGGATGCGCGCGATCTCCGCGTCGCGGAAATGCTTCATGCTCCAGTCGCCGGGCAGGCCCGCGATCTTGCGCACGAAGTTGCCGATCAGGCGTGCGCCGTCGGGCGTGTGCACCACCTCGGGATGAAACATCGTTGTATAGATGCGCCGGCGCTCATCGGTCGCGATCGCGAACGGTGCGTTCTCGCTCGTCGCCTTGACTGTGAATCCAGTGGGCAGACGCGTAACGCGGTCGCCGTGGCTCATCCACACGGGATAGCGTTTGCCCACGTCCCACACGCCATCGAACAGCGCGCTCCTCTCCTTGATCTCGACATCGGCGCGGCCGAACTCCGCCGCGTGCCCGCCCTCGACCTCGCCGCCGAGCTGAACGGCCGTCGCCTGCTGGCCGTAGCAGATTGAGAGAACGGGGAGGCCGGCATCGAAGATCGCCTGCGATGCGCGCGGCGAGCTGTCCGCCGTTACGGAGGCTGGCCCTCCCGAGAGAATGACGGCCTTGGGCTTGAGCCGCGCCAGCGCTTCTTCAGCACGGTTGAAGGGGACGATCTCGGAGTAGACGCCCTGCTCGCGCACGCGCCGCGCGATGAGCTGGGTCACCTGGCTGCCGAAGTCGATGATGAGGACGGTATCGGGGCCGCTGCTCGTCATGGCGGTGCTGGGCCTTGCGGGAATCGATTGCATGCGCATCCGCGGATAGACCATCGCGCCGGGGACCGGTCAAGCACCCCCTGTGCCGGGTTATGCGTCAGCCTGGTGCGAAGAAGGTGCAAGCTGATGGCTCGGCGTTTTCGTCGGTGCGCCGCTCCACAATTCCGGTCAGGTACAGATGCCGGCAGACCCGCACGGACCTGTTGTAAATTCGGTTGGCGTGATCGTCTTTGCTGGAGTGGACCTCCAGCGTACTCCCAACCCGGACGCCGCTACCGAGCGTGGCGGCCGCAACAATCAGGCCAAAGCCGATCAAGGTGCAGGCGAGCCTGGCTCCGTGACTCATTTGAGCGCCCCACCTGCCCGGACCGCAGACGCTCACCCCGTTTGCGCTGCGACGTGCGGCTGCACGCCGTTGCCGTTGCCATTGGCCGCGACACCGTTGCCGGTGGCGGGCTGCGCCGCCTGCAGCTTGGCGACGATGCCGTGCCGCTCCTCGGCGGCGGCCAGGATCTGCGACAGCAGCTCAGTGTACCGCATGCCCTGGAATCCGGCCATGATGTTGAGCTTGCCGTCCCAGCACCAGCCAGGGTTCGGGTTCACCTCGAGCAGCTTGATCTCGCCCTTGGAGTCGGCGCGGAAATCGAAGCGCGCGTACTCGCGGCAGCCGAGCCGCTCGAACAGCCGCGCCGAGTGCTCGATGAGCTGTCCCTGCACGTGGTCGGGCAGGTTGGCCTCGTGATAGCGGATCTGCGTCCAGTAGGCGCTGTCCGGCTCCCACTTCAATTCGTAGCCGAGAATGCGCGGCAGGTTGGGGTCGAGGCGCGAGTAGTCCACCTCCAGCAGCGCCAGCGCACGCAGGCCCTGATCGGGATTTCCGACGAGGCTGACGCTGTACTCCGGACCGGTGAGGAACTCCTGCACGAGGATTGGACGCCGCGGGAACTCGGCGCGCAACCGCTCCAGATAATCGAGCAAACTCTTCTCGTTGTTGACAACGGCATCCTTGGTGATGCCCTGCGAGCTGTCGCCGTAGTTGGGCTTGAGCAGTGCCGGGAATACCGACGGCAGCGTCGCACCCTGATCGCCTGGCCGCACATACGTCTCCAGCGGCACCGGCACGTCGAGGCTCTGTGCCACCGCCCGCACCAGTCCCTTGTCGTAGCAGGAGGCCAGCGTCGCTGGTCCCGCGCCCGTATAGGGAATGCCAAGCACGTCGAGCAGGGCAGGGACGTGGAGCTCCTTGAACGGATCGTTGTTGTAGCCCTCGTCGCACAGGTTCAGCACCAGGTCCGTACGCAGCTCCGAGAGATCGCGCTCCAAGGTGGCGTGGTTGTCGAGGTAGCGGAACTTGTAGTTGGGCAGCTCCGACAGCGCGTCCTTGAGCCTGCGGACGGTGTCGAAGTCCTCCGGATTGAAAGTGCCGTTGAGTTTCACCGCATCCGGCAGCCGCGGATCGCCCATCACCACCGTGACGTCGATCTTTTGTACTCTGCCGCGGGTCTTGCGCGCCGGCAGCTGCGGGGCATCGGCGGTCAGCAGGATGCGCCGCGCCATCATGCCGAGGTCCTGGTCGCGGTCCGATACCGCCTCGGCGTGGCCGTGGTGGCGGATGTTGCGAAAGCCGGTTTTCTCCAGCAGCTTGCCGATGCTTTCGCGCGTATACAGCCGTTCGGCATAGAACTGGTCGGCGATCACGCCCGTCTCGTCGTTGACGATCACCTCGCGCGAGATCAGCCGCTCGCCGTCGGCCGAGATCGAGCGCTCGCGGCACACGAAATGATGCTCGTCGATCCATTCCCACGAGCGCCGGTCGAAATTCTCCGACATGTGCGCGCCGTCGGTGATGTCGAGCACGAGTTGGCCCGTGGGGCGCAGCAGCTTGCCGATTGCGTTCAGGACCTTCTCGTCGTCCTGCTTGTTGGAGAAATAGCCGAACGAGTTGCCCATCACGGCCACGCAGTCGAAGCTCGTCTCCGGCAGCCGCGGATTGCGCGCGTCGCCTTCCTTGAAGGCAACGCTCAGTGCTTCGTTCTGTGCGCGCTTGCGCGCGAGCCGCACGAGATAGCGCGAGCGGTCGACGCCCGTCACGTTCCTGAAGCCGCGGCGCGCGAGCTCGAGGCAGTGGCGCCCCTGGCCGCAGCACAGATCGAGGATATGGCTATGGGGCTGAATGGCCGCGGCCGAGACGATGAAGTCGACCTCGCGGCGGGTGTTCTCGGCATTCTCGACGACATCGCCGTCGGTCTTCACATAAAGCGCATTGAAGAGCTTGCGCCACCATTCCGCCGGCAGATGCAACTCGAGATCCGCGACTGGCCCGAGGCAGGAGCGCGCTGGTGCGCGTCTAGGCCGCTTCGTCTTCGAAGCTGTTGCCATGATGGACGAACGTCCTCCTCCAGATACCGCCGCGCTTGGCAGGAAGCTTCAGCCCCGACGTGACCGCTCGCGCGATCGCAACCCACGAGACCCCTCTGGTCTCATCAGGCGCGATAGTTAGTCGGTCCTATGCACAATGCAAGAGACAGTTCTGTGGCGGTCGCGCATCGAAACTAGGGTTGTGCACGAAAAGAGTCGCGCACTGAGTGACCCAACGCGACTTGCGCGGGCGTGGTTCCGGCGATTCACATGGGCGCGCCTTCTGCAACTCATGTGGGGGCGCCTTCGGCCGGTTACACGGGCACGCCTTCGGCGATTCCTGCGGGCGTGCCTTCGGCGCGACGCAGGACGGCGATGAAGAACCCGTCGGTGCCGTGTCGCGCGGGGGTCAGCAGCAGCGAATCGGTGCGGCCGTCGGCGGATGCGGGCGACGGCGGCGCCAGTCCAGCGTTGATCCAAGCTGCGGCGGTTGGGACGGCGGCGTAGTCGGCGTGCGCGGCGAGGAAGGCGGTCACCTGATCCGCGCCCTCCTCGGGAAGTATCGAGCAGGTGGCGTAGACGAGGCGTCCCCCGGGCTTAACCAGGGTTGCCGCCAGCGCCAGGATCACGCGTTGCTCGGCCTGGCGCTCAGCGATGTCGCGCGGCTTGAGGCGCCACTTCGAGTCGGGTCGCCGCCGCCACACGCCCGTGCCTGTGCAGGGCGCATCGGCCAGAACAACATCGAACCGCGCGCCGAGCGCGGCGAGCGCCGTCTCGTCTCCCGCGCTCAGCACCTGTGCGTTGCGCACCCCGGCGCGCTTCAGACGCTCGAAGATCGGTCGCAAGCGCAGCTTGTCACGGTCGTAGGCGTAGATCTGGCCCGAGTTGCCCATGGCGGCTGCCATCGCCAGCGTCTTGCCGCCGGCGCCTGCACAGATATCCAGCACCTGCATGCGCCGCGTCGCACCGGCGAGCAGCGCAGTAAGCTGCGAACCCTCGTCCTGAACCTCGTACCAGCCCTTGCCGTGTGCAGGCTCGGCCTCGACGTTGGGCTGGCGTCCCGCTCCTTCCGGCGCCGGCAGCCTGATCCCGACTGGCGACATGAGGGTCGGCGCCGGCTTGAGCGAGGACAGGGCCTTCAGCACCTTCTCGCGTGTCGCCTTGAGCGTGTTGACGCGGATATCGACCGGCGCCCGCCAAGCCAGGGCCGCACCTTCCTCGGCAGCTAATGCACCGAACGCGCGCGTGAGCGAGGGCGCCAGCCACTCCGGATAGTCTCCTCGCGCCCAATCGGGCGCGTCCTCGGGCACGCCTCGTGCAAGCCCCGCCACCTCGTCGTCGGAGAGCGGCTCGGGCGCGTGCGGCGAGCCGTCCGCCGCCGCCACGATCGCCTCGGTGGAAAGCCCCAGCGCACGGCCGGCAGCACCTAGCACCAACGCGCGGGGCACATCGCTTCCCATCTGCGCGGCGTTGGAATTTTTCCGGCGCAACGCGTCGTAGACGAGATTGCCCACCGCCGCACGGTCGCCCGAGCCCGCGAAGCGGCTGGCCTTGGCCCAGTCCGCCAGCGCCTGGGCTGCAGGCCGGTGCCGGTTCAGGATGTCGTCCAGCACCTCGATGGCTGAATTGATGCGCGGGCCGGGCCGCATGGGCTCACACCGTCGCCGACAGGAGCCGGATCGCCAACCAGATCCACATGAGGAGGAGGACCAGCACCCCGATGCCATACACGCCGCCCCGCAGGCGGATCACGTTGCTCGAGGTGTGGATGTAGGCGTGGGCGAGCCGGGTCAGCACGAAGATCCAGGCGAGCGTCACCAGCACGATGTCGGACATGCGAAGGTTCAGGACGAGCAGCACCAGCACATAAAACAGCACCGGCGCCTCGAACTGGTTGCGAAAGCAGTTGGCGACCTGTGTGGGCTTTTGCGGCCAGTTCGGCTGCCCGAGAGCGATGTCGGCGGGGCGCACGACTTTGCTCTGCAGGGCTCCAGTTCTCAGGCGCGCCAGCCAGAGTAGGAGGCCGAGCGCGAGCGCCACCTGGACGAGCAGGGGATAGACGATGGCGATTTGAGTCACGGCGCTTCCTGGGCCCGCATTGTGCGATCAGATGCCGCTTGGATAGTTGGGCGCCTCGCGCGTGATCGCTACGCCGTGCGCATGGCTCTCGCGTACGGCCGCCGGCGAGATGCGGATGAAGCGTGCCTTGGCCCTCAGCTCGGCGAGATCGCGGGCGCCGAGATAGCCCATGCCGGCCCTCAGTCCGCCGACGAGCTGATGCAGGACCGCCTGGACAGGTCCCTTGTAGGGTACCTGGCCCTCAATGCCCTCCGGCACCAGCTTGAGCTGATCCTTGACCTCCTGTTGGAAGTAGCGGTCGGCGCTGCCGCGCGCCATGGCGCCCACCGAGCCCATCCCGCGATAGGCTTTGTAGGTGCGCCCTTGATACAGATAGGTTTCGCCTGGGCTCTCATCCGTGCCGGCCAGCAGCGAGCCCACCATGGCGCAGTCGGCGCCGGCCGCGATCGCCTTGACGATGTCGCCGGAGTACTTGATCCCGCCATCGGCGATCACCGGGATGTCGCGCTTACGGGCCTCGTCCGCCGCATCCATGATGGCCGTCAGTTGCGGTACGCCCACCCCGGCAACGATGCGCGTGGTGCAGATCGAGCCCGGTCCGATGCCGACTTTGACGGCATCGGCGCCGGCATCGATCAGCGCCTTGGTGCCTTCGGACGTAGCCACGTTGCCGGCTACTACCTGCACGCGGTTCGACAGCCTCTTGATGCGCGTCACCATCTCCAGCACGCGCTGGGAATGGCCGTGCGCCGTGTCCACGACGATCAGGTCGCATCCGGCGGCGATCAGCCGCTCGGTCCGCTCAAAGCCTTCCTCGCCCACGCTGGTCGCCGCAGCCACCCGCAGCCGCCCGTGCTCGTCCTTGCAGGCATCAGGAAACTTCTGTGCCTTCTCGATGTCTTTCACTGTGATGAGGCCGATGCAGCGATAGTCGTCGTCCACCACCACCAGCTTCTCGATGCGGTTCTGATGCAGGAGGCGCTTGGCCTCGTCGCGATCGACGCCTTCCTTGACGGTGATGAGCCTGTCCTTGGTCATGAGATCGGCGATCGGCTGGCGCGTGTTGGAGGCGAAGCGCACGTCACGGTGGGTAAGGATGCCGACCAGCTTGCCGTCGCGACCGCCGTTGCGGGCGGGCTCAACGACAGGAATGCCCGAGATTCTGTGGCGGGCCATGAGCTCCAGGGCATCGGCCAGCGGTGCGGCGGGGTGGATGGTGACGGGATTGACCACCATGCCGGATTCGAACTTCTTGACCTGAGCCACCTCGTCGGCCTGCCGCTCGGGGTCCAGATTGCGGTGGATGACGCCGATGCCGCCGGCTTGGGCGACGGCGATGGCGAGCTTGCCTTCCGTTACCGTGTCCATGGCCGAAGAAAGAATGGGGATGCGGACCGAGATCTCCTTGGTGATGCGGGAGCCGACATCCGTCTCAGCTGGCATGATCTCGGAGGCCGCCGGCACCAGGAGCACGTCGTCGAAGGTTAGACCAAGATTAGCCTCGATAATGGAGGTCCGAGCTGCCATGATCGTCTCCTTGGGCCTTCCACCGCGGGAGTTGAGTAAAAGCAGCCGCGCCAGCGGTCTGGCGCGCGAAAGAGGGCTGCACCCGCGCGATGATGGAATTGTTGCCGCTAGGTGTTTAGCAGAGGCAGCCCTCCAGGGAAAGGTGCAGGCCAGTCACATGGTGACCGGATGGTCACGCCCTGATCGCGCGGCAGCCTTGGTCCAGCACCACTGCCGCCAGGATCAGGGCGAAGCCTACGAGGTCGACGGCGCTCGGGCGCTCGCCCAGCAGCAGCACCGCGCCGAGCACTCCGAAGATCGGCACCAGCAACGTGCCAAGGGCTGTCGTTGAGACCGACACACGTGCCATCAGGCCGAACCAGAGCGCGTAGGCAACCGCTTGTGGGAAGATGATGTGATAGGCAAGCGTGGCGGCGACCACCGGCGTGAGGTCCAGGTGCGGCGTCTCGAGCAGCAGCATGCCGGCCGTGGTCACGGCCGCGCCGACGAAGATCTGCCATGTCGTCAGCGCCAGAGGCGTCCCGGGGATCTTGCACCGTTTCAGGTACACGGTGCCGAGGGACCAACTGATTGCGGCACCCATGACATACGCCAGTCCGGCGGGGAATTGCCCCTCCTGCAGTTGCGCCCAGAAGGGCAGGGACAGCAATGCAAGTCCGACTGCGCCGATGCCGAGCGCCAGCCCGCGCAGGCGGTCGATGGGCTCGGCCAGAAAGATCCAGGCGAACAGCACCGACCACAGCGGCATGGTGTAGGTCAATATGGCCGCGCGCGAGGCCGACATGGAGAGCTGCGCGAACACGGCGCAGATGTTGAACCCGGCAATCGCCAGCAACCCTGCTGTGATCAGCTGCCGCCAATATTGCCGCGGCACGGCCAGCGATTGCCGGGAGGCCAGCGTCACGGCCGCCAGCAGCAGGCCGCCCAGCGTCAGGCCCACCGACCGCAAGGTCCACGGCGAGATGCTGCCGAGCAGGATCTTCACGGCCGGCCAGTTCAAGCCCCAGAACAGCGCCGCCAGCCAGATTCGCCACACGCAGAGGCCCCCTTGGTTCTATGGCAATATGGAGAGAACGGCCGCCACCACCACGGGTGCTGGCGGTACGGTCGCTGATCGTCGTGCGCACTTTCCGGCTCTCGGACGTTCCAGAACCCGACGCGGCGTCCATCGATCGGATGACGTAGCGGGTCTGGGCGGCCGGTTAGATAGTCGATCAGACAGTCGTTGGCGCGCGCCTTGGCCTGCATTATTCAGGGTCGCAACGCCCGCCAATCGATCAACCTTGCACATTCCTGCAGAAAAAGGAGAAGGACGAGCATGGCAACGAGCGTCAAGGAGATGATGGAGGCAGCCAACGCCGCAGTGCCGCGCATCACGCCGGCGCAGGCCAAGGAGATCATAGCCCAAGGCAACACGTTGGTGGTCGACGTGCGTGATGCGGCGGAGGTGGAGAAGAGCGGCAAGGTTGCGGGCGCTGTTCACGTGTCGCGTGGCATGCTCGAATTCCGCGCCGATCCCGCCTCGCCCTACCACGACAAGAATTTCGACAAAGGCAAGACCGTCATCCTCTACTGCGCGTCCGGCGGACGGTCGGCCTTGAGCGGCAAGACGCTCAAGGATCTGGGCTATGACAAGGTCTACAACCTCGGAGCGTTCAAGGATTGGGCCGAAAGCGGGGCGCCTGTCGAAAAGTGAACCCTTCGGGTGCCGGCGCGCGAGCGGTTCGCGCCGCGCCGCCCGGATCGCTCCCGTTTCAGTCCAGCCCGTAAACGCGCGCCGCCGTGTCGTGATACAGCTTGGCCTTCTCGCTCGCTGAATAGTCCCGGGTCATGCGCTTGAATGAATTCCACAGGATGCCGTAGCTGCAACTGATCTTGTCGACCGGAAAATTGGATTCGAACATACAGCGGTCAGGGCCAAAGTATTCGACGGCCGTCTCGTAGTAGCGCCGCGTCGCATCGCATAGCTCCCGGCTTGTCGGCGGCGTCGCACGCTCGTGCCAGCCGAATCCGCAATAGTCCATAGCCAGCCCGCCGAGCTTGACCACGACATTGGGACACGTTGCCAGATCGGCCAGACCCTCTCGCCATGCTGCAAAAATTTCTTCGCGCCTGCCGGCATAGACGCCGATGCCTGTGATGCCGCCGAGGTGATTGAGCACGATGGTAATATTCGGGAAAGTCCGGGCCAGGTCCTTGCATTCCGGCAGCTGGTGATACCGGCAGGGCAGCTCGAACAGCAGGCCGAGAGCCTCGAGCTCCGCGAAGCCTTTGCGGAACGTGGCGTCCAGGTATAGCCCCGGTCTCGGCGCGCGTGCGATGCGCGGGTCCGGATCCCAGGCGCCCGTGCAGCGGATGCCGCGAAAGCGATCGGGGGCAGCAGCGATCTCTGCTTCCAGCACGCGTTTCACGCTGCGATCCGGCAGCAAGGTCGGCAAAGCCGATGATGCCGGCCGCAACCTTGGTCTTCCCGTAGAGCCCGGACGCGGCCATCGCCGCGATGCCGTTCGCAAACTCCACCTCGCCGACATACTTCATCTCCTCCGGGCCGTCGGCGCGGTACATGGCAAGGTGCTCGATGAATACTGTCGAGACAATGTTGTGCCCGCTCTGCAGGTCCCGTTGGATCTCGTCCAGCAGATAGCGTCTCTCGGTCTGTCCCTCGCGATGATCCCAGAGATGATGGTGCGGGTCGCAGATCGGCAGGTCCGGCTCGATGGCCTCCTCCTGGACCAGCGCCAACCAGGTGTCATTCGTCGCCATGACGTATGTCTCTTTCCGGGTATCGCCGGGACACGGCCTTGCATTCTACCCGCGAAACTCCGTCGCCAGCACGTACAGCTCCGCTGAATCCGAGCGGCTGGCCGGCGGTTTCACGTGCCGGACGCTGGCGAAGCGCTTCTTGAGCAGATCGAGCAGCGTGCGCTCGGTCCCGCCCTGAAACACCTTGCACAGGAAGGCGCCACCGGGTGCGAGCACACCGCAGGCGAAATCCGCCGCCGTCTCGGCCAGCCCCATGATGCGCATATGATCGGTGGCGGTGTGGCCTGTGGTGGGCGCCGCCATGTCCGACAGCACGATGTCGGCTCCTCCCTCCCGCAGCAGTGCCTCGAGCTGCCTCGGCGCCGTTGCATCGAGAAAGTCGAGCTGCAGGACCTCCACACCCGCGATCGGCTCCATCGCCAGCACATCGATGGCGATCACCTGGCCTCGCCCTTCCACGGCCCTGACGCGCTCGGCGGCGACCTGCGACCATCCCCCCGGCGCGGCCCCGAGGTCCACCACGCGTAGCCCTGGCCGCAACAGGCGATGCTTGTCGTCGATCTCAATCAGCTTGAAAGCGGCGCGTGAGCGCCGGCCCTGTCGCTTGGCTGCAGCCACGTAGGGATCGTTGAGCTGACGCTCGAGCCAGCGCTGCGAGGAGGTGGTGCGTCCGCGCGCGGTGCGCAAACGTTGTTTCATCAGCCGTGCGCCGCCGGCGCCACCGGTCTTACTGCTGCGTCCCGCGCGAGCCATCACCGCGACTGTCCGTGATGCGGCCGTCGATGCTCGGGGCGATGCAGCCGGTCCTGGGCCATGAGGTTGGCGAGGATGCCCTCGCGCAATCCTCGGTCGGCGACGCGCAGGCGATCGCACGGCCACGTCCTGAGCAGCGCCTCGAGTATGGCGCACCCCGCCAGCACCAGATCGGCCCGCTCGCGACCGATGCAGGGTTCGGCCACACGTCCTTCGTAGTTGCGCTCGAGCAGGCTGTGCACGACGGAGCGCACATCGGCAGTTTGCATCCAGGTTCCGTCGACGCGGCTGCGGTCGTATCGCGGCAGCTTCATGTGAATGCCGGCGACCGTCGTGACCGTGCCGGAGGTGCCGAGCAGGTGCGTACGCACCCGGCCCATGGCGGAGCGGAAACCGTATTCACGCTCGAACGGCTCGAGCATGTGCGTGACGTGCGCCACCATGGCTTCGAAGTCGTCAGGCGTGACGTGCTTGCCGCCGTAGCGCTCGGCCAGGGTCACGACCCCGACGGGCAGCGACGTCCAGGCGGCGATGCAGTTCTGCGCCTCGATGCGCTCGGCCAGCGAATGGCGCCACGCATGCCGCCGGCGCGACAGGTCGAGCCAGATCAGCTCGGATGACCCGCCCCCGATGTCGAATACCAGCACCAGGTCGGCCTGTGGATCGATCAGCGCGGCGCAGCCCGATACGGCAAGCTTCGCCTCCGTCTCGCGTGTCAGGATCTCGATGCGCAGGCCGAGCTCCCGTCGCACCCGATCTAGGAATGCGCTGCCGTTGCTGGCGACCCGGCAGGCCTCGGTCGCCACGAGCTGGGAGCGCACGACGCGGGCTTTGGCGAGTTTCATGGAGCAGACGCGCAGCGCATCCATGGTGCGCGCCATTGCTGCATCCGACAGACTGCGTGTTGTGCCGAGCCCCTCGCCGAGGCGGATGATGCGGGAAAATGCATCGATCACCAGGAAACCGCGGCGAGACGGGCGGGCCACTAGCAGCCGACAGTTATTGGTGCCGAGGTCGAGCGCACCGTAGGCAGGCACGTTGGAGTGCGGTGTGGCCGCCGCCCGGCCGCCGAGCCGTGCATCGTCGGCGGCTGCTCCGTTTTCCGCGTCTGCGGTGCCGTTGACCCTCCCCGGCGCCACAGATTTGTCATCGCTCAGCCGCGTCACTGTGTTCCCTGGTGCCTGGATCGGATGTACCGGCACGCCAGCGGCATGCGGTCTGCAGGCAAATGTCATGGTTGTTGTCTGGGGCGGACTGTAGCATCTCGCGAGTCAAGGTAAAGCGCGTAAAGCTTCGGCGACGTGAAAGAATTCCGCAAATCGATGCGACGCTGACTGGGCAAATGTGCTGTGCGTGTGCAGCGTTCTGACGGTCGCGTTGGGCTTTCTGATGAGCCCCGTCGTATCTGGCGTCAGCCGCCATGCTTCCACCGCAACCGATCTCGCTCTAGAGTGGCAAACCCGGCATCAAGCTCGGGAGCGCGCCCGCTGGCGCGCGAACGAAGTCGTGTAACGTTGCGCGTAGTTACGCTACGTGCTGGGAGGATTGAGCCAATTCTTCAGACCGACAAGGATATTCTGAGCGGGCTCTTCTTTGTGGCGCTCGGTGCGCTGGGGCTTTGGCTCGGATGGGACTATGCCTTCGGCACGACCGCGCGCATGGGCCCGGGTTTCGTGCCCAAGCTCCTGTGCTGGCTGCTTGTGGGCACCGGCGCCGTTGTTGCGGCGATCGGGTTCGTCCGGCGCGGGCCGGGGATGGACCAGTGGCATCTGCGGCCGCTCCTATTCGTCCTCGCTAGCGTTCTTGTTTTTGCAGCCCTGATCGAGTTGGCAGGCCTTGCAGTTGCCACCATCGGCATGGTGCTCGTCGGGGCGGCCGGATCGGTGGAAACGCGCTGGCTGGAGACAGCGATTTTGAGCGTAGTGCTCGCCGGTGCTGCAGTCCTGATCTTCGTCCGCGGCCTGGGCCTGCCGATGAAAATCTTGCCGGTCTACTGACATGGATCTTTTTACCAACCTCGCGCATGGCTTCGGCGTCGCCATGTCGTTACAGAACGTCGCGTTCTGCCTGATGGGTGTCGTTCTGGGCACGCTCATCGGTGTGCTGCCCGGCATCGGTCCGGTCCCCACCATCGCCATGCTGCTGCCCTTCACGTTCACCTTGGAGCCGGTATCGGCGCTGATCATGCTGGCCGGCATCTATTACGGCGCCCAGTACGGCGGCTCCACAACGGCCATTCTCGTCAATATGCCGGGTGAGAGCTCCTCCGTCGTTACCTGTCTCGACGGCTACCAGATGGCGCGCCAGGGTCGTGCTGGCGCCGCGCTGGCTATCGCCGCCATCGGATCGTTCATCGCGGGCTCGTTCGCCACTGTGCTCGTTGCCGTGTTCGCACAGCCGCTGACCAAGGTGGCGCAGAGCTTTGGGGCTGCCGAATACTTCTCGCTCATGGTCTTCGGCCTCATCGCCGCTGTGGTGCTGGCGCAAGGCAGCATCATCAAGGCAGTGGCCATGATCTTCGTTGGCCTGTTCCTCGGCCTCGTCGGAACCGACGTCAACACCGGCAAGCAGAGGTTCACATTCGGCATGCCGGAATTGTCCGACGGCATCGGGTTCGTG
The DNA here is from genome assembly GCA_963840425.1 of uncultured Alphaproteobacteria bacterium. GTDB lineage: Bacteria > Pseudomonadota > Alphaproteobacteria > Rhizobiales > Hyphomicrobiaceae > CADEFX01. The sequence goes on along the minus strand of CAWIYZ010000014.1, from coordinate 266,876 downwards.
CCCATCGCGCTCGGTCTGTTCGGTCTGGCAGAGATCATTCACACGATATCCCGGCGCGAGGATCGCACCGTTCTGACGCAGCCGATCACTGGACTGATGCCGACCTGGGCCGATTTCAAGCGTGCGCTTCCGGCCATTATTCGCGGCACCGGCGTGGGCTCCATTCTCGGTGTGCTGCCCGGTGGCGGCGCATTGCTGTCGGCGTTCTCCGCCTACACGCTGGAGAAGAAGATCTCGCGTCACCCCGAACAGTTTGGACGCGGTGCGATCGAAGGTGTCGCGGCGCCTGAGTCCGCCAACAATGCGGGAGCGCAGACATCTTTCATTCCGCTGCTGACTCTGGGCATTCCGCCTAACCCGGTGATGGCGCTGATGATCGGCGCGATGATGATCCACGGCATTCAGCCGGGGCCGCAGGTGATGCTCAAGCAGCCGGACCTGTTCTGGGGTCTCGTCGCGTCGATGTGGATCGGCAACCTGATGCTGGTCGTCATCAACCTGCCGATGATCGGCATCTGGGTGAGGCTGCTGGCCTTGCCCTACCGCATGCTTTTCCCCGCCATCATGCTGTTCTGCTGCATCGGGGTCTACAGTCTCAACAACAGCATGTTCGAGGTGGGCCTGACTGCACTGTTCGGCCTCATCGGCTACTTCTTTCTGAAAGTCGGTTGCGAGCCGGCGCCGCTGCTGCTGGGTTTTATCCTCGGCCCGCTGATGGAGGAGAACCTGCGGCGCGCGCTCCTGCTGGCGCATGGCGATGCCACGGTGTTCTTCACACGGCCGCTGAGCCTAGCCTTGTTGCTGCTGGCCGCGTTCCTTTTGCTGATCGTCGTTCTGCCCGCGGTGAAGAGTGTGCGCGAAAAGGCTTTTCAGGAGTGAGGCAGGGTCACAAGCCGCAGCTGCGGTCAGCCGGCCTTGCGAAGCCCCTGTGCGGTTGCTAAATAGCCCGTGCCTGATCGACGTTCTGCGCCGCAGCGCAGGAGCCGGTTTGGGGGATCGTCTAATGGTAGGACTGCAGACTCTGACTCTGCCTGTCTAGGTTCGAATCCTAGTCCCCCAGCCACTTCCATGTTCGCCGTTACCCCTCGCATATCAGCTCGCCGGGCTAGTTGACGCTCCCGGTCAACATCCTGTCGAGTTCTACAGTTGTTGCCTTGCGGCTCGGGCGGGGTGCGATCTCAAGCGCGTCCTTCATCAGTAGTTCGTACAAGGACCGCCTCGCGTGGCTTGCGATCTGGTCACAATTCTCCCCCAAAACAGGGATACGGCCACACGCGGTGCGGTGACATATCTCGCGCTGTGGCTTCGAGCATTGCGCCCCATTGCAACGGCCACTGATAACCGATTGGGCTGCCCGGCCCCAGTCAGGGCACGATCCAGTCACGATTGGACTGCCCGGCAAATCAGTCAGGGCACGTTCCATTCCAGGATTAGGCCGCGCCGGGTAGACCAGGGGCTACCTGTGCGCGGCCTTTTCACATCATGGGTAGTCATGGAACCATACAGCCTCATCGTTGCCCTCGCGATTGGCCCGGTGGTCCTCGACACCCTTGGATTATTCGTAAGTCTTGGCACTGACTGATGGCACACCGATATTCGGTGGCTACGTCTCCAAGATCGGGCCCTGAATGACACACGACGCACGATGACGATTGTGCAGTACCGGCGAATAAAACAGCGTGTCGCGCGTTGTCATGTGGGGGATGGCATGCAAGGCTCCCCCAGGGGATTGCATGCCCTGAAGGTACCCTGTCCCAGCCAAGGTTAGGGTGCCTTCTGCCCTCCACTGACCCGAGCACAAGGTGCAGTCACACTGCGCCTCAAGCTTCAATCAAGTTGTTGCGCAGGGCATAGCGCACCAATGCGGCCATGGATGTGAGGCCGAGCTTACGCATGATCGAGGCTCGATGGGTCTCGACCGTCTTGACGCTGATGCTTAGCAGGTTAGCGATCTGCTTATTGCTATGGCCCTCGGCGACCAGATGAACGATACCTCGCTCCCGGCTGGTCAGAGGTTGGTCGTGTTGTCGCGCGTCCGTCAGATATGTGTCCAGCGGCCCGTCGCAAGCCTGACTGGCGAAGTAGGGCTTGTGGTCCGCCAGAGATCGGACGGCAGAAATCAAATGCTGTTGGGCGTCTGACTTCAGCACATAGCCACGCGCTCCCGCCTTCACCATATCGCGCAGCAGGTTTTCGTTGTCGTGCATCGTGAAGATGAGGACCTCGATGCTTGGTATACGCAGACGGATTTGACGCGTGACCTCGATGCCGTCGATGAGAGGCAGCGAGTGGTCGAGGATGGCTACATCCGGCTTCGAGGCGATGGCCTTGGTGATGGCTTCTTTGCCGTCCGCGGCTTCAGCGACAACACTCCAGCTGGGATGGTCTTCTAGGATGCGCCGCACACCCGAGCGTACCACGGCGTGGTCATCAGCGATCAATATGCGGGTCATGCCAAGGTCACGAAGTTGGAAGTTCCGGGACCCATCGGCAAGGTCCCCCGTTGGCATCAGACTAGACCGCCAAATTAAAAAACGGGGGACCACGCATGGCTGTGGGTTAACGCGGATGCAATCCCCCCCTTTCGAGGCTGTGCGAGGCGCTCCTTATCAGCTTCTGAGAAGTGAGCCTCGAAGATCGTCCGTGGACAGCACATCCTCAGGGTCGCCCTCTCATCCCCCTTTTAGGGGAGACCTAAGAGCGGACCTGCGAAGTAGCTTCGCTCGGCGCAAGCAACAGCCTAACTAGCCGCTCAGATCACACCGATCAGGCAGCCTCCTAGCGCCCATCGTGGTCCCGCTGCGATCCCCGCAAGTTCAAGAGCCTTTGCCCGCCATGCGTCAGCCCACGCCACCAGGCCGAGACTATCAGCCTGATCCCTTCGAGCTTCAGATCGGCTCGATGGTCGTCTTCCATCGCGCTACGCTCCTGCACCATGACCGAGCCACGCATGATGCGCTGATCCGGGTGTCGAACGACTACCTCTGGTATGGCCAGTATCTTGAAAAGCTGACAGGCGCGACACCGCCGTGGGACCCCGGCGCCCGCAACGAAACGACGCCTCCTGAGCTATTTCCGCTGGAGACCGAGGGCTGGGTTGGACATACCCAGTCGATACCCAAGCCTTCGTTTGGCGGGGTCCACCGGCATTTCCGGCTCGTGCGCCGTGCCGATGCCCACAAGGGGCTCTTTCGTCCAACGCCAGATATGGCTCATGCGCTGGCGGTGGTTGAAGTTGTCCAACACCCCGACGAGCGCTGGCAGGTCCTCCATGCGGAAGTCAGAGAGGACCACCGCCGGCGCGGCATCGCCACGATGCTGTACGACCGCATTGAGATTCTCCTCGACACCAAGCTCGGGCCTTCGGGCTGGCTGTCCGAGGACGCCTACCAGTTCTGGCAGAGGCGCCATCCAGAGCTCGTGCAATGGCACCGCAAGCACGAGCATCTCCCTGGCCTGTGGGTCAGCCCAAAGACGCTCCTTAATCTCCTGGTTATCGCCCAAGCGAAGTTGATGCAGAGTGTCGAAGGTGGGCAGCCGAACTAACGGGTGACACTCTCATCTGTGCATAGCGCACATAGAGATGAGAGAGATCGAGGCGACTACCTGGGTTCTAGCTTCGCGGCGAGCGCTGGTAGCCTTATGCTCGCTGCACAAGCTTGGAACGTGTTCGCCGTCGCGCGTTCCGCTACGGTGATGTACCGCATAGCGCGTGCGGCTCACTCGCCGCGCCGCCTCATGACACCGGGCGACATTCGATGCAGCAGCCCGTCTTTCAACACGAGCTGATGCCGCAGGACCAGGCCCACGTGTCCCGCCAGCGCCGCCAGAAGAACATAGCTGGTCACAACGTGCGTCCACTTGGCAGCAGCGACCAGCCACGCATGTTCGCCAATGGGATTGTTGAGATCCAAGACGCCGAAGAGCCTCACGCCATAGCCACCTGCCATGACATAGAGAAAACCGCTGACCGGCATCACGAACATCGCGGTGTAGAGCAATTGCTCCGCCCGGTGGACAAACCTGCGCTCTCGAGCGCTGAGCGTGGGGGCCCAATCGGGCAGCTGCCCGCTCTTTCGCGCTAGGAGACGCACCACGGCGACGATCAGCGCGACCAAGCCGATCGACTTGTGCCAGTTGTAGAAAGTGGCTTGCGTCAGCCCCAGGGTCGTTTCGTTTTGTCCGACGCGCGTCATGATGCTGGAAGAGGAAAATTGAAACGCGAATAGGGCGACGACGAGCCAGTGGAGGAGCTTGGTCAATTCCCCGTAGCCGCCCTTCGTGTTCAGCAATCGTTTCGGCATGCGTCGACCTCATTGGGTGCTGGGAACCGCGCCACCCAACCCCAAGAACACCCATGAAATTGAATGCGAAATGGCAGGTGGCCGGCCATTTCTATCCCCTTGTGCGCTGGTCGCCCCCTGCGGCCTCTCGCAACCACAAGCTTGCTTTGCCATCTGTCCGCCGTATCGGCTAGGTCTTAGTTCTCCGAGATTGTGCGGGATGGACAGGCGAGGGGACTGGACAGTGAACAAGAGTATCATCCCTGAGGGGCGGGAAGCGGGTACCCGTGGCTGCTGTGTGTGGACTGGACGCGCGGGTAGCGGCGCCTTGATGTGCCTTCGCATCTTGCTCGTTTTCGCAGCTGTTTTCACTTGCGCTCAGGCTGCTGTGGCAGCTTCGGCGAGCACCGCGGCAGAGGCCGCTCAGAAGCCGCCACTCAGCATCGCCATATTCTATAGCTCGCGCGTGGACGCGTGCTTCGACCCGGGGGACATTCCGGCGATCAAGAAGCTCGCCACCTTCGAGCAGCAGCGCATCAACCGCCAGGGCGGCATCAACGGGCGCCGCCTCGACATCCGCTTTCTGGACGATCAGCGCGACGCTCAGAAGTCGATCGCCAACATGCGCTCGGTGCTGGCCGACCCTTACACCGTGGCCATGATCGGTATGTCCAATTCGACGCGCGCCAAGACCACCTTCGACGCGCTCGGGCGCGACATCGCCGCAAGCGGCATCCCGTTCCTGTCCGATATCTCGCTCAACAGCATCTTTGCAGATCATCCCAATGTCTACACGATGCGGGCGTCGCAGGACGACGAGCGCATGCCGGTGCTGATCGAGTTCATCAAGCAGATGAACTATGCGCGCCCGGCATTCGTGGGCATCAAGGATGCACTGTTCAGCACCACGCTCGGGGACGGGCTGAAGGCGGGCCTCGGTGAGCGGGGGCTTGTTGCCGATCACCGTCTGCGATTGAAGGACAACGAGCTGGACCCGGGGGAAATCGCCACCTTGCTTGCCGACCTGAAGGACAAGGATCCGGATCTGCTGTTCCTCAATATCGGCGGCAACCGTACAACCGGCGTCATGAAGCAGCTCACGGCTGCCGGCATCACGCCTAGTCTCTTCATCGGCAGCCGCATCGAGTCGCTTCCCGCTGAGGTCACCAGTGCCTATCCGGGCAGCCTCTATCAGCTTGCCTGGGACGGACTGCCTGATGCCTACAGCGAGCGTCTGCGCAAGCTCATCTCGCGGTCGAGCCCGGAGGATTGGGTCTTCGAGGGCCGGAAAATTGCCGAGGCGCCGGGCTGGAAGAGCGGGGAGTGCAAAGCCCGTCCGAGTGACTTGACGCCGAACCCCCTCCAGGCGGCAAACCTGCGCGCGATCGGTGCGGGCGCGCAGTTCAGCGACATGGTGGGACTGGTTGCAGCCGCCGCTCATGCGCTCGAGCCAGATGCGGAGGTCGCCGATATCCGCAAGCAGGTGATCGAGAAATTGAGGACGACCTACATCACGGGGCGGGGAACGTTCCAGGGCAGCTTCGAGAACTGGTCATTCCGCCCGAAGTCGCGCGCGGCTGCACGAACGCCTTTCATCGTCATGCTGCCGCAAGGTCTGGGCAGGACGCAGCTGGCCCCGCTGCAGTTCGTGCGCTTGCGCGACGAGTCGCTACGCACGATCGAGACGCTTTACCTCGACGTGGACCTCGTCAAGGCCGCTCGCATCGACGACAACGAGAAGACGTTCTTCGCGGAGTTCTACGTGTCCATGCGCGACAGCAAGGATGCGTCGATCAATCGGATCGAGTTCGCCAACGCCTTCCTCGACCCGCGCACCAATGACCGCCAGATCACAGTGCGCACTCTGCACGAGGGCGGCAAAAGCAGCACCTACCCGGAGAGCATGAAGATCTACCACGTGTCGGGCAAATTCACGTACGAGCCCCAGCTCTCGAGCTACCCTTTCGACGTCCAGCGCTATGCGATCGATCTTCGCCCCAAGCTGAGCGAGGCGCCGTTCCTCATCCAGCCTCCGCCGCAAGCACTGCGCGACACTACCGTCAGCACGGACGGCTGGGACCCGAAAGAGCAGTACGTGGCATACGATGAGGATTTTGTCCGTACGCTCGATGCCCGCACGCACCAGCAGAGCGTCGTGCCGTTCTACAAGGCGAGCTTCGTCTGGCTGATGAAGCGTCAGACCACAGATTATTACCTGCGCGTCGTGGCGCCATTGGCGTTCATCATTCTGATCGCCTACATGTCCATCTTCATTCCGGTGGCGCACTTCGAGGCGATTGTCACGATCCAGGTCACGGCGTTGCTTTCGGCCGTTGCGCTTTATCTGGCGCTGCCCAAGGTAGACTCGGATACGGCCACGCTCTCGGACCGCATCTTCCTGTTCAACTACATGGCCTTCAGTTTGATGATCACGATCTCGATCATCAGGATGAACCGCTTCGTGGCGAGCCGGAAGTGGCTGCAGCGTTCGCTGGGCTTCGTCCACGTCGTGGGCCTACCCATCCTTGTCGCCGGCATGGCTATATACGTGCTTCAGGCGAGTGGGGCGGGATGACGCTGCCCATCATGGAACCATGAAAAAGGCGCCGGTCCGGGAGGAGGGCCAGCGCCTTCAGGCAACGCCACCTTTTGCGTCGACGCCGTCCAGGGCAGGAGCGCACCGCCGGGGAGCAGGGCGCGTTGGCATCACGGGTGACACAAAGCATCGAACGCATAGTTCTGCGGAGTTGTTCCGTTCCCGGCGCTTCTTTGTTGGTCCTAACCACGCGTGAGGTCGCGAGCGGCCGACGCGAGTGCTTCGCTGGCAGTCTCGTCCAGTAGCGGCGCCTACATCATGCCGCCGCCTGCGGCGACCTTGGGCCGGCTGTTGCTCCAGTCTTCCTCCTGCTGCACGGCAAAGATGGAGGTGTAGCCGCCCGACCAGTCCGGCGGCAGCAGGCATGGCCGCGGATCGTGATAGGCCCAGCGTGCCGGCTTGCCGCGTACGATTGCACCGTAATACTCCGACTTCAGCGGATTGTGGGTATACGGCATGGCATTGGCCGCCGAGTACACGTTGAGCAGCAGCGGCCTTGGAATTTCCGACCAGTTGGCCTTGGAATAGTGCAGCGTGCGGCAGTTGTGGATGGTCACCGAGCCCGCCGGGCCCTCCAGATACACCACCTTGCTCATGTCGATGGCGGCGGCATCGCTGGGCTTGAGGCAGCCGACCCATTCGCCCTTGTCGTTGTACTGGTCGACGACCGGACCGTTATGGCTGCCGGGCAGCACGCCGAGGGGGCCTTGCTCTGCATTGCAGTCGAACACGTACGTGCCCGCTGTGCACGGGCTGTAGTTGGTGTGCGGCCAGAACGAGATGTCCTGGTGCCACTTTACCTCATCCCCACCCTTCGACCATTTGAAGTTGAGCTTCGACTGATGGAATTTCACGTCCGGTCCGACCAGATCAGAAATGGCATCGGGTAACGGCGATTTCTCCGAAGACGCATACTCCCAGTACGCGGGATGATGGTCGTTCATGCTGGAAAGCCGGCGCAGGCGCGGATTGGCGGCCGTGTGGCCCTTGTCGATATCCCACGTTTCGTCCGACTTGGTGACCTGCCGGCTCTTGTCGACCATCTCGTCGGTGGCGCGACGCAACCTCTCGACCCAGCTGTCGGGCAGCAGCTTCTCCAGCAGGATGTAGCCGTTCTCGAAGTAGAGCTCGCGCTGCTTCTGCGTGAGGATTTTCGGCGGAATGGAGAGAACCTGTTCTGGCGTCATGGGCGTCTCCCTGGGCTCGCTCTGCGGACTCCGAGCGGCTCTGATATATCAGAAATCTAGCATGGCATGCCTGTCGGTCAAATCGGCCAAGTTAGGAAGCCGCCTCGGAGAGTAAGACCTCACTTGAAGCCCAGCAGCACCGACGGCAGCCAGAGCACCAACTGCGGGAAGGCTGCGACGATCAGCAAGCATATGAGCTGGATGGTGATGAAGGGGACCACACCGAGGAACATGTGGTGGATGGTGATCTCGGGTGGTGCGATGCCGCGCAGGTAGAAGATGGCCGGCGCCATCGGCGGGGACAGGTAGCTGGTCTGGATGATGATGAGGAACAGCACGCAGAACCAGACCGGATCGAAGCCCATCGAGTTGACGATCGGCATGAACACCGGAATGAAAATCAGCAGGATGGAAATCCAGTCGAGAATGAATCCTGCCAAAAAGCAGATAAACAGGAATAGGCCGAGCGTCAGCCACGGCCCAAGATTGGCGGCGGCGATCAGCCGCTCCGTCGTCTGCACGCCGCCGCTGGCGATGAACACACCCGCGAACATGTTGCCGGCCATCAGGATGGTCAGGATCATCACCGTGACCTTGAGGGTCTTGAGCAGCGACTCGTGCAGCACCCTGACCGAGAAATCGCCGTAGATCACCGATAGCAGCAAGGCTCCGAGCGCTCCCAACGCCGCTGCCTCCGTCGGTGCGGCGATGCCGAACATGATCGAGCCCAGCACTGCCGCGATCAGCAGCATCGGCGGCCACAGCGCGATCGCGGAAATCCGGCATTTCTCCAGGAACGACGGGTCGTCAGGCGAAGCGGGAATACGCGGACCGGCTTCCGGCCGCACAATGCACAGGCCCAGGATGTAGACGATATAGAGCAGCGCCAACAGCAGCCCTGGGATGAGCATGCCGAACATCAGGTCGCCGATCGATACGTTCGCGACGGGGCCCAGCAGCACCACCACGATAGAAGGGGGAATGATTGTACCGAGCGAGCCGCCGGCACAGATCACGCCAGAGATGAGCGCCTTATCGTACTTGTAGCGCAGCATCACCGGAATGGTGAGCAGGCCCACCACCGTCTCGGTCGCACCGATCACGCCGGACGAAGCAGCAAACACCACACACATCAGCACCGTGCCGATGGCGAGGCCGCCCGGCAGCCGCCGCGTCCACAGGTGGATCGCCTCGAACAGCCGCTCGGCGATGCCGGCCCGTTCCAGCATGGCGCCCATGAAGATGAAGAGCGGCACCGCCGCCAGCACGAAGTTCGACGCCATGGCATCGATCTTCTGGATGAACTGGAAGATGATCGACGGTCCGAATGCCCAGTAGCCGAAGCCGAACGCCACGGCGATCATCGAGAACGCGACGGGAAAGCCGATGAACAGCGCAAACAGGAGCGCCGGGAACATCAGCAGCGATGCCGCACCGAGCATCTAGTGCGCCTCCGCCGGCACGTCGCCCTCGTAGCTTGTGCGCCGGCCCCGCAGAAACAACAGGGCCTTGATGATCTGCGCCAGGATCTGCAGCACCAGCAGTGCGAACGCCACAAAGAACACGAGCTTGAATGGCCAGATCATGGGGTTCCAGGCGGATTGCCCGGACAGTTCCTCGGTGCGCAGCGCCTTGACCCAATAGGCCCAAAGCGACCACGTGATCCAGCACAGGCAGGGGAGCACGAAGATCGCGTAGCCGATAAGATCGATGATCGCCTTCGCCCGCTCCGAGAACCTCTGCGAGAGCGCGTCGATGCGAATGTGGCCGCCCTCGCGCAGTGTATAAGCCATGCCGAGCAGCGCGTGGGTGCCCATCATCATGTAGCCGACCTCGTAGGCCCATTGTGTCGGCAGAGCGAACAGGTAGCGCGCGGCCACGTCGTAGGCGGTCGCCGCGATCAAAGGCACGACCAGCCACGCGGTCAGACCGCCGCTGAGGCCGGAGATGCGCTCGATTAGCCGAAGTAGTGCGGTCATGCGCTTCTCGGGTCGGCCCAGGCGGATGGCCGGAAGCGCTCGCTTCCGGCCTCGTCATCTACTCAGTATTTTACGTTGCGATAGCTGGAAGCGTTCTCCCAAAGCTTCTCGAACTCGCGCTGGCTCTCCCATACCTTCTTGAACCAGGGACTGGCTTGAGCCTGCTCGTCCGCCCACTTGACCGACATGTCCTTGGTCGCCTTCTGTACCTCCGGCGACAGCTCGATGATCTCGTTGCCTTGCTCGCGGAAGAACTTGAGCGCCTTGGCGTCTTCCGCACCGACCCGCATCCAGCTCTCCAGCGTCACCTGCTTGGCGGCGAACTCGACGATCTTCTTGTCTCTATCGGAGAGTTTGCCCCATGCCGCCTTGTTGACGCACAGCTCGAACGGCGCCGACGGCTGGTGCACGCCCGGAATGATTACGTACTTGGCGATCTTGTGAAACCCCATCGAGATGTTCTCGTAGAGCGTGCCCCACTCGGTCGCGTCAATGGCGCCGCGCTCGAGCATCGGATAGGTCTCGGGACCCGGTGTCGTCACCGACGCAGCGCCGAGCGACTTGGAGATCTCCAGCCAGGCGCCAGCGGTCCTGAGTTTCAAGCCCTTCAGGTCGTCCATGGTGCGCACCGGCTTGCGCGAGTGCAGGAACGCTTCCGCGGTGCGGGCGAACAGCGGCATGGAGACGAGACCGAACTTCTCGTCGTTGAACTGCCGCCACAGCTCGAGCCCGCCGCCGTCGTAGATCCAGTGCAGCATGCGCTCGCTGTCCATGGACCCGGAGAAGCCGCCGAACAGGACGGTCGTCTTGTCCTTGCCCCAGTCGTAGCCGATCCAGGTGTGGCAGGCCTCGGCGACGCCGTTGGCGACCGCCGTGCGCGATTCCAGCCCCTTGGCCAGCGTGCCCACGGGAAGTACCTGCACCTCCACGCGCCCGTCGCTGAGAAACTTGACCTTCTCGGCAAACGCCTTGGCGCCGAGCTCCATGAGTGGGCCGCCGCCCCATTCGGTCTGCATTTTCCAATTGTGCTCAGCGGCGCGAGCCGGTGCGCTGGCGGTGGCCAGAACCGCGATGGCGCACATGACGGCAAGTTTTTGACCCGTCGGTCTACCCATTGGCGTCCTCTCCCGTTTGTCGTTTCCATACTCTCGCGCCGGATCATGGTAGCGCCGGCACTGATGGGAAACTGATATATCACTTCGAGCTTATTGGTGGCGGTTGAGCCTGTAAAGAAACTCGCGTTCCCGCCTCTGGTCCGTATCGGGCGTTGCCCTTCCGGCAGCGCACACCGTATGGTGCGCCTCTCACCCGTTCGCTTCCAGGAGACTACGCCATGTCCCAGGACGTCATCGCCGAGCTTGCGCCTACAGGCGTCCTGCGCGCCGGCATCAATATGTCGAATTTCCTGCTCGTCACCGGCAAGGCTGCGAACGGCGATCCGCAGGGCGTTTCGCCCGACATGGCCGCAGAGATTGCCAGAAGGCTCGGCGTGCCGCTCAAGCTCGTGCCCTTCAAGAGTCCCGGTGAGCTGGCGGACATGGCTGGCAAGGACGCATGGGATATCGGCCTGATCGGTGCCGAGCCACAACGTGCCGAGACCATCGCCTTCACGCCGGCCTATGTCGAGATCGAGGCCACCTACCTTGTGCCCGCCGGCTCGCCGATCAAGTCCATTGCCGAGGTGGACCGTCCCGGCGTGCGCATCGCGGTGACCGGCCGCAGCGCCTACGGCCTCTGGCTCGATCGCAACATCAAGAACGCGGAGCTGGTGCGCTCCGATACACTCGACTCCGCTTTAGATCAGTTCGTACGCGACAAGCTCGACGCTCTGGCCGGTCTCAGGCCGCGCCTCTTGACGGACGTGGAGAAGCTTCCGGGCGCGCGCATTCTCGACGGCCAATTCAGCGCGGTCCAGCAGGCCGTCGGCACCGCACGCAGGAACAGCAAGGGCGCCGAGTTCCTGCACACGGTCGTGGAGGAGGCGAAAGCCTCCGGTCTAGTCGCCAAGCTGATAGAGCGGCACAAGGTGGTCGGACGACTGACGGTCGCGCCTCCGGGCTGAGAGGCTACCCGGCCGCCAGCGGAAAGAAGACGCCGCCGCTCCAGATGCCGAGCGGCGCGTCGGCTTCCTCTCGATCCGGTGCAGCCAGCTCCACCAAATCGTAATAGACGGCGCGCGTCACTAGCGCTTCCAGGCGCCCGCGCACCAGCAGGTACGGCTTGAGCCCACCGCTATGTGGCTCAGGCACGAAGCGGAGCGGGTGCGTGCCGTCGCAGCGCACGACGTCATCGACGTTGGTGCGGAACGTGAGGACCTGCCCGGTGCCGTGTCCGCTCACCTCCATCTCGACCGCCAAAAATGGGGCGTCGTCGACCGCGACATCGACCTTCTCGATTGGCGTGACAAGATAGTGCTTGCCGTCCAAGTCCCTGCGCAGGACGCGGGAAAACAGCCGAACCAATGGTTTGCGTCCAATCGGACTGCCCTGGTAGAACCATACGCCATCGCTGCGAATGCGCATGCCGATGTCGCCGCAATAGGGTGGGTCCCACTTGTCCACGGGCGGCAGAAGGTCGCCTGCCTGCTCCCTGAGCAGGGCCTCGAGACCCCCAAGACCGCCGGCGGCGGTATTTTTCAAACCTCCATCCGTTCCCATCGGTTATCCATGCACGTTCACCAGGCAGATCAGACGCAGGACACGGCAGCGTGAATGGCGTATCGCCGCACCTCTTCATATTCTGAACATCTTCCCGGGAACAGAGTTTCGCAAAAGCGAGAAGCGGGCCTATATTCTCAGCCATGACAACCTTGATCGACAGTCACGACAATATCGTTGCGCGCGTGGAAGCAGCCGGCGAGCGCATTCAGCGCGTGCACAAGGCGGCGGCCTCGGTGATCTTCGGCCAGGACCTGGTGATCGAGCGCACGCTCATCACAATCCTGTCGGGCGGCCACGCGCTGCTGATCGGCGTTCCGGGCCTCGCCAAGACGCTGCTGGTGGAGACGCTGGGCCGCGTCCTCGGCCTCGATGCCAAGCGCATCCAGTTCACGCCGGACCTGATGCCCTCCGACATTATCGGCTCGGAGGTGCTGGAGGATGCGGCCGGCGGCCGGCGCGGCTTCCGCTTCATCAAGGGCCCGATCTTCACTCAGCTGCTGATGGCTGACGAGATCAACCGGGCCAGCCCGCGCACGCAGTCGGCTCTTCTCCAGGCTATGCAGGAGCATCACGTCACGGTCGCCGGGCAGCGCCACGACCTGCCCATGCCCTTCCACGTGCTGGCGACGCAAAACCCGCTGGAGCAGGAAGGCACCTACCCCCTGCCTGAAGCTCAGCTCGATCGCTTTTTGTTGCAGATCGACGTTGGCTATCCGGGCGAGGCGGCCGAGCGGCGCATGCTGTTCGCCACCACTGGCGTCGAGGAGCGCAAGCTCGAGGCTATCCTCTCCGGCGAGGAGCTGATGGCCATGCAGCGCCTCGTGCGTCAGATCCCCGTACCCGACAAGGTGGTGGAAGCCATCCTGCGGCTTGTGCGCTCCGCGCGTCCGGGACCGGAAGCCGGCGCCGACACCAACGAGCTGATCGAGTGGGGTCCAGGGCCACGCGCCAGTCAGGCCCTGATGCTCGCCGTGCGTGCCAAGGCGCTGATCGACGGCCGGCTCGCCCCATCTATTGACGATGTCGCAGCTCTCGCCGAGCCGGTCCTGAAGCACCGCATGGCGCTGACGTTCGCGGCGCGCACAGGTAAGAGCCCGAAGCGGATCGGTGATGTGATCGCCGACCTGAAACAGGCGTTGGAGTAGCGCCACGTGGCGGCGGGCAAAGCCACCTCCATCGACGATGCCGACAATGCGGCGCGTCTGTTCGACTTCGAGCGCGAAGCGCACGGTCTCGCCGACAGTCTGCCCGATCTCGTTCTCAAGGCGCTTCGCGTGGCGGTTACCGTCGCGCATGGGCTGCATGGCCGGCGTCGCTCGGGGCCCGGCGAGACGTTCTGGCAGTTTCGCCAATATCATTCGAGCGATGCGGCTCGGCTCATCGATTGGCGGCGCTCTGCTAGCTCCGATCATCTCTACGTGCGCGAGCGCGAATGGGAGGCCGCGCACACCGTTTGGCTGTGGCCGGACCTCTCGCCGTCCATGGATTTCAGAAGCCACTTGTCCAGCGTCACCAAGCGCGAGCGCGCCATCGTGCTGATGCTGGCGGCGGCTGAGCTGCTCGTGCGCGGCGGCGAGCGTGTCGCCATCCTGGGCCTGACACGCCCCTCCGCCAGCCGCAACGCGACCACCAAGCTTGCCGAGGCCATCGCGCTCAGCAACGGGCAGTCCGTGCTGTATCAGAGCTTGCCACCGGGACGGCGGCTCAGCCGCTACTCCGGCGTGCTGCTGATCAGTGATTTTCTCGACCCCGTCGATGCGATCGGTGACCGGCTGCGCGAGCTGGCTGCGGATGGCGTGTCGGGGCACCTGTTGCAGGTGCTGGACCCGGCCGAGGAGACGCTCCCGTATGAGGGACGCACCGAGTTTGTCGGCATGGAGGATGGTGAGCGCTGGGTGGCCGACCGCGTCGAGACGTTGCGCGAGGATTATCGAATGCGGCTGCGCGCGCATCGCGACGGGCTCGAAGACCTGGCCACCAAGCTCGGATGGTCGTTCCTGGTCCATCATACGGACCGCTCGGCAGCGGAGCCGCTGCTGGCGCTGATTGCTAGGCTCCAGACTGGCGCCAGGGCCGATCGCTTTGCTGCTGGCGCAGCGCTCGGAGGGGCTAGATGACGCTCGGCGCGCTCGCCTTCCTCAATCCGTGGCTGCTCGGCGCGCTGGCGGCGCTGCCCCTCATCTACTGGCTGCTGCGCACCATTCCGCCGCGCCCGCGCCGCGTGGCCTTCCCGCCCACGCGCATCCTGCTCGACCTCATCAATCGCGAGAAGACGCCAGCCAAGACGCCGTGGTGGCTGACTTTGATCCGCATGGCCGCGGCTGCTTTGGTGATCCTGGCGCTGGCCGAGCCGGTGCTCAATCCCAACCCTGATACGGCGCTGAAGGGCTCGGGTCCTGTCGTCATCGTCGTCGACAACGGCTGGGCGTCGTCGTCGCGCTTCGCCGAGCGCACACGCCTCGTCGATCGCCTGATCTCGGAAGCCGAAGGGCAGAGCCGCCCTGTCCTGATCGCGCAGACGGCTCCGGCTGGTAAGACACAGATCCTGCGCATCGAGGCCCCGAACGCCGCCCGCTCCACGGCGGCAGCGCTGCAGCCGCAACCCTTCGAGCCGATGCGCACGGAAACGGCGGCGCTCCTCGAGCGCACGCTGGCTGGCGAGGCGCATGCCAGCATCATCTGGCTGGCGGACGGCATCGATCACGACGGCAAGACGCGCGAGTTCGCCGACAAGCTCGCAAGCCTCGCAGGGTCGAGTGGCGTTGTGGTGATTCAGAGCCGCTCCGGCGATGAGGCAATGGCTGCCGCCGCCGGTCTCGGCCGGGACGGCAAGCTCGAGGCGCACATCTTGCGCGCCGATGGCGCACAGCGCGCTGGGATTGCCCTGGCGTTTTCCGCGCGCGGCCAGCGGCTCGGCGAGGCACCATTCGAGTTTGGTCCCGGTGCCAGGAGCACCACGGTCCGGTTCGAGATGCCAC
Source organism: uncultured Alphaproteobacteria bacterium (assembly GCA_963840425.1). GTDB lineage: Bacteria > Pseudomonadota > Alphaproteobacteria > Rhizobiales > Hyphomicrobiaceae > CADEFX01. Next base: position 251,193 of record CAWIYZ010000014.1, on the reverse strand, counting down.
TCGAGCTCAGCAACCAGGTCACGCGTGTGGAGATCGCCGGCGAGCGCTCGGCGGGCGCAGTGCATCTGCTCGATGCACGCTCCCGTTGGCACCGGATCGGGCTCGTCTCCGGCGAGAACCGTGAGCAGGCGCAGCCGCTGCTAGCGCCGCTCTACTACATCGAGAAGGCGCTGGCGCCATTCGCCGAACTGGTCCGCCCCAAGGACGCCAACCTCACGGCATCGGTGAGCGAGGCCTTCAAGCAGAACGCGTCCGTGCTGGTCATGGCCGACATCGGCACCCTGTCCGGTGACATCATGGAGCGCGTGGACGATTGGGTAAAAAAGGGCGGCGTCCTCGTGCGCTTCGCCGGTCCCCGCCTCGAAAAAGGCGGCGACGAGCTGATCCCAGTAGGCTTGCGCCTCGGCGGGCGCACGCTCGGCGGCGCTCTCTCCTGGTCGACGCCGCAACCGCTCGCCGCCTTCGACGAGTCGAGCCTCTTTGTCGGTCTTTCCATACCTCCCGACGTTGTCATCAACCGCCAGGTGCTCGCCGATCCCGCACGTCTGACACAGGACGTGCAGATCTGGGCGCGGCTCAAGGACGGCACGCCGCTCGTCACTGCGGCCCGGCGCGGCGAAGGCCAGGTCATTCTGTTTCACGTGACCGCCAACTCTGACTGGTCCAACCTGCCCATGTCGGGACTGTTCGTGGAGATGCTGCGGCGCATCTCGACGCTCGGACGCAGCGGCGGCGTAGCCGCTGGCGGAGTCGAGACCACTGCCAATGCGACCGACGCGCGCCAAACCGCCGAGGTGCTGAGCCCCATCCAGGTGCTGGACGGCTTCGGTGTCCTGAAGAGCCCGTCGCCCACCGCACAGCCGATCGAGTCGGCACGCATCGACACGGCCAAGACCAGCATCGACCATCCGCCCGGCTACTACGGCACCGAAGCGACGCCGCGTGCGCTCAATGTCGTGACGCCGAAGACCGAGCTGAAACCGCTGCCAAGCCTGCCCGGCGGGGTCGAGCGGCGCACGTTCGAAGGCGAGACGGCACAGCCGTTGAAGCCATGGCTGCTGGCGGCGGCGCTCGCGCTCCTGTTTATCGATATCGTCGCCGTGATGCTTCTGCAGGCCGGGCCGTTCTGGCGCCGGCGCGCGCGCGTAGCAGCCGGTACTGCGGCAGCTGCCCTCATCGTGCTGCTGTCGGTCGATCCAGCGCCGGTGTCTGCGCAGCCAGCGGCGCGTACGCGCGAGGCCCAGATGGCAATCCAGGCCACCGGCAAGGTGACCTTCGCGTACGTGCTGACGGGCGATGCCGCCGCCGATGACACCAGTCGCGCCGGCTTGGCAGGACTGACCAAAGTGCTTGCCGCCCGCACCGCGGTGGAGCCCGGCGAGCCTTATGGCGTCAACGTCGTCACCGACGAGATCGCCTTCTTCCCGCTTCTGTATTGGCCGGTGCTGGCCGACACCAGACCGCTGGCCGACGCCACGCTGGCCAAGATCGACGCCTACATGAAGCAGGGCGGCATGATCGTGTTCGACACGCGCGACTTCGGTCAGGGCGTGCCGACCGGTCTCAATGTCGTGAGCCGCGGCGGCACCGCACTGCAACGACTACTCGGCCGCCTCGACATCCCGCGCCTGGAGCCCGTGCCGGAAGGCCATGTTCTCACCAAGTCATTCTATCTGCTGCGCGCGTTCCCCGGCCGGTGGGATGGTGGCCAGCTCTGGGTCGAGGCGGAGGGTACGGATCAGACTGGCGACCAGGGGCGCAAGGCACGCCGTGCCGACGGGGTCAGCTCCATACTCGTCACGTCCAACGATCTCGCGGCGGCCTGGGCGCTCGATGACCGCAATCGGCCGATCTATCCGACTGTGCCGGGTGGCGAGGCGCAACGCGAGATGGCTTACAGGGTTGGCGTCAACATCGTGATGTACGCGCTCACCGGCAACTACAAGGCCGATCAGGTGCACGTGCCGGCGCTGCTCGAGCGGCTCGGGCAATAGGGCAGAGTTGGAATGAGCTGGTCGATCGACATCTCGCCGATGCTGCCCGCCCCCCTGTTCTGGGGCGCGGCCGCGCTGGCGGTCATTCTGGTCGCCGCATTGCTGCTGCGGCGCACGCGCGGCGCCACGCTGCGCGCGCTGGCACTCGCCGCCCTGCTTGGCGCTCTCGCCAATCCCACGCTGCGCCAGGAGGAGCGCGAGAGCCTCGCCAACATCGCCATCGTCGTCACCGATCAGAGCACGAGCCAGACCATCGCCGGCCGGCCCGAGCAGACCGCAGCCATCAAGTCCGACCTGGAGGTCAAGCTCGGCAGGCTCCCGGGGCTCGAGGTGAAATGGGTGGACTCCTCCAAGCCGACGGGCGATGGCCCCTCGGGCACCAATATGTTTGCCGACCTCAACCGCGCACTCGCCAACGTGCCGCCGGATCGCCTGTCGGGCGTCATCATGATCACCGACGGCCAGGTGCACGACGTGCCGAAGTCGGCGGCGGCATTGGGCTTCGATGCGCCCGTGCACGCGCTGCTGACAGGCCGCCCGGACGAGTTCGACCGCCGCATCGAGGTGCTCAAGGCACCCAAGTTCGGCATCGTCGGCCAATCACGCGAGATCGAGGTGGCCGTGCGTGAGACCGGCCGCCGGGGCCGCGCCGGCGAAGCGGTGACACTCAGGGTCCGGCGCGAGGGTAGGCCGGATGAGACGCGACGCACCGAGATCGACCGCAGAGTCCAGATCCAGATGGCGTTCCCGCATTCGGGCCAGAACATAATCGAGGTCGAGCTCGAGCCAGCGCAGGGTGAGCTGACGCCGGCCAACAACCGCGTCGTCATCGCCGCCGAGGGTGTGCGCGAGAACCTGCGCGTGCTGCTGGTATCCGGCGAGCCGCATGCCGGCGAGCGCACGTGGCGCAACCTGCTGAAATCCGACGCGGCGGTCGATCTCGTGCACTTCACCATTCTGCGTCCGCCCGAGAAGCAGGACGGTACGCCGATCCATCAGCTCTCGCTGATCGCTTTTCCGACGCGCGAGCTGTTCTCGGAGAAGATCAAGGATTTCGACCTCATCATCTTCGACCGCTATCAGCATCGCGGCATCCTGCCGCTGCTCTACTACGACAACATCGCGCGCTACGTGGAGCGTCACGGCGGTGCGTTGCTGGTGGCCGCCGGCGACGATTACGCTGGCAACACCAGCCTGCAGCGCACACCGCTGGCACCTGTGCTTCCTGCAACGCCATCCGGGCGCGTGCTCGAGCAGCCGTTCAAGGCGCGCGTTGCCGGCGACGGCCTGAAGCACCCCGTCACGCGCGGACTGCCGGGCTCGCGCGAAGGTGCACAAGAGCCCACGTGGGGCCGCTGGTTCCGCCAGGTCGAGGCGACACCTGTGCGCGGTCGCACGCTGATGAATGGCGCCGAGGACCGGCCGCTGCTGGTGCTCGATCGCATGGGGCGCGGCCGTGTCGCTTTGCTGCTCTCCGATCACGCTTGGCTGTGGGCCCGTGGCTACGACGGCGGCGGGCCGCATACGGACCTGCTGCGCCGTCTCGCCCATTGGCTGATGAAGGAGCCGGACCTCGAGGAGGAGCGTCTGCTCGCCTCCTCCAAGGGCCTCAAGGTCTCCATCGAGCGCCGCTCCATGGAGGAAACGGTGCCGGCGGTCACGCTGTCGCCCCCTGGCGGCGAGACCTCCGAGGTGGCGCTGGAGAAATCCGGCCCTGGCGTGTGGCGTTCGACCGTCGATGTGAAAGTGCCGGGCCTCTACAAGCTGCAAACGGGGTCATCAAATGGCGCGCTGACGGCCGTGACGCATGCGGGCCTCGAGGACGCGCGCGAGATGAACGAGGTGACGGCCACGGACGAGAAGCTGAGGCCGCTTGTCGAAGCAACGGGCGGCGGCACGTTCTGGACACGTGGTGGCGGCCTCCTTGCGAGCGCGACATCGGGCGTGGATGTGCCGCGTGTTTCAATGCTCGCCAACGCCCGCGTGCTGGCCGGGTCCGGCTGGCTCGGCCTCAAGGATCGCGAGGCGTTCGTGACGCGCGGCGTCAAGCTCACGCCGATGTTCACGGGCCTGCTCGCGCTGGCAGCGCTCTTGTTCTTCATCACGCTCGCTTGGTGGCGCGAGGGGCGTTGACTAGAGCCAGCCTAAACAGAAGCAGACCGACCAGGATCGTGCCTTTCCCCCTGCTATGCGGTGGAAGGTCCACAGATTCGTGAGCAAGGTGCATTCAATCCTGCACGCGACTCAGGCCTAGCTCAGCCCGCTCTGGCGGATCTGTGCTCATTGCGCAGGGCGCCGCGCCGTCCAGGCAGCGAGGTGGCCATGACGCTTCTCTTCCGCGTTCTCTACGCAGCACATGCCAAGGGCACGCACCACAAGCTGGCGCTGGACGCCCTCAACTGCCTCCAAGAGCCCGATGCGGAACTTTGGCGCAGGCTTTTCCTCAAGCACGCCACCGTCTATCTGCAGGGCTCCAAGGCGCCTGACGACGAGTTCAAGGACTTCAAGAATCACGTTCTGCACGTGCGCGACGATTTCTGGGGCGGCGCACCGGTCAAGGCGCGGAGCTGGTACACGCACCTGGTGGACGCTCTGGAGCGGCAGGACTGGCAGACGGCGGCCTATTGTGCGGGCGTGCTCAGCCACTACGTCACCGACCCGGTCCAGCCTTTTCATACGGCTCAATCGGAGGCCGAGAACAATATCCATCGCGCCGCCGAATGGAGCATCTCCAGATCCTATGATGACTTGAGAGCCCTGGCCGCGCGCGAGCTGCCGCCGCCTGCAATCACTATCGCAGATGCGGACAACTGGCTCGAGCGGCTGATCTGCGATACCGCCACCGAGGCCAACCGGCACTACGAGAAGCTCATCGCGCACTACGATATTCACCGCGGCGTGGTCGATCCGCCATCCGGCCTCGACGTAGTATCTCGGCGCATCGTTGCCGGGCTCATTGTGTTGGCATCGTCGTCTTTTGGCGCCGTGCTGCAGCGTGCGATCGGTGAAGCCAGAGTAGCGCCGCCCGAGGTCTCGCTCAGCTTGGAGAGCATAATCGCCACGCTCCAGGTGCCTGCCAAATGGGTTGTGAACAAACTGGCCAACGCCGAGGAGCGGCGCTTGGTGCAGCGCATGTACGATGAGCTCAAGGCGACCGGTACGGTGGAAGTGAACCTGCCCGAGGATGATCGCCTCGTGCGCGACCTGCATGCGGACGAGGTGCTGGCGCAGCGACCGCTTCGCGATCCCGCGACCAAGTTCGCATTCAGTCCACCGGCGAAAGCGATGACCACTGTCGACCGCGCCCGGCGCAGCCTCGTCGTGACCTTGGCGCGACCTGCGATGACCAAGCCGGATGCCCTGCCCATCGCTGAGCAGGCTGCACCTCAAGCCAAACGCAGGCCGCCGCCGCTCCGCGTCGTTCAGCCGCCACGCGAGGTTGCCGAGCCGCCCATCGATGCTGCAGCCGAGGATGAACCTCGCATCTATCTCACCGCCGAGCACGACGTGGTGGATGCCCCTTCGATCGGGCCGAAAACAGCTGCGCGATTGAACGCGGTCGGCATCGACACAGTTGATGACCTGCTCAAGGCACATCCGATTGCGCTGGCCGCCCGGCTCAACGATCGCCATTTCACGGAAGAAACAATCGCGGAATGGCAGGATCAGGCCCGCCTCGTGTGTGCGGTGCCGGGTCTAAGAGGCACTGGCGCGCAACTCCTCACAGGTGCCGGCTATCGCTCGCTCGTGAGCATTGCCGATGCTGATGGCGACAAGCTCTGCGGTGATGTTTTGACCTTTGCCGCCAACAGCGATGGTCAGCGGATACTGCGCAACGGCAACCCGCCCGACATCGCGCGTATCAAGGCGTGGATCGAGAGCGCGCGTCGCGCCAAGGCGGCTTGAGCGCATTGCAGCTCAACGCCCGAAGTCGACAGCCGTTGTGTTGCCGCCGCAGATGAGCACGCCGATACGCTCTCCTTTTGCCGGCACGTAGGCGCCGCTGAGCAAGGGCGCCAGCGCCGCCGCACCGCCCGGCTCGGCGACAATGCATAGGCGCTCCCACAGGGCAAGCTGGGCGTCACGTATCGTCTCGTCGGTCACCAGCATCACCCGATCGACATGGCGCTGCGCGATCGCGAACGCGAGCCCGCCGATACGGCTTGCGCCGAGCGAGTTGGCGGCGATGCCACCGACCTGGACTTCGACCGGTTTGCCCGCCGCGAGCGCGGCATGCAGTGTTGGCGCCCCCTCCGGTTCCACTCCGACGATCTTCACGCGGCCCCGATACCACGCGGCGATGCCGCCGATGAGACCGCCGCCGCCGACGGCGATGAACAGCGTGTCAAGTTTCGGTGCCTGCTCCTCGAGCTCGAGGCCAACGCTCCCCTGTCCCAGCAGCGTCGCCGGATGATCGTAGGCGTGGACCGACAGCGCTCCGCTCGCAGCGATGAAACTCTGGCACCGTTCGAGCGCTTCCGCGTACCTTGCCCCTTCCACCACGAGATCGGCGCCATAGTTGCGAATGCGAACGATCTTGGCCGGCGAGGAAATAGTGGGAACGAAGATGCGCGCCTTGTGGCCGAGCCGCTGCGCCGCGAACGCCACCGCGGCGCCGTGATTGCCTCCCGAGGCTGCAGCGACCCCTGCGGCCGGAACCTCCTGCAGCAGAAGGTTCGCGAACGCGCCGCGCGCCTTGAACGACCCGGAGTGCTGCATCAACTCGAGCTTCAACGTGAGGGCCGCCGATGCGAGCCCAAGCTCGGAGGTATCGATGCCCACTGCAGGCGTGCGCCGAATGTAGCCGCTGATGCGACCGTGGGCTTCCGCGATGCGCGCAGGATCGATGCTGTCAGCCACCATAGGCCACTCCTTGCAAAAGCGAGTGTTTGGGTACCTGCACGGCCATCGCAGGTGTTCGGCATGGCTGCCATGCCGGCCCTTCGCACGCAAGCGCTTGCCCTGAGCGCAATCACGACGCAAACTTCATAAAAGAGGGGCTGCCGCGGTGCGTGCCGGCGCCCACAGGGAGAGAAACCATGGCAAAATCGAAGGCCAAGCCTGGCCAAACGGCGCTGGCAGGCGTGCGCGTGATCGATCTGACGCAATTCGAAGCGGGTACGTCGATTACCGAGACGCTGGCGTGGCTCGGCGCCGACGTGATCAAGGTCGAGAATCCGAAAGGCGGCGAGCAGGGGCGAAGCGCCTCGTCTGAACGCCCGGACGCCGACAGCTACTATTTCATGCTGTTGAACGCCAACAAGCGGTCCATCACACTCAATCTCAAGGATCCACGCGGCAAGGAGATGCTGCGCAAGTTGATCAAGGAAGCCGATATCTTCGCTGAGAACTTCGCGCCGGGCGCCATCGAGAAGCTCGGCTTCTCCTACGAGGAGGTGGCGAAGATCAATCCGCGCATCATTTATGCGACGGTCAAAGGCTTCGGTAAGGGAAGCCCCTACGAGAAGAACCTGGCCTTCGACATGATCGCGCAGGCAGCCGGTGGCGTCATGAGCATCACTGGCGAGAGAGATGGTCGGCCGATCAAGCCCGGCGTGACCCTCGGCGACACTGGCACGGGTCTGCACGCCGCCATCGGCGTGCTCGCCGCACTCTTTCAGCGCACAGTCACAGGCCGCGGTCAGAAGATCGAGGTGGCGATGCAGGATGCAATGGTCAACTACTGCCGCATTGCCTATTCGCGCCAGTTGCTCACCAACAAGGCTTGCGAGCGCAACGGCAACAGCGTCGTGCTCGGCAATGCGCCGTGCGAGGTGTTCAAGTGCAAGCCGGGTGGCCACAACGATTACGTTTTCATCTACACGAGCCGCGCCACCAACGCGCACTGGGAGCGGTTGTGCGAGGTGATTGGCCGCGAGGATTTGAAGAACGATCCCCGCTTCAAGACGCCGCCCATGCGCGGCAACCATGCTGCCGAGATCAATGGCGAGATCGAGAAGTGGACGAAGGGCTTCACCAAGTTCGAGGCCATGGAGAAGCTCGGCGCAATGGGTGTGCCGTGCGGCGCAGTGATGGACACGAAAGAGCTTTCCGACGAGCCGAGCATGCGCGAGCGGGAGATCTTCGCCGAGATCGACCATCCCGTGCGCGGCAAGCTCACGATCCCTGGCTGGCCGGTAAAGATGTCCGACAGCTACGTGAAGGTCACGGCCTCACCGCTGCTCGGCGCCGACAACACGGACGTTTATAACGAGATCCTCGGCCTGTCGAAGAGTGATCTCGACTCCCTGAAGAAGGAAGGCGTGGTCTGAGGCGCACCGACCTCGCCCCGGCGGCGGGCGAGGTCCGCATCTAGTTGAGTAGCCCCCGAGAGGACCCCATGGCAATCGGCTCCGACATCGTCGCGAAAGCGATGAAGCATGAAGGCGTGAAGGACTTTTTCTACATCATGGGCGGCCCCATGCTGGCGGTCGAGTTGGCGTGCCTGAAGCTCGGGCTGCGCGGTATCGACGTGCGCCACGAGCAGGCTGCCGCCATGGCTGGCTTCGCCTATGCGCGCCTCCTGAACAAGCCGGGCTTTTGCATGGCCGCCTCCGGCCCCGCGACTACGAACCTCGTTACCGGCGTCGCCCATGCCTGGGCTGACTGCACCCCGATTGTTGCGCTCGGCGGCGCCGCACCCGTCTCGACCTGGCACCGCGGCGCGTTCCAGGACACCGACCAGCTCGCGCTGTTCAAGCCGATCACCAAGTGGGCCGACCGGGTGCACCATCCCAAGCGCATCCCCGAGCTCATTCACCTTGCCGTCGCGCAGGCCATGACCGGCAGGACCGGCCCGACCTACCTCGATCTGCCCGGCGATGTGCTCTACCAGGAGATCGACGAGTTGACGGTCGAGTATCCCGACCCCTTCGACTATGCCAAGCGCGCCCGTCCCGCGATCAACGCCAATGACGTGAAGGCCACTGTCGAGCTGATGGCGAAGGCGAAGCAGCCGGTCCTGGTCACCGGCTCCGGTGTGCAATGGTCGGAGGCCGATAAGGAGATGCTGGCCTTCGTCGAAGCGGCGGGTATCCCGTTCTTCGCGACGCCGCAGGGCCGCGGCGTGATTCCCGAGGACCACAAGTACAGCTACCTGACCGCACGCGCGGCCGCCTTCAAGGACGCCGACCTGATCCTCGTTGTCGGCACGCGCATGAACTACGTCATCGGCAACGCCGCACCGCCGCGCTGGAATGCGGCCGCCAAGATCGTGCGCATCGACATTGATCCCGTGGAGATTGCCTCCGCGCCGCGTAAGCTCGACGTCGGCGTCGTCGCGGACGCGAAGGTCGCCTTCAGTCAGCTGACCGAGGCGATCAAGGGCAAGGTCGCGCCGGCGAGCTACGAGACGTGGCGCGAGCGGCTGCGCTCCCGCAACGTGCAGAAGATGGCGGAGGCCGAGCAGTCGCTCTCCAACAACCAGTCGCCCATCCATCCCTTACGGCTGTGCAAGGAGGTGCGCGATTTCATCGACCGCGACTGCGTGCTCTGCGTCGACGGTCAGGAGACGCTCAACTACGCCAGACAGGCGATCCCGCAGTACACGGCCCGCCATCGCATCAACTCGGGCGCCTACGGCACCATGGGCGTCGGCATGCCCTTCGGCCTGGGTGCCAAAGCGGCAAAGCCCGACAAACAGGTTGTCGTTTTGCACGGCGACGGCTCGTGGGGCATGAACGCCATGGAGTTCGACACGGTGATGCGCCACAACCTGCCGGTGCTCGTCATCATCAGCCAGAACGGCGGCTGGACGGGCGATCCCGAAAAATCGAAGCCGGGCCGCGACCTCGGCTACCCGCGCTACGACAAGTTCGCCGAGTGCTTCGGCGGACACGGCGAGTATGTCGAGAAGCCGGAGGATATCCGGCCGGCGCTCGAGCGCGCCAAGAAGGCGGTCGCGGCTGGCAAATCCGCGATCGTCACCGTTGTGACGGACTGGAAGGCCCGCGCCACCACGACGGCGTTCACACGGTATTCGACTTAGCACTGAATTGCGCTCGCACGAATTTTAGTTGTCATCCCGGGCGAGCGCAGCGAGACCCGGGACCCAGGGCCACACGACGGCTGGCTGCCGCATTTGATCCTGGGTCCCGGCTCGCGCGCGGGAGTGGTGTTGTGCGTCACACAACCGCCTGGACCCGCGCTTCGCCGGGACGACAGCAGCGAGGTCAACCAACGGACGGAACAATGACAGCCAACCTCACGCTCTACCTGATGCCGGGCTCGAGCTCGATGGCGCCGCACATCGCGCTGCACGAGGTCGGGGCGCCGTTCGAGAGCCGGGTTATTCAGCTCGCCAGCAAGGACAACCGCACGCCCGACTATCTGGCGGTCAATCCCGAAGGCAAGGTGCCGACGCTGCTCGTCGACGACCGCCCGATGACCGAGGTTGCAGCCATTCTCTATTATCTGGCCCGGCGTTTCCCGGCTGCGGGCCTGCTGCCCGAAGGCGATATCGAGGCCGAGGCGCAGATCATCTCGTGGATGTCCTTCATCGCCGCGACCGTGCATCCGGCCCGCGCCAAGGGCGCGGACCATGCGCGCGAAGTCTGGCAATTGGCTGACAAGCGGCTTGGCAAGCGCGAATGGGCGGTGGGCGACAGGTATTCAATCGCCGACATCCATTTGTTTCGCCTGTTCTGGCGCTTCCGCGGATCGCTCAAACCGGCGCCCGAGGAGTTTCCGAACCTGACGGTACACTACGACCGCGTCATGCAGCGCCCGGCGGTGAAGAAGACCATCGAGATCGAGTCCGCAATCGGATACCAGCTCCCGCCTTGAGGGCCTAAGCGTGTCCGTTTCCGGTTGAAACGCATTGGCAATCTTGCGCGTAACCATAGCCCTCAGCTTTGCGTCCCCGGCCATCGCGCGTCCGCGCAGAGCGCACCTCTGCCGCGACGCGCGAAATGAGCCGGGGTCTTTCGCGCTGGTGGAATGCACGGCGAGCGCAGCGCACCACGGATACGTGTGAAGATCCCGGATAGCGCACTTGGAAAGTGCACTTCCGGGAACGCAGGAGGGGAGGTGGTTGCACTTCAATCGAAAGGACTCCCAGCCTCACAGCAACGCGAACTTCAGCACGAACAGCACCGCCAGGATGACGAGCGCCGCGTTGAGCTCTGACCATCGTCCCGACAGCAGCTTGATGCCTGCGTAGGTGATGAAGCCGAACGCCCGGCCGTGCGCGATCGAGAAGGTCAACGGCATGCCGGCAATGGTAACGACGGCGGGCACGTACTCGGTCGCATCAGCAAAATCGATCTCCTTAACCGCCGACATCATCAGGCAGGCGACATAGAACAACGCGGGCGCGGTCGCGAACGCGGGGATCGAACCCGCGAGCGGCGCGAAGAACAGCGCCAGCAGGAACAGCACAGCGACGGTCACCGCGACGAGGCCAGTCCGCCCGCCGGCATTGATGCCAGCCGCGCTCTCGATGTAGCTGGTGGTGGTCGAGGTGCCGAGCGCAGCACCCGCCATCGCCGCCGTCGAGTCCACGGTCAGCGCGCGGCCGATGCGCGGCAGCTTGCCGTCCTCGCCTATGAGCCCGGCCTTGTGCGCCACGGCCACCAGCGTGCCGGTGTTGTCGAACACATCGACGAAGAAGAACGTGAACACGATGGCGATGAGGCCGATTTCCAGTGCCGCCATAATGTCCATCTTCAGGAACACCGGGGCAATGGAAGGCGGCAGCGACACCAGTCCCCCGAACGCGTTGAGACCTGTCGCCATGCCGGCGAGCGTCGTCGCCAGGATGCCGATGAGGATGGCGCCAGGCACCTTGCGTACATCGAGCGCCACCATGGCCAGGAAGCCCAGCACGGCCAGCACGGTGCCCGCGGATTTGAGGTCACCGATCGTCACCAGCGTGGCGGGATGCGCAGCGATGATGCCGGCGTTCTTCAGCGCGATGATGCCGAGAAACAGGCCGATGCCTGCTGCAATCGCCATCTTGAGGCTGATCGGAATGCTGTCGATCACCCACTCGCGCACCCGCGTCACGCTGACGATGAGAAACAACACACCTGACAGGAACACGGCGCCGAGCGCCGTCTCCCAACTGTGCCCCATGCCCTTCACAACGCCGTAGGTGAAATAGGCGTTGAGCCCCATGCCGGGCGCCAGCGCGATCGGATAATTCGCATAGAGCCCCATGAATGCGGAGCCGAACGCAGCAGCCAGACACGTGGCGACGAACACCGCGCCCTTGTCCATGCCCGCATCCGCCAGGATCGCCGGATTGACGAAGATGATGTAGGCCATGGTCAGGAAGGTCGTAAGCCCGGCCAGGACCTCCGTGCGCACGCTCGTTTGGTTGCGATTCAATTCGAAATGACGTTCGAGCATGACCTTCCCCCGAAGCTGGAGCAGGATCGTTTCGGATGGCATCGCATCCGCGATCCATCTGGAGCGTGAATCCTGCTCCACACATTAGGTATTTGAGTGCGATTCCCGTCCCACATGGAAGCGGCAGGGCTTCCTTCCGAGCGATCGCGCTCTTGTGCCGCCCGGCCCAGGATCAGGCCTCGGCGCACGAGATGTCGACACTATCTTTGACCCTTGTCCAGGGCTGGTGCTACCGTACCGCCAGCACGTGACCGCCGCGGGCGGCTCGGGCAGAAGAAAGCACCCACACGGGAGGAATGCGTATGAGACTGATAAATTGGCTTGCCGTCGCTGCGACGGCAGGCCTGGTGGCGACTGCCGCAAGCAGTCCTGCAGACGCCCAGACCACAAAGCTGCGCTTCCAGGCCAGCTTCCCCGCTTCCAGCTACAGCTTCGACAACTTCAAGTTTTGGGCCGACCGGGTGAAGGTGATGTCGGGCGGCAAGCTCGAGATTGAGGTGCTGCCTGCAGGCACGCTGGTCCCGGCCTTCGAGGTGCTGGATGCCGTGCACAAGGAGGTGATCGACGGCGGTCACACGGCCGCTGCCTACTGGGTGGGCAAGCACCGGGCCGCGGCGCTGTTCGGGCCCGCGCCGGGCGGTCCCTTCGGCATGGACATCGTCGACCTGATGGGCTGGCTCTACGAAGCTGGCGGCTTGGAGCTGTGGAAAGAGCTCTACCAGGTCGAGCTCAAGCGCAACGTCATTCCGATCCCGATGACAGCGGTCAACAACCAGGTGCTCGGCTGGTTCAAGAACCCGGTCAAGAGCTGGGAGGACCTCAAGGGACGCAAATGCCGGCAGACCGGTCTCACCGCGGAGGTCTATGCCAAGGCCGGCCTCTCGCCCGTCAACATGGCCGGCGGCGAAATCGTGCCGGCGGCAGAGCGCGGCGTCATCGAGTGCGGCGAGTGGGTCGGTCCCGCCGAGGACATGCGCATGGGCTTCCACACGGTCTGGAAGAACTTCTATATGCCCTCCACGCACGAGCCGGCGACGGTGCTCGAGCTGCTGGTCAACGGCGACACGTGGAAGAAGTTGTCCCCGGACCTGCAGCAGATCATGCAAAGTGCGGCTATCGAAGCGACCTATCGGCATTTCGCGCTTCTGAATAAGCTCAATGCCGACGCGATCATTGAGCTGCAGGAGAAGCACGGCGTAAAAATCCAGCGCACGCCGGATGACATCCTGGGAAAGATCCTGGTGGCCTGGGACGAGATCGCCAAGGAGGAAGAGGCCAAGAACCCCTTCTTCAAGAAGGTCTACGACAGCCAACGCGCTTACGCGGCCAAGGTCGTGCCGGCACGCCGCTTCGTGCAGCCCAACTACGACATCGGCGCCAACCACTACTGGCCCGAGAAGAAGTAGCGCATGACGCGGCGCCATCTCTTCTGTGCAATGGAGAGATGGTGCCGCTGCTGCCTCTATCGCTTGTTCCGGGTCTCGCGGTCCAGCCGGTAGACGAGGCAATCGTCGTCCCCGAACACGCGCCGTTCCACGCGGCGGTTGACAGCCTTCGCAAGCCCGAAGCGGCAGCCTTGCAACCGAGCCGCAATCGGCGCACATTAGACATGTTTTCCGAGGGGGGCCGGCGGCAGCCGGCTGAGACCATCCTTCAAGTCGGATGGCCACCCTTTGAACCTGATCCGGATCATGCCGGCGAAGGGACGGGACTGCGGAACGATCCTCCTTCCCACCTTCGACATGATTGCGGTTCAGGAGAAATCCCGGTTCGCGCATAGGCTATCGCGCACACCGGCAACGGGATCAGAAGGAAGGAAACACAATGAACAAGATCACACGGAAAAAAGATCTGATGATCCCGGAAGTGACGACAGGGCCGATCTCGGCATCGTCCAAGGTCTACACTGCGCCAGCGGGTCATCCCGACGTGCGCGTGCCGTTCCGTGAGATCGCGCTTACCAACGAGTTCGGCGAGCCGCCGTTCCGCGTCTACGATCCGTCCGGTCCGTACACCGATACCAACGCCAAGATCGACGTCGAGAAGGGCCTGCCGCGCCACCGCGAAGCCTGGGTCCGCGAGCGCGGCGGCGTTGAGCAATATGCCGGGCGCGACATCAAGCCGGAGGACAACGGCAACGTTTCGGGCAAGCACCTCGCCCGCGACTTCCCCAACAAAGCCGCGCCCTTTCGCGGCCTGGCCGGCAAGCCCGTCACGCAACTCGAGCTCGCCCGCGCCGGCATCGTCACCAAGGAGATGATTTACGTCGCCCATCGCGAGAACCTGGGGCGCGAGAAGGCGCTCGCGCGCGCCAAGGCGGCGCTGGCCGACGGCGAGAGCTTCGGCGCCTCGGTGCCCGAGCACATCACGCCGGAGTTCGTGCGCGACGAGATCGCGCGCGGGCGCGCCATCATCCCATGCAACATCAACCATGCCGAGTTGGAGCCGATGATCATCGGCCGCAACTTTTTGGTGAAGATCAACGCCAACATCGGCAATTCGGCCGTCACTTCGTCCGTCGAGGAGGAGGTCGACAAGATGGTGTGGGCGATCCGCTGGGGCGCCGACACGGTCATGGACCTCTCCACTGGGCGCAACATCCACCACACGCGCGAGTGGATCCTGCGCAATTCGCCGGTGCCGATCGGCACGGTGCCGATCTATCAGGCGCTGGAGAAGTGCGGCGGCGATCCCGTCAAGCTGACCTGGGAGATGTACAGGGACACTCTTGTAGAGCAGTGCGAGCAGGGCGTGGACTACTTCACCATCCACGCCGGCGTGCGGCTCGGCTACGTGCACCTCACAGCCAACCGCGTCACCGGCATCGTCTCGCGCGGCGGCTCCATCATGGCCAAGTGGTGCCTGGCGCATCACAAGGAGAGCTTCCTCTACGAGCACTTCGACGAGATCTGCGATCTGATGCAGAAGTACGACGTCTCGTTCTCGCTGGGCGACGGCCTGCGTCCGGGCTCCATCGCCGACGCCAACGACCGCGCGCAGTTCGCCGAGCTCGAGACCTTGGGCGAGCTGACGCAGATGGCCTGGAAGAAGGGCTGCCAGGTCATGATCGAGGGCCCCGGCCACGTGCCGATGCACAAGATCAAGATCAACATGGACAAGCAGCTCAAGGAGTGCGGCGAGGCGCCGTTCTACACGCTTGGACCGCTCACCACCGACATCGCGCCGGGCTACGACCACATCACGTCCGGCATCGGCGCCGCCATGATCGGCTGGTTCGGCTGCGCCATGCTCTGCTACGTGACGCCAAAGGAGCATCTGGGGCTGCCCAATCGCGACGACGTCAAGCACGGCGTCATCACCTACAAGATCGCCGCGCATGCGGCCGATCTCGCCAAGGGCCACCCGGCAGCGCAACTGCGCGACGATGCGCTCTCGCGCGCCCGCTTCGACTTCCGCTGGGAGGACCAGTTCAACCTCGGCCTCGACCCCGACACCGCGCGCACCATGCACGACGAGACCTTGCCCAAGGAGGCGCACAAGGTGGCGCATTTCTGCTCCATGTGCGGGCCGAAGTTCTGCTCCATGAAGATCACCCAGGACGTGCGCGACTACGCCGCCAAGATGAACGACAAGGACGCTGGCATGGCCGCCATGAGCGAGAAGTTCCGCGAGATGGGCGGACAGGTGTACGTCGATGCGGACAAGGTGAAGGCGAGCAACGAGGCGTTGGGGTAGGGGGCTCGCCACACACGGTGTCATCCTCGGGCTTGTCCCGAGGATCCATATCTCCACAAGCGCGGGAGCAGTTGATGGATGGATGGCCGGGACAAGCCCGACCATGACACGATTGAGCGTTGCGATAGCTACCTGGGCAGCAATTGATATTCGGCTAACAATGCAGCCGCGCTAGGGTTGACGGAAATCTCAGAGATAGCTCCCGGGGAAAGCAGAAATTCCCGGCCATCGTACTGAGACCCCCGGCAGTTCCAGCGGCAGCGGTACAAATCAGGCTCTGCTTCTTTGGCTATGATGCTGAGCAACCCGCGAAGCTTCCCGCCATGCATGAGGAGGTCGGCGCCGTTGCCGACGTTGAATGCGAAATCAATCGGCAAGGGAACCTTGCCGATTGTGAGAAGGTCAGCCGTGTATCCGTTGGTTGAAACAATCATTTCAATCCCCGCGCTTGCTTGTGCGCAGATGTGCACAAGGCGGATCGCGCGCAAGCGGAGGAACTCCAAATACATCTGTTGACAAATTTGGAATTCACTTGATCGAGGCAGGGTTACGATTCGCATGTCGGATTATGCGATGGCTCCAACTGTCATCCTCCGGTGTCCCAAGGACCCATAGCCCGCAAGCGCAGGAGCAAGTTGATGGATGGATGGTCGGGACAAGCCCGAACATGACAAATTTCTTGGATGGGCGAGTCGAATTGCGCCGCCAATTTATCCCCGCCGCTCCCACCCGTGAGACACTGCTCCCGCCTCGGCTCACGAGGGGGCGCTGTCGACGCGCTCTACGGTGCGAGACGAGGGCCGCAAGGCGGTGGCGCCCCCGAAGTGATCGGGCCCGCCCCGGGAAAGAACGAAGCGGCCGGACCCCGGCTCTGCCGGCTACCGTGCCCAGGAAGCCCGTTCTTGCGGTGCAGGGCACGGATGCCGCGCTTGACTACCATCGAGAGCCTGGCCTTCGCGCCCTGCTCCCCTCGCCTTTCATCAGCCCGGCGCGGCGCGTGCGGGCGGTTTGAGCGCGTCCGCCTGTCGTATGCGCCATGGGGACGCGCAATTGAAAAGTCGAAGTCCCTCGGCCTAGCGCTCTGCGATCCATGCGCAGCATGGCTATGCCATGACGGGAGAGGGGAAACGCTTCAATCCGAAGCGATCCTGTTTTAATGAGCGCGATTGCGATGGGACCATGCGCGCGGCAGGTGGGGGAATTGATGCGACTGAAGATCTATCAATGGGGCGAGCTGGTCGGCATCGTGCTGCTGCTCGCCTCGACGGCGGCGCAGATGTTTACCTGGAGCCGCTGAAGCGCGAGATCGAATGGCGGCTGGTGGCCTTCAACACGCAGCAGTCGGCGCAGATCCAGCTCGGCGCCATGTTCGACAACCAGGTGGCGCTCCTGAAGCGCCTGAATGCGCCGGCCGACGAGATCGCGGCGACGGAGGCGAAGCGGCAGACGTTGATCGGCCAGTACAAGAACTCCGACGCCAACATCTCCGACTTCATGGTCGAGAAGGAGCGCGTGGAGGGCGCTATCGAGGTGATCGTCATCGCATTGTTCGCGCTCGGCAGTTTGCTGGCCGGTCTCGGGCGGACGCTGGAGATGCTGGCCGTGCGGCGCGTGGCTGGCGGGTGAGGGCTCGCGCCCCGGGACGATCTATATGCGAGCTTGCGAAAACCTTCACGCGCAGGTGAATTGCGCGATCGCGCAGCACCACGGGAGACGCTCATGCCCCAAAGCAAACCCACCCCCACAATCGCCCGCATCTGGCGCGGCCGCACTACGCGGGCCAAGGCCGACGAATACGCGACCTACCTCTACGAGAACGGCATCAAGGTGCTGGCGCAGCGCGCGCTCGCCGTGCAGCAGCTCCGCGAGGATCGCGAGCACGACACCGAGTTCATCACCATCTCCTACTGGGAGAACGTCGAGGCCATGTCGCGCTATGCCGGCTCCGACCCGCGCCGCATCCATCACCTGGAGCGCGACAAGGAATTCCTGATCGAGCTGCCGGAAACCGTGCAGGTGCTCCAGATCACCTCGCAAAAGGGCGTGTTCGGAGTGTAAACGGCGCCCGCGCTCACACGGCCGGCGCCGCGCCGCCGCCCACGCCGGGCGGATGATATCGGCGCCCCGCGCGGATGCCGAGCACCAGGAAGGCCACCAGCAGCAGGCCCTGCGCGATCTGGAACGGTGGCTCGGACTGGGTCGGCGCCAGAGCGTTGAGCGGCCCGAGCTTCTGGAACATCTGCACCACCAGCACGAAGCAGTTCAGATAGAGCGCCGTGACCGCCGTCGCCACATAGATCCAGCGCCAGTGACCGGCGAGGCGAAACACGTAGAGACCCGCCAGCGCGAGCGCCAGAAGAATGATCGAGAGGACGCCGAATGCCAGCGCCGGCGTGAACACCGTGATCGGGAACATGAAGCCGGTGACACTCGTCAGCACGGTCGTCACAAGGAACACGTGCGTCACCGTGCTGGGCGGGCTCGAGGACAGCATGCCCTTCAGCGCGATGAGCCCGGTGGCGATGGCAATGAGGCTTATGACGACGTGCAGCGTCGTGAAGGCCGAAAGCGACAGTCCCAGCATCATGGCGCAATCCCGTTTGTTGCGGCGCAGTCTACGCCACGCGTACCGCTAGCGCTATTGATGGAACTTTCTGAAAAGAAAAAGGACGCCTCGACGGGGGGCGAGGCGTCCTCAGATGCGCGCAGTCCTACGGGGGAAGGAAGCGCGTCGCAATCATCGGGAGGGAACCGATGATGTACATGACCTTATCAACGTGCTGGCGCCTCGGCTGTTCCGTGGGTAACACCGGCCCGTCAGCTTGTCGCAGCCGGAGCAGGCTAAGGTTAGTGATCCCGCATCATGTGGATTGCCGAGTTCCGGCTGCCGCCGTGCCTTCGATCTGCCGCCTCGGCCGTGCTAATGCCTGTCCGCAAACATGCGCGAGGAGGCACCATGGCGGCGTTCATCACGGGCGAGGTGGTTCAGGTCGAGGGTGAGGAGCATCCCTACAAGGTCGTCTTCAAGCACGGCGATGCGATCATTGCCGAGTGGCTGGTCGAGTCGATCGAGGATGGGCAGGCGGAGATGCTGGAGGCCATCCGTGGCCTCGTCGACGACGACGATGACGACAACGACGATGATGACGACGATGAGAAGGACGACAAGGACTGAGCGCCGGCGGAGTCAGGGCTAAGTCGAAATCTCATCCATCGGAATGGCCTCATATCCCAGAACGGCGCGCTTGGGCGCAGGCGTCGAGATGGCGTCGCTGTAGAGCGTGCCCTCATGGAAGAAATAGGTGATCACTGTGCGATAGGTCCCGATGCGCGCATGCTCGGGCGTCTGCAGCACGCTGCGCGTGGTCGCCACCACGCAGGCGATCTCCCGGCTGGCAATGCTCCGCTGCAGCGTCCGGTCGTCCAGCATCTCCTCCAGGATGCCGCAGGCAATCGGTGCCAGATCGCGGCCGATCCAGTTCGCCATGGAAGGTCGCTTGCGCAACGCCGGCCCGGAGAGGCATTGCAGACGAAGGCGCGGCGTGCGTGACAGCGCGCGCGGAAACGGCGTGTGCCGTACGGCCACGGCAAGGCTGCTGAGCAGCGTGTCCGGCGGCTCCGCAGCCAAGTCTCGCACAGCGCGTTGACGATCCAGATTAGGCTTGTCCTCGCCGCGCTCCCACCGCGAGATCGTGCGCTGCGATACGCCGAGCAGATCCGCCATCCGGCCCTGCGTCAGCGCATGCCGGACGCGGTATCGCTTGATGGTCTCGCTCCAGTCGTCGGACATGTGGCCCCGCTTTTGTCGCAGACGCCTTTAGACGTTGTAGGCTCGCGATGCTCAGCCTACAACGCGACCGTGACCGTTCTCGGGCCTGTTGAGACAACGTGAGCGTGCGGCGATCACGCCTATCCACGCTCATGGAGGCACCCTTCGCCTCGGCCTCGGAAGGGACACAAGGCTCGTCGGGCAACGACTTGTCGGCAGGGTTACGTGCGGGACGGACCATTGGGAGATGAGTCTCCCAATGGTCCTTTTCACGCGAAACGGTCTCAGCACTTGCGCGCGATCATCACCACCGGCGAGATGCGGCCCTGCTCGATGTTGGCGAGCATGTTCTCGGATTTGACGCGCGGGTTCGACATCAAAAAGTTGAGGGCCGATGGCGGTCCTCCCCCAGGCGCCTGCGCCAGACGCTCGCGGAAGAAGGTGATGGCGAAGTCACGGCGGTCCTCGACCTGCTCGACCGTGAACCCTGCCCGCTCGAGCAGGGCTTGCATCTCAACCGGCGTGGTGAGGTGACTTGTCTCCGCCGTTTCCGCCCACGGCACTGGATAGAGTAGGCCATCCACCGCGCCCTTCATCACGTCGTAGACGCAGAACTGCGCGCCGGGTTTGAGCACGCGTGCCACTTCCCCATACAGCCCGTCGCGGTCCTTGATGTTCATGGCCACATGCAGCGTGATGGCGGCGTCGAAGCTGGCATCGGCAAGCGGCATGGCGAGTGCGCTCGACGCCTGGTAGGTGATCTTGTCGCTGAGACCCGTGCGCCGCGAGAGCTCGCGGGCAGCCTCTATATATTCGGGCGTGAGATCGATGCCGGTTACGCGGCAGCCGATGGCGGAGGCAAGATAGCGCGAGGCTCCGCCGATGCCGCAGCCGACATCCAGCACATGCATGTTCGCGGTGAGGGCCATCTTGGCGACCGCATGCTCGGTCGCTGCGCGCCCGCCGATATGGAACTCGTCGATCGGGCCCAGATCCTTGACTGTCAGCCGGCTCGGATCGACGCCCGCGGCGCTGAGGCCCGCCAGCAGCTTCTGCACGAGATCTTGTGTCCCGTAGTGGGCAGCAACGTCGCGTTCCAAGTCTGTGGGCATGGAGCCTCCCTCTCAGGCTGAGCGGAGATGCAAACCCGAGCCTACCCCGAATTTGGCCTGCGCGTGAGCGCCGCAGGCTAAGCCCTTGATTGCGATGGCTGCGCCTGCCAAATGACTAGCTTAGAGCAATGCCAGAGAGGATCGCATCATGTCATTGTCGCCGCGGACCTTTTTCATCTCTGCCGCAGCCCTCGTCGTGGGCGGCGTAACGGCGTTGTCGGCGCTCGCTGGCCAGGGCGACGACGGCAAACCGGCGCGCAAGCCGGGCGTCAAGGTCGAGGCGCCCTACACGCGCGTCGAGGCTGGCCGGCGCGTACAGGTCGATGCGCCTTATGCCAACGTAGATGTCGATTCCGACCGTCGGCGCGTACGCGTGCAGGCACCGTTCGTGGATGTCAACGTGCGTTGGTAGCGTGAGCCTGAGTCTGCAGGTCCAACGCCTTCCATTCTGAACAACAAAAAAGGCCGCCCCTCGATGTGTGGGGCGGCCTCTCGTGAGATTCGATGCCCTGCGGCCCTCGGCAGGCTCGACCCGAAGGGGAGCCTGCTTACGAGGCTGATCAGGCGGAGTAAGGAGGCTGCTCCTCTGTCCGCGAGATCCGCTTCGGCTGCAGCGACAGCTTCGCAATCCCACTCGACATTGGATCACCTCCTTTCAATTGTTTCCGACGATTACAAATTTTGGCACAGGTCTGGCGCGAAGGCTATGCGACATCGACGCGCCCGCCTGGTTGCATTAGCCTGATGTGGTGGCGCGGCCACAAGCAGCCGATACAACATCTTGCAGCCGATCAACATCTTGCCAAAAAGGAAACGCCAGCATGGCCGGCATCGAATATACCCGCGTGGGAAGCGGGTCTCCGCCCTTTGTCTTTGTGCACGGTTTCGGTTGCGCCCGCAGCGATTGGGACGCTCAGGTGGCGCATCTCGCGCCCAAGCACACCACGATCGCGGTCGACCTCGGCGCGCACGGCGAGACGCCGGGCAGGCCCGAGCACGGCCGTATCGAGACGCACGGGCGCGAGGTCGCGGACCTGCTTGCTGCGCTCGAGCTGCCCCCGTCCATCCTCGTCGGCCATAGCATGGGCTGCCGCGTTGTGCTGGAGGCGGCACTGAACGCACCCGCGTCGGTGGCCGGCATCGTTCTGGTCGATGGCAGCCGGCTCGGCGCCGCGGGATCCAAGGCGCACGAGGCAACGCGGGACCAGATCGCCGCTGTGGGTTTCCAGACCTTCGTCAAGCCCCTGTTCGCGGCCATGTTCAGCCCGGCTTATGACAAAGCCAAAGCCGAGGCGATCATTGCGCGTGCAGCCGCCAGGCCGGCCGATATCGCCGGCGCGTTGTTTGCCGACATCGGCCGCTGGGATGCCGAGAAGATGGACGCGACGCTGGCTGGTTTGAAAGTGCCGCTGATGCTGATCCAGAGCACTTACCAGGATGAGAAGCGCCAGCGCCGGTCTCTGGCCAAGGGCCAGAGCTCCCCCTATCTCGATTTCATCCGTGGGGCCGTGCCTCGGGCGCGCATCGAAACCGTTCCGGACGTGGGGCATTTCCCGCAATTGGAGACGCCGCAGTCCGTGAACGTGCTGCTCACCGCCTTCACTGCCGGCTTGAAAGGTTAACACGAAGCCTGGGTGTTCGGCACGCACGAGGGCTTTTCCTGCGTCCGAGATTAAGGCCACAATTCCACCACGCGGGCATCGTTCTTTCGTCCCACGAAGGGAAGTTCAACGGGTCTGCAGTATCCAACGGGTCTCAAGGGGGCCGATACATATGTTCACGCGTCAATCGGGTCAGGAGCCAAAGCCCAACAGCAACGAGCCGCGGCCGTTCGATGCCCTGAAGCTCGCGGCCGCCAACACCGCACCCGATTCCAGGAGCATGCCACCCCCGGTCGCGCCGCAGCAGGGCGGCGGCGGGCAGGCGCGCTCGATCATCGGCAATGATCTGACCATCGTCGGCCAGGGTCTTCGCATCATCTCCAAGGGAATCCTGCAGGTCGACGGCGACATCACCGGCGATGTGGTCGGCAGCGAGGTCATCATCGGCGAGAAAGGCCGGGTGACGGGCGTCGTGTCCGGCGAGAGCGTGGTCGTGCGCGGCGAGGTGGCCGGCACCATCCGCGGCATGCGCGTCGTGCTGCAGACCGGCGCCAAGGTCGAGGGCGATGTGCATCATCAGGTGCTGTCGGTCGAGCAGGGCGCTTTCCTGGATGGCCGCGTGCGTCGCGCGCACGACGCCAACGAGTTGCGGCCCGATCTCGACAACTCCGGCATGCACGGCGGACCGTCGACTTAAGCTTCCAAAGCGCTGACGCTGAGACGAGCCCGGAGCGTGTGAACGCCGCCGGGCTCGAGCTTTATGATGTCGTCGCCGGCATTGGCGGTTTCGATGCACAGCATGGTGCGATAGCCGCCGGCGCCGATATCGGCGACGCGCATCGATCTCTCCACCCACGGATTCCAGACGACTGCGGAGCAGCTGCCGCTGCTGACAACATCGATGCGCCGGCCGAGCGCCGCATCGACCAGCGCTACCGTGGCCGTATCGCCGAGATAGATCCGGTCCACCTCTCGGTCGATGCGAAGGTTGGTGCCGGCCTGGGTCTTGCGGCTGTTATTGTCGACCTTGTCGATGTACTCGAGCCCGCCGAGCCCTTCGACATGCACACGCTCGATATCGCCGACACGAAAATAGCTGTGCAGCGCCTGCGTGAGCGGCAGAGCGGCAGCGCCGATATTGCGCGTCGTAAGAGTTCAGCCTCAACACTGATCCAAGCTCGACCGCCAGCGTCACTTCAGCAGAATGCGGCCACAGCACCGCATCGTCCGGTCTGGTTTGCGTTCTGAAAACGACCCTCACCGTGCTCTGGGAAACACTGCTCTCGATTACGTCCCAGTCCCGTGTCCGCACGAAGCCGTGGAGAGGCTTGGACTGATCCTGCGGATGCACGGCGAACCACGGCCAGCAGACCGGAATGCCGCCGCGCACCGGACTACCAGTGCCGAGCTTGGCCATCGGCGACAGCCACAGAGCTTCATCATGTCCTTTGGGGTGCCAGCTCAGCACTTGCGCGCCTTGCACTGCGACAGTTGCCCTGTCCCCACCGGAGATCAGACGGGCGACAATGCCGCCGAGCGGACTTGATTGAAATTCGATCGCCCCCGCCTTGCCGAAGGTCGCATTGAGATGTGCGAGCGCCGGCATCGGCACCGGTCAGAACGCGTGCTCGGTAAAGATGCGATCGATATCGCCGCGCCAGTCGCTCTCGAAATGCCCCAGCAGATCGTCGGCCCAGGTGCGTCCCGAGTTCGACGATGCTCTGGATCGGCGCCAGGAAAACGCGCTCGTCCTCGCCTTTGACGTTGAGGCGCCGCCGCGCCTTCAAGCCGTCGGCGGCAATCCGCATGGCCTCGCGGGCGATGTCCTGCACCGTGCCCTTGCGAAAACGCGTGGCGAGCGCGCTGCGCGGCACATCGTTGCGCAGGCCTTGCCGCTCCTCTGCGCTCCAATCCTTTACGAGACTCCAGGCCGCCTCGAGCGCGGCAGCATCGTAGAGAAGGCCGGTCCAGAATGCCGGCAGCGCGCATATGCGCCGCCACCGGCCGCCGTCGGCGCCCCGCATCTCCAGGAAGCGCTTCATGCGCACCTCGGGGAACAGGGTCGTCAGGTGATCGGACCAGTCGGCGACCGTCGGGTATTGGCCGGGCATGGCCGCCAGCTTGCCGGCCAGGAAATCGCGGAACGATGCGCCGGACACGTCGATGTAGTTGCCGTCGCGGTAGACGAAGTACATCGGCACATCGAGCGCATAGTCGACGTAGCGCTCGAAGCCCATGCCGGGCTCGAACACGAACGGCAGCATGCCGGTGCGGCCCGGATCGGTGTCGCGCCACACTTCGCTGCGCATAGACCTGAAGCCGTTCGGCCGCCCCTCCGTGAAGGGCGAGCTGGCGAAGATGGCAGTGGCGATGGGCTGCAGCGCCAGCGACACGCGCAGCTTCTTGACCATGTCGGCCTCGTCGCCGAAGTCCAGGTTCACCTGGATCGTGGCCGTCCGGTACATCATGTCCAGGCCGCGCTTGCCGACCTTGGGCATGTAGCCCGTCATCACGGCATAGCGCCGCTTCGGCATCACCGGCGTTTCTTCGAGCGTCCATTTCGGCGAGAAGCCGATGCCGAGAAAACCGATACCGATGTCCTTGCCGATGGCGCTGACCTGGTCGAGATGGACTTGCGTCTCCTCGCCGATGGCGTGGATGTCGCTGAGTGGCGCGCCCGAGAGCTCGAACTGGCCGCCGGGCTCGAGCGACACGGTGGCCGCCGGATCGCCGTGCGGCCATTTTAGGGCGATGATGTTGTCGCCCTCCATGATCGGCTCCCAGCCGTAGCGTGCAATCAGCGCCTCCAGGATGGCGCGAATGCCGCGCGGTCCCTCATAGGGAACAGGTCGATGGTCGTCCGTGCGGAAGACGATTTTCTCGTGCTCGGTGCCGATGCGCCAGGCCGAAGCCGGCTTGGAGCCGGCGGCGATCCAGTCGACCAAGTCCTGGCGGGATCGCACGAGCGGAGCAGGTTCGCCATCCTGGCGTGTCGACATGCAGACTTCCTGGCTGAACGCCCAGGGGGCGAAGCGTGGCCATGTTATGGACGGGCCTTGAGCCCGAGACAAGCCCTCCGCCCAGCCTTGACAGACGGCCTCAGCGCCAGTCTCCGAGCACGCTATTCACGAGTGCGAGTGCCACCACGGCGGCCGTATCGGCGCGCATGATGCGCGGGCCGAGGGCGATGGGCACGACAAACGGCCGGGCCAGCAGCGACTCGCGCTCGGATGGAGCAAAGCCGCCCTCGGGTCCGATCAGCACGGCCACTGGGCCAGGAGCGATCGCGCGCAGCGCTGCGATGGGGTCCCGCGTTGCCGCGCCCTCGTCACAGAACACCAGCCTGCGGACGGGGTTCCACGCTGCGAGCACGGGCTCTAGCTTGCGTGGTTCGACCACCTCGGGGATGCGCAGGATGCCGCATTGCTCAGCGGCCTCGATGGCGTTGGCGCGCATGCGCTCGAGATTGACGCGTGCGACGTTGGTTCGCTGCGTCAGCACAGGCGCCAGCAGGGATGCGCCCATCTCGGTCGCCTTCTGCACCATGTAGTCGAGGCGCGCATGCTTCAGCGGCGCAAACAGGTAGTGCAGGTCGGGGCCTGGCTGCTGCGGCCGGACCTGGTCCACGATCTGGAGAGCGACGTCGCGCCGCCCGCGCCGCTCAAGGCGCGCCCGCCACTCGCCGTCGCGCCCGTTGAAGACGAGAAGCCCATCGCCGTCACCCAGCCTCAGCACGTTGACGAGATAGTTGGCCTGCTCGCCGGAGCAGGCAACGACGGCGCCGGATGCAAGGTCGGCGGTCAGGTAAAGACGCTGAGCGTTGAAGTCGTATCTGTCGGCCATGCGCCTGTCATAGCGCGGGCTTCACGCGGCCTCCAGCAGGCCGAGCATCCGCTGGAACGAGCCTGGCGGCGCATTGCCGCCGCTGGCCTCGCCCGCTAGCTTGAGACGATGATCGAACGCAGGCCATCCGGGGACCTCAAAGCTGCCGCTGCGCCCCTTCTGCCGGATGCGGCGCCGGGCAACTGGGTGGACCGTTGGGCGCCGCCGGCCTGGCGGCCTTATTTGCGGCTGGCGCGTTTCGACCGGCCCGTCGGTGCGTGGCTCTTGCTGTTTCCATGCTGGTGGTCGCTCGCACTGGCTGAGCTGTCGCAGGGCAGCCCCTATCCGAGTCCCTGGTACGTCGTGCTGTTCGCCATCGGCGCCTTCGTCATGCGCGGCGCCGGCTGCACCTATAACGACATCGTCGACCGCGACTACGATGCCGGCGTGGCGCGCACGCGCAACCGGCCGATTCCTTCCGGCCAGGTCAGTGTCGCCGCCGCCAAAGTCTTCATGGTCGTGCTGTCGCTGCTCGGCTTCCTGGTGCTGGTCCAGTTCAACCGCTTCACTGTCCTGCTCGGCATCGCCTCCCTCGCTCTGATCGCGATCTACCCGTTCATGAAGCGCTACACCTATTGGCCGCAAGTGGTGCTCGGCCTCACCTTCAAGTGGGGCGCGCTGATGGGCTGGGCCGCAGTCAAGGGTACGTTGGAGCTGCCCGCACTCCTGCTCTATGCCGGCTCGGTGCTGTGGACCATCGGCTACGACACCATCTATGCCCATCAGGACAAGGAGGACGACCAGACGCTCGGGCTGAAGTCGAGCGCGCTGCGGCTCGGGTCATCGACGCAGGCGTGCCTCGTCGTCTTCTATGGCGGGGCGGTGTTGCTCTGGGCGGCCGCGAGCTTCCTGGGCGGGGCACACGTCATTGTCGGCGTAGCGCTCGCCGTCGTGGCTGTACAGTTGGCCTGGCAGGTCGCGACGCTCGACATCGACGATCCGGCCAATTGCCTGCACCGTTTCCGCTCGAACTGTCTCGTTGGCTGGATCTTCTTTGCCGCTCTCGTGGCGGACGCTGCCGTGGGCGCGCTAGTGTGATGATCGAGAAATTCGCCGGTATTCGGAAAAGCGAAAAGCCCAGCCGTCCGAATCGCCAAAGGATTCAGCGCAGCCGGGCCTCGCAACCACCCTGTGGACTTCCGAGCGACCGTTCTTCAGCGATCACGTTCGTAATGCAAATGTCGCACGCAACGCTTCAGATCCAATTAAAAGACGACGTAAATTAAGTGTGTCACGGCGTTCATCTCAGGGACAAGGAGCGGACATGAGCGCGCCAGCCACCGAGAAACCGGCCAAACAGCTTCTTCACCTCGTGTTCGGCGGCGAGCTCAGAGCGCTGGACACGATCGAGTTCACCAACCTGCAGGGGCTCGATATCATCGGCATCTATCCCAACTACGCGGAGGCTTATAAGGCCTGGAAGGCGGCGGCGCAGCGCTCAGTCGACAATGCTCAAATGCGCTACTTCATCGTGCACATGCACCGGCTGCTGGATCCGGAAGCAACCGGCGCGGGCCAGAGCCGATCTTGACGCTGTCGCCTCTCGGGGCTGACTATTCGCGCCGCAGAACACCATCGACCAGCACGTTCGCCCACCGCTTGGCGCTGAACGAGTGTCCGACCTCGATGGGGTCGTAGACGCGCGCAACCCATTCGAAGAATGGGATTGGTGCCCGCGCATTGTCCTGGAGATAGCGCTCGAAGAAGTGGTCGAGGATGCCGGTCCCGGCTTGGCGCACATGGCCGTATTTCAGGCTGAGCTGCGCTCTTGCCTTTTCGACGGGCAGGTTCTCGCGCACGATGAGATAGAGCGCGCTCATGAGACCTGCCCTGTCGGCGCCTGATTTGCAGTGCATGAGCATTGGATACTCGATGCGCTGGAACAGGTCGCGCGCCGCGAAGATCTCCGCTTTCGACGGTGCGGCGCGCGAGCGTATCTGGAAGTCTTCGAGGTGAATGCCGTTGCGCGCGCAGGCCTGGCGCTCGAGCCAGTAGCTGCCGCAGTACCGTGCTCCCCGCAGGTTGATGATCGTGCGTATACCCATGCGCGCAAGCTGGCTGACCTGGTGCGGTGCAGGTTGGGCCGACCGCCACGCTCCGTCCGCCAGCTTGTAGCGGTTCTGGTAGGCGAGCCGGAATACGCCATGGTCCACGAACAACATGTCGGCGTAGTGAACGACAGGTCCGAACAGGCGGCGCGCCCAGGGCGGCGCTGCCTCGCTGATGGCCTCGCGCACGCCGTGGACCTGCTGACGAACGATCCGGCGATATTTTTTTGCGAATTTGGCCACTGCGTCCGAAGTTCGAATTTGCGAATCACAGCAAACGAGACGACAGTCTTGTTACCGGAGCCGGTCGTGCGTAGGCGTTGAATTGCCGCGCTTGGCACGCGGTTAATATCCGCTATAGAAACGCGGAGCAACAGCACCGTCGCGGGCGCAAGGCCCGCCCAATGAGCCATATCAACAGAATGGTCAGCCCGCTGGAGAGCTCGGGGCTCAAGACCGAGCGAGGTCTTGCCCTTACCGTCTACCGCACGCTGACCTCGCTTGCGCGCCCTGCGGCTGGCCTCATCCTGCGGTTGCGCGCGCAGCGCGGCAAGGAAGATCCTCTGCGGCGCGGCGAGCGGCTGGGTGAGCCTGCGGCAATGCGTCCGGAGGGTGCTGTCGTCTGGTTTCACGCGGCCAGCGTGGGGGAGACGAATGCGGTGCTACCATTGATCGCAGCCCTGCTGGCCCGGCGCCCGGGGCTGTCGGTGCTGTTCACCACAGGCACTGTGACCTCGGCCCGGCTTGCAGCCACCCGTCTGCCGGCCGGCGCCATACACCAATACGTGCCGTTGGATGCACCCGAGTTCGTGGGACGGTTTCTCGATCATTGGCGGCCAGCCCTCGCTGTCTTCATCGAGCAGGAGATCTGGCCCAACCTCGTCATCGAGAGTGATGCCCGGCGCATTCCCCTCGCCCTCGTCAACGCGCGCATGTCGCAGTCGTCGTTCGAGCGATGGCGGCGGCGGCCGGGTTTTGCGCGTGCGCTGTTTTCCCGTTTCAGGATCGTGCTGGCGCAGAGCGAGCTCTTGGCGCGGCAGTTCGCCGAGCTCGGCGCGCCGAGCGCGTTCGCGGCAGGCAATCTCAAGATCGACGCACCGCCGCCGCCGGTCGACGCAGCAGAGCTGCAGCGGCTCGAGGCTGCGCTGGCCGGAAGGCCACGCCTCGTTGCCGCCAGCACCCACGACGGCGAGGAGGCAATCGTCGCCGCTGCACACCGCACGCTCGCGCGCTCGCTCGAGGGCTTCATCACGATCCTTGCTCCGCGCCATCCTGAGCGCGGCGCAGCGGTTGCCGAGATGCTTCAGGCCCAAGGGCTCAACGTCGCGCGGCGTTCCCTGGGCGAGCTGCCTGACCAGCGCACCGACATCTATGTCGCTGACACCATCGGCGAGCTAGGCACGCTCTACGCTCTGGCGCCGGTCGCCTTCGTCGGCGGATCGCTCGTTGCCAGGGGCGGGCAGAATCCGATCGAGGCCATCCGCCACGGCGCGGCCGTTGTGACGGGGCCCAACTGGACCAATTTCGCTGATGCCTACGGCGCGCTGCTGGCACGCGGCGGTGCACGCGAGGTGAGGTCTGCCGATGCGCTCGCATCGTGCGTGCTCGCTCTGGCAGCCGATCCCGATGAGCTGGATCGCGTGCGCACATGCGCTGGCGAGGCTTTGAAATCGCTGTCCGGCGCGCTGCAACGGACGCTCGATGCGTTGCTCGTCGTGGTGCCGGGCGGCGACGAAGGGCTCAAGCGTGCGTCTTGACGAGCCGGCCTGGTGGTACGGGTCAGATGGCGGTTTGGCAGCAAGGTGCCTGCAGCCGCTCGCGGCCGCATGGGGTGCCATCGCCACTAGGCGCTACCAACGCGAGGCGCCGTACCGCTCGCGGCTTCCTGTCATCTGCATCGGCAATTTCACGGCCGGCGGCACCGGCAAGACCCCACTGGCGATGTGTGTCGCCGCCGAGTTGGCGCGGCTCGGCCGGCGGCCGGCGTTTCTCACGCGTGGGTTCGGCGGGCGACTAGCCGGACCGCATTGGGTTGATGGAACCGTGGACAGCGCCGTGGACGTGGGCGACGAGCCCCTGCTGCTGGCACGCGCCTGGCCGGCGCTCGTCGCCAGGGATCGCCGAACGGGTGCGCGCATCATCGAGACGGCTGAAAACGGTGCTGATGTCATCATCATGGATGACGGGCTGCAAAACCCGCAGCTCGCCAAGGATCTCGTGCTCGCCGTCGTCGACGGCCGGCGCGGCATCGGCAATGGCCGCGTCATGCCGGCTGGTCCGCTGCGCGCGCCGCTCGACTTCCAGCTCGGATTGACCGACGCTGTTGTCGTCAACATGCCACTCGGCGCCGCAGCCGAAAGCGAAGCAGCCGGTTGGCTGCGCCAGAATTTTCCAGGTCCCGTTTTATCTGCGTCGGTCGAGCTGCGCGAGCCTGCACCTTGGCTCGATGGCGCGACGGTCGTTGCCTTCGCCGGCATCGGTGCGCCGCAGCGGTTCTTCGATCTGCTGAGGCGGCTCGGGGCCAATGTCGTGCGCTCGGTGGCCTTTGCCGATCACCACGTCTACAGCGCCGCCGAGGCCGAGCATCTGCTCGGTCTCGCGCAGAAACACTCCGCGTTGTTGGTGACGACGGAGAAGGATTGGGTGCGGCTCGATGGTTCGGGGGGCGGGACGGTCGCTCTCAAAACTGCATCACGACCGCTCCCCATAGCCATGGTCCTCAATGAGCGGGATCGCGGGCGGCTTGCCGCCCTGCTGGAGATGGCGCTAAAGGCCGGCAGCGCACCGCCGAGCTAGCTTCTGTGTAGCTTGGAGCGCATCTCGCGGTAGCGTTGCAGCGAAGCATCCGCCGTCGCATAGGCTTCCTGCAGCTCGACGCTCCAGTAGCGCAAGTCGGGTAGCGCAATGGGCGCGCCCGTGACCGCACACGTGACGAAATCGCCCGGCGACACCACCTGGAACTCACCATCGAGGAATTTCACTCTGGCCTCACCTTTGAGGCCGAACAATCTTTCGAAACGGTTCATCGCGTTACCGTCATCAGCAAGCCCGGCAAAAAACGGCGACACCATACATGTCACGCCCCTGTTTCGCCAGAGCAGGTCCAGCATGTGGTTGCCGGGACACTGGAGTTAATCGAAGAGCGAGCCCTGTTTGCCCACAGCCTTGGGTTTTGCAGGCGCGGACGGGCTGCCGGCCTTGCCGGCAGGGTCGGCGCGTCCTGCAGGCAGCGTGCCGCCCGCACGCGCCTCGGCGGCGACATGGCCGTCGGCAAACTCGATGTCTAGCCCCTGTCCGGGAGCCACACTACGCGCGGAGCGCAGCATATGTCCTTTCGCATCCCTGACCAGCGCGAAGCCGCGCTCCAGCACGCTCTGATAGCTGAGCGAGGCCAATAGCTGCGCTTGGCTGGACAGCGCGCGTCGCCGTTGGTTCAGGGCGCCCAGGAATGCTTGCCGGTTGCGCACGTGCAGATCAGCGAGGCGCTCGCGGGACCGCTGGAGCCGGTGTACGAGCGGACGTGCCGATAGCCGTCCGGCCAATCGCTCGAAGCGGGCGCGTCGCGTCGCGGTTCCACGCGAGAGCGCCTGCGCCTTGCGGCGGGCAAGACGGTCAAGCAGGTCGCGGCAGCGATCGAGCCGTGCCGAGACCAGGCGCGGCTGCAGACGTGGCGCGATGCGTGCGAAGCGTTTGGCGTGCGCCTGCGTGTTGCTGTAGAGGCCGCGCGCGAGTTGTTTCTCTGCTGCATCGAAGCGCTGCCGCGGTAGCGCCAGCAGCTCCTCGAGCCGCGGCAGTCCCCGCGATGCCGCCTTGAGATGGGCGCGCGCGCCCACGAGGATCCGGCGCGCGCTGCCGATCAGCCGCACGCCGAGATCGCCTGTCGTCTCCACCAGCTCGCTATATTTGGGAACCGCCCATTCGGCAGCCTTAGTCGGTGTCGGCGCGCGCGCGTCGGCGGCAAGATCGATGAGCGTCCAGTCCGTCTCGTGACCGACTGCCGAGATGAGCGGGATGGCGCTGGCCGCCGCCGCACGCACCACGACCTCGTCGTTGAAGCTCCACAGATCCTCGAGACTGCCACCGCCGCGTGCCACGATCAGCACGTCAGGACGTGGGATGAGGCCGCCCACTGGCAGCGCGTTGAAACCGCGGATCGCCGCCGCGACTTCGGCCGCCGAGGTCTCGCCCTGCACACGCACGGGCCACAGGATGACATGCGCCGGGAAGCGCTCATTGAAGCCGTGCAGCATGTCGCGGATCACCGCCCCGGTCGGTGATGTGATGACACCAACCACTTTCGGCAGGAACGGCAATTTGCGCTTGCGCGTCTCCTCGAACAGCCCTTCGGCGGCGAGCTTCTTCTTGCGTTCCTCCAGCAGCGCCATCAGCGCGCCCGCGCCGGCCGGCTCCAGCATGTCGATGACGATCTGGTAGCGCGACGAGCCGGGATAGGTCGTGATGCGCCCGGTGGCGATGACCTCCAGCCCTTCCTCCGGCTTGCACTTGAGGCGCTGCACGGTGGCGCGCCACACGACGGCCTCGATGCGGGCCTTGTCGTCCTTCAGGGAGAAATAGCAGTGGCCGGAGGCATGCGGGCCGCGGAAGCCGGAGATCTCCCCACGCAGGCGCACGAAGCCGAAGCCGTCCTCCAGCGCGCGCTTGATGGCGGCGGACAGCTCGGAAACCGAGAACTCGGCAATGTTGGCGCCGGGACGTCCAGCGCGAGTCGACTCAGCCACGAATCGCACCCATTTGTTGCGGCCGCGTTAGATGATACATCAAGGCGGCCACAGAGCGGCCATGGCACACGGCGGGTTCCTTTATGCACGTGCTTCTGATCGGGTCCGGCGGGCGGGAGCATGCACTGGCCTGGGCGCTTGCGGCGAGCCCGCTGCTGACGCGGCTGACCTGCGCCCCGGGCAACGCCGGCATTGCCGAGGTGGCCGACTGTGTGACCCTCGACCCCGCCAACCATGCTGAGATCGTCGGGTTCTGCAAGTCCAAGGCCGTCGACTTCGTGGTGATCGGCCCGGAGGCGCCGCTGGTGGCGGGCCTTGGCGACGACCTGGCGCGGGCCGGCATCAAGTATTTCGGGCCGAGCAAGGCCGCCGCTCAGCTCGAGGGCTCCAAGGGTTTCACCAAGGACCTGTGCCGCGAGTTCTCGATCCCGACCGGCGCCTACGGCCGTTTCGGCGATGCCGCATCGGCCAAAGCGTATCTGGCGACGCAGAACGTGCCGATCGTTATCAAGGCGGATGGGCTGGCGGCCGGCAAGGGCGTGGTCATCGCCAATTCGACGGCCGAGGCCGAGGCGGCCATCGATGCGTGCTTCACCGGCGCGTTTGGTCCAGCTGGCGCCGAGATCGTCATCGAGGAGTTCCTCGAGGGCGAGGAAGCAAGCTTCTTCGCCCTGGTCGACGGCAACACCGTGCTCCCGCTCGCTACGGCGCAGGACCACAAGCGCGTCGGCGACGGCGACACCGGCCCCAACACCGGCGGCATGGGCGCCTACTCGCCGGCCCCCGTCATGACGGCGGACATGGTCCGCCGCACCATGGACGAGATCATCCGGCCGACCGTCGCCGGCATGGCCAAGCGCGGCACGCCGTTCAAGGGCGTCCTCTTTCTCGGCGTGATGATCACCAGGGATGGCCCCAAGCTCTACGAGTACAATGTTCGATTCGGCGATCCTGAATGCCAGGTTTTGATGATGCGCCTGAAATCAGACCTGCTGGCCGCGCTGCTGGCCACTGCCGACGGCGTGCTCGACAGCTTCGATCTGCGCTGGCGTGATGAGGTGGCGCTGACTGTTGTGATGGCGGCGAAGGGCTATCCGGGCGACTATGCGAAGGGAACCGAGATACGCAGTCTCGACGCGGCCGGCAGCGTGGAGGGTGTGGAGATCTTCCACGCCGGCACGCAACGCGACGGCGAACGCCTCATTGCCGCCGGCGGTCGCGTGCTCGGCGTCACGGCGCTCGGGCGCACGGTGAGCGAGGCGCAGGCGCGCGCCTATCAGGCTATTGCCAGGATCGACTGGCCCGAAGGATTCTGCCGTAAGGATATCGGCTGGCGAGCCGTTGCACGGGAGACGCGTTGATGACCGACCTGCCTGAGCTGTTCCCTGGTTTCGCCGAGCGGCGTTTCAAGACCGAGGGTGCCGAGATCTTCGCGCGCATCGGCGGCTCGGGTCCGCCGCTGCTGTTGTTGCACGGTTATCCACAGACGCACGTCTGCTGGCACAAGGTCGCGCCTGAGCTGGCACGCAAGTTCACGCTGGTCATCCCGGACCTGCGCGGCTACGGCCAGAGCTCCGTGCCCGCGACCGACGCCAAGCATCTGGTCTATTCCAAGCGCGCCATGGCGGCAGACGTTGTTTCGGTCATGCGCTCGATGGGACACGAGCGCTTCATGGTGTTGAGCCACGATCGCGGCGCGCGCGTCGGCTACCGTCTGGCGCTGGATCATCCCGCTGCCGTGCAGCGCCTCGTCACCCTCGACATTGTGCCGACGTGGTCGGCATGGGACGACATGCGACGCTCTACCACGCTCGCGCGCTTCCACTGGGCTCTGTTAGCGCAGCCCAGGCCGTTCCCCGAGACGCTGATCGGCGGCAACCCGATGTTCTTCCTGGAGCACATGCTGGCCGCCTGGACGGGCGCCAAGAACCTGTCCGCCTTCTCGCCGGAAGCGCTCACGCACTATCGCGCCAACTTCAGCCAGCCCGAGCGCGTGCACGCGAGCTGCGAGGACTACCGCGCCGGTGCCACCTGCGATGTGGAGTTCGACGACGCTGATCGTTCTGCCGGCCGCAAGATCGCCTGCCCGGTGCTGGCTTTGTGGGGCCAGGAGCGGGAAAACGCGTTCTTCACCGGCCCGCTCGATGTCTGGCGGCAATGGTGCACCAACGTCGTGGGCGAGGGCGTGGTGTCCGGCCACTTCCTGCCCGAGGAGAAGCCGGCCGAGACGCTGGCCAAAGTCATGCCGTTCCTGAGTGCGCAGAGTAGTGCAGGATAGCTCTGTAATCCGAGGTCATGAGCAAAGCGATCGTTCCTCGCAAACCCGACCTCCTTCCGGCCAGGCCGCCGACCATCGGCTTGGCGCTGGGCGGCGGCGGTGCGCGTGGGCTTGCCCACATCCTGATGCTGGAAGCCTTGGAGGAGCTGAAGGTGCGCCCCGTCGTGATCGCGGGCACGTCCATCGGCGCCATCTTTGGCGCTGCCTTTGCCGCTGGGCTCTCGACCAAGCTGATCCGCGCCCACACCGAAGAAACGCTCGGCCAGCGCTTCGAGTTCGTGCGCCAGCTTCTGAGCGCCCGCGCCGACCCGATCCAGCGCCTGTTCAACTTCCTTCCGCTCCGTTCCGCCCTGCTCAATCCGGATATGCTGCTGGAGCTGCTGTTGCCGTCGCGCATGCCGAAAGACTTCGCGGGCCTTTCTATTCCGCTCGAGCTGGTTGCGACCGACTTTTATGCCCAGGAGCCCGTGGTCCTGAAAGACGGTCCGCTGCGCCCTGCCATCGCGGCCAGCATGGCGCTGCCGGCTATCTTCCAGCCGGTGACCATCGGAGGGCGCCAGCTCATGGACGGCGGTCTCGTCAACCCGCTGCCGTTCGATCTCATCGCTGGGCGGGCCGATATCACGGTGGCCATCGATGTCTCGGGCGCCGCGCGCGAGCCCAATGGCAATGCAGGTCCGCGCGCCATGGAGGCCGTGTTCTCGGCCACGCAGATTCTGCAGCGTTCCATCGTGCGCGAGAAGCTGAAGTCATCGCAGCCCGACATCTACATCGACGTCGACGTGTATGCCTTTCATGCCCTCGAGTTCCACCGCTTCCGCGATGTGCTGGCGGCGGCGGCACCCGCCAAGGAGGCGCTGAAGCGTCAGCTCGCCCGCGTGCTCGGCACCGTCACCGTTGAAGCACTACCGCCGCCCCCACCGCAGATCGAGGACCAGTCGCCGCACGGCAAGAAACGGCGGCTGCGCCTCCCGCTGCCCAAGCGCCGCCGCGGTTAGGCGAGGTTCTTACTCTTGCTCGCCTGTCTTCTTCGCCTTGGTGACACTGCTTGTCTCTTGGGAGGCTGTAGGGACGGACTCCCGCTTAGGGACAGAGCCTTTCGCTTTGAGCGTTATCGTCGACACATATTCCCAGCGTCGGAATGTCGGTTGCTTCTTGTCGTCAATGTAAAGGACGCCTGCGCCGCCAGAGCGAACGACCCTCCCCTCAAGCATTTCCCCCTTCTCAGTGGTGATTGTATGCAAAGGTGGATCGCTGATCACCTTCTGTCCGGCGATATAACCAGCCCCCACTGTGAAGGTCAGTGGAAACGGTAAGAGGAATGCGGTGAGCCTCTGTCCGAAAGACTTTGGCCTGATTAGTGATGTCGCGATGGCTCCCATCGCTAGTGTTGCGCCGGAGAACAGCCATGTCATGTATTCTGCCGACCGCACAGCTGAAACCAGCACAACAATGCAGAATAGGACTGAGCCTCCTGCAAAGAGCCATATTCGGAGACCCATCGTGCTCTTGGCTGCAATCTGAGCTACGTGGTGAGGTGAGGTGACGTCGTCGAGGGAGATCACATAGCGCTCCACAAGGTACATCACCATCCCGAAAATGTAGATAGCCAGCACAATGAGGACGGCAGCAGGCAATCCGAATAATGCGAAAAGGAAGTGCTCAGAGAGCGAGAAGAGGGTGATGAAACTCCGATCGACTGCCCAAAGGAATGCCACGTCAAATAGAAGCCCGAGCGTCAAACCTATCGCAGACACGATTGGTATGGCCGCCGCCGCCCATTTGACTATCGAGGGAGTGTTTCGTTGGTGAGCATGTTCCCGAGAAGCGAAGCACACCAGTGGTTTGCCCTCACTGGCGATTGGCCATGCTAGGCGCCAGAGTAAGCATAAGAAGGGAAGTCAGGGCTTCCACCGTCAGACGTGCAGCGCCCACGTCGTCCTGGGGTGTAGCCCTGCCAGTGGCACGGGGGATGAGATTCGGGTGCGGTAGCAGCGCGCTGATGCCACATAAGCCCATTATCGTAGCGGGGCCATGCCGCCAATGACGTCGTAGAAGTTATCCACAAAGGGAAAGGGCCGACGAAGCGAGCCCTTCGAGTTAGAGCAGTCGCCGCGCCCGGCAAGAAGCGGCGGCTGCGACTCCCGCTACCTAAGCGGCGGCGTAGGTGAATCTCTGTCGCCGCGTCCTTCAGCATCTCGAACGACGGCTCCAGTTGCTCGGTACACGAAATCGTGCGGAGCCCAAACCTCTCGAGGCTCCGCACGAACCGCCGAGCGAATTCGGCGACCAGCCACAGACGATCATTCTTCCATGGCGGCGCTTCCCCCCGCACGCGAGCAAAGCAACACGCATAGATAATATATATTGGTAATATACAATCTTAGATTGCAATTGCGTGCAAAGTCAAGCCGCCTGCCTTGAGGCAGAAAAAGCCTCGTCTTCTGGCGTGTCGTGGAAGTCTGAAATCGGCTTCTTTTCGTCCACAGCGGCCCGGGCGCCACATTGCGTGGAGGACT
The DNA here is from genome assembly GCA_963840425.1 of uncultured Alphaproteobacteria bacterium. GTDB lineage: Bacteria > Pseudomonadota > Alphaproteobacteria > Rhizobiales > Hyphomicrobiaceae > CADEFX01. Next base: position 213,205 of record CAWIYZ010000014.1, on the reverse strand, counting down.
GCATCCGCCATCGTCTCGGCCAGGGGACAGGATGGCGATGCCGCGCGGGGACGACTTTCGCATCGATGTCGATTTGGGCCAGGCCGAGCGCGAGGCCGCGCGCATCCGCGACTTGCTGACGGCGCTGCGCCGGCGTCACGATCTCGCCCGCTTCGAGTTCACCCGTCACGTGCAGATCGTGCCCGCCGGGCCCACGCATAGCCATCCGGTCCTGACCCTCGGCACGCGCTTCGCCGAGACCGAGGACCTGCTGCTATCCACCTACCTGCACGAGCAGATGCACTGGTATCTCTGGCGGTTGGGCGGTCCCGACCACGATCCTGTTGCGCCGTTCTTCGATGAACTGGTGCGCCGCTATCCCAAGGCGCCGACAAAGCTGCCCGAGGGCGCGCGCAGCTACGAGCAGACCTACGTGCATCTGGTGATCTGCTGGCTCGAGGTCGCAGCCATGTCGGAGCTGATCGGCCGCGAGCGGGCGCATGCCATCGCCGACACGCAATGGGGTTATCGCTGGATCTATCGCACTGTGATCGCCGATGCCGAGCCGCTGGGGAAATTGTACACCGAGCACGGCGTCGCCCCGATCCGGTCGCCGGATGAGCTGGCGCAGGAGGAAGGCGGTCGCCGTTCCAGGTCGGCTAGCGGCGCTCGGCGAAGAACTGCGTCAGCAGCCGCGCCGCGGCAGCCTCCTCGATCCCGCCGTAGACCTCGGGCGCGTGGTGGCAGGTCGGCTGATTGAAGATGCGCGGCCCGTGCTCGACGCCGCCGCCCTTGGGATCGGATGCGCCGAAATAGAGCCTGCGGATGCGCGCAAACGAGATGGCAGCCGCGCACATGGCACACGGCTCCAGCGTCACGTAGAGATCGCAGCCGGCGAGCCGTTCCTCGCCGAGCACGGCGCAGGCGGCGCGGATGGCCAGCAGCTCGGCATGCGCGGTCGGGTCTTTCAGCTCGCGCGTGCGATTGCCGGCGCTCGCCAGCACGCGGCCATCGGATGCGACAACGACCGCTCCAACCGGCACCTCGCCGCGTGCTGCCGCGCTTTCGGCTTCGGCCAAGGCGGTCTGCATGTGGCTCGTCGGCGCGCGGGATGCCATAAGGGGCGGCTCGATTGCATTCCATCGACAAGGACTGGAAACCCATAGCATGCCCGCGCCTCGCCCAGGTCAACGCCCGGCCCGCAGGGGAGTAAATGCGCCAGCCGCCGCGGATGCGCCGGGCGGCCCCATGCGCATCGCCAAGGCCATGGCCCGCGCTGGTCTGTGCTCGCGCCGGGACGCCGAGCGCTGGATCGAGGCGGGGCGTGTCAGCGTCAACGGCGAGGTGCTCAAATCTCCCGCCCGTGACGTCAGCACATCCGACCGCATTCTGGTCGACGGCAAGCCGCTGCCCGCGGCCGAGCCGGTGCGCCTGTGGCGCTATCACAAGCCGCGCGGGCTCGTCACCACGCACCGCGATCCGCAGGGCCGCCCGACCGTGTTCGAGAAGCTGCCGCCCGAGATGCCGCGCGTGGTTTCCATCGGGCGGCTCGACTTCAATACCGAAGGCCTGCTGCTGCTGACCAACGATGGTGCGCTCGCACGCCATCTGGAGCTGCCGTCAACCGGCTGGCTGCGCCGCTATCGCGTGCGCGCGCATGGCCGCGTCGCTCAAGACAGTCTCGATAAGCTCAAGGATGGCATCGAGATCGAAGGCGTGCGCTATGGCCCGATCGAGGCGACGCTCGACAAGGAGCAGGGCGCCAACGTGTGGCTCAGCATTGGGCTGCGCGAGGGCAAGAACCGGGAGGTGCGCAAGATCCTGTCTACGCTCGCGCTCGACGTCAACCGGCTCATCCGCATCTCGTTCGGACCGTTCCAGCTTCTGGAGCTGCAGCCGGGGGCCGTCGAGGCCGTGCGCCGGCGCGTGCTCGCCGAGCAGCTGGGCCCCAGGCTCACCCGCGAGCTGGGGCTGGCCGAGGAGGCCGAGGCTGTTCGCCGTGGCCGGCCGCTGGTCCGTCGCGATCAAGCAGGATCGAAGACGTGAGAATCATTGCTGGAAGCTGGCGCGGCCGGCATTTGATCACTCCGGCCGACGATCGCATTCGTCCGACTTCCGATCGGGTGCGAGGCGCGATCTTCAATATCCTCACGCATGGCATCGACGACCTCGCGCTCGAAGGCGCGCACATCATCGATCTTTTCTCTGGCACTGGCGCTCTGGGGTTCGAGGCCCTGTCGCGCGGCGCGGCGCATTGCATTTTTGTGGAGAAGGACAGCGCCGCGCGCACCTTGCTCAGCAGGAACATCGCGCTGCTCGATTTCGACGCGTCGTGCGAGATCCTGGCCGGCGACGCCACGCGCCTCGCACCTGCGGGCAAGCGTCCGCCATGCAACCTCGCCTTTCTCGATCCGCCCTACGGCAAGCAACTCGGCGAGCGAGTGCTCGCGGTCCTGGCTGAAGGGGGCTGGCTGGCTCGCGAAGCGGTTGTGGTTCTGGAAGAAAGCGCGGGCGCCGCCATCGCATGGCCCGTCGGCTACGAAGTCCTCGACGTGCGGCGCTGGGGTGATACACAGGCGGCATTCGCCCGGTTCAAGGGCTAGCAGGTCGAGGGAGGCCCGACGCGTGTCCGCGGTTCAAGCTCCCGTTGCGCCCGCGCGTGTCCGCCGCAGTGGCCAGATCGAGGCCGGCCTGTTCGTCCTCACTATCGCGGTGCTGAATTTGAGCTACGCCGGCGCGCACGCGGTCGGCGCACATCCGGTGGCGTTCCTCGTCTACGCCATGCTGATTGCGTCATGCACGCTGTTGGCGCTGACCGGCCCGGGACCCGATGCCCTGCGCATCATGCTGTCGCCGCTGAGCTGGGTCGTGGGCTTCGGCATCATCGGCATGGAGGCGCTGTACTACCTGATGCTGTGGTACGTGACGCCGGCCGAGGCCAGTGTGCTCACTCGCCTCGGAATTCCGCTCGCCATGGCGATGGGCATCTTGGTTCACGGCCGACGGCCGCAGAGGCGTGCCGTCTGGGGCGCTGCGGTCGTGCTCATTGGCGTTGCGGCCCTGTGCCTTGTGCTGGAGCCCGCGAACGCGCTGCATGGTCTTGCGCTGGCGTTAGGTTGCGCGCTCATCATGAACACGCGCACGTTCGCGACAGAATTCCACCCCTGGAACAGGAGCGCGCAGACCGTGCACGAGAAGATGCGTGTCACGGGGCTCGTGCTGCTGGTCACATCCTGTGCCGGAACGCTGATTATCTTCTTGCTGATGGCGGTTGCCGCAGGCAGGCTCGGCCCGAGCCCATGGCTGCCCTCGATTGCCGATTTCCAGCACCTGCCCACGCTACTGGTGGCCTTGCTCGTTGGCGCAATGGTGCTGACGGCCATGCAGTATCTGTCGTTCTCCTCGGTGGTGAAGATCGGCACCGAGAGCTTCATCGCCACGACGGCCTTCACCCCGGTTGCGACACTGATCGCCCAGCAGGCCGCTGCCGCGGCCGGTGTCCTGCGGCCTATGCCCATGGAGTGGCAGACACTGCCAGCCATTGCCGCCGTCGTGGTTGGCGTTCTGATCATCCTATGGGCTGGGCCCGCGCTCCCACCGCCAGCCATCGAGCAGCCGGATCGATAATGCGCGTCAGCGGCGCCCGAACAGGCGCTCGATGTCGCCGCGTTTCAGCTCCACCCAGGTCGGCCGGCCGTGGTTGCACTGGCCGGAATGGGGCGTCGCCTCCATCTCGCGCAGCAGCGCGTTCATCTCCTCGGGCGTGAAGTCGCCGTCCGGCGCGCACGCTGCCGTGGCAGGCCATGCGTGAGCACACGGCTTCCAGCCGATCCTGCAGGATGCGATCAGTGCCCTCGTCGATGACCTCACGTGCAAGGTCGCGCACCAGACCTTTGATATCGGCGTCACCGAGCAGCGCAGGCACCTCGCGCACCAGCACGGCGCCGGTGCCGAATGCTTCCAATCCAAGCCCCAGCCGCGCCAGCGCCGGAGCAGCCTCGATCAGCGCCTCCGCCTCCTCCGCATCGAGCTCCACGACCTCGGGAATGAGCAGGCCCTGCCGCGCAACGCCGCCGTTGGCCAGCATGGTCTTCATACGCTCGTAGACGAGGCGCTCGTGGGCTGCGTGCTGGTCGACGATGACGACCGAGTAGCGCGTCTCGGCCACGATGTAGGTCTCGTGCAGTTGTGCGCGCGCTGCGCCGAGCGGCCGGTCGAGCACATTGTCGTCGATCGGAGTGACCGCGGCTGAGGTATCGGCGCTCGGCGCATCCAATCCCCATAGCGGTGCTTGCATCGCCTCGCCGAACCCTTCTGAGAATCGATGACCGCTCGTGGGCCAATCCTGACCAGCGCCGGACGTGCCGCCGGCTGCCAGCGTCTCCAGCATTCGTGCTCCGCCCTGCGCGCTCGCGCGGTGGCCGGCGCTCTCCAGCGTCTGCCGCAGGCCGCCGATGATGAGGCTGCGCACCAGGGCCGGATCGCGGAAGCGCACTTCGGCCTTGGTCGGATGCACGTTGACATCGACGGTGCGCGGATCGAGCTCGACGAAGATCGCCAACAGCGGGTGACGGCCCTTCGGCACCAGGTCGCCATACGCCGCGCGCACGGCGCCGAGCAGCAGGCGGTCGCGCACCGGCCGGCCGTTGACGAACAGGAACTGCAGGCCGCTGTCGGGCCGGTGCAACGTGGGCAGGCCCGCAAAGCCGACCACGCGCACGCCGTCGCGCTCACCGTCGAGCGCCAGCGCATCATCCAGAAACTCGCGCCCCATGATGCGGCCGAGCCGCTGTAGGCGCCCGTCAGGACCGAGCGGACACGCCGGCAGCTTCAGGCCGGCACGCTCTCCTGTCGTCAGCGTGAAGCCGATGGTCGGATGCGCCATGGCCAGACGCTTGACCGTCTCCGAGATGGCCAGGTTCTCGGCCCGCTCGGATTTCATGAACTTGAGCCGCGCCGGCGTCGCCGAAAAAAGCGCGCGCACCTCCACGCTCGTCCCCGGATTGACTGCCGACGGTCGCACCTCGCCCTTGGCGCCGCGATCGACAGTCAGCTCGAGGCCGTACGGCGCCTCCGGCCTGCGCGTGCGGATCACCAGCTCCGCCACCGATCCGATCGACGGCAGCGCCTCGCCGCGAAAGCCGAGCGTGCCGATGTTGAACAGGTCCTCGTCCGAGAGCTTGGAGGTCGCGTGCCGTTCCACGCACAGCGCCAGATCCGCAGCATCCATGCCGGCGCCATCGTCAGTCACCCGCACCAGCGACAGCCCGCCGTTGGCTGTCACCACCTCGATCCGTCGCGCGCCGGCATCGATGGCGTTCTCGACCAGCTCTTTGACAACGCTGGCCGGCCGCTCGACCACCTCGCCCGCGGCGATGCGGTTGACAGTGTCGGCTGTGAGCTGGCGAACGGCCATCAAAACGGGTTCCCATCGAACCGCGCGGCCGCCTAGCCCTTCTGCGCCAGGCGCTCGCGGGTGAGGACCTTGGAGAGCTCCACGGCCGGCTGATCGAAGGCATCGACGCCGAGCAGCCGGGCCGCGAGAATCGTCTCCAGCATCAGGTGCATCATCAACGCGCCGAGCGCCCGCTCGTCAAGCCGGGGCAGGTCGATCGTTCGCACCGGGCGGCCGGCGCGCATCAGCGCCTCGGGAACGGCGTGTGCCTGCGCATCGACAACGTCACCCACCGTGCGCCCGGCCATGTAGTCGAGCCCCGCCTGCGCCGCGAGCGAGGGCTCGATGCTGGGTCCTCCGCCGGCGGTCGCGGTCCGCACCACCGTAATGTAGTGCTCCTTCGGGCCATCCATGAACAGCTGGAGTTGGCTGTGTTGGTCGACAGGGCCGAGACACGCCACCGGCGTCGTGCCCTGCCCATCCTTGCCGAGGCTCTCGGCCCAGAGCTGCACGAACCACTCGGCCAGTTTTCCGAGCCGGTCGGCATAAGGCATCATGACGAGCACGCGGATGCCGCGCTCGCGCGCAAGACCGACGGCGGCAGCAGCGCCGAGCGCAGGCGCAAATTCGCTGGGCTTCGCCGCACCGAGCAGGCCGTCCACCGCGGCTTTGGCCCCGGCCCGCAACGCGCGTACGTCGAGGCCACGGGCTAGCGCCGGCAGCAGGCCGACATTGGTCAGCCCCGAAAACCGGCCGCCGATGCCGGTATGGTGGTCGAGCGTCGGGATGCCGTGAGCTTCGCACAAGGCCCTCAGTCCGTTGCTCTTGCCCGGCTGAGCCGGTTCCGTCAGGCCGAGGAAAAGGTCGGGGAGGCGGTGCGCGAGCCCGGCCGCCTTCACGGCCTGCATTGCGGCCACGGCCTGCACCAGTGTCTCGGGCGTGCCGCCGGACTTGGAGATCATCACGAACCGCGTGGTCTCCAGGTTGAGCGATGCCAGCGCGCCCTCGAGCGTTATAGGATCGAAGTTGTCGTAGAAACGCGTGCGAGGGCGCGTCATCTGCGCGGCATCCGCGCCCCCCGGAATGTTCCAGCCGGCAAGCTGCGCCAAGGTTTGTCCGCCGAGGCCCGAGCCTCCTGTCCCGAAGAACACGATGACGCGCGCGCCTCGACTCAAGCGCGCCAATGCGGCCTCGGCCGGGGCGATGTCGTCGGTGGTTTCCGGCACGCGCAATAGCGGCAGGCTGCCGCTGCGATAGGCTTGGCTGAGATCGGCCAGCACCGGCGCCAGCTTGTCGGTCCATCTCTCCAGGCTGCCGGCCGGGAGGCCGGCCGCTCCTATCCGGGTTTCCAGGCAGCCGTCGAGGCGCTGGACCAGGAGCGTGTCTGCGTTGGTTCCAACGATCTGGCTCTCAAACTGACGCTGCATGGTGTTGATCCCGGTCCGACATCGCCTCGAGGCGCCAAGAATGGCCCGCGGAGCCTGATGCCATGTACCCCGGGATAGGCGTGAAACCAAGACCTAGAGCGCGATCGGCTCATATGGAAGCAATTCGGCTTCCATATGAGCCGTGAAACGCGCTCTAACCTCTAGATACGGAGCAGGACTAACGCTCCAGATGGATCGCGCACGCGATGCAATCTGGAGCGATCCTGCTTTAGCCGCGCGGTTGCAGACCCTTGGGCTTGCCCACCACGGTGATGATGAGATCGTCCGTCTTCAGCAGGCGCTTGGCCGCGCGCTTGGTGTCTTCCAGTGTGATCGCCTCCACCAGCGCGTTGCGCTTGTCGACGTAGTCGATGCCCATGTCCTCTTGCAGCATCCACAGGAGCTGGTTGGCGATCTTGGAGTTGCTGTCGAAGCGTAGCGCAAACGAGCCGGTCAGGTACTTCTTGGCGTTGTCCAGCTCGACTTGCGTCGGCCCTTCGTCCGCCATGCGCTTCAGCTCGGCGCGGATGACGTCGAGCGATTGCGCGATCTCCTCGTTCTTGGTGGCAACGCCGCCGCCGAAGATCGGCGCGTGCTTGTAGGGCTGTAGATAGCTGTACACCGAGTAGGCAAGCCCGCGCTTCTCGCGCACCTCTTCGGTCAGCCGCGAGGCAAAGCCGCCGCCACCGAGGATCTGGTTCAGCACGAAGGCCGCCATGAAGTCCGGGTCCTTGCGCGCCATTCCAGGCAGGCCGAACTGCGCGACCGACTGCGGGACGTCCATCTCGATCACTTCCAGCTTGTCCTTGGCAGCTGGCGTCTTTGTGGTCACGGTGTCGAGCTTCGCTTTGGCCGCAAGCCCGCCGAACACCTTGTCGAGCAGCGGACCGAGCGTGGCGGCGTCGATATCGCCCACCGCCACTACTCTGAGCGTGTCGCGAGCAAATACCCGCTTCCTGTAGTCTTCCAGGTCCTGGCGCGAGATTTTCTGCAGCGTTTCGCTCGTGCCTTCGGTCGCTCGGCCATAGGGGTGCCCTTCGAAAGCGCGTGCGCTCCAGGCCTTCGCGGCGACTTTGTCCGGGCTCTTGGCCGCGTACGCGAGGTTGGCCAGAAGCTGGTTGCGCACGCGGTCCACCGCATCCTGATCGAAGCGTGGCTTAGTCAACGCCAGGCGCAGCAGCTCGACCGCCTGGTCGCGATTGGCCGTTAGCGTTTCGAAGTTGCCGTAGAAGGAGTCGCGCGCGTCGTCGAAGCTGATCTTGACGGCGAGCTCCTCCATCCGCTCCTGGAATGCCGTCGAGGTCAGATCGCCCGCACCTTCGTCCAGCATGCCGGACAGGAAGTTGGCGAGGCCCTCCTTGCCGGCCGGGTCCTGTGCGCTGCCGCCGTCGAACACGAAGCGCATGGCCATGAGCGGCACACTGTGCTCCTCGACCAGCCAGGCCTCGATTCCACCGGGACTTTTCACACTTTGGATTTTCATTGCGTGGGCCTCGGCACCGAGCAGCATCAACGGGAAATTGAGAAGGATGGCCAGGATGATCGCCCGGCTCATCCGGCGCGGGGTCTGCATCACGCGCGCGAAGCTCAACTGCATGACGTTCTATCCCGCCTTTTCTAGGTCTTCGAGGGTGTCTGCGGCGTGCCCTCTGCTTTGGGCGCCGGGGCGATCGGAATGAGCGTGCCCGTTACCGAATGGCGGATATCCAGGTACTTATCAGCCGCCTTCTTGATGTCATCGCGCGTGACTTTGGCGATGCGGGCTGGCCATTCCTCGATGTCCTTCAGCGAGCGACCGACGGTGAGCGACCAGCCGTAACGCCGCGCCAGCGAGGTCTGGTTGTCGGACTCGTAAATATACTCGGCGAGATAAGCTTTGCGCGCACGCTCCAGCTCGGCTTCGGTGACACCGTTGGCTCTCACCTCCGCCATGACCGCATCGATTCCAGCCTCGACCTTGTCGAGATCGACCCCATCAGCGGCAACGGCGTGGATCGAGATCTTGCCGCTGTCGCGCGCCGCGCCCGAATACCAGCCGCTCGCACTCGAGGCCAGCTTGTCCTCCATGACGAGCTTCTTGTAGAGCCGGCTCGTCGGGCCAGATGTCGCGATCTTCAAGAGCAGGTCGAGCGCTTCTGCCTCGCCTTCCTTGGCCGAGAGATAGCTGGGCGCCAGGTACAAGCGATGCACCGAGGCCTTGCCTGCGCGCGGGTCCTTGAGCTCGACGCGTCGCGCGGCTCGGTGCGGCGGCTCCTGCCGGCGCGGCAGCCAGGTCACTTGCTTGTTGGAGGGGATCTTGCCGTACGTCTCCTCCGCCAGCGTCTTGACCTCGTCGGCGGTCACATCGCCCGTGACGACCAGGATCGCATTGTTCGGCGCATAAAAGCGTTTGTAGAAGGTCATCGCGTCCGCCGGTGACAGCTTGGCCATCTCATGCTCCCAACCGATGATCGGGATGCCGTAGGGATGCGACATGTAGAGTGCGGCGTTCATCTGCTCATCGAGAATGGCCGAAGGGCTGTTCTCCACGCGCGAGCGGCGCTCCTCGAGGATCACCTGCCGCTCGGTCAGCACCTCTTTCTCGTCGAGCTTGAGGTTGATCATCCGATCAGCCTCCATCTCCATGACCTGCTTCAGGCGATCCTTGGAGACGCGCTGGAAATAGGCCGTGATGTCGTGGCCGGTGAACGCGTTGTCCTGGCCGCCCAGCCTGGAGATGATCTTCGAGAACTCGCCGTTGGGGATTGTGTCGGTCGACTTGAACATCAAGTGCTCGAGGAAATGGGCAATGCCGGACACACCCGGGGGCTCGTCGGCGGCGCCGACCCGGTACCAGACCATGTGCGTTACGACCGGGGCGCGGTGATCGGAGACCACGATCACCTGCATGCCGTTGCCGAGGACGAACTCGTGCGCCCGGGGGCCGCTTTGCGCGAGCAGGTCTTGTGAGGTGAGAGCCAGCATAGTGATCCCAGTCAGGAAGATTGAAAGACGGAAAAGAACCCGAGCAAGCATGAGAAGATCCTACGCGTCGTGCGAGGGCATTGGGAGACTGCCGCATCCGGATCGAATTTTGGTCTGCGGCTGTGCAGCAGCCCGGGACCGGCAGCGATACGCCAGAGGTCTTCCGCTTCCGGGCATGCCTTGTCAAATGACAAGGCGTTCATGTGGGCAGGTTGCAGCGCAGGCACAAGGGCGGCCGTCCGCGCTACTCCTGTGCGCCGAACAAGCTCTTGGAAAAGGCATTGAAGATCGAGCCGCAGCCGCCTGATGGCCCTTGCGAGGCAGCAACCTCGTCCTGCATTGCCTTCTCTTTCCAGTTGCCGTCTTTGCAGTGTTCATCCTGCTTGCGCTTGGCTTCGGCGGCATCTACGACCTTTTTCTGATCGCGATCTACCGGCCAAGCCTGATTGGCGTTGGCGGCGACCGGGGCTGATCCCGGCTCAGGCAGTCTGTTGGCGTCAGGTGGCAGAACGATTGGCGAACGGCGCTCCACCTTGGGCTCGGGCCTGGGGCCAAGCGAGCCGGTCGACACGCCGAGTGCATCGAAGATCTTACCGTTGAGCTCGACGCCATCGACGGCACCACATGCGGACAGGCTAGCCGCCATCGCACATGCGACAACAACTCCTGACGCGCGCCGGTGAATTCCCGTCATCCCCTTGCGCTCCCGAGCGTGGGCCTGATAACGGCCCTGGCACCTTGTCCCCCGCGCCACGACGACCCGACTACGCCGCCTTTGAGGCGTCATTGCGACTCGCCCTGAGTGAGTCATACAAGAGGCCGATCACGCCGGCAACAATAGCCACATCGGCAATATTGAACACGTACCAGTAGAAGCCGTAGGCGTGCAGCGAGAAGAAGTCGGCCACCCCGCCTAGGCGCAACCGGTCAATGGCATTGCCGATGGCACCCCCGATAAGCAGGCCAAGGCTTGCCGCCCATAGGCGGCCCGATGCCCCATTCGCCAGCCACCACGCCAAACCGATCGCGGCCAGCGCGGCGAACGCGGCCAGCAGCCATTGGGTCAGCTCGCCATGACTTGCAAGCAGGCCGTAGCTGATGCCCAGGTTCTTCACGTACACCAGGTCCAGGAAGGGCGTGATCGCAACCCGCCCTCGATCTTGGATGCGGTAGACCTCGAGCATCCACCACTTGTGCGCCTGATCGGCCACGAGCGTAACCAGCGCGATGGCCAGGCCCAACTGTGACCATCTGCCCCACAGCCAACCGCGCCGGTCGCTTGCCGCCATGATGGGCCTACGTGCGGCCAACGCGCGCATCGAGCTCGCGCACGGCCGCGGCATCGCGTGCCGAAAGCTCCGGGAACGCCGGATCGGCCCCGACGTCCGTCGTGATGCGCCAGGACCGCGCACACTTGCGGCCCTCGGCCAATTGCGTCACCACGCCCACGCCCGGCACATCGTCGAGACGGAACGCGTTGGCTGGCGCCTCGCCCGTACGCACATCGATGCCCGATGTGATGCACACCTGGGCAAGGTCGACGCCTTTCAGGGCAGCCATGAGTGCCTTGTCTGAGATGTACACCTGTGGCGCCGCCTCCAGCGATGAGCCGATCTTCTTGGCGGCCCGCTCGATCTCCAGCGCACCCGTCACGACGCGGCGCACGCGCTTGATCGCCTCCCACCTCTCCGCTAGCGCATCGTTGCGCCAGGACGCGGGTACGTCCGGGAACACCTCCACGTGCACCGAGCCCGTCTCCGACGGATAGCGCGCCAGCCATGCCTCCTCGGCCGTGAAGCAGACGAGCGGCGCCAGCCAAGTGCATGCGCAGCGGAAGATCTGCTCGATCGTCTCCAGCGCCGCTTTGCGCTCGGTGCTGGAGTAAGGCTCGCAGTAGAGCGCATCCTTGCGGATGTCGAAATAGAACGCCGACAGGTCCGTGTTCATGAACTGCGACAGCGCCGCCACGACGCGCTTGGTGTCGTACTCCGCGTAAGCTTTGCGCACGAGATCATCGAGCTCGGTCAGCCTGTGCAGCATCAGCCGCTCGAGCTCCGGCATATCCCCATGCGCAACCGTGCGCTGCGGATCGTAGTGCGCCAGCGTGCCCAGCATCCATCGCAAGGTGTTGCGCATCTTGCGGTAGGTCTCGACGAACGTCTTCAGGATCTCGGGGCCGATGCGCAGATCGTCCGCATAGTCCGAGGCTGCCACCCACAGCCGCAGGATGTCTGCGCCGGAGGCTTTGATCACGTCCTGAGGCGCAACGGTGTTGCCGAGCGACTTGGACATTTTCTGCCCCTTCTCGTCGAGCACGAAGCCGTGCGTCAGCACGACGTCGAAGGGCGCGCGCCCGCGCGAACCGCACGACTCCAGCAGCGACGACTGGAACCAGCCGCGATGCTGGTCGGAGCCTTCCAGGTACATGACGCGATCGGTGCCGCCGTCGCGCTGGCGGCTGATGCCGGCAAGCCCGGGAAACACCTCGCGGTCTTCCAGCGTGAACGCATGGGTGCTGCCCGAGTCGAACCAGACATCGAGGATGTCGGTCACATGCTCCCACTCGGCTGGATTGGCGACAAGACCCTTCAGGAAACGCTCCTGCGCGCCGGCCTCGAACCAGGCGTCCGCGCCGCGCTCCGTCATGGCGTCGCGGATGCGCGCCATCAGCTCGTCCGAGTGCGGGAACTTCGATGACGGGATGACTTGCCCTGTCTCCTTGTGCACGAACACCGTGATCGGCACGCCCCAGGCGCGCTGGCGCGAGATCACCCAGTCGGGCCGCGACTCGATCATGCCGCGCAGGCGGTTCTGGCCCGACGCGGGCACGAACTCGGTCTCGGCGATGGCTTGCAGCGCAAGCTGGCGCAGCGAGGCGTTACCTCGCTGGAATCCCCCTCCCCCTGGTGGGGAGGGGTTAGGGGTGGGGGGACTCCCAGTGGCAGATGCTCTGCGATCCCCCCCTCCCTGTCCCTCCCCCACGTCGTGCCGAAGGCGCGCTTCCGGCGCGACGGGGGAGGGGACGACAGTGGAGACTCCCAGGCGCAGCGGCTTGTCCATGGCGATGAACCACTGCGGCGTGTTGCGGAAGATGACCGGCTTCTTGGAGCGCCAGGAATGCGGATACTGATGCTTCAGGCGCGCGCGCGCGACCATCATGCCGGCCTCGGCCAGCTCCTTGATCACCGCGTCGTTGGCATCACCCTTGTTGCCCTTGTCGTCGATGACGCGCTTGCCTTCGAAGCCCGGCGCATCCTTGGTGAAGCGCCCGTCGCCATCGACGGTGAAGGGGATCTCAGTCTTGATGCCGCGTCCCTGCAGCGCCGGCGCGTGCTCCATCCAGGTGTCGAAATCCTCGCGGCCATGGCCGGGCGCGGTGTGCACGAAGCCCGTGCCGTCCTCGTCGGTGACGTAGTCGGCGGCCAGCATCGGCACATCGAAGTCGTAGCCCTTGCCGCGCAGCGGGTGGGCGCAGGTCATCCTGTAGAAGTTGGCCGAGTCCAACGTTCCGAGGTTCTCGAATTCCTCGACTTTGGCTGACGCCATAACGGCGTCCGCTAGACCATTGGCGATGACGAGGCGGTCGCCCACTTTAGCCCAGTTACCACTAGGAGCCTTGGTGACCACATAAAGTCCGTAGGCCAGTTTTGGATTGTAGGCGATGGCCTTGTTACCCGGCAGCGTCCAGGGCGTCGTGGTCCAGATGACGACGGATGCGCCTGTCAGCTTGAACGGATCAGAAATATCGCTGTCGCCTTCGGCGCTAGCTCGCAAAATCGGAAACTTCACCCACGCCGTATCGCTCGTGTAGTCGTGATACTCGACCTCGGCTTCCGCCAGCGCCGTTTTCTCCACGACGGACCACATCACCGGTTTCGATCCGCGATAGAGCGAGCCGTTCATGGCGAACTTCATCAGCTCGGCGGCGATGATCGCCTCGGCCTTGTAGGCCATGGTCGAGTAGTAGTGCTCCCAGTCGCCCTCGACGCCGAGGCGCTTGAACTCCTCGCGCTGCACGCCGATCCAGTGCTCCGCGAAAGTGCGGCACTGCTGGCGGAACTCATTGACCGGCACCGAGTCCTTGTCCTGGCCCTTGGCGCGATACTCCTCCTCGATCTTCCATTCGATCGGTAGGCCGTGGCAGTCCCAGCCGGGCACGTAGTTGGAATCGAAGCCGAGCATCTGCTGGCTGCGCGTCACCATGTCCTTCAGGATCTTGTTCAGCGCCGTGCCGATGTGGATGTTGCCGTTGGCGTAAGGAGGCCCGTCGTGCAGCACGAACTTGGGCCGGCCCACGGCGGCCTCGCGCAACCGGTGATAGAGCCCGATCCTGGCCCACCGCTCTAGCAGTTGCGGCTCGCGCTGCGGCAGGCCCGCGCGCATGGGAAAGTCCGTCTTCGGCAGAAATAGCGTCGCGCTCCAGTCGCGCGTGGCTGACTTGGTGGTGGTCATGGGAGAGGATGCCGTCTCGAAGGGCTGATGCGAAGCGTTCAAGGCATGGGGAAGACCCCGGGCGCCACTAGGCGACCGGGCATGGAATTCGCGTGCGTATCAGCTTTCCAGCAAATCGGGACATGGCGCTCTTGTAGCGGCGTGCGCTGCCGCAGGCAACGGGGCGCAGCTACGGAAGGCAGCAGGGCTGCCGCACCGTTTGTGGTCTGTCCGCAACTCACGCAATCGTGTAGGCGAGCCCTAGAACAGGTGCGGCTGCTGACGAGTTGTTTGCTCCAGAGGGACGTCGCCGCGAGGATGCGGCGCGGTCGGGGTTTCGCAGACGCTCTTGGTTTGCGGGCGCGGTGGCGTTCCTCGTCAGGCGCCGGCCGCGTTGCGGCCCAGGATTGCCCGGGCGCGGGCGCAGTCCTTGTCCATTTGTGCCTTCAGGGCCTCGATCGTATCGAACCTGCGGTCGCCGCGGATGTAGTCGACGAACTCAACTTCTATTTCCCTGCCGTAGAGATCGCCGTCGAAATCGAACAGAAAAGTTTCCAGCACCGGCGTGCCATCGTCGAAGGTGGGGCGCGTGCCGAGATAGGCCGCCCCCTCGAAGTGCTGGCCATGCATGTGCACGAATACGGCATAGATGCCGTGTGCCAGCGCGGTGCCCTTGGGCATCGGGATATTGGCGGTCGGATACCCGAGCCCCGTGCCGCGCTTGGCGCCGCCGACGACCTTGCCGGCCACGCGCCAGTTGTGACCGAGCGCATCGGCCGCGCTCTTGACGTCGCCCTGCGCGATCTCGGCGCGGATCGCACTCGACGAGAACACCTCGCCCGCTTCCGCGACAGTCTCGATCACCGTGACCTCGAAGCCCATCTCCTCGGCGAACCGCTGCAGCACCTGCGTGTTGCCGTCACGCCCTTTGCCGAAATGGAAGTCGTGCCCGACGATGACGCGCCGCACGCCGAGGCCGGCCACCAGTACGCGCTCGATGAACTCGCGCGCCGTCAGCCTGGCGAGATGGCGGTCGAACGTCAGCACGACTGCCAGATCGACGCCGTAGCGTTCGAACAGGGCGATCTTCTGCGGCAACGTCGTCAGCCGGAAATGCGGCTTGTCCGGCTGGAAGAACTCGCGCGGATGCGGCTCGAACACCATGGCGCCGGCAAGCCCGCCATGCTCGGACACTGCCCTGCGCGCCGCCTCGAACAGGGCCTGATGGCCGCGATGCACGCCGTCGAAGTTGCCGATCGCCAGCGTCGCCCCCCTCGCTTCGTGGGGCACGTGATCGTATCCGTAGACGACGTGCATGCGGGCGGCTGATGCCATTGTGGGAGACAACAACACCCGCAAGCGCGAGCGTCGCCTAAGCCGCTAGAGCAGGATCGCTTCGGATTGAACCACTTTACCGCAATCGAGACGTGGCCGACCGAAGCGTGAATCCTGCTCTACGCTTTAAGTTTAGAGTGCAATTCACGCCTCACATGGAAGCGGCAGTGCTTCCATGTGAGGCGATCGCGCTCTAAGGACAGCAGGAGCCAGCCGAGGTCAAGCCTGGACAGCCGGATGAGGCGCAGATGTGGCTGATCAGCGAGCGCGGGCCAAGGGCCTTAGGCTGGCCTGGCCGGTATCATCAGGATGGCCTCGCCTTCGAGCACCGGCTTGCCGTCGACCGTGCATACACAGTCGAAGCGCGCCCGCCTTTTTGCGGGAAACAGTTCGGCAACCCGCACCTTGGCGATGACTTTGTCGCCGATCTTCACAGGGCCGCGGAAGTTGAGCGTCTGCGTCACATAGATCGCACCGGGCCCCGGCAGCTCCATGCCGAACACGGCGGAGAGGTAGCCGGCGGTGAGCATGCCGTGCGCGATTCGAGTTCTTGAATATGGTCTTGGCGGCATAAGCCTCGTCCAGATGGACTGGGTTCTTGTCGCCCGTCACCTCGGCAAATGTGCCGATATCGGCTTCCGTGACAGTCTTCGCGAAGCTTGCCTCCATGCCGAGCTGGAGGTCCTCGAAGTAGTAGGTATTGCGCGTGAGTAAGGTCATTTCCCCGGTTCCCGAGCTTTGTCCCTGCCTAGCCGCAGTGCAACATATGCCCGGGAACTGTGCACCGCAACGAGGGAAAATCCAATTTTTGGCATTGCGAAACCCATTTCACACACCTGAAAAACACCTTTGATTCGGGTGCTTGATGGCCTGAGTTGCCGTGAGGCCGACCGTTTCGGCTGCGTCCTGCGCTGCAATAACGCTGTTGCGGGCTTTTGGGTTCGCTGGGGCCATACCGCTGTTGCGAACGTGGCGGGGGACACGATATAAGGGCCGCAATCCCCTCTATCTCTCTTGCAGATTGGCCCGGCCGGCAGCTTCGGACCGGGTCCGGAGAAAGCCCTTATGAGTGATCGTAAACCCCTGATGCCGAAGGCCACCGCGGTGTGGCTGGTGGAGAACACGTCGCTCAGCTTCGAGCAGATCGCGGAGTTCTGCGGTCTGCACAATCTCGAGGTCAAAGGCATCGCCGACGGCGATGTGGCCCAGGGCATCAAGGGCATGGACCCCATTGCTTCAGGCCAGCTCAGCCGCGAGGAGATCAAGCGTGCGGAAGCCGATCCCGCCTATCGGCTGAAAGTCGCCGAGTCCAAGGTCGAGATCCCGCAGGTCAAGACCAAGCCGGGGCCGCGCTATACGCCCGTCTCGCGCCGGCAGGATCGGCCCAATGCCGTGCTTTGGCTGCTGCGCAACCATGGCGAGCTGAAGGACAGCCAGATCATGCGTCTGGTCGGCACAACCAAGCCGACGATCGCGGCCATCCGCGAGCGCTCGCATTGGAATTCGGCCAACCTGACCCCGCAGGATCCCGTGATGCTGGGTCTGTGCTCGCAGATCGACCTCGACAACGAGGTCGGCAAGGCCGCACGCCGTCTCGAGCGCGAGCGCAAGGAGACGGGCAAGTCCGGAACTCTGTTACCTGCGGCCGAGACCATTCCGGGCATGGGGCCTCAGCCCGACCTCGCACCGCCTCCCGAGCCCGCCAAGGAGCCCGGTGAAACGCCCGAGCAAGAGGCATCGCGCGTTTTCGCCAACCTGAAGGAGCTGTCGCGGCCGGCGGATCAGGAGGAGTAGGAGGCCCGCCCACGAAAAATGGCCGGCAGGAATCCAATCCCACCGGCCATCGATTGATATGAGCCGTACGGCTATTTACTGGCGGCCCAGCCAGTCGTCGACTTCCTTGCGGACCTGATCCTTGCCGTAGCCATATCGCTCCTGCAGCTTGCCCTCGAGCTGCTCGCGACGGCCGTTGATGGTAGCGACATCGTCATCCGTGAGCTGGCCCCACTTCTCTTTGACCTTGCCGCTGAACTGCTTCCAGTTCCCTTCGATCCGATCCCAGTTCATGTTCTCTCCTTTTGTGTTGAGCTTGCGCTCATGGACTGCCGCGTCTGACCAAGCCGGCGATGAGCGAGATCACGAACAGAATGATGGCGACCCAGAACAGGATGCGCGCACCCTCCATAGCCGTGCCGGCCACGCCACCGAAGCCCAGGGCCGCCGCAGCGAGGGCCACGACGAGAAAAACCACTGCGTAGTGAAGAAGGTTGCCCACGGCATGCTCCGATCAGTAGTTGAACTGGGGCAATAACGCCGCCCGCGCGGCCAAGGTTCCGCCGCTACGGATGGTCTCGGGAGGATCTATTCCGCCGCGACAGTGTGGGTGCGGCCAGGCTCTCGCGGCGCACGGAGGCTCAGCGTCACGGTGCGCCGGCCGAAACCGGCAAACCTCTCATCGAGTTTGTAACCGGACCGGTGCCGCGTATTGACATGTTTGGCGCGCAAGGCTGCGACGAAGAGCCAGAAGGCACAGCCAAACAGAAGCAGGCGAATGACATCGCCGATCTCAGCCGACCGCGTCTCCGCCATGCCTGTCGTGAGCTGAAACGCCGTTGCGCCGAGCAGAATTGCGATCAGCCTGCACATGTGGTCGGCGCCGTGCGCGGTTATAGCGAATTCGCCAGCGCACACACCTCTCAGCGCGTCCGCGGCCTCCGGCAGAAGCGCCCAATTTCAAATTTCGCGGAACTCATTCTTGATCTTAAGGTCAACAAATCCTGTTTGGCTCCCGCTTAAGCAGGATCGTTCCAGATGGATCGCATTTGCGATCCATCTGAAGCGTTAATCCTGCTCTACACATGAAGCTTGGAGTGCGATTTACGCCTCACATGGAAGCGAAGTGCTTCCGTGTGAGACCATCGCGCTCTACGCGACCGCCCGCCCGGAATCCCTCGCGTGCGTGTCGAAGAATAGGGCCTGGCTGATGACCGCCTTGACCGTTTCGGGTTGGAACGGCTTGGTGATCAGAAATGCCGGCTCGGGCTTCTGTCCGGTCAACAACCGTTCGGGATATGCTGTGATGAAAATAACCGGGACAGTGAAGGAGCGTAGAATTTCATTCACCGCTTCGAGCCCGGAGCTGCCATCGGCCAGTTGAATATCGGCCAGAACCAGCCCCGGTCTGCGGCCGGCGACGGCCTTCACCGCCTCCGCATGCGTCCTTGCCACGCCGTGCAGCCTGTGTCCCAGGTCCTTCACCAGCGTCTCGAGATCCATAGCGATCAGCGGCTCGTCCTCGATAATGAGGATATCGGCGGCGATCTGATCGGCGATCTCCGTGCCGGCCTCGTCGATCAAAGCCTTGGCCTCGAACAGCGGCACATTCAGGACCTGCGCAGTTTCCGCAATGGAGAGGCCTTCGAGCGCCATCAACAGGAACGCTTGGCGCGGTTTTGGGGTTATTGCATCCAGCCGGCGGTCGACGGCACTCGCGGAGCTCGGAGGGTTGGTTTCCACCGTCCTGTTGACGGCTATGGAATCCCAAAGTTTCAGGAATGCGCGATAAAGCGCGACGCGTCCGGGCAGATTGCGATCGAAAGTTGTGGGATCGGCGATGAAAGCTTCCAGGACTGCGACCACGTAAGCGTCCCCGCTCTCCTGGTTGCCGGTCAGCGCACGTGCGAATCGCCGCAAATAAGGCAGATGTGGTGCAACGGCATTTGCGATCGACATCCCGTGTGTCCCTCCAGACTTCGCGTAAATCGGCCTTTAACACGCACCTAACCCGCGTGCCGCGGAAATGTTCCATCACACCACGGATGCGGGACTATCGGGTCGTCCCCGCCGTTGCGGGCTCGCGCGCTCTCTCAGGCTGCAATTCAGTCGGTCCCTCGACCTGCAGAAGCTCAGCCAAGCGCACGCGTGCGCGGTTGACCCGGCTTTTGACCGTCCCGACCGCACAACCGCAGATGTGGGCGACCTCCTCGTAGGAAAAACCTTCCGCGCCCACAAGAATGAGCGCCTCGCGCTGATCGTCCGAGAGTTTGGCCAGCGCCACATTGAAGTCTACCATGTCCATGTGGCCGTGCTGTTCTGGGCTCACCGACAGTTTGGCGGCCAACTCGCCGTCCGGGTCCTTCACCTCGCGTCGCAGCTTGCGGCACTCCGAAAAGTAGGTGTTGCGCAAGATGGTGAACAACCACGCTTTGAGGTTGGTCCCCTGCTCGAAGCTGGCCAAGCTATTCCACGCCTTGACCAGCGTTTCCTGTACGAGATCGTCGGCCCGGTCCACATCCCCGCATAGCGAGATCGCAAACGCGCGAAGGTTGGGGACCGCCTTGATCAGCGGTTCACACAAACTGTCGTGCTTGGACACGCTCAAGAGATTTTCTCCGTGGCTTCCAGCCTTTCCAGGAGCTCGAGAAAGCGCTCCGGAACCGGTTCGCGAACCAGGCTGG
This sequence comes from uncultured Alphaproteobacteria bacterium, assembly GCA_963840425.1. Taxonomy (GTDB): domain Bacteria; phylum Pseudomonadota; class Alphaproteobacteria; order Rhizobiales; family Hyphomicrobiaceae; genus CADEFX01. The sequence continues at coordinate 193,217 of CAWIYZ010000014.1, read as the reverse complement.
CATAGACAGCGCGCAGACGTTGGCCGAGCAGGATACGCACCTCGCTCGACAGCCTGGGCGCGGAGGCGACATTGGGGTGCGGCCCCTCGTTTGATGAGTGCTCTCCGGTCATTTGCTTTCTTGAGCCTGGTTCAAACGCCGTTCAGCCTCGTGGCGAGGCGGCCGGCTGGTGATGGTCCTGCATTGATTTCCGTAGCTGCGCTGCGGGCTCGAAAGGAAAACGTGCTGCACCCGGCCAGGTTCCATAAGCGCGGCACAGCCGCTGCTGCGCCGTGGTCACAACATCCGCCTCAGAGCACGTTGAAGAGGTAAAGCAGAACGATAATGGGGATCGGAATGCCGAGAACCCAGAGCAGTACGGGACGCATGACAGTAACTCCCAGCGTGATTGCATGTGCTGGGAAACGTCATTTACCTGCGACGGTTCCAATCGGTCGGAACCTCGCGTGGCTAGTGATGCTGCGTGCAGGCGGCGAGGCCTGGTCTAAACTTGGACCTTGCTGGCGTCCGCCATTCCGCGTTCCTGCAACGCCGTCGTAATCTCGTCGAGAATGATCGGATCGTCGATCGTCGCCGGCATTTTCCAGCTCTCGCCATCCGCGATCTGCCGCATGGTGCCGCGCAGGATCTTGCCGGAGCGCGTCTTCGGCAGACGTTTGACGGTCATCACCGTCTTGAACGCCGCGACAGGCCCGATCTCCTCGCGCACGAGCTTGACGACCTCCTGTTCTATTTCGTTCGGATCGCGATTGACGCCGCTGTTGAGCACGATGAAGCCGGCTGGAATCTGACCTTTCATCGCGTCGGCGACACCGATCACTGCGCATTCGCCCACATCTTTATGCCGGGCAACGACCTCCTCCATCTGACCGGTCGACAGGCGGTGACCTGCAACATTGATCACGTCGTCGGTGCGCGCCATCACGTACACGTAGCCGTCCTCGTCGACGAAGCCGGCGTCGGACGTCGTGTAGTAGCCCTTGAATTCGGAGAGATAGCTCTTCCTGAAGCGCTCGTTGTTGTTCCAAAGCGTCGGCAGGCAGGAGGGCGGCATCGGCAGCTTGATGGCGAGCGTGCCTGTCTGACCCGTGGCGACCGGCTGTCCCTTCTCGTCGAGGACCTGCAGATCGTAGCCAGGCATCGGTACGGTCGGGGAGCCGTGCTTGACCGGCAGCTGACCGAGCCCCACCGGATTGCCGGCAATTGGCCAGCCCGTTTCAGTTTGCCACCAGTGGTCGATGACAGGCACCTTGAGGTTGTTCTCCGCCCATTTGATGGTTTCGGGATCGGCGCGTTCGCCGGCCAGGAATAGCGTGCGGAAAGCGCGCAGATCGTAATTGCCGATGAGCTCGCCTTTCGGGTCTTCCTTCTTGATGGCGCGAAACGCCGTCGGTGCCGTGAACATGGCCGACACCTGGTGCTCCGCGATGACGCGCCAGAACGCGCCGGCATCCGGTGTGCCGACCGGCTTGCCCTCGTACAATACGCTCGTGCAGCCGTGCAGCAGCGGCGCATAGACGATATAGCTGTGGCCCACGACCCAGCCGACATCGGAAGCCGCCCAATACACCTCGCCCGGCTCCACGCCGTAGTGGTTCTTCATCGTCCACTTGAGCGCAACCATGTGCCCGCCGTTGTCGCGCACCACGCCTTTGGGCTCGCCCGTGGTGCCGGACGTGTAGAGGATGTAGAGCGGATCGGTGGCGGCAACCGTTGTGCAGCCGGCTCGTCGGCCGCGTGCTTTGGCATCGGCGACGAGGTCGTCCCAGTCGTAGTCGCGGCCCGCCAACATGTCCGCCTCCGCCATGGGTCTTTGCTTGATGACGCAGGAGGCCGGCTTGTGCTGCGCGAGCTCGATCGCCCGGTCGAGCAGCGGCTTATAGGGAATGACGCGCGCGGCCTCGATGCCGCAGCTGGCCGAGACAATGACTACTGGCTTTGAATCGTTGATGCGCGTGGCAAGCTCATTGGCCGCGAAGCCGCCGAAGACAACCGAGTGCACGGCGCCGATGCGCGCACAGGCCAGCATCGAGATGACCGCCTCTGGCGTCATCGGCATGTAGAGGATGACGCGGTCGCCCTTCTTGACCCCCAGGTCTTGCAGAACGGCGCCGAAAACAGCGACTTCATCGCGCAGCTCGGCGTAGGTGAACGCCTTGGTCTGTTTGGTAACCGGGCTATCGTAGATCAACGCCTTCTGCCGCCCCCGTCCGCGCAGCACGTGACGGTCCAGGCAGTTGTAGGCTGTATTGCATTCAGCGCCCACGAACCAGCGGCCGTACTCGCCGGCGTATGGGTCAAAAACCTTGTCCCACAGATTGGTCCAATCGATCTCGCGCGCGGCCTCTGCCCAGAACGTCTCCGGGTCCTTTTTCCAGGCGGCATACACCTCGTGGTAACGGCTCATGGGGCGCGGCTCCTCCTCGGCGCATGCCAGACAGCGCTCGCCGACAGCTTCGGCTAGGTGTCAACATTGTTCCTGCGCAGGGGGCAATAGGCAAGATCGTATGCCCGGTTTCGCTCACCGCGTTGAAGCACACTAGAGCTTCCGATAGGTTGCGCCGCACACAGCCCAGAGGGTCGACATGGCCGCTAACCCCTATGTCCAGGATCTCGACCGCACGCCGGCCAACTATCAGCCGCTGACGCCACTGACATTTCTCGAACGCGCGGCCATGGTTTATCCGAACCACGTTGCGGTCATTCATGGTGGCCTGCGCCGCACGTACAGCGAGCTCTACACACGCTCGCGCCGCCTTGCGTCCGCGCTCAGTCATCTCGGCATCGGTGTCGGCGATACCGTGTCAGTGATGCTGCCCAACGTGCCGCCCATGCTCGAGGCACACTACGGCGTGCCGATGACCGGAGCCGTGCTGCATTCCATGAACACGCGCCTGGATGCGGCCATTATCGCCTTCCAGCTCGATCATGCGGCAACCAAGGTGCTGATCACTGACCGCGAGTTCGCGCCGGTCATCAAGCAGGCGCTGGCCCTGGCGCAGGTCAAGCCGATCGTGATCGACTTCGATGACAAGGAGTTTCCGCAGACAGGCGAGCTGTTGGGCAGGATCGAGTACGAGGCGTTCCTGGCTGGGGGCGATCCCGAGTTTGCCTGGCACAAGCCGGTCGACGAGTGGGACGCCGTCGCCCTCAATTACACGTCGGGCACCACCGGCAATCCCAAGGGGGTCGTGTATCATCATCGCGGCGCCTATCTCATGTGCTACGCCAACGTGGTCGCGGCCGGCATGGGGCGGCATCCGGTCTACCTCTGGACGCTGCCCATGTTTCACTGCAACGGCTGGTGCTTTCCCTGGACTCTTTCGGTTGTCGCGGGCACGCACGTCTGCTTGCGCTGGGTACGCGCCAAGGCGATGTTCGATGCCATCGCCGATCACAAGGTAACGCATCTGTGCGGGGCGCCGATCGTAATGTCGGCGCTGCTCAACGCATCGCCGGAGGACAAGCGGCCGCTTCCGCACAAAGTCGAATTCGTGACCGCTGCCGCTCCGCCGCCCGAGGTCGTGCTCGCGGCCATGGCGGAGGCTGGGTTCAACGTCACGCACGTCTACGGCCTTACCGAAACCTACGGACCGGCCGTCGTGAACGAATGGCATGCGGATTGGGACGCGCTGGAGCCTGGCGCGCGCGCAGCCAAGAAAGCGCGTCAGGGGGTGCGTTATAGCGCCCTCGACGAGTTGACGGTCATGGACCCGGAGACGATGCAGCATGTGCCCGCCGACGGCGTGGCGCTGGGCGAGGTCATGTTCCGCGGCAACATCGTCATGAAGGGCTACCTCAAGAATGCCAAAGCAACTGAGGAGGCGTTCGCGGGCGGCTGGTTCCATTCCGGCGACTTGGGTGTGCTGCACCCCGACGGCTATGTGCAACTCAAAGACCGCTCCAAGGACATCATCATCTCTGGCGGAGAGAACATCTCCTCCATCGAGGTGGAGGACGTGCTCTACAAGCATCCCGCCATTGCCTACGCCGCCGTCGTGGCCAAGCCTGATGAAAAATGGGGTGAGACGCCGTGCGCGTTTGTCGAATTGAAGCCGGGAACGACGGCGACCAACGATGAGATCATTGCCTTCTGCCGCGCCAATCTCGCGGCCTACAAGTGCCCGCGGCACGTTGTGTTCGCCGAAATTCCCAAAACCAGCACGGGCAAGATTCAGAAGTTCAAGCTGCGCGACACGGCCAAGGACGTGTAACGCAGGTCACGGTGATGCGGATTCAAGGTTGGCGCTCTGGACGCCGACCTTCCTGTTTGGCCGGTCGTTCACGACTTGCTGCAGCTTGTTGAGACGTGCTCGAACGTTCGCTTCAGCCTGCTTGTAGCATGCGCGCTCGTACTCGAGCGCGATACGGACTTCGAGCTCGCCGGCAGACGGGCCGGAATTATGCGCGGGATTAGCAGGGGGTGTTGTCGCAGTGGCCACATCCTGGCGATCCGACGGGGCCGTTGTTTTCAGCGGAGCCCTGCCAGAACTGGTCGGCTGATGGAAGGCGCGTACTTTCTCCTGCGGCTCACTGCCGGCTGTGGCTGCAGCGTTTGATTGAGGGTCACATGCCGGCGGCAGAGCTAGGGCGCTCTCGATGCGACGTGTCCTCGTCACGGTCTGCTGCAGCTTGTTGAGACGCGCGCGAACCTTCGCTTCAGCCTGCTTGTAGCACGCGCGCTCATATTCGAGAGCGATGCGGACCTCGAGGCCGCTGGCGGCTGACTTCGTTTGAGAGTCACATGCCGGCGCCCGGGCTGAGGCGCTCTCGATGCGGCGCGCCTTCGTCACCGCCGACATGGAGTAGCCTTCCTCGTCAAGCTCGGGCACGCAGCCGCCGAGGAGCATTGCAGTAGACAACGGCATCAAGAAAAATGTCCGGCCAGGACGCAAGAGTTTGGCCAGCGTAGTCCACCAAGGAGCAGCATGCATTGACAGGATCTCCCACTGCCCCTCCCGAGATTCAAGTGCATCACAATCTTGGTGAAACGTTGGTCACTCGCCGCGAAAAGTAGTTGTGACGCTCCACTGCCGAGCCTGATCCTTCCCCAGACGCGGCATGATCGCCGAGCCGCGTGCTCTTGAGGCGACTTCAGTGCGAATCCGCCGGTGGCCACAGGTGTCGTTAAAGCCGTGTCGCACGGCGTGTTGTTCGCTCTAATGAGTTACGGAAAATACAGATAAATAACAACGCATTAATGTGTCACATGACTGTTATGAAGACTCTCTAAGTATGGGCCCGGCGCATAAGCGCGCCGGAAGGCAAATCCCAGTGCGGGAAATCCTCCAGTCACCCAATGAGGGAGAGCTAGAGTGAACATGAGGTTCATGGCCATCTCGACGGCTGCGGCTGTCGCAGGAGCCTTCGCGTTCGCCGATGCGGCATCGGCGCGTGATCAAATCAGGATCGTCGGTTCTTCGACCGTGTATCCCTTCACGACGGCGGTTGCCGAGCAGTTCGGCAAGAGCGGCGCCGGCAAGACACCTGTCGTGGAGTTGACCGGCACCGGCGGCGGCATGAAGTTGTTCTGCGCCGGCGTCGGGGAGGCGCATCCCGATCTCACGAACGCGTCTCGCGCCATGAAGAAGGGCGAGTTCGATGACTGCCAGAAGAACGGCGTCAAGGACATCGTCGAGCTCAAGGTTGGCATCGACGGCTTGACCATCGCCCATTCGAAGGCCGGGCCTGCCATCAAGCTCACCATGGAGCAGGTGTTTCTTGCGCTGGCCGAGCAGGTTCCCGGCGCCGACGGCAAGCTCGTCGCGAACCCCAACAAGAACTGGTCGGACGTCGACAAGTCGCTGCCGAACGTGAAGATCGAGGTTCTGGGCCCTCCGCCAACCTCCGGCACGCGCGACTCGTTTCATGAGCTCTTCATGGAAGTCGGCGCCAAGGCTAACGCAGCTCTGAAGGAGATGCAGACGGCCGATGCCAAAGGCTTCGAGAAGGTGTGGAAGTCCATCCGCAAGGACGGCGCCTATGTCGAAGCAGGTGAGAACGACAACGTCATCGTCCAGAAGCTCGAGGCCAACAAGAACGCCTTTGGCATCTTCGGCTTCTCCTTCCTCGAGGAGAACACCGCAAAGCTGAAGGGCGTGACCATCGACGGCGTCGAGCCGACCTACGACACGATCTCGTCGGGCAAATACAAGGGCGCTCGCCCGCTCTTCGTCTACGTGAAGAAGCAGCACGTCGGCGTGATCCCTGGCATCGACAAGTTCGTGGCCGAGTACGTCTCATCCAAGGCCATGTCCAAGGACGGATATCTGGCACGCAAGGGCCTCGTTGCCCTGCCGAAGGCAGAGGCTGACAAAATTGCAACCGCTGCCACGGGCATGCAGGTTCTCGCCGCGGCAGACGTGAAGTAAAGAACAACGCAAGGGAGGCTGCCGCAAGTTGCGCCGGTCTCCCTTGCTTGCCGGCGGCACGCTCCCGTGTGCGCTATGCCGGCTTAGATGACTGGCGGGGGTAAGGGCGTCATGGCGGGTATTTACTTTTTGGCGCTCGCGCTATTGGTTCTCGCCGCGTTCTTCGCGGGACGTTCGCGTGGCCGAAATCTGGCCGTCGCCAGCGGCGGCTTGCATTCCCTGCCTACATACCACGGGCTGTTCACGGCGGTCGGCGTCCTCCTGCCGATGCTGCTGACGTTCCTCGTCGCGGTTCCGCTGGTCAGTCATCTTGCAACCTCCAATGCACTCGATGCCTTCGGACCGGACGTCGCGGGCGATGTGTTACGCCGCGGCGCTGCCTTGCGCGACGTCCAAAATCTCGCCAACGGCCAGTACGGGACGGCCGAGCCGTCGCAGGCCCTCAAACAGGCAGCTGAAAGCTACGCCAACACGCACAAATACGGGGAATGGGCCCTGTTCGGCGGCGGCGTCGCCTTGGGTCTGCTGGGGCTGGCACTGTGCCTCGGCCGGATCAGTCCGACGTTCCGTTCGCGCAATTATTTCGAGCGCTTCGTTCTGGCGACGCTCATCGTCTGTGCGGCGGTCGCCATTCTGACCACCATCGGCATCATCTTCTCGGTCCTCATCGAGACCTACAGGTTCTTCTACGATCCGGCGCTCAAAGGGCGGCCTACGGTCTCCGAGTTTCTGTTCGGGACGGAGTGGAATCCGCAGGCGGCGTTGCGGGCGGATCAGGGTGATATCAAGACCGCCTTCGGTTTCGTGCCGTTGCTCACAGGCACTTTGCTCATCACCCTCATAGCCATCTTTGTCGCTGGCCCACTGGGCTTGTTCTCTGCGATCTATCTGTCCGAGTACGCCTCGCGCCGCGTGCGGACGTGGGCCAAGCCGGTGCTCGAGATACTCGCCGGCATCCCCACGGTCGTGCTGGGCTTCTTCGCTGCCCTCACCGTGGCGCCGCTCATCCGCGGATGGGGCGAGTACTTTGGCCTCGACGTTGCTTCCGAAAGCGCGCTCGCGGCCGGCCTGGTGATGGGCATGATGATCATACCCTTCATCTCCTCGCTGTCGGATGACGTCATCAACGCCGTGCCGCAATCCCTGCGCGACGGCGCCTATGCGCTGGGCGCCACCAAATCCGAGACCATCCAGCGGGTGGTGCTGCCGGCAGCGCTCCCCGGGATCGTGTCCGCTTTCATGCTCGCCATCAGCCGCGCCATCGGCGAAACGATGATTGTCGTCATGGCCGCCGGTCTCGCCGCCAATCTGACATTCAACCCGCTGGAGGCGGTGACCACCATCACGGTTCAGATCAAGACCATCCTCGTCGGCGATCAGGAGTTCGACAGTGCCAAGACGCTGGCCGCGTTTGCGCTGGGCTTCGTGCTCTTCTTCACGACGTTGATGCTGAACCTGATCGCGCTGCACATCGTGAACAAGTACCGGGAACAGTATGACTGATATTGCGGTTTCCTCCCCCGCGCAGATCGGGCGCCTTGATCGTACCTCGGACGCTGCTGCCGCCCGTGTACGCAGGCGATATCGCGCAGAAGCGCGGTTCAAGGCCTACGGCATCATCGCACTGTTGATAGCGGCGGCGTTTCTGGTGATTCTGATCACCGACATCGTCGCCAAGGGGTTGCCGGCGTTCACGCAACATGCGCTCGTACTCGACGTCCCGGTTCCAGCCGATGCATTCGATGGAAAGAGCGACACCGCAGCGATACGGTCAGGTGATTACTTCCCCATTACGCGAGATGCTCTCAAGGGCGCGATCCAGGGGATCGAGGGTAGAGGGCCCGAGCGCACATTGACGCGCCTCCTGAGCACGGGTGCTCCCGATGTGTTGCGGGACCGGCTGGTGGCCGACCCGAGCCTGATTGGCAAGACAGTCAAGGTCCCGCTGCTCCTCTCCGACGACGCGGATCTCTACTACAAAGGTGCAGGCACACCGATCTCGTCGCGCCCGGGGCGGGGTATCGCCACCCCAAGCGATACGACCGGAGAGATCACGGTCCTGACATCGGCCAATGATTTTGGGGATAGCTTGGTCGCGATCAAGCAAGGGCTGCGGGAACGGGCTCAGAAGTTGAGCGCCGAAGCCGATCGTCTGCAGCGATGGGGATCGGCTGCGCTCGCTGGGCGCATCAAGGAGCTTCGCGACGAGGCAGCGGCCTATCGCGAGCGCTTTGAGGGCCCGAAGGTAGAGGAGACGCTCGACGCCAGCATGCCGAGCCTCTTGGTCGCGATCAACGGCGGCCTCGTCAAGGTCACCAAGCTCTCCGACAGCGGGATAACCGGCGACGTGTTGCTGCCGTTGTCGTCGAGCAACGAGGCCAAGGCAGGTGAGTGGCGGGTCGTGACTTATCTGACGCCCGAGAGCAATCGCAAGGTGACGGACCAGGAAGTCGCCTTCCTCGAGCGCTTCAAGGAGCTCGGCAAGGTCGAGCGCAGCTTCAACTGGCTGTTCTTCACCTCCGGCGACAGCCGGGAGCCGGAGCTCGCGGGTATTCGCGGTGCGCTCGTCGGCACGGCCCTGACACTGCTCGTCACGCTCGCTCTGTGCCTGCCGATCGGTGTGCTGGCCGCCGTGTATCTCGAGGAGTTCGCGCCGAAGAACAAGCTCACGGCCCTGATCGAGGTCAACATCAACAATCTCGCCGCGGTCCCCTCGATCGTCTTCGGACTGCTCGGGCTGGCTGTGTTCCTGAACTTCTTCGGGCTGCCGCGTTCGGCTCCTCTCGTCGGCGGTTTGGTGCTCGCGCTGCTCGTGCTGCCGACAATCATCATTGCCGGGCGTGCGGCGCTCAAGGCCGTACCCCCCTCGATCAAGGAGGCGGCGCTCGGTGTCGGCGCCTCGCACCAGCAGGCCGTGTTCCACCACGTGCTGCCGCTGGCCATGCCTGGTATCATGACCGGCACGATCATCGGCATGGCGCACGCGCTGGGCGAGACTGCCCCTCTGCTGATGATCGGCATGATCGCATTTATCGTCGATGTGCCGAAGGGCTTCACGGAAGCCGCGACGGTGCTGCCGGTGCAGATCTATCTATGGTCGGATCTCCCGGAAGTCGCGTTCCAGGCGAAGACCGCGGCGACCATCATCGTGCTTCTGGTATTCCTTTTCGTCATGAACGGCATGGCCATCTGGCTGCGTAAGAGATTTGAGAGACGTTGGTAGGAAAGGCGACCCGCCCCATGGACATGCCCGCACAAGCGACGCTCGTGCCCGACTTCGCGCCCGCTGCAAAGGCGGGTTCTGACACGAAAATTGTCGCACGCGATGTGAACGTCTACTACGGCGAGAAGCATGCGCTGAAATCCGTGTCCGTCGATATTCCCGAGCGTTCGGTGATGGCCTTCATCGGGCCCTCCGGTTGCGGTAAGTCGACTTTCCTGCGCTGCATCAACCGCATGAATGACACCATCCCGATCTGCCGTGTCACCGGTAAGATCGAGATCGACGGGCAGGACATTTACGATCCGGCGTTGGATGTCGTGCAGCTTCGCGCGCGTGTTGGCATGGTCTTCCAGAAACCTAATCCGTTCCCCAAATCCGTGTTCGAGAACGTGGCTTATGGCCCTCGCATCCATGGGTTGACGACATCCAAGGCGGGGCTCGAGGAGATCGTCGTCTCGAGCCTGAAGCGCGCGGGATTGTTCGAGGAGGTCAAGGATCGGTTGCACGATTCAGGGACCGGCCTTTCCGGCGGCCAGCAGCAGCGCCTGTGCATTGCGCGTGCGATCGCCGTGAACCCCGAGGTCATTCTTATGGACGAGCCATGCTCGGCCCTCGATCCGATTGCCACCGCGAGGATCGAGGAGCTGATGGAGGAGCTGAAGGAGAACTACACCATGGTCATCGTCACCCACTCCATGCAGCAGGCCGCGCGCGTATCACAGCGTACGGCCTTCTTCCATCTCGGCGTGCTGGTGGAGCAGGGCGAAACCGATCAGATCTTCACCAATCCAAAGGACCAGCGCACACAGGATTACATCACCGGTCGCTTCGGTTGATGCGGTTCCTCAAAGTTGTGTGGCGCCAGCGGGAGAATGCCGCGATGCACGAGCACATCGTCAAATCCTACGAGACCGAGCTGTCGCTGCTCGACAAGAAAGTCGTGCAGATGGGCGGGCTCGCCGAGCAGCTTTTGGGTCAGGCTTTCGAGGCCTTGGAACGGCGCAATCCAAAGCTGGCTGAAGCCGCCGTCGCCAGCGACGGCGCTATCGACCAGCTGCAGCGTGAGCTGGAAGAACAGACGATCGGCATGATTGCTCGCCGCCAGCCGCTGGCCCTCGATCTGCGTCAGATCATGGCCGCGCTCAAGGTCGCGGGCGATCTGGAGCGCGTCGGCGACTTGGCCAAGAACATTGCCAAGCGCGCGCTGGCTGTGTCGGGCGAGACGCATCCCAAGACCCTGATGACCGGGCTGCGTCACATGACCGAGCTGGCGTTGCGCCAGCTCAAGGAGGTGCTCGACGCGTTCGCCGCCCGGGATGCGGAGAAGGCGCTCGAGGTGTGGCGCAACGACGAGCAGATCGACGCGCTCTACAACTCGATCTTCCGTGAGCTCCTCACCTACATGATGGAGGACCCGCGCAACATCGGCTTGTGTACTCATCTTCTGTTCGGCGCCAAGAACATCGAGCGCATCGGTGACCACGCGACCAACATCGCCGAGACCGTGCACTACCTGGTGAAGGGTGTGCCCCTCACCGATGACCGCCCCAAAGGCGACAAGACGAGCACGACGCTGATCGGGAGTGCATGAGCCTTCCGCAGTGCGGGACAGTGGATAGACTGCAATGGGTGCAAAGATCCTGATCGTCGAGGACGAGGCCGCGCTGGTTGTGCTGCTACGCTACAACCTGGAAGCGGAAGGTCACGTCGTTAGTGTGGCAACGACCGGCGAGGAGGCAAAGCTGCTCCTCGCGGAAGAGCGCCCTGATCTGGTGATCCTCGACTGGATGCTCCCCGGCCTGTCCGGCATCGAGATCTGCCGTCAAATCCGCGCCAAGCCCGAAACCCGGGACCTGCCGGTCATCATGCTGACGGCACGGGGCGAGGAAGGCGACCGTATTCGCGGCCTGGCCACAGGAGCTGACGATTATGTGGTGAAGCCGTTCTCGGTCGCCGAGCTGATGGCCCGGGTGAAGGCTATTCTGCGCCGGGCCGTGCCCGAGCGGGTCGCCGACGTGATCAGCATCGGCGACATTACCCTCGATCGCGCAGCGCATCGCGTGATGCGCCAGGGCAGGCCGGTAAAGCTCGGACCGACCGAGTACCGGCTGCTGCTGGTGCTGATGGAGAGCGCAGGCCGTGTGCTGTCGCGGTCGCAGCTGCTCGACGGAGTATGGGGCCGCGACGGCGATGTCGATGAGCGCACTGTGGATGTGCACGTCGGCCGGTTGCGCAAGGCGCTGGTGCGCGGCAACGAGGCGGACGTCATCCGCACGGTGCGCGGTGCCGGCTACATGTTCGAGACGGATATTCGCCTTCACGCGGTCGGATCGTAGGTTGGTGTCTTGAGTAAGGTTCGTCAACGCAATGCGGCCCTCGCGGGGGCAGATGCAGGACATTCTTCCGAGCACGCAGCCTATGCGGGCTCATTCGTCGGTGACGAGGGTGCGCCTCTCCTGAACGCGCCCGACCGCTCCGCAAGGTTGCGTTGCGGAAGTATTGAGCTCGATCGCGTGAACAAGCGCGCGCGCAGATCCGGACGGTTGCTCCGCCTGCGGCCGAAGGAGTTTGGTCTGCTCGAGCTTCTCATCCTCAATTCCGGTGCCGTTCTGAGCCGCGAGGACATCGTCAAGCACGCCTGGCGCGACAGCAGCGATCTGGACATTCGCACCGTCGATGTCACGGTCGGCCGCTTGAGAAAGGCTGTCAACCGCGGTTGGCTCCCCGATCCGATACGCAGTATCAGGGGACAGGGCTACAAGTTTCACCCCGATCCAGACGACGAAGGGCTCCAGCTCGAGCCCGCGAGAAAGCTGCGCTTGTCCCGGGCCGAGTAACCGGCTGCCGGCAGACGAAATAACCATCCCCCCCCGCCTGTGCGCCGCTTCGCGCGCGCTTCCTCGTGCCGGTCCATTGCTCTCGCCGGCGCTCGGGTTGCGCTGTCTGCCGTAATCATTCAGCATCGGTCTGATCGGCGTCTGGTCGGTTCCGACCAGGCTGGCGAAAGGGCAGCCACAAGATGCGAGTCCTTGTCTGTGGTGGCGGTGTCATTGGTGCCTCCATCGCCTACTTCTTAAGTCGTCGCGGCGTCGAGGTGACCGTCATCGAGCGCACAGGGGTAGCCTGCGCTGCCTCGGGCAAATCCGGCGGCTTCCTGGCACTCGACTGGTGCGACGGCGGCCCGCTCGAGGCTCTGGCGCGGCGTAGCTTCGACCTGCACGCTGACGCTCGCACAGGAGATCGATGATACCTGGGGCTATCGCCGCCTCTCCACCTATAGCGGCTATGCCAACTCAGGACTGGCAGGTCACGGCCGCAACGCTGGCGACGTCGATTGGATTTCAGGTGATGTGCGGTTAGATCGACGCCTTGGCTCGCCCGAGACGACAGCGCAAGTCCATCCCGGTGCGTTCACCGCCGCGATGATGCGCGCCGCACAAGCGTCACGGAGCCGCGCTGCACATGGGACAGGTGACGGGCCTGACACGCTCAGTGCATTCCGACCAGGTCACGGGGATGGAGATCGAAGGCGAGCGCATCGAGGGCGATGCAGTGGTGATCGCGATGGGTCCGTGGTCGATCCTGGCTTCGCAATGGCTGCCCTTGCCGGGTGTGTACGGGCTCAAGGGCCACAGCCTCGTCTTCCAGACCGGCGCGCAAGTGTCGCCCGACGCTCTTTTTCTCGACTACCGCGAGGCAGGCGGCGCCTCGCTCGCTCCGGAAGTCTTTCCCCGCGACGACGGCACCACCTATGTCTGCGGCCTCTCGGGCGAGAGCCCGCTGCCAGTCGATCCTGCCGACGTTGCGCCCGATCCGGGCGCGCTCGATCGCCTGCGCCGCATGTGCGCGCACCTGTCGCCGGTTCTCGCGGCAGCACCCATCGTCGCCGGCCAGGCCTGCTATCGCCCGGTGACGCAGGACGGACTTCCGCTGATGGGATCTGTGCCGGGCTTGCGCGGCGCCTATGTCGCCACCGGTCACAGCGTCTGGGGCATTCTCAACGCGCCAGCTACCGGCGAGGCCATGGCGGAATTGATCGTCGACGGGTCGGGCGCGCACCGTCGACCTTTCGCCCTTCGATCCAGGACGCCTGCGCCCGTTCGATCCGGCGCGATTGCACTCCGCCGACTGATCCATGGGGAAACCAATGTGGCCCAATCCGCGCATTCCGTTCCAGATGTCGAGCGAGCGACCACGGCTTGAGCCGCTTCGCGGCAAGCCGCTGATGGTCAACCCGGTGGTCAACGTTGAGTATTGGCCGTTCGACCGGCCGATGCCGCGCGGCGTCCTGCCGGCACCACATGGCGCCCAGGTCGAGCCCCCCGATCTTCCCAACTACTCCTGGGTCGAGTACGGGCTGCGCTGCGGCATGCCGCGCCTCTTCGACATGCTCGGCGCTCGCGGCATCAAGGCCTCCGCCTTCCTCAACGCGCAGTGCGCCGATGTCTACCCGTCCCTTGCCAAGGCGACCGTGGACGCAGGCTGGGAGATTGTCGGCCATGGCTGGTTCCAGCGCTCGCTGAAACAATCCGAGGATGAAGAGGCTGAGGTCCGCAAGTGTCTCGCGCGTCTGGAGCAATTGTCGAGCAAGAAGGTACGAGGCTGGTTCGGCGCCGGCGGTGGCGAGACCATGGCGACGCCAGACGTCTTGAAGCGGTGCGGCCTGGAGTTCACGCACGACTGGTTGGTCGACGATCTGCCGTGCTGGATGACGACAGCGCACGGTCCGCTGCTCTGCTTGCCCTACACGTTCGAGCTCAATGACGTGCCGATCTGGGCGGTGCAGTACCAAGCCGGCGACGAACTGCTGCGGCGGCTGGAGGCCACGCTGTCCGTCTTCGAGCGCGAGTCGCAGCATCAACCGCGCGTCCTCACGCTGGCGCTGCATCCGCATCTCGTCGGCGTTCCGCATCGCGCCTACTATCTGGAGAAGGCGTTCGATCTCCTGATGCAGCGGAGCGATACAGTCTTTGTCACGTCCAGCGCCATCGCCGACTGGTATCTGTCCGCGGACAAGACCGGGCTGGCCGACCTTGAAGCAGCCCTCAAAGCCAAGTCGACATAAGAGGCCGCAGCTTCAGGCCTTCATCCGCCCGCGATTCCGATCGGCGAGGATCGGGCGCACGAGGCGATCGAAGCGCTCGCATTCGGCATCGTGCAGATAGCCTGAAAGGCAGAACGAATGGCAACCGATGTCGATGAACTGCTGCAGCGTGTCGGCGCACTGCTCCGGGTTGCCCACGATCGCTATTCCCGCGCCAGGTCGCGCCTTCGACAGACCTGATCCACAAGTTGGGCGCGATCAGGTCACCCTTGGTCCGCGCCAGCTCCTGCACGCGCTGATTGGCAACTGAGCCGGCGTAATAGGTGCGGATATATTCCTGCCGCTCCTTCGTTACGTGCCGCACCAGGCCGTCAGCCGCTTCCCAGGCATCCTTCTCGTCCTCGCGGCAGACGATCTGCAGACGCATGCCGAAGCCGAGGTCGTTCTCGCGCCCATGCTTTGCCGCCATGCCGCGTAGCACCTTCATGTTGTCGACGATCTGCTCGACCGTATCGCCCCAGAAGAGATGCACGTCGGCATGCTTGGCGGAGATTTCCCACGCTTGGCCTGAGCCACCGCCCAGATAAAACTTCGGATAGGGCTTCTGGAGCGGCTTGGGTGTCAGCTCGGCTTTCTTCAGCGTGTAGTATTTCCCGGCGAAATCCGTCGTCCCCTGTTGCGTCCATAGCGCCTTCAGGATCGTGACTTCTTCATCCATGATCTCGTAGCGCTGCTCCTTGCTCCAGCGCACGCCCTCGGCAACGTTCTCCGCCTCGCTCTGGCCGGCGATGAGGTTGACGGAAATCCGCCCGCCCGATAGCTGGTCACAGGTCGAGATCATCTTCGCCAGCAGCACGGGATTGATGTAGCTCGGCCTTGCGGCGACCAGCATGCGCATCGATTTGGTGCGGCCGATCATCAGCGCGCCGGTCATCCAGGCGTCCCAGCACTGATGTCCTACCGGCACCAGCATGTACTCGAAGCCCGCCGCCTCCGCCGCCACGGCGACCCTTTCGAACATCTCGAACGACGCCGGGATCTTCAGCGGCTCGCCGTAGTCGTCGGTGTCGCCGCGCGTCGGAAGGAACCAGCCGAACTCGAGCGTGCGCATCGTCGTGCCTCTAGTGTGATGATCGAGAAATTCGCCGGTGTTCGTGGCATTTCTCGTAGCGAATTTCTCGATCTGAATCACACTAGCATCATTAGCTTGCTAGTGTCCTTTCGATCGCGAAGCTCGTTCAACGGTTGCCGCAAAGTCCGACGAGCTTCGCGATCGGGACACTAGTCGATATCGCGGCCGGGATCGTAGATCGACGACACCTCGACCTCTCGGCCATGATCGCGCTTCAGCCGCCCTGCCATGGCCAGCGCCCATGGCGCCACCGCAACCAGCTCCGCCATGATCGTGTCGGGAAGACGCAAGCCCGCAGCAGGAGCCGCAGCCTCGGTCCTGGCGCGCACGGCCGGCTCGATATTCGATGTGTCTGGCACCCACGGTTTGGGATCCACGGCTCCAGGTGATGCTCCGGGTGTCAGGCGCGGATGCTTCTTGCTCCATCCGCTGGTCTGCTCGTAGGCGTGACCGGCTGCCAGTACGCGCGCGTCGTCGAACGGTCGCCCGGCAATCTGCATCGACAGCGGCAGCCCCGCCTGCGTGAAGCCGCACAGCACGGCCAGCGCCGGACCGCCCGTGCAGTTGAACGGCGAGGTGAGGTTCGGCTGCTTCCAGAACGACAGCACGTCGTGTTTGTCGAGCCGCGGCGCGGCCGACGAATTGGCGGTGAGGAACAGATCGTAGCGCCGATACAGCTCGCGCATTTCGCCCATGATCGTGCGCCGCTCGCGGCTGGCGCGCACATAGTCTTCGGCCGTGAACAGACACGCCGCCAGGGCACGCGCTCGAAAATCCTGGCCGAACTCCTGCGGGCGCGCGATCAGGTCGGCCAAGTGCAGCGAGAAAAGCTCGCTCTCCGCCATCACGATCTTGACGTCGGAGTAGGCATGCAGCGGGCGCATGCGCACGTCCTCCACAATCGCGCCCAGCTCGCGCAGTTGGCGGATCGCTTCATCCAGCGCCGCCGCCAGCTCGGCATTGGCGCGCAAATCCTGTTCCCAGAAATGGCGGACGACACCAATGCGCAGCCCCTTCACCCCGGCTCCGAGACCAGTCGTGAAATCGGCCGTCGGTCGCATGGATGACGCGGGATCGGCCGGATCATATCCCGCAATCGCATTCAGGATGATGGCGCAGTCCTCGCTCGTGCGCGCCATCGGCCCACAGGTATCGAACGAGTAGGAGTTCGGCAGCACGCCGGCTCGGCTCACCAGCCCATATGTCGGTTTGAGACCCGCAATGCCGCACAACCCGGCAGGACCGCGGATCGACCCGCCTGTATCCGATCCGAGGCTGACCGGCACGAGCCCCGCCGCCAGCGCCGCGCCGGAGCCTGATGACGAGCCGCCCGTGAAATGTGCCGTGTTCCAGGGGTTGCGTGCCGGCGGCCACGGCAGATCGAATGACGGCCCTCCATGCGCGAACTCGTGCGTCGCCAGCTTGCCCGTCAGCACCGCGCCGGCCGCCCGCAGCTTGGCAACCGTCGTCGCGTCTTTCTGCGGCACGCGATCGATGCAAACGCGCGAGTGTCCCGATGTCAGGATGCCGGCCGTGTCGTAGATGTCCTTCACCGCAAACGGGATGCCATGTAGCGGCCCGCGATAATTGCCTTTGGCGATCTCGCTCTCGGCCGCTTGCGCCTCCTTTCTGGCGATCTCAGGCGTGCGGGTGATGAAAGCATTGAGCTGCGGCTCGAACGCCTCCGTTCGCGCCAGCAGGGCGTCGGCATACTCCACCGGCGACAGCTTGCGCGCCGCAATGAGCCGGCCGGCTTCGGCCAGTGTCAGGTCGTGCAGCGAGGCCGCAGTCACATCATCACCTCTAAACTAAAGATCTGGATTGATGAGCTTGACGATGCTGCTGGTGTCGAGATCGCCGTGCCCGTTGTTGATGTGCATGGCGAACGCGGCGGTCGCTGCCGCCCCGAGCGGCGTCGGCGAGCCGGCCATCTGCGCCGCAGCCTGTGACAGGCGCAAGTCCTTCAGCATGAGCTTGGCTGCAAAGCCCGGCTTGAAGTCGTTGCTCGACGGCACATTGGGTAGCGGACCCGGCATCGGGCAGGAGTTGTTCAGCATGTAGGATCGGCCCGTGGACGTCGAGATCACATCGAACAGCGTTTGGCGCGAGACTCCCAGCTTCTCGCCCATCGCGAACGCTTCGCCGATGGCCAGCACGTTGATGGCTGCGATCATGTTGTTGCAGATCTTGGTGACCTGACCGAAGCCCGGCCCGCCGCACAGGACGATGTTCTTGCCCATGCCTTGCAGGATCGGCCGGGCCTTCTCGAACGTCGACTTGTCGCCACCGCACATGAATGTCAGCGTTGCCGCCTCCGCGCCGACGGTGCCGCCCGAAACCGGTGCATCGAGCATGGCGAAGCCGGCCTTCGCGGCTGCCTCATGGACGGCGCGAGCTGACTCCACGTCGATCGTCGAGCTGTCAATCAGGACGGTGCCGGGCGAGGCTGCAGCCATGACACCCTCGTCGAGGAATACCGTGCGTACGTTGGCGCCGACTGGCAGCATGGTGACGACGAAGTCGACGCCCGTTGCCGCGTCCTTGACTGATTGCGCCGTCTTGGCGCCCGATTGCGCCACGAAGTTCATCGCCTCCTCGTTGAGGTCGTAGACCTTCAGGCTGTGCCCGGCGCGGATGAGGTTGCGCGCCATGTGGTTGCCCATATTGCCGAGGCCGATAAAGCCGATTTTTGCCATTTAATCCTCCCTCGCGTGATCGCCCCGAGCGGCCTCGCATCCCGATGTCGCCCGTGAGCATAGTGTCGGGTCGCCGGCGGGTGAAGCGGCGTTTGCGGGCCCCATGCGTCGCCGCTCTATACTCCGCGCTCGGCGGATCGATATTGATAGAACCTGCCACCGCGATCATCATTACCCCCAACAGAAGTGCAGGCAACGGAAAGGCACATGCGTCATGGCCAAAATCGCAGCCATCACGGGCGGAGCATCCGGCATCGGGCGGGGTACCGTGAAACGCCTGCTCGATGAAGGTTGGACGGTGATTGCCCTCGATGTGGCCGAGCGCCAGCTCGAAGGCATGCGCCAGGAGTTCGCCACCAGCGGCGACCGGCTGCACACACAGGTCTGTGATGTCACCTCGGTCGAAAGTGTCACGGGTGCGTTCAAAGCGATCGGCAGCCAGTTTGGCCGCCTGAACGGGCTCGTCTGCTCGGCGGGTGTGCTCAAGATCGGTGCCCTCGACTCCATGCCGGTCGAGGAGTTTGACACCCTTTTCAACGTCAACGTGCGCGGCCTCTGGCTCTGCGCGCGCGAGGCTATGCCGTTGCTCAAGACGGCCGCTGCCGACGGGGAGATAGCCCGTGCAGTGTTCCTTGCCTCGATCGCGGGGCTTCGCCACAAAATCGACAGCGGTGCGTATGCGGCGACTAAAGCTGCTGTGATTGCGTTGACCAAGGTCATGGCGGTCGAGTGTGCGCCGCACAAAGTTCTGGTGAACGCCGTGGCGCCGGCCACCGTCGACACACCCATGGTCCACCCATACCTCAACCGCGACGGAAATACCCGCTACCGAACGTCTGGCACTTCGCCGTTGGGCCGTATCGCCGCGCCAGGTGACGTGGCAGCTGTCATCCGCTTCCTGTTGAGCGAGGATGCCGCCTACGTCACCGGAACAGTGATCCCGGTCGATGGCGGCACGATTGCGGCCTTCGTACCCGCAGGCGTGCAGCCTTGAGAAGCACGCCGTGCTGGTGCGGCGCGGCCTCGGTTGGTGCGAGGCATGTTACGGGAGAGTGACGTGCGCTCGCGCAAGCCTTTGATCGTTCTCGCTGCCATCTGTCTCAGCCTTGCTGACTGCTCCCCCGACCCCGAGGCGGGTGCCTGGCGCTTTGTGAACGCGACGGCGCAGTTCGAGCACAGCCTCGACAAGTTGTCCTCGGGCAGGAACAGACTTGTCGTGCATGCTGCCCCAGGTCCGGGACAAAGCGAGGATTTCGTTGCTCAGCAGGCGCGCGGCTTCGCTTACGACGTTGCGAAGAAGACCTGTCCCAATGGTTATGACTTTTTCGCGGATGCTCCTCTGGAATCGAAGGGTCCCGCGACTGCCAGGAATCAGCGGACTTATATCTTCCAGTGTCGCTAGCCTGCGTGAGCTCTGCAGAAGTCTGTTTCGCGAGTATCACCACCCAAGCATGAACGCGCCATTGGTCAGACACAGACATACGGCGAGGGCGCAGAGGACGGCCCCCTTTCCTGGAAACGGCGAAGACAGGAAAGCCGCGCCGATCAGGAGGATGTGTGGGAGGGTCACGGCTGGACTGAAAAGCAGTGCTTCTCCTGGGTTGAAGACGAAGAAGAATAGGCAGCGGGCCATTGCGTAGGCCAGAAGGCCCAGAAGAATGGCCGCGACATCGCGAGAAAACGGCGGCCGGTACCGGGGCATCCAGCCGGCAACGAGGAGCACGCCGAGCAAAGCGATCGCCCCGGTGGAGATGGAGCTGGCGTAGTAGTTCGTGAACGCAGCATCGAAGTATCCTCCATAGGGTGGAAATACCCAGCGAGGATAAGGTTCCGGCGCAACCAGGTTGAAAAAAGACCAGTTCAACAAGAAGGCGTAGATCTTGCCGGCGTCGTAGTTGTTTTTCAGCACATAGAATATGAGCATGCTGAGGTGTGAATGCCCCTCCCCCGCGGGTGCCGGGCCGAGCAGAAGGCCGCCAACCACGACCTCCAGAATGCCAAATGCGATCGGAGCCGTCAGGGCATGTGCGCCGATCCAACGGAGTTTGCGCCAATCCCACCCGTGCCGGACGAGAGTATCGACGGCCGGAATGCCGACAAGGAAGCACGAGACGATCTCATTGAGGCACGCGACCAGAAGAATTCCCGTCAGCAGTACCACACGGTGGGGGGTCCACCTCTCTCTCAGCCGCAGGTAGACAGCAATGTAGAGTGTTGTGAGAGAAGCCGTGACGATCTTCAACTCCTCGATGCTGGAGAAATACCAAACACCGAAAGAGGCAGCGTAGATGATGCCGCAGAGGATTACGTACCTGCGCTGAAAGAATATCGTGAACGCTGCCATGGCAGCCCACACGCCGACAGCGCCAACTGCCGCGAACATCGCTTTCAACAATTGCTGTGGCGTAATCCAATGAGTGAGCGGGCTTAGCAGCTTCATCCAAGATAGTGCCAGTGCCACAGTGACAGGATGGAAGCGCGCCACCCGATCGACCGCGATGCCTCGGGCCAGGTCGTCGTATAGGTAAGCGTCGGCACCGAAATGCAGCGTTGCGCCACGCGCTTGGAGAGCGAAAGACGACGCCCAATAAAGCACGAACGCCGCAATCACAACCAAGCCTATGCCCAGATCGAGTTGACGCGGACCCTCCACTCCTTCCTTTGTGCGTGCAGCGTCGGCGCATACCTCGGATGTCGAGGTCTGGAAGATCCGGTATTTGATGCGCTTGGCGAGCCCAGTCATGTTGGCGGTCGTTCGGCCATCCATGTCCTGGCCTCCGCTTTAGAAGGCTGCGCGGTTCTGCGCCACCCACTCGATGAGTTGCGTTATCCCCGTAGTGACACTCACTTCGGGCTTCCAGCACAGGGCGCTCTGGAGTTTTCGAATGTCGCTGATGTAGACCTGCTGATCGCCCGGCCGCCAGTTGTCCCATTTCACCGGGATGTCGCGACGCAGCTGTCGCTGCAGCATGTCGATCAGATCGATCAACGACAAGACCCGCTCGGGTCCGCCGCCGACGTTGAATGCTTCTGCGGTCACCTTCTCGGGCGCACGAATTGCGGCCTCGTACGCGCGCAGAAGATCCTCGACGTGCAGCACATCGCGCACCTGCTTGCCGTCTCCGAAGATGGTGATGGGGCGTTTGAGCAGGGAAGCGATCGCGAACCAGGCGACCCAGCCTTGGTCCTCCACGCCGAACTGACGCGGCCCGTAGATGCACGACTGCCGAAAAGATGTCGCGGGTATCTGGTAGATTCTCGCAAAATCGAGGGCATACTGATCGGCCGCTCCCTTGGAGCAACCGTAGGGCGAGAGGAAATCAAGGGGTTCGGTTTCGCTGATGCCGTAAGGACGATTGACGTATTCGTATCGGCTGCCGCGCAGTTCGCTCTGCGCATTCGCAATTTTCCCGTAAACTTTGTTCGTCGAAGCGAATATGAAGACAGCTTCCGGACAATGCAGCCGTATCGAGTTCGAGCACGTTGAATGTGCCGATGGCATTGACAGCGAAATCCGTGGCCGGGTCGGTCACGGACGTTGTGACGGCCACTTGGGCCGCCAGATGAATGACCGCATCGAAGCGGCCTGCGGTGAGCACGCGATCCACGGCCACGCGATCACGCACATCGACGTGCTCGAAATCGAAGGTCGTGCCGTCACGTAGCCAGTGCAGATTCTTGTCGGTTCCCTGCCTGGAAAGGTTATCGAGCACGGTGACGTTCCAGTTCCGTGCTCCGAAGTAGCGTGCGGCATTACAGCCGACAAAACCAGCACCCCCCGTTATCAGCAAACGTTTTGTGGGCATTTAACTCCAGGGAACCCCATCGTTTCGGCACGCCGCATTTTTTAACTGCGCGGCTTGATGCCTGTTGTTTAAGAAGGCAGCTATCTTCCGCTCGCCCTTTGCCAGCAGACGGGCAGTTGATAGCACCACCGGCATGTTGACAAGACTTCGCGAGCCGGGGCGGCCACACCTCCACTTCGGTGTGGCGACCGAGACGCGGATACAGGTAACCGCGCGCGTTTTGATCCGTAATGCCAACACGTTGGGCATTTGCGCGCATGGACGGGCTCGGCTGCCTATGGCAGAACGCACTTGATCCTCCGCATCTTCCGTTGGCAGTGGGAGGTTGTAAGACGGGCCAGCATGCGGTCCAGGGGGCATGAGGATGAGAGTACTCGTGACGGGTGGGGCCGGGTTCATAGGCGCCCATCTGTGCCGGCGCCTCCTTGCTGACGGACATGCTGTCTCAGTTGTGGACGATGAATTGAGCGGACGGCGCGAGAACGTGCCGACCGGCGCTTGGTATGCCAAGGCCGATGTGACCCGACCAGAGGAGGTGGAACCGGCTTTCGCGCGTGGGCTGGACGCCGTCTGCCATATTGCTGGTCAGGTATCGATTATCCGCGCCTTCTCCGATCCCGTCGCCGACTTGCGGACCAATGTGGAAGGCACTGTGAATATCTTGAAGTTGTGCCTGAAGCACCAAGTTCCCCGGCTCCTCTACGCCAGCTCGATGACCTTGTACGGGAATGTCGAGACGGTGCCGACGCCGGAGATGGAACCCTGCCGTCCGAGACTCCTATTACGGGATCACCAAGCATGCGGCGGAGAGATATGTCCACGCAACGGCAGAGCGGCCAGACCTGGGTTTTGATTTCAGCGTAACCTCGCTGCGGATGTTCAGCGTGTATGGGCCTGGGCAGTCCTATGACAATCCCTACCAGGGCGTGCTCGGCATCTTCTCGGGCAACATCCTGCGCGGGGAGCCGATCACAATTTTCGGTGACGGCGATCAGACGCGCGATTTCGTATTCGTCGAAGATATCGTGGAGGGTTGGGTTCGCGCGCTGGCCACGCCGGCGTCGGTCGGCGGCGTATTCAATCTCGGCAGCGGGCGGTCGACATCGATCAATGAGCTCGCCGCCTACGTCATCGCTGCGTTTGGCTACGCACCGGGTGGCTATCCGATCCGGCGCTTGCCGGCGCGGCCGGGCGAGCAGAGGAAAGTTCAAGCGGAAGTAGCCCAGGCAAAAGCTGTCCTTGGCTGGGAGCCGAGGACGACTTTGGAAACTGGACTTGCGAGGACCGTGCTTTGGGCGCGAAGCCAGTTCGCGGCCCAGCCGAAGGCGTTGGCTCTGGAGGGAGCGGCGCGATGAAGCTCCTCCTTGTCAATGCAGTCGACCCGTGGACCCGCAGCGCGTCCACGGTTCACCGATATGTGGCGGCAGGTCGCGCGCTCGGGCACGAGGTTGCCGTGTACGGTCCGCCTCATCCGGAGCTGTCCCTGCCATTTACCACCGAACTTGACGGAGTAGACGTCGCCCTGTTCGTCGTACAGGTGACGGCGGATTTTCCGGATATGCCGCATCTTGCACGCATACTCGACGGTCTGCCCCGTCAGCGCCGGATGGTGGTCGATCTGTGGGGCCGCTTCAACGACACGATCCTGCTGGAGCACGACTTCAATCACTTGGAGAAGCTCGATGGCCATCCGGGTTGGGAGTGGCAGGAAGCGCTGCGGGCTATCTCCGAAACAATCCTGCAACCGGCTCTCGCGCCGCTCCGTCCGGAAGTACGGTCATTTCTGTTTCACGGCTACGATCCGGGCTCGGTAGCAAAGCCATACAAGACGGCGCGCGAAGCCGCGGCTGCGTGGCGCGCGAAGCCGTACGGCGTGATGTACGTCGGCAGCAACTGGCAGCGGTGGGAGCAGGTCCGCCGGTTCCTGGAGAGCTATCGCCCCGCACGCGGCAAGGTCGGGCAAGCCTGTCTCGTAGGTTGGGACTGGAGTGCGCGGCCGAGCTGGGCCGTGCAGACGGGTATCATGGGAATCGATACCGATCCGGCTTTCCTTGCAGAACTGGATGTCGAGACCCGTGACGGCGTCCGCTTCGACGAGGTGACCGGTCTCCTTGGGCAGGCCCGGTTTGCCCCGGTGTTTCATCGCCCGTTGTTCCGGCATCTCGGGTTCGTGACGAACCGTACGTTCGAAACATTCTACGCGGACACCGTTCCGGTCCTGATGCTGCCGCGGGAGTTTGTGGCGGCAATCTATGGTGAAGCCGCTCTCGCGCTCGTGCCGGGAGAGAGCGTGGCAACTCATCTCGAAGATGCGATGCGCCAGCCGGAAGCATATTGGGATGCAGTGCTGCAAACGCGGGCGCATCTCGCCGCCCGCCACTCCTACGCGCAGAGGTTTCAGGAGCTCTCGAGCTGTGCCGGGCTCCGCTCCGGAGCGGCGCGGTGAATATCCTGTTCGTGATGAAGCACCGCGGCAATGCAGGCAACACGCACGCGGTCGCAAACTACATGCGGGTCGCGCAGGCACACGGTCACGCTGTGGCCATCTACGGCACACCTATATGGTATGTGCCCGAGCTGCAATTCTCGATGGATATCAAAAATTTTGACCGGGTCGTCTATGTCTACGAGTTGGAGCTGTACCGCATCAAGCCGCTGCAGGAAGCGATCATGCTGGCCAGGTTCCCGAGGCAGCATCGGCTGATCCTGGATACGGACGGAATGTACAACCCGGTGGTCGCAGTCGATGGCTACGACTTCAATCACCGCAATGAGACCGAGCGAGCGCAGTGGATCGAGCATGTCGACGCACTGAGCGACAAGATCATGCAAACCACGCTCGCGCGGCCGACCAACCCACGCGTCAGTGCGATGCCTTTCTACGGCTACAATCGAGCGCTCCAGGTCGATCCGTCTGCGGCGCCTCCGAAGCAGTACGACATTCTTCACGTCGGTCACAATTGGTGGCGATGGAAGCAGGTGTCCACCGAGCTGTTGCCGGCAATCGAGCAGATCCGCGATCAGGTTGGTGAGATCGGATTCATCGGCCTGTGGTGGGACGCCCCTCCTCCCGAGGGACCAGCCGCCGGTCCGCAAGAGGCATTCCAGTCGGACCCCGGCGCGCTCCGGCGCCTTCGCATTCAGACCCCCAAGGCCGTGATGTATCACGACGTGATCTGGACGATGAGCACGGCGCGCATCAACATTTTCACGCAGCGTCCTGTGTTGCGACGCCTGAAGCATCTGACGCTTAAATACTTTGAGATCTTTTGCGCCGACACCATACCGTTGCTGATGCTGGATGAAGATCATGCGGAGGCGGTGTACGGACCTGCGGCCCGGGAGCTTGTCCTGTCTGGAAGGGTCGCGGAGAAGCTGCTCGATGCTTTGCGCCGCCCGTATCATTACAGGGGGATTGTGGAGGAGGTTCGCAGCTATCTGATCGTGCACTACTCCTACGACCAGCGGGTCGAGGAGCTTGTCGCCGCGCTTCGGAGCTGATGCGGCCATGACCTCCAACGGAGTCGCGCAATGAAGCTGGTGTTCGTCTATTGGGGGTATGAGAACGCCGGCAGCATGCTGGACCTGCGCGGCTATGCTCGTGCCGCCAAGACCATGGGCCATGAGGTGACCGTTTACGGGCCGCCGAATCCGAAGTTCGCGCTCAACTACTCCCAGGATCTCACAGGCGCCGACGCAGTCATTTACGTCTTCGAGTGGACGACAGCGCTGCAGTTCGGTGACCGGCTGGATTGGGCGCGATTGCTCGACGCGGTACCACGCCGGCGTCGTGTCGTGATCGATTGCGACGGCGCTTACAACGATCCGATCGAGTTCGGCGGTGACTAC
Source organism: uncultured Alphaproteobacteria bacterium (assembly GCA_963840425.1). Lineage (GTDB taxonomy): Bacteria > Pseudomonadota > Alphaproteobacteria > Rhizobiales > Hyphomicrobiaceae > CADEFX01. Next base: position 167,096 of record CAWIYZ010000014.1, on the reverse strand, counting down.
AATCACCGAACGCAGGAATCGAGCCGCTATTGGACAGACATCTGTGACAGTCTGTCGGACAAGATTTTCCAACCCACCTACCGGCCGCGGCGGCAGAATGTCCGCCCGTTCCTCTTCCACATCTACGACCCGACCTGGGAGACGCCGCTGAGTTTCGCCGACAAGGAATTCAGCATGGTCTATGTCGGCCATACCAAGTTCCGCTGGCGCGGTATGTCCAAGGTCTTGCGCGGAATTGAGCGGGTGCGGGATCGGGTCGGCCGCGTGGCGCTGGTCGGAGAGGGCTGGCAGCACCCCATGGACTACATGCAATGGGATGACATCAAGGCCAACTACTACGTCGATCGCGAGTACCTGAAGAAAATCCGTGTCGAAGCACTACCCGCTGTTCCGTATCAGCAAGTCGCAGCCACCATCAACAAAGGCGTCTTCAATCCGGTCGTATACCGGCCGCTGTTCGAGTGCCTCGGGATGGTGACGTGCCGGACCTTCGAGACGCCGGCCGCCGGAACCATCCCACTGTTCCTCCTCGATCGGGACTATGTCACGGAGATTTACGGGGAGCATGCCATCGAGCTGGTGCTCGATGGAGAGCATACGCATGACAAGATTGCCGACGTGCTCGAGCGGCCGGAGCACTACGCCGAAATCGTAATGGAAATCCGCAGGGATTTTGCCCACCGCCACAACCCCGAGGCGCGTCTGAACGAGTTGCTCAAGTTTATCGAGCAGTAGCCGCGGAACTCGAGAGATATCGACGATAGTGACCAGGCAGACTTCCATTCTTGACGCCCCCGCGGGAGCCCAGCGCATGAAGCTGCGCTACGGCTTCAACGAGATCGATGGCTGGGCGGCATTCGCAATGGGCGAGCATCGCGCGCAGATCCGCCGGCGATTGCAGCTCATGGGCACGCAAGTCATCCGTGTCTTTGTCTTCGACAAGCCGGTGCCTGATCCGTTCAAGGAGTGGCATTGGTTCGCCGCCGTGTTGCAGGCCGTGCTCGACGCAGGCGCGAAGCCAATGGTCACGTTCGCCAAGTTCCATCCGCCCTTCGACAATCCTGCGAATATCCAGACATTCGTGGGTCGGTGCCGTGAAATTGTCTGGAGCTGCATCGAGCAGTGGGGGGGAGACGAGGTAAAGGACTGGTACTGGTGCGTTTGGAACGAGCCGAACAATCCGGATATCGGCGGCGATGTCTCTTATGCGCACTATCGCCGCATCTACGAGGAGGTCGCCGCAGCTGTCCTGGAGCAGCTCGAGCCGTATCTCCGCGGACGCCGCCTCAGGCTCGGTGGCCCTTCCATCGACGGTACGCAACGGGCGTTCTGGATGGACTGGATTGCACAACTCGTGGCCGACGTCGACAACAGGATGATCGGTTTCGTCAATTGGCACATGTACGCGGACTGGCGGCCGGCAGTGCCGAGCGAGACCGTAGATACAAAATTATGGGGTGCGCCCGATGCACCGAATGGTGAGGTGTTCCAGGCACTGGCGATGGCTCAGACCCCGCAATACGAGGCCCGCGCTCGCGGAGTTGCCCGGCTGCTGCACGGGCGGGACATTCTCAATGTATGCGGTGAGCTGAATACCGTGGCGCACCATGAGCACCTGTTTACCCTTGGCCTCAATCAAAACGCGTTCGGGGCGGCGTACTATGCTTCTGCGCTCATCCACCTGATCCGCGGGGGCGCGGACCTGGAGATGCGGTGGACTGCAACATCCACACAACTCGACTGGGGCGACCGTGACGACGCCTACGGCCTGATGTCGATATGCGGCGCGCCGACGCCCGCATGTCTCGGCAAGCAGATATTCGCCCAGCACGTGCGGTATGATGACTGGGTCCGTTTTCCGTCACATCGCTTCGAAGCCCCCGATGTGGATGCCATTGTCGCGTGGGATGACAAGGGCCGTCGCAGCGGTGTTTTCGTCAACACGTCGGCCAAACCGCGGACTTTGCACGTCTCCGATTGGGCCGGCGAGCTTGCAGATTGCAAAGAAGTCCTGCGGGTGGACATGAGCACTGGAGAGCGGGTGGCACGCGAGCCATTTGACGGAACCGTCAATCTGCAGGGATATGGCGTCGCCGTAGCGACCAACGTCGCGGACACTGAGGTGAGCTGAGAATCGTAGCCTGCTGAAGAATGCACGATGCCCTGGCGACGACGTCCCACAGGGACGGTTGCCAGCCCAACCTTCCGGCATTCTCGGCGCGAGATATGAGGATGACGCGTGGACAAGGCATTCGGTTGGATCGGGGAGATCTTCCAGACGCTCCTCAAGCTGCTCCCCTGGCTGGTCATCGTGCCAGCCACGCACGGCGGCGTCGCATTCGTGCGTGGATATCAGGTCAAGGAATGGAAGCCGGGGCTGCACTGGTACTGGCCCGTCGCGACCACGTACAAGACCATTGCAACGGTGCGTCAGACGCAAAGAATCCAGTCTAAGGTCGTCATGACCAAGGACCTGCGAACCGTGACCGTCGGCGCGTTGGTCACATACTACGTGGATGATGTCGTGTCGGCGCTGGCCAAGATCGCAGATCTTCCCTCCGATATCATGGAGCGGTCGCAGGGAGCGATCCTGGCCGAGATCAGCGAGAGAAGGCTGGAGGATATACAGTCCGACCGCGTCGGCTTCAACGCGGGCTTGACCGAAAGGGTTGGCGGTGTGTTGAACGGCTACGGCGTGCAGATCCTTCAAGCCCAGTTGACGGAGTTTGCTCCGTGTCGGGCTATTGCCATCAACGGACACGCTGCCATAGGTCAATTACGCCCTTTGGACTGGATTCTAGCGGTCCCGCATACCGTCGCACTACACGCGTAAACTCAGGTTCTGCCGATGCCTGCCACAGATCGCGGAGCAGTTGAGCGGCATGAATTGGACATGGCCCGCATGCGTGCGGCCTATCTGGATCTTATGCGCGACAGTCTCATTGGTCGCCTGAACGAGGATCCGCCGCTGCCGGGGTCCAAGCTCGACGGCTACAAGGATGACTTTCGCGAGCAGGGTTGGGACTGGCCGTCTAAAGCCCCGTCCATGATCGGCGCCAGGCGCATGACCAATGTGCGTAGCGAATGCGAGCGCGTGATACAGGAAGGCGTGCCCGGCGACTTCATGGAGACGGGCGTGTGGCGAGGCGGTGCCTGCATCATGATGCGCGCCGTGCTCGCAGCTTACCAAATTACCGACCGCAGAGTGATTGCCGCAGACACGTTTGCTGGCTTTCCCACGCCTTCAGAGGCGCCGGATGCGCAGTTTCCCTTCCACGCCTACACGGAGTTTGCTGTTTCCCTCCAAGAGGTGAAGGCGGCGTTCGCCCGCTACCATTTGCTGGACGATCAGGTCGTATTCCTCGAGGGGCTATTCAAAGACACGCTGCCGGCGGCGCCAGTTGCAACACTGGCTGTATTGCGCCTGGATGGGGATATGTACGAGAGCACGAGGGATGGCCTCGTCAATCTCTACCACAAGCTCTCACCGGGCGGCACGCTGATCGCCGACGACTACTTCCTGTTTGAATCGCAGCGCCAGGCCGTTGACGAGTTTCGTGCCGCGCATCGCATCGCCGATCCGATCATTCAGATCGATCACTACGGCGGCTACTGGATCAAGCGCTCCCAGACCTAACGCGCGCCAGCTTCGCCGACGATGATGAAGGGGCCCAGTACGAGGGCGCATGGCCCTGGCCGATCAACTCGAGCATCGTGCGGCGGAAGGCCTCCGCGCGCCCGATCCTCGGATCTGCGGTGAGGGCGGAGAAAGTCCGAGTGGTCAGCGCGACAGCCGCATCAGAGTAAACGGCCCAGTGCGACACGAGCAAGGCGCGCGCACCGGCGTAGAAGAATGCGCGCGCGAGCCCGGACAGGGCGTCCGCACCTTGACCGGCACCGGATGCGTCTTGGTGCCCAGGGGCGGAATCGAACCACCGACACCGTGATTTTCAGTCACGTGCTCTACCAACTGAGCTACCTGGGCTTGTTCCGGGCGGGTCACCTCGCGGCAACGTCCGAAAGCGCGCGCTGTTATATGGGCTTGGCCCCGGCCTGTCCAGCGCTTCGCCCACCGCCGCCCGTGCGCGTCGGAACGGCTTTGCACGCCTCTCAATCGACGATGAAGAGCTTGGCTCCGCGCGGCCCGGTTCTCGATCGATGTGGCTCCGCGCCATCTGCGACCTGATAGCTTTGCCCGGTCCGCAGGACGAAACAGCGCCCATCGGCCAGCTCCGTCTCGAGCTCCCCGTCCAGCACGAGCAGGATGTGGCCTTTTTCGCACCAGTGATCCGCAAGGTAGTCGGGCGAGTAGTCGACCATGCGTACGCGGATGCCGCCGAACTCACGCGTCCGCCACCAGGCCGTTCCGCGCTCGCCCTTGTGCTCGGTCCGCTCGATCTCAGTCCAGCTGGTTGTGCCGAACGGGATATCACTCATCCTCATGGCGGCCCTCGCGCTGATCGTCATGGGTGCCCTGCGCGGCCTGCGCGTCGTCACCATCCTCGTCCGCATCTGCCCGCCCGCCGGGAATGGCGTAGGTTCCCTTCAGCCAGCGCGACAGGTCGATATCGGCGCACCGTCGCGAGCAGAACGGCTGGTAGTTAGCGTCGGTCGGGTCACCGCAGATCGGGCAGGTCCTGCCCGCTGACTTTGGCTCGCGTGTTTTTCGATCTATGGTCACCGATGCTCCCTGGCATCATAGCTGCTCGCCTTCGCCGGCCCTCAGCCAATTGAAATGGATAGGAAAGCCTTCTCCCACAAGCATGGCAACGAGCTCCGTCAGGGGCAGTCCCACGACATTGGTGTAGGAGCCTACGATTTTCTGCACGAAGCAGCCGGCCAGGCCCTGAATGGCATAGCCGCCAGCCTTGTCCCGCCACTCGCGCGATGCGAGATAAGCCTGCATCTCATCGGGCGATAGCCGCTTGAAGCGCACGCGCGTGTCGACGATCTTCAGCCGCACGCGGTCTTGCGGGGTGATCAGGCACAGGCAGGTCAGCACGCGATGCGAGCGGCCTGAAAGTAGTCGCAACGCTGCGAGCGCCTCCTCTATGGTCGTTGGCTTCACCAGAATGCGCCGGCCAAGGGCAACTACGGTATCGGCCGCGAGCACATGGGCCTCGGCCAGCTCCTTGTCGTTGGAGATGAGGTCGCGTGCAGCTTCGGCCTTGGCTCGTGCCAAGCGCGTGACGAGGCTCCTTGGCATTTCGCCGCGCCCCGGCGTCTCGTCGATGCTGGAGGGGCGCAGCGCATCAGGCTTCACGCCGGCTTGTGAAAGCAGCATGAGCCGGCGCGGGCTGGCGCTGGCAAGGACGAGCCTCGGTCTCAGCTCAGACCGGCGGCCGACCGGGTTGCTGCGCGCCCGCTGCTGCCGCAGCGTCTCTCGTTTCGGCTCATCGCTGCGACCCAGGGCCGACAGAAGCGCCGTCTTGGCTGATGTCATCGGTTTGCGCTCTCGTCTTCAAGCTTGCCTGGTTGGCTCAGGCCGATTGCACCATCCAGGATGTTGTCGGTCATGGCGCAAATGTGCCCTTCCGCTAAACTGAGGGCCCACCCGCCGCAAGAGTTTTCTGGCGATATCCGAGCCACGACAACATCAGGGACCATTTCCATGCCAGGCAAAACGAACCGCATGCCGCCGATTGCTTCCGACAAGATGACGGAAGCGCAGAAGAAGGCCGTCGCAGATATCATATCCGGTCCGCGCGGGCACCTGGTCGGCCCATTCATCCCGCTGCTCAGAAGCCCGGACTTCATGGGGCGTTTGCAAAGGACCGGCGAATACCTGCGTTTCAACAGCGCGCTCGAGCCGCGGCAGTCCGAGCTGGCAATCCTGATCACGGCGCGGCACTGGTCGCAGAACTTCGAGTGGCACGCCCACCGGATATTGGGGGAGAAGGCTGGCTTGAAGCCCGCTATCTGCGACGCCATTGCGGAAGGTCGGCGCCCCGCCGACATGGCCGATGATGAGGCTGTGATCTACGATTTTCTCGACGAGCTGATCCGCACGCGCACGGTCAGCGATCCGACCTGGAACCGTGCTCTCGCCCAGTTCGGCGAGCGCGGCATTATCGACATGATCGGCCTGCATGGCTACTACAGCCTGCTCGCCATGATCCTCAACGCAACGCACGCACCGCTGCCCGAGGGCGCGCAGCCCGGACTGAAGCCTCTGCCGTAGCGTCTAGCGCATTTCCGATCACACAGACGCAGCTTCACCTCTCCCATCGTGCCGAAGGCGCGTCTTCGACGCGACGGGAGAGGTCGGAACGCGTCAGCGTTCCGGATGAGGGGTTAGAGCGCAAATTGTTAAGCCAAACCCCTCACCCCGACCCTCTCCCCCATGGGAGAGGAAATCTGGCGGTGCTTCGGCTCGATCGGAAATTGCGCTAGACCGACGGACCGCCCTCGTAGCCGAAGCGCCGCCTGATGCGCTGAAACAGGTTGTCGCGTACCTCGCGATAGGCCTGCAGCACCTGCTCGCGGCTGCCGTAGCCGCGCATCACGGTGGCATCGAGCGTTGGCCAGTATTCCACCTCGACGGCCATGGTGCGTGTCAGCTCCAGGGCTTGGTGGTGCGCTTCGGGCGAAAGCGTAACGATCAGATCGAAAGAGGTGTCGTTGAGATCAGCGAGAGTGTGGGGCCGGTGTTGAGTCATATCGATGCCGATCTCTTCCATCACCGCGGCTGCGAAAGGGTCTGGCTCGCCCGCCCGCACGCCTGCCGAATTCGACATAGACCCCGCGGCCTCCGAGATGGCGAAACATGGCAGCCGCCATGGGCGAGCGCACGGAGTTCATGGTGCAGGCGAACAACACCGCCCCAGGCCGCCCCCGCGCGCGCCCGTCCATGCCGCCTCAGCCTTTCCAGTGCAGCGCGCAAATCAACGTGAACAGCCGGCGCGCGGTGTCGTGGTCGACGGTGATCTTGCCTTTCAGCCTTTCCACCAGCAGCTTGCTGCCGTCATCGTGCAGCGCTCTGCGGCCCATGTCGATGGCCTGAATGCGGGACGGAGGGGCCGTGCGGATGGCTTTGTAATAGGTATCGCAGACAATGAAGTAGTCCTTCATGATGCGTCGCAGCGGCGACAGCGACAGCACGAACGTCGAGATCGCCTCGCCCTGTTCCAGCCCAACGGCGAGAACGAGGCGGTCTTCTGCGATGGAAAGGTTCAGCGCGTAGGGGCCGTCGTCACATCCGTCGAGCTCGAAGTGGTTGGCATCGAGGATGTCGTAGATGGCGACCTTTCGCTCGTGATCGATATTGGAGCTCGATGGCGCAATCGATTGCTCGTCGAGCGTGATTGAGACAAGGCGCGATCGGTTCGAGGCTGCCTCGCTCATGCGCCGCCCTTGGGTTCGGCCAGGCGAATGGCAACAGACCGCCGATGCGCCTCCAGCCCTTCGGCTGTCGCCAGCGTCATGGCTGCGGGAGCGAGTTGTGCAAGCGCGCCCTCATTCAGCTTGAGAATAGAAGTGCGCTTCATGAAATCAGCAACGCCGAGGCCTGACGAGAAGCGCGAGCTGCGTGCGGTGGGCAGTACGTGATTGGAGCCCGCAACGTAGTCGCCGATCACCTCCGGTGTGAAGGCACCGAGGAAGATGGCGCCAGCGTTACGAATGCGTGCAGCGATCGGCTCGGGATTGCGGGTCGCAATCTCGAGGTGCTCCGCCGCAATGCGATCGGCAAGAGCCGGTGCTTCATCCAGCGAGCGCAAGAGTATTGTGGCGCCGTAGGCTCGCCAGCTCTCGCCGGCGATAGCGCCTCGGGGCAGGCCCGCCAGCTGACCCGTCACCGCTGCAGCAACGGCATCGGCGAAGGCGGCATCATCTGTCATCAGGATCGCTTGGGCAGCCGTGTCGTGCTCGGCCTGCGCCAACAGGTCTGAGGCTATCCAGGCCGGATCGTTGTCGGAATCGGCAATCACCAGCACCTCGGAAGGGCCCGCAATCGAATCGATGCCGACTGTGCCGAACACCTGCCGCTTCGCTGCCGCGACATAGGCGTTGCCCGGGCCGACAATCTTGGCCACCGGCTTTATTGTCTCTGTACCGAAGGCCAGCGCGGCCACGGCCTGCGCGCCGCCGATGCGATAGATCTCCTCGATGCCGGCGAGACGAGCGGCAGCCAGCACGAGCGGATTGAGGCCGCCTGCGGGACTCGGCACGACCATGACAATGCGGGGCACGCCGGCAACTGCGGCCGGCACGGCGTTCATGAGCACAGAGCTCGGATAGGAGGCCGTTCCTCCGGGCACATAGAGTCCCACCGCCTCGACGGCCGTCCAGCGCCAGCCGAGCTCCGCCCCGACGGCGTCGGTATAGTGGTCGTCTTTCGGCGTCTGTCTGCGATGGTGCGCCTCGATACGATCGCGCGCTAACCGGAGGGCTGCCAAAGTCTGCTGGTCGGCGTTAGCCACGGCATTGTCGATTTCGCCCTTGGCAATGCGCAGACCGGCCTGCGCGAGATCGATCCGGTCGTACCTGAGCGAAAGCTCGATGAGGGCGCGATCGCCCTTAGCCCGCACTTCGGCAAGGATGCCGCGCACCACCGTGTCGACGTCCTCGGAGACTTCCCGCTTCGCGGCCAGGAATGCACTGAAGCGAGCCTCGAAATCGGACTCGCTGGTGCTCAGGCGCAGGGACATGTCACTTCGGCGCGGGCTCGCTCCGCAGCCGCCTCCATAGCTCGATCAGTGTCGGGCGCCGGGCTCGTCATCTTGGTTTTCGGGCGTGCGCGCTTTATCCCAGCCGGGCAGCAAATCTCTTAGCTCGGCCTCGACGCACTCGACATGCAGGCGGATTGCTCCGCCGCCGGCAAAGTAGAGGGTAACGAAGCCCTCGGGCTCATTGGGTGCGACCGGAGCATATTGCATGGCGAGCAACGTTAGCACGGTGGTCCTGGCCTCGAGATCGATCCCCATGAAGCGTGCGCCCAGGACCCGTTCCAGCCGCAAGGCCGCTTGACCATGCAACTGGTCGCCTCTGCTGAGGGCGTGGGTCCAGTGCAAGCGGGTCGTAATGGCTGCAAAGCGCTTTTGCCGGGGCAGATAGGCCATGTCCTCCACCTTCAGGGTTGCATCCTGGAGATGGGCGGAGATGACGGCGAGATCTTCACCGTCAAAGGCTATCAGCTTGAGTTTTTCCATATGACTTTCGGCTCGAGACGCAAAAAGAGCCCTCGCAACAATGCCTTGGGGCGCAGTGATAGCCGCGCATGGGGAGACGCGCAACTCATGCCTTGCGGGCCGCCAGCCAGACCCCGGCCAGGATCAGCAGAAATCCTGCGACATGATGAGGGCCGATCTCCTCGCCGAGCAGCAGGCTCGCGAGCACCGCGCTGTAGAGCGGGATGAGATGCAGGAAGACGCCCGCCCGATTGGCGCCAATGAGATCGACGCCGCGATTCCAGCTTGCGAAGGCTACGAGGCTCGGGAAGACGGAGACATAGGCCAATGCGGCGGCGGTGGTCGGCGTCGGCTGCAGCACGAACCCGTTGGCGTGCTCCCAGAGCCAGAACGGCAGCGAGGTTACCGCTGCGACTGTCGCGAGCACGAAAGTGAAGCTCAGCCAGTGCATGATGGGGCGGCGCCGAAGGCAGGCGGAATAGACCGCCCAAACGCCCATGTTGAAGAGAATGATCACGTCGCCCCAGTTGAACTGCAACGCCCGCAGAATATCCAAGCTTCCCTTGGAGATGATCGTGAGAACGCCCGCCAGCGACACTGCGATACCGAGTATTTGCCGCGGTGAGATCGTGTCCCTGAATATGAGTGTGCCGGCCGCAACGATCAGGACTGGGGCCAGTGAGTTCAGGACCGATACATTGATGGCCGTCGTATACTGCAGACCGATGTACTGAAGCGCACCGAAGATGGTGCCGCCGATGAGTGCAAGAAAAAGAAGCACACGCCAGTGGCTGCGGATTGCCGGCCAGTCTCGCCGCAGGTGGCGATGCGCCAGTGGCCATAGCACCAGCGCAGGTACAACCCAACGTACGGTCGAGATCGCAAACGGCGGCACGTGCCCGGCAATGGCACGGCCCAGGATGTGATTTCCCGACCAGCACAGCGCAGCCAGGGCGACGAGAAAATATGCAGTCGCGCTGGGCGACCGATCAGTGCCGGCGGGCATGATGCTCTATGTCTCGCCAATCGGCCGCTTCAGCCCGTGATACGCTCGATGTCGGCGCCGCAGCTTGCCAGCTTGGCTTCCAGGCGCTCGAAACCGCGGTCGAGGTGGTAGACGCGGTTGATTGTCGTCTCGCCCTCGGCCATCAGCGCAGCAATGACGAGCGACACGGACGCGCGCAGATCCGTTGCCATCACTTGAGCGCCGCGCAGACGTTTGACGCCGTGCACCGTTGCCGTATCGCCGTGCAGGTGAATATCGGCCCCGAGACGGGCGAGCTCCTGCACGTGCATGAAGCGGTTCTCGAAGATGGTCTCGCGAATGGTGCTGGTGCCCCTCGCTCTCGTGACCAGCGCCATGAGTTGGGCCTGAAGATCCGTGGGAAAACCGGGGAACGGCTGGGTCTCGATCCTTTCGATCGGCTCGATGGCGCTTCCGTTGCGCATCACGCGGATGCCGCCGTCGACCTCCGCAACCGAGACCCCAGCCTGCTCGAGTGCCGCGAGCGCCGCTTCCACGAGCGGCTTTCTTGCGCCTTCGAGCACGATCTCGCCGCCGGTTGCCGCGACAGCGAAGGCGAAAGTCCCGGTCTCGATGCGGTCGGGGAGCACCGTGTGCGTTGCGCCTTCCAGCCGATCTCGACCTTCGATCCGCAGCGTCGGCGTGCCGATGCCGTCGATGCGGGCGCCCATCTTGACCAGGCACTCTGCCACGTCGCCGACCTCCGGCTCGCACGCGGCGTTCTCAATGAGGGTCTCTCCCTTGGCGAGGCTGGCCGCCATCATCACGTTGTGCGTAGCGCCCACGGAGACCTTCGGAAAAGTAATCCGCGCACCTCTCAGCCCGTTCGGCGCCCGGATCAGGACATAGCCGCCATCGATGTCGATCTCGGCGCCGAGCGCCTTCAGTCCCATGAGATGCAAGTCGACCGGGCGCGTGCCGATGGCGCATCCCCCCGGCAGCGATACGCACGCTTGGCCCATGCGGGCGACCAGAGGCCCGAGCACCCAGAAACTGGCGCGCATGCGCGAAACCATTTCGTAAGGGGCGGTGGTGTCGACGATATCGCGCGCCGTGAAATGAAAAGTCTCTCCCAGGTGCAGAGCCGGTCCGGACCGCTTGCCGTCCACGGAATGGTCGACGCCATGATTGCGCAGGATGCGCGCCAGCAGGTTCACATCGGCAAGATTGGGGACGTTCTTGAGCGTGAGCTGGTCCGATGTCAGGAGACTCGCGATCATCAAGGGGAGTGCCGCGTTCTTGGCGCCCGAGATCGGAATCGTCCCGTGGAGCGGCCTGCCGCCGGAGATCTTGATGCGATCCATCAGAGTTTACCTCTTTTTCTTGGTCACCGACTCGGAGCCACGCCGCACTCTAGCCCTTGTCTGAATCGGCGGGCAGTGCGGCCCTGCCGGCCTTGGCCAGAGCGCGACCGCGGTCCTTGCGCTTCTTGAGATTGGCCCGGAGCTCAGCCGCAAGCCGGTGGCGCCGCGCCTCGTCCGTCTTCACATGGCTCTTCAGTTTCTCACCATGTATGCGCCGCATGGCGGAATCCTGGTCTGTGTCATGAGTTCTGGCCAGTCCTAGAGCGCGATCGCCTCACATGGAAGCCCTGCCGCTTCCATGTGAGGCGTAAATCGCACTCTAACCTTTATATGTAGAGCAGGATTCACGCTCTGTGGTTGTGCACGCCTGCTCGCAAGCATCAGGCCGCCGTAGCTCAGGGTAGAGCACACCCTTGGTAAGGGTGGGCCAGTAATCTCATTTTCTCTTTCCTCGCCATAGTGTTGCGCCATTGAGGGCTCACTTCTCGCTCCGCATATAGCCGTTCTGTCACCGTTTTGGCTCAGGCCTTGCCGGCCGCTCCGCCTTCGCCGCGCTGCTGCTAAATGGACGCAAGGCGACGGTGCGCATCTGGGCCGAGGCAGCGCCCTACGCACACAAGGATGGGCTCGCGGCTACCGTTGGTCGGCTGGCAGCGACGACGCAATGCGTGCCTAGTGGAAGGATTGCGACGAAGCCGCGGTCGATGCCGAGTTGGCCTATCTGCGCGCCGTCTATCAGGCAGCCTCGACAAGTTTTGCGGCGCTTAGCGGGACGATGGCTTGTATCCGGTGGCTGTCGTCGAGAATTTCAAACCAGCGCCGCCCCATGGTGTCGTCTTCGGTGTCCAGCTGCATGAGGTGAGCGGTGCGGAGGGCTGCGCGCTCAGCCTCCGCTAATGAAGCATAGTGAGATCCATCGCAGTCATCGAAGTTCTGACCTTCGCCGCGGAGGTTGAAATAGAACTTCGCCATTGCGGCATCCTTATAGATCTTGCTCGTTGAGCCAACGCATGGCAACGAACGCTCCCCGGGACCTCGGACTCTCAGACTGAGCGCGCAGTCGGATCAGGTCTACATCGCGGCTAAAGTCCCGGGCGCAGCTCGTGCACATCGGCACGGCCATTGGGCTGCGGTGGTACAGACTCACCTTCGCCACTGTCTGCGCGTTCAGAGTGTTCAGGCTGGCTTGGCCAATATAGCAAGCCGATCAGGCCAACGAGAATGGCCAGCGGCCAATTGCGCGCCAACAGTCGCGCACCACCCAATGCTGCGGCGGTCCCTCCCGGAATGCTGAAGAGCGCACCCAAGGCGGCAACCGGGGCTTGCACCATCGCTTGCGCCGCCGCATCGCTTACGACTTCGCCAGTGTCGCTCGCCTCGGCGGCCTGCTCGGCCTCCTCCTCTATTTCCTCTTTGGCCGACACGATGGCGGCGGCAACGACGCCCACCACGGCCAAGGCGCCGGCCACCAGCCAATAGGCTGCGATCTGGCCAAAACGCTCGACCAGCATCATCGTGCAGGCCGCCAGAGCAAAGCCGGCGGCAATCACAAAGGGAATGGCGACCGACGCGCGCGCTACGTACTGCAGAAGAAGTGCGCTGACCGCGGACTTGGCGCTGTTGATCAGGCCGGCAAGCATGGCCCGTTACGATTTCCAGAGGGCGCCGAGCACGAAGCCCAGGGCTGCAGCTACCGCCAGGGTCGCCATCGGCTGGTGCTTGACCGACCTGTCAACTGCGCCCTTGAGGTTGCCCGCCACCTCGCCCATGCGCTCGGCGGCCTCGCGACCTTGGTCGGTTACGCGGGTCGCCAAGTCTTCGGCTTGGTCCGCCACCTTCTTGAACTGATCGGTAGCCTTGTCCTTCAGATCTGAGACGGGATCTGATCCGCGTGTGTGTGAACTCTGGGCCATGGCGCTCTCCTTGGGGCTAAGACGAAGTGAGAACGCGGCCGGCCCCAGTTGGTTCACTTCATGTTCGTGCGGCACCGACTTCGTCGGCCATCCGGGCGCCGCGCGCCCCCATGGGCTTGTTGTGGCCTTCGGTGGTGTTGCGGGCGGTCTGGTGCTCCAACTCGGCGTTGATCTCGCCACCTATCAACACGACCGTAGTCGACAGCCACAGCCAGACCGTGAAGCCGATAACGCCACCCAGCGAGCCATAGGTGGCGTTGTAGCTGCCGAAATTGGCCACGTACCAAGATAGCAGCAACGAACCGCCAACCCAGACTGCGCCGGCGATTGCGCTGCCCCAGCTCACCCAGCGCCACTCGGGCTTCGTCCGGTTGGGGCCATACCGGTAAAGACTGGCCAGCCCACCCAGGATGGCCAGATACAACAGTGGCCATCGCAGCCACGTCAGCAGAGCTGCTCCGGATTGATCAGAAAGGCCCAGGAGCTTGAGTGCGATCGGGACGACGACAATTACAACCAAGGCCAGGAGCGCCAATACAATGCCCCCGCCAGTGAAAGCGAGTGCCTGCAGCGTCAATGCAATGAAGCTGCGCTTTTCCTGTTCCTTGTAGATGATGTTGAGGGCGTCGAAGATCGCCTTGGTCCCAGCGTTGGCGCTCCACAGCGACAAAGCCAAGGTGGCGAGGAAAGCCGCTCCAAGCGTGCCTTGCCCCTGCGCGGCAATCCGATACACCTGGTCGCCAATGACCTGTAAAGCTCCCTCCGGCAGGAAGCCCGAGAGCAGAGCCAGATGCTCGTTGATGGTCGAGGCGTCGGCGAACAAGCCGTAGAGCGACACCACAGCCGCCGTGGCAGGGAACAGCGCCAGCAGGGCGTAGTAGGTGACGCCTGCCGCTATCAGCATCACACGGTCTTTCTGGATGCTCTCGTACACGCGCCAGGCGACATCGAGCCAGCGTTTCGCGGCTGGCTTATCGGCGTCACCATAGCGTGCGCTCAGTTGCTCAGCGGCAGTACGCACGTGCGCCCCTCTGCTGTGTCATTGCGCTCTTCTTGGCTCAGATGTCGTTTCTCACAACCCGGCGTCGGGGCCTCCACAAAGCTCCAAGCACGAAGCCGACAACGGCCGCCACAACCAGAGTTTCCCGAGGATGCTCCTTGAGGGATTTGTGCACGGCAGAATTGAGGTTGCCGATCACCCGCAAAACCTCGGATGCATCACCTGTTCGCACCGGCCTTTCGATGTTACCGACGCCCGTGGCCGCCCAGCGCTCCACCTCCCGGCGAGCCCGCTCGCGCGAATAACCGTAACGCTCTTGCAGCTTGCAAATCAGTGCGTCTTGCCTGCCGGCGATATGCGTGAGCTCGTCATCAGTGAGTGCCTCCCAGTGGCTCTTCGCTCTACTGCGAAACTGTTTCCAGGAACCTTCAATGCGATCCCAATCCATGGCGCACTCTCCCTGGCCTGTGCGGCTGAGAAACCGGCAGGCAACACACTAGGTTCCATCAACGAGCATTCCGGCTGACGTTCCTTGTGGTTGCTTCCGCTCATCAAGCTGCAGCGCCGCCGATGACCGTCGCGACCGAGCACACGTTACCCCGCCTTGCCGGTACGGGGCTTGCGCGTGCGCGCTGGGGCGCTTTTCTTGCTGTCGGACTTCGAGCGCAGCGCGGCGGTCTTTTTCCCCTACACGCCCAGTCGCAGCGCCGTTTGCGCGTTACCATCCATGGCAAAAACTGGCGGCCCATCAGGCCAAGCGCACCGGAGGTCAGCGGCCGCCGCGCGCTGAGTTCAACCTGAGCAGGCTAACGCAGCGTTGCAGCGGAACAACATGTGTGATCCCGCGTTCCTGGCTCAAGTGGTTCGCTTTCGAACGGTTCGAAAGCGAACGTCGCTGGAGGCAGCGCCATGGACAGCATCATCTATCTCGTCGGTCTGATTGTCATCGTGATGTTCATCCTGAGCGCCCTGGGCTTGAGGTAGAGAGCATGTCCATGACCGAGGTTGGTCCGATCGGAACAAGTCCAAGCCAAGCTAGGACAAGCTTTGTCGAATGGGGTCCGGTGTTGGCAGGCGCAGTGCTGGCGGCGGCACTATCCTTTGTCCTGCTGACCTTCGGAACGGCCATTGGCCTGTCCGCCACCTCGCCGTGGCCGGGTTCGGGAATATCCGCAAAGGTGCTGGCCAGTCTGGCTGTGTTTTGGGTGATGGCGCAGCAGATCGGCGCCTTCATGGTCGGCGGCTATGTGGCCGGCCGGATGCGGGCCAAGTGGCATGAGCCTAATCAAGATGAAGTCGAGTTCCGGGACGGCCTGCATGGCGGGTTGGTTTGGGGTGTCGGCATCGCGATCGGAGCGATGATGCTCATGGCAACCGCTGGCGCTGCCGCAAGAACGGGCGCGGACATAGCCGGCAAAGCTGCAGCCTCCGTTGTAAGCACTGCCAATCCGATGGACCTGACCGTCGACACCTTGTTGCGGCCACTGACCATTGCGCAAGCCAGCACGCCGCCTCAAGGCGGCGCAGCGGGAGCGACCACGCCCAGTACCACCACATCCGGAGCAGTTTCTCGACCCCTGGCATCAAACGCAGACAACGCGGAAACGCGCGCCGAGATCTCGCGCATACTGGCAAGGTCAACGGCGGCAGGCGAAATGTTGGCCCAAGACCGCGCATACTTGACGCGGCTCGTCGCACAGCGCGCCGGCATCTCGCAGCCGGAGGCTGAAAAGCGTGTCGCCGATGCGATCACTGCCGCCCGTGACGCTGCCGACAAGGCCAGGCGCGGCGCCGTTCTGACTGGCTTCGTGACAGCCGCCAGCCTCATCATCTCGTTAGCAGCGGCATGGTGGGCAGGCATCAAAGGCGGCAACCATCGCGACAATGCCATTCCTGCCCGGTTCAATTTTGTGGTCACGCGGCGGAGTTGAACCCATGCTGCGCGATATCATTCTGTGGCTGGCAGGTGTGCCCATTGTCGTCATCATCCTCCTGCATCTGTTCGGCTTCCTGAACTGATCGGCATGCGCCGCGCTACGGCGCTTGCTGTCGAGCGCCCGTGGCACCCGCCGTTGTCGCCACTGCGTTTGAACCGAATGTTGGGAAGGAGCATACTGGCATTTCTGTCGGCGCTGGCCGAAGATGAGCGTGCTCGGATCCTGGCACGTGCCAATGGTGGCCGGGCTGAGGCAAAAAAAGCGAGGCGTGAAGTTCAGGCCCAAGCCGAAGCTTGCGCCACATCAGGAGAAAGAAGCCGTGCGCATGGTGCATGCGCAGGGGCAAAGCCTGCGGGCGGTTGCACATCATTATCATGTTGGGCACTCAACCATCGTGCGTGCGCTCGAACGCGCCACAGCGACAGCCTCTTTGGCCGGCAGGTAGCCAGCAAGCGAAACCCGTATGAGTGACCAAGACTGGCCCGCAGGCAAGCGGCACGCCGATGTGGAAGCCGAACTGGCGACCATCCTGGAAGGTATCGGCGAAGGCTTTTATTCCGTCGATCAGCAATGGATCGTCCGACGCTTCAACAGCGAGGCGGCGCGCCATTTTGGCCGCACGCCTCAGGACGTGGTTGGGCGCATGCTGTGGGACGTTTTTCCCGGTGCACGCGACACGCCACTTGGGCAGCTGTTCCTTACGACCATGGCGGGCCGCCAGGCGGTGAAGTCGGAGACCCCTTCGGTGGTCATCAAGGAGCGCTGGCTGGCCTATCGGCTGTTTCCGCTCGGCAACGGCATGGGCGTGGTGTTTCGCGACATTACCGATCGTAAGCGGGCCGAGGAGCAGCGCGACCTGCTGGTGAGGGAGCTGCATCATCGGGTCAACAACCTACTTGCTACGGTTCGCTCCATTGCCATCCAAACCTTCGCCGCATCGGGCGACGGCACGCAGGCTTTGAAAGCATTCGAGGCGAGGCTGCTGAACTTGAGCCACGTGCACAGTGCTCTCACCCAGGACAGCTTCACCAGCGTTGACCTGCGCGACCTGATCCTGGCGTCGCTGCAGCCCTACTTGGAGCCGTCGGCTGAGCACTTCGCGATCGCAGGACCCGCCATTCGGGTGGGAGCCAAAAGCGCGGTCGCGCTGTCGATGGCCTTTCACGAGCTCAGCACCAATGCTGCCAAGTACGGTGCGCTGTCGGTGCCCGGTGGCAAGGTGGACATCAGCTGGAACGTCGAGAATGACCGCTTCACCTGCTGGTGGCAGGAGCGCGACGGGCCACCCGTATCGCCGCCCACGCGCACAGGCTTCGGATCGGTCCTGATCCGGCGGGTGCTAGCGCTGCAGCTCAACGGCGATGTCGTGATCGACTATTGCCCCGAAGGTCTGCGTTGCGTCATCAGCGCCTCGCTGGAGGACGTGCAGGAGCAAGAGACGACACCAAGTGTGATGAGCTCAGGTGCGGACTAGCGCCGCACCAGCCGCGTTCGGTGGCGACGCACCTGGCCAACTTCTGTCGCCAAGTCTCGATTGCCTTGGGATCGCTACCGTTAGCCATTTGCTACGGCAGCATTACCTCATCATTTGCCGAGCACGCGCACCAGTTGAACTCCCGCGCCTTGCCACCACGGAGCTACGTATCTGAAGCGCGGGCGATCAGTTTCAGCGGCTTGCACAATCTTGCGCACGATGGACCGCGTTGATTGCAGCTCCAGCAGGGCGAACTTTTGCTGTTCGCTCGCCTTGATAGCATCCATGTGGTCTTGGAAATAAGAGCCCCGATTCATCCACTCGTATTTCTTGGCAATCATCCTTTGGTTGAAGCCCGTATGGTAGGCACCGGGCTCAACCACAACCACGTGGACATCCTTGCCGAGTTGAGCCAACTCCTGGCGCAGTCCGTCTGCCGCGGATGATAGTGCAAATTTGGTCATGGCATACGGCATCAGGAACGGGGATGCCATCCGGCCCGCAAGGGAGCTGATGAAGATTACCGTACCTCTCCCGCGCTTGATCATGCCGTTGAGGCAGATTTGGGTTAGTGCCAGTGTTGCAAACAGATTGGTCTCAAAGCACGCACGAACGCGCTCGAGGGGAACTTCGGCGAGCGAGCCGGAGTCGCCAATGGCCGCGTTGTTGACAAGCACGTCGATGGGCAGCGCTTCGACGGACTGCCGATCCTGAGTATCGGTGATGTCAAGCTTGAGCGGGGTGACCGTGGTTAGGTTGGGAGATTCGTTCCTCCAGCGAGCGGCCTGAGCCTCCGTATGCGTGGTTGCATACATCGTATGGCCGCGCTCTGCGAGGGCGATGACGCAGTCGCGCCCTATGCCCGAACCGCTGCCCGTGATGAGGATCGTCTTTGCGTGCGCGGTTGCCATGCATCTGGCCCGTATGGGCCTCAGCTCTGGGCGGTCGGCGTCACCATTGCAATCATTTGTCTAACGGCATCATCAAGCCCATAGGACCAGACCGCAAAGCCAGCCGCGAACAGCAAGGCCGTTAGAAACGCGCCAAGCGCACGGCTGCCAAATGACAGTCGCTCACCGATGCGCGCGACAATGAGAACAAGGACAGACAGAACGACCAGAGAAATCCAATCAATCGAAGACCAATCTATGACAGCCATGGCCGCCCTCCTATGCAGACGCGAGACAAGAACGATCTCAGCGCGAGAAAGGTTTCAACAAATTCCGAGGGTGAGCCTTGATACGGAGCCGTCAACGGTCTCGTATCGCGTCGTTGGTTGCATTGTGAAAGAGCGGCCGCCTCCTCGGGTTGCCGCCTCCTTCATTCGCCAAGCTTCCGAACAGCGAAAGCAGCTGCGACGCCTCATTCCGCACTGCCACAACGAATGCCCCACTTTTCTGAGACCATACAAAAAGCCTCCTCCAAGGAGAGGCGACCTAATTTATCCAGCAATGCTAGGAACCACGAAACATAACACGTGGCCTGGGCTACAGACCTTTCGTTCGGCGGAAAGTAGATGTGTGCTTGGCTGTCGTAGCTTTCTTCTCGATTGATCTTCGCCGCCGGGATCTTCACCCAGGCGCCATTCTCAGCGCTCACCATTCGCCGTCACACAGTTTCCGCACGCGTCAGCGTGCAACCCTGACTTCGAACCGCACGATATGTTCGGCTGATCCGGCGGCATGGGTAGAATCCCTACCCGCATCGGAACTTCCCCTTAGGGGTGGCGTTTTCCCCGCGATACGTCACGCGTCAAAGGAGGTCGCAATGACTAGATTTCTACCCATCGCCGCGGTGGGTGCTGCACTTGTGATGGCTGTTGCTGTGAGCGCCAATGCAGCACCGCTATCGCCGCAGGCACCCGGGGCCGAGACGGCCATCGCCAAGGTCCACGGCTATCACCGCAGCTGCCGGAACGGCCACCGCCACCAGCGCGATGGCGATCGCGTTTCGTGCGGGTACTACTATCGCGATTCTGCTCCCAGCATTTACCTCAACCTGGGCCGCGATCGTCATCGCCATCATCACCACCATCGACACCACGGTCGTCGTGATCGGCACTAAGCTGTAAGGACTGAGTGTGAGACGTTGTCCTTACGGGGCGCTTGGTTTCGGCCAGGCGCCCTAACTACGTTTCTGTCTCGAGCCGTCACGAAGGAACCAAAGGCAGGACCTCGTGAGAATCGGGCCGCTGTGCAATCACAGCTTGTCTGGTTCTGGCAGATTTTGTTGCGCAAGTCGGTGAAGGGATTGGCGGGACTGCCGAGTACGGACTGTTCCGCCACAAGGTTATGGGTGCGCCGACACCCGTCTGCCTGCGCCAGCGGTCCGCCGTCGTCCGCCACGATGGTCTGCCCAGCCGCGGCTCTAGATGCTTGACAGCAGGCGTGTCTGACCATCCAGTTTGCATAAGAAGCGGCAGCGGCGAAAGCACGAACTGCCAGCCAAGGGAGGAACATCGATGACTTGCTTCGGAACTCTTTCCGTTTCACTAGTAGTCGGTTCTCTACTGCTATTTGCCGGCGGTAGCCCGGCTTTCGCACAGAAGCCGAAGATTTCGATTGTCGTCGCCGGCTTCAGCTCCTGGTTCTACCTGCAGCAACACGTGGCGATCGGTGCCGGACTATATCAAGCTGAGGGCCTCGAGCCCGACGTCGTCGATACCAACTCTGGCACCCGACAGGCGGCAGCCGTCATGGGTGGCACGGGCGAGATCGGCCAATTCAGCTTTCCGCACGTGATCAAGTCCGCGGCCAAAGGAGGCGGCCTGGTGGCCATTGGCAGTGGCTATGACGCTTATCCGATCCAGCTCGTGCTGGCCAAGTCGACCGCAGAGAAACTCGGTATCACGCCCGCGATGGCTCTGGACGAGAGGATCAAGCGCACCAAAGGTCTGAAGATCGCGATCAGTTCGCCTGGCGCGAGCACGGATCTGTTCATGCGCACGCTTCTGATTGTGCGCGGCATGGATCCCGACAAGGACGTCTCGCTGCAGCCGGTCGGTGCCGGGGCGCCACAGTACAGCGCGCTCGAGGCCGGTGCGGTGGATGGCTTTGCTTTTGGCTCTCCGTTCACAAATATGGCGATCAACAAAGGTCTTGCAGTTATGGTCGCCGATCCGATGAAGAACGAGGTGCCTGAGTTCAACGGAGCGCCCTACCAGATCGTGGCCACCAGCCGCGAGACGTTGAAGACCAAGCCCGAGATTCTCTTCAAGGGATTGCGTGCGCTGGCCAAGGCACAGAAGCTCATCAGCGAGAATCCGGCTGAAGCGAAGCGCGTCGCACGCCAGTGGTTCAAAAATCTATCTGACGAGGAATACAGCGCGGGCTTCGATGAGAATGTTGTGGGCTTGCCGAAGTCGACGGTGGTTACGGGGGAGCACTTCAAGCGCACCGTCGAACTCATGAACCTGACCGAGAAGGAAAAATGGGTTCTCACATACGCGGACGCGGTCGCCCCGGAGCTTTCTCAACGCGCCGACAAGGACATCTTCGGGAGGTAGTACCGGGTTTCTGCCTCGCGGCCATCGCACCGCCGGCGTTGCCAACCTGCCTCCCCCGGGACTACGCTCGATAGAACATGCGGTAACGAGGCGCGGACACGATCCGGGCCCGAGAGGAGGAAACATGCGCAACGCGGTGGCGAAGGCTCTCGCGACCCTGTGTGTCGTCGGTCTGGTCACCTCGGGTGGGGTGCGGCACGCGCAGGCACAGGCACCCGAGAAGCTGAAAGTGGCCATTGGTGCCGCCGGTCTCTACTTCATCGTGCACTTCGTCGCAGAAGGCGCAGGCTTCTTTAAGAAGGAAGGCCTGGAGCTCGATACCGTCGATGTCACGACCGGCCCCCGCCAGGTCGCTGCCGTTATGGGCGGCAGCGTCGACATCGCACCCCTCGGGCTACAGCTCGTGATCCAGGCGACGTCGCGGGGCGGCAGCATTATCGCCATCTCCACCGGCTATGACATCCTGCCTATGTCGCTCGTGCTCTCCAACGATGCGATCAAGCGCGCCGGAATTGCGGCCACCATG
Organism: uncultured Alphaproteobacteria bacterium; assembly: GCA_963840425.1. Lineage (GTDB taxonomy): Bacteria > Pseudomonadota > Alphaproteobacteria > Rhizobiales > Hyphomicrobiaceae > CADEFX01. The sequence goes on along the minus strand of CAWIYZ010000014.1, from coordinate 145,285 downwards.
ACCACCGACGAGAAGATCAAGCGCATCAAAGGGCTGAAGATCGGCATCACGGGACCGGGGTCCGGAACTGATGACATGGCGCGCACACTTACCGGCACGCGCGGGCTCGACCCGGACAAGGACATCACTATTCAACCGCTCGGGAACGGCGACAACATGCTGGCCGCCCTGGAAAAGGGCCTCACGGACGGTTTCGTCTTCACATCGCCCATTCCCGAGACCGCTGTTGCGCGGGGCCTGGGCCAGATCATCGTCGAACCCTTGAACGGAGACGTGCCCGAGGCCAGCGGCGTGCCCTACATCATCATGGCAACCAATCCGGCAACGCTCACCGAGAAGAGGCCGCTACTGGTGAAGGCCGTGCGCGCCTGGACCGCCGCCATGAAATTTACGCACGAGAACAAGGAGGAGGCACGGCGTGTGGTGCGCAACTATTTCAAGCAGATGGATGAGTTCGTCTTCAACATTGCGTTCGACAAGTATGTAAAGGGCGTGCCGTCACATCCCCTGATTCCAGAAGAGAACGTGCAGAAGGTGGCCAAGTGGATGTCGCTCAGCAAGAAAACCACCATCGACGCGAACTATGCGGCCACCGTGCATCCAGACATCGCCCGCGAGGTTGGTAAGGCTCTGCTTGGCAAATAGAGAGGACAGGGATCCTGGTCTCCACCACGAAGCAACCGGAATTGCCGCCGGCGACGACGCAAGACGAAGGCGACCAAGCCCCCAGGACGGGCCCGCCGGGAGGCTATCTCCTGGCGCAGGTCGCGCTGGGGATTGCATTGCTCGGCGTTTGGGAATGGGCAGGCGCGACGACAAGCTCGCACTGGGTCAACCGCCCCAGCCTGATCGCGGAGCGGCTCGCGGATTGGTTCGCGGGTGAGATCTACATCCACCTGTGGTCGACGACCGCGGAGCTGCTGAGCGGTCTTGTGATCGGAACCACGCTCGGCGTGCTCGCCGGCCTGCTGCTCGGTCGCTCGCCGATTGCGGCCGGTGTCCTGCGGCCGATCGTCGTCGCGTTCTACAGCGTGCCGCTGGTCGCGCTGGCGCCGCTGTTCATCATGTTCTTCGGCCTCGACATGCTGCCGAAGATCGTGCTGGTGACGATCGTCGTGTTCTTCCTGCTGTTCTTCAACACCTTCTCCGGTGCGTCGTCGGTGGACCAGGACCTGATCTCGCAGGTCGAGCTGATGGGATCGACCCGGCGCGAGATGTTCCAGAAGGTCGTGGCGCCGGCGTGCACGGCCTGGATCATCGGCGGCATCAAGATCGCGCTGCCCTATGCGCTGGTGGCGGCCACCACCGGCGAGATGCTGGCCGCGCGGCGCGGGCTTGGCTTCCTGCTCAGCGATGCGGCGTCGCAGTTCGACATGACGTCGCTCTATGCGGCGCTGTTCATCCTGATGCTGCTCGGGCTGGCGGTTGTCCGAACTGGCGGCGCTGGGGCGAGACGGCACATGCTGCGGTTGGCGCCATGCCGCGGGGTGATCTCGCGCCGAAGATCAGCCTGGCCGGCGTCGGCAAGACGCTTCGTCACGCGCGACCGCGAGATCGAGGCGCTGCAGCCGATCGATCTCGCGATCCACGACCACGAGTTCGTCGCGCTGGTCGGCCCGAGCGGCTGCGGCAAGTCGACCATCCTGAACCTGATCGCCGGACTGCTGCAGCCGAGTGGCGGCGTGGTGTCGTATGACGGCGTGGCGGTGAGCGAACTGAACCGCCAGGTCGGCTACATGACGCAGAAGGACACGCTGCTGCCGTGGCGCACCGCGGCCGACAACATCCGCATCGCGCTGGAGCTGAAATGCCGCGCGGTGCCGCGCGCCGAGGCGGACGAGCGGGTCGCACAGATGATCGATCTGGTCGGCCTGACCGGATTCGAGCGCCACTATCCGGCGGAGCTGTCCGGCGGCATGCGCAAGCGCGTCGCGCTGGCGCGCACGCTGATCTACGAGCCCGAGACGCTGCTGATGGACGAGCCGTTCGGCGCGCTGGATGCGCAGCTCAAGCTGCTGATGCTCGATCAGCTGCAGGAGCTGACGCGGCAGCGGCGCATGACGGTGGTGTTCGTCACGCACGACCTCGGCGAGGCGATCACGCTCGCCGACCGCGTGGTGGTGTTCAGCGCGCGGCCGGGCCGCATCCGCGCGGTCCGCGAGCGTCGACCTGCCGCGGCCGCGCGACGTGTTCCGCATCCGCTTCACCGAGCGTTTTCGCGCATCTGCACGAGGACGCTGTGGGACGAGCTGAAGGACGAGGTGGCACGAAGGGGACCGACGTATGAGCGGGACCCGACGGCGATGACGCGGACCGTCGCGCCTCGCGCGGTCGCGACGCGGCACGTGACGCGCACGGCCTTGCCCCCAATCCTCGCAGGAGCGGCATGAGCGCGACGTCGCGCCGGCCGATCTGCGCGCACTGTGCTGGTCGCGCGCTGCTCGGCTGGCGCTGGGCAGTTCGCTGCCGGTGAGCCGCGGCGCCATCGCGCTTCTGGATGAGCGAGCCCGTCTGAGATCGTCGGCGCGCCTGTGGGGCTGGATGCTCGACGGATCGCTGTGGGAGCATCTCGGCGCGACGCTGATCGCGATGGTCGCTGGGCTACGTCGATCGGCTCCGCCGCGGGCATCGGCCTCGGACTGCTGTTCGGCCTGATGCCGCGGCTGTATCGCGTGCTGTCGCCGTTACATCACGGCGCTCTATGCGATGCCGAAGATCGCGCTGGCGCCGCTGTTCGTCATCCTGCTCGGCATCGGCATCGAGCTCGAAGGTCGCGCTCGTCGCCATCACCGTGTTCTTCCTGGTGCTGAACAGCACGCTCGACGGCGTGCGCGACGTCGATCGCGACCTGGTGCGTGCGCTGCGCGCTGATGGGTGCGACGCGGATCGAGGTGATCGCGCAAGGTGCTGGTGCCGGCGACGCTGCCGTGGATCTTCACCGGCATGCGCATCGCGGTCCGCTACGCCTTCACCAACACGCTGCTGGCCGAGCTGATCGCCGCCAACCGCGGCCTCGGCTTCCTGATCGAGTACAACTCCGGCAACTTCAACGCCACCGGGACCTATGCCGCCATCGTCGTGCTGGTAGCCTTCAGCGTTACGTTGACGGAAATCCTCACGCGGCTCCAGATACTTGCCGCCGCACGTCGCCATTGATGCTGAGCCTTACCCGCAATCTTGTGAGCACCTTTGGATTTTTATCCGCTACTGCGTTCAGAGGGGCGTAGAGGGCCAAAAACCCGCTCCCCGGGCGAGTTTTGAAGCTCGACATTCGGCTCCCATGACTAGGGCGCGTGCGGATGCTCGGCGCAGGCGACCGGAGTGAAGCATGGGGAGAGCTGCTAGGCCGAGGCTATGGTCAGCCCGACGGCGAGAGCCTGAACGAGGCACATTGGCGCGACCATCGTCCGCAACACAGCCTCGGGCATGTCCGGGATCTCAAAGACCACACTGGCACCGGTCACTATGGGGCTGAGTAGGCTGTCTGTCACTGCGATGATCGGAATGCCCCGCGCGACAAACTCGGGCACGAGTTGAACGGTCTCTCTATTGTAGGGCCTGAAGCTGATGGCGATCAGCGCATCCTTGCGAGTTGCCGTGAGGGCATGATCCGTAAGCACGTTGCCCAGACCATCTAGGAGCACAGCCCGCCGACCGAGGCGGCGCAGGACATAGGTCAGGTGGGCCGCAACGGGAAAGGAGCCGCCGAGACCGAGCACGTAGTTCGTATACGCATTGCCCATCAGACCGATGGCGCGCGCGAGATCGGCCTCATGGACGCACTCTTGGAGGTTGTCGAGCGATACTGTGCCCTCGGAGGCGAATCGGGACAGCAGCTCATGCGGACTGTTGTGGTCGCGAAAGCGACCATTGCGGCGCAATCTATCGATCCGCTCGCGATAGCTCGGCGCGGCGCCGGCGACGAGGCGAGAGCGGAAGACCTGCTGTAGCTCGGTGAAGCCGCCATAGCCGATCGCGTGGGCGAACCGCACGATCGCCGACGGCTGCACCTTGGCTCGCGTTGCCACTTCGGCAACGGTGCCGAGTGCCATGTCGGTGGGATGTTCCAGCGCGAACTCAGCAATCATCTGTAGGCGATTAGAGAGGTCAGGATACCGCCGCGCGATTGTTTCGCGTAGGGCATCATAGGTGCTGATCTCTGCCACCTTCGCGCGCCGACCCAAGCTCTTGGCCGCCCTGTTCACAAACGCTCCCGGATTATGGTCGAAGGTTCGTATATTTCACTTCACAAGGCGTATGGAATGATTATTCTATGCCCGAAGGAAGAGCTGCCGTCAAACGTGCGAGCAGCCGTTTCTCAGCGGAGGAGACCATGACAAAGCACGGCAAACCCTGCCTTGGCCCATCTCGGCGTTCGGTTCTGAAAGGCAGCCTGATGACGGCATCGCTCGCGGGCGTCGGCGTCTTCTACGGCCCCTGGGAGCACAACCGCGCCTTCGCGCAGGGCAAGAAGCCGATCAAGCTCGGTCTCACGAATGATGCCAGTGGCCAGTTCGGCAATAGCGGTCAGGACGACCATCGCGCCATTCGCATGGTCATCGACGAGTGGAATGCCAAGGGCGGTGTGCTTGGCCGCAAGATCGAGTGGGTGACAGCCGATACGGAGTCGAGCCCGGCTACCGGCACCCGCATCGCCGAGCGCTTCATTACGCGCGAGGATTGCCCAATCCTTATCGGGGCGCTGCATTCGGGGGTTGCCAACGCAATCACGCAGGTCGCCAACAAATACGGCACCATTTATCTCAACACCAACTCCTCCGCCCCGAGCGAGGCGGCCGAGAATTGCAGCCGTATCAAGTTCGTCTGGGATGGCAACGGCACAAACTTCACCAAGGCCGCGGTCAAAAACGCCGTGCGCTCGATCGGCAAGAACTGGCTGCTGCTGACGAACGACTATGTCTATGGCCACTCTACGGCCGCTGCGACCAAGCGCGAGGTGGAGGCGGCAGGCGGCCGCATCATGGACAATCTATTGGTGCCGCAGAATACACGCGACTTCACGTCGTACTTGCTCAAGGTCCAGCAGCTCAAGCCGGACGTCGTGGCGACGGCAATGGGAGGCGACGACAACAAGGCGCTGCGCGAGCAGATTGCTCAGCTCAAACTCGATGACGGCGGCAAACCGGCCTGGATCAACAACCAGCAGGACTGGCCGGATGTCTGGGGTGCGCCGCAGAGCCTGTTCGGCGTGTTCGGCACGACCTGGTACCATAAGCTCGACTTGCCGGGCATACCCGAGTTCGTCAAGAAGTGGGAGGCGGCGAACAAAGGCGGCCCGATCCCGGTGCCGGGCAACGTGTCCTATAACGGCTACATGGCGACACAGGAGCTCTTCCGTGCCATGGAGCGGGCTGGCTCGACCAACAACATCGCGATCATTAAGGCCCTGGAAGGGCACAAGATGTCGGCCAAAGATCGCATGCAGCATCACGATGCCTACATCGACCCCGTCACACATCAGGTGCAGCAGACCGTCTATCTTGCCCGCAAGAGCCGCAAGCCAAGCGACGACACGGACCACTTCGAGGTGCTGAGCTGGGCCGAGCCGCAGGAGGTGGCGGACGATGTCGCGCCGACCAAGTGCAAGCTCGTTCCCTACGAGCAGGTGCCGACAGTCGACGCTTGAGCAACTGGCGGGGTGGCGTTGCCACCCTGCCTTCGATCAGGAATGGCACGACGAGCAGGATCCTGTTGTGCGGCCTTTCTGATCCGCTAAGGCTATCGTGGTGGTTCCAGGCCAACCTGGTACAGCCCCCGTAGACATCGCTGCGGGTCACAGCGAAAATTTGAAAGCGGCTGCGGCGTGTTCGATCTCCTTCCCCATGTGCTGAATGGTTTGGTGCTCGGGCTGTTGCTGGCGCTGATCGCCCTCGGCTTCATGCTGATCGTGGGTCTCATGGAGCAGATCAACCTCGCGCACGGATCGCTGTTCGCACTCGGTGCCTACTTCGCTCTCATGCTGACTGGCCCGAAACCGCCGCTGCCGCCAGATCTGGCGTCGCTTTGGCTGCAGCTCCCGCTCGCTTGGCGCTATGGATGCGCCCTTGTCATCGCGCCGTTCCTTGCTGGCATCGTTGGCATCGCCGTCGAGCTATGCATGCGCCGCGTTTATGGCAAGGACGCGCTCTACGGTCTGCTGTTGACCTTCGGTGCAGCACTGGTGCTGGAAGAGATCATCCGGTTGACCTGGGGTACGCGCGATCACGTTCTGCCGGTGCCGGCAGCCATGACGGGGGCCGTCATCTTTCAGGATCTGATCTGGTCGACCTACCGGTTCTATGCCGCCGGCATGGCCGCCGTCGCCATCGTCCTCGTCTGGCTCGTCATCGAGAAAACGCCCTACGGCGCGATGATCAAGGCGGGCGCCCACGACAGCGAGATGGTGCGGGCACTCGGGATCAACCTGTCGAGGCTGCGCCTGGGCGTGTTCGTGTTCGGCACCATGCTTGCCGCTTTCGCCGGAATCATCGTCGCCCCGATTTGGGGGATCCGCCCGCACATGGGCGTTGATGCCGTCGTGCCGGCGTTCCTGATCATAGCGCTCGGCGGAGTGGGAAGCTTCTGGGGGGCGGTCATCGCAAGCCTGCTGGTTGGTCTCGCTGTCGGCCTGTCCGGGGCGTACGCATCAGAATGGTCGCTGCTCTCGATGTACCTGTTGCTCGTGGCGGTCGTGTCCTTCCGGGCGCGCGGCCTGTTCGGCAAGAAAAGCCTGCTGGAGGCCTGAGAGTGCCATGACCAGCTCGCCGAACCCCGCCCGCTTGATCACACCGGCCATGCTCGGCGTATGGCTTGTTCTGTCTACCGTGCCGCTCTGGATCAACTCAGTAGGCCTCTATCCTTATATCGGCGTCGAGATCCTGATCTGGTCGATCTATGCGCTTGCCTTCAATCTCGTTCTCGGCACCTCCGGCCTGCCGTCGTTTGGCCACGGCGCCTTCTTCGGCGTCGGCGCCTACGCGTTCGGCCTCACCCAGTTCAATGTCGGCACCAGCCTCTGGGTCTGTCTCGCCAGTGCGGTACTGACCGGCGCGCTTGCGGGCCTCGTCGTTGGCCTCTTCATCTCACACCGGCGCGGCATCTACTTCGCATTGATGACCATCGCTTTCGGTCAGATTTTCTGGACCATTGCGCTGAAGGCCTATCCGATCACCGGCGGCGAGGACGGATTGCTGGACATCGCTCGGCTGCCGGCCAACTTCGGCATCATCTCCTTCAGCCTCGACGACAACACCGACCTCTACTATTTCGTTCTTGCAGTGTTTGCCGTCGCCGTCGTGCTGCTCTGGCGTCTGGTCAACTCGCCCTATGGGCGCATTCTCTCTGCCATCCGCCAGAGCGAGATTCGCACGGCTCACCTCGGTTATAACGTCTGGCTCTACAAGCTCAGCATCATAGTTATCTCCGCGGCCTTCTCGGGCTTTGCAGGAGGCCTTTTTGCGATGGCGCAGCGTTCGGCCTTTCCAGACGTGATGAATCTCGCGCAATCGGGCCTTGTCGTGATGATGACGCTGGTCGGCGGCGGACTCGTGAGCTTCTGGGGGCCGGTCATCGGTGTCATCGTCTTCCTCATTGCCCGCGACGTGATCGGCGCAATGACTAATGCATGGATGCTCTACTTCGGCACGATGTTCGTGCTTCTGGTCCTCTTCCGGCCGGAGGGCATCGCCGGTGGAGCCAAGATGCTCAAGGAACGCTGGAAGACGCGCAGGACGCCCGAATCTCTGAGCTCGGTGCCCCGGAGCGGATGATGGCTCTGCTCGAAGCCGAAGGCGTGCATGTGCGCTTCGGGGACCGTGTCGTCCTCGAGGAAATCAATCTTTCAGTTACCGAAGGCGAGCTGCACGGCATTATGGGTCCGAACGGCGCTGGCAAGACGACCTTTTTCAACACGCTGACGGGGAGCGTCAAACCGAACCGCGGCCGTATCCGCCTTGATGGTGATGATGTGGCCGGCCTCAGCCCACACGCCATTGCTCGCAAGGGTGTGGCGCGCTCCTTCCAGATCATGACGCTGTTCAATGACTTCACGGCCCAGGAGAACGTGATGGTGGCGCTACCGGCGTTCCGCGCCCGCGGCTTCGATGCGCGCCGCGCCGTCGCCGGCGATGCAACCCTGGCAGATGAAGCGGACGCAGTGCTGGCCTCGGTCGGGTTGGCTGAAAAATCGGGTGTCTCCGCGAAACTCCTCTCTTATGGCGACCGCCGTGCGCTCGAGATCGCGGTGGCGATGGCTCAGCGCCCGCGCGTGCTCTGTCTCGACGAGCCGACATCTGGATTGGGCAGCGACGGCACACTGCGTCTCGCCGAGCTTATCGGCAGGCTCAAGGGGAAGCTCACTATCATCGCAGTTGAGCACGACATGCGCTTCCTCTTCTCGCTCGCCGATCGCATCTCGGTCATTCATTGGGGCCAAGTGGTTGCGCGCGGCACGCCGCGCGAATTGCAGAAGAACCCGTGGGTAATGCGGTCGAACCTTGGGAGCTTCGGATGATCCTCGAGGTCCATGCGATCGATACTTTCTACGGTGAGACGCAGGCGCTTTACAGTGTGTCGCTGAGCGTCGCCAACGGCGAGGTGCTGGCGCTGCTCGGCGCCAATGGCGCCGGCAAGACGACGACACTGCGCTCGATCCTCGGGTTGACGCGGCCGCGGCGCGGCAGCATCCGCTTCAGCGGCAAGGACATTACGCTTTCGCCCACCCATGCTATCGCCCGCGCGGGAATCTGCTGGGTACCCGACGACCGGCGACTGTGCCCGACCCTGACCGTTGCCAAGAATTCTCAGGATCGCGACCAAGAAAACGCCCTTTCGCGGTTGGACCCTCGATGAGACATTCTCCATCTTCTCACCTCTCGAGCACCTGATGCACCGCGAAGCAGAGAACCTCTCCGGCGGGGAAATGCAGATGGTGTCGATTGCGCGTGCCCTACTCGGCTCGCCCGGCTTGGTGCTGTTCGATGAGCCGAGCCAGGGCCTCGCTCCGAAAATCGTGGCGGACGTCCTTGCCACGGTGCGCCGCCTCAAGAAGGAGGGTGTTGCGTCAGTCATCGTCGAGCAGAATGCGGAGGTTGCGTTATCAGTCGCCGATCACGCAGTTGTTCTCGACCGCGGCATCGTCGCTTGGTCAGGCGAAGCCGCAACGCTCCGCGACGACCATATGCTACGTCAACGACTGCTCGGAGCCTGATCATGGCGACGCCCGCCAGTGTGCCGCTGCTTTCGCTTCAGAGCCTTCGCAAGGTCTACACACGCGGTATGCTCTTGCGGCAGCCGACCTTCGTGCTCCAGGCGGACCTCGCCATCAACGGCCCCGGCATTATCGGTGTCGTGGGGCCCAACGGGGCCGGTAAGACGACGCTGTTCGAGATGATGACCGGCTCCAATGCCCCAACCAGCGGCCGCGTGCTCGTCGCCGGCACCGACATCCACCGCGTCAAGTATGCCGAGCGCGATCGCCTCGCCATACACTATCACCAGTCCTATCAAGTGCGGCGGTTCCGCAAGCTCGTGCCGTCGGTCTTCCTGGCGGCGTCACCGGTCGAACGGCCGCTCGTACACCTCTTCGACGAACCGCAATTCAACACCCAGGACGGCTACATCGGCTTCATGCTCGACTTCTTCCGCAAGCTCCGTGCGGAGGGACGCCTCGTCTTTCTGTGCCTGCACCCGACCGCCACCTATCACCTGGAGATTCTCAACGAGATTGCCGAGCGCTTCCTGCTCGTCGCGGGTGGTACCGTGACGCAAGTTCCGGATTACCAGTCTCTTGTCTCCGACCCGCGCATGAAGGCCTACCTTGGCCCTCAAATGACCGCCGAGGCTGAAGCACTCGTTTAGGCAACTCTAACGGCAGTGTGAACTGGAGTGGTGGTCCGTCGGCGCGCCTTCTCACGACGTTATGTTCTTTGCCTGCTCAGCTTCTGCGAAAGCCGCTGAAGTGCCCCATCAGTGGCACCAGCGCAAGGGATGCCGCGTCGATGCCGGGAGTGTTTCGTTGGCACACAGTCTGCTAAGTTGACAAGCAAATCGACAAGAGACCCGCTTCGGAAGCGGTGCCGCGCGAGGAGCCTGAGATGAACGACTTCGATCAATCCTTTCACGAGTGGCGGCTTGAGGATCACGCCCGGCGTTTCGCGGCGCGCTGGCTCGGTGCTTTCGAGGCGGCCCTCACATCGAGGGACAGCGAAAAGATCGGCGCCTTGTTCCACGACGATTGCCACTGGCGGGACGTGCTGGCATTCACGTGGCACTTCTCGTCTGTGGAAGGTCGTGAGAAAGTCGCCGCGCGGCTAATAACAGAACAACTGCATACGGCGGCGCATGGGTTTCATTTGCCGCCCGGCCGAAAGCCCCCCCGCAAGATTCGCCGCGTCGGCATCGAGTCCATCGAGGCAATTTTCGAATTCGAGACCGCGTTGGGGCGCGGCGCCGGCATCATTCGCCTGTCACCGACACCCGGCAGCGGCGACGACATGAAAGCATGGCTTATCTCTACAACGCTCGAGGAGTTGAGAGGCCACGAAGAGAAAATAGGCGACAATCGGCCAACCGGAGCTGCGTACTCTCGGAATTTCGGCGGCGACAATTGGGAGGACGCGCGGCGCAAGGCCAAGGCATATGACGATCGCGAACCGACAGTCATCGTCGTTGGCGGTGCCCAGGCGGGTCTCTCGATCGCTGCGCGGCTCAATCAACTCGGTGTCGATACGCTCCTCGTCGAGAAGTGGCCTCGCATCGGAGATAGCTGGAGAAAGCGCTATCACTCTCTGGCGTTGCACAACTCGGTCCACCTCAATCACCTGCCATACTTGGAGTTTCCCCCGACCTTTCCGAAATACATTCCAAAGGACATGCTCGGAAACTGGTTCGAGTTCTATGCCGACGCGTTGGAGATCAACTGCTGGACAAACACGGAGTTCGTCGGCGGATCGTGGGACGATAAGGCGAAATGCTGGACCGCCCGCTTGCGGCAGGCTGACGGAACCGAGCGCATCATGCGGCCTCGGCATTTGGTCTTCGCCAATGGCGTTAGCAGCTACTCGTTCATCCCCGACCTTCCAGGAATCAACGATTTCAGAGGGGAGATCATTCACTCCGAGGGGTTTACGAGTGGCGCGGCTTGGAAGGGGAAAGAGGCGCTCATTCTCGGTACAGGGAGCAGTGCCAATGATATCGCGCTCGACCTCCACAGCCATGGCGTGAACACGACGCTCATTCAGCGAGGCTCCACGACCGTGGTTTCGATTGACCCGAGCGCCAGGCTGAATGAGGCAGTCTGGGACGAGGGCCCACCACTCGAGGACTGCGATCTTATCGTATCGTCGGCAACGCCATCGCTGATCGTCAAGAGCTACAAACTGGTCGCAAAACGGATGCTCGAGCTCGACAAAGAGATGATCGAAGGGCTCGCGAAAATCGGCTTCAAGCATGATATGGGCGAGGACGAAGCCGGACATCAGATGAAATATTTCCGGCGCGGCGGCGGCTACAATCTCGATGCCGGCAGCTCAGCACTGATGATCAAGGGCGAAATCGAACTCCTGCAATATGACCGGATCGAACGCTTCACAGCCGACGGCGCACGCTTGAAGGATGGATCGGTGGTTCCGGCCGATGTCATTGTTCTGGCAACCGGCTACTATCCGCAAATGGAGCTTGTCCGCCGCGCGCTTGGTGAGGAGATGGTGCAGCGCATCGGTCCGGTGTGGGGCATCGGCGATGATGGCGAGCTCAACAACATGTACAAGCGCACGCCGCAACAAGGTCTGTGGTTCATTGCCGGCGGTCTATCCCAATGCCGCATCAACTCGAAGTATCTGGCCCTGCAGATCAAAGCGACGGAGCTCGGAAAACTCGGCCCCCTTTGAAAAGCGCCGCTGTCGCGGTTGCCATCGACGCGATTGTCCTCGGCATCTGGGCAGTCTGGCTCGTGCGCGACTTGCGATTCGAGAATTCCACAATGGGCGCAACGGAACGCGAAATGCTGCTCGAAGCCCGGAGTCAGGCCTGGATTTCGGCGATGATCGGCAGGTGGTCCGAGATCGTGCGTGCGGCGGGATCGAGACGGCTGCTGAGCAGGGCGGAAGCTGGCCGGCAATAGATACGATCAAGCTTCAGTAGGGGGAAGCGCGCCGGGAACGTGCGATGCCGTGTGCGGCCGGGCAGCTTGCGCGCTAGCACATTCTGCACCGATCCCGGGGACATCCAATCGTTGAAGTCACCCATCACGACCGTGGTCAGGGTCGACCTGGTCGCCAGCGCGGCCAACTGCCTGCACTGGCGGTGACGCTCGGCAAGTTTGAGGCCGAGGTGGGTCGCCAACACGAACAACTGTCCCGTCGGTGCATTGACGATCCCCGTTATGGCGCGACGAGGCTCCTGTCCCGGTATCGAGATGTCGTGGACTTCCGTCTCGGTCATAGGCCATCGGCTCAACAGAACCTGACCGTAGTCGCCATCTGACGTCGTGATCGCGGCGGCGGCGACGCCACGATGTCCAAGGACGCGCTCCAGCATGGCGACGGGATGCTCAGCGCCCGGCGTCCGGCGCGAGTTCGATCTCCTGTAGCGCCAGTACATCGGGATCGGCGCGGCGAATGAGGCTCAAAATGCGCTCCAGGTCATGGCGGCCGTCCGGCCCCATGCCGCCATGAATGTTCCACGTCATGACGCGAACTGCCGCGGTGGACGTCACGACGACCGGCTCGCAACCTTGGCGGCGAGCCGTTGCGCGACGACGACGATGGCGACCCAGACGGCTGCGGCGCCGGCAACGAGCAGGAAGTCGGTGAGGTTTGGCTCTGTCATGAAGCGGAAGACCTGATAGCCGAGCACCGACATCAGTAGCAGCCCGGGCAACAGGCCCAGGGTGGTGCCGATCACATAGTCGGCGAGGCGGATATGGCAGGCGCCCGCCAACATGTTGACTACGGTGAATGGCGCTACGGGAACAAGTCGGACGGTGGCGATGGCAATGATGCCGCGACGATCGATGACTTCGCGAATGCGAGTGAGCCGCGGACTGAACAGGCCCTGCAGGGCGCGGCTCCCGAGCCAGGCTCCGACGGCGTACATCAAGACTGCGCTGGCGATACTCCCCATCAGTCCGTAGGCGAAGCCGAGAATGGGCCCGAAAGTCGCTGCCGTGGCCGCAATCAGCACGATCAGAGGAAAGGCGATCAAGCCGCCGCCCAGATAGGCTCCCAGCACGAAGAGCGGTGCCCAGTCGCTCTCTGCAATAGCCGTCATAACACCCTGCATCGTTGGCGGGTCGACAAGATTCGACAGCGGTGTCAGATGCCACGCCATCGTCAATGTAAGGACGGCGAGGAGCGCGGCGGCCAGCTTGCCGATCTGGCCGAGGGTAAGGCGCGGGGCCTGTCCGCTGAGCTCCAACGCGTTAAAAGCTTCCATGCCCACCGGCCGCTCGGGGTCGGCGATACCTTCGACGTAGCGCGCCATGTCCTCGGGGTCGGGCACGCCGTCATTCACCGTGCGCAGGCTGTGGCCGCGTCCCGAGAGGTGCTGCGCGGCATCGAGCATGCCTCCGCCGCTGGCAAAGTGTCTTGCGACATCTGCTGCGGCCACGCCGCAGTGGTCGGCCAAAAGGCGGTGCCGAATGTCCAGGATCTTCACCCGCTCGGCCGCGCTGCTCGCCTCGATGGCAAGGTCACACTCAGTATCCGTGCCCATGGAGCGGTTGTTGAGGTTTGCCGAACCAACACGCAAGAATCGATCATCGATGATCATCACCTTGGAGTGCATCATCGTGTCGGTTGTTCTGCGGCCATCCTCGACATGCGGGTAGACGAGACGCACCCGATTCCCGACACCAGCATTCGCCAGCGTGTGCATGAAGCGGATGCGCCCGTTGCGCATGGTGCGAGCCTCGACCCAGGACTCGTGGTTCTGCGGTCCAATCAGGAGGGTCTCGAGTGCGGGCTTGTCCTGCATGCGCCTGGCGATGCGCTCGGCCACGATGCTCGAGGTGAAGAACTGGTTCTCGATGTAAAGGCAATGCTCGGCCGTATCGATTGAATCCAGAAACAGCCTTTCGACCTCGCGCGTTTCGCCGGCCTCATCCATGGCGGGCTGCGTGCGGGCTATCGCGACATCCACATCGACGAAATCCGGGCTGACGCCGTCCGGCCAGGGATCGCCCCCCGCAGCGGGGCTCGGAAGCGTTTCCGATGTGACGCAACGCCAACGGTCACGCACAATCTGTGCAAGCGCCCGTGCCGCTCCACCGTCGACGACGGCCTGCACGTCATGGAATGGCCGGTAGGGCTTGCCGCCCGGATCGATGCGCCACGGATTGTCGATCTCGTGCTTCGGCGTATCCCAGCGACGGCCGGTCAGGTCGAGCCCGCCCGAGAACGCAATACAATCATCGACGACAACAATCTTCTGATGCTGCGAGGCGCCGAGCGGGACTTGGTTGTCCAGGCTGAAATGCACCTGCGGCGGCGTCTTCCACTGCAAGGAGAGCAAAGGAAATGCCTCACGCTCCGTGGCGTACAGGATCGAGAAATCCCAAAGCAACAGGTAGACATTCAGGCTTGGTTTCTCCGCCACCAGCGCACTGAGAAATTTTGCAAGCTCGACCGGATACCCGTCCTCGGGCGACCCGCTTTCCCCGACGAGCCTGGTTCGGCTGTCGAGGTCCCAGCCCATGATGAAGATCGATCGCTGCGCCGCGATTGCCGCCTGCCGCACGGCGGCAAAGAAAGCCGCTGCATCGATGAGAACGGAGAACCTGCTGGCCCTCTCCACGCGCCACACATTGGCGCCGGGCTCGAAGATCGACATGGAGCGTTGCCCGAAGCGCGCCTCGAAATCAGCGCCATGCTCCGGCGACTGCGCCTTCACAGGCAGCACGGCGTCACCTCGGTGGTAGCATTCGACTCGCACGAAACGCTTGATTCCTGCTGCAGTTCCAGCTGGCTGGCGGTCAGCGCTACATGAAGAGGGGGCGACGTACTCGTATGATGTCAGGTTTGAAAGGCAAATAGCGCGGCATCTGGATCTATCCGACCGGTCAAGTAGCCGAGCACAAGCTGCGCGGCGAGGAAGCCGTAGCTGATCCCGTTGCCACCGTAGCCGAGCACGGCCAGGCAACGCGGCATACCCGGCACGGGGCCGATGCTCGGCAACCCCGTGTCGCTCTCACCGAACGTGCCGGACCAACTCCACTCGGCATCGGTCTCCAGCCACGGGAGCAGCGCTCCGGTCTTCGCCTGCAAGGCTCTCACCTTGTCGTGCCGCAAAACGTCGCGCTGCTGCTCGTCGTCAATGTCCTCGTCCTCGCCGCCGACAATGAGCCGGCCGTCCAACGTGCTGCGAATGTAGAGATATGGGTCGGATGCTTCCCAAATCACCGCTTCACCCGCGACTTGCAGCGCTCCAGGTTGGGGGTGGGTGGCGAACGCCCAGGTCGACGTGCGGCGGTGTCCGCGTGCGGGCACACCTCTCGCCAGTTCGTAACCGGTAGCGAAGACCAGCGCCTTGGCCTCGATCTCGACACCCTCGCTGGTCGCTACCCCGACGTAGTGCGTCGATGGTACGACTTGCGCGACTTCCGCGGGTGCATGCAGCGCCGCCCCCGCGGCTCATTGCAACGCGCAGCAGGCCGTGCGTCAAATGCACGGGATTGACGTCAGCTGCGCCCGTGGACATCAGTGCGCCGTCTCGGACCATGCCGCATTCGGCTAGCAGGCTGCCCCGGTCGACAAGCCGCGATGGCAGCCCAATCGATTGTCGCAGCCGGCCTTCCTTGGCCAGTGCCTCGGCGCCGAGCAAACCCCCCGCTAGGTACAGAGCTTTGCGCGGGCGCAATTCGCACGCGATGGAGAGGTCGCGCACCAGCCCGGCCAAACCCTGCACAGCTTCGTAGGATCGAAGCCAGGCCCGGCTCGCAAGCTCAAAACCGATGTGGTCGGCGAGGTGGAGAAGCGGCGTGTCGATCTCGAACTGCAGCAGTGCGGTGCTTGCGGCCGTGCTACCCTCGGCAGGCAACCGGCGGTCCAGAATAACCGTGGACAGGCCGACAGCCGTTGCAGCTTCCGCAACGAGGGCGCCGGTGATGCCGGCTCCGACTATCAAGACATCGGCTTTGCGCGATCGGACAAGGCGACGGCTCTTGGCCGTTCGCGTCGGATAGGCTTCCCAGACAGTCGCGCCAGTACGCAGGTCTCGACGCTCAATAGCGGCACCACGGCTCACACCGACCACCCTTCGATAAGCATGTCGCCACCGGCCATCCAGCCCGGTCTGCGCCACGTGTCAGACCAGGTTCCGGCTCGGCTGATAGCTGAGACCAACCTGCAAGATGCGCTGCAGCAGCTCTTCGTAGCTCACGTGGATATGGCGGGCCGACTCGGCAAAATCCTCGTCACGCGCGATCTGCGGATTGGGATTGGCCTCGAGCAGGTAGGCGCGACCATCTTCGGTGACGCGATAATCGAGCCTGGCATAGCCGCTCATGTCGAGAAGGCGATAAATCTGCTTGGACAGAGAGGCCAGCTTGCCTGCCATCTTCTTGCTGAGCTTGGCGGGTCCAGTTTTTAGCCCGATCTGACGCTGGTATTCGGGATCCCATTTGGCGCGATCAGACGCGATCAGCGGCTGCTCGGAATTCCGGCCGGACATGGAAAACTCCCAGGGTGGAAGCGTCTTCGGCCTGTCGTTGCCAATCACGCCGACGTAGATCTCACGCCCTTCGATATACTGTTCCACTATGGCCGCCGAATTGACCGTGCGGTGGATGAATTCCACCCGCTCGTGCAGCTTGGCATCGTCATTCACGATCGAGGCGTTCGATATGCCCGCCGATCCCTCCTCGGTGAGCGATTTGACAAAGAGCGGAAAAGCCAGTGAGGGCGGGCGCTTCACGCGGCGTCGCAATGGAAATACCGCAAACTCAGGAACTGCCAGGCCATCGTAGGCCAGAATTTCTTGGTGATGGCCTTGTCGCGCGACAGGGTCAAACCGCGCGGGTTGCAACCTGTGTAGGGCTGCTTGCGAAGCTCGAGATAGCTGACGACATGTTGGTCGAATTGGCCGACGCCATCAAACTCCTCGACGAGATTGAAGGCGATATGAGGATTGAAGGCGTCGATAGCACCACGAATGGCGGACAATTCATCCGAGACTTCGATCGGCCAAACCTCATGACCTAGAGCTTTGAGCCCGTTCAGAACGTCGAACTCGGTCTTGCGCAGCTCACGCTGTTTCTCGCTCAGGTCGCTGAGCTCCCCCTTCGGCAAGAGGCGCGCATCGGCCAGCAGGATGATCCTGAGTTTGCGCTTTGCTTCCTCGGTCATAGCGGAAGACTTTGTCCATCTTTGAGAACGCTGATCGTGGCGCGCGTGACCAGCTTGATGAGCGCCTCAGTAGTTTCGTCAGAATGCCGGGTGACACGCAGGTCGAGGGCCCTTGCACGGCGCGCGAAGCGGCGCAGGATCTGATCGACGACATAGGCGGGTACGCCAAGCGGGTCGCTCGCCTTCCGGCGCACAGGCACACGCAGAGATCGCAAAAACTGGCTTGCCATCGCGTTGCGGCGTCGGCCGCCACCCCGCGCGGGCGGTGGGAACAAGCGCTGCAAGGCACCGTCGTACTGTGTTGTGTCCGCGATGCGATAGAATGCCCGCTTCTCGCGATAGTGCTGCGCCAAGGTACGTTCGTTGCGCTCCAAGGTTTCAACCGGCTCCGATCGGGTCCGCAGCGGCTGCCGGCCGGCGAACGTCGTCATCCAATTGTCGATCTGTTGCAATTTCTTCAGCGCCGGCCATCCGTGATAGCGCGCGGCCCACCGCTTCGATCCGAGCCAGACAGCGAATGTCTCGGCAAAATCCTCGACAGGATGGGCTTGCGCGTACCAGGCGTTCAGATTGACGACGTATTCACGACTAACAGGCTCCACGGAATAGGACGTGGGATAGGGTCGGCGGGGCGAGCCAAACACGCGAGCGTAGTCCGCACGCCTATGCAGTTGGAAGGCTTCATCGATGGCATGGCCCGTCTCGTGACGAAGGATGCGCATGCACTCGTGATCGGCGGCTCCTTCCGCCTCGAACATCATGTCACGCTCGAGGCGAACGAGACGCGGATGAGCGAGATAGAAAGGAATAGCAAAGCCTACCACGCCATCCGGATTGAACCATTCCTCCGATAGCCAGATTGTGGGCTTACACTTGATCCTGCGACGGCCCAGCTCTGCGAACAGTCGCCGCACGCGGACTGCAACCGGCGTATTTGCAAGACCAATGGGAAGTTCGCAGAAACGACATCGCAATAGATCGCTATCCGGCAAAGTTGCTAAATCCCGCCTCGCGAGCCGGCCTCGCTTGACTCCGGGCTGATCGGGAAGCACTGCACTTTCGCGGTCGTGTCGCATGATGGCAGCGGCAAACCAGCCGGATCCTCTGTGGCGAGCATCAACCCTGAACCCGCCGAACAAGTTCCACATTGGCTGACTGGCTCTCAGTGAATGGGTTTACGGCTTGGGGAAACGACAAGATCGGGAACTTCTGGCTCGATCCTGCTTGTGGCCGCGAGAGCTCTTTGCAGGAATTTTGCTCTGGTCCGGAACAACGCCGCGCGACCGGCGTTTCTTTTCCAAACTCGGCGCACTCGACCCTCCCGACCCCTTGTGCGCCAGCGGGATGCCCATCCCCCCGGCATCCCTGAAGCCCCACGGTCCTCCCCGGCCGTGGGGTTTCCGTTGCCGGATGGCCGGAACGACATGCCCTTCTCGGAATTGATGCTTGGACCAAGCTCATGGTCTCATGTGACCTCACCCCACGAACTGTCGCGTGGGGTGTTCTTTTTGTGCGCCATTTCCCCTGGTCCCGCTGTAGGTCGATCGGAACAGCGGCGCGCGATCATTCGGGGCGCGGACGCATCGATCAACGCCCTGCGTCGCAACGCCAGGTGCAGGGCCTGCGGACGGCGTGGCGCGAAGTTGCAGCATCCGTCATGGGGTGGTGACGCGCTGGGGCTGAGGCAATTTCCGGCAGATTGTCAGGCCGTGCGGCACGCGGGGGATGATCCAAGCAAAGTGACCGCCATGGCCAGGTCGCGACGCGGTGAACTGGTGAAGTTTCGGTTCCAGGAACCATAGGCGGGCAAGGGCGTTAGCGCATATGCGGGGAAGGTCGGGAGAGGGGTCCCGCATGTCCGATGAGCAAATTACAGAGGAACGGTGGCGGGCTCTTGCGGAGGAGGCATTCTCCCTCTCACGGAGCCTCTTGGATCCTACCGCCCAACGCATCATGCTGCGGATTGCCGAAGCTTACGTTGCGCTTGCAGACCGTGCTAAGTTCCAAAGCGAGCAGAACAAGAAGCCCAAGAGGAGCTGAAACCTCGCTACGCGCAGCGAGGAACCTCACGGTTGCGCGGGTCGTTGTCCCAACCTTATGTCTACCGAGATTGAACTCAACAGCCCGGCGCATTGGCGGAAGCGAGCTGAGGAGACACGCCGCCTCGCCAATCAACTGTCCGATCCGGTCGCCAAACAGACCGTGATGGAGATTGCCCAGTCCTACGATGAGCTGGCCGCGATGGCTGAGACACGCGCTCTGGGCAAACCGCCACCGTAAGCTGCCATACCTCGTGACGCGAGGACGGGGTAGAGCGCTCCGGACGTACGGGCTTTGTCAGGCGCTCTACCGGGAACTGCACAAGATCAAAGCGGTTTCCCTCATGAAAGCTGTGATGAAGCGACCCGGGCCAGCCGGCTGAACTTGCGACGGCGTTCGTCATGCTGGCCGATCCGCTCTCCAGTTACGTCTCTGGCTGCACGATTGCAGTCACCGGCGGTGGCCCGATGCTCTGAGGAGAACGATGATGGCCAAGCCGATGAATACCCGTGAGGCCGAGGAAAAGGCCAAGAAAAAGCCCGGCGGTCAGCAGCACCCCAATCCGCCGAAGAAAACCGACACCAATAACCCCGAGCGCAACCCGCGCGATCAGAAGGGACGCGGCGGCAGCAAATAGGCCCAGAGCCTGATGAGAGCCAAGCCGGTTTCCTCATCCTTGGGGTTGCCTACGTGTTCCACCCACGTTCGCAACAAGTGCTTTTTGCTTGCGCCCCCCGTGGATGTTGTTAAAAGGCCAATAAACACGGGCTTTTTCATCGATTTTGCCGCCGTAGCTCAGGGGTAGAGCACACCCTTGGTAAGGGTGGGGTCGGAGGTTCAATTCCTCTCGGCGGCACCACTCAGTTCCGCAAATCCTTGCAGAATTTGTATTTTGCCTTCCCCATCCGCTTCGGAATCCTCCTGTCATCGGAATATAACACTACGCTGGCTAGTAGAAACGACGGAGTGAGCCACCGGGGGTGCGTTTATGGGCGCGGATAATTTCTCCTGCAAAGCGGAGGCATTCGAGGCTTTTGACGATGTGCCGCTGGCCCCTGCCAGAGACGATACCATCGGGGCCGTGGTCGTCCGTCGCTACAGCCGCCGCGATGCCCTCAAGGGATCGCTCGGCGTGGCCGCAGCGACTTCACTCTTCGGCTTGGCCGCGTTGACGGCGTCGCCGAGCCGGGCCACGGCCAATTCGATAGGCTTCAATTTCAGCGAGGTTTCCAGCGGCGTCGATGAAACGCATCATGTTGCCGAAGGCTATGAGGCGGACATCCTGATCCGATGGGGCGACGCACTCTTCGAAGGCGTGGCGCCGTTCGATCCGCGCGCCTTGCGGGCTGACGACCAGACGAAACGATTTGGCTACAACAATGACTACCTTGCCTTCTTTCCGCTCGAGGCCAGCGGGACACGGGGCCTGCTCTGCGTCAATCACGAGTACGCCAGTCCGGAGGTCATGTTTCCGGGCGTCGGCATTCGTCCCGATCGCAACGACTTCGCTCAGATCAACGAAGCCCACGTGG
The DNA here is from genome assembly GCA_963840425.1 of uncultured Alphaproteobacteria bacterium. Classification (GTDB taxonomy): domain Bacteria; phylum Pseudomonadota; class Alphaproteobacteria; order Rhizobiales; family Hyphomicrobiaceae; genus CADEFX01. Next base: position 124,371 of record CAWIYZ010000014.1, on the reverse strand, counting down.
GCGTCGAGATGGCCGCGCACGGCGTCAGCGTCGTGGAGATCGCGCTCGAAGGTGGCAAATGGCGCCCCGTGCTCGCCAGCAAGTACAACCGCCGGATTACTGCCGACACTGAAATGACGGCGGACGGCTCAGCCGCTGGACATGATCGCCTCAAGACCAAGGCCGATCCCAGTGGGCTAAAGCTGTGGGGCACACTCAACAACTGTGCGGGCGGGCAGACCCCGTGGGGCACGTATCTGACCGGCGAGGAGAATTGCCACGGATATTTCTGGACGAACCAGAAGGGCCCTGACGGCAAGCGCTTGAACAAAGGCCTCGGCGGTGCCCAGCAGAAGAGCTACGAGCGCTACGGTATCCCCAGCAACTGGTATAGCTGGGGCAAATTTCACGAGCGTTTCAATGTCGATGCCGAAGCGAACGAGTGCAATCGCTTCAACTGGATCGTGGAGATTGATCCACTGAATCCTTCTTCGACGCCGGTGAAGCACACCGCGCTCGGCCGCTTCCGGCATGAAGGCGCGGAAATGATCGTCAACAAGGACGGCCGCGTGGTCGTTTATTCCGGTGACGATTTGCCTTTCGAATATGTCTACCGCTTCGTCTCGAAGGAGACCTACAAGCCCGGCGACAAGGTCGCCAACATGCGGCTGCTGTCCGAAGGCGCGCTGTCGGTCGCGCGCTACAATGATGATGGCACCGTGACGTGGATGCCCCTCGTGTTCGGCCAAGGGCCGCTGACGCCCGCCAATGGTTTCCAATCCCAGGCCGATGTTCTGATCGACGCACGGCTGGCTGCCGATCTGCTGAAGGCGACGTCGATGGACCGGCCGGAGGACGTGCAGCCGCATCCGACCTCGGGCAAGGTCTACGTCATACTGACCAATAACGAACGGCGACGTCCGGAGCAGGTGAACACGGCCAATCCACGGCCCGAGAATGACTTTGGCCACATCATCGAGATGACGGCGCCCGATGGCGATCACGCTGCCGAAACTTTCAAGTGGGACATTCTCATCAAGTGCGGCGATCCGAAACTGGCGGCGGTGGGCGCGCTCTGGAATCCGGCAACAGCCGCGGACGGCTGGTTCTCGTCACCCGACAATTGCGCCTTCGATTTACAAGGTCGATTGTGGGTCTCGACCGACCAGGGTTCGGCCTGGCCGCGCAAGACGCAGCGAGCCGACGGTCTCTACGCTGTGGGAACCGAAGGCGATACGCGCGCGCTGCCCAAGCTGTTCTTTCGCGGCCCCGTGGGCGCCGAGATGTGCGGGCCATGCTTCACGCCGGATGGCGAGACGGTGTTTCTTGCCGTGCAACATCCGGCCACGGACGGCGTCAGGGAGTGGAAGCCGTTCGGCCGGGAGTCCACCTTCAATGATCCAGCCACGCGCTGGCCGGACTTCAAGCCCGACATGCCGCCGCGGCCGTCTGTTGTAGCGGTCCGCAAGAAGGGCGGCGGCAAGATCGCCTCTTAGGACCGGCGCATCGCCCCCAGCAGGACGGCACGCAGCACGCGCTCCTTGAGGGTGTGTGGTGCGTCCAAGCCCATGCGTTGCAGGCCGGCGCTTTCTTCGGCGCCGGGCTTTTCGAACGACGCACCGGCGAGAATGGTGCGGACAAGCTCGGTGCGTGAGGCTGATTTCAGAAATCCGAGAGGTGCCATCAGCGTCTGCTCGGTGGCCGTCATTTCCGTGCCGAAGGGAAACGATGGCAACAGTCCGTCTCGGCGCGCTGGACCCAGCACCGCTCTGATGCGTTCTGCGTGATTGCTGCGCGCTTCGGCTGGCAAGATGAAGGGGGGCTCGAGCTTGCCCGCCTCTGTCGCGGCCCGTTGCAGCTGCGGCTGCGCCGAGCTGTCGGCGACTTTCAGCATGGCAATAACAACGTCCCGATCGGACTTGCCGCGCAAGTCCGCTACGCCGTATTCGGTGACGATGATGTCGCGCAACTGGCGCGGAACGGTTGTGTTCCCATAACGCCAGACGATGTTGGATGCGAGCTTGCCTGCCCGCCGCGTCGCGCTGCGCACGGCGATGATGGATCGCGCATCCGCCAGTGCGTGCGCCATGGCGACGAAGTCGTGTTGCCCGCCGACGCCGCTGACGACGCGCCCGTCCTCGAGCTGGTCCGAGGACACCGCGCCGAGCAGTGTCGCCATCAACCCAGTGTTGACGAAGCGTGCGTCGCGACGATGGTGTCGCTTGAGGTGCTCCTCGCCGTAGAGCTCGTTGGTGAATGAGATTCCGGTCATCCCGATCTCTTCGAGCTCGTGCCGAGGCATCTCGCGTAGTGCGCGATAGAAGGCTTGGCAGCCGAGGAAAAAACCTGCGTGCACGACGGCCTCGCCTCCGGGCGTGCCATCGGGTTTGGCTGGGCCGGGCGCGCGGCGTCGAAGGATGCCCGCCTTTGTCAGATGCACGAAGCCGTCGACGAGCATTTCGCTGCATCCGTAGAGACCGCGATCGAATGGTGCGACCTCCGCGCGTGGCGCGACCTCGATGCCGAGCGCCGTCAGCAGCGCTCTGAAATCTGCATTGCGTGCATGCCGAAGAACCAGAACATGTGTGAGCGCGTCGGCGAACGATCCTATGCCGATTTGCAGGGTCCCGCCGTCTTTGATCAGGGTGGCAGTGCGCAGCGCCATGGCATAGTCGGCGAGCGTCACGGGCTCCTTGGGCGGTGCGAACAGGTCGTAGTGCCGCCCCGAAGGCTCTAGTAGCACGTCGAAATCAGAACGCTCGACTTCGGCGGCGCCTGGCATGTACGGGAGATTGGTATTGATCTCGCCGGCGACGGCGATGGGCTTGCCGGTGCGCCTGCGCTCCGCGATGTAGGGCATCAGGTCAAGAGTGACATCGGGATTGGAGCTGAGACTGAGGCGTTCCGCGTCGCCATCGGGCTGAGGCGCCACAAGCTGGGCCAGCACGTTGGTGCCGATGCGCGCCAGATGCTCGGCAACATGGCTGTAGCTCATGCTCACATAGTTTTGCTGCGCTTGCGGCAATGACATCCAGGCGCCAGCCTGAAAGAAGAACTCGTGCACTTCGATATTGCGCGGCAGACGGCCTTCGCGTAACGCGCGGACGTAAAGAAGATCGGGATAGCTCGCGAACAGTCGGTCGAGCAGAGGTTCTACGAAGCGCTGCTCGAGGGTGCTGCGATAGGCAGGGCGGACCAGAGTGAGGCCGGTAAAGACCTTGAGCGTCAATCGCCGGTCGGCCTCGGCAAGCTGATAGAGAGCATTGACGAGTAGGTTAGGTTTGCCGATCCCGATCGGGATGGCCAGCAGCAGCTCACGCCCTACCCGATCGACGATCGCCTCGGCGCACCTGGCGGGATCATGATGCTTCAGCGTGCTCATGCAAGTCTTATCCTGTCTCGTGCAGGTCAAAAACGATTGCGCGAGAGGCTAGAGCGCAGTCGGCGCCCACGGAAGTGCTTCTGCTTCCTTGCGCAGCTCGATCTACACGGCAAATGAGGTGCTCGTCGTATCAGATATCGATGAGCGACGCCGTCAACGGCGTGCGCTCGCGCAGGCCGCGCCAGTCGCGCACGGTCAGTCCGTATCGGCCATGCGACTCGATCAGACCTGCATCCTTGAGGCCTGTTACTATGCGGCTCAGCGTGTCGGGGTTTAGGCTGAGGTGATCGGCGATGTCAGCGCGCGACATTGGCATGCGCATTGTGACGCGGTTGCCCACCACATGGCCAAGGCGCAGGGCCGTCGATACCAGGAAGGAGATGACGCGCGTTTCGCCATCCAGTCTGCCCAGCATGGCATTTACAACAATCATGCGCTTGAGTGAGGCTGCTGAGGCCTTCTGGTGGGCGACGCGTATGTCAGGCAGCTCCGTGAACAGGGGCTTGGAAGCCTTTTGCCTGAGTCGCCAAAGCTCTGATGCCTCGAGCGCGCGCAGCGCGAGCTGAGGCAGCGCAGGCATTTGCGCCGTCTCGAGCAGATCGTTGTCATGCCAGAACCCGAGAATGTGCCGACCGTGCATCGTCGTCTCGAGTGCAACTGTGCCGCAGCGCATCAGATAGCTGCAATCGTCGGTTGCTGGCGCGATGGCGAGCTGCTGATGGCGTGCCAATCGAACGAGTGTGCCTGCTTGCTCGAAGGCGCGCGCGAGCGGCGCCAGCGGCGAGAGGCGGTTGCCGGCAGCGCCATTGCCAATGCCAGCGCTTGCCGCTGGCTGCCGGGTGTTGACCTCTGCAACGTTGCGCGCGCCATCCATTCGGTGTCACGTCCTCAATGCAGTGCTCAAGCAGTCCTTACAACCGTGGCCGCCCGGTTAACGAGGTGTTGCGCCCTTGCCATGGCCTAGCGTCGCTGGCGCAAAATCTGATTCAGATCAGTTTTCCTGGTGGGATAGCGCTGGAGTTCGCTTGCGAAGCGTTGTCCCTTGGAGTCCCGCGTAGCTCACTGATTCGTCACAACCTTCCAGTGCGCAACTTGCCCCGCGTCGAGCGTGCCGCGCTGACGAGTGAGTGCTGATTCGTATCGAGTGCTCAAGCTTCAAAGGCGCCGGGAGACGCGCTCCAATGATTGTCATTGTGGATGAACGCGAGACTGTGAACGGGGGCTATACCTCCTGGTTCGATCGTGAAGGCGTGTCGGCCACTGGCATCTTGCCGACCGACTTCGACAACTGGGTCAAGACGGTCGCCGAGCGCGACATGATGGCGGTGGAAGCTTTCCTTCTGGGTGACTGCCGCGATCGGCATGTCCTGCCGCGCATTATCAAGGGGCGCTCGACGGCAGCCGTCATCGCCATGAACGACAACAAGTCTCTGGAGGAAACGCTGGACTTGTTTGCCGCCGGCGTGGACGACGTGGTGCGCAAACCCATTCATGTCCGCGAGATTCTGGCTCGGATCAAGGCGATCCGCAATCGGCAGCGGCTGGAGGCGGGATGGACCGATATCGGTGAGATCCGCGTGTTTTCGGACGGGCGTGATCCCGAGGTGCGGGGTGAGGTGTTGGCTCTTCCGCGTCGGGAGCGCCGCATCCTCGAATATCTCGTTGCGCACCGCGGCGGCCGCGTCACGAAGACCCAAATTTTCAATTCCGTCTACGGTCTGTTCAACGAGGACATCGACGAGAACGTCGTCGAAAGTCATATCAGCAAGCTGCGCAAGCGGCTGCGGCATCGCCTGGGCTACGACCCGATCCAATCCCAGCGTTATCTTGGATACACGCTGATCGGTGGCGGTTAGGCGTCATGGGGTTGATGGGGCGGCCTTGAGGTTGGATCGCGACTCTGCCTGCCCGCTCCCTATCTTCTTGGATATTGCGCTTCGTGAGCTTTCCCACTGGCGAGCGATTTCAAGCATGCGCGCATGCAGTTGTTCGTATGGCTCGCTTCGGCACCCTGGGCCATTGCTCAGACAAGGGCCAACTTGCCCGCCCGCTCGACGCCATCGGTGGGTTCGCCTCTCCCAGAATCCGTTCGAATGGTATTTGCTCCCCACAAATGTCCTGGAAATACTCTATTTCGATTGCAGAGCTGGGCCGTCAGCAGGGCCACCAACGGCAACACCATGGTGCTTGCCGGCGAAGCGCTCAAGCACCTGATGCTGGCGCGGCTTAGCGTAAACAAGCTGCTCGGCCGCCACGACGAGGCTGCGGCCCAGAGTGCAGACAAGGCTTTCGCGGACCTGAAGACGGCGATGGCTGCTCTCGGTGCAGGGATCGGCAACGACGACGTGCGCAAGCTCCTTACCGAGGTCAATGCCAACGTCGAGAAGTACTTCGACGCCTACAAGAAGGCTGCTCATGACGCGCACGAGGTCGAAACGCTGGTCCACGGCGAGATGCGCAAACTGGCGCAGTCCATCGCCGCGGATATGACCTCGATCAAGGAAACGTCCGCTACTGCCGAGCATGCGATCGAGAACGAGACCGAAGGCTTGATCAACAACATCGAGCACCTCATTCTGATGCTGGCTATCGGTGGTCTTGCATTGGGCTCGCTTCTTGCCTGGCTGATCGGCCGCGCCATCTCCAATCCCATCAAGGGTATGACCGACACGATGACAAGGCTCGCCGATGGCGACCTCCGGGTCGACGTGCCTGCTCTCGGTACCAAGGACGAGATCGGCGAGATGGCGAAGGCGGTGCTGGTGTTCCGCGACGCCGCCGTCGACAAGGTGCGCATGGAGCGTGAGGCCGAGGAGGAGCGGGTTCGCAGCGAGGAATCCCGCCGCAAGGCCGAGGAGGAGGCCATCGGTCGCGAGCGGGCCATGGTGTCGGCCTCGATCGGCGCGGGCATGGCCAAGCTGGCGGCCAAGGACCTCACCTTCCGCCTGACCGACGATCTGCCCGAGGCCTATCGCAAGCTGCAGGCGGACTTCAACTCCGCGATCGAGCAGCTCGAGATAGCTCTCCAGAGCGTCAGGAACAGCGCGCACGTGATGCACTCGGGCACACAGGAGATCTCCACCGCCTCCAATGATCTGTCCCGGCGCACCGAGCAGCAGGCCTCCAGCCTGGAGGAGACGGCAGCGGCGCTCGACGAGATCACGGCCACCGTCAAGAAGGCGGCCGAAGGTGCGATGCACGCTCGCAAGGTTGTGGCGTCCACCAAGGAGGACGCCGAGAAGAGCGGAGAAATCGTGCGCAAGGCCGTCGAGGCGATGGGCGGCATCGAGAAGTCCTCGCAGCAGATCAGCCAGATCATCGGCGTGATCGACGAGATCGCCTTCCAGACCAACCTGCTGGCCTTGAACGCTGGCGTCGAGGCGGCACGCGCCGGCGATGCGGGCCGCGGTTTTGCGGTGGTCGCCTCGGAGGTGCGCGCACTGGCGCAGCGCTCGGCGGAGGCGGCCAAGGAGATCAAGGGTCTGATCTCTGCATCGACCACCCAGGTCGGCCAGGGCGTCAGCCTGGTGGCCGATACCGGCAAGTCGCTGGAGCAGATCGTTGGGCAAGTCACCGAGATCAATACATCGGTCTCGAATATCGCCGCCAGTGCCCAGGAGCAGGCGACGGGTCTGCAGCAGGTCAACACCGCCATCAACCAGATGGATCAGGTCACCCAGCAGAACGCCGCCATGGCGGAAGAGGCAACGGCGGCGAGCCGGGCGCTGGGCCAGGAAGCAACCAGCTCGGCAACCTCATCAGCAAATTTCATATCGGCAATACCGACGCAGTCGAGCCCGTGCGTCGGGAAGTGCAAAAGTTCACCTCGCCGAAGCCAAAAGCGCGGACAGCTGAGCGCAGGCCGGCCTCGACCAACGGTGCACGAAAGCCGGAGACGGCGCACGCGCAGGAGGACTGGAAAGAGTTTTAGGAGAACCGCACGCCTCCACGAGCAGCCCCCGGGCGCGCGTGGGCGTGAGTTGCCAGCAGGAGATGCAACAATGACTGAAATTGCGCGCTCGACCGGAACCACGCCGCAGGAGCTGATTACATTCCGCGTGGGTGGGCAGGAGTTCTGCGTCGACGTAATGTCCGTCCGCGAAATCCGGGGGTGGACTCCGGCAACGCCGGTGCCCAAGGCTCCGAGTTTCGTACGCGGAGTGATAAACTTGCGCGGGACAGTCCTGCCGATCGTCGACCTTGCCGCGCGCCTGGGGTTCAAACCGGCCGAACCTACGGCTCGGCACGCCATCATGGTTACCCAGGTCCACCGTCAAGTTGTCGGTCTCCTGGTCGACGGCGTATCCGATATCGTGACCATAACGCAGGACAACATCCAGCCTACTCCGGACGTCGCGTCCGATATGGCAAAGACGTTTGTCCGGGGGGTGATTGTTCTCGAGGGGCGCCTGATCAGCCTCATCACGCTGGACAACCTTCTCCCTCAAGGGGAGCAGATAGCCGCCTAAGCCGAAATGGCATTGCCGGCATGCTCTGACCGAAGCCGAGCGTGCTGATGCCATGAGGCTTGCGGCCTTTCGCCTCTGCTCTTGCCCGTGTGGGGGCCTGCGCTGCGCCGCTTTCCTGCTGCGCTGAAGCATCCCTGCGCGGTCGGATTGGGCAGGGCGTCCGTCTACGCCGTGAAACGAATGATGCCAACCCGGTCGCACCGGATGGTCGCTCGCGGGAGCAACAGCCCATCTCCGATTGGCTAAGGTGCTGGCGCAGGGCGCTGTTCGCGCGCGTATTCGCGGCAAGAGGGCTCGGGACGGCCGGCCCGTCATGGCCCCTTCCCGTCACGCCGCTGGTGAACTGCCATGGACGGCACAGCGGACGGGACCGTCCTTCTAGATCTGCATCGGAAAAAGAGACCTCGATGGTCGACAGGTGCATGAGCTGTGGCGCGCACGCATCATCCAGCTTCGCACAAGGTCTAGGAGTGATTTCTTAGAGCCGACAACCGATCCAGGACCAGATCCCATGAGCGTTACCGGCATGATGCGAACCAGTGTGTCTGGCATGGCTGCGCATGCCAACAGGCTGGGCACCGTATCCGACAACATCGCAAACTCCAGCACGACCGGCTACAAGCGGGCTTCGACGGAGTTCTCGTCGCTGATCCTCGAATCGGGCTCTTCGGAGTACATGCCTGGTGGCGTGACGACCAACGTACGCTACAGCATCAGTCAGCAGGGTGCATTCCAGTTCACGACCTCGGTGACTGATCTCGGCGTCCAAGGCGACGGCTTCTTCGTCGTGTCCAATGATAATGGAACCCCCTACCTGACCCGCGCCGGCTCGTTCATCAAGAATGGGGACGGTGATCTCGTGAACGCGGCTGGCTTCACGTTGATGGGTTACAGCTTCGCCAACGGCGATCCCGGCGCAGTGGCAAACGGCTTTGCAGGTCTCGTCCCAATCAATATCGGGCAGCTCCCGCTTCAAGCCGATCCTTCAACTGCCGGCAATCTGTATGTGAACCTGCCTTTGCTGGCCGATGACATCGCTGCGGTCGATCTTCCGTCCGCCAACGATCCGACGGCTCAATACACCGCCAAGACCTCGCTGGCAGGCTACGGCAATCTCGGCGTTCCGGTCATGCTGGACGTTTACTACGCCAAGACGGGAGCTAACACTTGGGAGGTTACGATTTTCGATCGGGCCGAAGCGGACCCCAGCGGTGGATTTCCGTATGCATCCGGTCCTCTCGTGACCGAAACCCTGGAGTTCGATGACACCACCGGTCAGCTTACTGGAGCCAGTCCTACATCTCTGTCGATCGCCGTTCCCGGCGGCTCGACGCTGGATCTCGACATTTCGCAGACAAGCCAGCTTGCCTCCGGCTACGCCGTTCGCGACGTGCTGGTGAATGGCGCCGCCCCGAGTGCGGTCGAGCGCATTGAGATCGGCGACGACGGCACCCTGTATGCCGTCTACGAGAACGGCGCGCGCGCCGCGACTTTCCGCATCCCTCTCGCCAAAGTCACCAGCCCGGACAACCTGCAGCCGCTGGCCGGCAACGTCTATTCTACCAGTCTCGATTCCGGCGACGTGCAGATTGGGGTCGCCGGTTCTTCGGGATTTGGAGTGGTGGTCTCCGGAGCTCTCGAGAAGTCCACGGTTGATCTTGCTTCCGAGCTCACGACGATGATCGAATCCCAATATGGCTATACGGCCAACTCCAAGGTCTTCCAGACAGGTACTGAATTGATGGAAGTTTTGATCAACCTCAGACGATAACGCTGAGGCCGGCGTGCTCGACATGAGGAAAGTCTACAGATGACGCTCTCGGTCGGGCTTGGCATCGCTCAAACCGGGTTGTCGGTCTCTGCGGAGCAGACCGCGGTCGTTTCGCGCAATGTGGCCAACGCGAGCGATCCTCTCGCCACGCGCAAGACCGCAAACGTCATCACGGCGCCCGGTGGCGGTGTGCGTCTTGCCTCCGTCACCCGCGTTTTCAATGACGCGCTTTTTAGGAACGTCTTGTCTTCGACGTCGGCCTCGGCGACACAGCAGGCGATCGTGGAGTCGCTGGATTACCTCAACCAGACGATCAGCGATCCCGAGCTCGATGCCTCACCAGCGGCGCTGGTGACGCAGTTTACGTCGACGTTGCAGCAGTTCGCCGAGACGCCGAGCAATACCGTGCTGGCCCGGGCGGCCGCGTCGGCGGCCGTTGATCTGGCCAGCGGCTTGAATGCGGCAACGGACACAGTTCAGCACGTGCGCAAGCAGGCCGACGACGAGATGGCGCTTTCCGTCGATCGGCTGAACACGCTGTTGTCGCAGTTCGAGACGGTCAATCTCTCCATTGTCAAGGGTACGCGCTCCGGTGGCGACGTCACCGACCAGCTCGACGCGCGTGACCGGATCCTGACCAGCATCGCGGAAGAGATCGGCATCACCGCCGTGTCGCGTGCCGACAACGACATGGCGCTCTATACCGACAGCGGCGTCACCTTGTTCGATGTGACGGCGCGCAAAGCGTCCTTCGCGCGCACTGCTGGGTTCGGCGCGGCAACAACGGGCAACCCCATCTACATCGATGGAGTGCCCATAACCGGCAACGTGGGCGGGATGCCTGCCGCCTCGGGACGCCTGGTCGGGCTGGCCGCAATCCGGGATGACATCGCGGTCACTTATCAGTCGCAGCTCGATGAGATCGCGCGCGGACTGATCGAGGTTTTTGCCGAGAGCGATCAGAGCGCCACGCCTTCGCTGCCGGATGTGCCCGGCCTGTTCACGTATTCCGGCGCGCCGGCCATGCCTCCGAGCGGCGCCATCTTCGCTGGGCTTGCGGCCTCGATCCGGGTCAGCGCGAGCGTTGATCCCCTACAAGGCGGCGATCCTAATCTGCTGCGCGACGGCGGCATATCGGGGAACCCTGCCTACATATACAACGTGGCAGGCAGCGCAGGATTTCAGGACCGCTTGAACGGTTTGGTAGATGGCCTGCTCGCCGATCAGCCGTTCGATCCCGCAGCCCAGGCCGGAGATTCCGCTACGCTTGCCGGCTTTGCCTCTTCTTCGGTCGCCTGGCTTCAGGAGGAGCGCCGGTCGTCCGGCGCGGAGGCGGACTACAGGACCACGCTGCTCGATCGCTCGTGGCAGGCGCTGACCAAGATCACGGGTGTAAATCTCGACGAGGAAATGACCACGCTGCTCGAGCTGGAGCGATCCTACCAGGCTTCCTCGAAGCTCATCTCGACGATCGACAGCATGTTCGAGACGCTGCTGGCTGCGGTGAGGTGACGTCATGAAGACTACGTTCGTCTCCACCAAGTCGATCACCGAAGCGACGCGGCTGTCGATGTCGAAGATGCAGTCCAAGCTGGTTGAAGCGCAACAAGAGGTGGTGACCAGCAGGCTGGCCGATGTCGGCAAAAGTCTCGGCTTTAGGACTGGTCAGGTCATGTCGCTGCGCCAGGAGCACATGCGGATCACGTCAATGATCGACAACAACGCCAGCGTGGCGGCGCGGCTCGATATGACTCAGGGGATCCTGAAGAGCCTGCTAGACAGCGCCCAGACATTCATCGGCCAGTTGATCGGTAGCCGCAATACCGATACCGGACCGGCGCTCATCCAGAATTATGCCGAGAGCGGTCTCGTCGCCGCTATCGACATGCTCAACAGCTCGTCCAACGGCGCCTACCTGTTCTCTGGCATCAACGCCGACATAATGCCGGTTGCGGAGTACTTCCAGGATCCACCGGGCCTAAACCAGCAGGCGGTGGCCGACGAATTTCTGACGGCATTCGGAATGACGCAGTCGGACCCTGGCCTTGATGCGGTCACGCCGGCGAGCATGCAGGCATTCCTGGATGGCCCATTCGCGGCCATCTTCGACACCGCGCAGTGGACTACCAACTGGTCGACGGCTTCCAGCCAGGATATCCGCAGCCGGATCTCCACTTACGAGCTCGTCGAGACATCTACGAACGCCAACGAGGCTGCCGTCCGCAAGCTCGTCAGCGCGTACGCCATGGTTGCCGATCTCGGAGTCGAGAATCTGAATCAGCCCGCGTATCAGACCGTCATCGACGCGGCCATCCGGACCGCCGGTGAGGCCGTGCAAGAGCTTACCAAGCTGCAAGGGACGTTGGGTGTTGTCCAGGAGCGTGTCGCCAAGTCGGATGAAAAGATGTCGATCCAGATCAACATCATCACGACCCACATCGGCACGCTCGAAGGCATAGATCCCCACGAGGCGGCGATGCGCATCTCTACAATCATGACGCAGATCGACACCGCCTACGCCCTGACGGCGCGCATACAGAAACTTAGCCTGCTCAACTATCTCTGAGGTCCAGACAATGTACCAGTTTCCCTATGCCGAGGTTCTTGATGACGCGCCCAAGGCCACTCGCGAACGCGAGCGCAAGGCGCTGGAGCATTGCATCGCGCTTCTGCGCGCGGCTCAGGAGCGCGGACCCCGATCGCGCGAGGCCGTCGAGGCAATAACCTTTCTGCGCAAGTTATGGGCAACCTTCATCGAGGACCTGGGAAGTGCCGAGAACGATCTGCCCCAGGCGTTGCGTGCCGATCTGATCTCGATCGGACTATGGGTGATCCGGGAGGCGGAGAACATTCGCCTCGAAAAGTCAGAAGACTTCAAGGACCTGATCGAGGTCTGTGAGGCAATCCGAGAGGGCCTGAGATGAAGAAAGTTCTTCGCATCAACCTGCGGGCGGGCGAGCGTATCTACGTCAACGGCGCCGTGCTGCAGCCGGATCGCAAGGTTTGTCTGGAGTTCCTGAACGACGTAGCCTTTCTTCTGGAAAGTCACGTCATGCATGTTGAGGACACCACGACGCCGCTGCGACAACTGTATTTCGTTGTGCAGACGATGCTCATGGATCCTGCCAACGCATCTGCAACCAAGGAGATCTTCGAGGCCTCCCACTCTCTGCTGATCGCCTCCTTCGAGAACGAGACGATCCTGGAGGGATTGAAGATTGTGAGTGGCCATGTTCGCGCGGACCGCGTCTACGAAGGGCTGAAGGTCATCCGCACCTTGTTTCCTCTGGAGGATGCAATCCTCGGCAAAGGCGAGCACGTCGACAATCCGGCGCAGGAGGTCGCCTGATGGCCATAGGAACCACGCTTCCGGTATCCCAGGTCGCCAACACGGTCGCACCGGCGGCCAACAGCTCTGTCACCCCGGATTACAACGCATTCCTCAAGCTCCTCATTGCCCAGCTGAAGAATCAGGATCCGACGAAGCCCATCGACCCGACCCAGTACATCTCTCAGATCGCCTCGTTCTCCAACGTCGAGCAGGCGGTGCAGGCCAATGCGAAGCTGGATGCGCTCATGACGTCGCTGGCTCTGGCGCAGGCTGATGGCGTGATCGGCCGCACTGTGACATCGGCGGACGGCTCCGTGAGCGGCGAGGTGGAGTCCGTGCGTATTGTTTCCGGGGGAGCGGTGGCGGTGCTCACGAGCGGAAACGAGGTCCTTCTGGGCGCCGGCGTTGTCATCACCTGAGCCATGAATCAGGCTGATGCCCTCGACATCGTCCAGTCTGCGATCTGGACTGTCATCGTTGCTTCGGGCCCCGCAGTTGGGGCAGCAATGCTCATCGGTATCGTCATTGCTTTGCTACAGGCGTTGACGCAGGTCCAGGAAGTCACGCTGACGTTCATTCCCAAGATTGTCGTCATACTTCTGGTGACATCCCTGACGGCGCCGTTCATCGGTGCCGTGATCTTTGCCTTTTCCGAGCAGATCTACTCCCGCATCGAATACGGGTTCTGATCGCCGCTGCACTGTGCCTCGACGACCCTCGCGCAAGGTTCCTCGTCCAGGCTGAGACCGGCAGAATACACGGGGAGAACCGATGGCCGCTCCAGTCGCAGCCGTTGCCATGCCTAACGAACGCAAGGGCGCGCAAGACGTCAGCTTCGCGATCGGCATCGTTTTCATTCTCACGGTGCTTTTCCTGCCCTTGCCGGCAGTTCTGATCGACGTCGGGCTGGCCTTCTCGATCGCCTTGGCGGTGCTGATCCTGATGGTGGCTTTGTGGATCCAGAAGCCGCTCGATTTTTCGGCGTTTCCGACGGTGCTTCTGATCGCGACGATGTTGCGCCTGTCGCTCAATATCGCGACCACGCGTCTTATCTTGTCCGAGGGCAACCAGGGCTATGCCGCGGCCGGCCATGTCATTGCCGGGTTCGCCAACTTCGTCATGAGCGGCGATTTCGTGATCGGCACGATCGTGTTCGTCATTCTGATCACGATCAACTTCCTGGTCATCACCAAGGGCGCCACGCGCATCGCGGAGGTAGGGGCCCGCTTCACCCTCGATGCGATACCGGGCAAGCAGATGGCCATCGACGCCGATCTGTCCGCGGGATTGATCGACGAGAAGGAGGCGATGCGGCGCCGCCGCGAGCTGGAGGAGGAAAGCGCCTTCTTCGGCTCCATGGACGGTGCCTCCAAGTTCGTGCGCGGCGATGCCATCGCCGGCATCATCATTACTGCCGTCAATGTTTTCGGCGGCATCGTGATTGGCGTCACGCGCCACGACATGAGCCTGTCCTCTGCCGCGGACGTATTCACCAAGCTGTCGGTCGGCGACGGTCTGGTTACCCAGATTCCCGCGCTCATCATATCGCTGGCCGCCGGCCTCCTGGTCTCGAAGGGTGGCACCCGCGGCTCGACCGAGAAGGCTATCTTCGATCAGCTCGGCAACTATCCACGCGCACTGTCCGTGGCGGCCGTCGTGATGTTCGTGCTGGCCCTTGCTCCGGGCCTGCCCGCGGTGCCTTTCGCGGTGCTCGGCGCAACCATGGTCTTCGTCGCCTACGCCATCCCCAAGCGGCGGGCGGAGGTGCGCGCGGCAGAAGAATCCAAGGTGCGCGAAGCCCAGCAGATCGCGGAGGAGGAGGCCCGGCATTCCGTCAAGGAGCAGTTGCGGGCCATCGAGATCGAGCTCTGCCTCGGCAAGCAGCTTTCCGGCGCGCTCCTGCCGATCCACAACGAGCTGGCGCAGCGCGTGGCCAAGATGCGGCGCTCCTTTGCCCGCCAGTACGGCTTCGTCGTTCCGGAGATCAAGCTCTCGGACGATCTCGCCGTGCCGCCCAAGAGCTACCAGATCAAAATGCACGGTACCGTTGTCGCCGGCGAGGAGCTGCGACTAGGCGATGTCCTGGTCATCACCGGCGACGGCCCGCGCCCCGACTTGCCCTGCGACGACGCGCGCGAGCCTGCCTTCGGCATGAAGGCCGTATGGGTATCGGAAGCCTTCATGAGCAACCTGACGCGCGAGGGGTTCACGCCCATCGACAATATGTCGGTCCTGCTTACGCACCTGCGCGAGGTCATCCGCAACAACCTGGCCCAGCTCCTCTCCTACAAGGACATGCGCCTGTTGCTCGATCGGCTGGAGCCGGAGTATCGGCGCCTGCTGGACGAGATCATCCCCTCTCAATTGTCCTATTCCGGTCTGCAGGCGGTTCTGAAGCTCCTGCTGGCCGAGCGCATATCGATCCGCAATCTGCACCTCATTCTGGAGGCGATCGCCGAGGTTGCGCCCCACGCGCGGCGCGCAGAGCAGCTCGCCGAGCATGTCCGCATGCGCATGGCCCAACAGATCTGCGGCGATCTGTCGGAGGGCGGAGTCCTGAAGGTGTTGCGCCTCGGCAACCGATGGGACCTTGCCTTTCACCAAGCGTTGAAGCGTGATGCGAAAGGTGAGGTTGCCGAGTTCGACATCGATCCGCGCTTGATCGAGCAGTTTGGCGCCGAGGCAACCAAAAGCATCCGCAGCCAAATGGACCAGGGACATCAATTCGTCCTGGTCGTGGCGCCTGACGCGCGGCCCTACGTGCGTATGGTCACCGAACGTCTGTTTGCAACCTTGCCCGTCCTTTCGCATCTCGAGATCGCGCGCGGCGTGAACATCAAGGCGCTGGGAGCGATCTCATGACACCGCTGGCGCCGGACACGGTCCTGGTCGCCTTCCTGATGTTCTGCCGCATCGGCGGGTGCCTCATGCTGATGCCGGGCTTTTCCAGTCCGCGCATTCCGATGCAGGTGCGCCTGTTCATTGCCATCGCCGTTACTCTGGCCATGACGCCGGTCCTGCTGCCGACCTTGCAGGGCTCCGTGAAGGACCTGTCGTTTCCCGTGCTCTGCGGCCTCATCCTGTCCGAGACGGCTGTCGGGGCCCTGATTGGCGTCATCGGCCGCATGTTCTTCCTGGCCCTCCAGTTCATGGCGACCGCGGCAGCCCAGTTCATCGGGCTTGCAGGGATGCCCGGCACACCCATCGAGGACACTGAGCCGCTGCCGGCGGTCGCAACCCTGATAACACTGACCGCCACCGTCTTCCTGTTCCTGACGGACCAGCATTGGGAGGTGTTCAAGGCTCTTGCGGCATCCTATTCCGTGTTGCCCATCACCGAGCCGTTCTCGATCGAGGCCGGCCTGAAGAATCTCTCCGGGGCAGTTGGCGATGCATTCGTGCTCGCCCTCCAGATCAGCAGCCCGTTCGTGGTCTACGGCATCATCATCAACCTGCTGTTCGGATTCGCGAACAAGATGATTCCGCAGATTCCGATCTACTTCATCTCACTGCCGTTCGTGCTCGCGGGGGGCTTCCTGCTGCTCTACTTCACTGTGTCGGAGTTTCTCACTCTGTTCATGGCCGGCTTCATGAACTGGCTCATCAGAGGGTGATGGGGATATGCGGAGCCGCACTCACAAAGCGCACCGGCTGGTCAGCGTGCAGGCGCAGATCAAGCGCGCCGAGGAATGGAAGCTGGCCGACATCGAGCGACGCCTGGCGGCTGGGGAGGCCGCGCAGCGCGAGCTGATTGCGGCGCTCAATGAGAACCATGCACTCTACGATCTCTTCATCGATACGATTGCTCGCCGCTTGCGGGCGCTGGCGGAGGAGGCAAGCCGCACCCGCGACGCAAAGGACGCCCAGGCGCGACGCCTGCTCGCATGCGCCGGCCGGTTGAAAACCGCCGAGCGCCTAGCCAAGGCAGCTGACGCGGAGATGCAAGGCGAGATCGAAAAAAAGGATCTCCTGGACCTCCTGGAAAGCCTCGTGGTGCATCGGGGACGCAAGCCTCCCGCAAGTTGACCAACCCATGATGCGACAGTTTACATCGAGGAGAGGCCCATTGGCCGCCATTCTTCCCGTGGACCGCCCCGCCGGTGCGCCGGCAGCCGTCGAACTGAGGCCGGTTGCTTCGGGGCAGGGCGGCTTGGCTGCCATGCCGTCCGCGAAGGCGGGCAAGGCGGCTGAGGCGTTTCGCCAGTTCGAAGCCTTCGTCCTGCAAAGCTTCATCGAGACCATGCTGCCCAAGAATGCGGAGGTGGTGTTCGGCAAGGGGAGCGCGGGGGCAATTTGGAAGTCCATGCTTGCCGAGAAGCTGGCGGATCAAATCTCTCGCAGTGGTGGCGTGGGGATTGCGCAGCGCATAGCGGGCGCGTCCGCACCCAATGCACTTCCCACCAGCGCCGAAGCTGGGCAACCGGACCCCAAGGCTTCCCGCGGCGGGCGCATTCCATCTTTCTGAGCAGCGTGGAGACGACGCGCGATGCAGCAGGCCTTCACACTCCCGGCAGACGGCGCCGGTCGCATGCCGCAAACGCCGGCCGAGGCTGTCCCTTCCCGCATTTCTCCCGGTGGTGGATTGCCGGGCAGGGCATCGGACGGCGGAGCGGCGGCCGCGGCGAGCCTTGTCAGGGCCATCGATCGCCTGGAGGAGGTTGTCGATCAGGAGACCACGGCGCTACGCAGGCGTGCGCAGGTGGATCTCAAGGAATTCAACACCAGGAAAAGCCATGGCTTGCTGGAGCTGACCCGCGCCATGCGCTTGTTCGAGCCGGAAGCGCTGACCGAGGCATTGCGGGTCCGCCTTGCAGCGCTTCGCGCCAGACTCGAGGCGAACCGTGCAGCACTTGCCATGCACCTCGAGGCCGCGCGCGAGATTTCCACGATCATGGCTGAGGCCATGCAGAAAGCTGAGTTCGACGGCACCTATTCGGAGGCCGCGGTCAGGGCCGGCCTGAGACAGTGATCAAGCTGATCTTCGTCGGCCTTTGGGCCTGCGCCATCACGTTGGGCTCGAGCTGGGCCGTGATCGCGTGGAAGTCTGGAAAGGCCGCGGATGCTGCGCGCGAGCCGGACAAGTATGCCGGCGGGCTCGAGCAGGTACGGACCAAGATGATCAGCGTTCCAATAATCGCTGACGGCGCCATCCAGGGCTACGTCATCGTCCAGCTTGCGTTCAGCATAGAAGCAAAGCAATTGAAGCAAATGACCATCAAGCCCGACGCCATACTCATGGATGAGGCGTTCAAGACGATCTATGCGGGCGAGACCATCGATTTCCGCAACATCAAGAAGCAGGACTTGCCCGCGCTCCTGAAGGCGATAGGGGACAATGCCAACCGGCGACTTGGCGCGCCGATGGTCCAGGACGTGCTCATACAGGAGCTCAACTACGTCCCCAAGGCCGAGGCGCGTTTGGGCGAGAAGCGTTAGTGTCCGCGGACCTGTTGCGGATACCGGCGAATTTTCTCGATCATCACACTGGAGCCAGCCTATCACTGGGCCAAGCAAACTGGCCGGCCGGTCTCGCTCAGCGGGATAGAGCGCGCGCGATCTCCTGGAACGCATCTGTGCTCGGGGGCTCCTGCGGCGCCTGCCGAAGGCACTGGTAGAGCTTGGGCACAAGCTCGACGGCTTTGTCGAGCTCGCCATCGGCGCCGCGCTGGTATCCCCCCAGGAGCCGGATGTCGCGTGTATCCTCGAAGCGGGCGATCATGGCGCGGAACTGCGCGATCAGCCGGGCCTGCTCGGCGGACCACACCTCTTGCGCGAGGCGCGAAATGGACCCGAGCACGTTCACGGCCGGAAAGCGGCCAAGGTCGGCGATGGCGCGGTCTAAGACGACATGTCCGTCCAGCGTTCCGCGCAGGCTGTCCGCCACCGGATCATTGTGATCGTCCCCGTCCACCAGAACCGAGAATACGCCGGTTATCGATCCCTGACCTTCCTCGCCGGGCCCCGCCCGCTCTAGCAGCTTGGGAAGATCGCTCAGCACGCTCGGCGGATAGCCTCGGGCGACCGGAGGCTCGCCGGCGGCAAGCGCCGCATCACGGGCGGCATGCGCGAAGCGGGTCACCGAGTTGACGATGAGCAGAACGTTCTCGCCGAGGTCCCGGAAATGCTCGGCAACGCTCATGGCGGTTTTCGGCGCCATCCGCCGCATCATTGGGCTTTCGTCACCCGTGGCGATAATGACCACGGCGCGCTCTCTTTCCTGGGCCAGGACGTCCTCGATGAACTCGCGCACCTCCCGCCCGCGCTCGCCGACGAGGGCCACGACCACCGTGTCGAAGCCGCGCGAGCGGGCGAGCATGGCCAGCAGCGTCGATTTGCCGATGCCTGATCCGGCGAAGATACCGATGCGCTGGCCTGCGCAAATCGGAGTAAAGAGGTCGATGACCCGCACGCCGGTCCGCACAGGGCTGCGAACCCGCTGCCGCCGCATCGGCGCTGGAGGCACGCGGTCCACGGAGACTGCGGCATCGCCTTGGGGAAGTACCTCGCCTTCGTCGATCGGCACGCCGAGAGCGTTCAGGATGCGCCCTTTCCAGGCATGATGTGGGCGCAGCCTGACAAAGCCGTATCGCCAGGCAACAGCCCCGAGCCCCACGCTGCCGATGACATCGAACGGCTTGACGGTCACCGCAGCCTCGTCGACGCGGATGACCTCTCCAAGCTGCGCACGGTCTCCATTGCCGAGGCTGACACATTCTCCAAGCTCGACGAATCGCGACAGGCCGCTTACCCGGTAGCTTGCGGGCGTGACCTCCGAGACGACGCCTCCGACCCGTATCTTGGGAAGCTCGTGGGCGGCGGATGCCACCGCGCGAGCGAGCCTCTCGAGCGCGTGAGGTGCCATAATTTGCTCGGTTTCGCCGTTCCGATGGGTCATACGTCTGCCGCAGCCAGCCCGGATTCAGGTCGAGCAGACTCGAAGGATCCGCCGGCCTCGTCAGCCATTCGAGCCGAGCGTTTTGACGGCATCGCGCAGGGAGGCCTCCGACTTGCCGATCGCGGCGGAAATGGCATCGAATGCGCGCGATACCCCGATCAATCGCGTCATTTCCATCACGGGATTGACGTTGGAGCGCTCCACGAAACCCTGGACTATGCCGACCTTGGTGAAGTCCAGAGCCGGCGTCGCCGGCTGGTCGGGGACGACGCCTGAATTCTCGTGGCGCGCCAGCTTTGCGTTCTCGTTGATGGTGAACAGCCCGACGGCCCCGACTTGGCGATTGTTCTGGGTGATCATGCCGTCACGTGCGACGTGCATGGGCCCCGCAGCCGGATCGAGCTGGATCGGCGCACCGCCCACGTCCAGCACCGGATGGCCGTTGAGCGTCTGCAACTCGCCCGTCGCGGTCATCTGCATGCGACCATCGCGCGTATAGACCTGCCCGCCCGGTGTGCTGATGGCGAGCCACGCATCACCCTGAACGGAAATGTCGAGCAGGTTGTCGGTCTTGACGAACTCGCCGGACCGCCGCGACAGGTAGGTGTCACCCGTGGAGGCGAACGCGATCGGATCGGCGGGCGTCCGTGACAGCAAGGTCTCGAACTTGACCTCTTCGGCGCGGAAACCGGCTGTCGAGGAATTGGAGATGTTGCTGGCGATCGTGTCGAGGCGTCGCTGCAGGGACAGTTGCGCCGACAGCGACACGTAGAGGCTGGACTGCATGGGCTAGCGTCCCCCCGGACGCAAGTTTTGAAGCACCGTAAGCAGGCTTTGTCCGATGCCGATGGATGCGGGCTGGCCGATCTGGATGCTAGGCGTTGTGGGCGCCGATGTGGGGTTTTCGAGCTCCCACATGGCCGTGAACCGGTTGAGGAATTTGTTCAGCTTGTCCGGGTTGGCGAAGTCGTCAAGATCCAGCCGATCGGTGATCAGCTTCGCTTGCCTGTCGATATCCTGCTGGGACATTGACACCGGCAGGCGGAGGACGGTCTGCACGACCTTGAGCAGGGCTTTATTACCCAGGATGTTGAAGGCGCTCTGTATCCCGGACGCCTTGCGCTGGAAATAGAGCGCCAGCCTGACCCCCTCGTTCTGCTTGCCCGCATTCTCCTCGAGCATCTGGTGCAAATGGCGGTCGACCACAGCCTGTCTCGTAAGATCGGAGGCGGTCGTGTCGGCGCCGTAACGGGCAAAGTTGAATGTCGCTACAAGCTCCCGGAACCGGGGATCCGTCAGCCTGTTGGCAAAGCTCGTCCGGTCGTCGATGCCTTCGGTGAGGGCCTTGCGAACGAAGGCCTTGGCGTACGTCATGTCGTCCAGACTGAAAGCCTTCATGACATAACGGTACAGTCGCTCATTGGACATGAAATCGGTGACCGATTTCACTTTGCCGATGTTGGCCAGATAGTATTCCGTCTCGCGGGCCACCTGTGGCTGCTTGGCTGTGTTGCCGAGAGAGCGTGCCAGATTGCTGGAGATCAGTCGGTAAGTGGCGGCGGTCGTCTGCACATCCGGAACTTTCCAAAGCCGAATCGCAGCATGATTGCGCCTGCTGCCTTGTCCGAGGCTTGTGACTGGCAAGGTTGCAGCCGCGCGCCGGGCGTGGATCAGGCTCACGCAAGGATCGGCCGGTTAGAAATCGTCGAATGGTTTTAGGTTTTCGGAGCAGCCTGTGACGATCATCGTCGGCCTCCTCATCACGCTTGGCTGCATGCTGGGCGGTTTCGTGGCCATGGGCGGTCACGTGGGCGTCATCTGGCAACCGTGGGAATATGTGATCATCTGCGGCGCGGCGCTGGGCACGTTCGTCGTGGCCAACCCTGTGAAGACCATCAAGGACACCGGCAAGGCCCTGATGGAAGGGTTCAGGAATGACGCGCCAAAGCAGCGGGAGCATCTGGACGTGCTGGGCGTGCTCTATTCGCTGATGCGCGAGCTCAAGAGCAAGTCGCGCAGCGAGGCCGAGGCCCACATCGATGATCCAGAGCAGTCTCCGATATTCCAGAGGTTTCAAAGCGTTCTTCGCAACGAGGATCTGACGACCTTCATCTGCGACTATTGCCGGCTCATCATCATCGGCAATGTGCGCACGCACGAGATCGAAGCGTTGATGGACGAGGAGATCCAGACCATCCGTGGCGACATGATGAAATCCTATCATGCGCTCGTCAGCATCTCCGAGGGTCTGCCAGCACTCGGCATCGTGGCCGCCGTGCTCGGCGTCATCAAGGCAATGGGCGCCCTGGATCAGGCCCCTGAAGTCCTGGGCGGCTTGATCGGCGCGGCGCTGGTCGGCACGTTCGCCGGGATTTTCTTTTCCTATGCGGTTGTCACGCCGCTTGCGACCAAGAGCAAGATCGTGCGCGAGAAGAAGCTTCGTCTTTACGTGATCTGCAAGCAGGCGTTGCTGGCTTTCATGAACGGGGCGATGCCCCAAGTCGCCCTGGAGCATGGACGCAAGACGATCTCCGCCTATGAGCGGCCCACCATTGACGAGGTCGAGCAGGAAACGCTTGGCGGCGGTGGTCCGCCAAGCTCGGGTGAACCCGGTCGCCAGGAGGCCGCCTAGATCGGATATGACAAGCAGCGCCACGTCACCTCCAACGATCGGCAGCGAGGCCCTTAAGACGGTGCTAATGGGCGCCTTCGACCGCCTCGATCGCTTGCCGGCGCTGCAGGCGGCGCTCGAGCGCGCGGCGAGTCAATGCGCCGATCCCATGCGAAAAGCCGCGGACCCGCCGTTGCAGCTGGCTCTCGTGCAACTCCAGACCAGCGTGGCGTCGGAGGCGCTGGCGCCGCACGAGGGCGCGTGTATTGCTGCAGTAGTCAATGCGGCGCAATGGAATACGCGTGCGCTCATGAGCGCCGATCGGGTCTGCGCTTCGATCATCGTCGAAATGATGCTCGGCGGCGACGGCATCCAGGCGCCATACGAGTTCGAGCGGCCCTTCTCGAGAATTGAGCTCGGCATCGTGCAGCGGTACTTCGGGCACATCGCCAAGGCACTGGAGGCGGCGTTTGCGCCGATTGCCAAATCGACATTCGCAGTTGGCGCGGCAACGGATCGGATCGACTTCGACGTGATCGGACGGCGGCATGGTCCAGTCGTAGTCGCCCGGTTTGCATTGAGGATATGGGGACGATCGGGTGAGATCCTGCTCGTTGTTCCCCGGGCGGCGATCGACTCCCTGCGCCCCGTGCTGGCGCGATTGGCTTCTGACGCACCGGAAAAGGGCGATCCGCGCTGGTCCAGCCAGATCAAAGACGAGATCACGCGTACTAGCGTCGTCCTGTCCGGCGTGCTGGACGAGCGGTTGGCGCCTTTGCAAGAGATCGCTGATCTCAAAGTCGGTCAGATCCTTCAACTCAACGCGACTGCGGCCTCACGTGTGCGGGTCGAGTGCAACGGCGAGCCGTTGTTGTGGTGCCAGCTCGGAAAGTCCAACGGCGCTTACACTTTGCGTGTGGAGGAGCCGATCGATCGTGATCAGGAGTTCGCGAATGACATCCTGGCCGGCTGACATTCGCGTAGGGGTCCTTGCTGCGGGCGTGAGCTGCGACGCATCCGCATTGTCCACTTCAACCTGGTGAATCCATATGTCCCTTCCAGACGCCGACGCCAAGCAACCGGCCCTCATGCAAGACTTCGCCGCAGAGCTGTCGATAACGCCCGAGGAGCTGGCCGCCACGCTCGGCCCGATCGAGGAGAGTAACGGACTTGCGGCATCCACAGCTTCGATCGAGGCGCCGCGCACGTCCGTGAGCAACATGGACATGATCATGCGCATCCCTGTTTGCGTCAGGGTGGTTCTGGGCTCTGCGACCATGCCGGTCGCGAACCTCGCCAAGCTGGGTCGCGGTGCGATCATCCCGCTCGACCGCCGCGTAGGAGAGCCGGTTGACGTGGTGGTGAACGGACGCGTGATCGCTCGGGGAGAGGTCGTCGTAATGGACGAGGGCAACTCTCGTTTCGGCCTGAAGCTCACGGAGGTTGTCGGACCTTCCGCTACGGACAAAGCATCCTGAGATTTTCCAAGCAATGAACGTGAAGAGCGAGCAAAAGGCTGGATCTGACCTCGCCTCCCTGACGGGAGCGGAGAAGGTAGCCCTGCTCTTGCTTGCGCTCGGCAAGGAGAAGGCTGCCCAGATCCTCAAGCGGTTCGATGGTGACGAGCTGAAGCTCATCACCCGGTCGGCATCAGACTTGCGACCCGTCACAGCCAGCGGTCTCGATGTCTTGGTCGAGGAGTTCGCCAAGAAGTTCGCGACCGGCATCAAGTTCGTAGGCACCGCCAAGGAGCTCGAGGCTTTGCTCGGGTCGGTCATGACGGAGGATGAGATCGCCGAGGTGAAATCCGGCGATGCGAACAAGGGGGAGCCGATCTGGGACTTGGTGTCGAAAGTGAACTATGACGTGCTGCGCGCTTATCTGACGAAGGAACATCCCCAGACAGCAGCGCTTGTTCTCTCCAGAATCAACTTCGGCTCGGCCGCCAAAGTCATCGGCCTTTTTCCGGCGGGCCAGCGCAACGATATGCTTTGCAGAATGCTGGCGACGCGGGATGCTGCGGAGGAGGCGGTCAACGTTGTCGAGGATGTCCTGCGCGAGGAGCTGGTCGCCTCGTCGAACGATTCGGCGGCGGAGACTCATGCGAGCATCGCCAACATCCTCAACAAGTTGGACAAGGCACAGTCGGAGGATGCGCTGAAAATGCTGGCGGCATCCCGGCCCGGCGACGCAGAGACGCTGAAGAGCATGCTGTTCTCCTTCGACGATCTGGTGAATCTACCCCAGAGCGTCAGGACCGTCATATTCGACCAGGTGCCGATCGAACGTGTGGTGCTGGCGCTCAAGGGCACCGATATACAGCTGCAGTCTGCAATCTTGTCCTCTCTGGCCTCACGCTCGCGGCGCATGGTGGAGGCGGAGTTGCAGAGCGGCGCTGGGGGGGCTCCGCGCGAAGCAGCGGAGGCGCGCCGCCTGATCGTCGACATCGTCCTCAAGATGGCGGCCAGAGGAGCGATCGATTTGAAAGCTCCAGCCGGTGGCGACGAGGAGGCCGCCTGAGCGGTTCCTCCGAATGGCCGAGTCTCATGACAAGGAAAGCAAGACCGAAGAGGCTACTGAAAAAAGGCTGCAGGACGCCATTGAGAAGGGAAATGTTCCGTTCTCAAAAGAGGCGGCTTCCTTTGCGTCTCTCGGTGGAATTCTCACGATCACGGGCCTTTTCCTTGCAGGTAATGTCGTTCATTTGCGGCTCACGCTGGAGCGTTTCATCGACAACCCCGGAGGTTGGTCGCTGGAGAATGGAGCGGACGTCATTCAGCTGTTCCATGCGATAGGCCTGGATGTTGCGCAGCTGCTGATTCCGATCGTTCTGATCATCGCCGTCACCGGCATAGCCTCGGCCTTGTTGCAAAATCCACCGCAAATCGTGCTCGATCGCATAAAGCCCGATCTTGCGCGCATATCCATCATGGCGGGATGGCGGCGGCTGTTCAGCATTCAGGCTCAAGTCGAGTTCCTCAAGGCTATGTTCAAATTCGCCGTCATCGCCTTCGTAGGCTTCCTGATCTTGCGTGCGGCACAGGGTGACGTGTTCAAGGCCATGTTCATGGAGCCCGGCTCGATTCCCGAGCTGATACGCGTCCTCGTCATGAAGCTGCTCGGCGCCCTGGTGATCGCCACTATCGTCCTGGTGGCTGCGGACCTGGTCTGGTCGCGCGTGCACTGGCAACGCGAGCTGAGAATGACCCGGCAAGAGGTCAAGGACGAGATGAAGCAGACGCAAGGTGATCCGATCCTGAAGGCGCGCATGCGGTCGCTGGCGCGCGACAGGGCGCGGCGGCGCATGATGGCGGCGGTGCCGAAGGCGACTGTCGTCATTGCCAACCCCACGCACTACGCCGTCGCGCTGCGCTATGTACGCGAAGAGAGCGGCGCGCCGCTGGTCATTGCCAAGGGACAAGACCTGATCGCGCTCAAAATCAGGCAGATCGCCGAAGAGAACGGGGTTCCGGTAGTGGAAGACAAGCTTCTCGCAAGGTCGCTGTATGAAAGTGTCGAGGTGGACAAGATGATACCGCCCGAGTTCTACAAGGCCGTGGCTGAGATCATCCTGTTCCTGATGGCCCGCGGTAGCAGCGGGACGCCGGCGGTCACCAAAGGCTGAACCATGTTGAAGCAAGGTTGCGACTATACGCTGGAGCGCGAGAAGGCTTTGGCTGACGGCTTGCGAGAGGTCGCGTCCGAGCTGCGCTTGATCGATGCGATCGATCTCGTCACGTTCATCCGGGCGGAGCAGTTCGGCAATATCAAGACCCTGGTGAGCTCGTCGACCGAGATGTTCTTCAAGCCGGGCACCGTCTCCTTCGGCTCGTCCGGAGATGTCGATCTGAAATGGGGGGGCGCGCCGTCGGTTGCGCTCGACATGGAATTCCGCCACATGCGCGTCAACGTGTACTTCCGCCTTCTGCTGGAGGCGCTCCATGCCGGCGTCGAGATCAACCACATAGCGTTCGAGGAGGGGTCTCAAGACCCCGATGAGAATACGCGCCGCTTGGTCGACGCGATCGCCGATGCGCGGTTGCTGCCGGCATTGCATCCCGCTGAATAAAAGAAGCTGGTTTGGCAGCATGGCCGGCTGCCTGCGGTCGACCTTGCGCATGTGCAACAGGGCCGGCGCAGCCTGACCGCAAGCCTCGGGCAAGATTGGGCCACTAGACCAGAACCGGAAATAGGTTGGGGGTGGTTTGCCATGGGCCCGATACATCTGTTCGACGTGGCCTCACGGGTCAATCACTGGCTCACCGTGCGCCAGTCGGCCATTGCTCAGAACGTCGCCAACGTCAATACGCCTGGCTTCAAGGCTCAGGACATCAAACCGTTCGAGAGCACGCTCGAGGCGATGAGTTTGGCAATGGCATCCACGCGCTCCGGGCACATGACGCATGCGTCCGGCATCGAGGCCCGCACGGAGTTCGGTCCTGATGAGGCGGGCGAGGTTCTGCACTCAGGCAATACCGTGAGCCTCGAGTCGGAGATGAGCAAGGCGGGTGAGGTCAATCGCAGCTACGCGCTCAACACCAGCGTGCTCAAGGCCTTCCATCGCATGCTCATGGCAAGCTCGAAAGGGTAGTCGATGTCCGATCCCCTCAAGTCCATTCTGAAGATCGCGGCCTCTGGGTTGGAGGCCCAGTCGACGCGCATGCGCGTGGTCTCGGAGAACCTGGCGAACGCGCAGTCCACGGGCAAGACGCCGGGCGCCGACCCCTATACGCGCAAGGTTGTGAGCTTCGAGACTGATCTCGACGAGGTCGCGAACGCCAGTCTTGTCAAGGTTCAGAGTGTGGACCTTCACCGCTCGCCGTACCGGATTGAGCACGATCCCGGCAATCCTGCGGCCGATGCCAAAGGCTACGTCAAGCTGCCCAACGTCAACATGTTGGTCGAGATGGCGGATATGCGCGAGGCCAACCGGTCTTATGAGGCCAATCTGCAGGTGATGAAGCAGGCCCGCGAAATGATCACCATGACCATCGATCTGATGCGGAGCGCGTGATGATTGACCCGGTTTCCTCCGCCACATCGCCGGTCGCCTCGAGTTTCGCGGTGAGTTGAGCCGATATGGGTGCGCTGCGCAGCGCCCAGATCGCGCCATCCGATACCATGCAGTCGCTCGATTTCACGACGGTGCTGGCGCGCGCCGCTTTGAGCGCGATCGATACGCTGAAGGCCGGAGAGGCGGCTGCGATCACTGGCATGCAGGGCAAGGCTTCCGTCCAGCAGGTCGCCGAGGCCGTGATGTCGGCAGAGCAGACGCTGCAGAGCGCCATTGCCGTGCGCGACAAGGTCGTCGCTGCGTACCTCGATCTCAGCCGCATGCAGATATGAAGGACGTGACATGAGAGCGCTTGCCATCGCGGCCACTGGAATGAATGCGCAACAGCTCAACGTCGAGGTCATCGCCAACAACATCGCCAACATCAACACGAGCGGCTTCAAGCGCGCCCGGGCCGAGTTCACCGATCTGCTCTACCAGGCGGAGCGTGTGGCGGGTGCGCCGAACAGGGGCGGGGAGAACCAGGTGCCCGAGGGAGCCCAGATCGGATTGGGGGTGCGCACGGCGGCTGTGCGCAACCTGCACATCCAAGGCTCGATGACGAACACGACGAACAAGTTCGACCTTGCCCTCAACGGTCGCGGGTGGTTTCAGGTGGCCGGCAACAACAACGAGCTTTTCTATACGCGCGCCGGCGCATTCAACAAGAACGCCACCGGGCAGATCGTGACCGCGGACGGCTATGTGGTGCAGCCGGCGATCACGGTCCCCCAGAACGCCACTGAAGTTGTGATCAACGAGACTGGGCAGGTCTACGTTCGCTCTGACGCGAATGCGAACCTGCAGCTGCTCGGCCAATTGACTATCGGCGCCTTCGTCAACGAGGTCGGACTGGAGCCGCTGGGCGGCAACCTATATCGCGAAACGCTTGCCTCCGGTCCGGTTACGCTCGGCGTCGCCGGTGATCCCGGTTTCGGCACCATCCATCAAGGCTATCTGGAGAACTCCAATGTCGATCCGGTCAAGGAGATCACCGAGCTGATTTCGGCGCAGCGAGCTTACGAGATGAACTCCAAGGTCATCCAGGCCGCCGATGACATGTTTGCCACTGTGGCCAAGAACTTACGCTAGGAGACGGCGTGGTGAAGTTGAGGATCGGATCATTGTTGGCAGCGGCGGTGCTCTTGCTGTTGGCGCCCGCTCGCGCCTACGCCAACGAGCCCGAGACGATTTCTTTGCCGGTGCCGAGAGTGGCGATCTATCCCGGAGACACGATTTCCGCTGACGCGCTCTACGAGCGCATGTTCGTCGCCCGCAGCGTCGCCCGCGCGACCGTGCTGGAAGCGCAAAGCGCAGCGATTGGTAAAGTCGCGCGCCGCACGTTACTGCCCAATCAACCAATCGCGTTGAATGCGATCCGCGATCCTTTCGTCATTGCGCAGGGGAAGCAGGCTTTTCTCGTCTTCAAGGCCGATGGGTTGACGATCACCAGCTCGGCGGTGGCCCTTCAGAACGGAGGCGTTGGCGATATCGTCACTGCACGCAATGCTGACAGCGGCATCGTCGTCCGCGGTGCCGTGCAGGCAGATGGAACCATACGCGTGGACGGGCGATGATCGGGCGCGCGCTTCTCGCCTTCATCGCCGGTCTGCTGCTCGCAACGAGTGTTAATGCGGCGACGCGGATCAAGGATATCGTTTCGGTGCAGGGCGTGCGCTCGAACCAGCTTGTCGGATATGGGCTGGTGATCGGCCTCAACGGAACGGGCGACAGCTTGCGTAACGCTCCGTTCACCAGCCAGTCGATCCAATCGATGCTCGACCGCATGGGCATCAACGTGCGCAATGCCAATCCGAGGACGAAGAATGTCGCCGCGGTCATCGTGACGGCCGAACTGCCGGCATTCATTGGCGCCGGCACACGCCTCGATGTGACGGTCTCATCTCTGGGCGATGCAACCTCGCTCGCAGGCGGGTCACTGGTGCTGACGCCTCTGATGGGCGCCGACAATGTCATCTACGCGGTCGCGCAAGGCCCGCTCGCCGTATCGGGGTTCGCCACACAGGGTAAGGCGGAGACGTTGACCCAGGGTGTGCCGACCACTGGCCGGATTCCGAACGGCGCCGTGGTGGAGCGGGAAGCGCCAGGCCGGTTCTCCGATGAGAAGGTCCTCGTCCTCGAGCTGCGCAACCCGGACTTCAACACTGCTGTCCGCGTCGCCGATGCGATCAATGCTTACGGCGCCGATCGCTTTGGCCTGCGGGTGGCGCGAGAGGAAGATCTGCGAACGGTCGTCTTGCAGAAGCCGCGCACGATTGGTGCGGCCCGCTTCATTGCCGAGATCGGTGAGTTGCTGACCGAGCCTGACGTGCCGGCCCGCGTCGTCATCGACGAGAGGACGGGCACCATCGTCATCGGCAGGGATGTGCAGATTTCCACTGTCGCAGTGGCGCACGGCAATCTCACGGTCCGCGTTACCGAGAATACCCGCGTCTCCCAGCCGGCTCCGTTCTCCGACGGTCAAACGGTGACGACGCCGGAAACCTACGTGTCGGCGGATGAGAAGGACGGCAAGCTTGCCATCGTGCGCGGCACGACGCTGCAGACCTTTGTTTCCGGGCTGAACAAGATCGGACTGAAGCCGCAAGGCATCATCGCCATCCTGCAGGCCATCAAGTCGGCGGGCGCGCTGCAAGCGGACTTGGTGGTGCAATGAGAAGGGCACATTGCGCAGCATGGATCGGAGCCGGGATGCTCGGCGCTCTTGCGGCGTCGGCGTCGCTTTCATCCATGCAGGCTGCCGAGCGTGGCTGGAATACGACCATCGTCACTGGCGCGGTAAGTCCCCGGCAAGCACAAGCCGCCAAGCCCGTGCCCCAGGTACTGCCAGCGGACCGTCTGGAAACCGGATCGGTGCCTTCAGTGGAGACGCAGACCGCCCAAGCGTCAGGCTCCACATCGGCAAAAACGGCAGGGGAGCGTGCGCAAACAGCAGTGGGCGCCGCGAAATCCGCACAGCAATACTGCATCAATATCGCCGATGCCGCCGCGGATGCGCGGGTTGCGTGGCAGAAGAAGATGATCACGGACGTCGAGCAGGAGCTCGACAAGCGCGTTGCCATGCTCGAGGCCAAAATCGCCGAGTATCAGAAGTGGCTGGCCCGTCGCGACGAGTACTCGAGGAAGGCCCAGGAGCAGCTCGTCGGCATTTTTGCGCGCATGCGGCCCGACGCTGCCGCGCCGCAGCTGGCAGCATCGGACGAAGAAACCGCGGCTGCCGTCCTCAGCAAGCTCGACACCCGTGCGTCCAGTGCAATTCTGAGCGAGATGGAGCCGAACCAGGCAGCCCGCCTCACGGCGATCATGGTTGGCGCGGGCAAGACGTCATCTGGCAAGAGCGCAAGGGCCGCTTCCGATGGGCGGCGGTCATGAGAACGCGCGCAACCGTTCTTGTCGGAGTGCTCCTGATCGGTGGGTGCGGGGTGAATCCGCGCGAGATTGGACGCGAGCCCCACCTGACGCCGGTTGGTGCGGGTCTCAGGTCCGAGCGGGTGCCGATCTCGAGCGAGCCGGTACCTATCCCATCCTATCGGCCGGGCAACTCTTTCTGGCAGGACACCGGCGCGGATCTCTATCGCGATGCGCGCGCCATGAAGATCGGCGATGTGGTCACTGTGAAGATCTCCATCAGGGACAAGGCTTCGCTCGACAATACGTCGGAGAGGTCGCGTGACTCCAAGCGCGATTTCAATCTGGACCTGAACTACAAGATGAATACGCCGCTGATGAAAGGTTCAGGCGACGGCACCATCGGTTCGGACATCAACGGCAAGACAACGACGAAAAGTGAAGGCGCAATTACGCGCTCGGAGAGCATCGAGCTGCTCGTCGCCGCGGTGGTTACCGGCATCTTGCCGAACGGCAATCTGGTCATCAGCGGAAGCCAAGAGGTGCGCGTCAACTTCGAGGTGCGCGTGCTGAGCGTGGCGGGCGTCGTGCGGCCGCGCGACATATCGACAGAGAACCAGGTCTCTTACGAGAAGATCGCGGAGGCGCGCATTTCCTACGGTGGGCGGGGCAGGATAACCGAGGTTCAGCAGCCCGCCTGGGGACAGCAGGCATTGGATTGGTTGCTGCCCTTCTGATGCCGATGTTGGGACGCGAATGGCCAAGGGCGAAGTTGCGGCAGGCGAAGGGAATGAGCCGGCGGGGAAGCCATCCGGCTTGCTCGGCTTCATCATTGCCATGCTGGTCGCGACGGTCGTGTCCGGCGTCGGCGGAGGGATCTTTGGAATGTACGGGCTGAGCAGCAACGGTCCGCCGGACAAGAAGCAGGAGAAGGCGAAGGACGCCGCCAAGCAGGTGTTCGGCGACGGCCTCAATCTGAAGGCGCTCAGCCCGATCATCACCAATCTGGGCGGGCCGAAAGCAGCTTGGATACGTTTGGAGGCGGCGATCGTCGTGGTCCAGGACGGCGGCAAGGATGACAATGTGCTCGCCGGCAAGATCACCGAGGACATCGTCGCCTATCTGCGGACCGTTCCCATGGGACAGATCGAAGGCGCCAACGGTTTCCAGAATTTGCGCGAGGACCTGAACGAGCGCGCCCGAGTGCGCAGCGGCGGACGGGTGCGCGAGGTCGTAATTCAATCGCTGGTCGTCGAATGAAGAAGCTGGGCGCCATACTTCTCTTCGCTCTCCTGCTGACGCCGACGGTCGCGCTGGGGCAGGCGCAGATGCCAAGCCTGGAGGCGCTCATTCCGTCAGGCGACGGCACGGCCACCGGGCGTATGATCCAGCTCATTCTCGTCATCACCGTTTTGTCGGTGGCGCCCGGTCTCCTGATGATGGTGACCTGCTTCACCCGCTTCGTCATCGCCCTCTCTTTCCTGCGCGCGGGCCTCGGGCTGCAGACCACGCCGGCCAATCTCATTCTGATCAGCCTGGCGCTCTTCATGACCTTTTATGTGATGGCGCCAACCTTCGACGGCGCGTGGCAGAACGGTCTCAAGCCTCTCATGGAGAACAAGATCAACGAGCAGGAGGCCTATGCGCGAGTAGCGGCTCCCTTCAAGACTTTCATGCGCGCCAACGTCCGGGAGCGCGATCTGAAACTGTTCGAGGATCTGGCCAACGAGAAGATCCGCTCTCGGCAGGAGGGCGCCGATGTCGAGATGCGCGTGCTCATCCCCGCGTTCATGATCTCTGAATTGCGGCGGGGGTTTGAGATCGGCTTTCTGATTGTGCTGCCTTTTTTGGTGATCGACATGATCGTGGCGACGCTCACCATGTCCATGGGTATGATGATGCTGCCGCCGACCGTGATCTCGCTGCCATTCAAGGTTCTATTCTTCGTACTGATCGACGGGTGGAACCTCTTGATTGGCGGGCTGGTGCGCTCGTTCATCTAGAGCTCTGAACGAAATTTAGACTCCGACAATTGTAGTTAATTCGCGTTTAACTCTTCTCGGTTACACCTTGCGTCATGGCAGGTTGGGCCCGGACGGGGTGGGGGGACCCAAAGGCATGATGCCGCGCTGCCATGCCGGGAGATCCGGCATGTCCCCATATTTGTCTAACGTCACCCAACGGCTCCGAGGGACATACCCATGAGTAGCATTAATACCAACGTCTCAGCCATGACCGCGCTGCAGACGCTTTCCATGACCAACCAGGCGTTGGACGAGACACAGTCGCGCATTTCGACGGGTTACCGCGTGGCCGAGGCGTCGGACAATGCCGCCTACTGGTCGATCGCGACCGGCATGCGCACGCAGACCGGCGGCCTTTCCGCGGTGCAGGACGCGCTCGGCCTCGGTGCCGCCGTTGTCGATACGGCCTACAGCGCGCTGGACAGGGCCATCGGCATCGCACAGCAGATCTTCGACAAGTATGTCGCGCGCGCGGCGCCCGGTGTCGACACCGCCATCATCGATGCCGAGATCACCGAGCTGAAGGCCCAGATCGTCCAGTTTGCCACCGGCGCAACCTTCCAGGGCGTTAATATGCTGGCGTCGAGCGGAACGGATCAGGATGTCGTGACGGGTTACGAGGCCGGCACGGGCGTAACCACCATGTCGGTTACTGCCTACGACCTCGAAGGCGAGGTGGCCAACATGACCGACGCGCTTACATCTGAAACCGCCATCGAGGCCATGCGGACGGCGGCTGCCGCGTTCGGCTCCGCCAAGTCGCGAATTTCTGCCCAGCAGACGTTCACGACGACGCTGGTGGATGCGCTGGACCGCGGTATCGGTCAGCTCATCGATGCGGATCTGAACAAGGAATTGGCGCGCCTCAGTGCTCTCCAAGTCAAGCAGCAGCTCGGCATCCAGGCGTTGAGCATTGCCAACTCGAGCGGCCAGAGCATCCTGTCGCTGTTCCGGTAAGACCGCAATCCGTAGTCTTTGCCGAAAGGCCGTGCCCTTGAAGGAGGGCGCGGCCTTTTCGTTATCTTGAGCCGCCCAAGCACCCTGGAGCTGCTCTGGCGAGCCTGCCGACCGGGAATTTTCCCGAAACCTCACGCCTTCAGTGTTGCCTTTCTCACGTAATGCTCGCGCAAGGTCCACATATGAACATCACGTAAGTTGATTCTGTCTTGGATGGACGAGGTGGCCCGGCCGATGCCATCTGTCTTGTTGCGTCGCCGGTCTAGCTATTCAGTCGGCAGCGGCTGATCCACAAAGGCCCGCAAGGTGGTCGCGCGAAAGGACTTTGGCCTGCGGGAAGCAGAAAGCCCGTAGCAATCCAAAGGCGCAGAGGGACATACCCATGAGTAGCATTAATACCAACGTCTCAGCCATGACCGCGCTGCAGACGCTTTCCATGACCAACCAGGCGTTGGACGAGACACAGTCGCGCATTTCGACGGGTTACCGCGTGGCCGAGGCGTCGGACAATGCCGCCTACTGGTCGATCGCGACCGGCATGCGCACGCAGACCGGCGGCCTTTCCGCGGTGCGAGACGCGCTCGGCCTCGGTGCCGCCGTTGTCGATACGGCCTACAGCGCGCTGGACAGGGCCATCGGCATCGCACAGCAGATCTTCGACAAGTATGTCGCGCGCGAGACGCCTGGTGTCGACACCGCCATCATCGATGCTGAGATCACCGAGCTGAAGGCCCAGATCGTCCAGTTTGCCACCGGCGCAACCTTCCAGGGTGCCAACCTGCTGGCATCGAGCGGAACGGATCAGGATGTCGTGACGGGTTACGAGGCCGGCACGGGCGTAACCACCATGACGGTCATTGCCTATGACCTCGAGGCGTCCGTGAACGATATGACGGATGCCATCCAAACCGAAGGTGTTGTTGCGGCCATGAGTGCCGCCGCCGCAGCATTCGGCTCGGCCAAGCAGCGCATTGATGCCCAGCAGACGTTCACGACGACGCTGGTGGATGCGCTGGACCGCGGTATCGGTCAGCTCATCGATGCGGATCTGAACAAGGAATCGGCGCGTCTCAGCGCTCTCCAAGTCAAGCAGCAGCTCGGCATCCAAGCGTTGAGCATTGCCAACTCGAGCAGCCAGAGCATCCTGGCGCTGTTCCGAAGCTAGGCCCACGCGACTGGCCAAACCTCATTTTCTTGATGGCGTGGCCTTTTGCGTAATGCTCGCACAAGGTTGCGGTTCCAGCATCGCAAAAGCGGATTTGTGACGCGGGCGGGCGAGACATGAACGGGCTGGAACAGCTCGAACGGTTGTGGGCGAACCTGCTGGCTCTCGGTGGCAGGCGGCTGGCGGTCCTCGGCATTGTTGGTTGCACGGTGCTCTCTGCCGTTGGATTCGGCAGCTACTATCTGAGCCGTCCCGAGTTCGAGACGCTCTACAGCGGTTTGAATGCCCAGGACGTCAGCCGGATCGGCGCCGCCTTGAAGGAGGCGGGCATCGCCTTCGACGTCAACTCCGAAGGCTCGAAAGTCATGGTGCGGTCCGCCCAGATGGTGCAGGCCCGCATGCTGCTGGCGGAGAAGGGGCTGCCGAGCAGCGCCAACGCCGGTTACGAGCTCTTCGACAAGCTGGGCTCGATCGGACTGACCTCGTTCATGCAGGAGATCACGCGCGTGCGCGCTCTCGAAGGCGAGATCGCGCGCACGATCCAGGCCATGAAGGGGGTCAGGGCGGCGCGCGTGCATATCGTGCTCCCGGACGGCGGGTCTTTCCGCCGCAACAGCCAGCCGCCGTCAGCCTCCGTCGTGATCCGAACCGACAGGTCTGACGACTTCTCGGCCGCACCCGCGATCCGCCATCTGGTTTCCGCCGCAATTCCCGGCATGACCATCGATCGGGTCAGGGTAATGACCACGGACGGAACCGTTCTGGCTGCCGGCGGGGATGCGGCAAATGCTGCCCCCGGCACCATGGTCGAGCTCGAGAAGGCGATCGCCAAGGAGCTGCAGGACAAGGTCCGCAAGACGCTGGCACCCTACCTCGGTCTCGACAACTTCACGATTAGCGTTGCGGCCCGGCTCAACATGGACAAGCGGCAGATCAACGAAACCTCGTTCGATCCGGAATCGCGCGCCGAGCGCTCCCTGCGCGTGGTGAAGGAGACCGGCAACTCCCAGAACGCCAACAACCGGCCTGCTGTCGGCGTGGAGCAGAACATTCCCGCCGAGCAGACGGCTTCAGCGGCGGGCGATCAGTCCAAGCGCTCCAACGAGCGCAGAGAGGAGCTGAGGAACTACGAGCTCAGCTCCAAGACAGTCTCGACGGTGAGCGAGGGCTACAAGATCGAGGGTCTTACCATCGCGGTTGTCATCAATCGCAAGCAGTTGCTTGCATCGTTGGGGGGCAATGCGACTGCAGAGCAGATCGACAAGCAACTCCAGGACATCCAGCGCCTGGTCGAATTCGGCAACGGGCATGGACGCCAAGCGCGGAGACCGGGTTGCGTTGTCCGCCGTTGAGTTCGTTCAAACCGGCCAGCTCGACGAAGCAGCCGCAGGGCCGGGCATTCTGGAGCAGCTCGTCCAGCAAACTGGCGCTATCTTCAAGGCGTTTTCCATCCTCGCTGCCACGGCACTCCTTATCTGGTTCGGGTTGCGGCCAGCGACAAAAGCGCTGCTGGAGCAGCCAAGGCCCGCGGTTGCCAGTTCAACAACCGGTCCTCTTGTCGTCGAAGGCCCGACGCCTGGCTCGGTTGCCGCGAAACCAAAGGTTGCACATGAGGAAGTGCCCAATCTGATTGCGGACCTGACCATCAAGATGGGCCGCATGCCACAGAAGCGGCTCGAGCAGATGATCGACTATGACGAGGAGCAGGCCACAGCCATCCTCAGACAGTGGATGAACGGGGCCGAGTTCGGCATGAGTGCGATACCTCTGGCCCGCCTGCTCGTGGAATTCGGCAACGAGGCTGATGCTGGACGGGGTTTGACAAACGCTCTGGTGCGGTCGGTGGGCAAGGCCTCGCCGAGTGTTGCGGAGGATATGGCTGCGCGTATCGTCGAGGCCGTTGCGCGTGGCCATGAGGCAGGCAGAGCGGTTGCGGAGGAGGAGTTTCAGGCCAGGCTGGAAGCGCAGCGCGAGGAGTTCGAGCAGCGTTTGGCGTCCGAGCGGCAGGCATGGATCGAGCAGGCGGGCGAGGCTTTGGTCGAGCAGATGCTCGCGGCGATGCGCGACATGGAAGCCCGGATCAGCGAGAGCACGGCACGCATCTTGCGGCCTTTGCTCACGGCGCAGCTCAGACGGCAGGCAGTGACCGAGCTTTCCGCCCTGGTCCGGACCATCGTGTCGAGGGACCGTGGCGCAACCCTTGCCGTCTCGGGCCCGGATGATCTGATTGCGGTCTTGCGCGAGAAGCTGGCCGACACAACCGCCGAGGTCACGTTCTCAGTCAGCGAAACCCCTGACGTTCAAGTGACCTTGGATCACACGGTCCTGCAGACCCGCCTCCAGGAGTGGATCGATCGGATCGAGGAGGCGGTGGCGTGAGCGTCGAGGGAGAGGAAGCGACGCTCCAGGAGCTTGTCATCATTCGGCGCCGCGGGGGCGACGAGGAGGGCGCGCACCACGGAGGCGTGTGGAAGATTGCCTATGCCGATTTCATGACGGCCATGATGGCGTTCTTTCTCGTCATGTGGCTGATCAACGCGACCGACAAGAAGGTGCTGACCCAGGTCGCAACCTACTTCAACCCACTGCGGCTGACTGACAAGTCGCCGACGCCCCGTGGACTGCACGATGCCGATACCGGTGCGCCGGGCAGCGAGAACGCGCCCGGCCAGTCCAAGGTGAAGGACGGCCAAGCCAAGGGCGCCAAGCTGTCGCCGGCGCAGCAGAAAATTGTCGAGGATGCGCTCTTCAAAGATCCCTACGCGGCGCTCGAAATCCTGGCCCAGCAGGCCCCTGGCGGACCCGAGGACCAGCGCCGCACGAGCACCGGGCCGGCCAAGCCGGCCATAACCGCCCGGACGCCCGGCGAAGCCTTCCGTGATCCGTTCGATCCAGAGGTGCGACAGAGCCAGGCAAGGGAGCCCGTGGACGCGACACAAACATCGAGCGAGGACGCTCAGCCCACAACATCGGGCAACGCGATATCCGATCCTGCCACCGGCCTGGACCTCGTCGGCCAGAAGCTGCCGGGCCAGGATGGGGGCCAAGCTGTGCTCGCGGACGCCAGCGCGCACGATCAGGGCAAAGCGCCAAATGTCACCGACATCGTGCAAAAGGCGCTGGCAGAGGCGACGGACAAGGCCGCGCAGGAGGTGAAGGGGGCACGAGACGCGAAGGAGGCGATAGAGCGGGCTGAGGCTGCCAAGGTCGACGCCGAGATCAGGCAGGCCATGGGGCAGCTCGGGCAAGCTGCCGGCCCCGACATTGAGGTCAATGTCACCGAGGATGGCTTGCTCATCAGCCTTACGGACAAGTTCGACTTCGGGATGTTCGCCATTGCGTCGGCCGAGCCGCGCCCCGCCGTCGTGGCAATCATGGAAAGGATCGCCAAAGTTCTCCAGACGCGGCCTGGTCAACTCATCGTGCGCGGCCATACCGACGGCCGGCCGTTCAGGTCGTCCACTTACGACAACTGGCGGCTTTCCACCGCGCGGGCTCACATGGCCTATTACATGCTTGTTCGTGGCGGCCTCGACGAGAAGCGGTTCGAACGCGTCGAAGGTCATGCGGACCGCAATCTGCGTGTTCCAACCGACCCCGAAGCCGCGCAGAACCGTCGCATCGAGCTCCTGCTGCGGAAACCCAAATCATGAGGAGCGCTTGTCGCATTCTGCTGGTCGCGTGTGCAGTGGCGGCGCCGATGTCGACTGCTGCTCGAGGTCAGGATGCTCAGCAGCCCTTCGAGTTGATCCGTTCCCTCCGTCTGCTACAGGATCGCGCTGCGCAAGGCGATAGCGCCGCCTACAGTCAGCAGAGGCGACTGAGCGCGCATATCGCTGAGCAGATGATGGCGGCAGATCCCTCCGTATGGGGTGATCCCACGAACGTGCGCGCCGTCGTGATGTATGTGCTCAGCGGGGGCGAGCCGCGCGTGCTGAAGGGCCTGTTCGGCAGGCGCTCGCTGCCCGGTGTCGATGAAAAACTTCTGAACGGCGCACTGGCCTACAGTGAAGGCCGCGATGCCGACGCCGCAGAGTTGCTGGCTGCCGTCGACGTGCGCACGCTGGAGCGGAATCTCGGGGCGCATGTGGCGCTCGCGCAAGCCGTCTTGCTCGTGGCAAAGGACCCGAAGAAAGCCATTGCGCTGCTCAACGACGCGCGTCTGCTCTCGCCGGGCACGCTTATCGAGGAGGCCGCACTGCGTAGGCAGGCGTCTGCGGTGGCCGCCGCCGGAGACACGAGTGCCTACAACACCCTGGCGTCGCACTACCTGCGCCGCTTTCCCAATTCGGTCTACGCAAACAGCTTTCGCGAGCAGTTCGCCGTCGAGGTTGCCGGTGACCGATACGGACAGGCGCCCGAGCAGCTCGCCAAGCTCGAGGCGATGCTGGATGGGTTGGACGTAGTGAGCCGGCGGCAGTCCTATCTGCTGATTGCTCATCAGGCCGTGACCGGCGGACGCGTCGAGCTGGCCAGACTCGCTGCCCGCCATGCAATCGCGCTGACAACCGAGGGCAGCGCAGAGCACACGCGTTCGAGGATCTACGAAGCCGCCATTCTGATAATCACGCAAGATCACGACGTGGGTCTTGCCGTGTTGCAATCCATAGATCGATCGAAACTCGCAGACTCGGACGCCGAGCTTCTGGATGCGGCCATGGCCGTTGCCAGCGAGGTGCGCCGGCCACTCCTGATATCTGACCCGCCGCTCGCATTTGCGGAAGGTCCAGAAACACCTTTGCCAAAGTCGGTCGAGGTGGCCCGTAAAGTCATGGCGCGTGTGGATATGCTGCTGAACGAGGTCTCCAAATGACGCTGACGAGTGCGCTGCCGGCACAAGCGGCAACCGATGTGCTGGGCCGGCGCATGCCGGAGGATCTCGGCGACGGCTCGAGCGCGGATCAGAGCGGCAGCTTTCCCGAGCTGCTGGGCCAACTCGCGGCGCATCCCGAAGAACGAGCCCTGGCACAGCCAGCGGTCCCCGGCAAGACTGGGGTTCAAGATCCGAGCCGGCTCCCTCTGCCTTGGAAGTTTCGGATTGCGGACGTATTGGCACTGACCGGTGGAGTGGAGGTCCTTGCCGCAGACGCGGCCGGCGATCTCCAGGCCGGGACGACCACCCTGGAGACTGTGGCCAACGCCGAAGATCTGTGGGCCAATGTGCCTGACGTTGCGCAGGAGCTGCTTGCTGGCGAGCGGGGCGGCGAGTTTGACGATACCGAGGATGGTCAGATGGCACTGCAGTCCGATCAGCAGCTGCAGTCAGTGCCGCAACGTCCAGTCGATCTTGCCGGCCTATTCCGTGTCATGGAGATCGCTGCTCTTGCGGAGAACGGGGCAGGAGCTGGCGCGGCGCCTTCGGATGCTCAGGTGGTCGGATCGAAAGACCGCCGCTCTGGTAAGTCGGCTGAGCTTGCAGCCGCGATGGCATCGAAGGCAGGAAGCACCGATCCGATGCTGGCGACCTCGGTTGGTGACGGACCGATGCTCCACATGCCATCCATGGAGATCAGCGACGCAACGGAGGCTCGCCAAGCGATGGATCAGGAGGCTCTGTCCATTGCCACCGCGGAGGCCAAGGTCACGGTGCTGCGCACCGAAACGCATCTGCCGCCCATTGCGCATGCCCCACCGATCCTTCAGATTGCCGAGCGCCTCGAGGCGGAGCTGACAGCCGCAGAGACTGGCGCCTTCAAAGCCGATGACGTGAGCTTGCCGAGCCTGAGCGTCAAGTCCGACTCAGCCCTCAAGATCTTGCACATCCAGCTGCAACCAGCGGATCTGGGAACCGTCACGGTGCGCATGTCGCTCAAACAGGATGCTCTGGAGATTCAGCTCGACGCCTCACGGCAGGAAACGGCGTACATGCTGAGGCAGGATCGAGAGGCTTTGTCGAAGGTTCTGCAGTCAGCCGGATACGCGTTGGACGGGGTGATCGTGCATATCGTCGAGCCCGACCGGGCGGCATCCCCGATTCAACCCAACGTCCAGAACAATCACACAGGGCCGCAATCTTCGCTTCAGTCGCAGTCGGGTTGGTCGCAGCCAGATGGCCAATCATCGGGCATGCAGCGGCAATCGGGGCATGAATCTGGACGCTCGTCCGAGCCGTCCGATGCCTCAGTCGATGCTGGCAATGATGCGACCGGAGCCCGGGCGTCGAATGGTGGGGTTTATCTATGAGCCATCGCGGATCGCGCCATGAATAGCCTGCATCTCAAGTCGATTCGAACCTTCGAGGGGTTCACGGCGCAGGCCCAGTGGGACTACGCGCAGCATTCGAACGGCTACGGCACGCGCGCGCTCTATCCGGGCGAGGTGATCGATCGGGCCGAGGCCGAGCGCCGCTTTCAGTCCGAGATCGCGAGTGCGAGGGCCGTCGTCGAACGCCATGCGGCCAACGCCGACGAAGGGACCAAGGCTGCTCTCACGTCTCTCACGTTCAACGCCGGCGAGAAATGGACCCGCGATGGACTTGGCGATGCCGTGCGGCGCGGCGACATGGACGCGGTGCGTTCCCTGTTTGTCGAATACAACAAAGCCGGCGGTAAGTTGCTCGCAGGCCTCGCAGCGCGACGGGCAGCAGAGGCGGAGTGGATCGGGAGTCCGCCGGCAAATGTTGGACAGGCTGCAGAGCCGCCGATAGCACCCGCATCAGAGCTGGCGGCATTGCTGGATCGCACCACGAGCGAGCCTATGGCTCCCGGTCAGGGATATGTAGCTGCAGAGACGAGTGATCGTCAGTTTTCCATGACCGGTGGAGCTGGGCTCGGACCGGTTTCGAGCTCGCAAGAAGTCACGAGCCCGCTGCTGTTGTCGTTGCGACTGCATATGGCGCTTGCGGCGAGCAGCCGCTTCGCGCACCGCGAGGGGACACGAGAGGACGATCGCCAAACTCCGGAGGCGAAGGACAGCGTCCGGTCCTAGCAAATATCTATAGAGGCGCTGCCGCTTGCAGGGGGCCACTGGTCCGCGGACGCTTTCGTTAAGAAAATCTTGCTGCACTTTACCTGACATCAACCCAGGTTTCCTAAGCTCGAGCTAACTATCGTGTCCACCGCTCACAAGGCAGCGTTTTCGGGTCCCGTTGGATGACCGAGCGAAAGTCCGCATCGGAAGCCGATTTCAGATTAATTCTCGAGGCCGCCCTCAGAGCGCGTTCCGAGGACGCTGCCGGCCAGGGACCGGGCGGCCCTCGCGTCGCGGACCCGGATATCCACGATGCCATCGAGCAGCTCCTGAGCTCGCCGGCCTATGTCGCTGTGAGCAGGCTGGCGCAGATGTACGCCGCTGATCAGTCCGGCAAGCTGTTGGAGAAGGCGCGGGATCTGGATCAGTTTCTCGCCGACGAGCTGTGCCTCAGCCCCGATCTCACGACCGAGGACCTGAAGCGCCTGCGCCGCGAATTTGCCATCTACAACCATCCTGATCGCGTTACCTCCGCCGAGCGCGAGCGTGCCACCCGCCGCATGACCCTCGTCAACGTGCTCATTGACAAGGCGTTGAAGGAGAGGAAGGCCGAGGCCGCGTCGGGACATTGAGTGAGGTGGCCGGAGGGCCCGGTTGAATAGCCCCATGGCCTGCAATGATACAGTGCTATCGTTGGGATTTACTGCGATTGCAGAAGCCCGGCGCGATTAAAGCGCCAGCAATTTGCACCTGCATAATAGGGTGCATGTCGATCAAGAGAAAAATCTCGCTGCTCCAGCAGCGCCGCGACGACATCAGGGAATGGCTCGAGCTAGAGGCTCCATTCGCTGAGGTCGATCAAAAGCACCTGGATGCCAATACGCCCGAGCGGGCGTACTGGCACCATGGCTATCAGGCTGCGCTAGCAGATATCATAGCCTTGCTCGCCGTCCAGAACCGAAGAAGCGGCAGCGCGGACATTCTAAATTAGAGCCGGCCGGCCGATCTGGGTGGATCCGGTTGCCAGGCGGGCTGAAGTCGTGGAAGAGGTCGCACTCCTTCTCGAACGCGGTCTTCGATGACGGGAAGTACCCGTATTTGAATTTGGTGTTGGAGCCGATGTAGTCGCGCAGCTTCTCGCAAACATCGGCATCCGATCGACCAATGTGCTGAACATGGAACTTGCCGTCCGCATCGGTGTGACCGAGAGCATAGACGCCAGCGGACCGGCGCGTGACGGCGCTCGAAATGCCGTCGAATGTCAACTGATAAGGTCCCATAAGGCCGGTCTTTGGCATGGATATCGGCCGTCCAGATCCGATGGCGATTTAGACTTTTTCACCGTCAATTGACGAGAATACGTGATTCGGTGTCTAGCGGTGGCACTTTGGCGACCACACGACAACGCATTAACGCGCTGTTCAAGGCTGAGAGCTATCTTCCTGAAGAACCAACGCGCGTCCCGCCGGTGTAGTAAATGCTGCAGTCTCTGCGTTCCAAGCTCTTCACCGCCGATCACGCCGAGCAGGCCACCGGGTTGGACAGCGCCGGGCTGCTCGAGGCGATCGTGTGCGAAACGCATGCGGCTGCGCTCCAGGTGGCGGCCATCGCGAGCGGCCTCAATGCCTTGCAGGGCAAGGCGCCCCTGAAGAACCCCGCTGAGTTGAAGAACTTTCTGCCGAGCAGCTCGGCGGTTGTCGGCGAGCTCCTTCGGTCCCACGAGGAGGCCGGCGTCGGGGATACAGCGCTGCTTCGCATGAAGGAATTCTTTAGGGATCTGTCTGCCGCTCGCGCTGGCATCGCGCGCCTGTTCGCCGACTTTGACCGATTGGGCGTTCAGCAGGCCGTCAGTCACGGCAACGCAACGACATTCACGGCTTGGTCGAGCCTCTGCCAGCGGGCGGTCGGAGCCGTATCGGCGCTCGACGCAGACCTGCGGGACCGGCTGCCGCCGTACTATGGCGAGAACTCGGCCATGCTCCTTCGGATTCTGAAGAGTGCGAGCGAGGGGCAGTGTCCGTGCATCGATAAATCCGGCAATGTTGTTCTACCCGACATGCCGCAACGGCGAAAAGCCGCCCGCCGCAGTCTGTTGCAGCAATGCGTGCTGCGTCATCGCGGCAAGACGGCAACGGTTATCGCCAAGGATATCTCGACCACTGGTCTCGGGCTGGAGCGCACACCTGAGCTCAAGAAGAACGATCTGGTGCAGGTCGAGCTGACCGGCGGCCGACGCCTGATCGGTGCTATCGTATGGGCCTCCGGCACGAGCGCTGGCGTCAAGCTCGGCAAGCCACTGCCGCCGAACGATCCGCTGCTTGGGGGCTGATTGCTTGCTTCGATGCGGCGTCAGCCTTTGGCTGTGTAGCGCTGTGTCAGCTCGACGAGGTTCACTAACAGCTTGGCGATGAGATCCTTGGCTGTTTGATCAGTGAGCTCACCCTGCGTGTCGAATTTCTGC
The DNA here is from genome assembly GCA_963840425.1 of uncultured Alphaproteobacteria bacterium. GTDB lineage: Bacteria > Pseudomonadota > Alphaproteobacteria > Rhizobiales > Hyphomicrobiaceae > CADEFX01. The sequence continues at coordinate 79,995 of CAWIYZ010000014.1, read as the reverse complement.
GCCGCGCCGCCAATAAAGACCTCGGGCAGGTTGACTGCGGGCATGTCCAGGAACACGAAACACTGCCGCAGATGATATTGAGCGCGCGCGGTGCCGAGAATGCCTGCTGACGCGCCCATGATCGCGACCGGCTTGCCCTTCCAAGCGCTTTGTCCAGAGGGCCGGGAGCCCCAGTCGATGGCATTCTTCAGTGCGCCTGAAATCGAGTAGTTGTACTCGGGGGTGGCGAACAGGATGGCATCCGCCGCGCGAACCGTCTCCTTGAGCTCCACGACACGCGGTGGCGGGCTCTGCTCGTTGTCCTGGTTGAAGACGGGAATGCCGTCGAGATCGAAGATCTCCAGCGTCGCCCCTGGCGGCACCAGCTTGCGGGCGGCATGGAGAGCCGCGCGGTTGAAGGACGCTTTGCGCAGGCTGCCGCAGATTCCAAGTATCTTTGTCATGAAGCCTCACCGACTGGGCAAAAACGATCGTGGTGATAAGAGCACAAAGCGCTTGCTCAACCAAGCAGCGCTCTGTTCACATCCATTTCAACAGCAGCGGCCTAGAGCAGGATCGTTTCAGATGGAATTGCATTCGCGATCCATCTGGGACGTGAATCCTGCTCTACACTTAAAGCTTAGAGTGCGATTCACACGTCGCGGCGGAGCCGCGCTACGCGCGGACACATGGAAGCGGCAGGGCTTCCATGCGAGGCGATCGCGCTCTAGTCCGGCGAGGGGCGTTCGCGGCGCGTCTGCTTGACGCGGCTGCGCTTCTGCTTGGACTCTCGCCGTCGTTCCTTCACCGCGCGTGTGAGCCTGGTCTTGATCCGCCGCTTCGGCACGATGCTGGCGCGATGAACAAGCTCCATAAGTCGTTCGCGCGCGTCGGCCCGGTTCTGCTCCTGCGTACGGAACCGGTCGGCGCGGATGACGAGCACGCCATCGCGGGTGACGCGCCGACCACCCAATCGCTCCAGGCGTACGCGCACATCGGTGGAAAGGCTGCGGGAGCTCCGCACGTTGAACCTGAGCTCGACCGCGGTCGCCACCTTGTTGACGTTCTGCCCGCCCGGTCCCGAAGCGCGGATGAAGTGTTCTTCGATCTCCGCTTCCGGGATGGCGATGGTAACTGGCCCTCGACTTATGGCGGCATCCTAGACCGAGCAATGCGCACGCCCAATGAAGGTAGGCGGGCAGCCCTTTCGGACCACCCGCCCCGCCTCAAGTCAACACTGTCGGCAGGTGTTAGACGCTCGCCTCGAGCTGCTTGCTGCCGCTGCTGATCGCAATCTGGCGCGGCTTCAGCCGCTCCGGCACATTGCGAACCAGGTCGATGTGCAGCAAGCCGTCCTTCAGATCGGCGCCCTTGACCTCGACATGGTCAGCGAGCTGGAAGCGGCGCTCGAAAGTGCGCGTGGCGATGCCGCGGTGCAGGAACTGGCGCTCCTTATCCACAGGCTTCTTCTCGCCTTTCACCGCGAGCGTCTGCTCCTTGACCTCGATGCTGATCTCCGGGTCTGAGAAGCCCGCGACCGCCATGGTGATCCGGTACTCGTTGTCACCGAGTCGCTCGATGTTATAGGGCGGGTAGGCGCTGCCGTCGTTGTCGAAGCCAGCAACGCCATCGAGCAACTGCACGAGCCGGTCGAAGCCGACGGTCGAACGATAGAGGGGAGCAAAATCAAAGTGTCGCATGACAAGTCCTCCTGAGAAGCGACGTGTACGACTGCACTTGCCCGAATGGGCCAAGCGCTCACTGTGTTTGCGCACCCGGTAACCGGCGTACGCATCCCTCAAGTTAGGAACTGCGCCACGGATTTCAAGGTCTTATAAGTTATTGTGGCCGCACGTTTATTGGTAGATCGCAACAGCGGCGCTCAAGCTTTCGGTCTCGGCTCGAGCACAAGCTGGGTTTGGCTGACCAAAGCGATCAGGCGCCCATCCTCGCGAAAAATCTTCGTCTGCCAGACCATGGTCTGGCGGCCGCGATGAACAGGCGTCGCCTCCGCCGTGACCTTGCCGCCGGCTGGCGCCGAGGCCACGAAATTCGTCTTCGATTCTATTGTCGTCGTCCATGCTCCGTCCGGGAGATTCAAGATGGTGGCGGCCGCACCGACGGTGTCGGCGAAGGCCATGACCGCGCCGCCGTGAATGACTGCGGGCTGCGTGCAGAGATTTTCGCGAACCTCCAGCTCGGCCGTCACTTTGTCGCGCGTAGCACTGAGGAAGCGCACGCCCATGAGGTCGGCAAAGGGGAGGCGCATCTGCTGCAGACGCTCGAGTTCGGTCATCGGGTGGCTCTCCAGGGTCAATGCCCACGCTGCACCCTGACATGAGCGCGGGTGTGCCGAAAGGGCCGCAGCGTGAGCGGAGAAAACCTCTGGACGGTTGCGGCCGATGCCTTGAACGCGCATGCGCTGCCAACTAGGCTCTGCAACCTTGGTGGCCATAGAGCGTGATCGCCTTACATGGAAGCACTGCCGCTTCCATGTGAGGCGTGAATCGCACTCTAAACTCAAAGTGTAGAGCAGGATTCACGCTTCGGCCGGTACGTCTCGATTGCGGTAAAGTCACTCAATCCGAAGCGATCCTGCTCTAGGGGGCTTTTAGGCGTCGCCACGCACAGTGGGGGTATCGGAAAATGACTACGCTTCAGGTTTCGGCGCAGAACCAGCTGCGTCAACTCGTCGAGCAGATCGAGCGACTGGAGGAAGAAAAGAAAGCGCTTGCTGGCGACATCCGGGACAAGTTCGCCGAGGCCAAGGCCGTGGGGTTCGATGTCAAGGCGCTGCGCAAGATCGTGAGCTTGCGCAAGAAGAGCAAGACCGATCGCGAGGAGGAAGAGGCAATCCTCGCCACCTACATGCATGCGCTAGGCATGATCGATGAAGGGACAGGCGCGGGCGCGATGATGGATGCCGCCGAGTAGGCGAGGCAGCCATTCGGCCTGAACAGCTCGGGTTGCTTACCGTCCCGTCGTGCGGACTTGGCGCCCGTGGACCGATGACGCCGCCGGATCGGTGCCCTGTGCGGCCAGCAGTTTCGAAAGACCGATGGGGTCTCCGCGGAATTGCTGCGCCCACATGAGCTGTGCCAGCTGTTCGCCCGGCCTGAAACGAAGCGGCAGGGCCGTGCCCGGTTGATCGATCATGTCTACCGTGCGGGCGACGTCGGGATGCACGAGGTCGGCCAGCAGTGGCTCGTTGACCGAAGCCGTGAGTAGGGGAGCGATCGGGAACGGGCGATAGGAGAGCTCCTCGGGATGCTCCTCGTCATAGGCCGGGGCCGAGACCCAGCCGCTGCCCCATCCGAAGCGACCGGTAGCGGTGTCCACTATGGCGTCTCGTCCCGATCCGGCAGCGGGGTCCACTGCGGCCAAGCGTGGTCCCGTGGGAGGTTGGGCCGCTGCGAGCGGCGCTGCGTTACCGGTCAGGCTGGGAAGTGTGTTGGATGCGGGACGGCGCGACACCAAGATTGGCCCCGACACAAGTCGTGGCTCGAGGCTGGCGAGTGCAGCAAGCTCGTTGAGCCGGGCTCGGTCCTGCGCGCTTGGTATTGCTGCAGGGACGTCGCGCCGCTCCGGCGTGTAACGCGGCAGCGCCGTCAGGCCGGCCTGAAAGGAAGGTTGCTCCGGCACAGCGGCAAGCCTTGTGTTGGCGTTGCCGGCGCCGCGCGCATCCGCGATTGCCAAGGGCAGCTTGGGTTGCCCGCGCCCGCTGTGAAACTCGGCAATCTGTACAGCCAAGGCCTTGTGCTCTTCCCGCGCGATGCGTGCGTCGTCTTTGGTGATGGGGCCGCCCTCGGCAGGCGTATGCTGCGTGCGTCCTTGCGGGAACAGCAGGGCCAGCTCGTAGCGCGGCAGGCGCGGCCATGCACGGACACGGTCGGTATCGACATGCACAAAGGGAAGGGTCGAGGTCGGATAGTAGCCGACGCCGCCGCGTTCTCGGATCAACGCCGAATAGCGTAGGTTGCGCAGCGGCACGTCGGGGAACTGGACGTCGGCGGCCTTGCCGAGGATGTGCCGGCTCTCGCTCGCCTGACCTCCCACCGTCTTGCGCAGCATGTCGTTGGTAGCGCGCGACCGGTATCCGGAAATGACGTGGATCGGCTCTTTGGAGCCGAGCTCGGCGTGCATCTCCCAGAGCAGGTCAATGAGCTCCGGATCCATCTGTGTCGTTTCGTTCCGGCGCCAGTCGCGCAGTATCCAGCTGGCCTGCTCGAGACCGGCGGAGACGTATTTGCCGTCCTTCTTGTAGACGACCGACACCGTCTCCTTGGTGTGAATGTTGTGGAGTGAGATGACACGCTCGCGGTCCGGCCGGGCCACGATGGCCGACGAACCGATGAGCGCCAGCACCATCAAGGTGGCCACCGCGGCCAAGAGCGGTGAAACACGCGACACCAGCAAATTCCCCCGTCGCTTTCCCCACAGGCCCGGATGTTTCCGGCCCGTCCCGACTCACCGAACCGCAGTTAATTCCCGAAGATTAACGGTTGGTAAGGTCCGAATGCGGGCACTTGAGGGCTTGCCTGAGGCAATATCGCGGCACGATCCGAGGTAGCGGACGTGCCGCACGAGCTTGCCCGTCTTCGGCGGCACTTAGAAATTGAAGATGCTGCGCAGCCAAGCCGGTGCGGTGCCGGAATCCGACGGCCCGCGATCCGCCACGCGCGCGGACGCGGTGGGCTCGCGCACCTTCGCAATCAGGTTCATCTTGCCCTCGAGGCCGAGCGCGATGCGCTCCTCGTGACCGTAGATATCGCTGCGATAGCTGGCGGTGCCGTTGTCGTCCACCGACGCCGTGAAGTAGGTGATGTGCACCGGTATTCGGGTGGTGAGGTTCACCTGATTGTCTTTCGGCGCGCCGGGCGAGGTCAGGCCACGGACGCGATCGCTCGACATGTTCTTGTCGTGGGCGAGGAGAAGCTCGGCGAGACGCACCGGGTTCTGCACGCGCATGCAGCCGTGGCTGAAGGTGCGGACGGCGGCTGAGAACAGGTGCTTCTGCGGCGTATCGTGGAAGTACACGTCATGCTTGTTGGGGAAGCGGAACTTGACCACGCCGAGAACATTGCTCGGGCCAGGCGGCTGGTAGATGTGCACGTTGCGCATGTCCATGGCGCGCCAGTCGATGGACTCCGGCTCGACCTCCCGGCCGCGATATTGAACGCGCAGACCCTGACGCGCGAGGATGCCTCCGCCGGCGGCCAGGTTGGGCTGCAGCTCGAGCCGCTTGATCGAGTCCGGCACGCCCCAGAACGGATGGAAGATGACCTGCTCCACCTCGTCGGAGAAGATCGGTGTCTGGCTGTCCACTTTGCCGACGACAATGCGCTCGGCATGGATCACCCGTCCGTTCTGGACGACGCGGATGGTGAACTCGGGGATGTTGACCCACACGTAGTACTCGCCCAGCTTCTCGGGCATCCAGCGCCACTGCTCCATGTTGGAGAGAAGGCGCCTGGCGCTACCCGTTTCGATGGTGTTCAGCGCTTGCCGTGTGGGCGCATCGACGACGCCGTCGCGGAGCTTCAGTCCGCGCGCAGCCTGAAACTCCCTCACCGCCTTGACCAGGACGTCGTCGTAAAAGGCCCCGTCATCAGAATTGCCGGTGGAGGCGAGCCCGAGCCTGCTGCGCACGAGCGCCACATGCGGATGACGTGAGCCTGGCGCCAGCTTCGGCCCATCCGGGACCTTCGCGGCGCTGGTGACGACCGGCGAGGACTTGCGCATCTCGAGGTACTTCTGCCGCAGCCGCTCGAATTGCGGGTGCTGCGGGTGCAAGCCGCGCAGATAGCTGCCGGGGTTTTCGGCGAGCGCTATCTGCTCCAGCACTGTCTTGGGGGCCAGCACCGGCGGGGATCGATCGAGGAACTTCGTCAAGGACGCAGGATCGAGACGGCCGCCACGCGCCTGCCGCGCGTACTTGAGAGCCGCCATCCCGAGCGCCACCTCAGCGTCGGCAAGTTGCTCCTTGCCCGCGTCGGGCGGCAGCGTCGGAAGCGCAAAATCCGACGTCTTCAAGCCCCAATCGCGTGCCTGCTCGATTTCGTCGATCAGGGCCTCGGCTCGTGGAGAGAAGCCGGCCGCACTCGTCCAAAGCGATTTATGCTGGCGATCCTCGTAAAACGCCGCGAGGGCTGCACGATCAGCTTTGTCTCCCCCTGCTGAGCCTCGTGGGACCTCCGCAAGCTTGGCTTTGAGGGCGAGCGCGAAAGGATCCTGAATAACGGGCGATGCTTCCGACACGGGCCGAATCTCGGCGCCGGGTTGCGGTTCGGTTGCCGCTTTGCTTTCGGGTGACTCGATCTTCGTTTCGTTGGAGACGACGCGATCGGATGCATCCTTCTCTGTCGTGAGCGCCGCACTCGACAGGGCAAGAACTGCAGCAAGGGTTGTGGCAGCCACGCCCAATAGCCTACGCATTCCGATCATTCCTCTCCCACAAGGCGCCGCACGCTACAGTAATGACTTCATCCTGACTAGAAGCGCCCGCTGTAACGCCTAGACCTGTAACAGCTTTCCCCGCCCGTGTGGCGAATTTGCAATCGCCGACCTCGAGCCCACTATTACAGGATTACGGTATCAGTGCGCCCGCTCCTCCAGGCCATAGTCGCGCATCTTCCGATACAACGTCGACCGGCCGATTTTGAGGCGCTTGGCGACCTCCGTCATATGCCCACGGTAGCGCCCGAGCGCCAACCGGATCATGTCGGCCTCCATGGCCTCGAGCGTGCGGATCTCGCCTTTTTCGTCAACTGCGGGAATACCCAGGGATCCCTTGCCGGCGTTGCCGCCGACCTCGACGGTGCGCGGAATGGTCGCTTCCGCTCCAAGCAGCGCCGGTCCGGTATAGGCAGGCCGTCCGGTGGCTGGCGCTGGGGCATCCGGAACCTCGGCGTGAAAGCCTTCCACATGGGCCGCGATCTGCGGAAACTCGTCCACCGTGAGCTCGGGGCGGTCCGCGAGGACAACGGCGCGGAAAACCGCATTCTCGAGCTGCCGCACGTTGCCCGGCCAGGAATAGCTGGTGAGCAATTCCACGGCGTCGTCGCGCATGGCAGCGATGCGCTTGCCTTCCTCGGCCGAGAAACGGGCCAGGAAGTGGCGCGCCAGCTCGGGAACATCCTCCAGGCGCTCGCGCAGGGGCGGCACCCAGATGGGAAATACATTGAGGCGGTAGTAAAGGTCCTCGCGGAATTTCCCTTCTTTGACGAGCTGGATCATGTCGCGGTTCGTCGCCGAGATGAGGCGGAAGTTGACCTTGACCGGCTTCCTGGCGCCGACCGGATCGATCTCGCCTTCCTGGAGCGCACGCAGGAGCTTGACCTGAGCATCGAGCGGAAGCTCGCCGACCTCGTCGAGGAACAGCGTCCCACCGTCGGCTTCCTGGAACTTGCCGATGCGCTTGTCGACGGCGCCGGTGAACGAGCCCTTCTCGTGACCGAACAGGATGCTTTCCACGAGCGTCTCGGGGATCGCGCCGCAGTTGACCGTTATGAACGGCCGTCCGGCGCGCTCGCTCTCGCCCTGTATTGCCCGGGCGATCAGCTCCTTGCCGACACCCGATTCGCCTTCGATCAGGACGGGAATGTGCGAAGCCGCCGCGCGGCGGCCGAGCGCGATGACGCGCTGCATGGCGTCTCCGCGCAGAACCAGATCAGCAAAGGTCAGAGTGCCCTCGACCGTCTTTTTTATCCGGGTGATCTCGCCGGCCAGAGCTTCGATCTTGAGCGCGCTCTTGATGGAGACCTCGAGGCGCTCCTGGCTGGCGGGCTTGATGACGAAGTCGACCGCGCCGGCACGCATGGCGTTGATGGCGGCGTCGATCGAGCCGTGTGCTGTCTGGACGATCACCGGCGGCATGCCTGACTGGGTGCCGATGCGCTCGAGCACGGCCATGCCGTCCGTTCCGGGCATGACCAGATCGAGGAGGACCAGGGCTATCCCTCCACGCTCGGCGCCTTCGAGAATGTGCAGGGCCTGCTCGCCACCCTGGGCGGTTTTGGTCTCGTAGCCGAGCCGCTTGATGGCCTCTTCGAGGATGCGACGCTGGGCAGGATCATCGTCAACGACTAGAACGCGCTTGGACATCGGACAGGACTCACGCACCAGAACTGAATTAAAGCCGCTAGCCGGGTTGCCCCAGGTTCGAACACGCGACCACACTTGCATCACCTAGCGGCGCCAGAGTGCCTCATTCCGGTAAATGCTTCGTTTCGACATGATCTGGGCTGGTGCTTTTTCGTTTGCTGGCGCGTTGTCGATCACATTCGTACTGTCTCTGCATTGGACAGCGGGCAACGCATGTGGCGGGTTCAAGAGAAGGCGATTGGCAGGAGATGGGCATGAGTGATGGTGCGGGGCGGCGGACAAATGCTGCGCATGGGACGGCTGCGGCGGGAGGTGCCGGCCAGGCGGGCGATCTCGGTCCGATGCCGGAATGGGATCTGACCGATCTGTATCCTGGTCCGAAGTCTCACTCCGTCGCCGATGATGTCGACCGCGCGCGGCGCCAGGCGAAGGGGTTAAGGGAGCGCTACCAAGGGCGCCTTGTCGGTCTAGGCCGGGACGGCGCCGCGCTGGCGGAAGCTGTTGCGGCCTACGAGAGCCTGGGCGAGCTGCTCGGACGCTTGGGCTCGTTCGCAGGGCTGCTCTACGCGGCAAATACTGCCGATCCCGAGCGTGCAAAGTTCTACGGCGATATCCAGGAGCAGATCACCGTCATTTCGTCCGATCTTCTGTTCTTCGAGCTCGAGATGAATCGGATCGAGGATGGCGACCTTGCCATTGCGCTGCAGACGCCGGCACTGGGCAAATACCGGCCATGGCTGGAGGACTTGCGCAAGGAGAAGCCGTATCAGCTCGAGGAGACGCTGGAGAAGCTGTTCCTCGAGAAGGCGATGACCTCGCGGTCGGCTTTCGACCGACTGTTCAACGAGACCATGACGGGCTTGCGTTTCGACGTTGCGGGCGAGCCGGAGCCCATTCCGCTCGAGCCGACGCTGAACCTCCTCGTCAATCCCGATCGCGCCAGGCGGCAAGCCGGCGCCGAGGCTCTGGCCAAGGAGTTTGCCGAGAATACGCGTCTTTTTACGCTGATCACCAATACGCTGGCCAAGGACAAGGAGATTTCCGACCGCTGGCGCGGCTTCAAGGACGTGGCCGACAGCCGGCATCTCGCCAACAGAGTGGAGCCGCAAGTCGTCGAAGCGCTGGTCGCATCGGTGCGTGCGGCCTATCCGCGAACCTCCCACCGCTACTACCGGCTCAAGGCCAAGTGGCTCGGACTCCCGCGCCTTGCCTACTGGGACCGTAACGCGCCGCTGCCAGAACAGCCCGAGCGCGTGATCACCTGGCCGCAAGCGCAGAAGCTCGTGCTGCAGGCTTATGGCGGCTTTGCGCCGCAAATGGCGGAGATCGCGCAGCGCTTTTTCGCCAATTCCTGGATCGATGCGCCGGTGCGGATCGGCAAATCACCGGGCGCCTTCTCGCACCCGACCGTGCCCTCTGTGCATCCCTACATTCTCATGAACTACCAAGGCAAGGCGCGGGATGTCATGACGCTGGCGCACGAGCTGGGGCATGGCGTGCATCAAGTGCTGGCGGCCCCGCAGGGACCGCTGCTGGCGCAGACGCCGCTGACATTGGCCGAGACCGCTTCTGTGTTCGGCGAGATGCTGACCTTCAAGGCGCTGTTGAGTGAGACCGTCGACCCACGCGAGCGCAAGGCGCTGATCGCCGGCAAAGTCGAGGATATGATCAACACAGTTGTGCGCCAGATCGCCTTCTACACCTTCGAGCGCAAGGTGCACGAGGAGCGGCGCAAGGGTGAGCTGACATCCGAGCAGCTCAATGAGTTCTGGCTCGAGGTGCAGCGTGAGAGCCTCGGCGACGCCATAGAGTTGAATGCCGGGTACGGATCATTCTGGAGCTACATCCCGCACTTCATCCACTCGCCGTTCTACGTCTACGCCTACGCCTTCGGGGATTGCCTGGTGAACTCGCTCTATGGACTCTACAGCGAGGCGCATCCGGGCTTTGTCACAAAGTATTTCGACATGCTGAAAGCAGGGGGCTCTAAGCATCATTCCGAGTTGCTGAGACCCTTTGGCCTCGATGCGTCGAACCCCGAGTTCTGGAACCTCGGGCTGCAGGTCATCGAGCGCATGATCGACGACCTGGAAGCGACAGTCTGAGACCCTTCGGGGGGCATCGAGCGTCGCGCCGGGCGGACGGGCACGCGCCGTTGCCGCAATGTTCCGCCTTTTGCCAGACACGTGAGAGGCGTATAAGCCGCCCCCACTTGCCGACGCCAGCATGCGTCGGTCACGAGGAGCCGCATGGCCCAACTTTACGCCACCGGGCAAAGTATCGACAGCGAGGAAGAGGCACGCCCGGGAAGGATATGGACGCTGGCCCTTGCGTCCCTCGGTGTCGCCTACGGCGATATCGGTACAAGTCCGCTCTACGCCCTGCGCGAGGCCGTGCAGCATGCGCGCAAGGATGGCCTCGAAGTACCTGAAGCCGTGCTCGGCGTTCTCTCCCTAATCCTCTGGGCGTTGATTCTGATCGTCACGCTCAAGTATGTCACCGTGCTGCTGCGCGCCGATAACAAGGGCGAAGGCGGAACTTTCGCTTTGATGGCGTTGGGCCAGTCGGTCGCCACGCGGTCGGCATCCGTGATTTCGGTGCTGGGCGTCATGGGCGCGTCGTTCTTTTATGGCGACGCAGTGTTGACGCCGGCCATCTCCGTGCTCTCTGCCGTCGAGGGCTTGAAGCTCGTTGCGCCCGCGCTGGAGCCGTTCGTCATACCCGTGACAATTGTGATTCTAGTGGCTCTCTTTGCCGTGCAGTCGCGGGGCACCGGGCGGGTGGCCAGTTTCTTTGGCCCCATTATGCTGCTCTGGTTCGCCGTGCTCGCGGTTGGTGGCCTCATTCACATCGTCGATGATCCGCAAGTGTTTCTTGCCTTCAATCCGTATCACGGCGCCAGGTTCCTGGCCACGCACGGCCTGATCGGGCTGACGATATTGGGTTTGGTCTTCCTCGCTGTGACCGGCGCTGAGGCTCTCTATGCCGATCTCGGTCATTTCGGACGCAAGCCCATTCAATACGCGTGGACCTGCGTCGTTCTGCCGGCGCTGACGCTCAACTATCTCGGCCAAGGCGCATTGATCCTTGCCAATCCGGAGGCGATCGAGTCGCCGTTCTATCGCCTCTATCCTTCATGGGCGTTGATCCCGATGGTTTGCATGGCGACGGTTGCGACCGTCATTGCCAGCCAGGCGGTGATCACGGGCGCATTCTCGATTACGCGGCAAGCCATGCAGCTCGGATTGCTGCCCCGCTTCTCCATTCAGCACACGTCCGAGAGTATGGAGGGGCAGATCTACCTGCCGCGCGTCAACCAGCTGCTGTTGATCGGCGTGTTGCTCGTCGTGCTCATGTTCCGCAGCTCGAGCGATCTTGCCGCCGCCTACGGCGTCTCGGTGACGGCGACCATGGTCATCGACTCGGCGATGGCGTTTTTCGTCATCTGGCGATGCTGGCACTGGCCGTTGTGGCGGGCGCTTGCATTGATCGTTCCGCTGATCGTCATCGAGCAGGTCTTCTTTGTCGCCAATATGATGAAGGTGCTCGAAGGCGGATGGTTCCCGCTCGTCATCGGCTCGATGGCAGGGCTCGTGATGCTGACCTGGGTACAGGGCGCCGACGTGCTCCGGCGCGCCACGCGCAAGAACGAAGCCGAGCTCGACTGGCTGATCCGCAAGCTCGAGGCCAAGCCGCCGCACCGCGTGCCTGGCACGGCCGTATTCCTGACCGCCGATCCCACGCACGCGCCCACTGCGCTCATGCACAATCTGAAGCACAATCGCGTCCTGCACGAGCGCAACATCATTCTTTCCATCAAGATAGAGGATACGCCGAGGGTTCCGCGACACGAGCGGGTGCAGATCGAGAAGGTGTCGGACGGATTTACGCGCGTGGTGGCGCGCTACGGCTTTATGGAAACACCCAGCGTGCCCAAGATCTTCGAGCACTGCCGCCGAAGGGACCTCAAGGTGGACTTCTCGTCAACGTCGTTTTTCCTCTCGCGGCGCGCGCTCAAGCGGACCATGAAATCGGAGATGCCGCGGTGGCAGGAGCGGCTGTTCATCTGGCTTGCGCGTAAATCGGAGGACGCCACGGAGTACTTCCAGATTCCGACCGATCGCGTGGTGGAGGTCGGCACGCAAGTCGCCGTGTGAGGGCGGTTACCGGTTTCGGTACCACCAGGCAGTGGCCTCTATCGCCAGATAGGAGAGAACCGAGCACGCGAGCAGCACGACCTCTCCGGTCCTGTGTCCCGAGACATCGAGGATCAGCGCATAGACCGGCGGCGAGAATGCATTGACCAGAAGAATCGGCGTGGCGATCAACCCGAGGACGGCGCCATAGCCTTTCACGCCGAACAGGGCCAGCGGCACCGCTCCACGTACGATCGTGACGATACCCTGAGCGGCACCCATGATCAGCGTGAAGGCGAGCGCCGTAGTGAACGACGGGCCGCCGAGGATGAGCAGGGCCAGCGAGAGCGGCAGAAGTCCGAGCGCGATGCGACCCACTGTCAGTGGATGCAGATTCCGCCACCAGGTCATCTCCACGATGCGCCCAGCCACTTGGGCAACGCCTTTCAGGGAGGCGAGCCAGACCGCTGCTGCCGCAGCGAGCCCGGTCGCCTGCAGCACGGGCACGAGATGGATGGACAAGGCCCCGAAAACGAAGCTGTTGAGAGACATCAGGCCCGCGAACAGAACAATGCCGAGCGTGCGAGCCCGCCCTTCCAGTGGAGCGTCACCGGACGCGATGGTGGCCAGAGGCGTGTCCGTCGTCTCCGGCGTTTGCTCTGGTTCACGGCGCGCAAGTCCAACCCAGTGCAGAGGCAGGCAAACCACCAAGTTGAGCACCGCGTAGATCAGCAGCGCGTTGCGCCAGCCCACCCCTTGCGCCAGGTAGTGGCCGATCGGCCAGAAGACGCTCGAGGCGAAGCCGCCAAACAGGGTCAGGTACGATATCGCTCGCCGGCCACGCGAGGGTGCGACCTGGACCAGCGCGGCAAAGGCGGCATCATAGAGGTTCATGCGCATGGCGATGCCGAGAAAAGCCCAGGCGGCAAGGTAGGCTGCCTCGCTGTACGCGAAGGCCAGGGCCACAAGCCCGGCGGCGGAGAGCACAGAGCCGAACGTCATCACCGGGCGGGCGCCCTTGCTATCGATCAGCCTGCCCACCGTGGTGGAAACCGCGCTCATCGCCAGCAGCGCCACCGAAAAGCCAAAGAAGACGATGCTGCGGCTCCAGCCCATGTCCTCGATGATGGGAGTGGCGAGGACACCGAGGGCGTAGTAGGTCGTGCCCCATGCAGTGATCTGCGTAATGCCGAGGGCCAGCACGGCGTGCAACATCGGGTCGCGCAGGCGCGCGCTCCAAGCCGCGCCGGACGTGCCCTGTTGCCGTTCTTGCATGGCGCTTCCCTCGTGCCGTGCCATTCGAGCACAATGCGGCATGCGGCGCCTGCAACACGGCGACGCGGCTGATGTCCCTACGCGCAAGTTCGTCAGATCTCGCAGCAACCGTTGAACGAACTTCGCGATCGAAAGCACACTAGCAAGTGCATGATGATAATGTGATTCAGATCGAGGAATTCGCTAAGAACCGAGCACCAGCGGATTTCTCGATCGTCACACTAGCGCGCAGCTTACGCCGATCGAGATGCGTGCCCAGGGTGCTTTCGTAGCACCCTGCTATGCTGGACGGAGCCGGCACGCGCGCCGATATTGCGTCGGGCGAGGAGCATTTCGACGTGAGCGACGAGGAGCAGAATCAATTCTCGGCCCGTGCGGCACGCTACGTGCGCGTCGGCACCAATGTCGGCGCTGTGGCCGCACGCATCGCCGGAGGCCGCCTCTTCGGCCTCGACCTCGATCAGTCCAGGAACGCAGCCGAGCTTGCGGCAGCGCTCGGTGGCCTGAAAGGCCCCATCATGAAGGCGGCGCAACTTCTCTCGACAATTCCCGAGGCCCTTCCGGCGGAGTACGCGAGCGAGCTTGCTCAGCTCCAGTCTCAGGCGCCGCCGATGGGCCCCGCGTTTGTGCGCCGCCGCATGCAGGCGGAGCTCGGGCCGGACTGGCGCTCACGCTTTCAGAGCTTTGAAATCGAGGCGGCGGCTTCTGCCTCGCTTGGCCAGGTGCATCGTGCGGTGGCACCGGATGGGCGCCAACTCGCGGTCAAGCTGCAATATCCCGATATGCAGTCCGCCGTCGAAGCGGATGTGAATCAGCTCAGAGTAGTGTTCGCCATCCATGCCCGTATGGACCCGGCAGTGGAGACCGGCGAGATCCTGCAGGAGATTTCGGCCCGGCTCAGGGAGGAGCTCGACTACGAGCTGGAGGCCAGGCACATGGCCCTCTACGCCGCGATCTTTCGCGATGACCCCCTGATACGTGTCCCGCAGGTTCTCCCGGAGCTGTCCACCAAGCGGCTGCTGACCATGAACTGGTTGGGAGGGCGCAGGCTGCTCGAGTACAAGGCCGCGCCGCTCGAGCATCGCAACCAGATCGCGCGCGCCATGTTCCGCGCCTGGTGGTTTCCCTTCAGCCATTACGGCGTGATCCACGGCGATCCGCACCTCGGCAACTACAACGTCTTCGAGACGGACGGGCATCCCGCCGGCATCAATCTGCTCGACTATGGCTGCATGCGCACGTTCGCGCCGCGCTTCGTGGGCGGGGTCATCGATCTCTATCGTGGGCTCCTTTCAGGTGATCAGTCGCTCATCGTCAATGCCTATGAGACCTGGGGTTTTCGCGCTCTGTCGAAAGAGCTGATCGACGTGCTGAACATCTGGGCCCGATTCATCTACGGCCCCTTGCTCGACAATCGCGAGCGCTCGATCGCGGAGGGGACCACGCCCGGCGAGTATGGGCGCCGCGAGGCGTTCACCGTGCACAAGGCCCTCAAGGAGAAGGGGCCGGTCAAGGTGCCGCGCGAGTTCGTGTTCATGGATCGCGCCGCGATCGGACTTGGCGGCGTGTTCCTGCATCTTGACGCGCGGCTCAACTACTACCGCATCTTCAACGAGACCATCGAGGGATTTGATCTGGCCGAGGTCGGCGAGCGCCAGCGCCAGACGTTTGCGGCTGCGGGCGTGCCGTTGCCGGAGGGTATCTAGCTCACAGCCTCACGCCATTCGTAGCATGATCACGCCGGCGACGATGATCAGGGCCGCAGCCGCGCGCCAAGGTGTCATCGGTTCCTTGAGGACCAGCATCGAGATGAGGCCGGCGAACAGGACGCTCGTCTCGCGCAGGGCCGCCACGAGGGCGATTGGCGCCTTGGTCATGGCCCAGATGACGATGAAGTAGGCGGTCATGGACATCAGGCCGCCGCCGAATGCGGTAGGCCACGTGGAGCGAAGGTCGCGATAGATTGCGGGGCCTTTGGTCGCGAGCGCCAACGCCTGCATGACCAGCATGTTGCCGACGAACATCCACAGCGCAAAGCTCGGACCAGAGCCATTGATGCGTGCGCCGATCCCATCGACGAGTGAATAGCCGGCCGTCGACAGTGCTGATCCCAGTGCAAAGCCGACAGCGCGGGGCTCGAATCCGGCCAGCCGCCCGCCGCGCAGCGACATCAAGAACACACCCAAGCAGAGGGCTGAGACGCCGGCGAAACCTGCAACGCCGATCAACTCGCCGATCAGCAAAAGAGTGGCCACTGCCGTCATCAGCGGGGCAGCGCCACGGGCGATGGGATAGACGTGAACCAAGTCTCCGGTGCGATAAGCCTGGATCAAAAACAGGCGATAGGCCGTGTGAATGAGGGCGGAGAGCGCCAGCCACGGCCAGGCGGCGGGCGACGGTACGCTGACCAGCGGCAGGCACAGCAGGGCGATGCCGCCGGAGAAGAGCGAAAGGTGAGTCACGGTGGCGAAGGGGTCGCTGCCGCTTTTCAGCACAGCGTTCCAGCCGGCATGCAGCAGGGCCGCGCCGAGCACGGCAAGAAATATGGTGAGGTCCATCGGTCGCGCCCAGCCTCCGCAACCGCCGCGTAGGCGTATTGCGGGCAGCTGTCAACGGCACGCCAAGCCTTAGCGCCCCGCAGCGACCGCGGGGCACTTCTCCTGGATGAATTTGTTGGCCGCCTTGAGCATCCGCTTCTGGAACAGGCCGACCGTGTCCTCGACTTTGGCGACCATGAGAATGAGAACTCTTGATGCCGGTCGACCCATCGACTTTCTTCACATTGACCCAGACCTTCTTAGCCCTGCCGTCGTTGAACTCGATCCTGGGCGCAAGCTCGATGCGTACGGGATCGGCTTGCTTGTCACGCTCGACAACGCAGATCACCTCGTGGCGCGGCAGCTCCAGCTTCACCTTCGGACCCGCCAGTGCCTCCAAGATCATTGAGCGGGGGAGCTTCAGCTCGACAGTGCAGCGCGCATCGCCGTAGTCCCAAGTGGCGACGGTGCCTTCGGCGCCGTCCTTGATGGCCTTGCTTGCCCACGTCTTCGACAGGGCGCAGTTGAGATCACCGGTTGCGGGCGCCTTCTTGACGATCAAGTCGCACATGCGCCGCTCACACACCTTGAGCTTTTCCTTCTCGTCCTTCTTTTCCTCCAGCGCGTAGGCGGCGCCGGTCACAAGCAGCATGGCGCCGCACACGAGCAGTACCAGGCGTGCCATCCACCCTGTCCGGCGCTGTCTGACCATGTCTGCCATGTCCCCCTGCTGCAGGTGTACCCGAGCCCACGAGGTTCATACGCAACCCGGGATCGCTGAGAAACACGAGAAATTGGCAATATTGCGCGAAGAACTGCACAGGCTTCGAGGGGCCTTGAACTTCGAAACGAGCGGGTACACCATGGTTCCGCCGCGCTCGGAACTCAAGCGCGGGGCGCGGCCTCGCTCCCTCGCGCTTGGGTGAAAGGGAGTAAGCCCATGGGGAAATCCGACGGCAGAGCGGGCCGCAGCGCCCGCTGCATCGCCCTTGTCGGTCCATACCTCTCCGGCAAGACCACACTGCTCGAGTCGATCCTCGCCCGATCAGGGGCGATCACGCGGCAGGGCAAGATCGCCGACAAGAACACGATCGGCGACGGCGCGCCGGAAGCGCGCGATCACGGCATGAGTGTCGAGGTCAACGTCGCCGATGTGCAGTTTCTGGACGACACGTTCACTTTCATAGACTGTCCAGGGTCCATTGAATTCCAGAGCGAGGCGGCTGCGGTCTTGGCCGCTTGTGACGCGGCTGTGGTGGTCTGCGAGCCTGATCCCAAGCGCGTGCCTGCCCTCCAGCTCATTCTGAAGCAGCTCGAGGACCGCGGGGTCCCGCACTTTCTTTTCCTCAACAAGATCGACAGCTTCGACACGCGCGTGCGTGATCTCCTTCCCATCCTGCAGCCCGCCAGCAGCAAGCCCTTCGTGTTGCGCCAGATCCCGATCTGGGAGAACGGCGTCGCCACGGGTTTCGTCGATTTGGCGCTCGAGCGCGCATTTGTCTACCGCGAGCACGCAGCGTCCGAGGTCGTCGAAATTCCATCGACGATGGTGGAGCGCGAGAAGGAGGCCCGCTTTCACATGCTGGAGCAGCTCGCCGACTATGACGACGAGCTGATGGAGCAATTGCTCTCCGACATGCAACCGCCGCGCGACAAGATATTCGACGATCTGGCCCAGGAGCTGCGCGACGGCCTCATCTGCCCGGTGCTGCTGGGGTCGGCGGAGCACGGCAACGGCATCTTGCGTCTGATGAAGGCGCTGCGGCACGAGGCCCCGTTCGTTGGCGAAACCGTCAAACGCCTGAAGCTCGAGAACGCCAAGTCTGCCGCGCACGTGATCAAGACGTTCTATTCGCCGCACGGCGGCAAGATGTCCATCTCGCGGGTGCTCGCCGGCGAGTTCGCGGACAGCGTCACGGTCATGGGCGCAGAGTCCGAGGAACGCATCGCAGGCATCTTCAGCCTGTTGGGACAGGAGGCGAAGAAGCGGGGCGCAGCCAAGCCGGGCGACACCGTAGCCTTCGGGCGTCTGGATCGGATCCACACGGGTGAGGCGCTGACGACAGAGAAAGGCGGTATCATGCAGATGAAGGGCGCAGAGAAGCTGCGCCCGGTGTATGGCGTTGCCATCGAGCTCAAGGACCGCAAGGACGAGGTGAAGCTCAGCTCGGCGCTGACCAAGCTGATCGACGAGGATCCGAGCCTCATCCTTGAGCACGCCCAGGATACGCATCAGGTCGTGCTCTGGGGCCAGGGCGAGATGCACTTGCGCGTGGCCCTGGAGCGGCTGAAACGGAAATACGCCATCGATGCGAGCACGAAACAGCGTCAGGTCCCCTACAAGGAGACGATCCGCAAGAGTGTCGAGATCCGTGGCCGGCACAAGAAGCAGTCGGGCGGGCACGGCCAGTTCGGCGACGTGGTTCTTTCGATCAAGCCGCTGCCGCGCGGGTCGGGCTTCCAGTTCGACGAGACGATCACGGGCGGCGTGGTTCCGCGTCAGTTCATCCCCTCGGTCGAGATCGGGGTGAAGGACTACCTGGTGCGCGGGCCGTTCGGCTTCCCTGTGGTCGATGTGGCGGTGACTTTGACGGACGGCTCCTATCATTCCGTGGACAGCTCGGACATGGCGTTTCGCCAGGCCGGCCGGCTGGCGATGTCGGAGGGCATGCCGAAGTGCAATCCGGTGCTGCTCGAGCCCGTGATGATCGTGGAGATCGCCGTGCCGAGCGAGGCGACCTCGCGCATCAACGCCATGATCTCGCAGCGGCGGGGCCAGATCCTGGGGTTCGATGCGCGCCCCGGCTGGCCCGGCTGGGATGTGGTCAACGCCAAGCTGCCGGAGACGGAGATCGGCGATCTGATCGTCGAGCTGCGCTCGGCGACAGCGGGTGTCGGCACGTTCAAGGCCACGTTCGATCATCTGGCCGAGATCACCGGCAAGCTCGCCGATCAGGTCATTGCCGGGCACAAGCAGGCCGCCGAGTAGAAACAAACAGGGCCGGATCACTCTCCGTTCCGGCCCTGTTTCTATTGCGTGGGCGGCGGCGCCGGCTTGCCCCAGATCTGCTCCAGGCGCGCGGCTCGCCCGCATCCGTATTTGTAGTACTGATAGCGAGCCGAGCTCTTCTTGTAGTAGTCCTGGTGATAGTCCTCGGCCGGATAGAACGCGTCAGCGGTAGTGATTTCCGTAGCGATAGGTTGTTTCAAACGGCCGGAGGCCTGCAGTTTTTCTTTGGATGCCTGGGCGATCCGTCTTCTGCTCATCGCCGTGAAAGAAGATGGCGCTGCGGTACTCGCTGCCTTTGTCGCAGAACTGACCCGAGGCATCGCCGGGATCGATGTTCACCCAGAACCAGTCGACGAGTTGCTGGTAGGTCACCTTGGCCGGATCGAAGATGACCTGGACCACCTCGGCATGCCCGGTGCTGCCGCCGGAGACCTGCTTGTAGGTGGGATTGGCCACGCTGCCGCCCATGAAGCCGGACACCACGGAGTTGACCCCGGCCACTTTCTCGTAGGCTTCCTCCATGCACCAGAAACAGCCGCCGGCGAAAGTGGCGACCGCTTGGCCGCTGGCCGGTGCACCCGATTGAGGTGTTTGGGCTATCGCGGCGCTCGAGAAGATCAGAGCACCGAGGGCCACAAGGCTCTGTAGCAAGCGAGGCATGAGAGGAAACCTTTCAGCTCAGGATCTCGGCTGGACTGCGCCGTCCTTCGGCACGAACTTCAGCGCGACGCCATTCATGCAGTAGCGCAGTCCCGTGGGCTTCGGACCATCCTCGAACACGTGCCCCAGATGACCGCCGCAGCGGCGGCAGTGCACCTCAGTGCGTGTCATGAAGAGGCTCTTGTCGACCGTCGTGCCGATGGAGTTGTCGAGCGGCTTGAAGAAGCTCGGCCAACCGGTCCGGCTGTCGAATTTCGTTTCAGAGGAAAAGAGGGGCAGATCGCAGCCCGCACAATTGTAGATGCCCGGTGCATAAATCTTGTCGAGCGGGCTTGTGCCGGCGCGCTCGGTGCCATGATCGCGCAGGACGTAATATTGCTCCTTGGTCAGCAGCTTTTTCCACTCATCGGGAGTTTTGGTGATTTCGAACGTTTTGGCGGGATCGGCCGCCTGTGTTTCGCCTGAGCGTCCGAACAGCGCCGCGGCAGCGGCAGAAACCAATCCGGCTGTGCTGAAGGTACGGCGGGTCATCATCTGGAGCTCCCTTTGGGTTCTTGCTGAGCACTATACGTAGGAGCGGGCGCAAGAGTTACACGGTCGAGATCACAACTGGTCACGTCTTCAGGAGCGCCGCATGACCGGATGCGCGCAAGCGCGGGACCTCCTCGACGGCCCAGGCCCAGGCCTTCTGCATCAGCTCGGTATGCCGGCTCCAGTCCAGAATGCTCATGTTCGGCGGCAGGGGCGGCACCAGAAGGAGGTCGCGCGGGGTCAGGTGGCGCTCGAAATCCTGCCTGTTGGCCATCAGGCTGCGCAGCAGCACCGAGCCGAGGCTCGGCGCCTTCGGCAAGGGCGGCTGCCCAAACGGTACGAGCGCGCGCCGCATCATGTCCGCGCGTGACGGCAGCGCTCGGTAGTCGACGGAGAAGCGCTCGAGCTGGGGCATCTCGAAGGCCACGACGATATTCGGGCCCTGCTTGATCTCGTGCATTGCCCGTATCGGAACATTGTCGAGCAGGCAGCCATCGACCAGCATCTCCCCGTCCTCCGTGTAGAACGGCGGCAGAAGTGCCGGGATGGAGCCGGAGGCGCGAATGGCCGACCACAGATTGCCGCGTGTGTGTCGATGCAAGGCGTGCCGCGACAGGTTCGTTGAGATGGCAAAGTAGGGCAGCCACAGATCTTCGATATCGACGCCTGCATAGTACTCGGCCAGCAAGCTGTCGAAGTGCGTGTGGTCGAGCAGGCTGTAGCGCGGCCATGTGTAGCGCCTGAGCGCTCTGCGTGCGACGAAGATTTCGTGTGTGGCGCGGTCGACATCATCCGGCTTCATCCCCATGGCAAACGCAGCCGTCATGGCGCTGCCGCCGGATGTGCCACCCATGGCGTCGAACGTGATGTCACTTTCCAACAGGGCCTTGTAGAGGCCGATATGCGCGGCGCAGAACGCGCCTCCCCCGCAGGCGACGAACCCCATCGCATTGCCCGTGATGAAGCGTGTCAGACGGTCGATGTCGGCGCGATCCGCGAGGGCGATATGATGGTGCATGCTGACGCCGCGTCCAGACAGCCAGTGCGACGTGCCCGAGATCGGCGTGCGGTTCTCATGCAGCAGGACCAGACGCTGAATCTTGGGCTGCAACAGCCCGGCGGCAAACTGCTCGAGGCGATTCTCCGGAACGGCTGCGTGCGTTTGACTTGCCGCCACGCCGACGCGCAGAACGAGATCGGCCTGCCGGACAGCCTTCTCCGACCAGGGTGTCAGGTCCGGGTCCGCAATGTAGAGTACGAAGTCGTTGGCACTCTCGAGCGCGTTGAGCGCCTGCATCGCCGCGCCGCTGTTGAGATCGGTCTGGCCCCCGAGCACGCGGCGCAAATTGTCCGAGCGAACGAGCGCTGTCGACCCGTAGTGGCGCAATGACGCCTCGAGCGTGGAAACGAAGCGCTGGGGAATGGGTCTTGGCCCGGCCGCTATCACGGCGATCGTGCGCGGGATCGGATCGCCCGGGGCGGCCCGCACAGCGGTCTGATCAGCCAGCCGCCGCGCTAGCGCAGCCGTGAGCGCGCGCCATATGGCCGGGCTCTTGGCGCACAGGCGCTCGAACTGCTCGCGCCCGAGCTTGAGCACGAGGCTGTCCCTGGCCGCGGTAACGGTGGCAGTCCGCGTACCGCCGGCGAGAAAGGCGATTTCGCCGACGGGCGACCCCGGTCCAACCTCCGCCACGCGGCCGTCACGCCCGGCGATCGTCACCTCGAAGCGTCCCGAGACGACGATGAAAAGCGCATCCGCGGCCTCGCCCTGACGCACGAGGACATTGCCGCGTTCGAGGGCGATCGTCTCGAGTTCGTTTTCGAGCGCCGCGCGCTCGGCCGGCAGCAGGTCGCCGAAGACGGCAACCCCCGCAAGCCCGGGTCTAATGCGCCGTGACGTCATGCTCTAAGGCAGTCCCGTGGAAAGGCCGCACTATGCGCGCCGCGTCGGCTGATGCAAACAGACGAGGGAAGAAAGCGTGAATGTAGGTACGGCCTCAGGCCGGGGGGCAATGGGTCAGTGGCGTTCGCCTGAGCTCCGGCGGCCGGTGCTCCCAATGGCTGCCCTCCAGGCCGATCTGATAGCCTTGCTCGTAAAGTGCCCGCTGATACGCGGGATCGAAGGCCTCCTTGGCCTTGACGCGGAAGCAGGCCGGGATCGAGGCCAGGTTGAATTCGGCGTTGCTCTCGGTCGCCATGCGCCAGATGCGATAGATGTCGCCCTGGTTGTTGCTCTTGGTCAATGTGCTGATGGCGCGGCCGGCGATTGAGAGCGTCGTTGGCGTTACCACGTCATACTCCGGCAGGATCTTGCCGTTCTTGATGATGTAGATCCGGCGCACCGGTTTGCGCCCGCCATACAGCGGATCGAACTGCGACAGGTTGATCTGTACGGGCGCGATGAACACTTCGCGGGTAATCCCGCCATCGACGTGCATTTCCTCGACCATCTGCCCGTTCGTCTCGACCTTGATGTGGACGGGCGGGAATGCGCCCGGAATGGCCGCGGACGCCATGATCACCTGGCGGAAAAGGTCGATCGCTCCCGGATGGCGGCTGGCGGCGATCTCGCCCATGTTCCAGATGACCGGGCGCTGGGCGTCGAGATTGGTCGTGCCGATCAGGAGAATGCGTCCGCGCCGATATTCGGTGGCCACCGCGCGCAACAGCTTCCGGTCCACGTAGCGCGCGACCAGATTGGCGAGCGGCGTGGTGTCGGCGAGCGACGAGCCGCCGAGGAGGCCGGGGAGTATTTGCGCGGTGATGATCTGGGAGGTCTGGTACTCGGTCCAGATCTCTTGCAGCTCTTTGTCGTGGCGCGGGCCGAGGAAGGCGAAGGGCGCGATGATGGCGCCGGCGCTGACCCCGGTCACCACCTCGAACTGTGGGCGCGTGCCGCGCTTGCTCCAGCCGGCCAGGAGGCCTGCACCGAACGCGCCGTCCGATCCGCCGCCGGACAAGGCCAGGTATTCGACGACCGGCCGGCCCTCCGGCGTGGTCTTGTAGGCAGTCGGGCGTGCGAGGTGCGGCATCCGCTTGCGCAACTCGTCGATGAGATTGCCGGCCGGCACCTCGTCGCCCCAGAAGCGTACGCTCTCGAGCCCGGGCACAACGGCCGTCTCGGCGAGGCTGGCGTCGGGCGGAGCCTGGCGCGACATGGCCGTGCCGCAACCCGCCAAGGCGGTTGCAAGGCAAACAACCATGGCCGTCCTCACGATCGGCACAGCACCACGCATTGTCTCAGCGCTACTCCCGATACCGTTCCGCTAGAGCGCGATCGCCTCACATGGAAGTGCCAAGGCCTTGCCATCCATACGGGCACCCCGCAACGCCAACAAGGCGGGGCAGCGGTCTTAACCATCGCTCTCCGGGACGTTGCGGCATTCGGGCAACGGCAGAGGGCTCCAAAGCAAAGGCGAGGCCGCCGGCCTCGCCTCGATTGATATCGCTCGGGATAGGATGGCGGAAAGCTACTTCGCCTTGCCCAGCATTTCCTCGACGTACTCCCAGTTCACCAGGTTGTCGAACCAGGCTTCGAGATATTTCGGCCGGGCGTTGCGATAGTCGATGTAGTAGCTGTGCTCCCAGACGTCGACGCCGAGGATCGGCTGTGCGCCGTGCATCAGCGGGTTCTCGCCGTTGGGCGTCTTCTGTACCTCGAGCTTGCCGTTCTTGACGGCGAGCCAGGCCCAGCCCGAGCCGAACTGGGTGACGCCGGCGTTGATGAAGTCGGCGCGCACCTTGTCGAAGCCGCCGATTTCCGACGCCAGCTTCTCGAGCTTGCCGGGCAGCTTCTTGCCGCCGCCGCCCTTCTTCATCCAGCTCCAGAAGTGGATGTGATTGTAGTGCTGGCCGATGTTGTTGATGACCGGCGCGTCCTTGGCGGCGAACGCCTCCTTGCAGATGTCCTCGATGCTCTTACCAGCATACTTGGTGCCGTCACCCGCAAATTTGTTGCCGTTGTCGACGTAGGCCTGATGGTGCTTGTCGTGGTGGAACTGCAGCGTCTCGGCCGACATGTGTGGCGCAAGAGCGTCGTAGGCATAAGGGAGGTCGGGGAGCTTGAACGTCACGGGACATCTCCGTTGCGTTGGCTGTTGGGGGATCGGGATTGCGCGGACGGTACCGGCTTGCGTGCATCAAGACAAGCGGTTCGGACGCCGTCCTCGTTGCAACGTGCTAGGAAGAGCTTGGTTTCGGTGCGGTCTCGGTCTGTGCGCTCCGCCACGCCGCGATCTGGCGCATGAGGGTCGGTACGGCCATCGCGAGTCCGATCAGCGTCGCGGTGCGGCTCGGCGATATCACCAGGATCGAGGCGGCGCCGAGCCACAGCCGCTCCCAGTTCGGCACGCGCGCGAGGCCGTAGCCGGTCAGCGCAACGGCCAGCATGACGATGCCGATCAGGCAGCCGATCGTCGTCTCGAAGAACTCGGCCCAGGTGAAGCCCTTGGTCACGAGCAGCATCGACGGGCGAATAGACGAACACGAACGGCACCAGCGCCTTGGCGAGACCGAGCCGGAACGCCGTGTTGCCGGTCTTGAACGGATCGGCGCCGGCCATGCTGGCGCCGGCGTAGGCGGCGAGCGCCACCGGCGGCGTGATGTCGGCGAGCACGCCGTAGTAGAAGACGAAGAAGTGCGAGACGAGCTGCGGCACGCCGAGCATGGCCAGCGCGGGCGCCGCGATCGTCACCATGATGAGATAGTTCGCGGTGGTCGGGATGCCGCAGCCGAGCAGGATGCAGACGATCGCCGTCATCACCAGCGTGAAGAACAGCGTCATCGCCTTGACGTCGAACAGGCTGGCCGGCACGAAAGCGCCGAGACAGCGCGGAGAGATCCGCCGGCCGCGCCGGTGATGATGGTCGACAGCTTGAAGCCGACGCCGGTCAGCGTGACGATGCCGATGATGATGCCGACGGTGGCCGCCGCCGCGCCGACGCTGATGGCGTACTTGGCGCCGACCACGAAGGCATCGAGGATGTCGAGCAAGCGCGCCTTGCCGGCCTCGTCCCGCAGCACGAACCAGGCCGACACGGCAATCGATGCGGCGATGATCGGCAGCGAGGCCTGACCACTCGGTCAGGATCTGCGAGCCGGATGGCACAGCGCGATCGCCGCCACGAAGGCGACGGCGACGACAGGATTGCGATTGGTCAGGCCGAGCACGATGCAGCCCGTGATGCCCCAGAACGCCGCGAGATAGGGCGTGAAGTCCGAGAACAGCACCATCAGCAGCACGACGAGCGGCATCGCGGTCGGCCAGTCGCGCCGGATGACCTCGCGCGCGACCGGCAGCTCGGATCGCGGCAGGCCGCGCAGGCCGTGCTTCTTGGCCTCGAAGTGGATCTGGCAGAACACGCCGAAGAAATGCATGAACGCCGGCACGATCGCCGCGACGATGATCGTCTGGTAGGGGACCGCCAGATACTCGACCATCAGGAAGGCGGCGGCGCCCATGATCGGCGGCGTGATCTGTCCGCCGGTGGCGGCCGCCGCCTCGACGGCGCCGGCGAAGTGGCGCGCATAGCCGATGCGGATCATCGCCGGAATGGTGAGCGAGCCGACCGTCACCGTGTTGGCGATCGACGAGCCCGAGATCATGCCGAACAGGGCCGAGCCGAAGATCGAGACCTTGGCGGGGCCGCCGGAGAAGCGGCCGGTCAGCGCCGTGGCGAGATCGATGAAGAAGCGGCCGAGCCCGACGCGCGTCGCCAGCACGCCGAACAGCACGTAGTGGAACACGTAGGTCGCGACCACGCCGAGCGCGATGCCGTAGATGCCCTGGCTGGTCAGGTAGAGGTGGTTGACGACGCTTTTCCAGGTGTTGCCGGGATGCGCGAGGATGCCCGGCAACGAGGGGCCGTAGAGCGCGTAGACCATCAGCACGATGGCGATGATCGGCAGCGGCCAGCCGACGCTGCGCCGCGTCGCCTCCAGCAGCACCACGATCATGATCGTGCCCATGATCCAGTCGATCGGGTCGGGATTGCCGACGCGGAACTGCAGGTCGTGGAAGACGCACGGCACGTAGAGGCTGGTGATCGACGGCGGCGATGGCGCAGAGCCAGTCGACGATGCCGATGCCCGAGCGGCGCGAGCACGCTGGCGCTGCGGCGGCGCCGCGTTGCCCTTCTGGCTCCAGGAGAAGACGAGAAAGATCAGGCCGAGCACGCAGGCGATGTGGATGCCGCGATGCATCGTCTCCGGCAGCAGGCCGAAGCCGGCCGTGTAGTAGTGGAAGCAGGACAGGCCGAACAGCAGCGACCGCGACGATCCAGGCCGCCGCGGGCAGCAGCGGCCGGAATCGCATCTCCGGATCGAGCTCGGCCTCGAGCTTCTGGATCTTGGCGTCGTCGAGCTCGGCAGCGGTCGTCATGCGGTCCCTCAGCGAGCCAGGACACATCCCCTCTGCCGGATCCAGCAGAGGGGAAGTGTATGGCGCTACGCTCGGCGGGCAACTACTTCAACAGGCCGGCTTCCTTGTAGAATTTCTCGGCGCCCGGATGCAGCGGAATGCCGACGCCCAGCAGCGCCGTCTCCTTCTGGATCGCCTTGCCCTTGGCGTGGCCGGCGTCGAGCGCGGCGCGCGTCTTGTCGCTCCACAGCGCCTTGGTGATCTCGTAGACGAGATCGTCGGGCTGCTTGGACGACGTCGATCCACTGCGCGCCGACCGCGATCGTCTCGACGCCCTTCACGTCCTTGTAGACGCCGTCGGGGATCTTGTCCTTGGCGAAGAACTTGTACTGCGCCATGATCTTGTCGCGCTGCTCGCCATCGATCGGCAGCAGCTCGAAGCCGTTGGTGGCGGCGAGCTCGGTCAGCGTGCCCTGCGGATAGCCGGTGGTCTGGAAGTAGGCGTCGAGCGAGCCGTCCTTGAGCTTCTCGGCGCACTGCTACCTGCTTCAGGTACTCGGGCTTGATGTCCTTCTCGGTCACGCCGTAGGCGGCGAGCATCGCGCGCGCATTGACGAGCGTGCCCGAGCCCGGCTCGTCGAGCGAGACGCGCTTGCCCTTGAGGTCGGCGACCGACTTGATGCCGGCGCCCTTCTTGACGACGACGTGCACGCTCTCGGGATAGAGATTGGCGATGACGCGCAGCTCCTCGACCTTGGGCTTGCCCTCGTAGATGCCGGTGCCGGTGTAGGCCCAGGCAGTTGATGTCGGCCTGGCTGAAGCCCGACTCCATCGAGCCGCCGACGATGCCGTTGACGTTGGCGACCGAGCCGTTGGTGGCGACCGCGCTGACGTTGATCTTGTCGGTCGAGATGGCGTTGGCGATCATGCCGCCGACCGGATAGTAGGTGCCGCCGGTGCCGCCGGTGCCGATGCGGAAGAACCGCTGCTGCGCCATGGCCGGTACGGCGGTGAGACCAAGAGCGCCCAAGCCGGCGCCGAGGGCCAGCGCGTCGCGGCGCGTAATCACATGTGTCATTCCTACTCCTCCTGCATGGCCGGCTGCGAGGCGCCGGCAAAGTCGCGAGAAACTGCACCAAATAGCAGTCGGTTGTCGATCACTGGATGAGCATCAGGTCCGTCGCCTCGGGCTTGGCGCCCAGGCGTGTCAGCATGCCGTGGACTTGGCCGCGGTGATGTGTCTGATGATTGAAGAAGTGCGTGACGAGCAGCCAGCGTGGCCGGCTGATCTCCCGGCCGGCTGCACCTGAATACCACGTCAAGTCAGCCTGAAGCCAGGCGGGATCGAGCTTCTCGGACCAGGTCACAATGGTTTCGTCGAACGCTTGACGCTCACGCTTCAGGTCTTCCCACGGCAACAGGTTCTGGACCGACTCTTTGGGGCTCTTGGCCTGGGGCGGCGGCGTGCCGGCAAAGCGATGCAGCCAGACTTGATCGCCCCACAGCAGATGGTTGAGCGTGGCGTGTATGGAACCAAAGAAGGCACCCTGATCGCCTTTGCGATCGGCATCCGTGATTTGATCGGCGGCCTTATAGAGCGACTGGTTCTGCCAGCGGTTGTAGCGAGCCATGAGCTGGGCGTGGGCGGGTGTGATCATAGGTTCGCTCCCTATGCAGTGCGCCGGGCCGTTACCTCGATCTCGATCTTCATGCGCTCATCGGCAAGGCCGGCAACGATCATGGTGGAGGCAGGGCGAACATCACCGAAATATTTGCGGATGATGGGCCAGCACGGCGCCCAGTCGGCGCGGTTCGGGAGTATGAACTGCGCGCGTACGACGTCGGCAAGTTTTGCATTGGCCTGCGCCAGGGCTGCTTCGATGTTCCTGAACGTCTGTTCGCACTGCGCGATCACGTCATCGGAAATCGTCATGGTCGCATAGTCGTAGCCAGTGCAGCCCGAGACGAACACGAAATCCCCGTCGACGACTGCACGCGAATAGCCGACCTCGGCCTCGAAGCGTGATCCCGACGAGATGAGCTTGCGTGGCATGCCAACCGATCCTCGATAATCAGCCGACGATCTCGTCGGGTTTGAAATTCAGCGCAATCTCGCGCGCCGCGCTCGCCGGGCTATCGGAGCCATGTGTCGAGTTCTCACCCTTGGAGACAGCAAACACTTTGCGGATCGTGCCCTCGGCCGCCTCTTTTGGGTCGGTGGCTCCCATGGTCTCGCGGTACCGCTTGATGGCATCCTCGCCCTCGAGGACTTGTACGACGATCGGCGCGGACGTCATGAAGGTGCACAGCTCGTCGTAGAACGGCCGACCTTTGTGCTCCTCGTAGAACTTTTCCGCCTGGGCCCGTGTCCAACGCACACGCTTTTGCGCAACGATGCGCAGGCCAGCCTTTTCGACGACAGCATTGATGGCGCCGGTCAGGTTGCGCCGGGTGGCATCGGGCTTGATGATGGAGAAGGTGCGCTCGATCGCCATGCGGGCGGCTCCTTGGGGCTGGCAGGATTTCCTGTTGAAGTGGCGCGGGTTATAGCTGCGGCACCACACACCTTCAAGAGAGGATGCCCTGTATGAAGCCGATCGACGCCAGGAAAGCCAACGGCGCAGTACGCGCAGTATTCGATGACATCAAAACGACGCGCAAGGTCAAGGAGGTGAACAACTTCTGGAAGTACCTGGCCAACGAGCCTCGGATGCTGAAGCATACTTGGGAGAGCCTGAAGAGCATCATGGGGCCTGGCAGCCTCGATCCGCTGACCAAGGAGCTGATCTACGTCGCCGTGTCCGTCACCAACAACTGCGAGTATTGCATGGCGAGCCATACTGCGGCGGCCAGGGCCAAAGGCGCCACCGAAGAACAGATCAACGAGCTCTATGCCGTGGTGGGGCTGGCCAACATGACGAATTGGCTCGCTAATGCCTATCGGGTGCCGGTGGACCCGCAGTTCAAGGATCCGCGCTAGGGATGGGGGCCTGGCCAACCGACATCCAGCCGAGAGGGGTGCCACCGGATTGCCTCGGTTTGGGGCTAACCCACCGGCAAGGGCTCGCGGTGCCGAGACCGCTCCGCGGGCGTACGAATTGTGGTAAATGAAGGTGGATCAGTTGCTGAGCCGAGTGTGTGGGGCGCACGGACATATTAGGATCAACAGGGATCATGTCCGGCAGTGAACATCCAATCGAGTGGTATCTGGCGCGGGACGGCCAGCAATTCGGGCCCTTGAGCGACGTCGAGCTCAAGAAGTTCGTGGAGCTCGGCCATTTGCGCGCAACGGATCTGCTATGGCGCCACGGTTTCTCCGATTGGCGGCCGGCCTCGAGCTTGTTTCCAGCGCAACGTTCGGCGCAGGCGCCTGCTGCTGGGTCGCAGCCCCAACAGACCGCACGGCCGGCGCCTGGCGACAGCGCGCGCGTGGTGAGCGAGCCCAGGACGGGTGGCGCAGTTGGCGGCGGCCCGGCTGGAAACGCCGGCAGCCCCGCAGGACATGCGGCGGTCCGGCCAGGTCAGGTCGCAAGGTCCGGCCCGCAGGAGCCGATGGCAGGTGGCGCCGCCGGTGGGCAGCGTCCGCAACGCAAAGGGCCTGGACCCCAAGCGGCTGCCAGGCCGATATCCGCACGGCCAGGGCGCGGGCAGGTTGCGCGTGGGCGCCGGTTCCCGTGGGTTGGCGTCATCGTTTTTCTGCTGCTGGCGGGGCTGGCCGGAACCGCGCTGGCGTTGCATCGCTCGGGCAAGCTCTCAGCGTTGATGGCGGACTTCGGTCTGAGCGACGTAGCGGACACGAGCGATACCAGGAACGTGACGGGATCGAACCCGAGCGGGTCCGGACAGGCAAGTGCGGTCAGCTCCCAAAATCGGGATAGCCTCCAGAACTCTCCGCTGCAAGGCTTTGGAAGCTCCGCAGAGGACGTCGATACCGGCTTCCAGAAGGCGGCCCTCTGGCGGCTTTTGAAGAAGGAATTTCCGGATTGGTATGGCGAGCAGGTCAAACAAGCGGCACGGCTCAGGAGCGAGCAGAAAGACGACAAGGCAATCGCCCAGTCCCTTGCGGAGGCGCTGGTGGCCTTGCGGCGCAAGCACGTCGCCGAAGCGCTCTCCGCCAGCCCGTCGCGCCTGCGGCTGCTCGCATCCTCATTCTTGGACAATCTCGGACGACTCGCCGGCACCAGCATCGAGGCTTGCTACGGCTTCATCTCGCAAGGCGAGACGAGCCCGATGGTGGTCGAGCTGCTGCGCGCTTCGGAGCACACAGCCAACCTCCAGGCGCAGTCCGTCGCCGTTTTCGAAGCCATCATAGAAGGTCGAAAAACGCCGCGGGCGCCCGCGACACCCAGGCGCGAGGACTACGATGCGCTCGCAGCCCAGCTCGCCAAACGCGGCTGGAGCCCGACCGATCTCCAGCTTTTCTCGGATGCGCGCGCTCTCTCGCGCGCGTCTCCGCAGAAGGTTTGCCAGATGGTGCAGGACTGGTTTGCCGCACAATTGGCGGTCAAGGATGAAGATGTGCAGATGCGCCTCCTGGTCGAGGCGCTGAAGCCTGTGGTCTCCGGCTGATCGCGTATCGTTTGCCTTCCACGCATGTGAGCGATGCTGCAGTACGTGATCAAAATTGCCGTAACCTGCGCTGCCGTCATCGCCGTCACGGAACTCTCGAAGCGCAGCACGTTGCTGGGTGCGCTGGTGGCGTCCCTGCCGGTGACCTCCTTGCTGGCGTTCGTTTGGCTGTATTGGGATACCGGAGACGCGGGCAGGGTCGCGGAGCTCTCGATCGGCATTCTGTGGCTCGCGGTGGCGTCGCTCCCGTTTTTCGTGGCGTTTCCGGTACTGGTCAGGGCAGGCATGGAGTTTTGGCCGAGCCTGGGGTTGGCGCTGCTGCTCACTGCGGTCGGCTATGCCGTCATGGCCTCGGTGCTGCGGCGCCTGGGTGTGGGAACATGAGAGTTCGGTTGCCGACGGCGTGACAAGGCGACAGCGAGCAGCTATTTCGGCTCGCCATGCTGCATATCAACGAGCTCACCTACCGCATCGAAGGCAGGCCGATCCTCGACGTTGCCACGGCTGGAATTCCGGCCGGGCATAAGGTCGGACTGGTCGGCCGCAACGGCGCCGGCAAGACGACGCTTCTCAAGCTGATCACGGGCGAGCTCGCCCCGGACGATGGCGCCATCACGACACCGCGCAACGCACGCATCGGGCATGTGGCGCAGGAGGCGCCGGGCGGCGAGGACAGCCTGCTCGACTGGGTACTGGCAGCGGACCGGGAGCGTGCCCTCCTGCTCGCGGAGGCAGAGACGGCCAGCGATCCCGACCGCATTGCCGAGATTCAGATCCGCCTCACGGACATCGCGGCGCACGCGGCGCCGGCACGTGCGGCGCAGATTCTGGCCGGGCTCGGTTTCGACGAAGCGGCGCAGCAGCGCGCTTGCCGGGAGTTCTCGGGCGGCTGGCGCATGCGTGTAGCGCTCGCGTCCGTGCTGTTCCTGGAGCCGGAGATCCTGCTGCTCGACGAGCCGACCAACTATCTGGATTTGGAAGGCGCGCTATGGCTCGAGAGCTATCTCAAGATCTATCCGCACACCGTCGTCATCGTCAGCCACGACCGTGATCTGCTGAACCGCGCCGTGACCTCGATCCTGCATCTGGAGCGCGGCAAGCTCACGTTCTATTCGGGCGGCTATGATGCGTTCGAGGAGGCGCGACGCGAGAGGCAACGGCTCGATCTGAAGCTCAAGAAGAAGCAGGATGATGCGCGCCGCCACATCGAGGCGTTCATCACACGCTTCAGGGCGAAGGCCAGCAAGGCGACGCAGGCACAGAGCCGCATCAAGGCCTTGGCGCGCATGCAGCCGATCGCGGCGGAAATCGAGGAGCGCGTCGTTCCGTTCCGTTTTCCGCAGCCGGGAAAAATGCTCGCCAGCCCATTGCTCCGGATCGAGGATGCGGCTGCAGGCTATGCGCCTGACTTGCCGATTCTGTCGCGGCTCACCCTGCGCATCGACCAGGACGATCGCATTGCGTTGCTTGGGCAGAACGGCAATGGCAAGAGCACATTTGCAAAGTTGATCTCAGGCCGGCTCCAACCGATCGCAGGCCAGATTTTCGGCGTCAACCGCGTGCAGGTGGGCTACTTCGCCCAACATCAGCTCGACGAGCTCAATCCGCAGCACTCGCCCTATGACCACATTGCCAGACTCATGCCGGAGGCAACGGAGGCGCAGAAACGCGCGCGGCTCGGCGCTTGCGGATTCGGGTCAGATAAAGCCGACACGCAGGCCGGGAACCTTTCCGGTGGCGAGAAGGCGCGGCTGCTGCTGGCGCTCACGACCTTCGGAGGCCCGCATCTTCTGATCCTGGACGAGCCGACCAACCATCTGGATATCGATGCGCGGGAGGCGCTGATCCACGCCCTCAACGACTATGAAGGGGCGGTCATTCTGATCAGCCACGATCGGCATCTGATCGAAACGTGCGCAGAGCGGCTCTGGCTGGTCGCCGATGGGTCAGTGACGTCCTATAGCGGTGACCTCGACACCTATCGGGCAGATCTTCTCGAGCAGCGCGGGCAAAAAGCACGGGATCGGCCGGGCAACTCGGGAGGTCAGCTTGGACCGACGCGTGCCGGACAGCGCCGCGATGCCGCGCTGCGGCGGGCTGAGCTGGCGCCGCTCAGGCGGGCGATGCAGGCCGCCGAGAAGCATGTCGCCGACATTGCCGCAAAGATTGCAAGTGTAGACAAAGCGCTTGCCGATCCAACGCTCTACACCCGTGATCCCGATGCCGCGCGCAATCTCGCCATCGCACGCGGCCAGCAGGCGCAAGCGCTGGCAGCCGCAGAAGAGGCCTGGCTCGAGGCCAGCGAGGCTTATGAAACCGCCGCGGCAACATCCAATGGTTGATGCTGTCGCTTGCGGCATCTGAAGCAGGGTTGCCACCCACTCACAGCAACGCAAATCGGCACAGTGACTGCGCCCAGATGTCGTCACGTTTCGGCCATCTCTAACCTCCGCACGAAAACGGTGGCGGTGGCGGTGGCGTGGCGGCAGCGGCACGTCATTGCCCGGCGCCAAGCGTCTCGACTTGAGATGTAGGCCCGTCCGTGCGCGGGGCGCGTCGCGGTGGGCATCGAGGCGCGCCTCTTGCTGTCTTCGATAGGCATAACCTGCAGCGGGCCGTTTTCGATCGCGCCTTTTTTCGTTGCAGATCGCAGCGCTCGTGCATCATCATCCGGTGGAAGAGCTTTCGCGCCAGCGCCATCCGCTGGCACTACCGGAGGATGCCCCGCATGATGAAACTGCTGTCGTCTCCATCCTCGCCGTTCGTGCGAAAGGTCCGAATTGCGGCCGGCATGAAGGGCGTGCTCGATCGCATCGAGATGCAACCGACCGACACCAACAAGGGCGGCGAGGATCTCTATCGCCAGAACCCGCTCGGCAAGATTCCCTGCCTTATTACTGACGGCGGCATGGCGCTCTACGACAGCCCGGTCATCTGCGAGTATCTGGATACGTTGGCACCCGAGCCCGTGCTTTTTCCCAAGTCGGGATCAGAGCGCTTCGGCGTGTTGACGCAAGGTGCTCTCGGCGACGGTATTCTCGATGCAGCCCTGCTGCTCGTCTACGAGAACCGTTTCAGGCCGGAGAATATGCAGGTCGCAGGCTGGATCGAACGGCAGCAGTCGAAGATCGACCGCTCGCTTGGTCAACTCGAAGCAACGTCCTTGACCTGGAGCAAGTCTCCCGACTACGGGCACCTGACGCTGGCGTGCGCGCTCGGTTATCTGGATTTCCGCCATGAGGGCAAGTGGCGCGCAAAGCATCCCAAGCTCGTCGCCTGGCTCGACCGCTTCGCGAAGGCCGTGCCGGATTTCGGCAAGACCATGCCCGTAGGATGATGACGCAGGGCAGGCTGCCGCTCAAGGCGCCTGCGCCTCCGAGTTCTGGTGCAGCAGAACGTCGCGACAACATAAAAACAACCCCCTCTCCCGACAAGAAGAGGGGTCTGCAAGACCGACGCGGTGCCTAAAGGCGCAACCAGTTACTCGCCATTCTTGGATTCGAAGGCGTCAGACGTCCAGCTTTTGCCGGACGGGCCGCCGACACTTGCGGTCTGCATTCCAGTCAAGCCACCACCGGCGCATCCGCTGATGATGACGGCGACGATCGCTGCTATAAATAATCTCATGTTCTGCCCCGCTGATGACTTTTGTAACTCACAAATTCCAAATGCCATCTACACCGATTCGGTGGCCTGTGAGCAGCCCTCCCCAGAGGGCGTCGACAAAACATTTATCGAGCTGCGATCGATAGTTGATGGGCTGTGATCTGTTTGCCGCACTGCGGTGGCGCTTGAAGTGCCGGATCAGCCCGGCTTTGATAGGGACTCACCAATGGAGAATGCTCATGCCCGTAGCGCTGTTCGTCGTGCGTGCGACAATTACCAAGGACAAGGAGGCTGCGTTCAACAAGTGGTACAATGAAGAGCATGTGCCCCAGGTGCTGCAATACAACGGGGCCGTGAGCGGGCGGCGATACAAGCGCATCATGGGCGACGACAAATACGAGTACATGGCGGTCTACGAATTCGCGAGTGAAGAGGTTTTTCGCAAGTTTCAGCAGTCCGATCACCTGAAGGCCCTGCGCGCGGAGTACGACAAGCACTTCGGCGACGTGTCGGAGCGAATGGGGACGGGCTGGATGCAGGTGTTTCCGTAGCTACTGTGCCCGCCTAGAGCGCGATCGGCTCACATGGAGGCACTGCCGCTTCCATGTGAGCCGTGAATTGCACTCTGAAACTCAAAGTGTAGAGCAGGATTCACGCTTCAGATGGATCGCGAATGCGATTCCATCTGAAGCGTGAATCCTGCTCTAGCGAAACAGGCGGGCCAACACGGCGGTAAAGACGGCGCGGCCGCTGATCTGCTCGATGGCGGCACTGTAGCGGCCGCAGTAGACTTGCTGGATCATCGCCTTGCGCGCGGCCAGCGTGTCCTCGACGATGACGGCGAACTCGTTTTGGGCGACGCGTACGATAGTCGCGCCGACGGGCATGTCACCGAGCTTCAGGTCGATCCTCGCGCCTTGAGGAGCGGGCGTCACGCCCGCGAGCCGCATGCCGGTGCGCGAGATATCCAGCACCGGATGCGAGTGGATCTGGCCATTCAGGGTGATGACGGCCTGGTCGCGTGCGTCGAAGCGCTCGGCCTTGCGTTTGCGCGGCTGCTCGATGCAGACCATGCAGGCAACGCTGAGAAGAACGATATTGTACCAGCTCCAGAACAGCGCCAGCGCACTCGATTCCTGTAATGAGCGTCCGTCGTCGACGATGAATGCCGTAATCACGCCGGCCAGTGTCAGCGCCAGGTAGATCAGGAACGTTCGCAGCAGCGGCCACTGCACGAACGTCTGGCTGCGGTCGCCGCCCTTGGCCGTCACCTTGAACTTCTGGCCTTTCGGTTTGACGAGTCCGCTGACAACCGCTCTCAGCACCTCGTTGGCGGCAAGGAGCTGGCAGACATCCGTCATGATCGGGAGGACGCGTCCCTGTGTCATCCAGCGCATGATGGCCATCTGGGCGGCAAAGAACGGGACGAAGTGTGAGAGCGTGTCTTCCACACTGGCGTGCACGGCCTCGACGCCGAGCAGCAGGTAAAGAATTGGAATGATCAGGCCGATGACGCGGAACGCGTGCGCAGCGCTCCAATAGAGAAATGTGCAGGACAGGATGACGCGGTCGATCATCCTGAGTTCGCTGTCCAGCCGCAAAGGTCCGCTCCTGCCGCGGCAGATCTGCACGAAGCCGAGGCACCAGCGGCTGCGCTGGGTGATGTATTCCTTGAGGCCTTCCGGCGCCAATCCGAGCGACAGCTGCTCGTTGAGGTAGACGGTCTGAAAGCCGATGGCGCGCAGGCGCAGGGTCACGAGGTAGTCCTCGGTCACCGAGTCTGTCGGAAAGCCGCCGATCCGCATCAGCGCCGAGAAGCGAAGCACCGAGGACGTGCCGCAGCAGAATGCAGCGCCCCAGGCGTCTTTCGAGGCCATCAGCACATCGAAGAAATAGCGCTGCTCGTCGGGCCACACGCGTGCCGCCGAGAGATTGCCCTGGATAGGATCGGGGTTGATGAAGTGCTGCGGCGTCTGCACGATGCCGACCGTCTCGTCGCGGAACAGCGTAAGGCAGCGTGTCAGGAAATGCGGCGTCGGCACGAAATCGGCGTCGAGGATCGAGATGAACTCGGGTGGGTCGGGTAGCTGCGAGAGCACTTGCAGGGCGTTGTTGATATTGCCCGCCTTGGCATGTGCATTGTCGCTCCGTTTCAGGTAGCCGCAGCCGAGCCGTCTGCACAGCTCCTCGAGCCATGGTCGCCGGCCGTCGTCGCACACCCAAACTCTGAAGTTGGGGTGTTGCATGGCCATGGCGCCGAGGATCGTCTGCTCGAGGATCGCCTCCTCCTCATTGTAGGTGCAAATGAGCACGTCGACCCGGGGCTGAGCCGGGCGGCTCAGCAGCCAAGGCATATTGGCCTCGACCTCTCCGGTGCGGTTGCGAATGCGGGTCAGAAAGAAAAAGGACAGGCTGGTCGAGAGGAGCGCCAGCGCCTCGACCCCGGCGAAGATCACACCGGCAACGTAGTCGGGGGTGAAGCCGACGGGCGGCAGCGTGTCGGAGAGGCGCCACAGCATGTAGCGCCAGCCGAGGGTGACGGAGACGGCGATGACGATGCTGCGTGCGACGGCGCTTTCACGACGAAGCCAGGGCAGCGTCGCCACGACGAGGCACGCAGCCACGATTCCGGGCCAGGCGCCGTTCAGGATCGTGGTTGCGAGGGGGCTCACTTGGCAGGCGCGGGCATGGCTGTTGCCGTGCCGGACGCATCTCCGAACACCACGCGACCGGTGCGGCCGAGATTGCACGTCGGCGATGCTGAAAGCGCCGGAATGGCCACGGTGACGCGGTAGGATTCTCTGATGAGTGCGGATGGCGTGATGGCAAAATTCGCAGGCGCCGCGGCCATGCCAGTCAGATGCACGACGCGGCCTTCGAGGTCGGCGCCGCCTTCGCGAAAGCGAAACCGCGCCGCCTGGCCGACCCTGAGACGGTTGTAGACGGACTCTGCAACAGCGGCCGTGACCACGGCGGAGCTGCAGTCGAGCAGGCGCGCCAGCTCCTGTCCGCGTCTCACCTCCTCGCCAGGCGCGGTGAGCACTTCCCATACGCTGCCGTGCGTCGGTGTGGCGATGCTGGCTTCCGCCTGATCGTTGTATCGGGACGCCTCTTCCGCAAGCTCGGCGTTGAGCCGCGTCAGGCGGGTCGCTCGCTGGCGCAGCTCCGCGTCGAGCTCCGCAATCTGCTGTTGCAACTCGTCCGCGCGTTGCGCTGAGCGCGGTCTGTCGTTGTAGCTGTCGCCGAGGAAGAAGCCGGTGCGGGCGGCTTGCAGCTCGACCTCGAGCGCCTTGAGACGTTGCTCGCCGGCGACGATGGACTGAACGGCGATCTCGTTCTCGCGCTGGGCCCGATCCAGTGCGGCACGCGTCTGGGCGCCTCGGGATTCGAGAGCCGCGGTACGCTGCAGCACGGCCGCGGTCTCTTCACGTTTTGCCCGCGCGGCGGCCAGGTCGCTCGTGATCTCGGCGGCGCGGGCCTCGAGCTGCCGCACACGGCCGTCCTGGAATTGGTGCGTCTGCACTACGAATCCGGCATGGAGCGCGCGCGCACTCTCGAGCTTGGCGTCGATGACCGCGCGCTCGTCCTCCAGCTGTCCTATGCTGCGGCGCAGGTCGTCGAGTCGCGCGCGGTCGGCCCGACGGTTGACGATCTTCATCAAAGGCACGGCAGGAGAGACTGTCGCACCGAGTGAAAGAGAGCCCGGCGCTGCCGCAATCTCCCCGTCAATCGGCGCTCTCAGCGTGACTAGGCGCGCATTGACGATGGCCTCGACGCTTGTCGTCTGCATGAGCCGTTGCACCGGTCCCCAACCGACGAGGAGGGCGACAGCCAGTGCGACGGCGGTCTTGAGAAGCCTGCGCAGAGTTGCGCTGTCCAGCTTGCTCCAGGCATTGGCCGCCATGCCGACCGGAGCGGCTGCGCGAACTGCCCGACGGCATGGTGCATACAGCTTGAGCCAGATGCGTTTCAGCGTGCGGGTGATGCGGGCAGTCGTTGGCGGCCATTGGTATGGTCCCCAAAGCTCCCGCTCGAATGCCCGTTGCAATTGAATGATGCGTGCTCTGGCGTCGGTGTTGCTGCCGCGGTTCTGCAGGCTCGGTCTTCCAAGACCTGCCTCGGCCGCGGTTGCAGCCGTCCGCACCCCGCCGATGGGGGCAGTTGTTGTCGACCTCGGCTCGGCGCGGCTGGGGCGGCGCATTTCGGCCTTCCCAGACTCGCCCTGCGACGAAGCGTTTTCGGTGCGGCGAGTGCGTTTGATTGTGGCTGCCATTCTTATTCTCGTTGGTTTCACGCCACTCTTGCATTGCGATGGGTTGCAATTAGGTAGAAATGGAAATGATCAAATTTGTTTCATTTTGTTTGGTTCAGTTTTTCTTAATGGAGCGAGGTTCGTCTGCAATCCGAAAGACAGAATGTTTCCAAAAAATGAATTGTCGCTCCACGTCGCACCGCGCACTCGCACAAAACATTTTATCCATTTCTTTTGCTTCTCATTAAGGTTGCAATTCTATTCTCCTCAAACGGAGGACTGAGGGGGAGTGGTCTGTGAGCGCGTTTCTTGCCCGTTGTAGATCGCTTGTGCGCTCGATGTGCGCACGGGGTCTGACGCTGATCTCAGTCGCGACGCAAGCCACTATCTCTCCTGGGCAGTTGGCATCGCGCCTGGCTCAGCCGAGATCCTTGATTGCGCTCCTTGGCAACACCGTAACTATCCTTACCGTTCTGGGGCCGCCGCTGGCCTATGCGCTCATCAGCTATTTCGAATTGCAGCATCGCGCGCAGGAGCACGCCGCGATGGGTGCCCGGCACGTCGAACAGCAGTTGCGGACGGCGGCTGCATCCACGGCGTTGGAAGATATAACGGTCGGGGTCGTGCATGCGACTGGTGGCACCAACAATACGGTGGCCGCCAGCTGGATCACCAATCAAGACAACCTGGTGATCATGTTCAAGGGCACGTCGCCGAGGTGGCCGGAGCTTGAAGTGAGCTCGCCGATCCAAGCTCGGAGATTCACGGGCGAGTTCCACGTGGCCTACAGCACGGAAAGAATCGTGATGGGTACCCTGCACGTGGCACTGGCGTTCCTGGTGCTCGGTCTGGCGGCCCACTATTGTTTCCGGCAGCTTCCGTTTTCCGCTCTCGACCGCGCGCTGGAGGAGCTGCAGGCGAGCAAGTCCGAGCTGCAGGGAAGGAATGTCCGTTTTGACACGGCCCTGGATCACATGTCCCAGGGCCTGTGCATGTTCGACTGCGATCAGCGCATCCTTATTTTCAACAGGCGCTACGCCCAGGTCTACGGGCTGCCTCTTGAGCAGGTGCGTACGGGGATGACTTTGCGCGAGATCGTGCAGCTTCGCATCGCCAACGGCCTTTACGCCGGCGCCAGTCCCGACGCCTACATGGGCGAGCGGACGGCGCGCGTGACTTCAGGCATCCAACACGGTTCAGCAACTGAGCGACGGACGCTTCATTGCCATTGCGCGGCGCCCAATGGAATGCGGCGGCTGGGTCACCACGCACGAGGACATTACCGAGCAGCGCAAGGCGGAAGCGCAGATCGCCTACATGGCGCATCACGACGCGCTGACCGGACTGCCGAACCGCAGCATGCTGCGCTTGCGTCTCGACGAGGCCTTGGCGCGCGCACAGCAAGGCGAGGCTTTGGCGGTGCTCTGCCTCGACCTTGATCGGTTCAAGGAGGTGAACGATACGCTCGGCCACGCCGTCGGCGACAGTTTGCTGAAGGCGGTATCCGAGCGTTTGAAGGGCTGCATCCGGGATACGGACACGGTGTGTCGCGCCAGCGGCGACGAGTTCGTGATCATCCAGAGACCGGTGAGCGCACGGGCAGAGGCCAAGGCGCTGGCCAAGCGCATCGTCGACACCCTGCATGAGCCGTTCGTGCTTTTCGGTCATCAGGTCATGGTGGGCTCGAGCGTCGGCATCGCCATGGCGCCGGAAGACACTACTGATCCCGAGCAGCTTTTGCGCAACGCCGACCTGGCTCTGTATCGCGCCAAGAACGAGCAGCGCGGCACCTATCGTTTCTTCGAGCCCGACATGAATTCGCGGCTCGTCGCCCGCCGCGATCTCGAAATGGCGCTCAGGAATGCCCTGCAGAACGGAGAATTCGAGGTCTACTACCAGCCGATCCTCAATCTCGAGCACAATGAGGTGCGCGGCTTCGAGGCGCTGCTGCGGTGGCATCGGCCGGAGGTGGGGACAGTCTCGCCGGCCCAGTTCATTCCGCTCGCAGAGGAAACCGGGCTCATTACGCCCATTGGCGAATGGGTCTTGCGTCAAGCCTGCGCGCAGGCGGCCTCGTGGCCCACGCACATCACGGTTTCGGTCAACTTGTCGGCGGTGCAATTCAAGAGCCGCAATCTGGTGCAGACCGTCCTCAGTGCACTGGCGTCCTCGAGCATAGCCCCGGGGCGGCTCGAGCTCGAGATCACGGAATCAGTCCTCGTGCAGGATAGCGAGAATGCACTTGAGATGCTGCGCGACCTGCGCACCC
This sequence comes from uncultured Alphaproteobacteria bacterium, assembly GCA_963840425.1. Classification (GTDB taxonomy): domain Bacteria; phylum Pseudomonadota; class Alphaproteobacteria; order Rhizobiales; family Hyphomicrobiaceae; genus CADEFX01. The sequence goes on along the minus strand of CAWIYZ010000014.1, from coordinate 38,710 downwards.
TCGGCGTCAAGATTGCGCTCGACGATTTCGGCACCGGCTATTCCTCGCTGAGCTATCTGCAGAGCTTCCCCTTCGACAAGATCAAGATCGACCGCAGCTTCATCAAGGACCTGGAAGCTGGCAACGAGAACGCGCTGGCCATCGTCAGCGCTGTGGTACAGCTCGGCCGCACGCTCGGTATGGCGACAACGGCCGAAGGCGTGGAGACCAGCGATCAGATGGAGATCGTGCGCGCCAAGGGCTGCACGGAGATCCAGGGCTATCTGCTGAGCCCACCCAAGCCGCCGCTGCAGATGCAGCAGTTCTGCGTGGGTCCGTATCGGGCCAGCTCCGCGGCCTGAGCAACCGCACAGCGTTGCATTGACCGCGGAGCAATCGGCGGATGCGTGCATGACATGCATCCGTCATTGCACTCTTTCCGGTATTGCCATCCGCCGAGACCTGCCTCTTGATGCCTGAAGCTGGCTAGGATTGTCTGCATGTGCTAGAGCGCGCTCGCCTCAAATGGAAGTTCTGCCGCTTCCATGTGAGGTGTGAATCGCACTCTAAACTTGAGGTGTGGAGCAGGATTCACGCTTCGGCCGCGACGTCTCAATTGGGGCAATGCGGTTCAATCCGAAGCGATCCTGCTCTCGCCGCAAGCGCAGTCCAGTCACGGCGAAGGCTTAAAGAGGAACGGATGTATCGCATCGGCGTCGATATCGGCGGCACCTTCACCGACTTTGCGCTCTACGACGCGCAGGGCGGCAAGATGGCAATCTACAAGCGCCTCACCACGCCGCGCGACCCGTCGGAAGCGGTTCTCGACGGCATCAGCAAACTGATCGAGCGCGAGCGCGTCGGCATCGGCGACGTCACCGATGTCATTCATGGCACGAACTCTCGTCACCAATGCCGTGATCGAGCGTAAGGGCGCCGTCACGGGCATGCTGGTCACGGCCGGTTTCGGCGACATCATGGATATGGGCTTCGAGCGCCGCTACGACTTGTTCGATTTGAGGATCAAGTATCCGACGCCATTGGTGCCGCGGCGCCTGCGCTGTGAGATCCCCGAGCGGGTGCGCTTCGATGGTTCCGTCGAGATGCCGCTGAACGAGGCGGCGGTCGCAACGGCGGCCGAGCAACTGAAACGGCAGGGCGTGGAGGCCGTCGCGATCTGCTTCCTTCATGCCTATGCAAACCCCGAGCATGAGCAGCGGGCAGCGGCCATCCTGCGCCAGGCCGCGCCGGATCTGTTCGTCTCGAGCTCTGCCGATGTCTTCCCGCACATGCGCGAGTTCGAGCGCTGGACTACCACGACGGTCAACGCCTTCACGCAGCCGATGTTTGATCGCTACTTGCAGCGGCTCGAGGATGGGCTGGGCAGCATTGGGTTTCGCGGGCGGCTTTACATCATGGCGTCGAGCGGCGGTACGCTCACCACCGATACGGCGCGGCGCTTCCCGGCGCGCGCTCTCGAGTCGGGCCCGGCGGCGGGCGCATTGATGAGCTCGTATCACGGGCGGGCGCTGGGCCTGCCTAATCTCTTGTCGTTCGACATGGGCGGCACGACAGCCAAAGGCGCGCTGGTGCGCGGCGGTGAGCCGGTCAAGAAATACTCGATCGAGGTCGCGCGCGTGCACGAGTTCCGGCAGGGCAGCGGGCTGCCGGTGAAGATCCCCGTCATCGACATGATCGAGATCGGGGCGGGCGGCGGCAGCATCGCCGAGGTGGATGCACGCGGGCTTCTGCGCGTCGGGCCGCGCAGCGCGGGAGCCGATCCGGGTCCCGCATGCTACGGGCGCGGTGGCAAGCGGCCGACGCTGACCGATGCCAATCTGGTGTTGGGGTATTTGGATGCGGGCTTCTTTCTTGGCGGCGCCATGCAGCTCGACAAGGCGGCGGCTGAGGCCGCGATCGCGGAGGGGGTCGCCAAGCCGTTGCAGCTGGAGACGCTGCGCGCCGCTTGGGGCATCCACGACATCATCAGCGAGGACGTGGCGCGCGCCTTCCGCGTGCACGCCACCGAGCGCGGTTTCGACTACCGCAGCGGCACCATGGTCGGCTTCGGCGGCTCGGGCCCGCTGCACGCCATGTCGATCGCGCGCAAGCTCAAGATCCCGCGCGTGGTGTTCCCGGTCGGCGCCGGCGTCATGTCGGCACTCGGCCTGCTGATCAGCCCCCTGGCCTTCGAGGTGGCGCGCTCACGCCGCATCCATGTGGACGACATCGATGCGGCCGAGTTCGGTGCCACCTTTGCAGCGCTGGAGGCGGACGCCTCTGAGTTCTTGCGGCGCGCAGACGTGGCCCCCAAGGACATTCGCATCGTGCGGCGCCTGGACATGCGCTATCAGGGTCAGGGTCACGAGATCGAGGTGACGCTGCCGGATGGGCCGGGCGCGAGCCCCTTGTTTGCGGAGCTGCCCGAGCTGTTCGCGCAAGCCTACGAGAAAGCTTATTCGCTGCGCCTCGAGGAGCCGATGGAGGTCGTGAACTGGAAGATCGAGGCGATCGGGCCGGCGCCGAGTCTGGGCGAGGGCTACAGCCTGACGGGCGCGGCCGGTGTCGGCAAAGCACAAAAGGGAACGCGCATGGCATACGATCCCGCGCGCGGTGGGCTCGCCGCGTGGCCGGTGTATGACCGCTACGCGCTGGCGCCGGGTATGTCGGTGAGCGGACCGGCGCTGATCGAGGAACGCGAGAGCACAGCGGTTGTCGGCGCGGGTGACACAGTGACCGTCGATTCCCGTTACAACCTCATTGCCGAGCTGGCGCGCTGAACGAGGTAGCAGACATGACCGACCGCAGCTTCGACGCCGTCAGCCTCAGCATCATGTGGGACCGGCTGGTCTCTTTGACCGACGAGATCGTCTCAACCCTGGTACGCAGCTCGTTCTCGACCATCGTGTATGAGAGCTACGACCTCTCCGTCGTCGTGCTCGACGCCGAGACCAACTCCATCGCGCAGGGCACGTTCGGCATTCCGGCCTTCATCGGTAGCGCGCCGGTAACGCTGCGCCACATGCTGAAACGCTATCCGGCGGAAACATTGAAACCCGGCGATATCATCGTCACCAACGACCCGTGGCTCGGCACCGGGCACCTGTTCGATATCACCATGATGCGGCCGGTGTTCCGCAAGGGCCGCATCGTCGCCTACACCATCAGCATCACGCACCTGCCCGACATCGGCGGCAATGGTTTCGGCTCGTCCGCCAGCGAGATCTACCAGGAAGGCCTGCGCATCCCGATCTGCAAGTTCTACGACGCCGGCAAACCAAACGAGCTGCTCATCGACATCATCCGCAACAATGTGCGGGTGCCCGAGCAGACCATGGGCGACATCATGGCCAATGTGAGCTGCAACGAGGTGGGCGGACGCGAGATCAACGCCTTCATGGACGAGTACGGGCTCGACGATCTGATGCCCCTGTCGCGCGCCATCCGCGGCCAGTCTGAGACGGCCATGCGCGGCAAGATCGCCGAGCTGAAACCCGGCACGTACAGCAACCGCATCAAGCTCGAAGGTTTCGAGGGTCCGGTGGAGTTCGCCGTGCGGGTGGACATCGAGGGCGGCGGCGCGACGTTCGATTTCACCGGCACTTCGGGGTGCGTGCGCGCCGGCGTCAACGTGCCGTTCTGCTATACCAACGCCATGGCGCTGCATGCGCTGAAGTCGCTCACCTTGCCGTCGATCCCCAACAACGGCGGATCGACGGCGCCGATCAAGGTGACGGCGCCGCCGGGCTGCATATTGAATGCTCTGCCGCCCTTCCCGACCGGCGGGCGCCACGCCATGGGACATTTCGTGACGCCGCTCATCTACGGCGCGCTGGCGCAGGCGGTGCCGGGAGAGGTGCAGGCCGACTCCGGCATGATGAACCTGATTACGTTCCAGGGCCGGCGTCGCGACGACCGGCCGTTCTCGGCGTTGTATTTCGCGTCGGGTGGGTACGGGGCGCTCGACGGACTCGACGGCTGGTCCACGCTGCCGCACCCCTCCAACATGGCGGTGGTTCCGGTCGAGGTGTGGGAGACGCTGACCCACACCACGGTCGAGAGCAAGCGGCTGACGACGGATTCGGGTGGCGCCGGACGCTGGCGCGGCGGCCTCGGGCAGGAGGTTACCTTGCGTAACGATACCGGTCAGCCGCTGGTGATGCTCGGCATGGGCAACCGCACCGAGTTCCCGGCCAAGGGCCTGTTCGGCGGGCAGCACGGAACCTTGCGCATCCACGCCGTGGACGGCAAGCCGGTGCACGCGAAAGGTCGAATAGAGGTCAAGCCGGGTGCGCGCATCACGGTGACGGAAGCGGGTGGGGCCGGCTTCGGCGACCCCAAGGCACGCGAGCGCGACGCCGTGGCAGCGGACGTGGCCGAGGGCTTCGTCAGCCGAGAGGCGGCGCAGCAGATCTACGGGTGGCAGAGCTGAGGCGGATGCCGCCGCTACGCCGCATTATCGGATCATCGTAGTGTATGATGGCGGTCGCGGGGTGCGGCCGCGTGCGGAGGAGTTATGGCCATGCTCTATCGGTGCGTGTTGGCCTCTATTCTGGGCGCAACATTGGCGCTGCCGGCCGCGGCGCAGGATGCACGAATGTCGACGCCGACCCGTGTCGAGCGCACGCAGCTGCCGCCGCCGTTCGGCGCGCAGCCGGGCCCGCAACTGCCCGGCCGCGAGCAGTGCACGCCGGACAATCGCAAGCGTACGGCAGCGCAGATCGAGGCTTATGAGAAGCTGCAGAGCCTGACCCGCAACGAGGGCGATCAGCTCTGCACTCTGGTCGAGAACACCGAGGATCTCGGTAAGCTCGGCGACGGCAAGATTATCGCTCAGCTCCTGCCGCCCGAGGCCCGCAAGCTGCTCGAGGCGCTGGGCGTGGACTTCGCCAAGACCGATATGCGCGCCGTGCTCCGAATGCTGGGCATCGATCTCGATCAGCTCGACTTCCGCAAGATCAAGGCGCAGTGCCGCCAGACGCAGGGCGAGGCTGACCGCATGTTCACGAGCGAGATCGGCCGCCTCAAGCGCGAGCTGCTGACCTGCGAGGACACGATCTAGAACAGCGCTACTTCACTCGGGTCCAGGTCAGTGTCTTGCAGATGACGACGGCCACGCATCCGGCCAAGGTCGAGCGCGTCCTTGCTCCTGACGGTAATCGTGCCGCTGTAGGCTTTGCCGTCGGCGCGATTGTAAAGATTGCCGGCCCATGACGCTGTCCCGGTCTTCTTGGCGCTCTCCATGATGAGGAGGCCGACGGTCGGCCGGCTCCGCTTGGCGGCGTCCGGGTTCTTGTCGTCGGTCTTCTGCGCATCGATGACCTTGATGATCTTGGCGCACAGATCTGCGCCACACCGGTACATCTCGACGTGGGAGCCGTTCTCCGGATGCCGCCAGATGCCGAACGCGTCATCGGCCGTCTGTGCGAGCGCGGCGGTGGGGAGCGCGAGGGCGGCGGCGAGGGAAAGCGGGATGAGGCGGGGCGACATGGCGGCTCCTGCGATGCGGTCGAGGCTGACAAGTCAGCGGATCAGATCGAAACCGGCGTGGCGCGGAGCCTAGCCTCACATTGCGGCATGTCCGCGTTATCAGGAGATCAATCGTACGCCGCCACTGTTGCGCAGGCCGAAACGTAAAGTGGATGCTTCTTGTCTCGCGTTGAGAGGAGATGTAGGCGGCCGAAACAGCTAAGTATTTCTCGATCTATCAGTCGGAGTGAACGCAATGGCCGATAAGACGTCGAAGACGTCGGCGAAGGTTGCAAAGAGGGCCGCCGCCAGCCAAGCGGCTGCGAAGGCGGCCAAGTCGCGCAAGACGGCACCGAGGTCGCAGTCCCGCACGGCCGCGAAGCCGACGCTCCTCGCCGGCGGCAATCCGCAGATCGCGAAGGGATACGGCGACGCCCCCGTGCGAGCCTACATCGCGGCCATGCCGGGCTGGAAACGCGACGTCGGCCGCCGCCTCGATGCGCTCATCACGGCGACGGTCCCCGGCGTGCGCAAGGCGGTCAAATGGAACTCGCCCTTCTATGGCGTCGAGGACGGGGCCTGGTTCCTCAGCTTTCATTGCTTCACGAAGTACGTGAAGCTGGCTTTCTTCCGCGGCGCGTCGCCGCGGCCTGTCCCTCCCGGCGAATCCAAGCACAAGCAAGTGCGCTATCTCGACATCCACGAGGACGACCGGCTCGACGAAGCGCAGCTCGCCACCTGGGTGAAGCAGGCCGCCGCCTTGCCGGGCGAGCGCATGTGAGCACCGTAGGTTGAGTTCGCGCGAAGCGCGTACCGACTTGGGTTGGCGCTTGCGGGCGTTGGGTTACGGCCTACGGCCTAACCCAACCTACGCTACGTTGGAACCTGGCGATGTTTGAGCATATCGCGCAGCTCGGTCAGGGCGGTTTTCAGCTGCTGATCGGTCGTTATCGAAATCTGCTGCGTAAGCTTCTGGACATGACCCTGCCTATCCTGGTCCGTGAGGATCGGGTGATAGGACGGCAGCCCATCGCGAGCGACCTTGATCATCTTGAGAATGTCAGACTTGGAATGAAGGCTCGTTTCAGTCATGCCCTGCACGAGGCCCGAATAGAGCTGGCGGGCGCCGCTTTTCACCTGATCGAGGTAGGCGACATGGACTTGATATCTCTTGTCCTCTTTGAGGGTCGAGAGATATGGCTCGCTCAAGTCCAGCAACGCCGCGGAGACCTTGAACTCATAGACCATCAGCCTGGCGAGCTCCTGGGCAAATGGTTTCCCCTTTTGCGTCTCATTCGAATAGAGCACGACAAGCTTGTGAATCGCGGGCAGAGCACTGTCCAACCTCTGAAAGCGTATGGTGACGGAGAGATCGCGATTGAGGCCCATACGCAGCGGGATGTTGTCGGCATTGACCATCCGCTCGAAGACCGGCTTCGTCGCTGCATCCGCTAGCGTCGGCAGCGCCAAACCATTGTCCTCAATGCGCTGGACCAGAGCCCTGTAGGAGGTTCCATCCCACGCGTCATCCGCGGGGGGATACTCCGCGCTTTGTGCGTTGGCAGATTGGCCTGCGAGGCCCGCCCATACGAGCAGCCAAACTGATGACTTCAATATTTTGAACAGGTGTCCCATGAGAACTCCCTCTCCCAGGTGGACGGTTCCTAGCTAGTGTTCAGACGCCAACGATCGGCACCCATTTGTCATGGTCGGGCTTGTCCCGACCATCCAGCCATCCGCCCGCTCCGGCTGCTGGACGCTGGATCCTCGGGACAAGCCCGAGGATGACACCGGTATCTTCTGTCAGGCGGGGAACCCTAGCGAGACGACACTATGGTCTGATCTATGTGGCAGCAGTCTGATCTATGTGGCAGCCATCGGCTTGGCGGGCCTCTCGTCTTTCAGCTGTTGGGATGGGCCATATTCAGTTCTCTGATGGTTTGCTCCGCCATCGTATCAGGAGGCTGAGTCCCATCGACCCGAAGCACTCGAGCAGTCTGTGCATTGAGCCAACGTTCATGCCTCGCTCGGTTCCTTCCCTCGAACCCGGAGTTGTCGTATTCCCGCGCCCATGCTGCGAATTTTGCGTGGACGCCGTGCATATCGCCTCCCGGCTGAATTCGACTGCCGTAACGCTGCCGCTCTCGTTCGAAAAGGCGCTCCATGCGGATGGGAGTCGGCGTCGATACGAAGACGATCAGATCGACGCCGACGATGAGTGCATCTCCCCAACCGTCAAACGATCCTGTCAGCACCCAGCCGGAGGCACCGAGCGCGTTTCGTATTGAGACGACGCGGGCCTCTGGCGCGCGCTTGTCGGTGAATGGCGGACTAGTTGGAAGCCAATAGTGATCATCTGCATCCACATGAACGAGACCGAGCCTCTGCGAGAGCCGCGTGCCCAATGTGGTCACGCCGGAGCACGAAGCTCCGGTGATATATATTCGCGGCTGCATCGAGTGGCTTTCTCCCTTGTCCATGGATAGCTCTAACCGTCCGTTTGGGCTCGGAGTTGCCGTTAAGAAAGACGTCGACAAAGATCGCAAAGAGCCGCTGACAACAATCATGAAGAAAGCGACAGCACCATGAAGACGACCAAGAGCACCCCGAAGGAAGCAAAAGGCGAACCCTCCCCTTCCCACCTGATCGACGCGCGCATCGCGGCGCTCGGCGATTGGCGCGGCGAGACGCTCGCTCGGGTCCGCGCGCTCATCAAGCAGGCCGACGCGCAAGTGGTCGAGGAGGTGAAATGGCGAAAGCCGTCGAACTCGATGCTGGGCGTTCCGGTGTGGGAGCACGACGGCATCATTTGCACCGGCGAGACGTACAAGGCCGTCGTGAAGCTGACCTTCGCCCAGGGCGCCGCGCTGGAGGACCCTTCAGGCCTGTTCAACTCCAGCCTCGACGGCAACGTGCGGCGCGCCATCGATATCCATGAGGATGACAAGATCAACGAAAAGGCGTTGAAGGCGCTCATTCGCGCCGCCGTGGCGCTGAATACCTCGAAGCGGGCACCCGCTCGCCCCGCTCAGAAGAAACCAAAGCGCGCTTGAGAGGCGCCGTTGACAGAGCCGCCTGGTGTGATGATTGAGTGGTCCGCCACATCGCGCTGGGTTAGCGCAATTTCCGATCAAACCCACGCATTGTAAGACCCCCTCTCCCATGGGGAGAGGGTTGGGGTGAGGGGTTTTGATCTATCAATTCGTGCTTTAACCCCTCACCCGGAACGCTGGCGCGTTCCGACCTCTCTCCAAGGGAGAGGGAGTTCTGGCGGTGCTTCGGTTCGATCGGAAATCGCACTAGATATAATCAATTCTCGGTGCGGTTCTTGGAGGAAGCGATGGACAAGCCTCGACTCTTTTTGGGCTCGTCAGGGCAACAGGAGAAGTTGCTGCAAGCACTGCCGCGGGGCTTGAGCGACATCGTGCGCGTCGAGCCCTGGATGACATCCTTCAATCCAGGGACATCGCTCGCCAACCCAGTCCAGCGATGTAGCGGACTTCTCGATCATCACACTAGTGTGGTGGCTCAAAAGTTCCCTCACACTTTGGTGTCCGTTCTGGATCAGAATTCCTCGCCAGTGGCGATTTTGCGGTAGGAGATGTCGGCGGTGATGAAGGCGGATTCAGCTTGCGTCGATGCGCTTTGCGCCTCGCCCAACGTAGAGCCGCGCAAGGACGGCCGGCGGCCGGATATCCTGCTCTTGCACTACACGGGGATGATGAGCGCCGAGAAGGCCATCGAATGGCTGGCGCGGCCGGACAGCGGTGTGTCGTGCCACTACGTGATCGATCGCGAGGGGCGGATCACGCAGATGGTGGCCGAGGAGATGCGCGCCTGGCATGCGGGCGTGTCGCACTGGGCGGGCGAGACCGACATCAACTCCTGCTCTATCGGCATCGAGATCGATAATCCGGGGCACGAGCTGGGCTACCCTGAGTTTCCCGATGCGCAGATGCGCGCTGTCGAGGCACTTTCGCGTGACATCGTGGCGCGCTGGGATATCCGGCCCGAGCGCGTCCTGGCACATTCCGACATCGCGCCGACGCGCAAGCTGGATCCAGGTGAGAAATTCGATTGGGCGCGGCTGGCGCGTGCCGGCGTGGGACACTGGGTCGAACCGGAGCCGCTCAAACCCGGCGACGAGGGCATCGGTCCCGGCGACCGCGGGCCGCTGATTGACGAGATGCAGGACCTGCTGCGGCGCTACGGCTACGGCGTCCATCCGTCGGGTCAGCACGATCCACCCACCGAGGCTGTGGTCCGCGCATTTCAGCGGCACTTCCGGCCGGCAAGGGTCGATGGCCGCATCGATCAGTCGACCATCGTCACGCTCGAGCGGCTGCTGGCAGCGCTCGACGCGCGTACACCCGTCGGCTGATACGACAGGTCATCCATGCAGAAACGCCAGCACGTCACGGCCCGCCGCATCGATGCGCGCGCAGCGCTGATCCTGCTCGCCTGCTGCGCGGCCTGGGGATTCAATCAAGTGGCGATCAAGGTGGCCAATCAGGGCATCTCGCCGATGCTGCAGGCGGGGCTGCGCTCGGCGGTTGCCGGCGTCATTGTTCTGGCGTGGGCGCACGTGCGCGGCATCCCGCTGTTCGAGCGGGATGGAACGCTGCGGGCCGGTATCGCGGCTGGGCTCCTGTTCGCGGCTGAATTCATGCTGCTGTACGTGGGGCTCGAATACACCACGGCCTCGCGCGGCATCATCTTTCTTTATCTGGCACCGTTCGCCGTTGCGATAGGCGCGCACCTCTTCATTCCGGGCGATCGGCTGACCTGGACAAAAGTCGCGGGCCTCTTTGCGGCGCTGACCGGATTGGCCGTTGCCATGGGCGAAGGCGTGCTGGTGCCCGAGCGGCCGACACTGCTCGGAGATTTGCTGAGCGTTGCAGCGGCGGTGGTGTGGGGCGCGACCACGGTCGTCGTGCGTGCGAGCGCGCTGCGCTTCGTGTCGACTGAGAAGACGCTGATGTATCAGCTCGCCGTGTCGGCGGCGGCGTTGCCGGTGGCGTCGTGGCTGATGGGTGAGGCGGGCATCACCGACCTGTCGCCGCGGGTGCTCATCGGCTTCGGCTATACCGTGGTGGTGGTCGCCGTCGTGAGCTATCTCGCGTGGTTCTGGCTGGTCCGCACCTATCCGCCGACGCGGCTTGCCTCCTTCACGTTCCTGTCACCCGTGTTCGGGGTGCTGGCGGGACTGGCCGTGCTGGGCGAGGAGCCGAGCTTGAGCCTGGGCGTGGCTCTGGTCCTGATTGGGGCCGGTATCTGGCTCGTAAATCGCGAGTACAGATTCGAGACTAGCCCGGGCGGATAGGTCGTGAGACAGACGCAGCCGTAGCTGCCAGGAACGCATCCATGCCATTCGGTGACGAAAAGAGTGCACGCCCGCTATGGGTGGTCGTTGTTGCAGCCGGCCTGATCGTCGGGATCACGATGGGGCTGCGGCAGGTTGCCGGGCTCTATTTGCCGCCGGTGACGCAGGAGCTGGGCATTGGACGCGAGCCGTTCTCGACGGCGATGGCGGTCGCCAATCTGTTGTGGGGCGTGGCTGCGATTTTCGCCGGCGCCATCGCCGACAAGTTCGGCGCCGGCCGGGTGATCATAGGCGGCCTGCTGCTGATGATGGCCGGCAACTACGCCATGTATGCAGCGCAGTCGGGTGCCGACCTGATGTTGAGCGGCGTGCTGCTCGGTCTCGGCGTTGGCGGTTCTGGCTTGAGCGTGATGGTCGGAGTGATCGCGCGCGCCACGACGCCAGAGCAGCGCACGGCGGCTATCGCGACGCTCGGGATGGCCAGCGGTATTGGCAACTTCATCGCCTTTCCTTACACGCACATCCTGATGGAAACGCTGGGCTGGCAGGGCAGCCTGCTGGTCATCATCGCGACGCTGGGAGCGCTCATTCCTGTTGTGTTGCCCCTGAGCGGCAAGCCCGCCGCACAGGCAGCATTGAGGCCGCAAACGCTGCGCGAGGCGTTCAACGAGGCCTTCCGCCACCCGAGCTATTGGCTGCTGAACGCAGGCTTCTTCGTGTGCGGCTTTCACGTCGCGTTCTACTCGGTGCATCTGCCAGCGTTCGTGTCCGATCACGGCCTGCCGGCGTGGGTGGGTGTCGCGGCCCTGACCGCGGTTGGCCTTGCCAACATCGTCGGCACCTATCTGTCCGGCCAGTCAGCCAAGTACGTCGAGAAGCGGCGCGGGCTGAGCTTCATTTATTTCTCGCGTTGCTTCGTGTTCCTGGGGCTTCTCTTTTTACCGATCACGCCCACCACGGTGATCGTTCTGAGCGCGGTTCTGGGTTTGCTCTGGCTCTCCACCGTGCCGTTGACGAGCGCGCTGGTCGGCACGTTCTTCGGTACGACATGGATGTCGATGCTGTTCGGTTTCGTCCTGTTCTCGCACCAGGTCGGCTCCTTCATCGGCATCTGGATGGCGGGCGTGCTGTATGACACAACCAAGTCCTACGACGCGATGTGGTGGATCTCGATCGCGCTCGGCCTGTTCGCGGCGCTGATCCATTGGCCGATCCGCGAGGAGCCGGTTGCGCGCTTACGAGCGCAGGCGGCGGTGTAAGGCTGCCGCGGGGCGAGGCTTGACGCCGGTCGTTTCTGCACCCTTAGTGCACGTGTCAGCCGGCCGGACGGCCGCTGCCGCCAGCCTCGCGACTGTGGCGATACAACTGGTGGCGGAGGAAAGTCCGGGCTCCATGGACCAGCGGTGGCGGCTAACGGCCGCCGGGGGCGACCCCAGGGAAAGTGCCACAGAAATCAAACCGCCTCGGCCCGTTTCGGCGGTCCGCGGCAAGGGTGAAATGGTGCGGTAAGAGCGCACCGCGCCTCTGGTAACAGAGGTGGCAGGGCAAACCCCACCGGGAGCAAGACCAAATAGGGGTGGCCGGGCGCGCAGGGAAACCTGCGGCGCCAGGCCGTGGCTCCAGGCTCGCCACCCGGGTTGGTCGCACGAGGCGGCGCGCAAGCGCCGCCCCAGATGAATGGCCGTCGCGGAGGGAAACCTCCAGACAGAACCCGGCTTACAGGCCGGCTGGCAATGTTGCTTACGGAGGAAGCAGCGTTCAATCTGCAAGTTCCTCCGCAAGGGCTTTCCTCACGTTGGGCCGCTCGGCCATGCGTGCCCGGTGCTCGATGACACGCGGAATGCGTGCGGGATCAACGCCGTCATCTTCCAGCCACTGCGCAAGCGTGAACAGATAGGGGTCCGCAATCGTGTAGGCGTCGCCCAACACCCAAGGACCCCTGAGCATGTGGGTCTCGATCATCTCGTAACAGGCTCCAACAGACTTTGGCACCTTGCGCTGCATGTCGGCAAAAGACGCCGGATCATCCGCCCATCGATGCCCCCGCATGCGATGAGCGTGCGCGACGTGCAGGGTTGAGCACAGAAAGCTGTTGAACGCTTGAAGTTGGGCGAAGGCGAATGGATCATCGAGCGGTGCCAACCGCGCTTGCGGGAAGCTTTGCGCAATGTACGCCAACATCGCTGGCGTTTCGGTCAGAATACCGCGCGGAGTGACCACCGCAGGAACCCGCCCCTTCGGGTTCACTTGCAAGTAGGCTTGCGATTGTTGCTCGGTCTTGCCGAAGTCGATCCGCTTCAGCTCGTAACTTGCCCCCGCGTCCTCCAACGCGATGTGCGAGGCCAGTGAGCAGGTGTGAGGTGCATAGTAGAGCGTGAACATGTTCAAAGGCCCGAACTCCCGAACTGCAAATATGACAACGAATTGATGCAATGTTGCCTTGGGCGGTATGGTCTGCAAGGGGTCAACTCAAAGGGGCACAACGCTTCCGTTCTGCGTCCTGCAACGGGCTTGAGGGAGATCAGCTCGTTCGCCAACCCTTTCGCCGGTCCACGTCATTGAGTACACGGCCCAGTGCAGGCCAGTTTCCAGAAGAACTTATCCCCGCGTTCTGCCACGCGCGCATGATGGGGGCACTCCTTGCCGCGACGGGCTGTGATCGATCCGGTACGCACAGGGCAAGGGGCTGCGGCGCCCGGAAGGATGGCTGTCACCGGCAGCTCGAGATCCGGGGGGCCTGAGAAGCTCTCAGGTCGCGGTTGCGGCACTGCCCCAGCAATGGGACTGCGGTGCTGCGGCTCGCACGGAGTTTTGGCGCAAGGCCCCGGATGTCGTTCCCGGGCTACCGCCTTGGCGGCCCACGGTCGCAAATCGCCGCACGCGGGTGCCGCTCGGCAACCCTTGGACCGTGAGGTCCGGAGGACGCAAGTCCTCAAGGAGACCCGCGCGGGTCTCCTGGGGCGCTAACACGCCCCGCGGTTGCCGAGCGGCGCCCGCGTCCCGTCACTCATACCTTCGGGTCCACGCGGCCGCGGGAGGATGGTGCTTGCCGGATCAGGTACCCGGCAGCTTGAAGAAGCTGGTCGGCAGGAGAATCTTGTTTTCCTGCTTGAGCAGCGCTCCGAGCTCGGCTGATTTCTTGGTGTAGGCGACCCACTCGGGATCGGCCCACATGGCAGTGCGCCGTGCCGTGCGATCGGCCAGGTCCTTGTAGGCCCACACGTGCACGTAGCTGTTGACGTCGCCGACCTCGGTAGTCGCATACAGCACGGGCTTACCCAGATGCTTGGACTGCGGGCCGTAGCCGTATTTCTCGTAGATCTCGAGATGCGCCTTGATGGTGCCGGGCTTCAGATAGTAGGTGCGGTGATCGAAGATCATGAGACGGTTCCTCCGTTGCGAAGTGCGCGGCTCAATAGAGCCGGGTTGGAAAATAGCGTAGCAGCAGCTCCTCGTAGCGACCGGTCTCGCGCACCCTGCGCAAGACGCGATTGAGGAGGCTCTTGAGCTGCGGGTCGGCTTTGCTCACGGCGATGCCGATGCCGTCGCTGAAATACTTGGGATCGAAGTACGGCCCGCCCTTCAGCTCGCAGCAGGCTTTGGAGTTCGTCCCGTTGAGCCAGAAGACGAGGCTGATGCCATCGTCGAACAGCAGCGGTATGGTCCCGTTCATGAGGGCGTCGCGCGCCTGTTCCGGGGTATCGAAAACCTGGACCTGGCTGTTGCGAAAGAATGCGCGCAGATACGCCTCATGCGCCGTACCTTTGGTCACGGCGATCTTCTTGCCCTCGAGGTTCTCGGGCGTGATCTCGAGCTTGGTCCCGACACGAAGGCCGACGAACCATGCCGGTGTGTAGTAGTACCGATCGGTGAAATCGGCGAAGGCCAGCGCCTGCGGCGTGATCGCATGCGAGGCAATCACCGCATCGGCCTCGCCTCGCCGCAACGCCGGCAGCAGCTCATCCCAGGCGCGGACCCGGATGTCACAGGCGGCGGTCAGCTCGAGGCAGATGGCGCGCGCGAGGTCGACATCGAATCCCGTGAGCACACCCTCGTCGTCGTAATAGTGAAAGGGCGGAAACTCGCTGCCGGTCAGAAAGCGCAGCGCCGCGCGTCGAGGCAGATCGCTGCTCTCGGCAGACAGTCCCGTTTGTGCTGCAGCATTTGAACCGGCCGTCAGCCACACTGCAACGCTTGCGCACACGAGCAGGCGCATTATGCTCATGGCGGGCATTCCGGCGCGACGCCTGCGCCAAGCAGGGCGTCGGGTTCGGAGGAGAACGGCGGCGAGTTCATCCAATGCTCATGAAACGGCTGGCTAGCCTTGCCTGGGGCGTCCGGGCGGGTCAAGCCCCCTTGCGCGGCGTGCAACCTGTCCGGCGACAATCGCCAGGATTGCTCATGCGCTTGCGCCACGTGCGCCGAGCGCAGGTTGGCTTGCGTCGCCCCGATGCGCGATCCCATGAGTACGGTTTTCTCGTTGGCGCCCTGATTGACACGGCGACGCTGCGGCGCGCGGAATTCTTTGCGCGCCGCTGGCAGGTCTCCGTGCACGAGGTGCTCATCGCCCAGGGATGGGTTTCCGAGCCGGACTATGTTCGCGCCTTGGCCGAGCACCTGAAAATGACCGCCGTCGCTGGCAAAACGCTCAGGGCGGCATTTCCATCTGCGTCATCTCCCCCATGGCCCAAGGTCGTCAGTGCCACGCTTGAAGGGCAGGCCGTCGTCGCCATCGAGGCGAGGAGCTTCTCGCCCGGTGTGGTGGCCGCAATTGCCGCGTCGGCGCATACGCCGCGTGCGCGCTTCGTCCTGGCCAGCCGGCAGGACATCGCCAGCTCTGCAGAGAGCCAATATGCGCCGGTGCTGATCGACAAGGCCGTCAACGGGCTCTGGAGGGACACGGCCGAGCTTTCAGCGCGGACTCCGCACAAGCTCTGGCAACCCCTGCTGGCTGCTGCACTATCGGGGTTGGCGATCGGCAGCATTCTGGTAGCACCCGAGCTGGCCGCTGGTGCGCTTGCGGCTATCCTTGCGGTGCCTTTCCTATGCGTCGTCCTGCTGCGTGCGGCCGCCGTGATCGAAATTCTGCGGCGCACGTTCGCGCCGCGTCGCGTGCCACCAAGGTCTGACAAGGACGAGGCGCGGCTGCCCGTCTACAGCATCCTGATCCCGCTGCATCGTGAAGCCGAGGTCCTGGCGGACTTGGTGCATGGCCTGGCCATGCTCGACTACCCCGCGGCCAAGCTACAAATTCTGCTTGTCCTGGAGAGCGACGATGCCGATACGAGACGCGCGGCAGCGGTGCTCGACCTGCCGGGAAACTTCGAGATCGTCGTTGTGCCGGATCGCGGGCCACGCACCAAGCCCAAAGCGCTCAACTACGCTCTCGGCTTCGTTCGCGGCGAGTTTGTCGCTGTGTATGATGCCGAGGACATACCCGAGCCCGATCAGCTGCGGCGCGCGCTGGCGATCTTTCGCCGTTCCGGGCCCAACCTTGCGTGCATCCAAGCCCGGCTCAACATCTACAATCCGGATGCGAGCTGGCTCACGCGGCAGTTCACGCTCGAGTACTCTGCGCTTTTCGATGCCATCCTGCCGGCGTTGCAGCGGCTCGGACTGCCGGTGCCGCTGGGCGGTACATCCAATCATTTCCGTACCGCGCTGCTGCGCCGCATCGGTGCATGGGACCCTTACAATGTGACCGAGGACGCTGATCTCGGCATTCGCATAGCGCGAGCCGGTCTTACCACCGCGACGCTGGATTCGACGACCTGGGAGGAGGCTCCTATCCGTCTCGGCAACTGGCTGACGCAGCGCACGCGCTGGATCAAGGGCTGGCAAACCTACCTGGTTCACACGCGCCAGCCGATAAGGCTGTTGCAGGAGTTGGGTTTGCGGCAGTGGGTCGGTCTTCATGTGCTGATGGGCGGCATTTTGCTGTCCGTGCTCATGCATCCGCTCAGCTATTTGCTGTTGGCTTTCGAAGCGGCCAACGGCCGCCTCTTCGAGGAACCGGGCAACCACCTTCAGCACTGGTTGTGGTGGGTAGCTGTGTTCAATCTCGGAGCCGGATATGCGAGTGCGATGATCGTTGGGGTGCTGGCCGCCGTGCGCCGCGGCAGATCGGATCTTGCCCCTCACGTGCTGCTCATGCCCGTGTATTGGCTGCTGATATCCTTTGCCGGCTATCGTGCCTTGATCCAGCTCGCGCGAGCTCCCCACCTGTGGGAGAAGACGCAGCACGGTGCGGTCTTGCGGCGGCGGTAACCGACGGTCGCCGGGCGACGCGGGCATCGTGTTGCCGTCTTCTTGGGCGTTGCTGCGAGCAATATGCCATCCGAACAGGGCTTGTTGGACCGGGCAAGGCGAAGCTAGGCTAGTGTGGTGGTTCCGAAGTTCGCCCGCTTCCCTCGGCTGGGCTGGATGGCGAACTTCGGAACCTGAACCACACTAGAATTATGCGTTTGCTAGTGTCCTTTCGATCGCGAAGTTCGCTATGAGCTCGCGGCAAATGGTGACGAACTTCGCGATCGGGACACTAGCGCGGTCTATGGCTTGGGCCTCCGCCCGGTTGCAATCCAGCGTGCCAGGAGAAGCAGATGTCACGAGCCGGCAAAATTCGCATCAACACGTGCGTCGTCGCCGTTGCAGCAATGGCCACGTGGCCGCAAACGGCCGCGGCGCAAGCGTTTGCCTGTCCGAAAACCGGCGGACACATGGTTTTTGCCCAGGAGGCCAAGGTCAACAGCCTGGACCAGTACACCTCCTCGACCATCTCGACGCGCAACGTCGCGATGAACATCTTCGAAGCGCTGATGACGCGCGACGAGAACATGAACCCGATCCCCGAGTTGGCGCAGGAGGTGAACGAGAGCGCGGATGGGCTGACCTACACGTTCAAGCTCCGGCAAGGCGTGAAGTTCCACAACGGCAAGCCGATGACGACCGAGGACGTGGTCGCCTCCTTCGACCGCTACAAGAAAGTCGGCATCGATAAGGGCATTCTCGATATCGTCGAGAAATGGGAGGCGACGGACGCGCAGACATTCGTCATCAGGCTCAAGGCAGCCGCAACCGACATTCCTCGAGAACCTGAGCTCGTTCAGCGTTCCGATCGTGATCGTTCCGAAAGAGAACACCGACGCTCCGCCGATGCAGATGAAGCCGGTCGGCACCGGTCCGTGGGAGTTCGTCGAGTTCGTGGCCGACAGCCACGTCAAGCTGAAGCGCTTCGACGGCTACAAGCCGGATACACGCTACAAGGACATCGACGGGTTCGGCGGCTACAAGGTGGCCTGTCTCGACACGGTGACGTTCCGCATCGTGACCGAGGCCGGCGCGCGCGTGGCTGGGCTGGAGACGGGCGAGTTTCTTGGCGCCGAGGACGTGCCGGCCAAATCCCAGGCAACGCTCAAGAGCAATGCCAACATCGTGCTCAAGCCGCTGCAGAATTTCTGGGTCCAGCTTGCCATCCCGAACCTGTCCGTGCCGCCGACCGACAATCTCAAGGTGCGGCAGGCCATCCAGGCCGCCCTCGATATGGAAGAGATCATGGAGGCGGCAACGGATGGCGCCTATCGGCTCAACATCGGCCTGCAGTATCCCGGGCAGGCGTTCTACACGGAGGCCGGCAAGGAGACCTACAACCAGAAGAACGTCGACAAGGCCAAGAAGCTGCTGGCGGAAGGCGGCTACAAGGGCGAGAAGCTCATCCTTCTCACCAACAAGGACTATACGAATATGTACACGGCGGCCCTCGTCATGTCCGAGCAGCTCAAGGCTATCGGCATGAACGTGGAGCTGCTGGTGCTGGATTGGCCAGCCTCGGTGCAGAAGCAGCAGAACAAGGGCGATCCGAGCGGCTGGAACTTCTTCTATACCGGCTACGGCACCAACACGTCGCTCGGCGGCGTGGCGGCGATGCGTTTCCACGCGCCGCCGTTCAACACCTACCGGCCCAAGGACGATGTGCCCGACGCGGAGTTCGCCAAGTTCTTCAACGAGATCACCAACGGCAAGACGCTGGATGAGCGCAAGGCCGCATTCTCTCGCGCCCAGGCGCGCATGCTGGATCAGGTGCTGGCGATTCCCTTCGGCACGCTCACCAAGGTGCAGGCGGTGCGCACCAATGTCGAGAACTTCCGGCCGTTCCGCATTCCGCGCATGTCCAATGTCTGGCTCAAGAGCTGACCGCGCATTACACTGAGCGTAGGCGGGCTCAGCGAGGATACGGGATGGGTCGCTATATTCTTTCGCGGTTGATCCAATCGATACCCGTCCTGATCCTCGTCAGTGTGATTTCGTTCGGGCTCATGAAGCTGGTGCCCGGCGATCCGGCGATCCTGATTGGTGGCCCCTTCTCTACCCCCGCCGAGCTCGACAATATTCGCAAGAACCTCGGGTTAGACCAGCCGTTCCATGTGCAGATGTGGCGCTACTACGCGGGTCTGGCGCGAGGCGATCTCGGCACCTCGCTGCTGCTTGGTAAGCCCGTGCTTCAGGCGACACTGGAGCGCGTGCCGGTATCGCTCTCGATCGCCGTTTACTCGATGGTGCTGACGCTGCTGATCGGCATCTCCTGCGGAGTCATCGCGGCGCTCAATCGCAACAGATGGCTCGATCAGGCAGCGATGGTGTTTGCCCTGATCGGCGTGTCGCTGCCGAATTTCTGGCTCGGGTTGATGCTCATCATTCTCCTGTCGGTTCACCTCGGGTGGCTGCCGACCGGCGGCTATGTGCCGTGGCAGACGGACTTCGTGGGATGGTTCAGGACGGCGACCATGCCAGCCATCTCGCTGGCCTTGCTGCAGGTCGGCCTGCTCGCTCGCATCACGCGCTCCACCATGCTCGAGGTGCTGCGCCAGGACTATATCCGAACCGCAAGAGCCAAGGGTCTGCCTGAGTTCATCGTCATCGCCAAGCATGCCTTCCGCAACGTGATGATCCCCGTCGTCACGGTGATTGGCGTCATTTTCAGCGTTCTGATCTCAGGATCGGTGGTTGTCGAATCCGTCTTCTCGGTGCCGGGCATCGGCTCGCTCCTGGGATCTGCCGTGTTGAGGCGCGACTACCCGATGATCCAAGGCGGCCTGCTGCTGGTGGCCACGACGCTGCTGATTCTCAATCTGATCGTAGATGTGCTCTACGCCTACTTCGACCCTCGGGTGCGCTATGACGTCCGTCGCTGACGCGCGGCCGCTCGGCCTGACTGGATGGCGAGGTTTTCTGCGCCGCCGGCCAATGCTCCTTCGGCTGCTGCGTCACAAGGCGTTTCTGGTTGGATTGGTGCTGTTCGGTTTTATCGTCCTGATTGCAGTCTTCGCCGACTTGATCGCGCCGTCCGATCCGGCGCGCATGGCGATCCGCAACCGCTTCAAGCCGCCGAGCTTCGAGCATCCGCTCGGGACGGATAATCTCGGTCGCAGCCAGCTTTCGCGCATCGTGTACGGGGCGCGACTGTCGCTGGCAATCGGGTTCGCCGTGGTCATTCTCAATGCTGTGTTCGGAGTTATGCTCGGCGCAGCGGCCGGATACTTCAGGCGGCTGGACAACATGCTGATGCGCATGACCGACGCGCTCATGGCGTTTCCGGCTGTGCTGCTGGCGATCGCCATCGCCGCGGCGCTGGGGGCATCGAGCCTGACCGCCGCCATTGCGCTGTCGGCGGTCTACATTCCGCGCACCGCCCGCATCGTGCGTGCCTCGGTGCTGGTGGTTCGGGAAATGGAGTACGTGCAGGCCGCCATGGCGATGGGCGCCAGCCATTGGCGCATCCTGCGCAAGCATATACTGCCCAATTGCCTTGCTCCTCTTATCGTGCAGCTCACCTTTATCTTTGCCTATGCCATCCTGTCGGAGGCCGTCTTGAGCTTCCTGGGGCTCGGAGCTGCGCCGCCGACCCCCACGTGGGGCAACATCATTGCCGAGGGGCGCCAATACATGCGTGAAGCCGCCTGGATCACGCTCATTCCGGGTCTCGTGCTGGCGATCACGGTGATTGGCTTGAACCTGCTGGGCGATGGCCTGCGCGATGTGCTCGATCCGCGCCTCAAGGTATCGCAGGACTGAGATGGCTGTTTCGTCAGAGCCAGCTTTGCTTTCGGTGCGCAATCTGAGCGTCATGTTTGCCACCGAGCAGGGCCCGGTCACGGCCGTCGACAATCTGTCTTTCGATCTGGGCGCGGGCGAGGTGCTGGGGCTGGTCGGCGAGTTCGGCTGTGGCAAGAGCGTGACGGCCTTGTCCATCATGGGACTCCTGCCCAATCCGCCGGGGCGCATCGGCGGCGGCCAGATCCTCTTCGAGGGAGAGAACCTGCTCGCCAAATCGCGCCGGGAGATGCGTCGCATCCGCGGTAGCCAAATCTCCATGATCTTCCAGGAGCCGATGACGTCGCTCAATCCGGTCTTCACGATCGGGGACCAGTTGATCGAGACGATCCGATGGCACGAGCGCATGGGGGCGGCTGCGGCGAGGAGACGTGCGGTCGAGATGCTCGATAAAGTCGGCATCCCGTCTCCGGCGCAGCGTCTCGACGAATACCCGCACCAGCTCTCTGGCGGTATGCGTCAGCGCGTCATGATCGCGATCGCGCTGGCGTGCACGCCTGCGCTGTTGCTGGCCGACGAGCCGACAACCGCGTTGGATGTAACCATCCAGGCGCAGATCCTCGACCTGCTCGGCACGCTGCAGCAGGAGTTCAAGATGGCGGTGATCCTGATCACGCACGATCTTGGCGTAGTGGCGCAGTTCGTCGACCGGGTAGCGGTGATGTATGCGGGACGGCTGGTCGAGACCGGCAGCGTCACGGATGTATTCGAGCGCCCAACGCATCCCTACACTCAGGGGTTGCTTGCCAGCATCCCGTCGCTGGAGGACGAGCAGGATCGCTTGGCTTCCATCCCGGGGACCGTGCCCGATCCATTTGCGCTGCCGTCCGGATGCAGGTTCCAGCCGCGGTGTGGCCATGCTAAGTCGGCATGCAGCCTGGCCGAGCCGCCTTTGATCGAGTGCGAGACCGCGCATGCGGTCGCCTGCATCAGGCCTGTCGGCTACCGCGTCGGGGCGACGGTGCCATGAGCAATGCGCCGGCCCTTGTCCAGGTCGAGGCGCTCACCAAGCATTTTCCGTTGGTGAAGGGGTTGGTCTTTTCACGCAGCGCAGGCACCGTCAGAGCGGTGGACGGCGTTAGCTTTTCGCTCGGACGCGGGGAGACCCTCGGTCTCGTCGGCGAGAGCGGGTGCGGCAAGACCACCACTGGACGGATGATTATACGGCTGATCGAGCCGACATCCGGACGTATCGTGTTTGATGGCCAGGATGTAGCCTCGGTCGAAGGCGAGGCGTTGCGCCGGCTGCGCCGCGACATGCAGATCATCTTTCAGGACCCGTTCGGCTCGCTCAATCCGCGCATGACAGTGGCGGAGATCATTGCCGAGCCGCTCGTTATCCACGGCGAGGGCGATGCGCCAACACGTGCGCGCCGGGTGCGCGAGCTGCTGGGCGTGGTGGGGCTTGCCAGCTACGCCGCTGAGCGCTATCCGCACGAATTCTCGGGAGGTCAGCGTCAGCGCATCGGCATTGCGCGCGCCCTGGCCCTGAAGCCCAAGCTGATTATCTGCGACGAGCCGGTGTCCGCGCTCGACGTCTCGATCCGCGCGCAGGTCATCAATCTGCTACAGGACCTGCAGCGCGATTTTAACCTGACCTATCTCTTCATCAGTCACGATCTGGGTGTCGTGAAGCACATCTCCAACCGCGTGGCGGTCATGTACCTCGGCAAGATCGTGGAGATCGCTGACAGACGTAGACTGTATGCCGCCCCGGGCCACCCTTACACACAGGCGTTGCTGTCGGCCATTCCCGTGCCGATGCCTGGACGCAAGCGTCCGGGCGCGCCCATCAAGGGCGACATCCCGAGCCCTCTCAATCCGCCGCAGGGGTGCCGGTTTCACACCCGCTGCCCACATGCGTTCGACCTTTGCAGGACAACAGAGCCCCAACTGTTGCCCGGGCCGCACGGCCAGCATGTGGCCTGTCATCTGGTCAATCGTCCGGCAGAATGAGATGCCGCAGGTATGTCTGCGCTCGGCTGTGGAGAGCGTGCTTGAGGCGGACGGGCGAGTTGGCGTAAAGGTCAGCCGCCTTGGGAGCATCCGAGCCAGGATCGCTGCAGGTCAATCGAAGGAAAATTAAGTACGCGGCCTTTTTCGATGTGGTTCGCTCGATTGACGGACACATATTCGCCATGAAACGCGCAAAAAGAGCCATCGAGCCCACGCAGGGGGAGTCGAGATGAATTGGGCCGCAGAGTTCGAGGCTGCGCAACACAGGCGGTCCGCGAACGTCGTGTGCATGAAATGGGGCACGCTCTACGGTCCCGAGTGGGTCAACAAGCTTTACGGCATGGTGGTCCGCAACACGACGTGGAACGTGCGGTTCGTCTGTCTGACGGATGACAATCGCGGCATCCGCAAGGAGGTGGAGTGCCTGCCGTTGCCGGCGCTGGCGCTCGATCGCCGCACCCATGTCAATGGGCGGAAGGACGATCCTTGGTGGAACAAGGTCAGCCTCTACCGCAAAGATTTGCACGATCTCAGCGGCATGACGCTGTATCTCGATCTGGATGTCGTGATCGTCAGCAGCATCGATGACCTGTTCACATATCCGGGCCGGTTCTGCATGATGCCCATTTGGCGCGCGGATCGCTACGGAGGCAAGCTCGGCAACAGCTCCGTGACCCGCCTTTTTGTCGGCGCCGAGAGCAATATCTACGAGCGGTTCGTCTCACAGCCCAGTATGCACTGGGAGGAGATGTATCACGGCCATGAGCAATCGTTCGTGTGCGCCTCGGCTGAAGACCTGACGTTCTTCCCACCCCAATGGTGCGTTTCCTTCAAATCCTGCCTTCCTCGCAATGCGGTGGTGCGGTTTTTCTCGGAGCCGGTATTGCCGCCGGACGCCAAGATCATCGTCTTCTTCGGCGCCAACACACCCTATGCGGCTCTCAAAGGCGAGATAAACCCAGGCAAGAAGTGGGGAGCTTGGAGGCGCTTCTCGCCGTATAAGAAACGGTTTCGTCCCGCACCCTGGGTGGCTGAGCACTGGTCCGAATGAGCTCTCCGGGACAGTCGAACAATTCCATGAACCTCAAGGACGCGGTCCTGAAGGCCCGACGCACGTTGCAAACCCGGCTCTCGAATTTGCTGGGACTGAGCGCGAAGGAGAGAGCGCTCAGTGCTCCCGTTGTTGCCGATCCGGATCGTCACGGCATTGCACTGGTGGCAATCGTGAAGGACGAAGCCCGCTACATCAGCGAGTGGATCGCTTTCCACGCCAACCTCGGCGTGCGGTCGATCTACATCTACGACAATGGTAGCACGGATGAGACCGTCGCCTTGGCTCAGGGTCGAAGGTTCTTGGCTGACGTTCGTGTCATCCCTTGGATGAATTTCGGCCGGCATATCCGCATTCAGACTGCTGCTTACAACCATGCGGTCGCCAATTTCGGCCGTCGCTATCGCTGGATGATGTTTCTCGATATCGATGAGTTCGTTTTCCCTAAACAGGGTGGAGACCTGAACGAGACCATGGCGGCCTACGACAGCGTGCCCGCCGTCTCATTTCCGTGGCAAATGTTCGGGCCCTCGGGGCACAAACGGCGTCCTGACACCTTGGTGGTCGAGGCCTATCGCGAGCGGGCGGCGTTTCCGTTCACCCCGGAAACCGCGTCTCTTCTGAACTACAAGACGATTGCCGATCCGACGGCGATAAGATGGGCACACACCCACTATTGCGAGCTGTGGGATGATGATGGCGCCATGTTCAATGATGCAGGGCAGAGTTTCTGGCGCTTCGATCGATTCAACCTCCAATATGCGACGGCCGAGCGCATCCAGCTCAACCATTATTTCACGCGCTCCTATGAGGAGTTCGAGCAAAAGATCGCCAAACGCAGGGTCTCGAAGGAAGGACGGGCGGACCACCGTCAAGGGCTCGAGTATCAGTTGGGGTGCATCAATCGCAATACGGTCCGGGATGATGGCGCGGTCCGCTTCGCAGGCGATGTGAAAGCCGCATTGGCCATTGCGGATCGACGGACACACTCGAGTTTTCAGCCCTCGGCGTCACCCTGAACTCGTCACGCGCAGGAGGACCCGCTTGTCGAGGCGGATCACCTGCGCCAGCTTGTGACAGCGCTCGGGTCTGGACCGGCTAGGCGCGTTTCTTGCCGCCGCGCGGTGCTTTCGTCTTGGCCGGCGCCGGCTCGCCGATGCTCCGCTTCAGCGCTTCCATGAGGTCGACGACGTTGCTGCCTTGCGGGCGTGCGTCCTCGTGCGGGGCAATGATCTTGTGCCCTTTGAGCTTGTCCTGAACGAGCTCTCGCAACGCTGTTGCGTAGTGGTCCTGGAACTTCTTCGGG
Organism: uncultured Alphaproteobacteria bacterium; assembly: GCA_963840425.1. GTDB lineage: Bacteria > Pseudomonadota > Alphaproteobacteria > Rhizobiales > Hyphomicrobiaceae > CADEFX01. The sequence continues at coordinate 13,519 of CAWIYZ010000014.1, read as the reverse complement.
TTGAAGGTACCCGACTTCTTCTCGATGAGCTGCACCGCCAGGTCGATCATTTCCTTCTCGGGTTTCCCTGTGGGAATGTTCTCGAAGTAGTCGGCGGGATCGCGCAGCTCCTCGGCGTAGCGCAGCATCTCCATCACCAGACCATCTTCCAGCGGTGCGACCGCGACCAGCCATTCGCGGCCCGCTATCGTGATCTGGGCGAGGCCGATCTTTCCGGTTTTGCGCAATGCCTCGCGGATGACGACGTAGCCTTCCCCGGCCATGTCGTCGACAGGCGCCATGTAGTACGGCCGCTCGAAATAACGCGGATCGATCTGCTTGGCATCGACGAACTGCACCAGGTCGATGGTGCGCTTGCTCTCGAGCTTGATGGCGTCGATCTCATCGGGCTCGAGAAGAACATAAGTATCCGCGTCGACCTCGTAACCCTTGGCGATGTCGGCATTCTCGACCTTGCCGACGCCTTGCACGACCTTCTCGTAGTTCACGCGACGGCCAGATGGCTTGTGAATCTGGCGGAACGAGATCTCCGACTTGGACTCGACAGCGTTGTAGATCTGGACACCGATCGAAACCAGGCTCAGCCGGAGAAAGCCTTTCCAGTAGGCTCGGGGCGCACGAGGCATGACGCAAACCCTATGGATGCCACACTAAGGACACACAGTATGTTGTGGCCCTATAGCAGGCAACGCGGATCACTGCCGCTTTGGCGAAAGATTTTTTCGTTGGTTATTCAACTCCAGCTGAATCACTGGCGTTTCGTTCCCGTCAGGCGCCGGATGGCGGGTTCCAAGGGCTGCGCGGCGTCATCGTAGTCCTTCCATGCTGCGCTCGTGGTCATCAGGCCCGGCGCAGTCCAGATCGTGAACCGCTGCGGATCGAGCCCCTTGCGGACCTGGTTCCAGGCGATCGGCATGGAAACGGGTGCTCCGGCGCGCGCACGCGGCGACAAGGGGGCCACTGCCGTTGCTTTGCGGTCATTGCGCAGATAGTCGAGGAAGATACGCCCGGTCCGCAGCTTCTTGGTCATCTTGATGAGATACCGCTCCGGACTATCGGCGGCCATTTGCGCGCACACCGCTTGCGCAAAGGCCTTGGCCTCGTCCCAGCCGAGATCGCTCTCGGTTTGCGTCTGCAGAGGCACGACAACGTGTAACCCCTTGCCGCCAGTCGTCTTGCAAAAGGCGGCAAGGCCGACATCCTCAAGTCGGTCGCGCAGTTCCTTGGCCGCTTCAATGACAGCCTCGAAAGGCACATCCGGGGCGGGATCCAGATCGAAAATCAAGCGGCCCGGCACAGCGGGCTTGAAGGGATGGCAGTTCCATGGATGAAACTCTACCGCTGCCATCTGCCCCATCGCTACGAGGCCTTCGAGTGTATCGATCTGCAAATAGGATTTTGGGTCGCCCGCCGCGCGGGTCAGCGTGATGTGTTTCATGCCGGGCATGGCGTGACGCTGGAAGAACTGTTCTGCCGTGATGCCGTCGGGAGCGCGGACGATGGAGCACGGCCGCCCCTTGAGATGCTCCATCATCCAAGGCCCCATCGCTTCCAGGTACCGGACAAGGTCGAGCTTGGTGACGGCTTGGTCCTTGCCGTGGTCGGGCCACAGGGCCTTGTCGGGATTGGATATGGCGACCCCGGCTACGACACGACCTCCGGGTTTCGCGGGCGTCATGGCAGAGAACCTCGTCGTGGCATGGTCTGATGGAATTGCTGGGTCGATCGTATCTGGAGGCACGGGCCGCTCGGTCCGCACCTCCTTCGCTGATTTATCTTCGCGCAGCCCCTTGAACGCGGCCTCGCGAATCATTTCGTCCCCGGTCCAGCCGGCGAATTCGATCTCAGCGACGAGCTTCGGCTTGACCCACGTGACATTTGCTTCGCGGCGCGGCGCGTCTTTACCACTGAATGGGTTGGTACGCGTGGCAAGCGGATTGAGGGCTTTCAGCAAAGTTTTGGCCGTACCGGCATCGTAGCCTGTGCCGATGCGCCCGACATGGATCAGATGATTGCCACGATATACGCCGGCAATTAGCGAGCGCAGCTGATCCTTGCTGCCGCTCCAGCCGCCGATCACCACCTCCTGTCCGGGCCTGGTTTTGGCTTTCGTCCACGCGTCGGTGCGGCCCGAACGATACGGCGAGCTTTGCAGCTTGGAGATGATGCCCTCGAGTCCCAAGCGGCGGGAGGAACTCCAGCACGTCGCTACCATGACCGGCGACATGTTCGATGAACCGTATCGTCGAACTGCCGCCAGCTTTGCTGCGCAAGAGCTGGCGCAATCTCGCTTTGCGATCGACAAGTGGCAGCGACCGCAAGTCTTCACCGTTCGCATGCAGGAGATCGAAGGCGAAGAAGGTTAGATCCTCGGTGCGCGCCTCCGACAGCGCCACGCGCAGGGCCGTCAGGTCGGACACGTTGCTCCTGTTGAGAGCAGCCACCTCGCCATCGATGATGGCGTCGGGCAGCGAACGTGCAGCGGTGGCGATCTCTGGAAATTTGGTCGTCCAGTCGAACCCCTTGCGCGTACGCAGCGTGACCTTACCGTTCTCGACGCGGAGCTGCATGCGGTAGCCGTCGAGCTTGATCTCGTGCACCCAGTCCTCACCGTCGGGCGGACGCGACACGGCACGGCACAATTGCGGAGCAATGAAGCTCGGCATGACAGTCTGCTTTGTGCCGCGACGGCGCGGGGAGGAAACATCAGCCAGAATGCGCGGCGGAGAAACTTCGAGACTCGCGGTCTTGGCACGCGAGTGCCAGATCGCCTGTGGGTCCGCAGCCTTGGTCTTGGCCAGCATGAATGGCCGTGGGCCGCGTCCCTTTCCGGCCGCGATCTGGGCCATGGTCCGGCCCGAGGCCGCTGAGCGGTCCTCAGCGCCGGGATTGTCCTCACCCTCGCGGCTGAATTCGTCGCGATGCTTGATCAAGCATCGCGACGACGAGGGTGAGGACAATCCCGGCACTAGGGACCGCTCAGCGGCCTCGGGCCGGACCATGGCCCAGATCGCGGCCGGAAAGGGACGCGGCCCACGGCCGCTCATGCTGGCCAAGACCAAGGCTGCGGACCCACAGGCGATCTGGCACTCGCGTGCCAAGACCGCAGAGTCTCGAAGTTTCTCCGCCGCGCGTCTGGCTGATGTTCCTCCCCGCGCCGTCGCGGCACAAGAAGCGACTGTCATGCCGAGCTTCATTGCTCCGCAATTGTGCATTGCCGTGTCGCGTCCGCCCGACGGTGAGGACTGGGTGCACGAGATCAAGCTCGACGGCTACCGCATGCAGCTCCGCGTCGAGAACGGTAAGGTAGCACTGCGTACGCGCAAGGGGTTCGACTGGACGACCAAATTTCCAGAGATCGCCACCGTTGCACGTTCGCTGCCCAACGCCATCATCGATGGCGAGGTGGCTGCCTCAACAGGAGCAACGTGTCGACCTGCGACGGCCCTTGCGCGTGGCGCGCTGTCGGAGGCGCGCGCCGAGGATCTAACCTTCTTCGCCTTCGATCTCCTGCATGCGAACGGTGAAGACTTGCGGTCGCTGCCACTTGTCGATCGCAAAGCGAGATTGCGCAAGCTCTTTGCGCAGCAAAGCTGGCGGCAGTTTGCGACGATACGGTTCATCGAACATGTCGCCGGTCATGGTAGCGACGTGTCGAGTCCTCCGCCGCTTGGGAAAGGAACTCGAGGGCATCATCTCCAAGCTGCAAAGCTCGCCGTATGGGCCGCGCCGACGCGTGGACGAAAGCCAAAACCAGGCCCGGACAGGAGGTGGTGATCAGCAGCTGGAGCGGCGGCGAGGATCGCTGCGCTCGCTCGGTCCACATTCGTGGCAATCATCTGATCCATGTCGGCGCATCGGCACAGGCTACGATGCCGGTACGGCCAAAACTGCCTGAAAGCCCTCGAGATCCACTTGCCTACCAACCCATTCAGTGACTGACGCACCGCGCCGCGAAGCAAATGTCACGTGGGTCAAGCCGAAGCTCGTCGCTGAGATCGAATTCGCCGGCTGGACCGGGGACGAATAATTCGCGAGGCCGCTTGCAAGGGGCTGCGCGAAGATAATGAGCGAAGGAGGTGGCTCAGAGCGGCCGTGCCTCCAGATACGATCAGACCGGCGACGTCGTCAGACCATGCCGCGGACGAAGGGTCTCTGCCATGACGCCCGCGAAACCCGGAGGTCGTGTCGTAGCCCGGGTCGCCATATCCAATCCCGACAAGGCCCTGTGGCCCGACCACGCGCCACACCGTCACCAAGCTCGACCTTGTCCCGGTACCTGGAAGCGATGGGGCCTTGGATGATGGAGCATCTCAAGGGGCGGCCGTCGTCCGCGCTCCCGACGGCATCACGGCAGAACGGCTCTTTCCGGCGTCACGCCATGCCCGGCATGAAACACATCACGCTGACCCGCGCGGCGGGCGACCCAAAATCCTATTTGCAGATCGATACACTCGAAGGCCTCGTAGCGATGGGGCAGATGGCAGCGGTAGAGTTTCATCCATGGAACTGCCATCCCTTGAGCCCACTGTGGCCGCTTGATTTTGATCTGATCCGCCCGGATGTAGCTTTCGAGGCTGTCATTGAAGCGGCCAAGGAACTGCGCGACCGACTTGAGGATGTCGGTTTTGCCGCCTTTTCCAAGACGACTGGCGGCAAGGGGTTACACGTTGTCGTGCCTCTGCAGACGCAAACCGAGAGCGATCTGCAGGACGAGGCCAAGGCCTTTGCGCAAGCGGTGTGCGCGCAAATGGCCGCCGATAGTCCGGAGCGGCTGTTCATCAAGATGACCAAGAAGCTGCGGACCGGGCATATCTTCCTCGACTATCTGCGCAATGACCGCAAAGCAACGGCAGTGGCCCCCTTGTCGCCGCGTGCGCGCGCCCCGGGACGCCGTTTCCATGCAATTGAGCGAACCAGGTCCGCAAGGGGCTCGATCCGCCGCGTTAGCGATCTGGACTGCGCCGGGCCTGATGACCACGAGCGCAGCATGGAAGGACTACGATGACGCCGCGCAGGCCCTTTGGAACCCGCCATCCGGCGCCTGGGCGGAGACGAAACGCCAGTCATTCAGCTGGAGTTGAAATCACAACAAAGAATTACTTTTTCCGCCAAAAAGCAGCATGATCCACCGTACCCCTATAGGGCCACAACATACTGTGTGTCCTTAGTGTGGCATCCCGTAGGATTGCGTCATGCCTCGTGCGCCCCGAGCCTACTGGAAAGGCTTTCTCCGGCTGACCTCGTTTCGATCGGTGTCCAGATCTACAACGCTGTCGAAGTCCAAGTCGGAGATCTCAGACCGCCGAGATTCATCTGGCCGTCACGTGGGAACGCGAAGGTCGTGCAAGGCGTCGGCAAGGTCGAGATGCCGACGTGAGGGTTACGAGGTCGACGCGGATACTTATGTTCTTCTCGAGCCCGATGAGATCGACGCCATCAAGCTCGAGAGCAAGCGCACTCGACCTGGTGCAGTTCGTCGATGCCAAGCGGATCCGATCCGCGTCTTCGAGCGGCCGTACTACATGGCGCCTGTCGACGACATGGCCGGGAAGGCTACGTCGTCATCCGCGAGGCATTGCGCAAAACCGAAGGTGGCGTCGCCGGATCATAGCGGGCCGCGAATGGCTGGTCGCGGTCGCCTGGAAGATGGTCTGGTGATGGAGATGCTGCGCTACGCCGAGGAGCTGCGCGATCCGCCGACTCTTCGAGAAGCGTCCGGCCGGGAAACCCGAGAAGGAAATGATCGACCTGGCGGTGCAGCTGCCATCGTCGGGTACCTTCAACCGAAGAATTTGCAGGACCACTACGCAACAGCGTTGGAGAGCTCGTTCAGGACAAGCTCAAAGGGCACAAGATCATTGCCCCGCACCGAGGACGCACGCCCGCAAGGCAGCAACGTCGTCGACCTCATGGAAGCGCTGAAGCGGAGCATCGGCGAGCCGGCGCCGGCCAAGACGAAAGCACAGCCGCGGCGCAAGAAACGCGCCTAGCCGGTCCAGACCCGAGCGCTGTCACAAGCTGGCGCAGGTGATCCGCCTCGACAAGCGGTCCTCCTGCGCGTGACGAGTTCAGGGTGACGCCGAGGGCTGAAAACTCGAGTGTGTCCGTCGATCCGCAATGCGGCTTTCACATCACCTGCGAAGCGGACCGCGCCGTCCGGACCGTATTGCGATTGATGCACCCAACTGATACTCGAGCCCTTGGTGGATCGCCGTCCTTCCTTCGAGACCCTGCGTTTGGCGATCTTTTGCTCCGAACTCCTCATAGGAGCGCGTGAAATAATGGTTGAGCTGGATGCGCTCGGCCGTCGCATATTGGAGGTTGAAATCGATCGAAGACGCAGAAACTCTGCCCTGCATCATTGAACATGGCGCCGTGGTAGATCCCGCAGCTCAGCAATCGTGGTGTCTGACCGTCTCTATCGGCCTAGGCCATGACGTTGTAGTTCAGAAGAGACGCGTTCCGGGTGAACGGAAACGCCGCCCGCTCGCGATAGGCCTCGACCACCAAGGTGTCAGGACGCCGTTTGTGCCCCGAGGGCCCGAACATTTGCCACGGAAATGAGACGGCGGCGGCGCGTGGTGTGCCGGCCGTCGATTCTGGTTCGGTCTCCACCCTGTTTTAGGGAAAACGAACTCATCGATATCGAGAAACATAATCCAGCGATAGCGAGAACAGCCGAAATTGGCGACCGCATGGTTGTAAGCAGCAGTCTGAATGCGGATATGCCGGCCGAAATTCATCCAAAAGAAGCGTGAGCCAAGAACCTTCGACCCTGAGCCAAGGCGACGGTCTCATCCGTGCTACCATTGTCGTGATGATCGACCGCACGCCGAGGTTGGCGTGGAAAGCGATCCACTCGCTGATGTAGCGGGCTTCGTCCTTCACGATTGCCACCCCCGTGCAATGCCGTGACGATCCGGATCGGCAACAACGGGAGCACTGAGCGCTCTCTCCTTCGCGCTCAGTCCCAGCAAGAAGCCGGGTTTGCAACGTGCGTCGGGCCTTCAGGACCGCGTCCTTGAGGTTCATGGAATTGTTCGACTGTCCCGGAGAGCTCATTCGGACCAGTGCTCAGCCACCCAGGGTGCGGGACGAAACCGTTTCTTATACGGCGAGAAGCGCCTCCAAGCTCCCCACTTCTTGCCTGGGTTTATCTCGCCTTTGAGAGCCGCATAGGGTGTGTTGGCGCCGAAGAAGACGATGATCTTGGCGTCCGGCGGCAATACCACTCCGAGAAAAACCGCACCACCGCGAGGAAGGCAGGATTTGAAGGAAACGCACCATTGGGGTGGGACAATTTCCGGGGTTACTCAGCCGAGGCGCACACAAACGATTGCTCATGGCCGTGATACATCTCCTCCCAGTGCATACTGGGCTGTGAGACGAACCGCTCGTAGATATTGCTCTCGGCGCCGACGAAAAAGGCGGGTAGCCGTAGCGATCCGCGCGCCAAATGGGCATCATGCAGAACCGGCCCGGATATGTGAACAGGTCATCGATGCTGCTGACGATCACGACATCCAGATCGAGATACAGCGTCATGCCGCTGAAATGAACTGCAAATCTTTGCGGTAGAGGCTGACCTTGTTCCACGAGGATCCTCCTTCCGCCCATTGACATGGGTGCGGCGATAGAGCGCCAGCGCCGGCGACGGCGGGCGAGCCGCCCACCTCCTTGCGGATGCCGCGATTGTCATCCGTCAGACCGCACGTTCCACGTCGTGTTGCGGACCACCATGCATAAACTATTGACCCACTCGGAACCGTCGAGCGTGCCCCATTTCATGCACACGACGTTCGCGGACCGCCTGTGTTGCGCGGCCTCGAACTCTGCGGCCCAAATTCATCTCCGACTCTGCGTGGGCTCGATGGCTCTTTTTTGCGCGTTTCATGGCGAATATGTGTCCGTCGATCGCGAACCACATCGAAAAAGGCCGCGTACTTAATTTTGGTTCAATTGACCTGCAGTCCTCAGCTCGGATGCTCCAAGGCGGCTGAGCCTTTACGCCAACTCGCCCGTCCGCCTCAAGCACGCTCTCGACGCAGACATACCTGCGGCATCTCATTCTGCCGGACGATTGACCAGATGACAGGCCATATGCTGGCCGTGGGCCCAGCGGCGGCTGTGTTTGTCCTGCAAAGGTGGAGCGTGTGGGCAGCGGGTGTGAAACCGGCGCCCCTGCGGCGGAATTGAGGGGCTGGGGATGTCGCCCTTGATGGGCGCGCCCGGACGCTTGCGTCCAGGCATGCGCACGGAAATAGCCGACAGCAACGCCTGTGTGTAAGGGTGAGTTTCAGCAGCATCAGTCTACGTCTGTCGAGCGATACACGATCTTGCCGAGGTACATTACCGCCACGCGGTTGGAGATGTGCTTCACGACACCCAGATCGTGACTGATGAAGAGATACGTCAGGTTAAACTCGCGCTGCAGGTGGCCAGCAGATTGATGACCTGCGCGCACCGAGGTCGGAGCGCGCGACACCGGCTCATCGCGGGACTAGATGCACTTCGGACTCAGCGCCAGGCCCGCGCGATCCCGATGCGCTGACGTTGACCTCCCGAGAATTCATGCGGATACCGGTCAGCGGCGTAGCGGGCGAGCCCCGCCCACGCCCAGCAGCTCGCGGGCGCGGCGCGCCGTAATGGCGCATCGCCTCACCGCGGAATCACCAGCGGCTCGGCGATGATGTCCTCCACTGTTCATTGCGGGGGTCGAGCGACCCGAACGGGTCCTGAAAGATGATCTGCATGTCGCGCCGCAGCCGGCGCATCTCGCCATGACTGGCCGCCGGCAGATCCCGGCCCTCAAAGCGCACGCTGCCGGAAGTCGGCTCGATCAGCCGTATAATCATCCGTCCAGTGGTGGTCTTGCCGCACCCGCTCTCGCCGACAACACGAGGGTCTCCCCGCGTCCGAGCGAAAAGCTAACGCCGTCCACCGCTCTGACGGTGCTTGCGCTGCGTGAAAAGACCAACCCCTTCACCAACGGAAAATGTTGGTCAGCGCCTCGACCTGGACAAGGGCCGGCGCATTGCTCATGGCCGCGTCGCCCCGACGCGGTAGCCGACAGGCCTGATGCAGGCGACCGCATGCGCGGTCTCGCGCTCGATAAGGCGGCTCGGCCAGGCTGCATGCCAAGCTCCGCGTGGCCACACCGCGGCTGGAACCTGCATCCGGACGGCAGCGCAAGAAGCCGGATGGAAGCCGAGCGATCCTGCTCGTCCTCCAGCGACGGGATGCTCGGCGAGCAACCCCTGAGGTGTAGGGATGCGTTGGGCGCTCGAATACATCCGTGACGCTGCCGGTCTCGACCAGCCGTCCCGCATACATCACCGCTACCCGGTCGACGAACTGCGCCACTACGCCAAGATCGTGCGTGATCAGGATCACCGCCATCTTGAACTCCTGCTGCAGCGTGCCGAGCAGGTCGAGGATCTGCGCCTGGATGGTTACATCCAACGCGGTTGTCGGCTCGTCGGCCAGCAACAGCGCAGGCGTGCACGCCAGCGCGATCAGCATGACGCGCTGACACATACCGGCCAGAGAGCTGGTGCGGGTATTCGTCGAGACGCTGCGCCGGAGACGGGATGCCGACTTATCGAGCATCTCGATGCCGCACGCTGTTCCTCGCCGCAGCCGCCCCATGCGCTCGTGCCATCGGATCGTCTCGATCAACTGGTCCCCGATCGTGAAGACCGGATTGAGCGACGTGCAGTGCTGGAAGTCATGGATGCTCGCGGATGCGACGTCTCTCCCGGCGCGATTTGGCGGACAGTTCTGCTCCCTCGAAGGATCTGGCCGCCACCGACGCGCCCCGGCGGATTGGGCAGGAGTCCCATGATGGACAAGGCCGTCACGCTCTTGCCACAGCCGGACTCGCCGACCAGCCGCACCTCGCCCGCGCCCAGATCGAAAGACAGATTGTCGACGGCCGTGACCGGGCCCTGCTCGGTGGCGAACATAACATCCGGTGCACACCGAAAGCAAAGCTGGCTCTGACGAAACAGCCATCTCAGTCCTGCGATCCTTGAGGCGCGGATCGAGCACATGGCGCAGGCCTCGCCCAGCAGGTTCAAGCCAATCACCGTGATCGCCAGCGCGAGACCCGGAATGAGCGTGATCCAGGCGGCTTCACGTGTATTTGGCGCCCCTCGGCCATGATGTTGCCCCACGTGGGGGTCGGCGGCGCAGCTCCAGGAAGCTCAAGACGGCCTCCGACAGGATGGCATAGGCAAAGATAAAGGTGAGCTGCACGATGGGACAAGGCAATTGGGCAGTATATGCTTGCGCAGGATGCGCCAAATGCGCGCGCCCCATTCGCCATGGCGCTGCACGTACTCCATTTCCCGACCACAGCACCGAGGCACGCACGATGCGGGCGGTGCGCGGAATGTAGACCGCCGACAGCGCAATGGCGGCGGTCAGGCTCGATGCCCCCAGCGCCGCGGCGATGGCGATCGCCAGCGCGGCCGGAAACGCCATGAGCGCATCAGGGTCATGCGCATCAGCATGTTGTCCAGCCGCCTGAAGTATCCGGCCGCTGCGCCGAGCATAACTCGAACACAGCATGAGAATGACCACGGCGAACCCGATTGCCAGCGACAGTCGCGCCCCGTACACGATGCGCGAAAGCTGGCTGCAACCAAGCGGATGCTCGAAGCTCGGCGGCTTGAAGCGGTTGCGGATCGCCATGCGCGCCGGATCGGACGGCGCGATCAAGTCGGCGAAGACTGCAATCAGGACGATAAAACCGAACAGCACCAATCCAACCAGAAACGCCTTGTGACGCAGCAGCCGAAGGAGCATTGGCCGGCGGCGCAGAAGCCAGTCAGGCCGAGCGGCCGCGCGTCAGCAACAGACGTGGTGGCGAGGGTCGAGGTCACGTAGAGCACATCTATGCATCGGGTGAGGAAAATCAGCAGCGTCGTGGCCACCAGCAGCAGGCCGCCTTGGATCATCGGGTAGTCGCGCCTCAACACGGCAGATCCCAGGAGCGAGCCGATGCCCGGCACCGAAGTTCGACAACCACCGATCCTGAGATCAGAACGCTGAAAATGACGCCAATCACCGTGACGACGGGGATGTCATCACGTTGCGGAAGGCATGCTTGGCGATGACGATGAACTCCGGGGTTACCTTGGCTCTTGCCGCTCGGATATAGTCCTGGCGCAGCACCTCGAGCATGGTGGAGCGCGTGATGCGAGCGACGACCTGCAGCAAGGCCAGCGAGATGGTACGCATGGTCGCCGTCCTGAACCATCCACGAAGTCCGTCTGCCACGGCATGACCGCCGGTCGGCAGCCACCCGAGGTGAACCGACAGGAGAATGATGAGCATCAACCCGAGCCAGAACCCGGCAGCGACACGCCGGAGTGCGGGCGAAGCACCATCGCTGCCTGATCGAGCCATCTGTTGCGATTGAGCGCCGCGAGTGACTCCGCAGGAGATGCCGATCAGCAGCGTCAGCACCATCGAGTAAACGGCGATCGAGAGCAACGGCACGCGCTCCAGTGTCGCCTGAAGCACGGGCTTACCAAGCAGCAGCGAGATATCATGGCCTCGCACCAGACCGGCGTAGTAGCGCAGCATCTGGAACGGCTGGAAACCGAGGTTCTTGGACATATTGTCGAGCTCGGCGGGGCCAGAAGGGGCCACCGATCGTGGCCGGAAAATGGCACCAGCTTCATGAGCCCCGAACGAAATCACACTGATAGGACGGGTATCGATTGGATCAACCGCGAAAGACGAGACCATCCCCCTATCCTCGCTGGCCCCGCTCAGTGTAATGCGCGGTCAGCTCTTGAGCCAGACATTCGACATGCGCGGAATAGAGAAGCGCCCAGAAGTTCTCGACATTGGTGCACCACCTGCATATAGGTGGAGGGAAGCGCCAGCACCTGATCCAGCATGCGCGCCTGGGCGCGAGGAAGTCGGCCTTGCGCTCATCCAGCGTCTTGCCGTTGGTGATCTCGTTGAAGAACTTGGCGATTTCCGCGTCGGGCACATCGTCCTTGGCCGGTAGGTGTTGAACGGCGGCGCGTGGAAACGCATCGCCGCCACGCCGCCAGACGACGTGTTGGTGCATAGCCGGTATAGAAGAAGTTCCAGCCGCTCGGATCGCCCTTGTTCTGCTGCTTCTGCACAAGGCTGGCCAATCCAGCACCAGCAGCTCCACGTTCATGCCGATAGCCTTCAGCTGCTCGGACATGACGAGGGCCGCCGTGTACATATTCGTATAGTCCTTGTTGGTGAGAAGGATGAGCTTTTCGCCCTTGTAGCCACCTTCCGCCAGCAGCTTCTTGGCCTTGTCGACGTTCTTCTGGTTGTAGGTCTCCTTGCCGGCCTCCGTGTAGAACGCCTGCTCCAGGCGATGTTGAGCCGATAGGCGCATCCGTTTGCCGCCTCCATGATCTCTTCCATATCGAGGGCGGCCTGGATGGCCTGCCGCACCTTTAGATTGTCGGTCGGCGGCACGACAGGTTCCGGATGGCAAGCTGGACCCAGAAATTCTGCAGCGGCTTGAGCACGATGTTGGCATTGCTCTTGAGCGTTGCCTGGGATTTGGCCGCACATCCTCGGCGCAGAAACTCGCCCGTCTCCAGCCCAGCCACGCGCGCGCCGGCCTGGGTCACGATGGGAGACGTCACCGTATCCAGAGCGGCCACCTTGTAGCCGCCGAACCCGTCGATGCTGCTGTAGCGTGTATCCGGCTTGTAACCGTCGAAGCGCTTCAGCTTGACGTCATCGGCCGCGAACTCAACAGACGACCGGTGCCGACCCGGCTTCATCTGCGTCGGCTCGTCGGTGTTCTCTTTCGGAAAGCCGGATCCACGATCGGAACGCTGAACGAGCTCAGGTTCTCGAGGAATGTCGGTTGCGGTGCCTTGAGCCTGATGACGAATGTCTGCGCATCCGTCGCCTCCATTCTCGACGATATCGAGAATGCCCTTATCGATGCCGACTTCTTGTAGCGGTCAAAGGAGGCGACCACGTCCTCGGTCGTCATCGGCTTGCCGTTGTGGAACTTCACGCCTTGCCGAACGTGTAGGTCAGCCCATCCGCGCTCTCGTTCACCTCCTGCGCCAACTCGGGGATCCGGTTCATGTTCTCGTCGCGCGTCGTGCGCGCTTCGACAGTGTTCATCGCAACATTGCGCGTCGAGATGGTCAAGGAGGTGTACTGGTCCAGGCTGTTGCACCTTCGCCTCCTGGGCAAAAACCATGCGCGGTTTTCGGACAGGCAAACGCTTGCGCCGCGGCCGTTTGCGGCCACGTGGCCATTGCTGCAACGGCGACGACGCACGTGTTGATGCGATTTTTGCCGGCTCGTGACATCTGCTTCTCCTGGCACGCTGGATTGCAACCGGGCGGAGGCCCAAGCCATAGACCGCGCTAGTGTCCCGATCGCGAAGTTCGTCACCATTTGCCGCGAGCTCATAGCGAACTTCGCGATCGAAAGGACACTAGCAAACGCATAATTCTAGTGTGGTTCAGGTTCCGAAGTTCGCCATCCA
>CAWIYZ010000013.1:0-100186 GCA_963840425.1 uncultured Alphaproteobacteria bacterium | reverse complement strand
GCCAAGACTGTCTCCTGTGCCACAAGTATCATTTACATGGCGTAGTCACGCCAATCATGAACACGAGAATCCCTACCGAATAGCGTTTGATGCCATCGCTACAAAGCAAGCGATTGGCGCTGTCGCCCGTCGGGGAATAGGCAAAGTCGAAAAAACTGCTTGGCGTGCTTGAGAGGGGTCAAGGGAAGAACGTCTTGCGTCCCGTCGGAAGGCCCAAACGATTGGATCACGTGCACGATCGTGCGAGACGGCCGACGCGCGGGTTAGTCCCATAAGCCTTCGAAGCGACGCCCGGCGACACGCGTAAATCTCGCTGTACGCTTGGGATCGGGCCTTAGCTATTCTCTCACCCGCTTGATCGTGAAAGCGCCGGCGCACTGCCCGCCGATGGTGCGGTACTCCCCGGCATGCCGGTCGAAGCTTACGTCGAAACCGACCATCGCACCGCGCTCTCCTACCTCGTCAAGCCCCTTACCGACCAGTTCGCCCACGCCTTCAAGGAGCGGTGAAAGCGGGCGGCACGCCTTACGACTGCTGAACCCACTGCCGGACATTTCTTGCAACAGCATGACCTCCGACAATGTCTCCGGCGTCGCGCGACATTCATTGTCTACTTGCTCAACGCGAAGAACGCCGATCCACCTCCGCCATCGAGCGACGCACTGAGCTTGTTGCCCTGCACCGTAATCGTGATCGTGCCCGACACGGCATACTCCGCATTGTAAAAATCCCCCGTGAAGCGGTTGGCCCCAACACGCGCTAGAGCCGCGGTTTGCGCGATGCGGACAGAAGCGGTCGCGCATTGGGCCTTCATGCCGAAGGTGTTGCCGGATTGCCGTCGAAAGGTCGCCCGACATCGCGCACTTTCTGTAGCTCCCGACGGGAGTGCAACTCGACCGCTGCCACTCCAGGACCCTTCGAGGCCCGCCTGCTGGCCGAGAGCTGGAAGCGAGACGCCGGCAGCCACTGTCGCTGCCAAAAGGGTGCAAGCAAAGCTGACCGCGAACGCCACCCGAGCCATGTAGCCTCTCTTGGCTGACTGCTGCATTGCTTGGACTGAAACCGGCTGTAAGCCCCAATGCTGCTTGACTGGGGATTTTGTATTTTGGCCACAGCAGAGACAAGTGCCGTAATTACGGATTAGTGCATGGGGCAGATACCCGATCCACTCAGAGGCCAGCAGCAGAAGCTATGCAAAGTGTTCCTTCCAGGAGGGCGATGCCCGGGAGGAATCTCCGTGCGACGAAAACTCCCGTTCCAGCGTCTCACGCTTGTGCCGCCGGAGCATCAGAACCTGGTACGCGCACTCTGCAACGATGCGTCCTTCGTGCATGGGCGCAACGCGACTGCCGACGGCAAGAGCGTAGCGAACGCTTCGGAATCTACATCGTTGGCACAAGCAAAGTTCGGCACTGCTGTCGGCGCTGACCAAAGCCGCTGCGGAGCAGCGCGAGTGCGTGAGGTCCGGCAAGCTCGTAGCGAACGCATTCAAATTGCGTCCAAGAGCCGACGCAGTGCCAGCATGCCGGGGTCGGGGAGACCGATGGATCGCTCTGCAAACATGCGGGCGCGGCCGGCGCGGTTGGGCCTCTTCAGGAACTCATTCAGGGCGGCGTCACAGGCCTCCCGAGCAGCGATCGCCATCTTCTCCGGGTCCGAGAGATCCGCTAGCGCGCTCTGTATGGCATTGAGCCCATCCAGCACGGTCTTGTCACCGAGGTTTGCCTGGCCTCGCCGCATCATCGCCGCCAACGCATCGCCCAGCAGCGCTGAAACGTCGCTCCAGGCGATCTCTGTCCGGCCTTTTGAGGCTTTGGCCGCCGCCATGAAAGCGGTTGCTGTCAGCGTGCCGAACGAAGACGATGAAGCTTTCTGAAAGAGCTGCGCGCATTGCATGAAGCATTGCCCTAAGTCCTCGGGCAACGTGGGCGCCGCGTCAGCAAGCTGACGCCAGCCGTGGCTTACGGTGACACCGAGATCGCCGTCCCCTAGCTTGCCGTCGGCCACATTGAGCTCATCGGCAGCCGCCTCGGCGGCCTTGGAGATGCGCGACAGCACGGCCCGGATTTCGACGATGGTGAAACCGGTCATTTGAGGTGACGCTCCGCTATGCCACAGTCCAGAAGGCGCAATCGGCCGGCGCCTTGAGAAGGCCCTCGAGCTCTTGATCGAGCCGGCAGACGGTTATGGTTACCCCGGTCATCTCCATGGACGTGGCATAGCGGCCGACCAGTGGCATCACGATCGACACACGCTTCTGCTCCAGGATCGACTTCACACGCCGATACACGATGTAGAGCTCCTCTGGCGGCGTCGCTCCCAGGGAGTTGACGAGCACAGAGACGCGGTCGCCCGCCGATAGCGGCATGTCTGCGTCCAGACGCTCTATCATCTCGTCGGTTATCGCGTCGGCAGGCTTGAGCTTGGCGCGCCAGATGCCGGGCTCGCCATGAATGCCCATCCCCATCTCCATTTCGTCGTCGCCGAGCGTGAACGTCGGTTTGCCGGCTTGGGGAACAATGCAGGGGGTGAGCGCCATACCGATCGAGCGGCAGGCATCGGCTGTTTTCTGGGCCACGCGCGTGACCTCGTCGAGGCTCGCCAGCTCGGCTGCTTTGGCCCCGGCGATCTTGAAGGCGTAGACCATGCCGGCAACGCCTCGCCGCTTCTCCGCCTCGTTTCGCGGCGCCGAGGCGATGTCGTCCGCCAGCAGCACCGTCGTTGAGGGGACATCCTCCATCTCCAGCATTTCGCCAGCCATATCGAAGTTCATGCGGTCGCCACCATAATTGCCGTACAGTCTCAGAACACCGGCACCGCCGTTGGCGTGGCGCATGCAGGCCGCCACGGCCTCGGCCGAAGGTGAGGCAAATACATTGCCGATAGCCGCTGCATCGAGCAGTCCCTTGCCGACGTAACCTGTAAACACCGGCAGGTGCCCGGAACCGCCCCCCGTCACTACGCCGACTTTGCCTTTGATGGCGCCACCGGGGCGCGCAATGACGCGCGGTTCGGGCTGCGCGTAGAATTGCGGATGCGCCGCGCAAAGGCCCGCAAGCATTTCGTCGACGTAGCTGTCCGGCGAGTTCAGTATTTTCTTCATCGTCATCACACCCGTCACTGATTGGGACCTTCGTGGTGGGCCTCGATACTACCCGCTCACGTGAGTCATGTCCCCACCTGGTTGACGAGAAGAGACCCCGGCCCGCAGCCCATTCTCTTTGACCTGGTGGACTATGCGAGTATGGAGTGAGTCAGATAGATTGAGGGCATGCAACGGAGGTCGAGGCCCATGGGCACATACATACCAAGCCCTCGAGACTGGGTGCGTGAGCAGGTCGAGCTCTACGAGAACAGCGGCGGCACCAAGGGCATTACTCTGCGTGACACCGGCTTGCCCGTCATCATTGTCACCCACTCAGGCAACAAGACCGGTGCAATTCGCAAGACACCACTCATGCGAGTGAAGGACGGCGACAGCTATGTCCTCGTCGCGTCGCTGGGCGGAGCGCCGAAGGACCCGGTTTGGGTGCGCAACTTGCGCGCCAATCCGCATGTCGAGATCCAAGATGAGACTGCGGTGCGCCCGATGCATACGCACGAGGTCAAGGACGATAGGGAACGGGATCGTTTATGGAAGCTGGCCGTGGCGGCCTACCCGCCCTACGCGGAGTATCAGGCACGCACCACCCGGCAGATTCCCCTGTTTGTCGCCAAACCATAGAGCCGTCGGATCCACCCCACCCACACACACCGCAACAGGAGGGAATTACTCGCTGCGCGCTGCAGATGAGGCCGGCGTCAGCTCCGGCGGCAACGAGGGGTGATGCTTGCGCATACCTGCCCGCCCATTTGGCAGGCATTGACGCCTGATTGTCGGGCAGTAGGCTGCCCTCAATGCTTCCGGTCAACGAAAGACCTCACACTTGAACGCCACAACGGCGCAAGGCGGCTTCTTCAGCATCAGCGGCCGCCAGTGGCTCATCCTGCTGATGGTGCAACTGTCCAACATGCTGTTTGGCATGACCATCACGCTCGCCAACCTGGT
This sequence comes from uncultured Alphaproteobacteria bacterium, assembly GCA_963840425.1. Classification (GTDB taxonomy): domain Bacteria; phylum Pseudomonadota; class Alphaproteobacteria; order Rhizobiales; family Hyphomicrobiaceae; genus CADEFX01. The sequence continues at coordinate 96,138 of CAWIYZ010000013.1, read as the reverse complement.
ACTGCCGCAGGTGCGCGGAACCCTGTCCGCAACACAGGACGAGATTTCCTGGGTGATCACGCTGAATCTGGTGGCCACCGCCGTCGCCACGCCCATGACGGGGTGGCTCTCCAGCCGGCTGGGCTGGCGCAACCTGATGTTCTCCACCGTGCTCGGCTTCACGGTCGCCTCGTTCCTGTGCGGCCTAGCGAACAGCCTGGAGACACTGATCCTCGCCCGCGTTGCCCAGGGCTTCTTCGGCGCGCCGATCATGCCGATGGGCCAGGCGGTACTGCTGGCCACCTTCCCGCCGCATCTGCAGCCCGCGGCGCTGATGATGTGGGGCGTGGGCGCCGTATTCGGACCGGTGGCTGGGCCCATTCTCGGCGCCATTGCCACAGAAGCTTACAACTGGCGCGCCGCTTTCTTCATGATCGTGCCACCCGGCATCTGCGCCCTGGTCTGCATCTGGTTCGCGCTCGCCGAGCACAGCAAACCCACCTCAATACGGTTCGACTGGATCGGGTTCGGCGCTCTCTCGGTTGCTATCGTCGCCGCGCAACTCATCTTCGACCGTGGTCAGCGCCTGGACTGGTTCGAGTTCGAGAGAAATCACGCTGTGCGCGTTTATCGGCGTGCTGGCGTTCTGGATCTTCGTTGCCCATTGCCTCACCTCGGATCATCCCTTCCTGAACCCGCGCCTGCTGCTCGATCGCAACTTCGCGGTCGGGACGCTGATCGCCTTCGTCATGGGCATGCTGAACTTCACGAGCCTCGTGCTGTTTCCGAGCCTGCTGCATGATCTGCGGGGCTATCCCGACAACATTATCGGCATGCTGATCGCGGCACGGGGCATCGGAAACTGGACCGCTTTCCTGTTCATCGTGCAGCTGACCCGGGCCGCGCCGCGACTGGCCGTCGGCAGCGGTCTTGCCATCCAGGCTGCCGGCGGGTTCTGGATGGCGCAGTTCGACATCAACCTGACCGAGGCGGACGTGTTCTGGAGCCACTTCCTCATGGGGCTCGGACAAAGCGTTGCCTTCACGCCGATGACGATGATGGCGTTCGCCACGCTGCCACGGCATCAGATCACAGAAGGCTCCGCCGTTTTCACGATGATGCGCAACTTCGGTTCGAGCCTCTTTATCTCGATGGCCGTCCTGGTGCTGGTGCGATCGACGGCCGTGAACTACGCGCGCATGACCGAATTTATCGCGCCCTACCGAAGAGAGCTGACGTTTCCCGGGTTGTCGGACTCCTGGAGCTTCGAGTCGGTGACCGGCCTACTGCGGCTGTCGAACGAGATCCACCGTCAGGCCGCCATGATCGGCTACGTGAATGCGTTCTATCTTATGGCCTTTACGGCGCTGGCGGCTCTGCCGCTCGCATGCCTGCTGCGCAGCGGCGGGCGGGAGCGCTGATTTGCCGACGACGCCAAAGCTGCAAACCGTGTCCGGATACGAGCAGTCGCTGCCATCAGTCGCTCGCTACACGCGGCCGCATCGCGAAGCCTTGTCCTGCCAATTTCTTGGGCAGAGCAGTGAATGGGCCGGCGACGACGCACAACTTGCGCAGACGGCAATTGACCGGTCGGGCCCTGCGATAAGCTCGTCGACACCGCAGGGCGATTTGCGCTTCATTTGGCAACGCGGACAAGATAGCGGTGCGTTCGGTTGACCGCACTGCGTGTCACCGACAGTGACAGAGGAGAGGAAGGAGCATCATGACCGCGTCAAGCGAGCCTGTGCGACATGTGCTTCCGTTCACCTGCGAGAAGCGGCCTGCGTCCGGCGCGCGTGGCATGGTGGTAACCAACCATCCATTGGCGTCGGCGGCCGGCGCGGAGATGCTGCTGTCCGGCGGCAATGCCATTGACGCAGCGGTGGCGGCGCTCTTCGCGCTGACGGTAGTCGAGCCGATGATGGTCGGAATCCTCGGTGGCGGCGTCACGCATCTGCGACTACCGAATGGCCGGCACGTTGTGATCGATGCGCTCTCCACTGCTCCGTCTGCCGCGCGAGCCGATATGTACGAGACGACCAACGACGGCCTCGCCAGTGCGCGCAGCACCGCGTGCCAGAAGAACGAGATCGGCGCAGCCTCGGTTGCGACACCGGGAAATCTGGCCGGCTGGCTGCATATGCTGGATCGACATGGCACGCGCTCGCTGACCGAGGTCCTGTCTGCTGCCATCCGGCTCGCCGAAGGAGGTTTCAGCGCAACGCCATATCTGGTCGACTGCGTGACCGACCGCGCGCCGCAGCTTGCGCGAGATGGAGGTCTAAGCGACCTCTTCTTGCCAAGCGGCAAGCCGATCGCCGTCGGCCATCGGATTGTGCAGCCGGACTATGCCCGAACGCTGAAGCACCTTGCCGATGCGGGGCCTGGATTGTTGTACGGAGGTGCGCTCGGTGCAGCGGTTGCGGAACACGTTGGAGGGCAAGGCGGCACGCTGACGCTCACCGATCTAAAGCAATACGCCGTCGTCGAGCGTGAGCCGGTACGGGCGAGCTACCGCGGACTCACCGTCATCGGCCCGCCGCCGCCGGCAGCGGGCGGCGTGCATATTGCGCAGATGCTGAACATTCTCGAGGGATTTGACGTTGCGGACATGGGTTTTGGCTCTCCCGATGCCGTCCACTTAATCGCGGAAGCCTTGAAGATCGCCTTCGCCGACCGCGCAGTCGCAACTGCCGATCCGGCATTCGTTGATATGCCGGTCGAGCGACTCGTTTCCAAATCCTATGCCGCCGAGCGCGGTGCAAGTCTCGACATGAAGCGGGCCCAGCAATGGTGTCCCGGGAACTTGCGCGTGCGCGAGTCGGCCAACACGACGCACGTTACAGTCGCAGATGCCGATGGATACGTGGTGAGCGCGACACATACGATCAACGGCCTTTTCGGTGCCTCGGTGATGATCCCGGGTACCGGATTGATCGCCAACAACTACATGTACAATTTCGACCCGCATCCTGGCCGCGGCCTGTCCATCGCCCCGGGAAAGCGGGTGTTTTCTTCGATGGCTCCGATGATGGTGACGGATGGGCGGCGCGTCCTGCATGCACTGGGACTTCCCGGTGCCCTGCGCATTTTTCCTTCGGCGTTTCAGGCGATCGTCAATCTGATCGATCACGCCATGTCTACGCAGGAAGCCGTCGAGGCACCCCGCGTGTGGACCGAGGGGGGCGTGCTCGAGATGGAGCCGGCCTATCGGCATGCCGTTGCCGACGCGCTTCGTCTTCGCGGGCACGAGATTGCACGTGTCGACCGCATCGCGGGCGGCATGAACGCGATCTCGATCGCCGCCGACGGCATGATGACTGGCGCTGCCTGTTGGCGTGCCGACGGAACCCCCGTCGGCATCTCTGGCGGTCTGGCCCGCGCCGGCGTGCGGTTCTCTATGTGAGGCTCGTCTCGAATGACACGGAGATAACTTTGCGCCAAACCATCGTCGTGCTCGATTCCATGCCTGCCGCAAGGGCCGACCGTCTGCGCCAATTCCTGCCGCCCGGCTTCGTACTCACCCATGGGACCGAGCCCGGCGAAGAGCACATGAAGGCGATCATCCGCGATGCGGATTTCGCCATCTCTGCGCAAGTGGCCGTAAACGGCGACGTGCTGCGTGCAGCGCGGCGGCTGAAACTGTTGCACAAGTGGGGCGTCGGCGTCGACAACTTCGACATCGAGGCGGCGCGCCAACTGGGGATCAAGGTGGCCCGTACGACCGGAAGCAATGCTCTATCCGTCGCAGAGTTCACCATCGGTCTGATGCTCTCGGCGCTACGCTTCTCGGCTTTCGGCCACCATCATCTTCAACAGGGCGTGTGGCGAGGCATTTCCAGCCTGCCGGCTGAGACCTTCCTTCTGTCCGGAAAAACGGTGGGCATTATCGGGTTCGGTGCCATCGGACAGAACGTAGCGCGCCTGTTGAGGAGCTTCGGCTGCAAGCTCGTTTACACGAAGCGGACACCGCTTGCTCCTGACGAAGCCGCTGCTCTCGGCGCCACGCATGCGAAACTGGACGAGCTGATCGAGACTTCGGACATTATCTCTCTGCATTGCCCACTGACGCCCGAAACGCAGAATATGATCGATGCCATGACGCTCTCCCGCATGAAACGGAGCGCGATCCTTGTCAACGTCGCCCGTGGTGGCGTGGTCGTCGAGGCGGATCTCGCCGCGGCCCTGCGTGCGCGTAAGATCCGCGGTGCCGCCATGGACGTCTTCTCGATCGAGCCCTTGCCGGCAACCAGCGAGCTGATCGGCCTCGACAACATCGTTCTGACCCCGCATCTGGCGGCGGTTACTGCCGACACGTTTGAACCAACGGTGAGGCGCATGTTCGATAACATTGCTCGTGTCGCGCGCGGAGAACCGTTGCCGGAGCGCGATAGCGTGGCTTGATAACACGCAACGCACTCGATGCGGCGGACTAAGACGACATTGATCTTTGATGTGCTCGCCCAGCGGTCCACTGCTGGCTGAAGACGATGAGTTCGTCCTTGCTCAAGCGTTTTCCACCGTCGTCGGTTGGTCGCAAATGACAAAACTCACGCCGGCATGACAAACGGGGAAGAACCACGCTGATGCGACCAGTCTGGCATAGCTATCAACAGACGCTGAGACAGCGCGGAAATGGCAAGCTTCGCTGGTCCAGCGCAGCTGGGTTTGCGGTGCAGGCTGCAGAAATGTCCGTTAACCCGATGAACCAGCTGCTTCCTCGGCGGCGGGCGCGAAGACTTTCACGCCCAGATCCAGGAGAAGCAGCCTGACGATTGAGCCGTCCGCGCTCGCACCTTCTCAGTTCAGACGCAAGTCCACGATGTGGCGCGGGTCGGGTTTGAGCTCGCCGCGCTCGACGCGCTTGACGATGTCAGTCAGCACGGCATTGGCGCGACACTCCTTCCCGATCTTCTCGCCCTCCCGGACCACATAGCCATTGAGGAACTCGATCTCGGTGCGGCGACCCTTGACCATGTCCTGCCCCATGGATGGACGCTGCTCCGCGGAGACCCGTCCTGCATCCTTGAAGCGCTGCTCGTCGCAGGCGCGCATGGCGGCGTCATCGCCCTCACCGGCACGCGCGATGGTCTCGGGCGCCAGATGCAGAATCTCCTCGAGCTGATAGCCCTGTGCCTGGCCGACGCGAATGGCCTCGCTGCCGAGCCGGACAGAAAACCGGCGGATCGTCTCATTCTCCAACATGGCGACGCCCGAAAGGCCGGTGCAAGCGGACAGCCCGTTCTGCATGGCATTGGCAACGAGCTTGGACCAGCGCTCACCCCATAGGTTGTTTGTTACTTTGGCGCTGTCCGCGTGCCCGACAAGCCGGCCCACCTCCTGGGCTCGCGGTGTGATGAGGCCGTGCACCTCCCCTGCGCGATAGACCGTGTGCGCCGCGCCACCCTTGCCAGCACCGCGATGGATGTGGCCGGGGGCAGCGAGATTGACCGTGATGGAGCTGGCGATACAGCCTAGCGTCTTGCCCCAGCCCACAACCGCCGCAATGGCCGCCTCGTTCATGCAGTTCTGCAACGAGATTACGTAACCATTGGGCGCCAGATACTGCTGGATCATCATCGTCGACCAAGCGGTGTCATACGATTTGGTGCAGATGAACGCGATATCGAACGGCTTCTCCTTGCTGAACTGCTGCATTTGCGTCAGGTGCAGCGCACGCGCAGCAACGGTGAACTCGGCAACGTCCTTGGCGTGCGTGACGCGCAATCCATGGGCGTTGATGTGATCGACATGCTCGGGCCAGGCATCGACAAACGTTACGTCCTCGCCGGCCTTCAGCATGTGCGCACCGGTGTAGCCGCCGACGGCTCCCGCGCTGACGATGACAATTCTGCTACCCATGATCGTCTCTCCTTAGCTACCCGGAAGTCGATGCGCCTCTGGAAAGAACAGATCCTTCCACGAGGCAGACTTTGTTTTCACTGATCCGATGGAATGAAGAAAATCCACCATCATGGCGACGTTGTTAGGGACCTTTGTGTACTCCATATCCTTGGTGCTGAAGAGAGCGAGCAGGTCGTCCTCGGTCAACGTCCTCTCCTTTGGCGGGAATGGCGGCCGTCTGACGCAGTCCCTCGGTCAGCGCTGCCAAACTCTACATCGACATGACCAGCGCTGCGCTGCTATCAGGTGGCAGCTCCGTACGCCGCAAGCGCCGCGCCGAAGGCCTCAAACAACGCGCGGTTCACTGTGTTGCATTGCGGATCGTACTCCGCGTGCCATTGAACACCCAGCGCAAAGCCGGGCGCATCAGCAATCCGGATAGCTTCGATCGTTCCATCTTCTGCTACACCTTCGACGACAACCCTGTCGCCGGGCTCCAGAATGCCCTGACCGTGCAGCGAGTTCACACGGATAACCTCTTTTCCAAGAATGCGCGCGAAGGTACCGCCTGCAACGAGCCGAACATCGTGGCGCTCGGCGAAGACGACGGTGGGGTCTGGATGGATCTCTCCATTCTCCAATCGCGGCATGCGATGGTTCATGCGGCCGGACAAATCGCGGATCTCCGGATGCAGTGAGCCTCCGAAAGCCACGTTCATTTCCTGAAATCCGCGGCAAATGCCGAAAATGGGGATCCCTTGGGCGACGCAAGCCTCAACCAGTGTCAGCGCCAAGGCGTCGCGACCTTCGTCGTAGGGTTCATAGGCGACGTGCGGCTCGGCACGAAAGCGGGTCGGATGCACATTGGCACGGGCGCCTGTCAGCAACACGCCGTCAACCACAGCCAATAGCGCATTGATGTCAGTAATCTCCGACGAGCCAGCAAACATCAGAGGCAGCGCGCCTGCGACCTCGGCCACCGCGCGTAGATTCTTCTCTCCGACGATTTGCGTCGCAAATCGATTTTCGACGCGATGGGCATTGCCAATCACACCGACCACGGGTTTCTTCATCGACGTGCCCCGTCCACAGACCGCCCCAAGCTATCACTAACCCAGCGTACTCGGTGTGCTCAACCGCGGGACTAGCATCACACCAGTCCGCCGGATGACGCAACTTTGGACGGGTGAGGGCCTCATTTCCCTCCCTACTCAGGCTGCCAGAACAAGTCCGCCGTTCACATCGAGGATCGCGCCAGTCATGTACGTCGGCGCTTGCATGGCCAAAAACATCACGACATCGCAAATTTCGCTTTCACGCCCGAGCCGCCCAACCGGGATCGACGATGTCAATGTCTGACGGTCTTTGGGATCGCGCAGCTGATCTGCGACCCGGTCGCCGTCCACCGGACCGGGGGCCACGGTATTCACGACAATACCGCGGCTCGCATACTCCTTGGCGAGATGCCGTGTGATGCCTATCACGCCAGTCTTCGCCGCCGTGTAGGAGCAGCCAAGAACCGGGCTGGAGCTCCTGCCCGCATTCGATGCGAAATTGATGATGCGCCCGCCGCCATTGCGCAGCATCACGGGAATGACATGCTTGGCGCAAAGAAACACGCCCTTCATATTCGAGCCCACTACCATGTCCCATTCTTCTTCAGGCGTCTCGTGGGACGCTCTGAATGAAGGGCCGTATCCGCCAGCCATCGACACCAGAACATCCACCGTCTGCCATTGGCCGACAACGTCCTGAACCACCGCGGCGACCGCGCGATCCGAGCTCACGTCGGCCTGGAAGGAGGCGAGCGCGCCCTCGACGGCACCCATCTCCTCCGCCAGACGCTCGACCCGCGATCCATCAATATCGACAGCGGCGACGTTCCAGCCTTTCGCCGCGAACTCCGCCGCAACCCGCCTGCCAACGCCGCGACCTGCGCCCGTTACGATGACGGTCTTTGCCATACCTTCCTCCTGCGTCCAGGTTGCCGGCTACACGCTAGAACCGGAGCGTCAGCGCCGGGATGTAGCTCATCATCGCCAAGACGATCAGTCCCACCACGTAGAACGGCAGCAACTCGCGCACCGTGCGGCCAATGCTGGCACCCGACAGCATGCTGCCGATAAAAAGGGTGGTTCCGACCGGCGGCGTGTACAGCCCAATTGCGAGGTTGACCACCATCATGACGCCGAGCTGCACCAAATCGATGCCGTACGAGGTGGCAAGCGGAATGAACAACGGTGCCAGGAGCAGGATGGCTGCCGGCAGGTCGATGAACATGCCCGCCACCAGCATCATGAAGTTCATCAGCAAAATGACGGAGAATTTCGTATCGAAACTACCCTTGGCCCAGTTCAGGAACCGATCAGGTACCTCCTCCAGCGTCAGGATCCAGCCGGCTACCGTCGAGCACATGATCAGCAGCAGCACGACACCGGTCGCGACCCCGGCTGTGTAAACGGATTCCTTGACGCGCTTCCACGTGAGATCCCGGTAGAACAGACCTGAGACCAGCATGGCGTACACCACCGCGGAGGTGCTGATCTCGGTTGGTGTGAGAACGCCGAACCGCAGGGCAATCAGCACGAGCACCGGCATTAGCAGTGCGGGCATAGCGTAGAGGCCGCGTCGCGCCAACTGGCCCCATGCGATAGGCATTCTCTCGTAAGGAAAGCCCCTAAGCCGCGCGCTGATATTGCAGACGGCGGTGAAGCCCACCGCCAGCAGCAGCCCAGGCACAATACCCGCGAAAAATAGCGCTCCGATCGATGCGTTCGAGACCAGCGAATAGAGAATGAGGGGGATCGATGGAGGAATGAGGATGTCGATGGTGGAAGCGGCGGCAATGGTGGCGCCGCAAAAGGCCCGCGGATAGCCAACTTTGATCTGCCAGGGAATAAGCAGCTTTCCCAGAGCCGTCGCGTCTGCCACCGCCGAACCCGAAACTCCCCCAAACAGCGTGGAGCCCAGCACGCTGACCTGCGCGTGTCCGCCGCGAAAACGGCCGACCAGATCCGTGGCGAAGTCGATGAGATGCTGCCCCAGGCGCCCGGTCATCATTAGTTCCGCCGCCATGATGAAAAACGGGATGGCGATCAGCGGAAAGCTCTGGGTCGGCAAGAACAGCTGTTGGATGATGCCGAACAGAGAGAGATGATCGGAGGACAAGACGCCCAGCGTCGCTCCGACTAGGAGGGCGTGCGCAACCGGGAACGACAGGGCGAGAAGAATGAAGAAGACGCCGAACAGAATGGCGCTCATGTCACCGCCGCTCCAGCGTCCGCAAGGTCCACCTTCACTGCTTCGCCGCCCAGCGTATGCCGGACGATTGCGGTGAGGCTGCACGCGGCAACAAGCGCAAGCCCGAGCGCGAGGCAACCATAGCCGACGCTCCATGGAATTCCCATCACGGGACTGGTCTGATCGTGCGCTATGATCGCGTTCTGCAGCGCATACCACGCCAGCGCCAAGTAAGTGGTGGCGGTGACAATGTGGATGACGACGGCTAGCGCCAAACGCCATGCCCCATGCAACGCGTGCAGCAGGAGTTGCGTTGCCACGTGAACACCACGCCGGGCAGCTAGGGCGATGCCCGCCATAACGAAGATCGCGAACAAAAGCTCGGTGAGATCTGTAGCGAATGTCAAACCCGTCGCGAACGCGTAACGCAGAACCACTACGACTGTGAGCAGAGCCAACAAGCCGAGCCCGGCAGTCAGTAGCAGAAAATTGCAGCCGAGCTCGACTGCGCGGTCCACCGCCCGGGCAATGGACAGCACGCGTTGTCTCCAGGCCATTCGGCTTCCCTCGGCATTCCGCACAAAACCGAAGCGGCGGCCTTGGATTGTCCGCCGCTCCAAGTGTCGCCTGTTACTTGCGCAGCGCGCGCAGCTCCTTCACGAAATCGCCGAAGGGCTTCTTTTCCCATTGATCCCAGACAGTTTCCGTAGCCTGGCGGAACGGAGCTGTATCGACCGTGTTCATCTGCAGAGACGCCATTTTCTTGAATTCGCCGACCAGCTTCTCTTCCGATTCTGCCATGAGCTTTCGCTGGTAAGGCGCGGATTCCGTCGCCGCTTCCCTGACGATCTTACGGTCGCCCTCCGATAGACGGCCCCAAGTCGCGGTGCTTACCACCAGTCCGGTCGCCTCGTACTTGTGGTTGGTGAAGGAAACGAACTTCTGCACCTCGTAGAGCTTGCCAGCGTAGATATTCGCCAATGGGTTCTCCTGCCCATCGACGACACCGCTTTGCAAAGCCAGATAGACCTCGCCCCAGCTGATCTGCTGCGGAGTGGCGCCCATCGCGGCGAACATATCGACGGTCGCGGCGTCGAGAGGCGTGCGGATCTTCAGACCTTTGAGGTCATCCGGCTTGGTGATCGGCCGCTTGTTGTTGGTCGTTTGGCGAATGCCGTTGCAATGCCACGCAAGGAAAACGAGATTCTTGGATTCCAGGGCCTTTCCGAGGCGCTGGCCGACAGGACCGTCGAGCGCAGCCCACGCATCCGGGAGGCTTGAGAAAAGAAACGGCAGGCCGATCGCCGCTACTTCCGGCGCCACCGAAAGCAGCGCCCCTTGGCCGAGGCAGCCGAAATCCAGCGTTCCGGTGCGCAGCGCACCCATATTGGTGTTCTCGTTGCCGAGTTGCTCGGAGTGAGCGACGTGAATTGTGATACGTCCGTTGGTCTTCGCCGCGACCAGCTCCGCGAACTTGCTGGCACCCATCCCCTTGGGGCTCATGGGCTGCGTATTGTGCGCAAGCGTCAGCTTCATCGGAGACTGGGCAAATGCACGTGGAATGGGAGACATGAGGCCTGCGGCGGCCAATCCCCACGCCACGCTGCGACGGGTATGCGTCATGGAATTTCCTCCTGCTCGATGAGCACTTTTCTTTTTTGCACCCATCTCAAATGCGGGTTTTGCACGTGCGAGTGCGAAACGCCAGCTCGACTACCCGTTGCCATCGCGCCAGCCGCCAACTGTCTTTGCGTGAGCCAATATACGGGGTCGTGGGCCCAGCGCAAACGACCGAGGCTCACGCGCATCCCTCAGAGTAGAGCTCGATGGCTGGAGCAGCGCCGTGGCCGCGGGATTGTCGCGGTGATTGGAAGAACCGGCAACCTTCCGAATCTGCGGTCTGATCGGGCACGGATTAAACCGCGCGACGAACTGGAGTGATCTAATCGTCTAGATAATCGTAAGCGGAGGTGAGGAAGTTACGCACTAAACCTCACCAAACAGTCATTTGCCCTAGTGACGCCATAGCTAGGCTCGCCGATTTACTGCTTCAATCAAATCGACCAAGGCGGAACGTAGTTGCGTTCGGCGGATACCCTGGATTGCAGCGAGAAGTTGCGCGTCTGCGCTTTGCGCGCCGGGTCCAACTTTCGCGAGCGCCTCCTTTCCCGCAGGCGTCAGTCGTACGGCATACGTTCGGGCATCGTGTCTCGTCCGACGGCGCTGCAAGAGCCCGCGCCGAACCAAAATTTGCACCATGGCCGCCAATGTGGAACGGTCAATGCCGGTTGCTTCGACAATTGCTTTTTGGCTGAGGCCTTCTTTCTTGGATACTACCCGCAGCACCGCATACTGGCGCGCATTGAGACCGCGTTCTCCGGCGTGTCGTGCAAAGGTAACGTCGGCCGATTGACTGGCGCGATGCAGCAGATCGACGACCGAAAGATTGCGCAATTCGAGCGACATTGATGGAGCCTCGATGCGCCTATGCCAAACCGGCAGCGGTCCGGCCAATCACACGATGCACGCGAACGGCGGGTAAATTCGCGGCCTTGCACAATGTCTCCCGACGACGGCTTATACGAATTCCCAAACTTGCCTCCCATTCCACCCATTCAGGAAACTAGAAACCTCAAACAGCCAGCGCATAAGCCAACTGCCCTCGCGCGGGTCGGCAGGCAGGGTGCTCCAAATGCGATTTAGAGCACCCCACCGGGACTCGCGTGCGGGGGTGCAAGTCCCTGGACCCATACGTGCGGGGTTGCTGGGTCCTGCGCGGCGCACAGCCTAGACGCTTACGCTCGCACTGACTACATATTTTCCAATCAGAAGTTGGAAAAAACGCTTTTCCTCGCAAGCAGCGAAAAAGAGCATCTGGTGACCTGCCGATCCCCTATAAAGAGACTGCACTTGCAGAATTGCGCTAGATTTTTAGTCGTTCACTGTTTGGGTTGCGCCTGCTATCTGCGGTGCCGGCCGATCGCTAGGCTAGTCAAAGGACGTTCAGATCCATTGTTGTTGGTCTCTTTCAGGTTGCAGTTGTCCAACCTTAAGGTTTGATGCATGAGCGCACGGGACGCAGTGCTGTCTGACCCGGGATTTCCCAATTCAAGCCGCGTCACGGCCGCAGGCTTTGTGACCGCCATGTTGTCGTGGAGCATCAATTTTTATGCGCCGTTCGTCCTCGCCTTCCATCTGCAGCGAACCGTGGGGTGGTCGGCTGCGCAAGCGTCCGCGCCGGTCACCGCCCATTTTCTTGCGAGCGCGATCATACTCTGGGGCCTGGATAGGGTGCACCGACGACTAGGGTTCGCCCAAACCTTGTGCTGCGGCCTTGTTGCGTCGTGCCTTGGCATCGTCGCTTGGGCGAATTCAGCGATCCCCCTTCAGGCGTGTGCGGCCGCGGTCATCACCGGGTTGGGCTGGGCCCTCACGGGAAGCGCCTCGATAGCGGCCTTTGTCGGCGAGAGAGCCCAGCCGTGGGCACTTGCAACCGCGTTGAATGGCGCCACTGTCGGGGGATTGATTTTCACACCGGCTTTCATGTTCCTGATCGACGCGTGGGGCCTTGGCTGGGCCGCTATCGCTCTTGCCTTGTCGACGTTGGCACTAGCCCTTCCGCTCCTCGCACCGCTGTGCGGCAAGCTTGCATTGCCACCAAATGTAGCGCCCACCGGGTATGCAGCATTGATCTCCAATTCCAGGTTCCGCTGGCTGGGTCTGGCATTCTCACTCTTCGTATTTGGTCAGATCGGAGCCGCATCGCACCTACTGATGCGGATGGCACAAGTATTCGATCCGCAGGAAGCCGCCTATCTCATAGAGTCTCGTCTTGGCTTGCGGAATGACTGGACGTTGGCTCACAGCATGGGCCCTCTGCCGACTTGATTGCAGATTGGCGGCAGCTTTGACCTTCCTGATCCAAGCCTCAGCCATAATCGCTATGGGTACAGGCCAATCACACGCAATCTTGCTGCTTGCGTGCGCCGCTTATGGATTGACTATTGGCAATAGCATTTTGCTTCTGCCGATAATCGCCCGGACGGAATTCGTGCCGGGCGAAAGCGGCAAGGTCGTCGCATCGGTGTCGTCTTCCAACCAAGTGGCTCTCTCAGCCGCCCCCTTTTGCGTCGCTCTGGCGTTCGAGGCCACCCACGGCTACGTTGTTCCGTTCATCGGGCTAGCGCTGCTGCAGATCGTAGGAATGATAATAATTGCATGGTCGTGGACCAGCAGATCCGACCAGCCAGAACCCGCTTCTTGACTTGAAGTTGCTTCGAGCCAGGGGTACGTTGGCCCCGGTTCGCTGTAACATCAAGATGCGCGATATGTGGGGGATTATTGACGCCGATGGCGCGTTTTGGGACGCTGCCGACGCTCGCCTCGAGCACCGGCTCGGTACGGATCTTCCACGTACCGAGCTTTGTGACTATGCGGTGCGCAATCTCGGCTATATTGCGGTTCAATCCAGCGGTCCAATGCCGCGCATCAGATTGAGGCCGGCGATTGTCGAACCAAGCGCTTTGATTGCGTTGTTCTATTGGATCTCTGACGGTCAGTTCCCCTGCGCGGCGATATCTTGGTTGGACCAGAGCTGGTCCGACGAGATCATCCCTGGATCAGCCAATCTCAGGCGTCGTCTTGGGCAACTTTGCGATCGGTCTCGCCCAGCCGCTCGGCAGCGTTTGCTAAGTCGTGCGCTACCACCTTCCGACTTGAGATCGGGCACGCCTTTGCACATCGTCCACGGAAACTGGTCCATCTGCAGGGAAATCACCGATCTCGACGCAGCGGCCGATCGCTTCGATCGGCTGTTTCGCGGCCGTTACACCATCACCGCACCCTCCTCGGACGGGGGAGAGCTGATCATCCGCAAGGTTGGATCCGGCTATAAGAGCTACGATGAGCGCTATTTGCGATGCGCAGTCGGCACACAACTCGAAGACGTTCCGGACATCCAATACGGGCAGTGGGTTGCTGAAGCCCATCGAGACGTACACTTCAGCTCGGTGCCCTGGTGCGGAGATGTTGACGCAATTATCGATCGCCCGCGACAAGGAGCGCATAGAGTGCGCTATCGCAGGCTGATTCTACCGTTCTCCAGACCCGGCGGCGAGCGCTTGCTCGTCACGGCTTCGTCCATCAGCGACGCTATCGATTTGCGGGTCGAAGGAAGTTAGGAAGCGCTCCAGGTCAATGATCAGTTCGCTTCGCGGCATCCAGGCCACAACGCCCGAAAAATCTGGAGCGAAAATGTTCTGCAAGCGGACCTCGCCTTCTAGTTTTGTGTAACCGTAGCGCGCGGCAATACCCTTTTGCACCAATCCGACATTGATGAACGAAACCGTGGTTTCAGTGTTCCAGCGCGCAAGCGCATAAGCGCGCGAAATACGCGGCAATATCGCTGACAGCTGGATGCCGCGATAGTCTTGCCTGTACCAACCGCTCCCGGAATACGCCACGTACCCGGTAATCTCCCTGGTGATCGGAGCGCGAATGCTGCAAGCGGCCTCAGACGGACGCGGCCCCGATCCATAAAACAGCCGCAGGCTCTCGGCCTCGCGCAAGAGATTTGAGTTGGAGATATCGAAGAACCGTGCAGCTTGGGTGGCCACCACGTCGCCAGCCGAGTTACGACCCAGAATGCAGAACGCCGTACCCTCACCAAGGCCGTCCGCACCCGCTCGGAACATAGGCAGCAACGGTGCCCATTGTTGCCGGTTCTCGGCATTGACAGCAGCCAGATCTTCAAACGAGCCGAAGTACAGCTCCAAACCTCGAGCCCGCGCCGACATTTCGGCCTTCAAGAAAAACTTGCCGAGCAACTCGATGGGGCCATGATCGATACTCAAAGTCCGTAGGAAATTGCCAACTCGCGCTCGGCTAGCGCCAGCCGCGGTGGCCTTCGACGGAGCTTCCTGATGCATCTGGCGGCCAATTGAGGACCCTTGGGCCCGCAACGTGCACCACCTGCAGTTAAAACCGCCCCCAATCTCGGCCCACAACTTGTGTCAAATTGTAAGAACCTTTGGTTGGAAGAATTGCATGTGCCTCCCGGGTGGGATATCAAATGCACATGGGAAAAACATCCAAGCGCTCAGAAACCTTAGGTAGTATCAAGGCCGGCGCGAGACACAACATTCCATTGCGGGAACCGTCCAAGAACTCCTGCGCGGCAGATAACGGAAATCGACACTATTGTCGGCAGGCGGATCCGTTTTCGGCGCACGATGCTGGATCTCAGCTCGGAGGAGGTCGCTGAAAAAATTGGGGTCGCCCACCAGCAATTGCTGAAGTACGAGAACGCCCAGAACCGTGTCAGCGCGGCACGGCTCTACAAGTTGGCATCAGTCCTTACCGTGCCGGTACACTGGTTTTTCTCGAGACTGGAAGACGATGCAGGGGTAGTACCCGACGCCCCACCTGCATACGCACTGGGGACCGAAACACCGGTAAGCGGCGAGGAGCTGGCAGAGCTGGTCCGCCTATATACCGGCATTACGGACGCTGACGTTAGAAAGCACTACCTTCAAGGCTTGCGTCTTCTTCACCGAGGTTCATGCGCGCGATAGCTCTAGCCTTCGCCCACTCGTTTTGCCAGAGCCCCGCTAGCAGAACGGCTCGGCGCTTCAAGTGGAGCGTTACCCGTCACTAAGACGGGACGTGCACGGTGCAACCTCCGACGCGGCGACCTCCGCTCAAGTGCAGCACATGCAGGGCGCCACCGCCCGGCTGAAGCCGAAGCTGGACCAGGAGACGATGGCCCGGGCGGATGCGCAGCCGTGGGATCACGAGTTCGACCGGCGGCATCGATCGTCACGCGCCCGTTTTCCAGTTCCAGATTGTCCGCGCCGGTCATGTCTGTGACCGAATTGATAATCCGTGGTGCGTCGAGCACGGCGGAGTGTGCGATGGCAACGTCGCCGTCTTCATCAGCCGCACCGTACAGCGGCCGATCGCTGCGTTTCGCTTGCTTGAACAGGTTTGCGTCGCGCCAGGGCAGAGCCGTCACTGGCAACCCCTCCACCCGAAAACGCCCATTCGGGCCGTCACGCCACAGAATGAGGCCATCCGTGTCCTCTGACCCCAGGATGGTGACGTCAGCCGCACCCTCGTCCGTCACGGCTGCGACACTCAACAGAGCGGCATTGTTCTGCTCGCACACCGTATAGATGTGCTCGTACTGGTCCTCTACGGCATCGACGGCGGCGAGCAGAACATGACCGAGGCTGCGCCCCTCTGGCCCCTGCGGCGGCGTCCAATCGAACACCGCCTCACCCGTCCCCCTTGGCGGGATCGACTGCAGGAGGAGCGAGTTGCTGGCTTGTCCGTCGACTCTGAAGCCGGACCGCTCCCACGCTCCCCCACCATTGGTAGGATGCGGTAGAGGATGCGCGGCACCCGCAGGCGCCCACCAGACGCGGACTGACGCCGAGTTCGCCAGGGCACCTCCTCGGTTTCTTACCCGCACGCGCACACGGCTGGGCGCAGCCCTCCCGGTGGCAACGAGATCGGCATCCAAGGCCTGCCCGGCAGCGTCCTCCAACTGTATTGACGGGCTGCTCCAGAATGTTTCGGCCACATACGGTTCAGCACCCGTGTCCTCGACTGTTTTGGACATCCACAGGTCCGCCCCAGCCGGCGCGGGCGGTGCCAGCAGCATGTCGATATCTAGCAAGCCGTAGCCACATGCGTTGTCCCACGTTTCCCCCTCATCCAGCCTCGGCATTGCGGGCTTGCGTACCGTGGCCTGCAGGATGGCGTGCCGGATATCCGCCCAGGTAGCCGCGCTGCCGTAGCGCTCGAACAGCAGTGCGCAGGCGCCAGCCACCTGCGGGGCGGCGTAGCTCGTGCCTTCCTTGAATACCATATACTGACCCGACCGCTCACGGCCAAAGCGCTTTCCGGGCTCTCCTTGAGGCCCTCGGATCATCTCACCCTTGGCGACGAGGTCCGGCTTGCGAGCGAACTTCTCGGGATTGCGTAATGGTCCGCGCCCGCTGAAATCCGATGGCAAGCCCGAGTCATCGTCCGCAACCGAACCAACAGCCAGCGGCCGGGTCGCACCTGCCGGAGCGCCCAACGTCGTATGCCCCGCGCCTGCACGCGCCGTTGGACCTTCCCATCGGACAATAGGTGCACCAGTAAAGCTCGGGTTGTTGCGGTCGAGCCAGGCGTGTACTGTCCCCTCGGCGTTGACCTTGACCTCCCAGGTCGACGGGATAATCTCCTTGGACTCGGCCGGTCGGAAGAAGAGTCTCAGACAATAACTCTCCGCACCCTCATCGTAGCGAAGTTGCGCGTCTACTTTCGTGCCATTCTCCGAGCTCTGCTCCGTGAGCAGAGCTACCAGAAAATCGATTTTGTCGATCACCCACGTGCCCGTGATGGGGTCACTGGTCACGGAGCCCTGTGCCCGCATTGAGATTGTGCACGATGCCTCCTCCTGGGCGAGTGGCCGGAACCACACCTCAGCGCTGTCGGGAAAGAAGGCGCCGTTGCCATATGTCAAAATGAGCGGCAAAGGGGGATTGCCTCCTGGCCCGAGTTGGGCAGCTGCGTGCCAGGTTTTGGATGAGTTCTCCAGATGATTGAGATTGCCCGCTGTCACGACCGCAGCGCGCCCTGGCAGGAGTAACAGCTCATCAAGGAAGCGCTCGCCATGCAGACTTCCGTCGTGCGGGCCGAGGTTGTCGCTGTTGGCCATGAGAGCGACGCACGGGCTGGCCACATCCTCGAATGCAGTCTGGAAGGCGACGCAAACCTCTATGCTGTCTGCAAAACGTTGCTCATTGTGCCCGCCGATCGCAATCAGTGCCAAGTCCGCCTCTGGCGCGACACCGCGCGTGCCGTCCGAGTTGCCTCGGCCATTTCCCGCTGCGATGCCGGCAACCGCGGTGCCATGGCGCCGGACAAGATCTTCCTATACTCCTGACTTACGCCGGGCAAATTACTCAGCCGCCCGCAGTGCCGGTCCACAGCTGGTGACCTTGTCGCGAGTTGTGGTGAGTTGTACCAGCGCAGGGCGTCTTCCAGTTCTAGGCGGTTGAAGCGCCGGCCTATCTCTCCTGGAGGCGATGTATCCGGTCGAGGCAATCCCATATCGTGCAACCAGAGCGAGCGGACCGCCTCACCATCATCAGTCTCTCTCAAGAAGCCCGGGTGCAGAAAATCGAAACAAAGGTCGATAACTGCGAGGCATACGCCGCGCCCCGTCAGACGACCTTGGGCGCCTTGTGGCTCTGCCGCGACTTGTTCGCCTTGGCCCACATCACCTGCCGACGTGGAGAGATCATGGTCTCGACGTGCACTACCCAAGTGCTCATGGTCTCGACATGCACCACCGCCGCATGCCCGGTTAATTCGCGCACCCTCTCCAGATTGACCCAACCGACGAAAAGGTCACCCGCTTGGCCGGCTGGAACGACGCCCAAGGCCGGCAGATCATCCCGCGAGCCGAGAAATTCGAGGATGATTGAGACAGCCACATCGGATGATCGAAAAGTGGGAGTACCATTCGAAGTGAGGCGCGCGATTGCCTGTGCATCGAGCCGCAAGAGATCCCCGGCCAAGTCAAAATGCAGAGGAGCGGTGAACGCGCCGGCACCGCCTCCGCCACCGTGCTTGAGGCGCAATTCCAGCTCCTGAGCGGCAAGGTCGCGCAAAGAGACGTTGCTCTCGGCCAAATGCAGGAGGTACGAGAGATTCTGGCCGAGCACCGATCCGCGCAAACCGCCGGCCACCACCGCTCGACCCACCTGAGGCTTGCGGCCGGTTGCAGGTGGTGGGGGCGGTCGGCGTACCAAAGGCGCCTCCGTGTGTTCAGGTTATCAGACGCTTGATGATTGGATACACCGGATTTCCGGCAGGATCGTTGCGCGTAAGATCGCCGACGTTGACGGCAAGCGACACGAACTCCTCGCGGCTAGACGGCTGTCCGAGCATCAGTTTCACAAACTGCATCAACTCGGCGAACCAAGCCGGAAACTGGCTTGCAGCACGTCTCAAAGCCTGCGTGAAGGCGGCCTGATAGTCTTCGCGCTTGACAGGGGCTCGCATGCCCAAGACGAGCGTATAGGACGCGTGCGACTGCTCCAGTCAGCAGGTAAGTGCCCACGTACTCGATGGGATTAATGTCGCCGACCTGCAGGCTTCTCGAAGAAATCCTTCAGTGCTCGGTCTCGGATATTGGGACTGGGAGGGATAAACGGCGGCAACCCGGTCGGGGGCGCAATAAGCCATTTCTGAATCTCCTGAGCCTGTAGCCAAGAGACGTCGACACGCCACACGATGAGCGCCCCGAAGCCCGTTCGGCATCAGCGCAAATAGTCGGGGGCTGCGACCGGATCGAAAGGGTATGGATGCGTCGCTGCGCACCTCCGCTAGAAGCGTGCGCACATCGGGGCTGGTTGGCGACTGCAGAAGCGACGCAGGTGGCTGCAGAATGTTTTGATCGGTCATGGCTCACTCCCTCCGGTGAAAAAACCTATGGCGTCGTCGTATCCATAAATTCGCGGCGGAGTACGCCGAGGTCGAGCAACTGCTCGAGACCCTGCCGCAACACTGCTTCCGAGCCGGCTTGACCGTTGCCACGTGCCGCGTGGAAACCCTTCGCCAAATCTGCGAACGGACGCCCGTCGCACAGGCTGACAATCAGCCAGCTCGCCGCGTTCAGACTATGAAGGGCAGGCCGCGCACGCGTGTATGCAAGGCATACGCCCATCTCCGGGACCGGCCGCAGCCGGACACCGCCCTCAAGCACATACCGCTCGATCTGGCAGGACACGCACATCAACTCCGTCGTTCAGAGCCTCGTCGAATGGATCGGGCGCGGTCCAGCGCCCGTGGTAGGCATATGCAGTAGAGCGGCAACCGCCCGCAGTACCTTGACTCGCCGAGCATTCGGCGCAGCCCTTCTCAACTTTACCCGAGCGCAAATGGCGATAGAGCGGATTGTAGTGCCAGATGTCCGAATGTCGGATTTTACCAACTCGGCCGAAATCCACGTACTCGCGCAGGTACATGCAGCCGATAGCATGTCCAAAGGCATTGATAGCCGCGGCCTGCCAGCAGCAGTTCTTGTTGTTGGGATGCCAGGACTGCATCACGCTGAGACCATCGGGAGGCGCCAGGGCGCTGATCGCCGCTGTCTGCTCGGGCAGGGAAAGCGCGATGTCGCTCCATATCTGTTTCGCGCGTCCCAGAGGATAGAGGCGAAGCACGCCAACCCTCTGCGCACCCAGATCGGCCGCAAGGCTCAGCAGAGCATTGAGCTGGGGTGCGGTTTGGCGCGTGAGAATGACCAGGACGTCAGTCGGCACGCCGGCGGCAACGCTATGGCGAATGCCGTCACAGGTTGCCGCGAAACTGCCCGGCACTCTCGTGAACCATTCATGTGTCTCCGCGTCGGCGCCCATCATATCGACCAGAACCCGCCCGACGCCTGCCGCCTTCAAGGCCGCCGCCATGGACTGGTCGATCAGCGTACCGTTGGTGCGCAGCAGCGTCATCGCGTCATGCGCGCAACGGCTCAACAGCTGGAGGAAGCCCGGCTTGGCCAGAGGCTCACCACCCTCGATATAGAACTGGATCACACCGTCCTGAATGACTTCGTCAGCGATCCGCAACCAATCGTCTACGCCGAGCTCGCCGGCCTTGGGAGCGGCCGCACAGTCGGCATAGCAGTGTCGGCATCGAAGGTTGCAGCATTCGGTGACCCCAAATGTAATCTTTGGGGGAGTTTCCAAAACGAGGGGCATCACGAGCCCTTTTAATCAACGCGAAGAACGACTGCCCTAATCTCTCAGATCCAACAATGACGATAAAGAAGCACCATACAACAAACCACCACGATAGCATATGATCGATGCAACTCCAATGCTGGTGTTGCCGCGATGGCGCTTCCACCCTCCAACTCACGATCAGGTGTTGGCCCCAAGAGTGGGCGCACCTGCCCCAACTGCAGCGCTGACGCGGATGCCATGGCGCGTTTCTGCGGCAACTGCGGTTCCGCCCTGCCACCTGTCTGCCCGACCTGCTCGGCCCGGATTGTTGCCGGACAGCGTTTCTGTACGAGCTGCGGCTCGGCGCTCGCTGGGCCACTATTACCGAGCGCCAACACCAGCGCCGACAGTGCCACCGAACGCAAGCTGATGACGGTCATGTTCTGTGATCTCGTCGGATCGAGCAAACTTGCATCCCGGCTGGATCCTGAGGAGTTTGCCACGTTGTTAGTTGCATATCGCGAACGTTGTGCGGCAACCGTAGCGCAGAGAGGCGGCTATGTTTCGCGCTACGTGGGGGATGGCGTGCTGGCGTGCTTTGGCTATCCGCGCGCCATCGGCCGTGACGCTCAAGCCGCCGTATCGTGTGGTCTCGCGATCGCAAAAGAGATACGCGCTCTGGCCGATACCACGTCCCTTCCCGGCGGCCAGGAGCTGGCTGTGCGGATAGGCATCGACACTGGTGTGGTGCTGGCCGGACGCCTTGGCCCCGACAATGCCATGGAGCTCGACGCATTGGTTGGTACGGCTCCGCATATGGCGGCGCGACTGCAATCGCTGGCCTCTCCCAATACGGTGGTAATCGGCGAGGGAACGCACGAGCTGGTGGCTGAAGACTTCGTCTGCGAGGAGCTACCCACGCAGTACCCCTTCTTCCCCAATGTTGCGGCTCGGGCCTTTCTCGTCAGCAGCGAGAAGACGCGACGGACAGATCGCCTGATGCTGACCAAACGCCGCACGCCGCTCTGCGGACGGCAGACGGAGCTCGTGCAGCTTCGCGAGCGCTGGTCGCAAACGTTAGCGGGCAAGGGGCAAACCGTTTTGCTCTCGGGAGAGGCCGGCATTGGCAAATCCCGATTGGCGCAGGAACTATTGGATCATATCAGCAAAACCCCGCACACCCTCATCCTGCTGGCGTGCAAGCCGTCGGCCAGCAGCACGCCTCTTTTCCCAGTCCTCGAGGAGCTCCGAGAGGCTGTCGCGGCCATTCATGAAGCAACGGGAGCATCGACCGAGCAAATTCTGGCCGACATAGTCGGATCTCCCGGGCCCGGTGACGAGCCGGCTCAATTGGTCCTATCGGAAGCACTTGGCTTCGGTGTTGCTCAACTCGATCTCGCGCCGGCCGTCCGACGACGACTGTTGATGCAAGCCTTACAAGCCTGGCTTATCGGCAGTGTGAGCGACAAACCCCTGCTGATACTGGCGGAGGACCTGCACTGGTCTGACCCATCCTTGCTCGAGCTGTTACAAGGTGTCGTAGCCTTGCTGCCCAACCGGCGAGCGATGCTGCTCGCGACATACAGGACGGATTTCATACTGCAATGGCCGGACCGCCCGACAACCTTGCGCTTGACGCTTTCGTCACTGGAGCGCCCTGACGCCGAGCGACTGCTGATGGCGCTCGCGCGTGATGAAAATGCGGCGACTCGCGAAATCATACTTGCACGGTCCGATGGCGTCCCGCTCTTCTTGGAGGAATTTACCTTGGCGGCAGGTGCCGCCGCGCTGCCGCGCACGCTGCAACAGCTCTTCACGGCCCGCCTCGACGCGCTCGGTGACGCCAAGCGACTGGCTCAATGCGCCGCGGTTCTCGCGCCTCTCTTGGATCTCGATCTCCTCGCAGCTCTTACGGATCTGCCCGAAGAGGTAATCGAAACGTGGCTTGCCCGCCTTGTCGAGGCCGAGGTCCTGATACGTACCGCGCCTCAGCCAACGGCAGCTCCCACCTATGCATTCCGGCATGCGCTCCTGCAACAGGCTGCCGCCGAATTGACCATGATCGCCGACCGACGGGCCCTGCACGAGCGAAGCGCCGACGTGCTCATGAAGTTGCGCCCGCCTCTACTCGTGCAAAGACCAGAGATCATCGCAGAGCACTATTATTCGGCCGCGAACTTCCTGGCGTCGGCACCCCTTTTCGGTCGCGCAGCCCGGTCCTCGCTAGCGGCTGCGGCTTTAGAGGAAGCAGAGGGACACGTGAGGCGCGCTCTTGCCGCATTGGCCGAGTTGTCATCCCCGGACATTGCGGAGATCGAGCTCGATATGCGGGTGCTGTTGGGCAACGTGCTGATTGCCCGGCGTGGCTATGCGAGCGAGTTCGTCCAGGAAGCTTTTGAGAGCGCGCTCACGGCTGTCGAGCGTACGCGCGACGAAATACAGACACTACCCGCGTTGCGGGGTCTCGCATCATTCTATCAGGTGCGTGGCCCGCTTTCTCGAGCCGAAGTGATTTGTAATAGATTGGTGACGGTTGCCGAGCGCACAGGCGAAGTGTGCATGCTCGTCGACGCTTGGCGCAGACGCGGTTGGAATCGGGGCTGCATGGGGCTTCTGACTGACGCCGAAACAGACCTTACGGCCGCGTTGAGTACGTTCGATCCGAGACGACAAGAGGAGCACATCGCCATAGCGGGCCACGATCCGCGGGTCTTGGCTCTGGCAAATCTGTGCTGGCTTGCCCCGTACCGGCATGGGATTACGGTGGCAATCCAGAGGGCTGAGGCTGCGGCTCAAGCGGCGCAGGCCTCGCCCCATCCCGTCAGTGCCTGCTACGGCCTCGTGTTCGCATCCCTGATACTGCAGCAAGCGGGGCATCTGGATGAAGCTCTGCGGCTTGCGACACGCGCTTTGACCATCGCCCAGGAGAAGGGCTTTGTGTATTGGGTCGCAATGGGCAACGTAGCGGTGGGTTACGATCAAGTTATGCGACGGGCCGACTTGACGACTGGACTGGAAACCATCCGCAACGGCCTCGCGATTTACCGCGAAACGCAGGGCGAGTTACTTCGCCCATTCATTATTTCACTTCTCGCGGATGGTGAACTGGCACTCGGCCGCACCGATGCTGCGCAGTCCGCAATAGCCGAAGCAACCGAGGTTGCTGAGGCATTGGGTGCCGCAGTTTTCTTGCCCGATCTGCTCCTGAGGAGGGCTCGCCTCAGCGCAGCCACTGCTGACGCAGCAGAACGTCGCATGTTTCTAGAGAAGGCGCTGGCAACCGCTCGGGCTCAAGGTGCCGATGCCGTGGCGGATGCTGCGGCCAACGACATGAATTTTCCAAGCCACGCCTAGATCCGCGGCGCACCGGCTCCAGTCGGGTCCGCGTGCATACTCCCACCATTACGGCTCCTTGCCGATCAACTCACGCGCTCCTAACGACGGTAGCGATAGTCGGCTTGGAGCCAGGCTGTGGAGGGACGCCTGAAGGGAACAATCGCTCTTGTACAGTCGGCGACATAGCCGAAAAGCAGGTGTGTGATCTGCAGCACATCCAGCATCCGGTACCCGCCCTACAACCAGAGGCAGTTCCGGTTTGCATTGGAGGGACCTGCATGAGCACCAGCACCATAAAACGCTGGCCGACCAACTCGCCAGCACAAGCGATAGCGCCCCGACAGCGCTGCGCAGTCCCGGTCCAAAACGACCACCAGAAAGAGGCGGGCATGCAGCAGAGCCTGCGTGTCTCATTGTTCGGTGGGTTTGCGCTCCATCACGGCGATGTCCGCATCGACTTTCCGAGCCGCAAGGCGAAGGCGCTCATTGCCTACCTCGCACTGCTGCCAGGAAGGCGGGCCACCCGCGAGCATCTGATTGGAATGTTTTGGAGTGAAACCGAGAGCGCAAAGGCCCGCGCGTCGCTGCGTCAGCTCCTGCATAGCCTGCGGGACGTCTTCCATCACTTCGGCCCCCCGTCCAACAGGTTCGAGGTGAGCCTCGATCCATTTATAGTCAGCACTGATGTTGGCAACGCATTGGAAAGCGCCGTGAAAGGCAATCCACTGGACTGCCTACTGACCGAGGCGCTCATCACCGACACGATCCTCGCCGGATACGAGAACGTCGATCCGTCGTTCGATGGATGGCTACAGATCCAGCGGGAGAGCGTTCGGCAGCAGCTGATCCGGCATTTCGAGGAGCAGATCGCCCATACCTCGCACCCGAAACCCGTCTTGAGGCGTCTTGCCCTCGCGCTCATTCAAACAGATCCAACACATGAGATGGCGTGCAGAGAATTGATGTGCATGAGCGTCAATGCGGGAGATGTGGCGGGCGCGCTCGGCATCTACAATAGGCTTTGGCATCTTCTCGACAGCGACTATGACATGGAGCCATCCATTGCGACGCAGCGGCTTGTCGCTGAGATCAAGAGCGGTGCCTATCTGCCGCCGGACACCACGCTGAACCGGCAAGACGCGGACAATGTCGGGAATTGCGCCGGCGCATTCGACACGGTCCGCATGACGACCAGTATTCCGCAACCGACGCCATGGCGATTTATCGAACCAAGACATTCGCACGCCTTGCGCATGCCCTTCGCAAATTACCTCGACATCACGTACGGAACGAGGAGACGGCTCTCCTAGCTGGCAACGTCCTCCGCAATTTCGCTCAGTCCAATCTTATCGGTGATGATGATGTGTCCCTCCTCCACCCGAATGACATTCGCAAACCGGAGCTGGCGCAACTGGCGACTGACATTTTCCCGCGAGATTCCGAGATAGTTCCCGAGATCCTGCTGTGAAAGCACGAGGTCCACCAGAATTCCGTCGTTGCCCACTTTGCCATGGTGCTGCGCCAATCGCAGTAACCCCTTGGCAGCCCGGGAGCGCATCTCGAGCGTGTTGTCTTCGACGATTGCTGATGCCGCGCGCAACTTCTCGCAGAGCAATCTCGTGATTGCCAGAAGAGCTTCGGGATTTGCCGTCAATACGGGAAGGAGATCACGGGACGATATGACGAGAGCCTCCGTGGGCTCCAGCGCCACGGCGTCCGCCGTCCGTTCTCCCTCATCAAGCACAGCGATCTCCCCACTGACATCACCGGCTCTCAGGAAGTTGAGCACCACCTCTTTGCCTTCCGGGCTCACGTTCGCAATTTTAATGCGCCCCGAGGCTATGATCATGAGGCTACTGCCAGGTTCCCCGCGTCGGTAGATCACGACACCTTTTGCAAATTTGCGGACTGCAGCACGCCCCACGAGTGGCGCCAGCGCCTTGTCGGATAGGTTGGCAAACAAGGCACAACTGCGAAGGAGGGCAAGGAGCCTATCGTCCGGCTTGCTCATGAGAATACCTACAGTCCACGAGCAAACTTAGCCCCGTTGCGTTCATTCTTCAAACATTGGGGTCGAATACACAATAGCGACTCGCCTCGTGGCAGCAGCCTCCTGCCGGTCAACGCGCAGCACTATCAGGAGTATGCTGCTGAGCGCAGGTTTGAGGGCAGCACGTAAATCTTGAGCGTCACGACCCGCTTCTGATCAGCGCACCACAATCTTCGCCCCGCTCCGGCTTGCAGAGCCGGCACCTGCGCCAGCGGAATGCCTACACCCGCTCCGCAAACGCGCGTATCTCAACGGGCAAGTTTGGCCTTCATGCGCTTGCGACGGACTCTAGCATCTCTCGCAGCGCCAAGGACAACGACGACTGCGCCTCTCTGATCGACCGGCTCAGGCTGTCGGCGTTCGCAGCGCCGAGTTCAACGCCCTTGAGGACCAACGCCGCTCCGACCAGATGCTGCATGGCCGTATCGTGCATGCGCAGAGCAATTTTTTGACGTTCCTCGTCGCGAATGGCGAGAATTCGGCTGCGCAATGCATCGATTTCGTTCTGCCTTTTGGCTTCGTCAGTGATGTCCGTGGCGACGCCGAGAATGCATTTGACGGCTCCATCCGGAGAACGCGAGAAAGCCTTGTGCCGGCAACGCAATAGTCGATAGTCGCCCAGGGCGGTACGCACGCGATACGTAATCATCGAGACTTCGCTATCAGTCAGCCATTCCTGCTTCGCATGATGTGCCAAAGCCTGATCCAGATCATCTGGATGGATCATCCGCTTGATGTCTTGAGCCTTCAGCCGCTGGATATCCTCAGGCGCATACCCGAGAATGTCGCGGCTTCGACTGCTGACGAACAGATATCGTTTGAGCGTGCGATCATAGAGATAAATGATGTCAGGGCAGGCCTCCAGGATCAGGCGGAAAAGCAGCCGGCTGCGCGATGGGTCACGCGCATGGACGAAGTAGTCGTGAAATTGTGCAATCGACGGCTCCATGCGGATCCTCGCCCCTATTTTTCGCCGCCCACGGATTATGCTGGAAATTAGTATCGGGACACCTGCGGGAAACCAACTAAAGTCCCGCAGGGTAAACCCGAGGTGGAGCACCCTGCTTAATACTGACGACCGCGAGGCGCTGGTCGAGATGAGCCTCGTGCCGGAACCCCTTCACCTCCTTAGAACGGATTGACGTAGTTCAGGATCGCGGTCTGCCTCAGCACGACCTTGCGGATGACGTGGCTTGCCTTGACGCGGTCCGTGAAGATGGCCACGAGCGCCGTGCTGCCGGCCGGTAGATTTGGGCCAATATCCTTGTCGTCTAATCGCAGGCGCACGACAAAAGGCGTCGCCACTACGTCGCCCGGCGCCGCCGCAAGTCCCGTCGTGGGCGCCTGTCCCGTCGAGATCGCCTGCAGGACGGTTTCCACACGGCCGCTGTAGACCCTGCCGGGAAAGATCTTGAACGTGATCTCGGCGGGCTGGCCTGCTTGTATGTAGCGCGCATAGATCTGCGGAATTTCCGCGGCGAACAGTGTGTCCGATGTGTCGATGAACGCCATCACGGGCGATTGGGCGGTGACGCGCGCGCCTTTGCGCAGCGTTAAATTTGTTACGAAACCGTTGGCCGGCGCGCGAACGGTGGTCTTTTCCAGGTTCCACTTGGCCCCCTCGAGTTGGGCCCTGAGCTGATCGGCTTCGGCCTGGTGCTGCTGGACATCGAATCCGCGGCCGGCCTCCCGCCTATACAATTCAGAGAACTGGGCCAGACGCAGCTCGGCGAATTTTAGTTGTGCCTCGATGGCGCGCATCTGGGAATCATAGGTCGTCGGGTCGATCCGAAACAGGACGTCACCTTCTTTGACCGGCACGTTGGCCTGCACGGGCACATCGACAACCTCGCCCGAGACCGACGGAACGATCTGCACAGAGTTGCGCAGGACCACCGCCGGCCCCGATGGTGCACCCCAACCCATGGGAATGAACAAGCCCACCAGCAGCGCCAGAAGTACAATGACGGGCGACAGTTTCCAAAACAGGTTGAACGGCACGATCTTGAGCCACACGAACAGCCCGAGAAGCAGCAGATATGCGTTGAGCAGAACGACGATCATCGCTGCGGCGCCTGCCGCGCCGGCGCATCCACATAGGCCCAGATCAACACCAGAGGCCAGAACACAAAACCGCAAATGAGGGTCGCCCATCCACCGACAGATACGGCCTCCGCCCACGGATGCTGCCGCTTGCGTGCGATGTGGCCCGGCAGCATTCCGAGCGCGACGAAGATGGCGACCACGGATGCCAGCAGAATGACTAGAACGATCCAGGCAAAGAGGTCGATCAGAGACATTAGCGATCTCTCATGCTCTCGATGCTCTGAGCAGCCGCATGATCAGCTTGTGCCATGCACGTGCCGATGTAGCCGGAGCGAGAACGCCACAGTGAGTATCCCGTGCGCTATGGCAAACGCTCCGATCGCGTAGATCATCGCTAGCGCACCCGCTCCCGGCCGGGTCAGCAACAGTAAGCCGAACAGAACCGAAAGCACGCCGCCGGCTACGAGGAGCCACTCACCGTCGATTTCCTTGCGTAGTCTAAGACCGCCGATTACTTGCACGATACCGGTCGCGATAGCCCAGAATGCAATGAATAGCAGTAGGACAAGGGCTGTGAGACCGGGCCAGTACAGTGTCAGACTGCCCGCAGCAATACTGACCACGCCAAGGATGGCAAGCCACCAACGCGAGGTCGTCTCTCCACCCTTGATCGCGGCAAGAATCGCCGCAACGCCGTCAACGAGCGCAAATGCGCCGTAGAGCAGTACCAGGGTGAGCAATGTCGCACGCGGCCATATGAACGTCAGTATCCCAAAAACGATGGCGCAGAGCCCGCGCAGCAGGAAAAGCCACCAGTTCTCTGCGAGGGCATGCAACATCGTATGCCTGACCGATGACGTATCGACATACGTGCTTGTCATACGAGCCTCCTTTCATCACTGCGGACCACAACCCGGACAATCCACGATGTTCGAGACGACTACACTGCCGCCTTCTCACGCTCGTGTTTGCGCGCCTGCATCTCGTTCACGTCACGCTCGAGGAAGTAGTTGAGGAACGTGCGGATCGCAGCGATGGCAGCGATCCGCCCGACGGAGTCCCAGCTTGTGCTGATCGACGTCTCGATGATGTCGGCTGCGAGCTGAAACGTGAGCCCCGCCACAAGCCAGCGCGCGTATCGCAGCCAGAGCTCGCGCTTCTCTCGATCTGACGACCCGGAGAAAATCAGACGCAGGCCTTCCACCACAGCCTCGATCGTGCCAATGACAATGACGATAAGCGCCAGCGCATCGATGATGATCGCCGCGTTCTCCGTCAGGACGATGAGCCAGTCCTTCGCCATACGCCCCTGCGCCGTCGATCTCAGTTGCTATCGCTACTTCTCGTCTTGCCACCCCCGCAAATGCGCGAAATGGTGTGGGCGGCAAGAAGCTCGCCGCCCGGACGCGTGCTCACTCAGCCCACCCCGCTCACCGTTTCCGACATCTTCCTCAGCGCATCATCGACAGTGAACGTGTTCGGATGCTGCATCACTGGGAATTCTTTGAACGTGTCGACGAATTTCGCCATAGCGGCTTGGGCCGCATAGATGAAGTAGGCGTTGTGAATCATCCAATCCCAGTACGTGTTCGAGGTCACATCCGCAAACTCGTAGGGATCGGTGCGAAGATTGAAGATCTTCGGCAAGCGCAGCCGCGTGAACGGTTCCGCCCAGACCTGCATGGTGCCGTGGCAGCGTTGCTCCATGAACACGCATTTCCAATTGTCGTAGCGCAGGCCGAGAATGTCGCCATCATCACTGAAATAGAAGAAGAAGTTGCGCGGGCTTTCCTTGACCTTACCCGTAAGGTACGGGAGCAGGTTGAACCCATCGATATGGTTCTTGTAGGTGCGCCCGATGGCCTTGTAGCCCGTCTTCAGTTTCTCAACGACGTCAGATGCGCCCGCCATTGCAAGGAATGTCGGTAGCCAGTCGTGGTGCTGCACGATACCGTTGCAAATAGAACCGGGCTTGATCTTGCCGGGCCAACGCGCAAGTTGCGGCACGCGGAAAGCACCCTCCCAGTTCGTGTTCTTTTCCGAGCGGAACGGTGTCATGCCACCATCCGGCCAGGAGTTGCGATGCGGGCCGTTATCTGTCGAGTAGACAACCATCGTGTCCTCGGCAATACCCATGTCATCAAGCAAATCGAGCATCTGGCCGACATTCTTGTCGTGGTCGATCATGGTGTCGTGATAGGGCGACTGCCAGCGCCCCGCCTGACCATAGCTTTTCGGTTTGGTGTGCGTGATGAAGTGCATGTGCGTGGTGTTGAGCCACACGAACCATGGCTTGCCGGCTTTGTTCTGGCGTTTGATGAAGTCGGTGGCAGCAGCGACGAACTCGTCATCGCAGGTTTCCATCCGCTTTTTGTTTAGTGGACCGGTGTCCTCGATCTTCTGCTTGCCGACCTTGCCCCAGCGCGGCTCCAGCGTGGCGTCATCCTTATCGGTCGCCCACGAATGGATGACGCCGCGCGGACCGAAAGTCTTCCTGAAGTTCGGGAAGTCCTTCTCGGTCGGATAATTGTCCATCTCCGGCTCTTCCTCGGCATTGAGATGGTACAGGTTGCCGAAGAACTCATCGAACCCATGATTGGTCGGCAGCATCTGGTTGAGGTCGCCGAGATGGTTCTTGCCGAATTGCCCTGTGGCGTAGCCTTGTTCCTTGAGCAGAGCAGCGATAGTGACGATTTTTTCCGACATGCCGACCGGTGCCGCCGGAATGCCGACCTTCGACAGGCCCGTGCGATAGACGCTCTGTCCGGTGATGAACGACGAGCGGCCAGCGGTGCAGGACTGCTCACCGTATGAATCCGTGAACAGCATGCCTTCCTTGGCGATGCGGTCGATGTTGGGTGTGCGATAGCCCATCAACCCGTGCGTGTAGCAACTCAGGTTGGATTGGCCGATATCGTCGCCCCAGATGACGAGAATGTTCGGCTTGTCGGACTTGGCCATACGTAGAGCTCCTTCATTGCTGGGTCAGCATTGCCGTCATCCCCTGTTTGCTCCTTATCCCCGTCCTCGTTGGGTCGTCCGATCGCCGTCATCCGAACGGCCCCACGCGAAACAGCATGCTCACAATCGCTGCGACGCCGATCAGCAGCAGGATCACGGCGGTGATCAGCGTAAGCGAGATTGGGAATTCGCTTTGGCCGTGAATGAGCTCGTCCGCGACCATGGCCTCGCGCTGCTCGCGCAGGTGCAGCATGAACTGCACGTGATAGATGATGCCGCCGATCAGCATCAGAATGCCGAGCGCAACCAAGGCGACTCCGAAATGCCGAGGTGCCGCACCGTGCGTCAGCGTGCCGGCGTCCCTAAGTTTCTCGAAGAACTGGAAGATCGTGAAGCCGAACCCAATCAGCGACAGCGAGGTGCGGACCACCGACATCAGCGTGCGATCCGCGCTCATGCGCGTGCGCTGGAACGACATGCCGGTACGGCGGGCCGACAGCTCGACGGAGACCTGGTCCGGCTTTGAGTTTACGGTCACTTTCTCCAGCACGACTAGTTGCCCGTGTTAGCCATGAATCTCTGACGCCCGCGCGCCCGCCACCAGCGGGCGATCCGCGCAAACGGACCGCGCAGCAGGAAGTAGGGAGCGACCGCTAACAGAAGAGCGATGAGAGCCGCTTCGCCCGGATAGAATGTACCCAGCACTCGATACTGATAGATGAAGTCGATCATGAGCCCGAGCAGGACAATGCGCGCCGTTGAAACAATTCCTTCGCGCACGCGGTCATCGCGCTGACGAGAATCGGCCAGCACTGTCCAGAAATATGATGTGCGCCCGAGTTGAGCGTCTCTAATGCCGTCGTGCAGCGCCGCGATCGCCGCCATGATTGGCTGAAGCACGAAGCGAAAGGACATCGGACCGCCAATTCGGTCGGCGATGTCGCGCCATATGCGCTGGTGGACGTCCCATGTGAAGCCGTACCAGGCAAACCCAGCCAAGAGCAGGCCAGCCAAGGCAACAGCTGCTGTGCCCGCCACCACCCGCGCTCCGCGCGATGGAAGCTCCGCGGTCATGCCGGCGCTGCCCCTCGCACGACGCAGCGGAAGCCGACATGACTCGTTGATGTATCGACGGGCTGCGGGTGACGCGCCGCCGGCCGGTAGCGCCGGCAATAATTCGGCGCGCAAAGATGCGAGCCGCCTTTCAGGACTTTGCGAGGAATCCTGATCTGCGGCTGGCACGCGTCGTAGCTGCCGTCCTCTGGACCACCGCGCGGATTCTCCGGGATGCAGCACGTCTTGGCGGCATCGGCACTGTGTCCGGACGAGTACCAGTCGCTTGTCCACTCCCACACATTCCCGATCATGTCGTAGAGCCCGTAACCGTTGGCGGGGAACGCCCTGACCGGCGAGGTGCGAATATAGCCGTCGAGCGCCAGGTTCTCCTGCGGGAACCGGCCTTGCCAGGTGTTCGCCATCTGGCGTCCGCCTGGCATGAACTCTTCGCCCCAAGCGAATTCAGCGCCATCAAGCCCGCCGCGCGCGGCGAACTCCCACTCAGCCTCGGTAGGCAAGGCTTTGCCAGCCCATACGGCGTAGGCCTCCGCATCGCGATACGCGATGTGCAATACGGGGTAGTCGTCCAGTCCTGTGATCGAGCTGCGCGGACCGTAAGGCCTGCGCCAATTGGCCCCGAACTGGAAGGACCACCAGTTCGCCCACTGAGTCAGATCCACCGCACGTTTCGGTGCCTTGAAGACGAGCGACCCGGCCTTGAGCATCTGCGGGAGCGCGCCCGGATAGTCCTTTGGATCAGGAGCGACCTCAGCGAAAGTGACGTGACCCGTCGCCGCCACGAACTGCCGGAATTGGCGATTGGTGACCGGTGTGCGATCCATCCAAAAGCCATCGACTGAGACGCGATGGATTGGCGCTTCCTCGGGATAGTGCCGTTCGGACCCCATGCGAAATGCGCCGCCCGGCACCCAAATCATTTCGGAGCGATATCGTGGATCGGCAAACGGGCTGGATTGCGATGCACTCACCGTATTTTGTATCATGGCGTTCAGTGCTCTCGATCGGCGCCGCAAACTAAAAGAACGAACGGCTTGATCCCGCTCTGCATCGCATCGAGACTGCTCGACTTTGCAGCTGCACGATGTCAGAAAATTTTGAAGTTCACCTTGGATTGGACCCGAGAATGCCTCTATCCATGCAAACCCTGTTTGCTCTCGCTATCAATACCGAACGCTGGACAGCTTGAGTCGCGCGGACGAATGCCGCTCGTAAATGTATATGAGACGCATGCAGCAAACATCGCTCAAAGATATTTGAGCAAAGCATTGCATCGAAAACAGGCTCTGTAGCAAATACCATTCCGCCATCGGAGTGACCGCGGCATCGAGAATCCCGCAAAATCAGTGAAATTTCGCCCTGCAACCCCGCAGTAGCCCAAATAGCGGAAAGTCCCATATCAGGGTTTGCCCCGATTTAACGAATGGACGGACTGTGTAGACTGGGATCGATCACGACGGGGATCCCAAATGCGTGCTCTCAACAGTCACCAAAGTTTGTTGACGTCTCGGCCTGCCGCGCGCCCCGCCTGGCATTCACCATATCCACCCACCTCTTACATCGGACTTTTGCTCAATAGCCTGGGCGCCGGCTATTTCAGCATCGACCGCCAATATCGAATCACTGACGCGAATACCCACGCACTAAACTGGTTAAGCATGACGCGGAATATGGTCGTGGGGCGACCATTCGCTGAAATAATTCCGCGCTCGCCAATGAAGATGCTGAAGGCGGCCATCGAGCAAAAAGTATTCGTGGATCGCCAAATGCCGTCGTACCAGCGTCCAGACCGCTTGGTTGATCTGCACATCTATCCCACGAATGACGGCGCAATCCTTTTCTTCAAGGATTTGACCGCGCAGGAGCTGCAGCAGCAAGAGACTGCTCGGGTCAGAGCCTTGCTTCAATCATCGTTGGACGCGCTCACTGCCCATGTCGTCGTTCTCGACGGCTCAGGAACGATCGTCGCCTCGAATATGGCCTGGCAGCAGTTCTCGATCGCGCAAGGGTTGCGTACACCTGGCGCAGAGCGGCTGAACTATCTCGCGCTTTACAGCAAGCCCCTCGCTCGCCGGCGTGACGCACTGCGGATCGGGGAGACACTGACGTCCCTACTGAGCGGCAATGTCCGCACTGCCCGGATCGTCCACACTTGGCCCCTCAAAGACAAGGTCTGCTGGTTCCAGCTCAACGCCGCTCGCTTCGAGTGCTGGGGCGATACGTTCATTATCGTTGCGAATGAGGATGTAACAGCCGTCAAAGAGGCGGAGCGGGCATCCGGCGAGATGGCCGAGCGCCTGCTTACGCTACAGGAAGAGGAGCGCCGCCGCATAGCGGAGGAGCTTCACGATTCGACGGCGCAGCACCTGGTCGCCATCGGCCTGAACATGATGAAATTGAAATCGAAACTGCCGGAAAGGGACCAACACTCCGAGCTTTTCGGGGAGATCGAGGCGTCGGTTCGTGAGACGTCGAAAGAGCTACGCACGTTTACCTATCTACTCCACCCGCCAAGGCTGGACGAAGAGGGGTTACGTGCAACCGCGCGCCAATATGCCCGCGGATTTGCCTGCCGCACCGGGCTCCACGTCGACGTCAACGTAACGGAAATCGGCAACTCGGCACCTTTTGAAGTTCAGCGGTGCATTTTCCGGATCATGCAGGAAGGCCTGACAAACATCCATCGCCATGCCTCCGCATCGCAGGTGCGGCTGGACCTGCGATACCTCCGTCAGCAGTTGCATTTGATCGTGCGCGACAACGGCGTGGGCATGGATACTGCAGGAACCAACCGGGAGGTATCTATGGCTTCATCCATGGGCGTTGGTATTCCGGGCATGAAGGCAAGGCTGAGGCAGTTTGGTGGTGAGCTTGCTATCCGCTCGGGGCCAGCGGGAACATGCCTTCACGTGATCATACCGTTTGTTCCCGAGCCCACCCGAAACAATGGACACAACTCGCCATACGTCGGCGGCTACACGTCGTGACTACGCCGGGGGTGGCAAGACGTGATGCGCCGAAGGCTCTGAAATCGCCTCGTGATCCTTCCCGAGTGCGGCGAAAATCTGCCGCGCCGAGCGGTCCCCCACAATTCAGGGTTTCCACCGACAGAATTTGTGACCCGCCTGTGACAGTATTCCTTCCGCGTGGGCGGCAAAGAAACGCCACCGGCACCCGGAGCGCCGCCCGCGTTCATGTTCCGCAGCGTCAATAGGCAGAACCGCCGAGGAGAGAGCCAATGCGACGAGTGCATCTCGCGGCCGGCGTTGTTGCCACTTTACTGTTCGGTCTCAGTTTTTCGCACCAGCCGCTGGCAGCCCAATGGGGAGCGATCGCTCCTCTCAATGATGGTGCTCGAGCCGGCCTGACCGAGGTAGGTGATCGCTGCTCACGCTGGCGCGATTGCTACAATTCGCGCCCATCCTACGGCTACTACGCGCCCCGCTTTGAGCCCTCCGTCGTCTACTTTGGACCGTCGGGGATTTACCGACCCTATCCGCCGATCGTCGTCTACGATCTCCCGGCCTACGACCCATACTACTTATCGTGGCGACCTGGGCCGGATTACTACCATCACCGCAGATGGTGAAGCTGCCCGCAGGACCAGGGGGCGTCTAAGGTCAGCGCGAACAGCTGGACAATTCAGAAAATGGCGTTGATTTGGGGGGATCCGAATGACTTCCACGCACCAAATGCATATTTTCTCCTCCTTTGTTCGGCAGCTTCCCGGACCCCTAGCTGTCAGCCTCGGCTATCTTGTCGGCGCCGAGCTCGCCTTTTACGTCGGAACCTTTTCCGATCAGTTTTTTGCACCATTCTGGCCACCCAATGTCGTTCTGTTTTGTGCCCTTGTTTATGTGCCCTATTCGCGATGGTGGATATACATAGCCGCCGTACTTCCGGTTCATATTTTGGTGGAATGGCAGGTTGCCATGCCGCCGCCCCAGATCGTCGTGGCGTTCATCACCAATTGTGCCGTGGCAGTTCTCAACGCGCTCGTCGTCAGGCAGCTTCTCATCAACCCGCCTTGGCTCGACAGTTTCCACCGCGCGCTTCTCTATGTTATCGGCACCGCATGCATCAGCCCCGCCGTAGTCGCATTCGGCGGAGCATTCGTTCGTATCATCGCGGAAGGGCAAGCGCGTGACTATTGGACCCATTGGTTGCAGTGGTATGTGTCCAACTCACTGGCCAGCTTGACGCTCGGTCCAATTCTCTTGCTTCTGCTCGATCGAGGCGCAAGACGCTTTAGATGGCCTTCACCGCAGCAGGCAATTGAACCCCTGCTCTTGGCCTTGGCGCTCGTTGGCACATGCGCCGTCGCCTTCAATGCCGCGTCAAGGGGCTCCTTCACCGGCTTCATTCCCGTTCTTTTGTATCTGCCCCTGCCACTCGTGCTTTGGTCTACCGTACGCTTCGGCGTCAAAGGTGCGAGCGGCGCCATTCTGATTGTGACAGTGGTCTCCATCGGCATGGCCTTGGACGGCTACACCATCTTCGGTCGTTCTGATGCGGACTTGAATGTTCTTGCTTTGCAGCTGTTCCTGACGGCATTTGCCGTTCCGGTGTTGCTGCTGGGTGCCTCCGTCGAAGGCACGCATAACGCGGGGCGCATCACTCGCGATTTGGCGCAGAAACTCATCTGGTCACATGACGAGGAGAGGCGGCGCACCGCCAAGGAGCTACATGAGGGTATCTGCCAGGATCTGGCCGCCGCCTCGCTGGATGCAGGCTATATGGCGGGTCTGCGCCAACGCGACCTCGCGCGACGACTTCAAAAGCTGGAGAGAAGCCTGCAGAAGTCGATCACCAACCTGCGATCCACCTCCTACCTTCTCTATCCACCCCTTCTCGACGAGTCGGGCTTGGAGCCGGCGCTTCGCTCCTTCGTGGAGAGCTTCTCCCGCGGTTCGAGCATGTCGATAAACCTGAGCGTCTCCGCCGACCTCGGTCGATTACAGTCCGATATCGAGATAGCTGTCTTTCGCTTCGTTCAGGACGCTCTCAACGACATCAGTCGGCGCTCCGGACATCAGACCGCAGGCATTCGCGTCACATGCTGCGGTCCGAATGTGATCGTGTCGGTCGCCCAGGGCACCGCCGCGCGTGCAAGCAGTCTTCCGTCATTGCTCCGTAAAGCAGTTCCGATTACGCATGCCCAGGAGAGCATCGACCTGGCCGGTATGCGTGCACGTCTTCAGCGCATAGGCGGCAATCTCGAGCTGGAGAAAAATGGAGGTGCGACGTCGCTCAAGGCCATCATAAGGACCCGCCGCGTCACAACTGAGGGTTGGGCTTAGCGAGCTCCTTGCCGCACACGTGCAGAAACCGTTACGGCTCGACGATCTTGTTGCGGACCGCGTAGCGCACGAGAGCTGCTGATGAAGTGAGATTGAGCTTCCGCATCACGGCCGCCCGATGTGTTTCGACGGTCTTGATGCTGATATTGAGAACGCTCGCAATCTCCTTGTTGCTGTGGCCTTCGGCTACGAGTTGCACGATGCCGCGCTCGCGGCTCGTCAACACATCGTCCTTGTGCTTTGAGCGCAAGAAGGTGTCGAGAAGAGTCTCCGACGCTCTATCGGTGAAGAATGGTTTGTGGGCGACCAGGGCTTCGACCGCAGAGAAGAGATAACGCTCCGCATCCGATTTGAGAAGGTATCCACGAGCACCCGCGCGCAGCAACTCCCTCAGCAGGGTCTCGTTGTCATGCATGGTGAAAATAAGAACTTCCACGGAAGGGGCGCGCAGCCGGATCTGCCGCGTTGCCTCTATGCCGTTGATCAAGGGAAGTGAATAGTCGAGAATTGCGATGTCTGGCTTTTCGGTGATCGACTTGAGAATCGCTTGCTTGCCGTCGGCAGCCTCCGCCACCACCGACCATCCCGGCCGGTCCTCGAGGATGCTGCGCAGGCCCGAACGCACCACGTCGTGATCGTCCGCAATCAATAAACGTACCATGTTCTACGCTGCCTTGCGTTAGGCGAACCATCACTCTAAGTGTTCTTCAACAAGGCTCGTATCGGCGAGAACCCCGCACAAGGGCGAGGGTAAACCCAGAACCAGGCAGCGCCGCGATCTCCACTCAGCATCGTTAACGGTGCTTAGTCCCGAGGGAAACACAGGACGCGCTTTGCGAACGCCTTAGTGAGAAAACTGCACGAGGAACGGCACGCGCTGGCGACTAATCTTCACCCGACTGATGCCGGCAGCGTCCTGAACCAGATCCGATACTTGGCCCACATCTGAAATCGCACGCTGGTTGATCTCGATGATGACGTCGCCGACCCGCAGGCCCGCATTGTGCGCAAGGCCTCCCGCTGTGACGTTCTGAACGACCGCGCCGCGCAGCTCGCCGTAATGAGGCGAGCCGGGACCAATCGCTGCCACAACCATCCCACCGATGCTCCGGAAGTCATCCGGCACGACGACGGTTACGGGCTCAAACTTGAGGTCCGCGACTGTCAGGCTCACTTTCCTGGTCGCATTCTCCACCGCGATCTCGAACTCCAGCGCGTCTCCAATGGCCGAACTGCCGAGGCGAGCCATGTAGTCGGCCTTCGTTCTGATGTGCTCACCATTGATGCCGACCACAACGTGGCCAACACTAAGACCGGCAGCTTGTGCGGGAGAGTTTGGCTCGATGCGGGCGATCAGTGCGCCGCGGGTGCGCCGAACGGCCTGCGCGGCATCATGTGAAATATCCTCGGTTGTCATGCCCACCGTGCCGCGCGGCATGCGGCCATGTATAAGGATCTGGCTGCCAATTCTGCGTGCCATGTTGATGGGAATGGCAAAGCCAATTCCGATGTTGCTTCCGCCGCCGGCGATTGCCGTATTGATGCCAATCAGGTCGCCCTGGAGATTGACCAGCGCCCCGCCTGAATTGCCGGGATTTACCGCAGCATCCGTTTGTATGAAGCTTTCGAAGATTTCATAACCCACTTCGGACCGCATCAGGCCGCTGACGATTCCGGCAGTCGCCGTACCTTCCAGCCCGTAAGGGTTGCCGACGGCAATGACGAAATCGCCTATCTTGACACCATCGGAGTTGCCGAGTGTCAGAGGCGTCAGCCCAGGCAAATCGATCTTGAGGATCGCAATGTCAGTGCCGATGTCCAAACCTACAAGCTTGGCCCGGGCGGACCGCCCGTCATG
Organism: uncultured Alphaproteobacteria bacterium; assembly: GCA_963840425.1. GTDB lineage: Bacteria > Pseudomonadota > Alphaproteobacteria > Rhizobiales > Hyphomicrobiaceae > CADEFX01. The sequence goes on along the minus strand of CAWIYZ010000013.1, from coordinate 56,727 downwards.
CAGGCCGACGCTGATGGCAACGGCATCTTTGACGACGTGATGGTTAGTGCCGATCAGCCCCTGCTCGGCGTCGAAGATGACCCCTGAACCGGCAGACTTGAACGGCTGCATCTTGGGCTCGGACGGGGGAGTTCCGGGCTTGAGCTCCGTGACCTGATAGCGCTGGCCGATCACCCTGATGCTGACGACGGCGGGCAGGACCTTGGCAAGAAGCGGTGCCAAAGTGACCGGCAGTCTGTCGACCGCCGGTGCAGCCTCACCTGCGGCAGCAGGTGTTGCCGCACCGACTTCGGGAGCAAATAGGCAGCTCGAAAGGCCGGTGGCGATCAACCAAGCGGCAGCAATTCTCTGCTTTGCATACAGCACGTCGGGCTCCCACGGACAAAGGAACGGCGGACGCGCAGCCCCTCTCTATGCCGAGATGCGGCACAAATCACCGGGTCCACCCGTCCACCGTCGATAGGCGCTAACTGTCAGCTACTTCGGGGCAATCATCGAAGGTGCTGCCACGCCCTTCGCCTGGATCTCGTCGAAGAACTTCTTGCTGTCGAAGTTACTCGGCACGCTCACACCACGTGTAGATAGCTCTTCGAAGAAGGCTTTGGCATCGAGCGGCTTGGTATCGCTCACGCCTCGAGACGACAGCTGATCAAAGAAAGCTTTCGAATCAAAGCTGCTCTCGACGCTGACGCCTCTCGCCGAGAGCTCGTCGAAAAACTTCTTACTGTCGAACCCTGCTTGTTGCGCGCCGCTCGTGCTGGCAGAAAGCGTTAACGTGATGCAGGCTAGAATCGCCGCCGGTTTCATCATTGGGTTTCCCTATACCGTTGAGTGCTACCATCTCGCAGCCTGCATCGTTTCCCACCATGCGGAGAGTTGCCATCCGGGCGAATACCGATTCTGCAACCCGGGAATCCCTCGGCGCGGCTGGCTCATTAACTCCGTAGGACCCACGGCGACCGCTACTTTTCGAAGCCGCGTTGGCAACAGCTCGAAGGGGCGACCCGATAGGCTTTCAGGGTTTCCGCTCATTGCAACGGCAGCTCAGCGGTGGCTTATGGATTGTCATCATGCGCATCATGATGCACGCGTTTCCGCGCCGATCGGTGGCCCTTGCGGCGGCAGTCTCCGCGATCGCAGCCTGGTTCTCCCCGAATTTCTCCGTCAATGCTGTTGAGCGAAAAGCCACCACTGCACAAGCTCAACTCATGCAGCAACGCAGCGCCAAGAGCGATAAGGCTGGGCCCAAGACACCCATGGAGAGGTGCATCGCCACCTGGGACCGCGCGACACAAATGTCGAAGCAGGAATGGAGAGAAACCTGCAAGCGGACAGTGAAGGAATATCCAGACCTTTTCAGCAAACCGTACTAGGCCCATAGATCTCGGCGCTTCAATTCCAGACGGTGCGTCATCCCCAGTGTTGGGCAGCTGGCTGTGCCACCAGCAACCTCGTACAGTAGTGAATGCGCACATGGCTCGATCCTGCGCTATACTGCGAAGCCGCCGTTTGATTCTACGGTCGGCAGCGAGCGGGAACGCGGAAACCGAGCCCGGTCCATGTCACGCACCTTGTGCCGAGACTGTTGCGAGCTGATCGACGGCACACCCGCCGCATGCCCTGGTTGCTGCTCGGGTCGCCTTGTTGCCCACGCCGAGGTCGCCGAGCTTGGCATCGCCCATATCGACTGCGACGCCTTCTACGCGTCAGTCGAGAAGCGTGATCGGCCCGAGCTTGCCGACAAGCCTGTCATCATTGGCCACAGTGGCGGGCGTGGCGTCGTGCTCACGGCGTGCTACGTTGCGCGCAAATTCGGCGCGCGCTCCGCCATGCCGATGTTCAAGGCGCTGGAGCTTTGCCCCAACGCCGCCGTCGTCGCGCCCGACATGGCCAAGTACAAGCGCGTCAGCGTCGACATCCGCGCCATCTTCCAGGCCGCCACTTCGATCATCGAGCCGATCTCGCTGGATGAGGCCTATCTCGACCTCACCGATGCCCATCGCGCCGACGCCGCTTCGGCGGCGTCGGCGCTGGCGCACATTGCACGCCGCGTGGAAGACGAGATCGGCATCACCGTCTCGGTCGGTCTCGCCTGGAACAAATTCCTGGCCAAGCTCGCCTCTGACATGAACAAGCCGCGCGGCTTCTCCGTCGTCGGCCGAGCCGAGACGCAGGCGTTGCTGCGGCCACTCTCGGTGCGCAAGATCAACGGCGTCGGCGAGGTCACAGCCCAACGCCTGGAGGCCAGCGGTATCAAAACCATCGGCCAGCTCCAGGAGCTGAGCGAGATGCAGCTCGTCACCCAGTACGGCAAGCTCGGCCGCCGGCTCGCCCGCTTCGCGCATGGCGATGACGATCGCAAGGTCATGCCCGACCGTCCGACCAAGAGCATATCGGCGGAAACAACTTTCAGCCGCGATACCGGCTCAGCCACCGAGCTCTACGAGACAGTGCGCCCGCTCTGCGACCGGGTTGCTGCCCAGCTCGCGCGCAAGCGGCTAGCTGGTGGCACCGTCGTCCTCAAGCTCAAGACCTCGGATTTCCGCGTGCTCACCCGCAGCCGGCGGCTCACGCATCCGACCCAGCGCGCCGACGTATTGGCCGAGGCCACGCTGCATCTGATCCGCAAGGATGCCGACGGCACCACCTTCCGCCTGATCGGCGTCGGCGTGGACGAACTCGGCCCCGCCTCCGCCGCCGACCCGCCGGACTTGTTCGGCCTCTGACGCTCAGCGTCCGCCGCGCTTCGTCGATGCCTTACTCGTCTTGAGTCCGTGCACGAACTTCGCCTTGTCGGTTGCAGCGCCGATCAGGAACGACAGGTCCGAGCCAATCGACACGTAACGTGCGCCCTCGGCCACGAATTCCGCGACCAGATCCGGCCGCGATCCAACGCCGCCGATGCCGACATGCTTGCCGTGCTTGCGGCAGGCGGCAATGGCGCTCTTGTAGGCGTCGCGGATCAGCTTGTGGTCGTACTGACCGGGAATGCCCAGCTCGGCACACAGATCGTTGGTGCCGATCAGCAGGATATCGATCCCCTCCACCGCCGCGATTTCGTTCACGCGCGCCAGCCCGTCCTTGGTCTCCAGCATGGCGATCACGGTGGTGGCCGCGTTGGCGGCGGCATTCGCCTCCGCCGCCGGGAAGTCACGATACTGGAACTGCGCGAGCTGGCCACCCGCCGAGCGCTCTCCCAGCGGCGGATACTTGGCGACACGCACCAGCTCTTTCGCCTCGGCCGCCGAGCGGATGTGCGGACCGATCACACCCAGCGCGCCACCATCCAGCACGCGAGCCACGAACTCCGGCCCGAGGGACGGCACGCGCACGAACGGCGTGATGCCTACATCGAGCGCGGCCGTACAGATCTGACTGCACGTATCTATGGAGAACGTGTTGTGCTCCAGATCCACGTACAGCGTATCGAAGCCGCACGTTTTGGCGATGCGTGCGATCTCGATCCCGCGCACCGTCCGCACGATCATAGAGGCCACAACCTCATCGCGCGCGAGCTTCTCCTTGACGTGGTTGCGCAGCACGTCCTTCAGCGTGACCGCCATCGCGTTCAGCCCAGATGCTTGTGCACGAACGCGATGATCCTCTCCTTGGCCTGTGCCGCCGCAGGCGATCCGGCATTGCGCACGACGAAACCTTCGACCTCGCCCTCATAGAGGGCCAGATCGACCTCACCGCCGCGCTTGCGGTAGTTTGCGATGAAGCGCTCGCGGTCGGCGGCCGGATGCACAAGGTCCGCGGCACCCTGCACATAGAGCACTGGCGGCAGCTCCGCATTCTCGCCGCGCTCCAACGCGCCAACAGGGTTGCCTTCGTCCATGGCCGCTTCGTCGCCCCAATATTTGATGTGCAGCGGCAGCACGCGATCCAATGCTTCGGGATACTTCCCGCCTGAAGCCGTCAAGCGCTGCGCGTAGCGATAACGGCCCAGCGGGTCGATCACGGGCCAGCACATCACCACGCAGGCGATGCGCGCGTCGATGTTGGCCCCGCCAGAGATCGGCAATGCCACATAGCGCGGATCGTTCGGCCGCATGGCCGCGAGCATACCCTGATGTCCGCCGCTCGAGATGCCGATCACACCGACGCGGCCCGGACGGCCCTTCAGCGCGGATGCCTGCGACTTCAGCCAGCGCACGCCATAGTTGATATCCGCCATCGACGCCGGATAGGCAGCCTGTGGCGGCATGCGGAAGTCCAGCGCCGCGACGAGAATGCCGTTCTGCGCCAGCGCCTCGTTGAGGGGCGTGTCGTTCAGGCGATCGCCGTTGCACCAAGCCCCGCCATGCAGGTCGATCATCATCGGGAACGGTCCCGCACCCTTCGGCTTGAAAAGGCGCGCCAGAAGCGGCTTGTCGCCGTGCCGCAGATATTCGACGTCCTCGACGTCGAAAGCATGCGATCCAGACGCCTGAATGGGCTTTGCCGTTGCTGCCGCCATGAACGCTCTCCTGTGCGCTTCCTCGATGCGTATCTTGCTCTGCTTTCAGATGGCAGAGAAACCGAGGAAGTCTTGCATAGGGCACATGCCCAGAACAACCCATCAACGCGAAGGCGCCGCTGCCTGACTGGCAGCGGCGCCTCGACTGAAAAAACAACTGGCTGACTCAGGCCGAGCAGCGCTTCAACTCGCCCGACGCACGCCGCCAGATCATGGTCTCGCTCAGGAACTTGGAGCCCTGATAGCCCATGACCTTGAGCTTATCGCCCATGGGGGTGATCTCGACGCTGTACTTGGCGCCCTGGTCGGGATCATAGATCCAGCCACCATCCCACTTGCCGCCGGCCACCGGCTTGACGTTGCCGATAATCTGCGTGCCGCAAGCCTTGCTGTTCTTCTCGTCCTTCAACCACACGAGGCGACCGCATAAATTGGCGCCACAATTGCTGATCTCGATGCCGCCACGACCGGTGTGGTCGATCCACAGGCCGGTGGCGGAGCCGGCCGACGCGGGACCTACGGCTGCAAAGCTCACCAGAGCAAGAGACGCTACTTGCAGGAGACGTTTGACTTGCGTGTTCATGTCGATGTGCTCCTCGTTGGATCGATCCCGATCGCCTGCGATCAGGCCATGGCCTCAGCATGCTCGACGAGTGCGTGACCCGCTGTTCCCCATGACACATTCGGCGTGATTGGCGCGCCGGCCTCGCGGCGGCGCGCGCGCCCGACGATACGTCCGTCCTCGATCCTGATGATGCGATCGGCGTACTCGAGCGTGCGATGGTCGTGCGTGACCGCGAGCACGCCGCGGTTGGAGTCCTTGGCCACCTGCGCCAGCAGCTCCATCACGGCCTTGCCGTTCTCCGCATCGAGCGCCGCCGTCGGCTCATCCGCGAGGATGACCGAGGGTGAGCCCGCCAAGGCACGGGCGATAGAGACGCGCTGCTTCTCGCCGCCGCTGAGTTTACCCGGCATCGCATTTTCGCGATGCGACAGCCCGACCGCGCGCAGCGCATCGGCGGCCAGATCCGGCGCATCGGCCATCGAGGCACCGCGCAGATCCAGCGCCAGCATGACATTCTCGAGCGCCGTCAACGTCGGCACCAGGTTATAGGCTTGGAACACGAAGCCGACGTGCCGGCGGCGTAGGTCCGCCATGCTTTCCGCATTGAGGCCGGCGGTCGACTGGCCGGCGATCTGTAGCGAGCCGGAGTCGGGCGTCAGGATGCAGCCCAGGATCGACAGCAGGGTGGTCTTGCCACTGCCCGAGGGGCCCATGAGCAGCGTCAGCTCGCCTGGCATGAGGTCGAAGTTCACGCCCTTCAACACCTGCACTTGCGCGGGGCCCGAGCCGAGCGTCTTGATGATGTTCTGAGCTTCGAGGATGGGACGCGTCATTGTCGTTGTCTCCATTTACCGGCTGAACACGACGGCCGGGTCGATGCGGGTGACCTTGAAGATGGCGCAAACTGCGGCGAGCACGCACATGCCGACCGTCAGCACGAGCAGGAAGAGTGCGAGGTTCGTCGTCATCACGATCAGCAGCGTCGACTCACTGGAAGCCCAGATCACCAACATGCTGAGGCACATGCCGAGGATGTAGCCCAGCGCCGCGCTCAGCACCGCTTGCATCAGGATGACGCGATGGATGTAGCCAGCCGAGGCGCCGAGGGCACGCAGCGTGGCGAATTCGTTCAGGTGATCCTTGGTGCTGGCATACAGCGTCTGCGCCACGATCACGATGCCGACGATGATGCCGAGGATGGCGCCCGCGATCAGCGCCGAGCCGGCGCCCGTCTCGAACAGCCAGTAGTCGAGGCTGCGCGTGCGGAACTCCTCGTGCGTCAGGATCTCGGTGTCCGGCAGACGAGCCGCCAGGCTCTTGCGCACGCTCTCGATTTCGGCAGCCGATGTAACGCGCACGAGTGTGTAGGAGGTCTGGTCGGAGGCGGCATCGAGCAGGTTGCGTGCGGTGCCGAGCGTGGTGAAGACGTAGGGCAGCGTCGTGAACGAGCGGATGCCGTTCGTCACCGCCGTTGCCGTCACCTCGATGTTGTTGACCTCGGCCTTGTCGCCCAGACGGCTGATGCCGAGCTCGGTGAAGTAGGTCTTGTCGACCGCCACGCCGTTCGGCGCGGACAGGGCGGCAATGCTTCCCTCGACCACGTCCCAGGGCAGCTTGCCGCGTGACGTGTCGGAGCCGACCACGAGCGCCGCGGTCGAGCCGCCCTTGGGCTTGCGCCAGCTCGCGAAACCGACCACCAGCTCCTCCACGCCGGCGACGCCACGCGTGGACAGGATGGCGTGCCGCTCGCGGCCCGACAGGAATGAAGGATCATCGAAGCTCTTGGTACCGAGCGGCACGACCCAAAGATCGGCCTCGGCATGATCGAGCATGGCGGCGATCCGATTCTCGGAGCCGAGGTAGATGCCGAACTGCACCGCCACCAGCACCACCGAGAAGACGATGCCGGTCAGCGTCACCGCCAGGCTCAGGCGATCATGGAAGAGATTGCGATAGGCCAGCTTCGGCACCATTGGCAGGGCTCTGCGCTTCTTACCGGCCCGGACTGACCGGACCGGCGCTTGGGCGGTGGTTGTGGCGGCTGCGACCTGCATGACTGGCTCCCTCGAGCTCGCTTGACCGTTTCTCTACCTAGTTGCGGCTTACTCGCCGCAGGGCACGACCAACATCTGACCGATGCTCGGGAAGTACTTCTTGCACTCGGTCGGAGCGGGCGCCGCCTTTGCGGTCTCGCTCGAGCCGGTGCCTTCGGCCGTCTTGATCTTCGCTGCTGGCGGCGTCTTCACCGGCTGCTCGGCCGCGCCCTTGGAGCTCTCGCCCTGATTCGCCGTCTTCGAGGTGAAGGCGTTGGCCTTGGCCGCGAACGAGGGCACGCTCTCGCAGCTCACGAGCTCGGGCGCCTCCGCGGAGTTGGTCTTCCAGATGCCGTTGGCCTCGGTCCACTTCGAGGAGCCGTAGAACCAGGAGTCGTTCTTGAAGGTGAACTGTTGCTTACCCGAGAAGCACTGGCTCCTGCCGTCGAACCACACCTTGCTGGCCGGATCGAACTGGCGGCCGGTGCCGTCGGCGAACTTCACGAGTGGCACAACCTTCTTCTCCGGCTGCGGCTTGCTGCGCGCGATGCGACGCTTGATGCGCACCTCGTCCTCGTCGGGTGCTCTGTAGAACGTAGGCGGAGTGTGAAAGTGCGGGCGGAAGACGTGATGGCGAAAACCGAAGCCGATCCGCATGCCGGCCTCGGCTTCCGGCACGAACGCGGCGGAGCCGGCTCCGAAGACGGTCGCGGCGGCTGCAGCGGCGAGGATCAGCTTGTTCATGACGTTGGTCCTTTCACAGTGGGCTTGTTCACTTGTCCCGATCCTGAACCACCGCACGGATGGCCGCTGTTTCCCTCGGAACAGGACGCAATCCATTTTTGAGGGCCGCCGTGCCGTCACCGGCGGTTGCATGTCACGCCGCGTGGGCCTTCAGCAGGGCCACCGGCTGAGCCGCCTGCGGTCTCACGGGCACGATCCGCGGGCGTCTGGACACGGCTTCGACGAAGGCCCTGGCCTTCTCAGCAACAAGATCGTGTTGGCGGTCCAGGCCCGCGCTCTGATGGCTGCCGCCCAGCACCACCATGTCCACCAGTCCCCGCAAGTTGCGCTGGAGATAGCCGGCATTGTCCAGGCCTGCGCAGCGGTCCTCGCGCGAATGCACGATCAAGGCCGGCTGACTGATGCCCTTCAACGCGCGCCGGGCCGCTTCCAGAAGGCGCCGATGCTCCGCCAGGGTCTCGGCTGGAATGCTCGCCCCCTGCGACAGCCAGGGTGAGATGCCGATAGCCTCCGCGGCTCGCCGGCCCAGGGCGAGACACACCAGCATGGCCGCCCGGGGCGCGAGCCGGCCGTTGAGCCACAATGTTGGTGCGAATAGCGCTGTTCCCTGCACGTCCTTCGGATGGTTAGCGGCCAACAACAGGCCAAGCGCCGCCCCCACCGACGAGCCGCCGGCGATGACCACCTCGCAATCCCTCCGCATGTCTGCCAGCGCGGCCTCGGCCTCGGCATACCAATCCCACCACCGGGCAGCCTTACCTTCCTCGTGCGAGGCTGATGGCTGCAGGCAGCGCACGGCATGTCCCGCGCGTGCCAATTCTTCGGCGACGGAAGACAATCCGGACGCCACCTCTCCCGGAGCCTGCATCAGAAGGATGCCGACCCGACCCCCAGAGGCGCGGTTAATTCTGTCGTTGAATGACATTCCTATGCCCCGCTTTGTTCGAGGTGATGCTCGACACTAGGCGGGAGCTGCATACCGCGCTGTTCCAGGAGGAACAGGGAAGGCCTTGCTTTATCGGGAAGATTTTCAACCGGAAGGGGTTGTCAGCCTGCGCGCCGGCAGCCCTCATTCCATGTCGGCGATGCTTTCCAACACGGACGTGTCGCACGTGAACCCGGCCCCGGCCCGGGCGATCGCACCCATGTCCTCGAGCATGGTCAGCGCCACGTTGACCTTGGGCCGGCTGGCCCCGATCAGCAGGGCCAGCTCGCCCTGCGACATGCCGAGATCGAGGGGCACCTTGGCGCCCTTCACATTGGGCGTCTTGATCCTGAGCGCGGACAGCATTAGCCGCGCCAGACGTACCTCGATGCGATGCAGCGCGATCGCCTCCAGCCGCTGATCCGTCTCGCGCAGGCGCGTACACAGGAACCGGACGGCAGCCATGGCCACCTTAGGGTTGCTTTCGATCAACTCCATCAGCGCCCGCTGCGGCAGGGACATGGCCTCCACCTTGGTGATGGCGGTTGCACCGGCTGTCCGCTCCCCACCATCGAGCGTGGCAATCTCACCAAAAATGCCGCCGGGCGCAGCATGGTCCAGCGATAGCTCTCGGCCGTCGCTGGAGAGCACCGAAAGCCGGATGCGGCCCTGGATCACTAAGTAAATCTCGCGGCCGGGATCGCCTCGGGAGAAGATCATCTGGTCCGGCTCGAACTGGACGCGCCGCATGCGTCCGGCGATGGCAGCCCGATCGGCCTCGCTCAGCGAGCCGAACAGCGCCGAGCGCCCCAGGAGTTCGACGATCGAGCGCTCCATGTTCTTGCATCCCGGATGCTGTGCCCACTACTGCCATCTTGCAGGCAACGAACCGCTTGTCGAGGGCCGACAGCATATAGTGTTGACGTTAACCGGCGCCCGATGTGCGGTAGCGCACGGGTGCCCTGAGCCAGGTCGCGCTCTCGCACAGGATACGGCAGGACTGGGTTGCGGCAGCATCGGCAATAGGCGCCGAAGCCCGCAATGGCTGTGAGGTCAGCACGCCGAAGATTGCGCCGGCAATGGCCCCTAACAGTAGGGGGAGGCGCAGGGATGCAAACTCTATATCGGACAGCATGGCTAGCTCCATTTGCGATCTGGCTAGAGTATTCACCGCTACCCAGCGCTGCGCTGTTTCGTCGGGAACACGTTGGCGCGAATTGCCGGCTCACGCCGCCAGCTCCAGCCTTTCCTCGTTCACCACGACACGCGACTGCTGCTCCAGCTCAACAACCAGCACCTGCAGAGCCAGGTTGAACTTGTGCGGACTGAACCCCCATTTCGTGCTGAGCCGCATCTCGGCCGCGACGTGAAGGGCTGGCGCGATCACGCGGAACCCGCGACGCAACATGAGTTCCCGCAGGCGCCGCGCCGAGAACACCTCGACCAGGCATTGGAACCGCACCAGCACCGCACGGCGCTGGACGATATCGCCATCCAGCCGATCCCAGATCGCCCCCTCCAGCTCGCGCATATCGGAGCCGTTGACGCCGCGCAGCAGGACAAGACCCTTGCCGTTGTCGATCATAAACCGCATGGCGCGCGCCAGCTCTGCTGGCGCCACGCGCGGAATATCAGTCTGGTCCAGTGTGCCGGGCATCCGGGTCGCTCCTGCTCGAAGGTTTAAGCGTCACCGGATCCCGCCGAAGGCGGTCCAGGGTGACCCGGACATCATGATGATGTCGGTCGGCCGGCTGCCGCTGACCACGAAATCCACACTCTGACCGACGAGCTCTGGCGTCGAATTGCGCACCTGCGTTCCGGTGAAGCGGAACTTGCGGCCGTTGTCGGCCACGATGATGCCGACGCCCATGTCGTGGCGGAACTTTGTGATTCTTCCGTGCATGACACTCTCTCCGCTTGAGGCTGGCCCGGCGACATCGCCTGACCGCATGACATGGCAGAGTTTTGCCAGAAGGCCGTCAGCACCGCTGTTCCCGGAGAAACACGAGCGCAATTTCCCGGGTTTGTAGGCCGCCATCGGCATATTCCCCGCGCATGTTCCAAGGGTAACAGCACACCTCCCCGTCACTCCCTAAGGTGCAGAGTGTTGAAACGGGGCCGACAGCTCCAGTCGAGAGCAGAGGATCGCAGTCATGCAATCAAACAGCGCAGCCGCCGAGCACACGGCGATGCAACCGCGCCGGGGTGGAGTCGTGAAGAAGATCGCCGGCATGGCGAGCCTGGTTGCGCTCGGCGCAGCCGGCGTCGCGGTTTCCATCTACATCACACCGGGCCGTGCCAACCTCGGCAAGGAGGCGGTACCGGTCAAGGTCGTCCAGCCCGTGGCACCACAGCCCGACGTGCCCTGGGTCGCCGCGGCGCCGGGCCGCGTCGAGCCGCGCACCGGCCTCGTGCGCATCAGCGCCGGCATGCTCGGCCGTGTCACCGACTCTTTCGTACGCGTCAACGACCGCGTGGCAGAAGGCGAGGTGCTGATCCGACTAGATGATGTCGAGGCACGCACTCGTCTCGCCGCTGCGGATGCTGAGGCGTCCGCTCGCAAGCGCGAACGGGATGCGCAACCGGGCACCGCCGGACGCGAGGACGTGCGCAAGGCCGAGGACGCCGTGTTTGCAGCCGAGCGCGCCGTCATGAATGCTCGCTTCGAGCTCGATGACGCCATCGCCGCCGACCGCAAAGGCACCGGCGCCGCGCCATTGCAGGCGCAGGCCCGCAAGCGCCTCAACGACGCCCGAGAGCGTCTGCGCCAGCAGCAGGCATCCTTTGCCCTTGCCCAGGCGAAAGGCAATATTCCAGGCCCTAACCGTTTGGAGGCTGGTGTGTCAGCCGCCTACGCGGATGTGACCATGGCCGAGTCGATGCTGGACAAGACGCGCATCCGCTCGCCGATGGCTGGCACTGTGCTTCAGCTGTACCCCAAGACCGGCGAGATGGTGACGCCGACGCCGGAACAGCCGCTGATCGTCATCGGTGACATGTCAGTCGTCCGCGTGCGCGCCGAGGTCGACGAGCACGATGTGTCCAAGATCAAGATCGGCCAGAAGGCATTCGTGCGCAGCAACGGCTATCCGGGCCAGGACTTCGAGGGCAAGGTGACAGAACTTGCGCCGTCTCTCGCCGCACCCCGTATGTCGTCCCGCGGTGCGCGCCGCGCCACCGATGTCGAGGTCATGGAGGTCATGATCGATCTCGAGGGCGCTGTTCCCCTGATACCAGGCATGCGTGCAGAGGCCTACTTTCGCCGCTGAGCCAAACGGCCAATGAAACGCAAGACAGCAGGCACCCGGAAGCGTCACTGCTCCGCGGTGCCTGCTGTTCGGGCAGTGCCCGGTCTGATCACCGACGCGCCTCGATGATCAGGTTGAACGGTGTCTCGGCCGCCCGCCGCACCGTCCCAAGCCCGGCCGACTTCAGCACGTCCTCGAGCTGACGCGGCCCTGCCTGCGCGCCAAGCACGTGGGTGCCATGCTCCGAAATGGCGTGGGCACAGCACATCGTTGTCGATGCTGAATAGTAGAGACGGCCGATGGGATTAATGTTGTCCTCGACCCGGTCTCCGGCAAAAGGCTCGATCAGCATGAGAGTGCCGTCCTTTGCCACAGCGCTTGCCGCATGGGCCACAGCATCAACGGGCCGGCCCATGTCATGCAAACAGTCGAAAAAGCAGATCAAGTCGTAGTCGCGCTTGGCATAGGCGTCGGCCTTCGCGACTTCGAAGCTTACGCGATCGTGGACACCGGCTTCGCGCGCGATCCGCTGAGCTGCCGCAATCGACCCCTCATGGACGTCGAAGCCCCAGAACCGGCTGTTAGGGAACGCCTTTGCCATCAGCACGGTCGAATGACCATGCCCGCATCCGACATCGGCCACCTTGGCACCCACCTTCAGCTTCTCGGCCACGCCCGTCAGCGCTGGCAGCCAGTCCTTGACGAGGCTCGCGCTATAGGCGTTGCGGTAGAACGCCGCCACACCACAGAAAAGCCGCTCATCGTGCTCACCCCAACTGAGGCCACGGCCCGCCTTGAAGGCGGCGCGCGACTTCGGCTCGTCGGCCCACATCGACGCGACAACCTGCCAGGCATGCGGCAGGAAGACGGGACTAGAATCGTCGGCGAGAACTGCTGCCTGCTCCGGCGTCAACTCGTAGGTCGCCGAGATCGGATGATAGTCGACATAGCCGCCTGCGACCTGGGCATTGAGCCATTCGCGGACGTACCGCTCCCCACAGGCGCTGCGCTTGGCAACCTCCTGCGAGCTCAGCGGACCAGCGCCTGCCATTGCTTTGTAAAGCCCGAGCTTGTCGCCGAGGCTCACCATGACGCCGCCATAACCTGCCGAAAGGTCCTCGAAAAGACGCCCGACAAGCAAATCGAGCTTCTGTTGATTGATCGTCATTGCATTCTCCGTCCTTACGTTCGGTGCCCTTTGCGCCGAATCCGACGGGGACGATGGCGGTTGGCCGTTTGTCTCGTGAGTGCGAGACTGGCCAGAAGCGGTTCTTTCGTGCCAAGAGGAGCACTATGCCAGGTCAGACGCGGCCTCTCCACGTCAGCCTTGTGGCTATTCCCGATGCGGTCATATCGACACTCACCGGCATCTACGACGTGCTGGGCTCGTTCCGCATGCTCGGCCGCGGGGAGCCGTCGATCCCCGACGAGCCGCCGTTCACCATCGAGATCGTCGCGACTGAGCGCGGCAGCGTGCCATTGGCGAGCGGGGTGCCCGTAGAGGCTCGCCGTGCCGCCTCGGAAATCGACGCGACGGACATCATCATTGTGCCGTCGGTACTACTTGGCGCCGACGGTTGGCAGGCGGGGCGGTACCCCGAGCTTGTTGGGTGGGCACGGCAGATGCACGCACGGGGCGCACTCCTGTGCTCGGCTTGTTCGGGTGTGTTCCTGCTCGCCGAGACCGGCCTGTTCGACGGCCGGAATACGACTGTCCACTGGGGCTATGCCGGTGAGTTCGCAAAGGCGTTTCCGAATGTACCGCTGCAGCCGGAGCGCGTGCTGGTGGTCTCCGGCGAGCGCGAGGAGCTCGTGACGTCGGGCGCCTCTATGACTTGGCATGACCTCGTGCTCTATCTCATCGCCCGTCATGTCGGCGCAACGGCAGCGCAGACCGTGGCGCGGTACTTCGCTTTGCAATGGCACCATGATGGGCTCGCACCCTACATCGTTTTCCAAGGCCGGAAGGACCATGGCGACGCAGCCATCGCCGCCGCACAAGACTGGCTGTCGACACACTTTTCCGTCGGCAGTCCGGTCGAGGAGATGGTGCGCCGCTCAGGCCTGGCTGAGCGCACGTTCAAGCGGCGCTTCACGGAGGCGACTGGCTTCGCGCCAATTGACTATGTCCAGCGCCTGCGTATCGAGGACGCCAAGCGCCGGCTCGAGCGCACGGATGCCCCTGCCGACGAGATCGGCTGGAAGGTCGGATATGAGGATGCCGCGTTCTTTCGACGGCTGTTCAAGCGGGTGACCGGACTGACTCCCGGCGCGTACCGCCGGCGCTTCCAGGTGCCAGCATTTGCCCGGGCTCGCACCGAGTGAGAGGTCCGCTTTGAGACCCAGCCCGCCGAGCTCCGGCTCCCGCGCCCTGACTGGAGGGTCTATGAGCACACAACCGGCGGTACAGTTTTGACCAATACGCAGCCTGAGCCTGCCGCCACCCTCCCTTGCCGGGCCGAACACGCATGGAGGACGCGATGATTGTGAGATCCTGGCGCGCTCACACCAGCAAGGAAATGGCACCGCTCTATGCAGAGCATGCGCGCACGCGCGTGTTCCCGGAGATCGCAAAAATCGCTGGCCACCAAGGAGCTCTGGTGCTCCGCCGGGACCACGACGCCAACGTGGAGATCGTAGTTCTGACGTTCTGGTCCTCGATGCAGGCCATCGAGATTTTCGCCGGCCCCACACCCGATGTCGCCGTCGTTGAGCCAGAAGCCCAGGCCCTACTGCTCGACTACGACCGCACGGTTCAGCACTACGAGATCGCAGGATCGTCAAGCCTACCGTTCAGCTCGTGAGCAGCTGCCTCACCCGCCCATACGGTCGGCCAGGCCGATCTTGATGCGCCGGTTGCGGCGGCCCTTGTTGTCGATCTTGAGAATGCGCACGGGGCCGGAACCTCCCGTCGAGGCCAGGTGCGTGCCGCCGCACGCCTGCCGGTCCAGCCCCGCGATCTCGACGATGCGGATCTTTCCGTCCGTGGTCGGCGGAGGCATCACCGATCGCGTGCGGATGAGCCCGTGCTCCTCGTAAGCGTCGTCGAGTGGAATGTAGTTGTCGCTAACGGCGAGGTCCTGACGGATGGCCGCGTTGATCGGATCCTCGATGGCGCGCAAGCGATCGTTGCTCGTATCCGGCAGATCGAAGTCCATGCGCGCGGTGCCGTCCTCGTTCATCTGCACGCCGGTCACCAGCGCACCGTTGAACTCCTGGAAGATGATGGCGTTGAGGATGTGCGTGTCGGTATGGAGCTGCGTCATCATCTGCCGAAAATCAACATCGACCGCCGCCTGCACGTGTCCGGCGAGCTGCACCTGCGGGTCCGCCAGCAGATGCCAGATCTTGCCGCCCGTCCTCTCGAAGCCCGATACGGCGGTCTCTCCGTGCTCCCAACGCAGAATTCCACGGTCGGCAAGCTGGCCGCCGCCGCCAGGAAAAAAGGGCGATTTCGCCAGCAGCACCTTGCCGGGCGCCGCATCCAGAACCTCTGTCTCGATCAGCAGAGTGCCGGGATGCTCGTGGTAGAACACGTGTGACATGACGGCCGCCTCCGCTTGCTGACTGGTCTGGCAGGCGAGGGAACATGCGTATTGGCGAAAATTGCGCGCCCGTCAGTGGCTCATCGGCCGAGGCGCCACGCAATTGGCGCGCGCGAACTGGAGCGGCGTGATCGCATAGCAGCGCTTGAAGTGCTTGCACATGGCGCTTTGATCGTAGAAGCCGCTGGCGACGGCCGCCTCAGCCGGCGGCCAAGCGCGTTTTAAGAGCCGGCAGGCCGCATTCAGCCTGACCTGAGTCAGATACGCGTGCGGCGTCAGGCCCATGCTTCGCTTGAACAAGCCGATGAGCTGAAAATTGGTAAGCCGCAGCGGCGATGCCAGTTCCTCGAGCGACAGCGGTTCGGCAAAACGCTGGTGCATGGTCTCCGTTGCACGGCGCAGCAGCTCACGATCGGCGGGCGGTCTGGCAATACGGCTGCCGCCGCTACCATGCCGGTCAAACAGCTTGCCGAAGGCCGTCACCATCATCTCGTCGCGTTCGCTCTGCTGCGCAGAACCGTCGCAGACCGCGTGCAGGTCGAGGAAATCCTCGATCAGATCGGGGTCGGTGAACAGGTTGCGCGTGAAGTAGGGCAGGTGCGCAACACCGACACCGCGCGCGAGCCTGTCGATGGCCGGCCGCGCCAGATAGAACGAACGATACTTCCAGAAATTGCTGCGGCCCATCCATCCGGCATGCGGCTCTCCTGGATTGAACACCAATAGCGTCTCATGGCGCGCCTGCTCGATGAGGCCGCGGCTCTTGACGACCGAACCGCCATGCTCGGTCACGGCCACCACAAAAGCCTCGTGCACGTGTTGTGGGAACTCATGCGTCGTGAGCTCGGCGCTCATCAGGCTGAGGCCCGGGAAGGCCCTGTCCACCCAGAAGCGTGTAGCGTTGTGCGGGTCGCGTCGCGGCACGGCTCAGCGCCCTCCCGGCAATGCGTCGAGCAGCACGGTGAAGGTCGAGCCCGCGCCAACCTTGGAACGGATGCGAAGCTGGCCGTGATGACGGTTGAGCACGTGCTTCACGATCGCAAGCCCGAGCCCAGTGCCACCCTTGTCGCGGCTCGCGGCCACGTCCACGCGATAGAAGCGCTCCGTCAGGCGCGGCAAATGCTCCTCGGCAATGCCTGGACCATCGTCGCTGACCTCGACCGTCACGCGATCGCCCATCCCCCGCGGACCTGGCTCACGCCCAACCCGGACGCTCACATGGCCTCCGCGCCGCCCATACTTGATTGCGTTCTGCACGAGATTCTGGAACACCTGCACCAGTTCGTCGTGATCGCCACGCACATTCCGCGCCGCGGATGCCGGCTCGAACGCCAGGGCGATTCCCGCGTCCTCCGCGATCGGCTGTAGCAGGTCGGTCACCTCCTGGGCGATCTCGTTGATCTCGACCTCGTCGCGCGGCGGCACGTGCACGCGCATCTCGAGCCGGCTCAGCGACAGCAGGTCGTCGAGCAGCCGGGTCATGCGGCTCGCCTGGACGGCCATGATCTCCAGGAACTGCTTGCGGGCAGCTTGGTCGTCACGCGCCTGGCCCTGCAGCGTCTCGATGAAGCCCCTGAGCGAGGTCAGCGGCGTGCGCAGCTCATGGCTGGCATTGGCGATGAAATCGGCCCGCATCTGCGCCAGCCGCTCCTCCTCCGACACGTCTCTGAAGACCAGGAGAAGGGCCGGCTCCCCGGATGCGCCGTTAGCCTCGCGCAGCGGCGAGATCGTCACCGACAGCCGGCGCTCGATCGGCACGCGCTCCAGGAGCTGGGCCGTTCGCACCGAGCCGGCAGTAACCGCAACCTCCACGGCTGCGAGCAGATCCGGATTGC
The DNA here is from genome assembly GCA_963840425.1 of uncultured Alphaproteobacteria bacterium. Classification (GTDB taxonomy): domain Bacteria; phylum Pseudomonadota; class Alphaproteobacteria; order Rhizobiales; family Hyphomicrobiaceae; genus CADEFX01. Next base: position 39,373 of record CAWIYZ010000013.1, on the reverse strand, counting down.
GGCTCACCTGCAGAAGCGCCTGGCCTTCGCGCAGATTGACAAACAGCTCCCGTGCCGCACGGCTGCTGTGCAGCACCCTACCTTCCCGGTTCAACACAATGACCGGATCCGTCATGGCGTCCACGATCGCCCGCCACGAGGCTTCCGCCGGCCAGCCCGCTTGCGCCACCTCGCTACGCCCCCGTGTCCTCTCCAACCATTGGGATGAGGAAAGCCGCAAGGCTGCCAGCGCCACCCCGAAGGCCAGCGCTGTCGCAAGCATCAGCGCAGAGGTCGTTACGCCGAGAGCGGCGGCAATGACCAAGGTTGTCGCCGCAACGGCAACTGCAATGGGAACCTGATAGGTGCTGAGCTGCTCGCGGAGATAGGGCATGGCGTGAGCGTCGCGGCGACAAGCCCAACGTGCCTCATCTCGCGCCCGTACACAACTCAATGTGGACGGCAGCGTTACAGCTGTGAACCCGTGCCGAATAACCTTCAGTTGCGCCGGCTACAGCATGAAATAGAGCGCGACGCCAAGCACGAGCGAGAGCGAGAGGCCCGCGAAAAACCCGATTGCCGCGCTCGGCCGAGGCGCATGCAATGGTACAGTTCCATTGGCCAGCGCCGCCATCTCGGCCCGAGCGCGCTCGATGATGATCGGCGGACGCTCTGATGCAGGATCGCTCTCCAGCGCGGCTGGCAGCAGCCGGCGCTCCTCGACCGCCAACTCCGACGACAGTGCCCTGGGCGCGAGTCTGGCGCCGGTCGTGCCGAGGCCAGGCAGTAGACTTGGCTGATACAGCACGAATTGCGGTCGCGGTGAGGTGTCGGGGCGGCGATCGACCAACTCCTGTAGCAAGCTCGGCGCAACCCTCTCGATCGGGGGAGATGGCTTGAACTCGACAGCAGGCTCCAGGTCCTCCTCTTCGTCCGGCGTCGTCTCCTTGAGCGCAGCGATCAGTTGTTCGGCAGACATGGCAACAGGATCCGGACTATCGTCCACGGTATCACGTGAACGCGCGGCTTCCGGCGCATAGGTGCCGAACTCGAACAGCTCCTCCGCGTCCGATCGCGCTATCTGAGACGCCGTATCCGCAGGCTTGACGTCTTCGGCGGCGCCCGCCAGCTCCAGCGGAATTCTGCCGAGGCGTCCGAGCCGATCGAGAAGCAGGCGCTGCTCATTGATGAGGTCGACCAGCCGCATCGCCGACTCGGGCATGGCATCGGCCTGCGGCGAGGCGGCATCAACGGTGTCGCCATCAACTTGATCCAGCTCCGCTGGTGCGAGCAGCTCGACGCTCCCCAGATCATACGCAATCTGGCCGTCGGACGGCGTTTCATCCTCCGCAATAGCCGGCGCCGGCAGCTCCGGGCGTCCGAGTGAAAGCGCCGCAAGCCCATCGCCAAACGCCGAGAGCGGCAGAGCGTCGCTCACGGCGTAGCGGGCACACACACCGGTTTCTGCGAGCGGCCTAGTGCCATCTTTTCCGGATTGGGCACTATCCTCCGCGTCTTTACCCTCGCTGCTGCCGATGCTCGCGATGCGCCGCGCCAGCCGTGTGCGCAAATGCCGGTCGGCGTCGAAGGTCGCCAAGCCCGGTTCATCGCTCGTGCTATCGTTGTCATCGTCGCCGAGCCGGATAGCCAGCTCGCGCAGGCGCCGCGCGGCGATGTTTTCCGCTTCATCAAGGGTCAAGCCGCTGGCCGACCCTGCTTCCGCGCTCAGTCGGCCGAACTGGGGGTCGCCGACTGCCTGTCCCCCGATCCCCGGCGCCCCGAATTCGATGACCCCGTCACCTGATCTGTCGTGGCTCGACATATTGAACTCCACGCTGACGCAACATACTCGTGCGGATCCCCACCTTGTCCCTCGACCCGCCTGCTTCTTCCACACGGCTCCCGATAGAGCCGCTGCACCTCCATCACGACGTCTTGGCGAGACCCGAAAGCCGCTCCAGCAACCGCGGCCTACGTTGTACTGCGACCACCTCGGCCTCCCCACTTGGTGCGGTCGTGGTCCTCTCTGCGTCCTCCGGTCCACCCGGCGATTGCCCCACCTCGCCCGATCCCGTCGCGGCTTCGGCAGCGGCCTTCGCCATCCCCCTATGGTCGCTGACTGTGGCACCATTAGGCCCACCAGCGTTGGCGCCGTTGCCGTGGCTCTTGCCGTCGTCGGCAGCGGTCGATGCGGTACGCTGCTGCGCCACCCGTTCGGCGAGTGTCGCACGCGGCTGGGGCCCCTGTCGTCTCGGCTGTCCGGAGGCCGGCAGTGTGCCGGCGCCTAGTCGCTTGAGTTCCGAGGTGAAATGGGCCGCCTGGCGCGCAAGCCGCTCGTTGGCGGCCGCAATCTCGCTGCGCAACCTCGCGATCGTGTCCTTCTGCTGCTCGTTGTGCGCCTCGAACGCACCGAGCCGAGCCTTGAGCCCGATCTTGCTCTCGCGCAGCGACAGCCTGGGCTCATCGTCCCCTCCGGCCTCGAACACGGCAAGCGACGCCTTGAGCCGCGCGATCTCCCCGGCCTGATCCTCGGTCCGGGCCCTCAGCCTGCGTAGCTCACCCTCCAGATCCTGCCACCGTGGACCAGCCACCGGCCCATCCAAAGTGGGCTCGGAGCCATCGCCCGCTGAGGCCACAGATGCGCGCCCAGACGCATCGAGGATCGCCGGCGCGCGCGCAGCGTTGCCCGTCGCCGCAGCCACGTCGCCGAAGCGCGCCATCTGGCTCTGCATGCGACCGATCAATTGCGACTGATCGCGGGTCTTCGCGCGCAAGGACTCCAGTTCCGAACGGAGCGCCACCTCGGCGTCGTAACGGGCATCGCTTGGGCCTTCCTGGCTGCGTGCTCCGCGCGTGGCCAGCGATGTGCCGAGCCTCTCGATCTCGCTCGTCTGCTGCGCGTTGATCGCGGCCGCCTCAACCAACGCGCGGCTCTGCTTATCGGCGGTCTTGCTCAGGTCCGAGATTTCGCGGTCGCGATTGAAGATCAACTTTCTCGCATCGCTCAACCGCTGCTCGACGCGCGGTAGCCGGTCGGACACCGTCTGCTCGAGCACGCGGCGCGCATTCTGCGCCTCCTCGAGCGTTGCCTTCAGCTGCTCGATCTCAGCTTCCAGCACATTGATGCTCGCATCGCGGCGATTGAGATCGATCATCTGGCGCGCCGACGCCAAACGGACATGCTCGACCTGGTTCTCCAGGCTGTGGACGCGGATCGCGTACTCCACCCTGATGCGATCCTTGTCTGCTCGGATCTCCGCTTCCGTGAAGGGCATCGCCTCTTTCACGCGCCGCGTCGTCACCCGGACAGCGCGCGCCCAGAAAGCGGGTGCTACGACCAGGACAAGCAGCGTCGCGGCGAGAAAGCCGAGCGCAATCAGCATTGCGGACTGGATCGTGATCACGCGAACACACTAGAGCGAGTTTGCCTTTGATGGAAGCATCGGTCCCCCATCGAACGCGTGCCTCTCTCTATATACGTCGACTATACAGCAGAAATGCCGCTGGCGACGGCTCGCAGCGCCAACGCGTCCGCTCTCCAGTCCGCCGCGGATGGCTGCCTCAGAATGGGTTCCAGGTGGGCCGCGGCGTGTATTTCAGATAGCCGACGTTGGCGCCGAACCTGAGCCCGACACCGGCGCGAATTGGCGCCATTACGACATCGCCATAGGTCTGGAACATGACGCCGACGCCGCCGACTACATAGGCCGATCCATTCACGCCACCGAAGCGATGATAAATATCATACGGATCGCGCATGTTGTAGACGAGCACCATGACCTTGGAGCCCTCCGCACCGGCGTCATAGCCGATCGACGGGCCCTGCCAGAACACCTTGTGGCGGCCGGCATCACGCGTATACAGCCATCCCTCACCGTAGCGCAGACCGGCGACAAAGGCTCCGCTGAGATCCTCGCCCAGAATGTAGCCGTTCGGGCGGCCCTGCTTCTGGAACGCATATTCGATCACGTTGGCGAGGCCTTTGCTAACCGAGCCGAAGAAGCCGTGGCCTGCATCGCGAATCTCGCCCGGTGAGAACGTGCCGTCGTCATAGTCGCGCCGCGGCGGTGGATAACCCCCACGGCCATAGTCGCGCTCGTAGGGCTCGCCGTACTGGCCCGATTGCCCGTAGTAGCGCCCGCGCGATGCATCCTGACTTGCGTACCTGTCATCTTGCTGCGCTGGGTCATAGGCTTGGCCTTGGGGCGGGGCCCGCCAGGCATCGGCGCGCGGCGCGCGATATGCTTCGCTGCCGCCCTCAGGCGCCCGCTCCACATAGCCATCGTTGGACGGTGCCCGATCGTAGCGGTAATAGCCGGGGCCCCCCGACTGCGCCAAACGGATAGTGGGGGCTTCCTCGGCTGACGCCGATTGCGGCATGCTGAGAGTTGCAAGGCCGAAGATCACTCCGGCTGCCATGCAGAACCATTGAGCGGGTTTGAACATCGCTTGATCCGTACAAGATCGAAAGGGGCGCGACCTTCGGCCCGAGGCGCGCCGGGCCGCAGGCACAGTGAACGAAGTGTTGACGCAAAAGGTTACCAAACTGTGGCCAACCCATGCTCCGTCACACACTTTATTCACGCTGGAGCTTATTTACATGGCGGCGGCTATGGGCTTGCGCGTGCCCCAGGCGACGAAATGCGGATTGCGGAATCCCTCCGCTGCCTTGCCGTAGATGAATGGCGCGCCGTCCGGCGTGGTGAGGCATCCACCAGCGGCCACCAAAACGGCATGACCGGCCGCCGTATCCCACTCCATGGTCGTCCCGTGGCGCGGGTAGATATCAGCCTCCCCCCGCGCCAGCAGGCAGAACTTGAGGGACGATCCAGCCGAGCGGCGATTGGCGATACGATAGCGAGCCAGAAACTGGTCCGTCTCCGGTGTCAGATGCGAGCGGCTGGCGACGGCCGTGAGCGCGGCCGGGTTCGGGATGCGCGTGTGGACATCCGCACATCCGTACGTGGCAAGATCCTTGCCGACATCACCTGGCGGCACGCGCGCAAACACGGCACGCGCCGCCCCCAGCGTGGCGTAGAGCTCCGACAACGCCGGCGCGTAGACAATGCCGAATATCGGACGCCCCTGCTCGACCAACGCCACATTGACCGTGAACTCGCCGCGCCGGTTGATGAACTCGCGCGTCCCATCGAGCGGATCGACTAGAAAGAACGAGGCCGCAACGGCCGGGATCGTGCCCTGGCTCACGGCCTCCTCGGCGATGACTGGGATGCCGGGTGCGGCTCGCGCCAAAGCCGCCAACAAGACCGCCTCCGCCTCCCTGTCCGCAGCGGTGACCGGGGACGCGTCGGCCTTGGTCTCGACCGTGACACCCTCTTCGTAGTGTCGCATCTCGATGGCGCCGGCCTCCAGCACCGCCGGCAGGAGAGCTTGAGCAAGCTGCTCATGATCGAACGAGCTCATCGGGCTCCATGCGGTTGATTCGCGCGCCGCAAGGCGCGGCAGAAATGAGACAAGCAGGCGGGAATCGCGCCCCGTCTGGCGCCAATCTGCTCGGACCGCTTGGCACGATGCACGGCTCGCGTGTATCAGATGGATTCATCCTCGTGCAAGTGGCCTTCCGTTGGCTCGCGTTGAGCAGTCATGCTCGAGCAGCCTGCTTCGCACCCAAGACCGAGCCAGACGGAACATGGGTCCCATGAGCCAGCGCGCGCAGCCGAGCGACCTTGAACTCGCTGCCCTGATCTCCAGCAAGATCTGCCACGACATCATCAACCCCGTAGGCGCCATCTACAACGGCCTCGAGATCCTCGACGAGGAGGACGATGCGGAGGCTAAATCATATGCCTTGGACGTGATTCGCAACGTCACAGAGCAAGCCTCGGCGCGACTGCAATTCGCGCGCTTCGCCTTCGGTGCGGCGGGATCGGCCGGATCGATGATAGATCTCGCCACGGCCGAGCAGATCAGCCGCGGCTTTCTCGGCAACGGCAAGCACAAGCTGGTCTGGCGGGGCGCGCCAGGCCACATGAGCAAGGACAAGGTCAAGCTGCTGCTCAATTTGGTGGCGTCTGCCGTCAGCGCATTGCCGCGCGGCGGCGAGATCGAGGTCTCCATCCGCGGCTCGCTGGAGAACCCGAGCTTCCTCGTGCGCTGTCACGGGCTCGGCGCACGGCCGCCGCTGCACCTCATCGAGTTCCTGGACGGCAGACAGGTGCCGCCGCTCGATACCATGACCATACAAGCTTATTACACCTGCCGGTTGGCCCAGACCTCCAACATGCGCCTGGAGGTGCACAAGGACGGGAGCGATGTTGTGCTGTCGGCCAATCCCTGATCTTGCTGGAGCAGTGAAGCTGGAACCGGGCGCCCCGAGAATTCATTAATGTTTTCGCGTGAAGACTGGTGCGGAGGCTTAGTTTTTTTGCCGCCCATGAGATGTAGGGTCTCGCATGAAGCGCTGCCTAGTCGTCGATGACTCCGACATCATTCGCAAGATCGCACGCCGAATCCTCGAAACCATGAATCTCGAGGTCAGCGAAGCTGAAACCGGACAGGCCGGCATCGATCGCTGCCAAATCGAGCGGCCCGACGCCATCCTGCTCGACTGGATGATGCCGGACATGACCGGCATTGACTTCCTGGGCGCGCTGCGAGGCGCCGCCCGTGATAGCCAACCCTTCATTCTTTACTGCACGACCGAGAATGATCCTGAGGATATTGCGCGCGCCTTGTCGGCCGGTGCCCACGATATTCTGCTGAAACCCTTCAGCCGCGAAGAGCTGGCGGCTAAGATCGCCCAGGCCGGTCTGGCGTAACGCAGCGCGCGCCGCGCAACCACGCCTGAGTGCCAGAACCCTTATGCACAAGTTTGTCAGGCCTCGGCGATGAACTACCGTCACGCCTACCATGCGGGCAATTTCGCGGACGTGCTGAAGCACTCTGTTCTGGCGCTCGTTATTGCACATTTGAAGCTCAAGGACGCGCCGTTCCGCATTATCGACACGCATGCCGGCGCCGGACTGTATGATCTCGGCGGCGTCGAGGCGAGCAAGACCGGCGAATGGCGCGACGGCATCGGGCGGCTGCTGGGCCGCGACGCGCCGTTGCTCCCAGCCCCCATTGCCGCTCTGCTCGAACCTTATCTTAGCGCCGTGCGAGACCTCAATGCCGGCGGCATGCTTGTCACGTATCCGGGTTCACCACGTCTTGCGTTGGCGCTGATGCGCCCGCAGGACCGGCTGATCGCCAACGAGTTGCATGCAGATGACGCCAAGACGCTCGTGGCAGCGCTGCACCACGACCGGCGCGCCAAAACACTTGAGCTCGACGCCTGGATCGCCCTCAAGTCCCTGCTGCCGCCGCGCGAGCGACGTGGCCTGATCCTGATCGATCCGCCATTCGAGCAGCGCGACGAGCTAGAGCAACTGACGCAGGGCCTGCGCGAGGCGACACGCCGCTTCGCCACCGGCACGTATCTGCTCTGGTATCCGATCAAAGATACAAAAAAGATCGCCGCCTTCCACAAAGCTGTCGCTAACGAGTTCCCGCGCGCCCTGTCGGTGGAACTTCTCGTCCGCGCGCCGCACGATCCAGACACGCTCAACGGATGCGGACTCCTCGCGATCAACCCGCCGCACACACTGCACGCCAAGCTCGATACACTGCTACCGTTCCTTGCCGAGCGTCTTACGCAAGCGCACGGCGCGTCCGGCACGGTCACACATCTCGGCGCACGATGACTCGTGCGCACAGCACTGTCAGATTGTCGACACTTCAACAGAGCGTGATTTCACCTTGCAGTCGTGTCGGGCTTCAAAGATACTTCGCGTGGCTCGGGCGGTCCATCGGACCCGGCGGAGAGTAATGAGCGAACAGTGCGCTTGCCTCGATATGTGTGTGCCGCGCACCTCAACTTCCCCGAAAAATGAGAGACTGCCTTATCGCCGGCTTCGGCTCGCGGGACCGGAGCCAGTTACAGCGCTATCGGGGATAGAGGAGACCTCGCATGCGGCAGACCGGGACGGTCAAGTTCTTCAACCAGACGAAGGGCTTTGGATTCATCACTCCGGACCAGGGTGGCAAGGACGTGTTCGTTCACGTCACGGCGGTCGAGCGATCGGGTATCGGCACTCTCGATGAGGGCATGCGCGTTTCGTTCGAGACGGAACCGGACAAGCGCGGAAAAGGGCCAAAAGCCGTCAATTTGCAAGCTGCGGATTGACCTCCGCGTGGTGCCCACGACACGATCAATCGGCTAAATCACGACGCGCGCCAGCGTAACTCTGTGCAGGGACAGTGATCTCGGGCAACTTATTCCCGGGCGCTGTCCTTCCTTCTGGAGGGACGTGCGTGGCCGGCTGCGGTTTCGCCGGGCCGCACCGCGCACGGCGCCCGATGGGCGTCATTTGGGGAAGGAAGGACCACATGAGAACCGTTGTTTGCAGCGCGCTCGCCGCCATCGCCATCGCAGGGTTTACAACCGCAGCCGAGGCCAAGAAATGTATCAAGGCCTCGGGTGAGGGCACGGGCGTCACGCACGAGCTGGCCACCGAGCTCGCGAAAGTGGCACTCAACAACTCGATCACCAATTGGGGCGGCAAGGCCGCCGGCAAAGCGAGCACGAGCTGCAAATACGAGCTCGTTCTTTCCGTTTGCAAGGCCCAGAGCCGCGCCTGCAAATAGCGGCGTCGCGCCAGAGGCGCGCTAGGCACGCAAGTACGACCGCCCTGTCCTTGCAGGGCGGTCTTGTCATTGGCGCCGCGGGCGAATGCAGCCCGGCGCTAGTTGGAGAGCGCGCGCTTCAACATGCCGACAATCACCAGCATCACGGCACCACCCATGCCGCCGCCGGCAATCTCGCTGACGATGATCCCGGGATCCAAGCCGGTGCTGGCCGTCATGCGAGCCGTGCCGAGTGCGCTGCTCAGGATTTGCCCGCCGAGGCCGCCGCCGACCAGTCCCACCAGAACATTGCCCACGCCCCCGAGGCTCAGATGCTTCAGGCCCGAGGCCACAATGCCGCTTCCGGCAACCCCGCTGATGAGCTGGATAAGTAAGGTCGTGAAGTCCATGGCATGGCCCCCCATGTCTGCCTCTGCCGGCTACGATGCGCCGGATATTGTCCGTGGATATTCGCCTACAGGCATTACTGCGACGCTGAGCTGCATTAACCGTGGCCGTTCAGAGACAGCGGGAACTTATGGCACCTCCCACCAGTTCTCTTGAGGAATTTGTTCATCGCTTGCGTTATGATAACAGCCAAGTCACTTGGCATCGTCGGGGTCGTCAGCCATGAAACGTACACTCTTGCTGGGAACGGTGATCGGGGCAGCGCTCCTCGGCTCGGCGGCGGCATCCAATGCCGTGGCTTACGATCGCAGAGACGGCGTGAGCGAGCATCCGAAGTCCGCCTACTATCGGCGTCGCGGGGTAAAGCCGCAGGTCAGGGGCTATGTGGCCCGCCGCGGCGGCTACTCATATTCCTATGCCGACTCCATCAACACCTACGGCAGCTCGCGCACGTTGTATGGCGGCACCCTCCTCTACCGCGATACCGTGAGAGAGCGGCAGTCGCCTGCCGGCCCCTTTGATCACGGCTTCTTCTTCGACTCGGCTATTACTCCGCGTGGCGGCGAATCGCCTTACATGAACTGAAGCCCGCAACCTTCCGGCCACAGCTGCATCAAACCTGTTGGCAAGTCTGCGCTTTGCGCTGGCGGGTGGCAGACTGCCTCGCTATAGCGAGCATGAACCGAAACTCGAGATACGGGGGTCGTCATGCTGCGTCTGCGCCTGAACGCACCTGTCGCTGCCGTTCTTGCCCTCGGCCTGATGGCGAGCACGGTAGAGGCCAAGTGCACCCGCCTTGCCTTTTCCGTGAACGACTATGGCAAGGATGGGCCGATCAAGGACGCCAAGGAGCTGCTCGACAAGCACATCGCCGACTGGGCCAAGCAGCGCAACATCGGCAAATACACGGTCGGCAAGAAGGACGTGAGCTGCGAGCTGTTCCTCGACTTCATCGTCTTCGACGAGCACACCTGCAAGGCTGAAGCGACCGTGTGCTGGCCGGACGGCGGCACCGCCAACTCCACAACGACGGCATCAATCGGCACGGCCAAGGCGGACAAGGCCACGCCTGCACTCAAAAAGGCACCCTCGCCCAAGCCTGCCGCTGCGCAATAGAGCGCAGCATCACACCGGGTTGGCCGTCGGTCTGATGCGGTCGTGCCGCAGTCGATGGCGGTTGTCGGTCAGCAACCACACTCCGCCGAGCGCCGCAATCAGGGCAGACAGCGCTGTCGCGCCAGCAATCGCGAACATGAAGGCGATCTGATACTTGGCGGCCTCCGCCGGATCGACGCCGGCGAGAATTTGTCCCGTCATCATACCTGGCAAGGACACGATGCCTGACACGGCCATGGCGTTGATCATGGGCATCATGGCCGTCCGCAGCGTCCGGCGCAGCGGGCGCTGGAACGCCGCATAACGGCCCTCACCTTGGGCGAGCCGCGCCTCGATGCCCGCACGTTCCAGCTTGGCGCCCTCCGCCAGCGTCTCCAATGCGAGCGCTACACCGGTCAGCGCGTTGCCGAGGATCATGCCGAGGATCGGAATGAAGAAGCGCGGCGTCCACCAGGGCGCCAGACCCATGACCAGCACCAGAACATAGACGCTGGTAGCAACGCTCACGAATAGTAGCGTGCTGGTGCCGAGCGCGAGCGTTGACCACAGCCCCAAGCGGTTCGACTGGCGCGCCCACACTTCGTGCCCTGCCACACCAGCCATGACGAGCGCGGCCAGTATCACCCAAAGCACGGAGGTCTGCGCAAACAGCAGTTTGAGAACAAACCCGATCAGTCCCAACTGCGCGACCATCCGCACCGCTGCGACGGCCAGCGTGCGCTCCAGACCAAGGCGAAGGGCCACCGACAGGAGCCCATTGACCAACAGGAGCAGAGCAGCCAGGACAAGGTCCGGCCAGTACAGCGGTATGTAGCTCATGCGGCGGCCCCTGCCCGCACGTCGGGACCACCCTTGGTCCCGAGCAGCAATCGGGCGTGCGCGAGCCGCTTGATCTGGCCCGCGTCATGGCTGACGAGCAGGATGCAACGCCCGGCCAGCATCTGGAACTTGATCAGCTCCTCGACCAACGCTGCGGCTTCCTGATCCAGCGCCGCTGTCGGCTCGTCCAGCAGCAGCACGCTCGGCTCGTCGGCCAAGGCACGCGCCAACGCGATGCGCTGACGCTCGCCGGTAGACAGCGTGGCGAGCAACCGATCCAGTATCGACGCGTCCAGACCCAGCGCCGCCAGCAACCGCCCAGTGCGCTCCACATTGGGGAGCTGCAAACGGGCGATCTCTGCCCACCAGGCGGGCTCGGCGGCAACATAGCGCACACGCTTACGCCAGGCTGTGGCGCTCATCTCCCCCCGTTCCGCTCCTTCCAGGAAGACATACCCTCTGGCTGCATCCAGATCCGCGATTGCGCGCAGCAGTTGCGTCTTACCGGCCCCTGAGGGACCTTCGACGGCAAGGCACTCCCCGGTCGGCACCGTGAAGGAGAGCGGCGGCAGGCCGCGCACTACGAGGTTATCCACGCGCAACACGTGGGTCGCGCCCTCCGCATTTCATGTTCCGTTTGTTCGTCACAGGTAGCAGGGGATGCGCTGGACGGCAAAGCCCACCGGCAACCCCCGGTGCACAAGGCCCGACAACGAACGCCGCGCGTAGTTCTCGAACCCGCTTCCTTTCCGGCCTGGGCTTGGGCATAAGGGCCTGCAAAATCGCGTGGGAGAGAGACGATGCTGCTGGCGCCAAGCCTACAAAGACTGGGCACCGAGACCGCCTTCGAGGTGCTCGCGCGCGCGGGCGAGCTGCAGGCCCAGGGCCGCGACATCATCAACCTTGGCATCGGCCAACCGGACTTCAAAACACCGGCCCACATCGTCGAAGCCGCCATCAAGGCCCTGCGCGACGGCCATCATGGCTATACGCCCGCCAACGGCATCCTGCCGCTGCGCGAGGCCGTGGCGCGCGATCTGGCCAAGCGCCATGGCGTGGAGGTCGATCCGGGCAATATCGTCATCATGCCCGGCGGCAAGCCGACAATGTTCTTCTCGATCCTGATGTTCGGGACGCCGGCCACCGAAATCATGTATCCTGATCCCGGCTTCCCCATCTATCGCTCGATGATCCTCTATACGGGCGCCAAAGCCGTAGCGATTGCGTTGAGGGAGAAAAACGAGTTCGCCTTCAGCGCCGAGGAGGTTCTCTCCCAGATTACACCACGTACCAGCCTGATTATTCTCAACAGCCCAGGCAACCCGACCGGGGGCGCCGTTCCCGAGAGTGAGATCGCCAAGCTCGTTGCGGGACTCGAGAAGCACCCACACGTGGCCGTGCTGTGGGACGAGATCTACAGCCAGATGCTGTACGACGGCCGCAAGCACGTGAGCCTGCTCAAGTATCCGCAGATCCGCGATCGCCTGATCGTGCTCGACGGCTGGTCCAAGACCTACGCCATGACCGGCTGGCGCCTCGGCTTCTCGGTGTGGCCCAAATCGTTGGCCGAGACCGCCACGCGCCTGTGCGTCAACAGTCATTCGTGCGTCAATGCGCCGACACAGTTCGCCGGCATCGCCGCACTCGAGGGGCCCCAGGACGATGTCGTCAAAATGGTCCGCGCCTTCGACGAGCGCCGCCGCGCCATCGTGCCGATGCTCAACCAGCTTCCCGGCTTCACGTGCGTCAATCCCGGCGGCGCGTTCTATGCTTTCCCGAACGTGACCGGCACCGGCCTCTCCGCCAAGGATCTGCAGAACCGCATGCTGGAGAAGGCGGGCGTGGCGACCGTAGCCGGCACCAGCTTCGGCATCCACGGCGAAGGCTATATCCGCTTCTCTTATGCCAACTCGATCGAGAACATTAAACGCGCGATCGAGCGTATCGGCACTCTGCTGATGGAGAAGTGAGTGACGCAGTCTGAGCGCCGTGCGTTACGCCTTGCCGACTGCAGCGAAATGCTCGTCCATGTCCCCATCCCACAGCCGCACGCCGCCGGTGATGCCGGCCGTGTTGGAGACGATACGGACGTTGTCGGGCAGATCCAGATCGACTTTGCGCGCGTTGCCGCCGCCGATATAGAGCACGTCGTAATTCACCAATGATGACAACGCGTCAATGGTTTTGCGCAGGCGCTTGTTCCACGCCCTCCTGCCCTTGGCCTGCAGCGCAGCATTGCCGAGATACCGATCGTAGGTTTTCCGCCCTCGCGCCCGATGCTGTCCGAATTCCATGGGCAGAATGAGCCGTCTGTTGCGGTAGAGCGCACAACCCACGCCCGTCCCCAGGGTGAGGACGCATTCCAGTTCGTGCCCCTCGACCACGCCCAGGCCCTGCACCACCGCATCGTTGAGAACGCGCGCCGGCACATGCAGCCTCTGCTCGAGCTCGGTGGCGAGATCGAAATTACGCCATGCCCTGGTCCCGAGATTGGGCGCGGTCAGCACATGACCGAGCTTCACGACGCCGGGAAAGCCAGCCGAGACCCGATCGTAGCCGGGCAGAGCGCTGGCCAAAGTGCCGACCGCCGCCAGCACATTGGCCGGATCGGCTGGGTAAGGTGTATCGATCTCGATGCGCTCGGCGATCATGCTGCCAGCCGGATCGAGCACGGATGCCTTGATGTGGGTGCCGCCGATATCGATCGACAATGTAACGGGCCGGGGCACGTCGATTGATTGCAACTCGGCTTTCCGTTGTGTGCTCATTGGCTCAGCCTCGGCAACCGGCCTCTGGGGCGACCACAACTATTCAAACCGGCGAGAATTAGCCACTCCGTTATGTCACTTCGGACTGGCCTTTGTACTGCGACGATTGACGAAGCTGGCGTTTCCCAGACCCGTGCCGATCGTTAGCACACCCCAATTTTTTCTCTCCTGCATGAGAGGCAGCTCGCTCAACCCTTGCACGACGGCGTCGTTGTGCATGACGACCATCGTCTCGTGCTCCCCGATCAGTGGGAATCTCATGCCTCAGGGAAGCGGGCAGATTGAAGCGGCTGCTTTCCCAGTTGCCGGGCAGGTTCTGTGCTCCCCTCTCGATGAAACCATTCTCATGGATAACCCCCGGGCACCCAATGCCGATCACAGGTGCGAGGCGCATCTTCTCCTTCTTGGCGCGCTCGATATGCTTCTGAAGCATCTGCACCAGACCTTCGACCGCGTGCTCTCGCTTGATGTCCTCGTCGGCATGCCGCCACAGCTCGAACTCCGCCACGCGTGCCTTGGACAGGTCGCTCGCCTTTTTCAGATCGAGCTCCACGATGCCGGCACGGATGTTCGTTCCTCCCACGTCGACCGCCAGGATGGCTTCGTAACCCTTCAACATCCAGGCTGGAAGCAGGTGGGCCGCGCCGATCAAACCCGCCTCGTCCGGATCGCTGCGGATGGGCTGGAGCTCGACGACAATACCGTCCGTCTTGAGCAGTACAGCGCTCCGGCCGATGGCCAGCTCCCCGAGGCGACTTGCCCGAAATCCTCCACCGATGACCAGACACTCCACATCGCGCCAGTCCTTGAGCCTGAGAAAACGGCGGATCACGGCCGTAAGCTGCTGGGCGAAGTCCTCGATGGCGCTCTGTACGACACCGGCGGCTTCCGGCTCGCCGTCGGTCAGCAGGGCGGCCAGCCTCTTCTTGCCGATCTCCTCACTCGGCTTGTTGCCGAGCGGATCCTCGCCCAACTCCTTCAGCGGCTTGCGCCACTTGTCGAGGATTTCCCAGAACATACGGCGGCTGGCCTTGTCGCCAACGAAGCCGTCCTCGTCCTCGATCTCGACGTTGTAGCTTTTGACCTCGACGCTCGGCAGCATCGATGCACCGTGCGTGGGAAGCTGCCCCGTTTCAGCATTGCCCTTGGCCATCGCATTACCCGCCTGAGCTGACATGCCGCGCGGCTCACGGCCTATGGCGCGGCGATCTGAAACGAGTTGGAACCGCGATAGTTCCGCCGACACGACAAAGGGCGCCGACCCGCATGGCGGATCAGCGCCCTTTTCATCATCTCTGTTGCTGAGCAGTGCCTACCGGTTCAAAACGTGCACCACGTCACGTCCGGACGGATCGACGATCGCGATCCTGCGCTCCAGAACGACGTAGCGGTAGCGCCCGACCGAGGGAACCTCCGCAACCACATCAGCCGGAAATTCGTACAACTCGACCGACGACGGCACCTCGGCCCCGAGCGCCAAGTCCACACTCAAATCCGCACGACGTCGATCACTCGGAATGTGATCGAAGATCAACCTGATCTGCGCCGGCGATAGCTCGAGCGACGCGGTCACCGGGCCGCCACGGTCCGGACCGCCATCGACTTCGATGACTTCTACGATTTCATATCGCGTCGGATGCACGATCACCACGCGTTCCTCGACGACGAAGTATCGGTAGCCGCGGTAGGCCGGCACAATGGCGACGATATCCACGGGCACCACATGCAAGCGGAAATCGCGCGGCACGCGAGTGCCGATATTAATGGAGAAGTTGACGTTGGTCACTCGCGCCTCGCGGTGCCGGCCGAGCTTCTGGCGCACCTCGGTGCGCTGGCTTTGCGTCAGGTTGACGCGATTGCCGCCACGCTGGCCGTCGCGTCCCTGCGCGCGGTCGCCATCACGCGGCTCGTCCTTGCCCTGCCGAGCCTGATCGCGCTGCTTGCCGCGTTCATCGCGGTCGCGCATTGTGTCTTGGTTGCGATCTCCGACCTTGTCCTTGGGCTCTGCGGTCTTGCCTTCGCTGGCATCGCCGCTCTTCGGCTCCGCTGCCCGTTCTTTCAGGTCGGGCTGCTTCTGCGCTGAACTCTTGCGATCCTGCGCGCTATCAGATTTGTCCGCACGGCCCTTGCGATCGGCGTCACGGTCGGCGCCGCTGTCACGGGCCATGCTTTTGCCCTTCTCCGGCGCGGCCGCGCGCGGCTCCGAGCTCTTGCGTGCATCACCCTTCTGGCCACGCATGGCGTCCTGACCAGCGCCACCCGGAGCGCGCTGCGCGCCTTTATCCGGGCCGCTTTGGCTGCCGCCCCCGGGGCCTTGCTCCTTCGCCGAGGGCTGATCGCGTGGCTCTTGCGTCTGCTGTGCGCTGACTAGCGCTGTGGTGCTGAGCAGCGCCGCTGCAGCTGCCCCGAGAACGGATTTACGCATGAATTCCTCCACCTTTGACAAGAACGTCTCGCCCGTCGCGCGCAAGACGTGGTTGCTCTGACGATATCGTTGCTCTGACAACGCCACCGTGGGGAGGCAGTTCCGCCCTTCTGGCGTATGCCGTGGAACTCGCGGTCGTGCCGGCGGGTTGTGCCGCACAAATGTCGATCGCGTTTGGAAATCGGTTATGGCTTACGACGTTGCCGGCCCCGCCGGACCTGCCGACACAATGCGCCCCCGCCCTGTACGTGCAGGCACGCCCGACAGCGGCATGCTGAGAAGCCTCGGGCTCATCGCAACTCTGATCGTGCTATTCGTCCTTGGCTATCTGGTCTTCGCCTGAGACAGCGGCGAGAACGCACTCACGCCTCGTCCGGCTCGATCAGACGCAGCCCGTCGTGGGTACCGATGATGGCCATGTCCGCAAGACCGAGAAACAGGCCGTTCTCGACCACGCCGGGCGCCACTTTGAGTGCCTCATCGAGCAGCTCCGGCTCCTCGATGCGCGAGAACGCGCAATCGAAAATGTAGTTGCCGTTGTCGGTGATGAATGGTCGGCCGTCCGGCGTATGGCGCACACCGATCTCGCCGTGACATCCGACATCGGCCGCGAGCGCCTGCACCATCTCCAGCGTCGCCCGGGCGCCGAAGCGCACGACCTCGACCGGTAACGGAAAGGCACCAAGCATCACAACGCGCTTAGATGCATCGGCGACAACGATCATGCGGCTCGAAGCGGCGGCGACGATCTTCTCGCGCAACAGAGCGCCACCACCGCCTTTGATCAGCCGCAGCTCGTCGTCGATCTCGTCGGCGCCATCGACCGTCAAGTCGAGCGACGGCGTATCGTCCAGCGTGGTCAGCGGGATACCAAGCGCAGCGGCCTGCGCCCGTGTCGCCTCGGACGTGGGCACGCACAGCACATCGAGCCCGGCTTTGACGCGCGCACCCAGTAGCTCGACGAAATACCTGGCCGTCGAGCCGGTGCCGAGCCCGACCTTCATGCCGGGCTCGACATAGTCCATAGCCTTTTCGGCGGCCATCCGCTTCAGATCATCCGCGGTCACGCGATAGCCCCATCTCTGACTGCGGATGCGGCTGTGGGGAGATCAGATCCCGCCCATCAGCATGTACTTGAGCTCCAGGAACTCCTCCACACCGTGGTGCGAGCCCTCGCGGCCGAGGCCGGACTCCTTGACGCCGCCGAACGGCACCGCCTCCGAGGAAATGATGCCCTCGTTGATGCCGACGATGCCATACTCCAGGCCCTCGCCGACGCGCCACACACGGCCGATATCGCGCGAGTAGAAGTAGGCCGCAAGTCCGAACTCGGTGTCGTTGGCGAGCTTGATCGCCTCCTCCTCGGTCTTGAACCGGAACAGCGGCGCCACCGGGCCGAACGTCTCCTCGCGCGCCACCTTCATCTCCGGTGTCACGCCCGTGAGCACGGTCGGCTCGAAGAAGCTGCCGCCGAGCGCGTGGCGCTTGCCGCCGAGGATCACCTTGGCGCCCTTGGATGTCGCATCCGCGATATGCTCCTCCACCTTGTCGATCGCCGCCTTGTTGATCAATGGACCCGTGGTGACACCGGGCTCGGTGCCGTTGCCGACCTTCAGCTTCTTCACCTCGGCCGCCAGCTTCTCGGCGAACTTGTCGTAGACGCCATCCTGCACGTAGATGCGGTTGGCGCACACGCAGGTCTGGCCGGCGTTGCGATATTTGGATGCCATGGCGCCGACTACCGCCTTGTCCAGATCGGCGTCGTCGAAAACCAGGAACGGCGCGTTGCCGCCGAGTTCCATGCCGACCTTCTTCACGGTCTTGGCGCACTGCTCGATCAGCACCTTGCCGATCTCCGTCGAGCCCGTGAAGGTGAGCATGCGCACGATCGGACTGGAGGTGAGCTCCGCACCGATCACGCTTGCCCTTCCGGTGATGACGTTGAACACACCCTTCGGAATGCCGGCGCGCTCGCCGAGCTCGGCCAGCGCCAACGCGGTCAGCGGCGTCTCCGACGCCGGCTTGCACACCACCGTGCAGCCGACCGCCAGCGCCGGACCCACCTTGCGCGTGATCATGGCGGCCGGGAAATTCCACGGCGTGATGGCGCCCACTACGCCGATCGGCTGCTTGATGCACACCACACGCGCATCGGACTTGAAGGTCGGGATGGTCTCGCCGTTGATGCGCTTGGCCTCCTCGGCGAAGAACTCGATAAACGAGGCGGCATACACCACCTCGCCCCTGGCCTCTGCCAGCGGCTTGCCCTGCTCGCTGGTCATCAGCAGCGCCAGCTCGTCGGCATGATCCATCATCAGGTTGAACCAGCGGCGCAAGATGTTGGCGCGCTCCTTGGCCAGCAGCTTGGACCAAGCGGGAAAGGCGCGCTCAGCTGCCGCGATGGCGGCTTTCGTGCCCTTGGCATCGATCAGCGGCACCTTGGCGATCTCCTCGCCGGTGGCAGGATTGGTGACCGGAAGCGCCGGCTCGCCGACCCACTGGCCGTCGACGTAGGCTTGGCGCTTGAGGAGGGTGATGACCTTCTTGTCCATGACTTTCCTCCTGTCCTCGAGGGCTCTGCTCTGCGCACGCCGGACAACGCCGCGCGCAGCTCGGTTGGCGGGATTGACCCTATTCGTAGGCCTCCGCGGCAGCGCGCGCAAGCCGCAGGCCGTCCGTGACAGACACGCGCGAAGTCGCTAGCTTGCCGGCCCCGGGCAAGGGGGCCTCCGCATGCGCGATCTGACTATCGTCTTCGACCTCGACGGCACGCTCGTCGAGACTGCGCCCGACTTGATCCGGGCCACCAATCATGCGCTGAGCCTGTGCCATCTGGAGCCCGTGGCGCCGGGTGAGATCCGTCCCTTCATCAGCTTCGGCGCGCGCGCCATGATCAGAAAGGGGTTGGAGTTCCATGGCCATCGCGTTCCCGATGACCAGTTCGAAACCTTGTTCTCCAGTTTCATCGCCTACTACGCGGAAAACATAGCCGCCGAAAGTCATCTGTTTCCGGACCTTGCCGATTGCCTCAACCGATTGGCAGAGCAAGGCGCGCGCTTGGCCGTATGCACCAACAAGCAGGAGGCGCTGTCACGCAAGCTCCTCGAGGCACTCGGCATCGCGGGAGCCTTTGCGGCCATTGCCGGCCGGGACACATTTCCCGTCTGCAAGCCGCACCCCGATCATCTGCTGGGCACGATCCGCTTGGCTGACGGCAATCCGCGCCGCGCAGTGATGATCGGCGACAGCGATGTCGATATCGCGACAGCCAAGGCCGCAGGCATTCCCGTTGTCGCCGTCACCTTCGGCTACACCGACGTTCCCGTCACAGCCCTGTCGCCCGATGCAACGATCGATCGTTATCGCGATCTCGAGGCTGCCATCCATCGCGTCGCGCCAAGCTGAGCGCGGTACACGGCACATTCATGATGCAGTCGCCATCACGCCATATTCCAGGCCCATACCGCCGACCGTACAGAGTTTCCCTCTGCAATACTGACGAAGGACACGAGATGCGCACACGTTTGGCTCTTGCTGGAGCCCTTTCAATACTCTTGACCAGCGCGGCGCTGGCCCAGCCGGCGCAAGCGCCGAAAAACCCCGACGACTGTCTGAAGACGGCGTTCGACCTGTCCCAGGCCGCCGGGGAGAAGCAGCTCAACGACGACAAGCTCGACAAGATCGAGGAGTTGCTGACGCAGATGGAGACCTATTGCGACGCCAACCAGTTCAACGAGGCCATGGCCGTCGCCAAGGACATCAAGACGATGATCGACGGCCAATAGTACTCGCGATACCGTTCGATGTGAAAAGGGCGGCCTGACGGCCGCCTTTTTCATGCGTGCCAGCAGGAAACGGGTGTTCGCGTTCCTTCCCATTCAATAAACCGACACGGTTCAAGCACCTCGTGTCGATCCTCGGATGCCCATGTCTCGCACCCAATGGCTGCTGCTGCTCGTTTTGTCCGTCCTCTGGGGCGGTTCGTTCTTCTTCGTCGGCGTGGCCGTGAAGGAGCTTCCAGCCTTCACAATCGTGCTCGCGCGCGTGGCGCTTGCGGCAGTCTTCCTGCTGCCGCTCGTTCTCGCTGTGGGGCTGCGCCTGCCGACAAGTCTGACTGAATGGATGCCGTTCGTGGTCATGAGCATCCTCAATAACGTGCTCCCCTTTACCTTCATCACCTTCGGCCAGAAAGCCGTCGCTAGTGGCCTCGCCTCCGTGCTCAACGCCACCACACCGCTGTTCACCCTGGTCATCATGCATGTGTTCGCCGGCGAGAAGTTGCAGGCGCGCAAACTCCTGGGCGTCGCGCTCGGTATCTTGGGCGTGGCGGTTCTGATGGGTTGGTCTCGGCTCGACTCTAGCGCCGCGAGCCCGATCGGCATGCTGATGTGTCTCGCCGGCAGTCTTTCCTATGGCTTCGCCGCACTCTGGGGCCGCCGGCTGCGCACCACGCCGCCGCTGGTCGCTGCGACTTGCCAGCTGCTGGCCTCGGCCGCGATCCTCGCGCTGCTGGCGGCCTTAGTGGAGCAGCCATGGATGCTGCCATCGCCCACGGCGCCGACACTGCTGGCGCTCATTGGTCTGGCGGCGGCTCTCGACGTCGCTCGCCTATGTGATCTTCTACCGCATCCTGTCGGTGTCGGGCCCGACCAACGTGATGCTCGTCACGTTGCTCATTCCCGTCACGGGTATCGGGCTCGGCGTAACAGTCCTCGGCGAGACCCTGGAGCCGCGCCATATCATGGGCGCGCTTGTCATTGCCTCCGCCCTGCTTGTGATCGACGGCCGCATCCTGTCGCTGTTGCCGTCCTGCACCCGGACATTATCCTTCCAGAAAGGCATGACGGATCAACGCTCCGATTAAGGTTGGACCCGCAGCCGCTCAGAAGGTTGGACACTTTCGTTCATCGTTTGACCACCAGAGCCATGCCGCTCGCCGCCAGCTTGTCGCGCTGAGCCGTGCGCGTGTAGTGCCGCGCCATATTAGGTGACATCCAGCCAAACATCGCCATGATCTGGTGCTCGGTGGCACCGTTGTTGACCGCCGTTGTCGCCGCACACTTGCGCAACCCATGAGCACTGCACTCTGGCAGCCCCGCCTCATTGCACCATTTCCGCATCTTAATGCCGAAGCCTCCAACGGAGAACGGCCTGCCGTAGCTCGTGACCAAGTAGGTCATGCTGCCGGTCGGGCTGGCGTCGAGCACTCTGCGCAGCTCCGGCAGCAGCGGAATCTGTGACGCGCACAGGCTTGTTGCGCTCGTTCTTGCTCATCGTGAAGGCGAGTGTCTCAGTGCCGTCTGGCGCTCTACCTTCATGCTGACGCCCGAGCTTGACGGCGTCGGACCTGCGCACGCCGGTCAGCAGGTAGATCATCAGAGCCAAATGCGCCTGGGTGCCAAGCGGATGGTGCTCCTTGTAGCGCTCGACCTCCGCATCGGTCCAGACGTGGTGGCCCTGTGAGCCCGTACGCATAAAGCGAACGTCACGCGCAGGATTGCAAGCGATGAGGCCAGCTTCCTTGCCCCAGGCGAACGCCGTGCGGATGGCCTTCAAATGTTGATTGGCGGCATCGGGTCCCGCATCGGCTCGGCGATCCCGCAAGACCGTGACGACGCGCTCGTCCATGCGCGATAGTGGCATATCGCCGATTAGGTTGGTGGCACCTTCTCTGCACGGCTCGCGCCATGTATTTTGCAGCTCCCGAAGCCGCCGATCCTTCGTGGTGGGATGCAGAGCCTTGAATGCAGGGCTGTGCAGATATCGCTCACATAACCAGCGCCATGTGTTCTCACGCAGGACTGCGGTCGGCATGGCGTTCGCCACCGCCGCGAATGCAGCTCGATACTCGGCATCGAACTCGGCGCTGCCGGGTGCGGCGGTGATCTTGATCTTGGTGAAGCCCTTGCGCCTCACGTAGTAGCGCGTGCGGCCATGCCTATCGCGATCTGCGATCAGGTACTTGTACGGAATGGAGATCATGGTGGAGACACTCACTCGACTCTCCACTCATCATCGTCCGTATCCACGCCACCGGGCAACTGGTCGGCAGCAAGATCGAGGTCACGCCGATCCCACAAGACGCAGTTCGACCCATGCGCTTGGGCTGCGGCATGCGCCCGGCTTTGACCTCGGCAAGGAAGTAGCTGGTCGAGATGTCCAAGAAGGACGCAGCTCTCGGCGCGCGCATCAGGCGCGGCCACGCGCCCTCTGGAATCGCAGCCGGTCGCCGTTCTGCCTTCTCAGGCAGGGCGATGTGATCGTTGGCAACGCGGATGCGCCCCATGGCGTGGGCTCCCAGCAGGCTACGATCATTGTGGAGGTGACCGCACTGGGGACCGCTTGGGTCCACGCCATAGCCGAGGTTCTCGGCGCTGACAATCCGAAAGGTGCATCCGAGAGGTCGCCGGTCGGAACCACTGGCTTGAGGGTGGGACTGCACGGCGCGATGAAGCCGGGATTCGCCGAGGCGCGTGCCGGGACAGCCCATCGCCGGTAATGGCCGATACTCGATCTCAGTTTGATACTGAGGCCGCACCCACATCGTCTTCGCATCGCGCACCGTTTCGAGCGGCGGTTTCTCGATGGCGAGCGGGGCGAGAACCTGATGCAGCTCGCGCGCGACCTTGCGTCTGAAGCCGGTGCCGACCTTGCCGACATGCTTCGTCGAGATGGAAATGCAGTTCGAGCTGGCGGGCAGCTCGTTGATGTAGACGCAGTTGTTCCGCATCTTGCAGAGGAGCAGGCCCGCATCGTGATGGGGCGTGTCATTGCGGCCATTGCGGCGTCATACCATGGGCTGGACTTCGGCCTCTTCACACATTAGAACAATTAGAGAACACAAAGAGGCCGGACATGGACAACCTGGATATCCTGCGGGCACGGGAAGAAGAGGTGGGCCGGGAGTGGGAGTGGCTGCACGACGTGATCCATCGGGTCGCCCATGCGCGCCCAGCAGGGCGAGACGCAGATGTTCCGCATCTTGCAGGAGCAGGCCCGCATCGTCGGCCAGCGCCGGGTCGAGTTGCGACTGAAGATGGCCAAGCAGGAAGGGGCCGAACGACCGCGCGCATCCGTCTGATCACCATCAGATCCGGAGATACGCATGGTCTATCGCAAGGGCGAACTCACGAAAGCCCGCATCAATCGCGACTGGCCGCATCAACTGGCCCTGCCCGTGGAAGTCGCGACCGGCAAGAACTACACGATCCTCGACCGCTTCTGCCGGGGTTTGTCGGTTTGTCCCCGCCAGCAGCACTACTGGCGTGATGGTGTCGAGCACATCGCCTACTGCTTCCGCGAGCGCTCGGACGCCGAGTATGTCCAGATGTACTTCGGCGGCGAGTTCGTCGACCCGAATGACTCTTGGGCACTGGTCGAGATTGCACCGCCCACCACCTTGGCACGGTTGCTGCCAGACGGCAGCGCTCCTAAATCGAGAGCATGTGCGGTCGCATCACCCAGAAGTCGTCACCCGATGAACTCCGGCTCACCATCATCATGGGCACGCCGGACGATCCGCGCGTGGCGAAGGCCAAGAAGCAGCGCGAGGGAGGGACGGACTGGACGCCAAAGTACAACGGCGCGCCGGGCCAAGAGCATTGGGTCATCCGCCAGAACCCAAGACCGGCGAGCGCACACTGGATCGGCTGTGGTGGGGTCTGATCCCGTACTGGAGCAAGGAGAGAAGGGCGGTCGCAAGCCGATCAACGCGAAGGCCGAGACGGTTGCCACGCTGCCGACCTTCCGTGACGCCTACAAGCTGCGGCGCTGCATCGTGCCCATCGACAACTTCTTCGAGTGGAAGGCGATCAAGGGGGCGAAGGCCAAGCAGCCGTATGCCATCGCCATGCAGGACCGGTCAGCCGTTCGGCGTCGCGGGCATCTGGGAGAACTGGAAGCGCCCGGCACCGAGGACTGGGTGCGCACGTTCTGCAGTCATCACGTGTCCAGCCAATGAGCTGGTGGCAGAAATTCACGACCGCATGCCGGTGATCATTCCACCGAGAGCTACGACCGATGGCTCGCTTGTATCGAACCCGATCCGCGCGATCTGCTGGTGCCGTATCCGTCAGAGCTGATGACGATGTGGCCGATCTCGACGCGCGTGAACAAGCCCGACAACGACGACGTGTCGATCCTGGACTTGGATGCAAAATAGCGAGGATCGCGCATTCAGGACGCCGCAGTTTGGAGCAGTCTCTTGGCTTCAACGAAGGCGTAGTTGCTGGTTATTTTCATGCCTTCCTTGTTGGCGAACTGGCCGATCTCCAGTTGACGGACCAGCCGCTCAAGTGCAATGCGCAGCTCCTTTTCAGTTGCCATGACTGTGGTTCCTTGGTTTGGAAAGTACACCTATTCCTCGATATGGGAGGGCGCGGAGCAAATGCACGAGCCTGGGCAGGCCAGGCCATCGCGTGTCTGCGCCCCAGATACGCGCGTGTTTTAACCTCCACCTAAGGGATGGCGTGCGCCGTCAAGCTGGGCGTGGCATCCTCAGACCTAAGGGGAAAGCGCAGGTTCGATGCCTGCTGGCTCCACCATATGCGGGGCTCATAGTTTAGCTCGGGAGAACGTCCCCGTCAGAAAAGCCCAGCCTTTGGCTGGGCTTTTTACTTCATTTCCAGCACGCCGACGATATCGTACGCTCTGTACGCGGCACATTCATTGGGAGTTCGTCATGGCCTCGATCACGGAGACGGCCGAGCAGTTCTTTCTGGCCTGTGAGACGGGCAAGGGCTGGGAGGGATGCAAAGCCTATTGCACGCCCAGCGCGACGTTCTCTGCCCAGGCGGAGCCCCTCGCCGATGTCCGAACACTCCAGCACTATTGCGACTGGATGCGAGGGCTGCTCGGCTTCGTGCCCGATGGTCGATACGAGCTGAAGTCGTTTGCGACCGATGAGAAGCGTCGCAACGTGTCGGCATATGCCGTCTTCAAAGGCACGCATACGGGCCAAGGCGGACCATGCCCCCCGACAGGAAAGAGCGTTGCAACCGACTACGTGTATGTCATGCAGTTCGAGGGGGATCGGATCGCACACATGACAAAAATCTGGCACTCAGGACTGGCGGTGAAACACCTGGGTTGGGGCTGAGGCAAAGGAGGTTGTCATGAGGCTGCTGATGGCTGCCGCCATCGGGTCCTGCCTCATCGGATCGGCCATCGAGCGCCCAAGCCCATTGTTCTCTGCTGGCGCGTCCGAGATAGGCGATGTGCACTTCATTGCCAAGAAAGGGAAAGGTCCCGACTGCTTCGCCAGGTGTACCGGCAAGGGACATCCACCGCAGCGCTGCAACAAGGTGTGCCAATAAGGTGTGACGAGCGAGGCCAGAACGCGGTGCGGCGCGCGCGACCTTGCGTCTGAAGCCGGTGCCGACCTTGCCGACATGCTTCGTCGAGAAGATGGAAATGCAGTTCGAGCTGGCGGGCAGCTCGTTGAGGGGGCGCGACCAGGGATCGCAAGCGGCCGGTCCAGTTCGACGCCGCTGCTGGCCAGCAGCGCGGGCCTCCCCCTCCGCCAGATGCGCCTGGATGCGGTAGCCATCATGCTTGATCTCGTAGAGCCAGCGCTCGCCCGTCGGCACAACCGCCTTCAGTGTCGGTGCGCAGGGCACAATGGAGCCGGGAAGCGGGCCGGGCCGCGCGCCGGGCAGCATGCGCGCCGCAAACCGCGCGGGCGAACGGTGCGTCGCTGTGCGCTTGCGTTTGCCTGCCGGTATCATCGTGCGTCTCATGCCTGGCTGCGCTAGTAATCCGGTGAGAGTGGTAGGCGACGGGGTGTTTGAGCGCCTGAGCGGGGAAATGGCCGAATATCGCAACCAGCACGTCGTGCCTGTTTTGAGCCTCCAGCATTTCACGGATCAGCGGGGGCAGGTGTGGTCGTACGACAAGACGAACGGGCGAACCTGGAGCGCGATACCGGAAGAGACGGGGTTCATCACACACTTTTACTCGTTCGAGCGTGAAGACGGCACGATGGATACGACAATCGAGAAGCTTATCGGCCAGATCGAGGCTGCCGCAGCCAACGGCTACGAGAAGCTCGCTGCGGGCGAGATGATCAAGGGCAGTGACCGGGAAGCCTTCGCGCAGTTTGCGGGGCTCATGGTCTCGCGCACGCCAACGCAGCGGCGCATCGCGGCCAAAATCTACGCTCTGGGCATGGGGGTGCATCTGGCCGCGACCGGACAGCATGAGGACGCGTTCAAATCAATGGTCGAGCGCATGCGAAAGGACGGGTTGGAGGTTCGCGACGCGGACTTGCCAACGCTGCGCGAGAGCATGTCAGACCTCTCGGAATTTGAGGTGGCAATTCCGAAAGAGCTTACCCTACGTTCGCTCGAACTGGCCGACGTGCTGACACGGGTGTTTCTGGACATGAAGTGGTCGCTCTGGCGCCCCGGCGGTCACTACTTCATCACGTGCGATAACCCGGTGGTCCGCAACGTCGATGAAAAGACCGTGCATCCGATCATGGGCGACGACGGGTACATGAATAAAACAGCGCAAGTCACCCTGCCGCTCTCGCCTCGTATGATGGTGTGCATGATGTGGGATAAGGGGTGGTCGTGGCCCGTCGAGATGCCGAGGGAGTACGTGAAGGCGCAGAACCTGCATCGTGCATTCAATGCGGAAACTTTTCACCGAAGGGCTTGGTGATGAGCCGTAAGGTACCCGGCCCTCATATCGCGTTCTATGTCCCGGCCGCCAACTGGAGCGCCGCTCTCGCGCACCTTGATACGCTCGGAATTTCCCACGGTGACCGTGGCGCAGCTAAAGAACGGCATGAAGGTCAGGGAGGGACCTACATGGACGATCCGGCGGGCTACGTGATTCAATTCATCACCGACGGTATGGAGTGAAGACTCTCACACATCGCGCCCGGCGTTATCGATCTAATTTCTGCCTGAGAACTTTTCGGCTTTATGGCTTGATCTGCCAGGATGGCTATAAATCGGAGGTGAACGATGTTGAAATGGATTCAAGTTTGCGCATGCATGCTTATACTTGTGGTGTTTGTTGTTTTCCAGGCTGTAGATGTCGGAGCCGCCACGCCCGAAGAAACTCTGGGCAAAATCAACCGGCTCCCGCCGGCGGAGCGGCAGGCGGCCCTGGTGAAAGAAGCGAAAAACGAGAAGACCGTCGTGTGGTACGCTCCCATGAATCGAGAAGATCTGCGCCAGTTCACCAGCGGTTTCGAAGCCGAGTACCCCTTCCTCAAAGTGGAAGTACTCACCTCGGGCCCGCAGAGCTTGCTGAATCGTATTTTGACGGAACAACGCGCGGGCAAACACAACTATGACACCTTGAATATCCGGAGCTCCGCGCTCTATACGCTCAAGAAAGCCAACGCCATCATTCGCTACGACACGCCTTACCGGAGAGGCCTGCGTGCCGGGTTCTATGATAAGGATGGCTATTTCAACGGGATCTGGGCTTCGCTGCTGGTCTATCTTTTCAATACCAAGCAGGTCGGCCGTGCACAGGCGCCGAAATCCATCGACGATCTCTTGCAACCCCAGTGGAAAGGAAAGCTAGGGATGGATCAAGATGCCGACGATTGGCTCGCGGCATTGCTCGATTTCTACGGCGATGAAAAAGGAAAACAAATCGCGCGCAACCTAGGGGACCAAAACTTAAACATCAGAAAGGGGCGCACCTTGGTTTCACAACTGGTGGCCGCTGGCGAGTTTCCCGTGCAGATCGATGCCCATCACCACGAAGCGGTGTCGTTACGCCAAGCAGGGGCGCCGATTGACTATATCTTTCCCGAGCCGTTCATCCCGGTTAAGTCGGTTTCCGCATTTGTGATGTCATCGCAACCGCCCCATCCTCATGCTGCCGCTTTGTTGGTGGATTTCATGTTGTCCAAGAAGGGGCAAGAGCTGGCCTTCCGGCAAAAACGCTGGCCTGCCTTCAAAGAACTTGCCGCCGGCGGTCCCGATGACGTTGGCAATCGCAACACGCTTGTCCCCGACGCCGACAAGTGGGGTAGCCGGTACCAAGAGCTGGTGCAGCTCTCAGCGGTGCTGGGGCGCTAGAGTGTAAAATCCAAGCGACCGTCGTACTCGGATTTCCGAAACGCCTTCCTGGATGTTCGCCACCAATATCAAGTACAATGGTGCAATAGCGCGCCACGATGACGACCTTCATTCCCAAGAAAGCCGTGCTCACGTGCCATCCTGAAACGTACTGCCAGCCCGTCCAAGAAATCGAAGCACGCGCGGGCTGGACGCAGGACAACGCGCTTATTTTTACCTATGCCCTCAAGGGAGATCTGACGCGTCTCCGGATCCCGCCGCCGCGACCGCCGCGCAAAGCGGATCGCCTCTGGCAGCACACATGCTTTGAGGCGTTTATCTCCGTAAAGGGCAAACCGGACTACTACGAGCTCAACTTCGCGCCGTCGGGCGAGTGGGCGGCTTACAGCTTTCAGCGTTATCGTGTTGGGACGCCGCTTGACGATAATGAGCTGGCACCGAGGATGACAGTGCGTAACTTAGCCGATCGGCTCGATCTCGATACCGTCTGCCGCCTGGATCTGCCGGCGATTCCGCCGCATGCCTGCCTCCAGCTCGCGCTTTGTGCTGTGATTGAAGATGAAAAGGGCAGGCTCTCCTACTGGGCACTGAAGCACCCGCCGGGCAAACCCGATTTTCACCATCCCGATGCCTTCGCTTTAGGTCTAGAGCCGTCCGATGTGAATGCCTTCAACGATCCTGCTTATATTGGGAAGCGATGAAGTTTGGAATCGACCGTCTGCTGGAAGGACCCGCGCTCAGAAAGCCTCTGGCGGGGCGACGCCTGGCGTTGCTCGCACACCCGGCATCAGTGACTGGCGATTTGGCTCACTCACTGGACGCGCTGGCGAGGCTCAACGACATTCAGTTGGTTGCGGCCTTCGGCCCGCAGCACGGACTCCGCGGCGACAAGCAAGACAACATGATCGAGTCGCCGGACTTCCGCGACCCGGTGCACGGGATTCCAGTCTTTAGCCTATACGGGGAGGTGCGCCGGCCGACGCCGGCGATGATGGACAGCTTCGATGTTCTGCTCGTCGATCTTCAGGACGTCGGCTGCCGTGTCTACACCTTCATCACAACCTTGCGTTACATTCTCGAAGCGGCTGCGGAGCACGGCAAGACCGTATGGGTGCTCGACCGGCCCAATCCGGTTGGGCGTCCCGTGGAAGGGCTGCGGCTCCGGCCGGATTGGGAAAGCTTTGTGGGCGCGGGACCGCTGCCCATGCGTCACGGTCTTACCTTGGGAGAGCTCACGAGTTGGTTCGTTAGCAAGCTGCGTCTCGATGTGGAGTGCCAGGTCGTGAAGATGGATGGCTGGGAGCCATCGCGGGCGCCAGGGTACGGTTGGCCGCTCGGCGAGCGCGCATGGGTGAATCCGAGCCCGAACGCATCCAACCTCTGGATGGCGCGGTGCTACCCCGGAACGGTGATGCTGGAAGGCACCACTCTTTCAGAGGGGCGTGGTACGACGCGTCCATTGGAGCTGTTCGGCGCGCCGGATCTTGAGCCTCGCGCTCTGATCGTGAAGATGAGATCCCTCGCATCTGAATGGATGAGTGGTTGCCGGCTGCGGGACTGTTGGTTCGAGCCGACGTTTCACAAGCATGCAGGCAAGCTCTGCGCGGGAGTACAAATTCATCTCGAGGACTCGGGTTACGACCACGACGGCTTTCGGCCATGGCGTTTCATCGCCCTCGCGCTTAAGTCTCTGCGGACTCTGCGGCCGGACTATGACCTCTGGCGCGACTTTCCCTATGAATACGAACACGATCGGCGCGCCATCGATCTGATCAACGGAAGCGAGCTGTTACGTCAATGGGTCGATGATTCTTCCGCCGCGCCCGCCGATCTCGACGCACTGGCGAAGCCCGATGAAAATTCGTGGCTTGAAGAACGAGAATCAGTGCTACTCTACCGTTGAGACAGCAGTAACCGAAACATAACGCTCAGCGGCCTAATCTCCGAGACAAGCACCTCACTGCGATGATCGCGCTTTGTAGCGATAGACTCTGCTGCGCCGCGTGGTACCGTTGAGCTCTGAGAAAAGCAGGCCGCGGAAAATCATCAAGAAAGTGAGGAAAAGGCCAAAGCCAGCTTCGACGAAGAAATACTGAAGAAAAAACGGCAGGGGAGCAACCAACTCGTATATCAAGTTTCTCAGCAGGTAACCCGCCACTCCGACTAGGAGATTCGGTAATAACCACTCGATCCAGTTCTCCACGATGAATTGATAGCTGGCCGACAAAACCGCCAATCCCGACATACGGCCCTGATAAATCAGTTCGGGAACCGCGTTGAAGATGACGTACAAAAGAATCTGGACTCCTAAATAGAGCAATGGACCATTGGGGGTTGTATAGGCGAACTGGGCAAGTAGCCTCATCGGGATCCAGAAAATAAACGCTAGAGTGAGTATGTCCCATATATAAACTGTGAACCCATTGGCGAAGTCTTGGAGAGTTGCTTTGCTCATCCGAACGACATTTTCAATAAGGTAAAGCGCGGAACTCG
Source organism: uncultured Alphaproteobacteria bacterium (assembly GCA_963840425.1). Classification (GTDB taxonomy): domain Bacteria; phylum Pseudomonadota; class Alphaproteobacteria; order Rhizobiales; family Hyphomicrobiaceae; genus CADEFX01. Next base: position 8,696 of record CAWIYZ010000013.1, on the reverse strand, counting down.
CGCACGCCGCGAATACGACCCCAAGAACCATCCCGCCGATAAACCCAAGGGGTGCGAGCAGCAGCGCGGCAGCAGACAACACCAATCCATACGCTATCGGGGCAAAAATGATTCCGAGATTGTCACGAAGAAGCTGGATCGTTTTGCTGAGGGCAGTCTTATAAATCCAGAGGATAGCCTTAATCTGTTCCATTGTCTCAGGGTTTTGACTCAAACCGGCAATATTGAACGATTCAACGAAGAGTCCTTTGTTGGCCGACCCCGACCCTAACAACGGGCAGACGCCGTGTCAATTATTTCCCCGTGCCTCCCCAAGCCTCTGCCGAAGCCCCAGCCAAAATAGGTGAGTTGAAACGGTTGCAAAAAATCGATTTTTTATATAGGCGTCTGCCAAGCTTCGGAAACAAAGGCAGACACTTGGACTAAACAGTGTCGCGACAATGTCCAATTGCGACAACTGTTCCGAAACGGAGGAAAGCCTATGTCTGACAACAATGAAAAAGTTCTTCCGGTTCTTCGATTGCTTCTAGTGGCGTTTTTCGGTCTGCTATTTGTGCTCGCCTTGCAGCTGTTCCTGTTGGTTACGCACGCAAACGCGGCCACGACCAATATTCGTGTCGGGTATCCCCAGCTCAACGGCGGACAAACCCCGCTTTGGAACATTCCCGAGAACAAAATCGATCGGCAATACGGCATTGAGATCAATCCGGTCTACATCCCCGGAGGAGTCAGACTTACTCAGTCGGCGGTTTCCGGGTCCGTTGACATGGCGCTCACCGGCGGCGCGGCTGTCAATGCGATGCTCAGCGGCGCCGATCTTATCTACGTCGGCATGCCGGTCCCTACCTATGCATTCTCTATCTATGCCAGGCCGGAGATCAAAGAGGTGACCGACCTGCGTGGCAAGGTTCTTGGCGTGATCACCAAAGGCGCCTCCTCCGATCACGCCGCGATCGCGCTGCTTAGACAATACAAGATGACGCAGCAGGACATGAAGGTGCTCTATTTCTCGCGCCAGGAAGACGCCCTGGCTGCTCTGAAACAAGGGATTGTATCGGCGGCGGTTCACTCCGCCCCAACGACCCTCATGGCCCGGCGCCTCGGATTCAAGGAGTTGGTCAACATCGGGGCGCTCAAACTCCCTTACCCTTTCATGGGCATCGCCATCCGGCGCTCAACAGTGCCGCAAAATGTGGATGTAATTAGGGCGTTCCTAAAGGCCTTTCTGGTCGGCCTCAAGGTTGCGATCGAGCAGCCCGATGTGTCAAAGCGCGCGGTCGCAAGGCATCTCGCCACCAAAGATCAAGAGATTGTCGATGAAGCGTACCGCAGTTTTGCCCCGCTGTTTCCCAAGGTTCCGTACGTAACCGACGAAGCCATCAGTGCAGCTCTATCGGTTACCGACCATCCCAAAGCAGCATCGGCCAACCCGAAAGATTTTTATGACAATCGTTTTCTTCAAGAGTTGGAAAGTACGGGATTCGTGAAAGAGCTGTACGGCGGCCGGTAGAAATCAACGCGACTAAAGATCCCGATCAGAAGTGCACGACTTCAGGATTAGACTTTTTCCGACCGCAACGCCTCCAACGCCTTTTCTACCAGGTTGCGGCGTATTGCTTTTTCTTGCTCCGGCGAAACGTTGGCGTCGCCGACCACATGAACAATGCCGTTTCCTAGAACGGTGCGGTTAGAGCCCACCATCTTCGCGATGGGAAGAGCCGCCGTAATTTGAACGGTTGGGATGCCGGCCTTTTCCAGTTCAGTCGTGATCGCAGCGCCGCTGCGCGTGCTGGTGCCTCACGTGGACGTAAGGATAACTGCATCAATCCCCAGTTGTTTTACTCGTTCAGCCATCTCGCGGCCCATGCGCCGTGTATTGGAAAGCGGGTTGGCTAATCCGGAAGTGGAGATGAATTCGTCGTGGAGTTTGCCGATAACGCCTTCCCGCTCCAGCTCGCGCATGGCGTCGAGCGGCACCAAGCGATCGGGGTCCTGCCGAACGAATTGCGGATCATAGCCACCGTGGGAGATTTCGTAATCTTCGCCTTTGAGATCGTCGCAGCCTTCGATCTTGTAAGAACCCCAGCGCGTTGCCGCGGAGCCTTGGATCTTGTCCGGGTTTCCTTTCGGAACCAAGCCGACCATCCGTAATCAGCATCACCTTGGCTTTCGAAAGATCCTTGACCGGAGGCGGCATCGGAATCGGAGCAAATGAAGTCGGCATCATTTCCGACTCAAACGGCGCGCCTTTGACCTTCGCCAAAACCATATCCACCAGCCGCTGCGCGGCGGTTTGCTCAACGAATTGATCCCGTATCAAGCCGCGCGTCAGATAGCCTTCTTCCGCCGGCAGTCCGATCTTCGCTTTGTTCACCAACTTCGTCGCCAAGTTTGCCATCTTGCCGAGGACGTCGCGCATTCGGGCCGCATTCATGCCGGAGTCGACGATGTAGAGTTTTTCCCGATATAGATCGACACCGGGGTTTTCTTCGCCCATCCCGTGACAACGGGAATCTCGAGGTCTTCTGGACAGCGCAACAGAGCGCTCCCGCCGCCATCCCATAGCGGCCGGCCTGAAAGCATGGACCGGCAACGAACAAATCCGGTTTGGCCTCGCGAATCTGATCGAGAGCCGCGTCAATCATCGCCTCCTGTTTTTCGACGGCATAGTTATCGCCGCAAACGAGGGTCATCACCACTTTCGCATCGTTGCCGAGCAATTGCTCCAGCAGCAGACCCGGTCCCACGGCGCCCGCACGGACCTCCAGCGGGGCGCCCGCCTTATCTTCTCCACCGAGACCACCGAAAAACTGATTCAGGTAATGTACAACTCGCATCTCAGAAACCTCCAAAACGGCACGTTAGGCAACGGTAAAGAGAACAACTAACCCACGGAGCCACAACCAAAAAGGAGATTGACCACGAAGTCCACGAAGAGCACGAAGTTTTATCAAAAATATCCGAACCCTTCGTGGCCTTCGTGATCTTCGTGGTGAGACTCTCTTTCGTCAAGTGCTGCATCCATGATGAATAACGGTCGGAACATTTGCGCAAGCCGTGAAAAACTTTTAAGCATATTAGTATAGAAAATTACACTTTGTGAACTTTGCATTGCTAGGTTCTTTGTGGTTTTCTCCGCTGTCTCATGTCTCTCGTCTAATACATCATCGATCTCAGCCGCGATACCCCCTGCTGATTGGATACGCCGATGACGCTCATCGCTTCGAGCTCAAACGGTCCACGTAGCCGCTCGGCCATTTCAGGGTTCGCTGCTATCACTCTTTCGAGCCGCGGCGCCTCCCACGTCGTGCTATTGCCGCCGATGCAGACGATGGCGTTGACTTCGGGAAAATTGAATAGCAACGCCGACTCCAGCCTTCGGTCCCGAGCCAGATCGGTCACCTGAACCGCGGTCTTAATGCCCATGCCTTCCAGCAGGCGCGCCGTTTCCGCTAAATCGGCATGGGGCACGCCGCCACCGAACTTGGTCAGGACCGCGGCGTTCGCTTTCAATGACCACCTCACGAGATTGGCGGCGAATCGGCAGTTGCGGTCGCGGTCAAAATTATCCGCCGCCGCAATCGTCGCAACCGTGCCGACGAAGTTAAGCTCATGCGCGTGATGGCGCCGGTAAAGTTCGCCGATCACCGGATGATTCTGATAGAAATAGGTCTCCACGCCGCCCAGCGAGTTATGGTAGGAGGGCACCAACGCTCCGTCGAGCCATTCGTCGGGGTGAAGCACGACGGGCAGCATCCCATCCGTACCCGCGCCGTATAAGATCTGCTCGCCCAACTGCGGCTTTCGCTGGCGCGAAAAAATTTGACCGATGTAGGCGACCCGTGGCAGTCCATCCCGATCTCCTTCCGCAGGTCCGACGGATTCGAATGTTTGCGTTGAGACCGGCGTTTCGTTCATCGCCGCTCGCGCCAAATAAACCGCGGCTTTCAGCCCTGCCAAACGGTAGGCTTTTTGCTGCGCATGGCCAGGTAGTCCAGGCTTGGTGGATGGGATCACGATCAGATGATGCAGCGAGGCATATTTCGTTCCTGCAGCCGGGCCTCCACTCATCTCCAGGACATATCCTGGGGCTCCGCGCGAATCACCGGCGCCGGTCTCTTTAAGTACGGTTACCGCAGTGCCTTCCAGGACATGCGTCGTGCCCATCCCCGCGGTTTGCGGCGGTCCTAAAATACCAGGAAAGTCCGGGCTCGAATCCACGTCTTTCGCTCTCGGCTCGATGATGTCGAAAACCGGTCCCGCCCGGCAACTTTCACCTGGCTGCACAACCTCAAATTCGACGCCTGAGAGAGACGGGTCCTCCAGCAGCAAGCCGCGTAATTCTTCGGCGTCCACAACCAACGTCGTCCCGTCGACGGAGGTTCTGTTTCCGAAGCAAACCGTTGTTATTCGATGAATGGCGAGCTTTAGTTGCATCTCGAATTAATCTCCCAACCCAGGAACAATGTAGTGCCCCACGCACCGAGTTGTCAACGAACACAAACATGATGTTGTCTCGCTTCGCATATTGCGGCAAAATATCCCGATATGTCGATTTCAAAAACCAGCGCTTCCAAAGTCCACGAGGTAATTCCCGCGGCAATAACGCTGCGAACCACAAGAACTGCTCTCAGCACACGAAAACTCGCGCCGCCGCGCGCGATGACCGGCCGAGAGCGGCGGTGGATCAATCCGAACAAGGGAGTTTTCAAGGTACTGGAGCGCAATATGGATATCCTGGTGTCGCGCTTCTTATATCCCCATCTAGCCGCCGTGTGGAATCCGTATAGTTGGCTGCTCGAAAAACGCTTTGCCCTGGCTCAAACTTCGCTCTCACCGCAGGGTTGGCCGGCAGAGCTGGATCCTTTACAGTGCTGCTGGTTTCCGACATTCATTGCGGCATTTTTCTCAAACCGGAACCGTTGGCGAAAATCATTGGGTCGTTGATGGAGCTCAAACCGGACCTGGTAGCGATCAGCGGCGATATCGTCACAGGCCATTCAAGCGAAGTAAACAAATACCTGGACATCTTAGCTCCATTATCCAGCGCCCCATTGGGCGCGTGGTATTGCTACGGCAACCATGACTATTTCGGTGGCAATCCAGAGGACATTCGGAGGGGTCTGAAGTCGATCGGGATCACAACGCTCAAGAACGACTCTGTGCTTCTAACGCATGGCAAGGGCAGTTTTGTCCTTGGCGGCATTGACGACCGAATTATGGGCGCGCCGGATTGGGGAAAAATGTTGTCCCAACACGGAGCCCCGCACCTACTTCTGGCCCACAACCCAGATTTTTTTTACGAGGCCGAGGCCCACGGGGTGTCACTCACGCTCTCCGGGCATACCCACGGCGGTCAAATACGTCTACCCTATAGCCGGCCGATCTTGCGCCAGAGCCGCTTTTGTCTCGACGAGGGCAATTTCGCATTTCGCTCGTCGCTGCTCGTTGTCTCGCGCGGACTGGGCAGTGTCGGGCTTCCCTGGCGCTGGGGCGCAGACCCTGAAGCCGTGCTTATCGAAATCGTTCCGCCATCATCGTCAAAAGCGAAATGACCTCTCGCTCACCGCTGCCCGTTGCCGCGCGCCACTGATGCCGCCACGGCTCCCAGACTCAAGACGGTCGCCGCGAGGAACGTCGTATTGATGGCGCCAACGAAACCAGCGGGATTATCGGTTGTCGGACTGGCTCCGGCTAATCCCGTGAAATGTTCGAACGCAATCGCCATCACAGAGCCACCGAGGGCGATGCCCAGTACATTCCCCACTCCAAAGGTCACGTGATTCATCGAGGAAGCGAACCCGCGATGCTCTCTAGGCATCATGCCGATCATGGCCGTGGAATTCGCCGGATTGAAGAGGCCGTTGGTGATCGCGCTCAGGATAATCAACAGCGCCGGCAGAAACCAATCCGAATCGGTTCGGAGCAGGCCGCCCACGCTTAGAGATGCGACCATGATCGCTGCGCCCAGAGTCGCGGGCGCCCGCGGACCGAAGCGGTCCGACATATAACCGCTGAGAGGGGCAAAGGCGACCGTGAGAAGCGACGGCGCCATGAAAAGCAATCCCACCGCCGTCGCTGACAAGTGGAGAATGTCTTGCAGATAGAAGGGCATCAGGAAACCGATCAAGGAATAGCACATAGCAATAATTAGAAGACTCACCACGCTGAAGGAAAACCTGCGGATGCGGAACAAGGACAGGTCCACGAAGGGGCTCTGTGTCTTCGACTCATGAATAATCAGCGCCGCGAAGCAACCGACAAGGAGGAGCGCCAGCGCGATCTTCAAGTTCGTACCGATCATCTCATGGGTGCGCCGGTCAAAAATCAGCACCAAGGTGGTCGTCGTCGCAACTAACAGCGCCGCCCCGAGGTAGTCGATAGACACGTTGTGATGTCGAAATACCGGCGGTCGGCGTCTCAAGCTCGCCAGAGTCAGCAAGGTACCGCATAAGCCGATGGGAACCAGCAGGAAGAAACTCCAACGCCAACTCAGGTAATCGATCATCAAACCGCCGATGCTGGGACCCAAAACGAAGCCCACGTGATGAGCCGTGGTCATATAGCCCTGCGCCCTGCCGGCGAGTTCCTCCGGCACCGACTCAGCGGCCAGCGCTCGGCTTGAGGATTGCAGCATCGCGCCGCCAACGCCTTGAACAAAGCGCGACAGGATGAGCTGCATGACATTCAAAGACAATCCACACAAAAGCGAGCTCAGCGAAAACACCAGGAAACCCAACCCAAAAACCTTCTCTCTGCCCCAGAGATCCGACACCCGGCCAAAAACAATCGACAGTCCGATATTGGGAATTTGGTAAGCCAACAGCGCCCAAGAGATACCGATGAGATCCGTCCCCAAGCTGCTCGCCACCGTCGGCATCGAAATGCTCACGATTCTGGTCGCAGTTCCAGAAAAGAACGTTCCCAGCAGAGCGGTGGAAAGAAGCAGGTGATTGACGCGCGGGTCCACTCGTAAGCTGTCTTTGCTCGTGAAGATTGGAATCAGCGCCGTAACATAGCGCCGATCGCATTACTCGGCAAATTCAAGCAAACCCCAAGGAAGAGGAGAGAGGTTCAGTTAAAAAATTTGTGCTGGAATAGAATCGCGCGACTTGCGGTTCACTGCACGAGCAACCCTTTCGACGTTTGTCAGCAGATCCGAAGGGTCTTCGGATTGCTAGACGCTTGAGCCCCGTCTCAGGTCGCCGCCGGGGTTGACTTCTTCTCGTCGGGACTCGGTCCAGCTGCGCGAAGATTAGCCACCTTTTTGAGTAGATCAAACCAAAACGGCGCCCCCAGCGACGCAGCCAATGCGGTGAGAAGCCATCCAAGGACAGCGAAGATGTGGTGTTCACCGAGATAGGCCTGAGCTCCACCCGGATTTCGCCAGCCGAGTGGAAGCCCGGTTTCCTTGAGACGCGTCTGAATGTCTTCGAACTGTTTCTCGGCATCTGGGACCAGAACGATGGGAATGCTGGCGGCACGGGTCTCCGTCACCGGCTGTTTATTCTTTTGCTGTATCCATTCGTAGCCAACTTTGATCACACCTAATCTTCGAGCGAGCACGCGCTGGTTGATCGTACAGGGAATCACGGCAGCTCGCGGCTCTTGGCTTTTGGGATCTTGCCGAGCTTTTTCGCACCTTACTTCAAATGGCGCAAGCTCTTCAGATGGCGTTGCGGTTACTTTTAGCGTCTCAAACTTCACGTCGGATGGCAGGTCGGACGGCAGGCCAGATTTCAACTCGAATGTCTGCGCGTCAGGTGACTGCAACGAGATGGTGAACGGGCCAGATGACTGCTGCCCTATCACGTTGCGAGGATCCAGCGCTGCGGTTTTGGCATACGCTTCCGCACGGGCCGCAAGGGTACGCCTCAGTTGCTCGTTCTCTTCGAGGACTCGAACAATGTTGACGGTGTCAATGTTGAGCGCGATGGCCAACACAAGTCCCAACCCAAATTGCACCGCCTGGGTCCAACGTTTGTACCACCCGGAAACCCGGGCCATGCCCTCGTCGAACCAACGCTCGATGCCCTGCCGAAAGCTCTCGATGCTGCCTGCAGCGTCTTCCGCCAGCGCCTTTAGGGTGCCTTCGAGTCCTGGAGAGAACTTGGCTGCGCTTTCCTTTACGGCTGCCAGCCAGTGCGCGGGCAACAGCTGAAGCGCGTCATCGACTGAACGGGCCAGTTCAGCGGCGGATTGGGTTGCATCGCCCAAATGCTGTTGGAGTCCGTGCAGGTGCTGCTTGACCTCGGCGCCCAACGGTGTTGCGGGCAACTGAGCAGCGATTTTTCCCAATGTCGTTGATGCGCGTGTGAGCCCGCTCGTGTCGCCGGTGCGAAGTTCGGCGACGGTACGCTTCAGCTCTGCTTCGATCGCGCCGAGGGCTCCGTGTGGCTGCTTGAGTAGGTCTAGCAGAGCCACAGCAAACGTGCGTGTCTCGATATATGACGGAGCCTTGCGTCGATTCGATGTGATTTTGGCCCCCCACGACTGAGGAGGCGTTACCGATCGGATTAGCGGATGGTCGAAAAACTGTTGGCGTAATTGATCGTTGCCATCCAGCAGCATGCCAATGCCGTCCCAGAGACTCACTGCACGTGACTTGAGCAATGCGACAATGATTTCGTTCGCTGCAGAGACCAATAGGCTGAACAACGTAAAGATGAACACAAGTCCCAGTGCGATTTCCAGCA
>CAWIYZ010000012.1:0-120541 GCA_963840425.1 uncultured Alphaproteobacteria bacterium | reverse complement strand
AAAGCGGCGGGCGCCCGCGTGCGTATTTGCACTACCGTTGCAGACGCAATGGCGGTGGCAGCAGACGCAGACTTGGTCGCTGCTGTGGTGAACCATGTTCTTGAAGATGGAGAGACCTCTCCAGTGTGCGCGCGCCTCACGGAGCGCGGCATTCCATTCGTGCTCTTCAGTGGATACGCAAATGTCGAGGGAGCGTGTCGCGCCGGTGTTCGGGTTTACAAGCCGACAACCGGGCAAATTCTCCTGGCCACAGTCGCGGGACTGTTTGGACCTCATCTTGCACTCGTACCGAAGCCGTAGCCCGTAAATCGATTCATCACTGTATGATTTGACACAATTGCACGAGCCATCCGTGCTAAGGCTGTTGTGCAGCATCAGACGCACCTAGCTAAGGTGCCTCTGTCCTCACAGTCGACCGCCGGTTTGTTGCGATTTTGGAGTGGTCGACGGCTCGGGACACAAGCGGCGCTCATCAATGTGCGCCGCACTGCCTCAGGCAGTTTGCGCTTTGCCGCGCCACTGGAAGCGACATGCTTCGGAATGCTCAAATTTCAGGCTGAGAGGCTGCTGAAGGGCGCATTGTTGCGCTCTGCCCTGCGGCGTCTCCACACCGTCAAAAAGGAAAGCCATGACCCGGGCCATGCCATTTGCTGACATTGAGGATGGTCGCGCGCTAGCGCAAGCCATCGTTGATACGGTGCGCGAGCCTCTCCTGGTCCTCGACAAGGACCTGCGCGTCGTTGCGGCAAGCCGCTCGTTCTATCTGACATTCCGCGTCAACCGGCAGGAAACGCAAGGCCGGCTGCTGTACGCGTTGGGCGATGGCCAGTGGGATATTCCGGCCCTGCGCGCGCTGCTGGAAAAGATCGCCCCCGACCACAGTGTGCTGGACGACTTTGAGGTGGAGCACGAGTTTCCCGAGATCGGGCCGCGCGTCATGCTCCTGAACGCGCGCAAGGTCTTCTACGAGCGCAACAATCATACGACCATCCTTCTCGCCATCGAGGATATCACGGAGCGGCGCGCGGCAGAGCGGGAGGTGCAGCAGTTGTTGCATCAGAAGGAATTGCTGTTGGAGGAGATGCAGCACCGTATCGCCAACAGCCTGCAGATCATCGCCAGCATCCTCCTGCTGAAGGCGAGCACCGTGCAGTCAGACGAGACGAGAGCGCACCTGCAGGATGCCCACAAGCGGGTCATGTCGGTCGCAGCGGTGCAGCAGCACCTGACGGCGTCGCGGGCGCGGCGACCCAATTGCAGTCGGCCCGTACCTGTCGAAGCTGTGCGCGACATTGGCCGACTCGATGATCGGCGAAAAGCGCTCAGTCTCGGTTGAGGTGTCGGCAGAAGAGGGATACTGCGTCGTCCAGCGCGGCCGTCAGCATCGGCCTCATCGTCACCGAAGGCATGATCAACGCACTCAAGCACGCCTTTCCCGCCGATAAGAAGGATGGCCGGATTGTCGTCACCTACAAGGTCAACGGCCTGGACTGGAAGCTTTCGATTGCAGACAACGGCATGGGCAAACGGAACGAGGGTCCTGGTGCTGTGGCCAAGACCGGCTTGGGCACCAGCATCGTCAATGCGCTGGCACAGCAGCTCAATGCCCGGGTTGATCTGGTCACTGGATCGGAGGGCACAATCATGACCGTCAGTCACACGGAACCCACGTCACAGCTGCCCCACGCCGCGTAGGCGATTTCTAGTCGCTCTGCCAAGTTAGTGCTCTGCGTACTGGTAAGGGTTCACAGTTCCGACAGTGTCGCCGCGCTGTGCAGCATCGGGACAAGGGCCACATGCTGTTCACGCATTGGATGCAGATGATATGCGCCCACTCCATCGTGGCACATCGAGGAGTTCGTTCGCGTTCAAACGCCAATCGTTTGAACAGGAGTTCCGCCAATAGTTCGCTTTGAACAGGAGTTCCGCATGCCAACGTGGGTTGAGTGCACCGACTCCGAGGAGAACCAAATTCACGTCAATCTCGATTTGGTCACCATGATGAGGCGCGAAGCCGAAAGCCATCTCACCGCGATCTACTTTGTCTTGGGCCCGAGGGACGATGCGCTTCTACGCATCAAAGAGACTCCGGAGCAAGTCAAGGGTTTGGCCACGCGGTCGCGCTAATAACCAACCGGAGTGATACCGTTGGGGCGGCGCGACGTGACCGGTGATGCATGCGCTGTTCGGTGCCGGGGTGAGGGACGTTTCTGCCGCGCGTCATAAAGGGTGCTCGTGGTCGCCCAGGATGTGTCACGCCCGCAAAGCTGAGGCTTATGAATCGAAAAGGGTGAGGCGCTTGAGGGGGAGTTAAGCGCCTCTGTTCCTTGGGGGAACAGTGCGTAGAAATTCGCAGAGCGTCAAAGCTCCACGCCGTTGCGTCGGGGGACAGACGCTTTCGGACGCACCCTTGAGACAAGCATGGAGATAACTGCGCCCGCCCTAATGCAGGTTAGTTAAGCCGCAACACCTAGCGCGAATTGCAGCAAGATAACTTTTTTTCGATCCGAGCGGGGCTAGCATGGCTGTAGAGGAAACGTGGAGGATGCGCGCCAAGTCGACGTGATCACCCAATGTGTTGGGTCCACCATTTGAGGCCCCATGCCCCGGGTGACAGCAAAACAAAAGCCCATAGGAAAGCCGAACTCCAATTGGCCAATTGAAAACGTAGCCATGCCATTTCCGCGATACCGGCCACGATGGGCACACTGGCGCGCAGCGGTCCGGAAAAACGGGATATGACAATGCCCAGCGCACCCCAGCGTTTGAAGAACGACCGGCCGCTGTCCAATAGCTTGGGGTACTTGTTCAGCGGCCACATCTGCTGCAGCCGGGCGTGATAGTGGTATCCGATCCAATAGGACAGCCAGTCGCCCATGGCGGCACCAATCGCGGCGGCAACCACAATCGTCCAGAAAATCAGCGGGTCGGCCACCGCTATGATCGCACCCACGCCAACCAGCACGGCCCAGAAGGGCAGCACCAGCGACGCGAGCGGCAGAGACTCGCCGAACGCCAGGGCAAACACAAACACCGCCGCCCAGTTTGGATGTTGGCGGATGAAGTCCAACACCGTGTTCGTGAGCGCCGCGAAATCCATGGGAGCATCCGAAGTCAGGCCGGAAGCGCCATTATGTGCTCAGCCATTCGTCCTGTAGCCTGCCGTGATGTCCCGTTTCCGCAGCTCGAAGGAAACGAGATGCTGCGTGATCAACGATACAAGTGCCGGAGCTGCACGCGCACTTACCTCGATTGGGAAGTGCGCGTTTCTGCAGCTAAGTGCGCACCCCGTTCTTGCCAACGAGGATGCGCTGCACAATGGCGGTTACGGCACGGTGCCGGTCAGGGGTCTTGGAGGTCTGAGCCGCCTCTTCGTGCGAGGTGGCAACATCGGTGAGCAGGTCGCGTGCATCTTGTTCACTGATGATTTTACGGTCCGTCAATGCGAGAAGCAGCGACTCACAGATGCCAAGCGCGGCTGTGCCGTTGGCATCCTCAAAGCGTGCATGTTCGGTCATGGAATAGTCCTTTCCCCATGCACCTTACGACCCGCGGTTCAGCCGCGCCCTGATGCACATTGGTGGAATGCAAGTTTCTCAGGCAAATGTCAGAGATCGTCCGGCCGCACGTAGGCGCCGTTGGACGCCGCCACCAGGCCCTTTCGGTCGCGAACAGTGATGACGCGCCGGCCGGCCCTGATCAGGCCCTTACGTTCGAGCGCCTCAACCGCGACCGACACCCCCGGTCGCTGTACGCCCAGCATGATGGCCAGCAGATTGTGTGTGAGCGGCAGCTCATCGCCGTCGAGGCGATCGTTCGCCATCAGCAGCCAGCGCGCCAGGCGCTGCTCATTCTTGCTGCGGCCATTGGCCAGCGCCGTTTCTGTGGTCTGGATCAGGAAGGCGTGCACGCACCGCAAGAGCGACCGATGCAGGCTGGCGCTCTGGGCCATGGCCTGGCGCAGCTTGGCGGCGCTCATGCACTGGCCGCCGCCTGCCGCCTGCATGTAGGTGGTGCGGCGGGCGCGATCCTCGCCCAATACGACGGCCAAGCCGGTCAGGCCCTCGCGGCCGATGATGCCGATCTCGATGTCGCGCTTGCCTGGTCCGTCGGCGACCACCGAGGCAAAGCCGTGATCGATGAAATAGATCGAACCGATGCGGCTGCTGCCGGTCTCAAGGATTTTCAGCAGAGGAAGATCGACGGGCTCAAGGTGCGGCTGCAGCAGAGCCAGGTCCGACTTCGAAAGCCGCGACAGCACGCGATTTCCACGCAGGGGAACTTTTTTCGGCATGGCTCTGTCCCAAAAGGGCAAGAGCACCAGCGGTCTCCCAGCCGTCTGCGCCCAGTTCTATCGGCAGACGATGCCGCACTGTACGGCCGACGCCGGCAATGACCTAATCGAAGGGTCCGCCGTACAATTCCATACCGTTGAGCGACTGCTGGTGGTAACCTCCTGCTCGCGGCACAGCCGAGCTGGAGGGGAGCTGGATCTCTGTTCAGCGAGAGGTCCCCATGCCCAACACGCAGTTCGATAGCGTCCTGGCCAGGAAGCTGAGCACGTTCGTGGCCTTGGCGCCCGACGAACTGAAATGCCTGGCGGACTTGCAGTCGAATCCCCTCAGAGTGAAGCGGGGCCGGCAGCTCACCCAGGAAGGGCAGACCGGCCACAAGGTCTTCGTTCTTCAGGCGGGTTGGGCCTGCAGCTATAAGCTGCTGCCCGACGGTGGGCGGCAGATCATCTCGTTCCCGATCGCCGGCGACGTCGTCGGGCTGCGCAGCGTCCTGCTGCGCACCGCCGATCATTCCTTCTCGGCACTGACGGATGCGGTGGTCAATGCCGTGGAGGCGCCCTCACATCCTCAAGTGCGTGAATGACTTCCCGCGGCTTGGCGCGGCGCTGCTGTGGGCCGCCTCGCGCGACGAGGCCATGGTGGTCGAGCATCTGGTCAATATCGGCCGGCGCAGCGCCATCGAGCGCACGGCGCATTTCTTCATGGAAATGGCCGAGCGGCTGCACTTGATCGGGCAGGCGACCGAAACCGAGTTCAAGTGCCCGTTGACCCAATTCGTGCTCGCCGACGCGCTGGGGCTGACCGCCATCCACGTCAATCGCGTTCTTGCGTGAGTTGCGCGATCGGCAGTTGCTGACGGTGCGCAAGGGCAGCGTCAGCATCCACGATCTGGCCGGGCTCAGGAAGCTGGCCGGATTCCAGGGTGGCTACCTCAACGCGCGCTAGTGGCCGGCGGCCAGGCGAGGATTCGCCGATCAAATATACTGGTCTAGATTAGGAACAGCCTCCCCCGGACGACGTTCCCCGACAGTAGGCATGGTTGTTTGACCCTCAACAAGCGGAAGCCATAAAAGTGTTGGCCCGCAGACAGGCGGGCATATGTCCCCATCACCGGAACCTTGGCTTGGCCGCATAGCCAAGGTGCTGCGCGCCGCGAACGAGCCTGTGACACGCGAGGAGCTGCCCAAGCGCTGGATCGACCTGCTCCTGCACCTCGACGAGCAGGAGCGGCGGCAGTCGAAGGTCTCACCGTCTGCCTCGAAGACCCGCACTGGCGCGCCTGAAGCACCGGCACCTGGTGGCAAGGATGTCTGAGAAGCCAAATGGTCAATCGCTCGCTCGCTGCGAGTTCACGAAAGCCTCGACCCCGCAGATGTGGCAGGCACGCTAGTCGGCCGCCCACTGATCTTTCCTAGATTGGGTTAGTACCGGAGAGTTTTTCCCCTAAGTGGGGTTTCCGGTCAGACATCACCGGCGGGCGTTTTCGGCGGACCCAGCCGGCGCGAAATGGAGATGGGCCCAAGCCCATGTCCGTTAGCGGGGGCCATGGCCTCATGGCCGATCGTCGGCATGACATGATCCTGGCCGCGCGTGATCTTTTCGCCGATCAGCTTGCGATAGATGTTGGTGTAATCTTGGGCCATGCGGGCGGCGGAGAACCGCATCTCGAAGCGCCGGCGCACCCTGCCGCGATCAAGCGCCAGTACGCTGCCGATCTTGCAGATCGCTTCGGCTACGCTGTCGACCACCTCGCCGGTGACACCGCTGTCGATCACTTCCGCCACGGAGCCATTGCGAAAGGCGAGAACGGGCGTCCCGCACGCCATGGCCTCGATCATCACCAGGCCGAACGGCTCCGGCCAATCGATCGGGAACAGCAGCGCACGCGCGTCGCCCAGGAAGGTGTTTTTGCGGCGCTCGTCAATCTCGCCGATGTACTCGATCCCGGGCAGGGTGAGCAGGGGCTCGATTTCGGTCTTGAAGTACTCTTCGTCGACGCGATCGACCTTGGCGGCGATCTTGAGCGGGAGGCCGACGGCGCGTGCGATCTCGATGGCGCGATCAACGCGCTTTTCCGGTGAGATGCGTCCAAGGAAGGCGAGGTAACCCCCGCGCGCATGCAGTGTCGGGGTGAGCAGATCCGTTGGCAGGCCGTGGTAGACGGTGCCCGCGAAATTCGCGTCCGGTATTGGCCCGCGCTGGGCATCCGAGATGGAGACCAGCGGCATGTCTGGAAAGCCGAGGTAAAGCTGCTTGAGGTCCGGCAGGTCCTGGCGACCGTGCAGTGTGGTGACGGTGCGGTGACGCGAGCTCGTGAAAAATCGGAAAATGGAATTGGTCGATGTGGAAGTGAAGCACGTCGAAGTCCGACGCCATTCTGCCGTACCTTATCGAGCATCAGCATGTAGTAGGGAATGGGATCGCGCACAGATGGATTGAGCCGAAGTGCCTGCGCACAGCAAGGCACGAGCTTTGCGGTGGTGATCGATTGCCCGCTGGCGAACAGCGTCACATCATGTCCCTGCATCACCAGAGCTTCGGTGAGATAGCTGGCAATTCTTTCGGTGCCTCCGTAGAGGCGCGGGGGCACACTTTCGATCAAGGGAGCAATCTGCGCGATTCTCATTGATGTCCTGTTGTTCAGAAGGAACCGGCTCGCTGCTTCTGAGATATAAAAGCGCTGAAGCCGTTGGATTATCGACGAGGACGCAACCCCGTGCCGGCAGATAAGGTTCCGCTGCGCGAGCGCCTTAGAGGTCGTCCGCGCATGCCTGCCAAGGTCCGCGCGTTACGTCCAACACTCGCGAGACATGACCGTCACTAATCCAAATCAGTGCGCGCACATTTAACCACGTCTACGGTCGATTTTGCAGCACCAGACCCGCCCAGCTAGTCGGGTGTGGCCTCCCTCAGTCGATCATAGCGCTTGTTGCCTACCTGAGGATTGATCGACGGCTTGGGACACAAGTGGACGCCAGCGAGCAGTCCGCACTGCCTCCCCGGCAGTTACGCGCTTAGCCGCGCATGGGCTGTCTCATGTTGCGCTTATCACTTCTCGAACGCTCAATTCTCGTCGTTGAGGATGAACCTTCCATTGCCCTCGCACCGTCCGGCAAGGCGTGGTCAAGGACGGCAGCGGACAGCCCGTCGGCCTCAACCGAAGCCAGCGCCTCTTTAAGAGTATTGGCAATGCTGACGCGGGCGCCGCGTTTTTCAAACTCGGCCGCGATATCGACAGCACGCAGCTCTGCGAACGCCTCAACAAGCGCGGCATCCCGTTCGTGACATACAGTGGCTACACCCGAGCCGATGTCGCAGGCCGCACCGGCGTGCTGATTGAGAAGCCTGCGCCTGTGTCGATCCTTGTCGCCACAGTGTTGAGCCTTCTGTCGGTCGGTATCAGCGCAGGATTATCAGCGGCTGGCCCATTGGCGAACGGCCATGCAGACAGCGGAAAGTAAAGCGCCCCAACAGCTGCACCGAAGGAACCATTCCCGCGCGTCGAGGTTTCGCTCATGGCGTAAAGCTCGAGCCGCGCAAAACGGCCAGTTGGTTTTCGCCTGGAGACTGTCATGGATACCACTACACTTCTCATCATAATAATTGTCCTGCTCCTTATCGGTGGCGGCGGTTTCTACGGTCGAGGGCGCTGGTTCTGAGTTGCCAGTAGTGAGCCTCTCCCGTTCGTACGCTAGGTCCGGATAGAAACCACGGCAGTGGGGCCTAGGTACTCTTGTCGGTCGATATGATTGGTGGTCATGGTGACACCTGCCATTTCGGTTTCTTTCTTTAGATCCGAATTCAATGACTTTCTGTACGCCCCGATCGGCGCGGACAGAAATGAGATGCCGCTCAGTGTTCTTTCAGCGCTGACGCGACTGAACCTCGATCCGTGGAAGGAGGCAGCTGAGTTATCCGAGCTGCCGAAGGGCGCCGCCAGGCAGAGATTGGCTGCGTTGATTGCGCGGTTGCCTGGCGGACGATGGGCATCGGCGGATTCCGAGGCAATTGCGGATCGCTTAATTGAGCTCTTGCCGCGCCATGGCCTTTCCAAGGTGTCGTTGGCTTCAAAGGGCCACGGCCTTCGTGGGATGACCGGTGCCGCAAAAATTCTGATCTTTGCTGCGCTAGGGGTCGCTGCCCTCATCATTGCAGCAAGCCGTGAACCATTATCGCGCGGCGATCATGCGGACGTGCCGGCCTTCAGCAACGCCTCCCCACCGCAGACGCCATCGCCGATTCCATGACGGACCTTGATGAACACAATTTCCGGGAGATTTTCGCTCAATCGAGCAGAAGCTTTGGTAGCCACAGGGTTAGAGCCGGGATGTACGTGACAAGTCCGAGCACGATCAGCATAGGAAATGTAGAACACCAGGATGCTGCGCGACACGGCTCCATCGACACCTTGCCGAGCAAGAGAGCCTGCACTCGGTTTCGTCAGGGGTGCTCGTGGTCGCCCAGATGTGTCACGCCCGCAAAGCTGATCGACCGCAGCGCCTTCAATGCTGAGACCGTCAAGCTGAGGGCTCGGATCGCCTATTGCTGTTCGTCGGGCCCTGACTTCCCAGTCCCCTTCCCCCCGCCGCCGCCGTATCCTTTACTGAAGCCTTTGCCCCCATGGCCATTTTGTGTGCTGGCTCAACGAGACCGGTTCTTGCCTTTGACATTCGGTACCGGCTCTAGGGTGCGTCCGGGTCCGGCTCACCGCCCTGTTTCTGCGGTCGACGCCTTCTGCCCTGAGCCGCCTCTATCTGCGCTTTGGTGATGCGCGGTGTTCGACGGTCGACGGGGCGGCGCGGCGGCTCTGTGCCCGTTGGCTCCCCGATCGCAGGCGGATCGCTGGCAGGGAACGTCATCTCCAGTGCCGCGTCCAGTTGACGTGATTTCCTTGGATCGTTCTGCATTGTTGATGTCCGCGCAAAAGCGCCGCTATTCTCGATGCGGCAGCGCACGTATCACCCAGCAAAACCGGTCAGCTTCGGTCTGTACTTCTTTGGGTCAGCGGCGACGGACTTTGCGTATCGACTAAGACGATCCGGCGAGTTCTGACCGGCCCTCGCCAACGCACACAACGCGGCGGCAACGGTGCAGGCGGAGTGAGCATTCTTGGTTTTGCAGCCGGCCCACGTGGCGTCAAAGATATTGAGCAGTTGGGCCGTGATCTGCGGAGTGAAGTGCTCGGCCTCAATGAGGCAATGAGCTTGGTACATGGTGCGCTTTCCTAAGGGCGTGCGTCGCCGCCACAATCACAACCCGCTTCGCGGGTGAAAGTTCCACAGTCAGAGCTGGGTAGTGAGAACGAAGCCAAACACCATCAGCAATGAGAGCAAGAGCAGGTGGTAGGCCATGAAGTAAAGAGCGTGGTCGTTACAAACCGTCCAACTGATCTGCATCAGTGCGCAGAGCTGCGGGGCGTGCGATGCAGGGCTCGGGAACGGCGTTGCGCAGCATCTCCGCGGGGAGAGTCCCAGCCAAGACTAAGACCGCGCTGGGCTGTGTGTGGGGCGCCGTTTCCTAACCGCAAGCACGGAGGTTGAGAAGTGCCTAGTTGAGGCGGGCTCCTCGCCAACATCGAAGCATCACCGCTTGTATGCTGTGTAAACGTCATCGACTGGCACGGTGGCGCCGAAAGGTTGTGGTTTGCGTTCTGGCCGCCTTGACGGTGTGTATGTTCATGCGCGCGGCTGAGATGCGCATCCTTGTGCAACAGAGGGTAATTCAGCCGGGCGAGAAGCTTGTCCTTGAGGGTTGGGGCGACCTAGGCAAATCCGAGAGCGCGTCCCTCGTGTGCCGCTACTTCACCGGCTTGGAAATAACGACCAGCGTGTTCTGGTACTCGCCAAGCAACGTTCTTGGTCGCGACAGCTGCACGGTCGTGAGCCGCGAGCGCTACAGTCTTCGTCGATAGGAGCGCCCGGTTGTTCTGAAGCCGTCAAGGCTGCTTGGGGACCGTAGTCGTGTTCGGGCCGGTCGTCGGTGAGCTGCTGATTGGGGGTGACGTGCGGGTTGCGCCGACGCTGCCTGACATGTCCTTGCGAACACGTACCAGCCGACAAGGGCCGCCAGCACGAAGCCGACCAGCAGCACAGCGATCATTGTTACGGGAGTATTTGCTTCGCGAGCCAGATCAGTATCGATGTAGTCGTCTGTCCGTCTCGCTCTGTCTTCGTTCGAAATTGCCGTGGGATCATCTCCTGATGACGTTGTCGGGTTATCCACCGTAGGTATTTTCCGAATCTCGCCGGTCATGTGCCGCGGTGCGCATGTACAGACAAGGGACGCGTAGCGTTTGCGTCTGTATGTCCCTCGGATGCCAATGGCTCGGCAGTGCCCTCCTCTGTCGCCATTGGGCGAGCTGGGCCATGACTTGCTGGTCTCCAATCAAACCAACGAGGATGTAATGAGTCGGAACAATTCTCGCGACGTCGACACCTCCAAGTCGTGGGTTAGTGAGACTGAGCACATTAAGGGCGAGGGCGCGACATTATGGTCGTGGGCGTGTGTGCGTCGGTCAGCGGTCAAAATGGGTTACACCGGGCGCACAGCGCTCGGCGCGATTTCCAAGCGTGCGATTGACGTAACTTTTGCCACACTGGCTATTGTCCTGCTGGCGCCGCTCCTTTTTGCCGCCAGTGTCCTGGTCCGAGTTCTCATTGGCGGGCCGATAGTCCTTGCAGAGCGCAAGGTCGGTTTGGGCGGCAAAGTTTTCGCCCAATACACGTTCCGTACGACGCCGGCCGACGGTGCTCCAGCCAATAGCTGGGTGGAGGCCGTTGCGGATGGCTTGCGTGCGTCGGGCATCGATAAGCTTCCCCAACTCTTCAATGTGATCCGCGGCGACATGAGCCTGATGGGGCCAGATCGGCTTCTCAGGAAATGGTGCGTCGATGCCGCCATCGCTGCCAAGCCTGCTCCTGATCTTCATGACGCGGCTGGCCAAGCCTCCGCTATTCACGAGGGTAGCGCGTGACCGGTGCCGCATCGGCAGGTCCGCTCCATTAGTGCCTCTGGGTTGCTGTCTGACAGATGGTTACCCAGACCGTCACGTGCAGCCCGCAACAGAGCCACTAGATGCGCGCCGTTCAGCCAAGTCGGTGTCTGTTGAACAGGCCAAGACGCTCGTGGCGCTAGTTGATGGCCCTACCGCCAGATCTGGCGCCACTCGGACTGCTGTGTGTACGGATTGAGCCCCTGTCGGGTGAAGCAGTCAGTCGCGCCGTTCGCACAGACCGAATGCGCCGACGCGAACAGCAACGCATCAGGAACGCACCGTTCTGAGGCGTCAGCCGAGGTCAGCCTGCTGCATCGCGGAACTGCTAGGACTCAGTTCCCACCGCGGAGCATCCCTTCGCCTGCGCCCGAACTGTCACACACGCAGCATAACCGCCTGTTGGCCTCGAGATCACTCGCCTGGTCGAGACCTCACCGCTGGCGGTGCGGCGCACGCTGGCGCAGATCGGCATCCCCAAGTCGACCTTCTACGCCTGGTACGAACGCTACGTTGCCGGCGGCATCACGGCGCTGGAAGATGACAAGCCCAGACCTCGACGCGTCTGGAACCGCATAGTCGATGACGTACGCGAGCAGGTTCTGGAGCTGGCGCTCGATGAGCCCGAACTGTCGACACGCGAGGTAGCCATCGCCTTCACCGACCGCAAGAAGACATTCATCTCCGAGGCCAGCGTCTATCGACTGCTCAAGGCCGAGGGCCCCTTCACCAGCCCGACCTTCATCCTGATGCAAGCCGCCGATCGCTTCGACAATCTGACGACCGCCATCAACCAGCTCCGGCAAACCTGCTTCACGTATCTGAAGGTCACCGGCTGGGGCTGGTTCTATCTGTCGACCGTGCTCGACGACTTCTCCCGTTACATCGTCACCTGGAAACTCTGCTCCACCATGACGGCAGCGATGTGACCGCCACCCTCGAGACGAGACTGGCGGAACAGTTCGACGCCTACGCCAGAACGGACACGCCACTCCGCTACATCGTGCGCGATACCGGGTTGAACCGTGAGGAATGTAAGTACCTTCTTCGGATTGGCAGGGATGACATCGAGCGAGAACAACGAGGAGAACTCACGTCGCGCCAACTTGCAGCGCGAGAACGCGCTGAGCACTGGCGCAAGGTGCGCGAGTTAGTAGAGGCGGCGCGTGCCGCGCGCGCTGCACCACCGAAGAAGCGCGGTCGTCCGCGCAAGGTGCGTGTGCTGTGATCGAGCGCGCCGACATTTGCCGACAAGCGCGACCGGATGTGCGTGACGCTCCGCTTGGCTGGCGTACAGCCTAAGCGGATCGCCGTCGCACTTGGCATCAGCGTCAAGAATGTTGACAGTCGGCTGGCGAAGTACGGGCGCGAGTTCCGCAGCGAGTACTTCGCATGGGCCAACATTGCGAGATGGCGGACGCTTCGCATCAGTCGAGCACAGCTTGACGTTCTAGGCGCGGTGCCCGTGTCGGCATGCCGTGGTGCGCAGCGGCCGATTTATGGCTGCGTAGTGCGGCAGTGCGGATGGCGTCAGCGACGCCTCCTAGTGAACCGACGACACCCCCGAGTATGACGTGTTGCTCGGGGGTGTGCCGACACTGATTGGCCACGTACTGAGGACTTACCGGGGCCAAGCCTTGACCGTACTCCAGCGGGCTTAACTTGGCGTGAAGCGTACGCTCCCTAACCCAGGTTAGTGAACGACCCAGCCGGGAGGCTTATACTCTTAACGTTCACGCAGCACCCGCACCGCCCTCGCTAGGCGGGCTTTTGGCCTCACCTCGTCGATCATGTTCGTGTTGCGTGTTCGGATTGATCGACGGCTCGGGACACAATTGGCCAACGACCAATTAGGTCATGTCCTTTGCGAATGCGCCTAGCCGCGCCGCAGGGATAACCATGAACAGCACCGGCACCAGCTTGGCTGGCCGCTCGATCCTCGTCGTGGAGCACGAGTCCCTGATCTCACTCGACATCGTGCGCGCATTCGAGCGCTCTGGCGCCCAGGTTACGGCGACCAGCAAGCTATCTGATGCTGCACGGCTTGTAGAGGCGAACGGGCTTTCGGCCGCCATACTCGACCACGGCATCGGACGCGATAACAGCTCCGCCCTTCGCATCCGTCTTAGGGAGCGCGGCATCCCATACGTCATCTACACGGGATACGACAAGGTGAGCAAAATGGTGCCCGAGGGTGAACCGCGGGTCTCTACAGCGAATCCTGACGTGCTGGTGGCGATGGTGGCGGGACTACTGCAGAAGCGTTCGGCTGCCGAGTAACGACAACCTTATTGCAGGCTAGTTGATGCCTAGCGCTAAGGGGGGTGTTGAGGATGAAGGAGGCGCGTGGAATTTACCGGGTGCGGCGCATAGGCGGCCTAGGAAGCGACGCCCGCGTGACGGACGGCACGAGCGTGATGGACATGCCAGAGTCGGTCTACCGTGCGCGGGACTTTCAGCCAGACTTCGACAAGCTGCCTTGGAAGCATCAGTATGATGCGCAGCAGATCAGCAACAGCGCTTCCAAGAATTTTCCGGCTTCCAACAGGCTTCCAAATCACATGTAGCGCGCGCTCGCGCTGCTAAGTTCTGGCGACCCCGGCAGGATTTGAACCTGCGACCCCAGATTAGGAATCTGCTGCTCGTTGCGAAATCGTGGCAGACACTAGTTCTTGAAGCTGCAAATCAAGATGGTTGCGGGCCCCCGATTTGGACCTCCAGCGCGGCTGCGTGAGATTTGCGGGAGTCTGTCGTGCAGCGTTAGGTACAGTTGGACGGTGCTTGCAACGGGCGTCCTGCCAACTGGTTGAACTCAATAGACTTCTACTTCAGACTTCGTACTCATAATCCGTAGGTCGGCGGTTCAAGTCCGCCTCCCGCTACCAGAACCTCTTCTGAAATATCGAGGAATTTTATTCCTGCATCCTCCTCGACAGTACGCGAATTTTGCGCACTGCGCACTTCGCGGCGCACAAAGGTAGGCACACTGCCCATTTGACCCCTAAGCCCTGTTGCTACCGAGGTCTCGACATAGTGGCCACATGTCCGGCAGTTCCCACGTCTTGTCGAACATGGAAAGCGTGGTGGGCCGGATCGGCTGGGAGTCGGTTGGGCGTCCGCTATCAGCGGTAAATCTGACGACGAGTGAACGTCACCGCCAAGTCTACTTCTGACCCCTAGCCGACGTCGCGAGCGCGACCTCACTCAGCCATATAGCCAGGAGCCTTGCCTCGCAGGGCTATGCGACGCGCGGGCTACCTGAGGTCTCTGGTTGGAGCTCAGGTCTCGAGCTGTTTCAGCCCCAGCTCCTCGATCACTTTGCTCCACTTGTCCCTGTCCTGGTGGATGAAGGACGCGAATTCCGCCGTCGGCATCACGGCGAGCTCGTTGGCTGAGGAGGAGTCGCGAAAGTTGAATAGAAAGCCTCGGCGGGCCCGTCGGACAAACGCCGCGTGGGGACAATTACAATTGACAACCATGTCCGGCCGAACCGAACGTAGCTGCCCAGCGTATCGGGCAAAATGGCTACACTTGCCTGCGTCAGAAAAACAAGCCGATGCCGCCCAACTCGGATCAGGAGGAACGCGCATGAGAATCTTGTGCAAGGCACTTTCGGCCGGGCTCGCTGCCGCGGCAGCCGCAACCCTCGGCCTGCCGGCCGCGGCCCAGACCAAGTGGGACTTGTCGTCGATGATGGGCGCGACCCATCCCGTGACACTGCACTACAAAGGCTTCGCCGACGAGGTCAAGAAGCGGACCGAGGGCAAGCTCGACATCATCGTGCGCCCGGCCGGCGAGCTGCCGTTCAAGGCGACCGAGGTGGTGAAGGCGGCGGGCGAGGGCAACATCCAGCTCGGCCAAGCCTATCAGGGCTTCATCTCCGGATCGATCCCGCTCTCCTCGATTGCAAGCCTGCCGTTCCTGGTGCGCACACCACAGGAGCTCGAGAAGGTCTATCCGATCATCGAGAAGTACACGACGCCCGAGTTCGAGAAGAACGGCGTCAAGGTCCTCTACTGGTTCTCCTGGCCCATCCAGAACGTCTACGGCAAGGGCAAGCCGATCAAAACGGCCGAGGATTTTCTGGGGCGCAAGATCCGCACCACCGACGCCAAGCAGTCGGAGATGATGAAGCGGCTCGGCGGCTCCGCCGTCACGATCGCACCGGCCGAGGTGCCGGTGGCGATGGAGCGGGGAGTCGCTGAGGGCTTCTTCACGGCGGCCTTCAACATCATGGGCGCCAAGTGGTATGAGTTCGTGACCTGGGGCTGGATGGGCAACGTCCACATCGGTGGACCCGACTACCTGCTCATGAACGTCGCCGCCTACAACAAGCTCGACCCGAAGCTGCGTGAGCAGCTCGACGCAGTCGCGAAGGAGTGGGGGCCGAGAATGACGGCGGCCAACCTCAGGGACGAGATCACCGCGCTCGAGGACCTCAAGACCAAGCACAAGGTCGAGCTCATCGCCGTGACCGACGAGCAAATCGCGCCGATCGCGGCCAAGATGACCGAGTACTGGGTCACCTGGGCCAAGCAGCACACGAACGGCGAGGCCATGTTGACGGAGATCCGCACGGCGCTCGGCCGCTGAGGATCGATGTGGCGGGGGAACACTGTGCCGCCGATCCTGTCCCCCGACGTGACACGCCGCGCCCGCTCGGGCGCGGCGGCGCCGCTCTTCCCACGAAAGCCCATCCATGGACAACGCATTGCCTAAAGCGGCCGATGGACCGTCGGCCGAGGAGGTCCAGGCACGGACCGGGTTTGGTCGTTTCGTCAACCGCGTCGCCAACGGCGCTGCAGCGCTCGCAGGCGTGGCCGTTGTCGCCATCCTTGTGCTCGTGTGCGCGGAAGTGGTCCTGCGGCAGTTCAATGTCTCGCTGCTCGTCGTCGACGAGATCTGCGGCTACCTCAATGCGGGCGCCGTGTTCCTGGCTCTGGCCTATACGCTGCGCGACGGCGGCTTCATCCGCGTCGAGCTCGTCTACGACCGCATCAAGGGCGGCCTGAAGCAGGCCGTGCGCTGGCTGATCGTGCTGACGGGCACCCTCTACGTCGGGGTGCTCCTCTACTTCACGATCGTCCACGTCTACTACCTCTACTACAAGGACGTGCGCGCGGTGTCCGTGATCGAGACGCCGGAGTGGATCCCACAGACCGCCGCAGTCGTAGGCCTGTCCGTCCTTCTGCTGCAGCTGGTGGCCTACGTGGCCGGCCGCGTCCGCAACGTACCCTGAGGACGCCGGTCGCCATGAGCCTCGACACTCTGATCCTGATCCTCCTCGTCGGCCTCACCGTGATGCTGGTGGCGGGCCAGTGGATGGCGTTCGCACTCGGCGTCGTGGGCATGCTCATCATGTACCTGAGCAAGGGTGTGCTCGGTCTGCAGTCGCTGTCCTCGGTCGTCTGGAACACCGCCAACAGCTACATCCTGATCGCGGTGCCCATGTTCCTGCTCATGGGCGAGGTGATCCTTCGCAGCGGCGCCAGCACGTACTTCTATCGCGGCGTCGTGGTGCTGCTCGGCCGGCTGCCCGGCGGCCTGCTGCATGCCAATATCTTTTCGTGCGCGATCTTCGCCGCGGTCAGCGGCTCGAGCGTGGCGACGGCGGCCACCGTCGGCACGGTTGCCATTCCCGAGATGCGCAAGCGCGGCTACGACGCAAAGCCATTACTCGGCTCGCTCGCCGCCGGCGGCACGCTCGGGATCCTCATCCCCCCCTCCATCATCATGGTGCTCTACGGCGCGCTGGTGGAGGAATCGATCGCCCGCCTGTTCATGGCCGGCGTTCTGCCTGGCCTGCTGATGGCGGGGATCTTCATGACCTTCATCGCCATTCAATTGATGATCTACCCGCATCTTGCGCCAGCAAGGCGCAAAGATGCGGCCGATCGGCCGCCGATCATCGATGTCCTGCACGTCTTTCCGGTTCTGGGCCTTCTCATCGTCGTCTTGGGCGGCATCTACTTCGGCTTCACGACACCCACTGAGGCAGCCGCCGTCGGCGCGGCCGGCGCGCTCGTTCTCGCCGCGGGCTACGGGGGCCTGAACCGGCGCGTCTTCACCAAGTCGGTCATGGCGACGGTGAAGACCACCTGCATGGTCACACTCATCATCATCGGCGCGCAGATCTTGTCGGCGGCACTCACCTACTCGGGTGTCAGCCGCGCCGTCAGCGAGTGGATCCTGGCGCTGGGCCTCTCGAAATGGGTCTTCTTCTTCGCGCTCGTCGTGCTCTACATCGTGCTCGGGTGCTTCGTCGACGGCATCTCGATGATCTACATGACGCTGCCGGTGCTGATCCCCGTCATCAAGGCCTTCGGCTTCGATCTCGTCTGGTTCGGCATCATTCTGACGATCCTGATCGAGCTCGGCCAGATCACGCCGCCGGTCGGACTCAACTTGTTCACCATCCATGCCATATCGGGAGGACGCAACTTCTCCGACGTGGTGATCGGCTCTTTGCCGTACTGCCTCCTGATGCTGTTCGTGATCCTACTGCTGTGCTTCTTTCCCGAGATCGCGCTGTGGCTGCCGACGACACTGCGCGGGAAGGGCTGATGCGCACCGCATCCGCAGGAGATCGCGGCTAGCCTCTGTAGCGCGCGAGCAGCGACCCGTAGCCGTAAATCTTGCCGGTGATGCCCGCCGTGCGCAGCGCATGGGCGGCCCGGCTCGCGCCACCAGATGAAATGCCAAGGCACCCGGCCGTCAGTGGGACTTGAATCGTCTCGCCGACCGATTGGATGCGCTCCAAAGCTAGCTGGAACCGCCTCCGCTGCACCCGGGTCATGCGTCGCCATTGGCGCGGCCGCAACATCCCTACAGGCGTTCGTCCAAGGTCGTACACCTCGAGCAGACCCAATGCGATCCAGTGCGAAGCGCGATTTGCATTCTACGGGCTTGCCGGGTGAACGCATTTCGCGCGATCCTGACGCTTGAACTGGGGTCGCGCGCGGCAAGCGATAGATCGCGCCGGGTCCATGCGGCACGTGCCGTCCGTCGGATGGCGCTGCCGGGAGGAGATCTTAAAGGGGCGCGCTTTCGATGGCAGATACGCATCAACTCGTCATTCGTGGCGGCACCGTCATTGATGGTTCCGGGCGGGAGCCTTTCGAAGCGGACGTCGCGATCGACAACGGCCGCATCAGCGCTGTCGCTACGGGTCTTCCCAAAGGCCGCGAGGAGATCGCCGCGAAGGGTCGGATTGTGACGCCTGGGTTCGTCGATCTGCACACGCACTATGACGCGCAGGTAACTTGGTCCAGCGAGATAACGCCATCGACTTGGAACGGCGTCACCACCGCTGTCATCGGCAACTGCGGTGTCGGCTTCGCGCCCTGCAAGCCGGCACAGCGTGACATGCTGGTCAAGCTGATGGAAGGCGTCGAGGACATTCCAGAGGTCGTGCTGACCGAAGGCCTTCCCTGGAACTGGGAATCGTTCGAGGACTATCTCGATGCGCTCGAGGCGCGTCCCTACGACCTCGACGTCGTGACGCAGGTGCCGCACGCGGCGCTTCGCGTCTTCGTCATGGGCCAGCGTGGCGCTGATCGCGAGCCCGCGACAGCTGAGGACCGCTCGCGGATGGCGGCACTTGCGGCCGCCGGCATCCAGGCCGGTGCTCTCGGCTTTTCGACGTCGCGCACGATCAACCACAAGACGCTCGACGGTCGCCACATACCGACACTCAGAGCCGACGAGGCCGAGCTTACCGAGATTGCCCAGGCCTTGGCGAAAGCAGGGTCTGGCTGGCTGCAAGTGATCTCCGATTTCGACGAGCCGGAGGTGGAGATGGCTTTGCTGCGTCGCCTCGTCGAGCGCTCCGGCAGGCCGATGTCGATCACCATTCTTCAGCGCGACAATAGGCCAGAGGAATGGCGCCGGCTGATGGAACAGGTAGCGGAGGCGCAGAAGGCCGGGCTGCCGATGATGGGGCAGGTGCTGACCCGGCCGACCGGCATCCTGCTCGGCTTCGAGATCTCGCAGAACCCGTTCATTGGGCGCCCGAGCTGGAAGGCAATCGAAGGTCTTTCATTTGGGAAGAGGATGGAGGCCCTGCGCAAGTCGGAGCTGCGCGCAAGACTGATTTCTGAGACCATCGATGACGAAGTTCTGATGAGACGTGTTACCCGTTGGGATCGCATCTTTCCGCTCGGCGACCCGCCCGACTACGAGCCGGCCGCTGAGACCAGCGTTGCGGCGAAAGCTGCCCGCGAAGGCCGTCTGCCGGCCGAGGTCGCCTACGACATGCTGCTCGAGCGGGACGGCAAAGCAATACTTTACCGGCCACTCAGCAACTACACGTACGGCACGCTCGATACGGTGCACGACATGATTTGCCACCCGCACACGCTTGTCGGTCTTGGCGACGGCGGCGCGCACGTCGGCATTCTGTGCGATGCCAGCGCCATAACCTACATGCTGACACACTGGACGCGCGACCGCACGCGTGGGGCGAAGGTGCCTCTTGCCTGGGCTGTGAAGCGCGTTACGAGCGACAATGCGCGCGCGATCGGCCTCAACGATCGCGGTCTCGTCTGCCGAGGGGCCAAGGCCGACCTCAATGTCATCGACTATGCGCGCCTCAAGCTGCATGCGCCCGAGGTTGTCTATGATCTGCCTGCCGGCGGCCGACGGCTGATCCAGAGAACGGACGGCTACGAGGCGACTTTGGTCTCGGGCACAGTCGTGACGCGCAACGGTAAAGCAACCGGTGCGCTACCCGGCCGACTCGTGCGAGGCCCGCAGAGGGGGCCGGTCATGGCTGAGGCTGCGGAGTAGGCCGCGCAAAGCAAGACAGTGCCATGTTACTCGTGGCTTCGGGCTCACGTGGCTCGCTGCCCATTCACCGTCACCGCGCCGAGGCACAGACACACGCGCTCCTCTCGCTCCCAACGACAGGTCATGGCACTAAGCTGCCGCATATAGTGTGGCCCTGTTTCGTCAGCTGTCGAGGCTGAAGCGGACATCGCGGCGAGCAATGTCGTGCTTCTCGTCGCGCATCACATTCAACAGGAACCGAGCGGCCTTTGCGCGTCTGCAAGTCATGGCCCCTGCCCAACGATGGCTCCGACCGCCGAGTGATGAACGTGCGACGGAAGGCTGACGACGTTCAGCGCCTGAAAAACCGTTCGCAATATATATGCGTCCGCGCGGCAGCCATAGGTGCTACACTAGGCCCAGGAGATGAGATTGTTCTCCGGCATCAAAAGTAAGGAATTCCGTCATGACCGCGGCGCGTGGAAAAGGCGGTGACATAGCAATGGGCGCCTGTGTGGGCGCGTTTGTCCTGGCGGTCGTTGGGTTTACCTGGGGCGGTTGGCATACCACTGGTACCGTCGAAAGGCGGGAGGCCATGGCGGCAATTAAGGCCCTTACACCGGTCTGTATTGAAAACTTCAAGAAGACGCCGGACGCGCAGGCCAAGCTCATCGCTTTGAAGGCGATCGGATCCAGTTGGCAACGCGAAGCGTTCGTGAAGGAAGGCAAGTGGGCCATGATCGGCGGCGACCTGAACTCCAGTGTTGTCGACGCGTGCGCCGAGGCCCTGTTCATTCTCAAGCAGTAGAAGCGCGGATGCGCCGGGACGCATATAACTCAGCGCTACGCCGCGGTTGTTGAAAGCGGCCGCATTGTTTGGGTCTCGGCGGATGGCCTCGTCGTAATCTGCCGCCGCCCGCCCGAGGTCGCCTTTTGCACGATAGGCCCGACCCCGTGCCAGAAAGGGCCGCGGTAAACTCGGATCGAGCGCGATAGCTTCGTTGAACTCGGTGATTGCATCATCGACGAGGGCGCGAGCCAAGTTGCCATAACCGCGGCGCAGGTGCTTGGGGGGGCCCTCTGGAGCAATCCTGGCGGCGCCGAAGGCTGAGATCTAGCTAGGGATTGCCGTCACCTCGCCGGAGCGCCTTCTTCGCCTCCTCGATCGCCCGCCAGAGGCGCCGAGGCGTGAACGGCGTCGGCAGGTCGGTGATCCCGAGTGAACCGAGGGCGTCGAGGACCGCGCTTGTGAGGCAGGCAACGGCGCCCACCGTGCCGGCCTCTCCGGCGCCCTTGACGCCCAGAGGATTTCGAGACGTCGGCACGCCGTTGGTCGCGATCTCGAAGCGTGGCAGGTCATCAGCCCTGGGCATGACGTAGTCCATGAAGGACCCCGTCAGCGGCTGGCCGGCTTCATCCCAGATGACCTGCTCGCCGAAGACGTGGCCTGCCCCCTGGGCGATCCCGCCGTGGATCTGCCCGTCGAGGAGCAGCGGGTTGAGGACTGTGCCGACATCCTCCACGGCGATGTAGCGTAAAATCCTGGATGTCCCGGTCTCGGGATCGATGTCGACCTCGGCCACATGGCAAGCGTTCGGGAAGGTCGGCGCCGACGGGCGGAATGTCGAGAAGCCGGAAAGGCCGCTCTCCATGCCAGGAGGCATCAGCGCCGGCTGGAACGCGATGGCGGCAACCTCTCTGATGTCGAGCGAGCGATTGGTTCCCCTGGCGCGAAATTGCCCGTCAGAGAACGCGATGTCGTCGGCGGCAACCTCCAATGCATGAGCGGCGATGCGGCGGCCCTTGTCGACGACCTTCTGCACCGCGCCAATGAGGGCGGCACTCCCCAATCCCGACACGCGCGAGCCACCGGTGCCGTGGCCGTAGGGGACGACATCCGTGTCGCCCTGGACATACCGGATCTCATCGAAATCGAGCCCCAGGCGCTCGGAAACCAGCTGCTTGAAGACTGTCTCATGTCCCTGGCCGTGGGAGTGCGTGCCCATGAGCACGGTCGCATGGCCCTGTCGGTCGAGGCGGATCTCGCCGCCCTCATCGTTGCCGCCGCCCGCGGACTGCTCGATAGGATTGGCGATCCCGAGCCCCAGGAGCCGGCCCGATGCCGCCGCCACTGCGCGCCGCAACTCGAACCCCTTGGCGTCGATCATCGCCAAGGCATGGTCCATGTTCCGCTCGAACTCGCCGCAATCGTAGTTGTACGTGAGCGGTGTCTGAAATGGCATCGCAGACGACGGGATCATGTTGCGTCGGCGCAATTCAATCCTGTCGATCCCCATTTCGCGGGCCGCCTTCTCGATGACCTGCTCGATCAGCGACGTCGCCTCGGGACGCCCGGCGCCACGCACCGCACCCGTCGGGCCAGTATTCGTAAATACGCTGGTCACACGAGCATGAATTGCCGGCGTGGCATAGACGCCGGCCACGCCACCGAGATTGCCCAAAGGCGGGTGCGGGCCGAAGTTGGAAAGATATGCCCCCATGTTGCCGATGACGTCCACGCGCAGTCCGAGGAAACGGCCGTTCCGGTCGAGCGCGAGCTCCCCGCTCATGATGAAATCGCGGCCCTGCTCTTCCAGAATGCCGTCCGATCGTTCGTTGACCCATTTGACGGGGCGTTCAAGCTGCCGGGCAGCCCATAGCACCAGGGGAATCTCCGGAAAGATCGTCGCCCGCAAGCCGAACGAGCCGCCCATGTCGGGACTGACGATACGGATCCGGGACTCCGGCACCTTGAGCACCGAGCTCGCCAGCCAGTACCGCATGTCGTGCGGCATCTGGTTGCCGGAATAGAGAGTGTATCGTTCGTCGGATGCATTGTATTCGCCCAATGCCGCGCGCGGCTCCATGGGATTGACCGCGACCCGCTGCATCGACAGCTCGATACGCGTCACGTGATGTGCGCCCGCGAAGGCCCTGTCGGTCGCCGCCCGGTCGCCGAGCTCGGTGCGATAGCATATGTTGTCGGGACATGTTTCCCAGACCGCCGGTGTGCCCTCTGTCAGGGCGGTTCGCGTGTCGACGTTTGCGGCTAGCGGCTCGTAATCGATCTCGATTAGCTCCGCGGCGTCCCGCGCCTGATACCGGGTTTCCGCGACCACGAAGGCAACGCAATCGCCGACGAAGGCAACCTTGCCTAGAGCGAGCGCGGGATGGGGCGGCACGAAGATCGGTTGGCCATCCGGCCGCTTCAGCGGAACAGCCTTCGCGACAAAGCAGGGCAGGTCGCCCAGCTCCGCCGCTGCGATGTCGTCACCGGTATAGACCGCCAGCACGCCTGGCGCCCGACGGGCGGCTTCCGTGTCAACCGAGCGGATGCACGCATGCGCGTGGGGCGAACGCAGGATGTAGGACCAAGCCTGACCCGGCAGATTAATGTCATCAGTGTAGCGTCCCTGCCCGCGCAAGAAACGTTTGTCTTCTTCTCGCGGCGCGGATTGCCCAAGACCAAATTTCATAATGCAGTTCCCCGGTGGCTAAGGGTCAATCGCGCAAGGATACCCATTCGGACACGCCAGCCGCATCTAAATCAAGCTGACAGCTTTCGCCGTTCGTCGCGATATGCCTTCGCTTCTGCTATCGAGGTAGAAGCTGACGATGGGCCATCGAGGCGGCAACGGTAGGTTATGACCCTGAGCCGACTACGGCGTCTACGGAAGTGTACCAGTTGCCGCGCTTGCGGTCGCGGTCATCAGGCTCACAGGGCATTGTGACTGCTTTCATGCTGGGAGCCTGCGCCGTCCAATTAGGATGGCAGCCTCCACTGCGTTGCTCCGAGCAGGATCCGCGTGGCGTTTCAGCGTATGTGAGAGTAGCGATCGACTTCCCGAATTGCGGCGGACGATGGTCGATGGTGACCCATAACCGTATCCGAGGGCTAGAACACGCGTGTGGTTCTCATCACTTGCACGCTAGTCACGACCCTCTACGCGACCAGTCTCACCATCGCCAACGTGTCGCTGCCGCAAATCCAAGGCGCGCTTTCAGCCAGCCCAGATCAAGTCGCCTGGGTCGTAACGTCCAATTTGATTGCGACAGCGGTGACCATTCCCCTTGCCGGCTGGATCTCGAGCCGCTTCGGGCGTCGCCGCGCAATGATCTGGGGGGTCGCGGGATTTGGCGTCGCCACTGTGATGTGCGGCCTCGCCACCTCGCTCGGCGAGCTGGTCTTCTGGCGGGTGCTGCAGTCGGCACTTCGGCTCACCCCTCACGCCGATCGCACAATCGATCGTCATCGACGAGTTCACGGGCGAGAAGCGCGGGCCGGCGCTCTCGATCTATTCGATGGGCGTGGGCATCCCTCCCACGATCGCGCCGCTGCTCGGTGGCTATGTTAGCGAAGAGGTATCATGGCGCTGGGTTTTCTTCATACTTGATTCCATTGGCCTTCGTCGCATTCGCCGGTGCACTGACCGCAATCAAGCCGGACCCGCCGCGTGAGGAGCGGTCAAAGCTCGATTGGACCGGTTTCCTGAGCCTCTCGATTGCCGTCGCCTGCATACAGCTCATGCTCGACCGCGGCGAGCGCGCGGAATGGTTCGGTTCGACGGAGATCATCGTCGAGTGTGCACTGGCGTTTCTGTTCGGCTGGATCTTCCTGGTGCACAGCCTGACAAAGGATCCGTCCGTTTCTCGACCCGCGTCTGCTGCTCGAGCGCAATTTTGCCTTGGGGATCGGCATATCGGCTATTTTCGGCATGCTGTTCGTGACGCCCATGGTGCTCATTCCGGCCATGCTTCAGCAGCTCAGGGATCTACCCGAATTCACCGTCGGAATGCTGATTGCAGCGCGCGGCGCCGGGACGGCGGTCTCGATGTTGATGATGATCCTTTTCGCCAACTCCTGGAACCCACGGCTGCTGTTCCTCATCGGCTTTGGCCTGCACACCTATGCCGGGCTGGAGATGGCGCGCTTCGAGATGAACGTGTCGCTGTCCGAGGTCGCCTGGGCAATGGGTGTGCAAGGCTTCGGAGTCGGGTGGCTGTGGGTGCCCATGTCGCTGGTCATATTCTCAAACCTTGACCCGCGTCGATCGGCGGAGGGAGCCGCACTGTTTCATTTCGTTCGCAGCATTGCCTCCAGCTACTACATATCTGCGAGCATCGTGGTCGTTTTTCACACCCAGAAAATGAGCTACAGCGAGCTGGTGCAGTGGATCAATCCCTTCAACAACCGCTTGAGCCTGCAAAGTGTGATGGGCGGTTGGAGTATCGAGAGCACGACGGGACTCGCACGCATTGCAGGCGAGGTGACGCGCCAGGCAACGACCATCGGCTACATAAACGCCTTCCATCTGTTCCTTTGGACTTCGCTGCTCGTCTACCCTCTCGTTGCGCTGATCGTATGGCCGCCATCAGGCTACCGGCCACGCGTTTAGCCCAAAACTCTAGGTTCTCACTCGGTAGCTGTCGCTGCTTGTCGATTGTCCCTGCTCGCGAAACGTAGGCCCTTGCAGGCCCCGCGTCGGCGTTCGCGCCTGGTGCCGCGACTGGCTGCTACTGGCAGATTTTGTTGCGGAAGTCGGTTGCCGTGAGCCGCGAAGCGTGATTCACGGCGTGCGAGGCGACGCGGCAGCGGGGGCTGGCGATGATGGGGCGGCTCAAGCACGACCAGGGGCAGCTGTTCTATTCGTTCTGCCTTGAGGACGTCGTCCCGAGCGATCATCGCGTGCGCGAGATCGCTGCCGTGCTGGACCTGTCGTGGGTGCACGGCGAGCTGGCGCCCTACTACTCCAACCTTGGCCGCCCCTCGATTGATCCGGTTCTCATGATCCGGATGCTTATCCTCGGCTACGTGTTCGCCATCCGCTCGGAGCGGCTGCTGTGCCGCGAGGTGCAGGTGAACATGGCGTACAGGTGGTTCTGCGGCCTGAGCATCGAGGACAAGATCCCGGATCACTCGGCATTCTCGCGCGCTCGCAACGAGCGCTTCCGCGATAGCGACATCTTCCGGCGCGTGTTCGAACGGGTGGTGGAGGCGTGCATCGCGGCAGGCCTCGTCGGCGGCGAGGGCTTCGCGGTCGATGCCAGCCTGATCGTGGCGGACGCCAACAAGCAGCGGTCGATCCCGGGCAAGGAGTGGGACAAGAAGCGCGATGCTGAGACCGCAAGCCGGGCGGTGAAGGAGTACCTTGCGACGCTGGACGACGCGGCCTTCGGCGCGGCAAGCGATGTGATCACCGAAGTTCATCTCACCGTCCGATCCGGCGGCGCAGTGGACCGGCGCGATGCGCGGACCGGCGTTCTTCGCCTACGCCGACAACTATCTGATCGACGTGAAGTTCGGCATCATCATGGATGTGGAGGCCTCTCGTGCCATCCGGCAAGCCGAGGTCGGCGCAGCCAAGACCATGATCGAGCGAACCGAGGAGCGCTTCGGCATCAAGCCCGAGCGGCTGGCTGCCGATACAGCCTACGGGTCGGCGGCTAACCTCAACTGGGTGGTCAACGACAAGAAGATCGCTCCGCATATACCGGTGATCGATAAGTCCAAGCGCGAGGACGGGACTTTCTCACGCGAGGACTTCACCTTCTACAAGGAGGGCAACGTCTACATCTGCCCGGCGTTCAACACCCTCACCACGACCGGCAAGGTCATGAACGATGACATGCTGTTCTACCGAGCCAGCACGCTTGATTGCTCTGCGTGCGCCTTCAAGTCGAGATGCTGCCCGAAGGAGCCAGCCCGCAAGATCTTGCGCAGCATCTATGAGGAGGCTCGTGACGTGGCGCGTGCGCTCGCCAAGACCGAGGCCTTCGAGCGGTCGTGCCGTGAGCGCAAACGCATCGAGATGCTGTTCGCGCACCTGAAGCGCATCCTGCATCTCGGCCGCCTGCGGCTGCGCGGACCGCGTGGCGCCCAGTTCGAGTTCACGCTGGCGGCCATCGCCCAGAACCTGCGCCGCCTCGCCAAGCTAATGGCGCGACCGCCGCCCACGGTCGCCGCGTGTGTTGCGTGAGCGTCGGGTAGCGTCCAAGTCGCGTGGCAGGCGTCAGTACCAGAGCGTCACAGCCGCCGCTCCTGCCGGAGCGAGCGGCCAAAAGGGGGCACACCGACGCTTACAAAGCTCATCGCCGATCTCGCCACCGACTTTCGCAACAAAATCGGCACTTAGCTGCCGCACAGAGCTTGGCGCTGTGATGTCCGCTTTCGAGGCCGAAGGTTTGCTGTGAAGATGGGTATCTCCTGCGCTGTGGCACTCATGATTGAGTCTGGCTAATCTCCGAGCACAGACTGGCTGATCATCATCCGGTTCCTCTTAATGTCCGAGACACCAGGGCGACGTTTCCGGATTTTGCAGGACCTTTGTCATGTGCAGCTGGGCATTCTGCCGTCCCGAGCTGCCCAGAATACGCCAGCACCACTAGATGAAGCCAAGGATGACACCACCATGAACATCCTCACTAAGCCAATAGCGAGCCTGGCCGATACGCCCGATGCCGAGCGACGAGCGCGAATAGATCTCGCGGCGGTCTATCGCTTGTGCGCGCACTACGGCTGGGATGATCTTATTTATAATCACTGCGCCATGCGGGTACCGGGCGAAGACGCCAAATTCTTAATGAAGCGGCACGAGTTATTGTGGACCGAGGTGACTGCCTCGAATCTCGTAAAGGTCGATATGCATGATGACCTGGACAAGTCGGCTGGGGTCAACCGGCCCGGCTTCACCTTGCATGGTGGCGCTCTCAAAGGCCGGCCGGATGTCAACTGCTCCATTCACGTGCACACCGAATGGGGCATGGCGCTGTCCGGCCTCAAGCATGGCCTGCGCATGTTGTCCCAGCAAGCAACTCGCTTCTATAAGCGCGTTGGCTATCACCCCTATGAAGGGCTTACTGAGGATTTTACCGAGCGCGAACGCATTCGCACAAATCTCGGGATGAATCGCGCGTTGATCTTGCACAATCACGGCCTTCTCACCGTGGGCAAGAGTGCGCGCGAGGCCTTCGTACTGACGAAATATCTCATGAGTGCCGCTGAGATTCAGATGCGCATGGAATCGAGCGGCGGCGAGCTGATCGAAATCTCGCCAGAGGTCTGCGAAAAGGTCGCCGCTCAATACGAGGCTCATGACAGCGGTCGAGGTTCGGCCGACTGGCCCGCTTATCTGCGTCTGCTGGATCAGATCGAACTCCGGATATCGAAACTAAGCGTCGCGGTCGACCGGACCCCGGTCGCGCCGCCACCGTCTTGCAAATGACTCCGCTGAAAATTGGATGGAGGAGACGCATGTTGCAGGCATTAGGGCTGATGACCGCAATCGCATCCGCACTCGCCGCCGGTTCGAGCGGTGCACTGTCGCAGACACCCAAGAAGGGCGGCGTTCTGCACTACGCTCTGACGACGGAACCACCTAACTACGACTGCCACGGCAACACAAATTATGGCGTCTCGCAGGGGGTATTTGCGCACTACTCTCGGCTCCTGAAGGACGCGGGCGACTGGAGGGAGCCGAGGATCGTCGGCGACGTTGCGGAAAGCTGGGAAGTTGCTTCCGACGGCCGAACCTTCACCTTCAAGCTTCGCGAGGGGGTGAGGTTCCACGACGGGTCGTTGCTCACCTCGGCCGATGTTCGGGCGACCTATGAGCGATTGATCAAGCCACCACCGGGAGTGCTCTCGGCCCGACAGGCGCTTTATCAGGACATCTCGAGTATCGATACTCCCGACGATCACACGATTATCTTCAGGCTGTCGGCATCGAATGCCGGCATGCTCGATGGCTTCGCCTCGCCGTGGAACTGCATCTACAGCGCTGCCAAGCTTAAGGAAAATCCGAAGTACCCCGAGACGAACGTGCTTGGCACCGGCGCCTTCACCTTCGTTAGCCATGTGAAGGGCCAGAGCTGGGAGGGCAAGCGCTTCGATGGCTACTTCCGGCCGGGCTACCCACATCTCGACGGCTTCAAGGCGTTCTTCATCAAGGGCTCGGCGCTCGCGACCGGCATCGCTGGTGGCCAGTTCGACATCGAGTTCCGAGGCGTTACGCCGTCTGAGCGTGACCGCATGCTCGAGCAGATGAAGGACAACGCGGTCGTCCTCGAGGGACCTTGGGTGACGAGCCTTATCGTCACGCTCAACAACAAGCGCAAGCCTTTCGACGACGTGCGGGTCCGCCAAGCACTCACGCACGCCATCGATCGTTGGGGCGGTTCGGCAGCGATTTCTCAGATCTCGCTCATGAAGCATGTTGGCGGCTTTACGCGGCCCGGTTACGAGCTTGCACTTGCTCCAGCCGAGCTTGAGAAGCTCCCGGGCTTCTGGCGCGATATCGACAAAGCACGCGAGGAGGCTCGGCGGCTGCTCAAGGAGGCCGGTGTCACGTCGCTGAAAGTCCTTCTGCTCAATCGCGACACGCAACAGCCCTACACGCCGGCTAGCGTCTTCGTCATCGATCAATGGCGGCGGATCGGTGTCGAGGTCGAGCACAAACAGATCGACCCCAGAGCCTACTACGAGGCGATTTCGCGCGGCGACTTCGATGCGGCCATCGATTTCATCTCCGATTTCTCGGACGATCCGAACCTGCACTACATCCGCTTGCTATCGCTTGGTCAGTCGCCGGTCTCGTACGCGCAGCACTCCGACACGTATTTAGATGAGCTGTTCGAGAAGCAGAAACGCGCCACAAGCTTGGCCGAGCGCAAACAGCTCACAAACCGGTTCGAGCAGGTGGCACTGACCGGAGCCTACAACATGCCTCTGTTCTGGTGGCAGCGCATCATCGTGCATCACAAGAAGGTCAAAGGCTGGAAGCTGCTGCCAAGTCATAACAACGGTATGGACCTCACCGAGGTCTGGCTAGACCAGTAGAGCGGACAGAACTGCTCCCGTGACGGATTGGAGAAGCTTGCAGCGCGGAAGGATTATCCAAATTGCCTTTGCTCTCGTGCCGGATGGGAGGCGCCAGCGCGAATATCAGTTGGCAGTTGGCAAGCTCCGGCACGGTCGGATCTGGGTGCGAGATCAGGATCTCGCCGAAAGCGGAAACTATGCTCCGATCGACTGAGAGCCGAACCGGACGAAGCGTTGTGTGCGAGGTTTGCATCATCCGCTCGCACGCGTTCTTTCGGCGCAGCCTCGCTACAAGCTGCGTCGAGTAACAGCACAAAGCTCCAGCCTGCCGGACATGTGATACTTACTCCGGCTTGATGCCGATCGATTTCACTAGAGTTCCGAAGCGAGCAATGTCGTCGGCGATAGTGCTCGCCATCACCTCGGGTGTGCTGCCGATTGGCACCAGCCCACTGGCATTGAGTTTCTCCACGATGTCAGGGTGTGTAACGGCACGTCTCAGTTCAGCGTTGAGCTTGGCGATGATAGGCTCCGGAGTATTCGCCGGCGCGGCAAGGCCGAAGAATGTCGTCACAAAGGTATCCGCACCGCCGCCGACCTCGCCAAGCGTCGGCACGTCAGGAAATTGCGGCAGACGCGTCGGCGAGCCGACAGCGAGCGCACGAAGCCGACCGTCCTTAATGAAGCCGATCGCGCCGGGCACCGCGGCGATCGTCAGTGCGACCTCGCCAGAAACCGTAGCGTTGAGCGCAGGCCCGGCGCCTTTGTAAGGGACATGTAAGATGTCGACGCCTTGACGCTGCTTCAACGCTTCGACATTGAGCTGCGCTATGCTCCCAATGCCGATGCTGCCGTAGGAGAGCGAGGCGGGTTTTGCCTTCGCTAATGCGATCAGATCAGCAAACGATTGCGCCGGAATCGATGGGTTGACGACCATGACGAAGTGGCCCTCTGTTGCCAGCCCAATCCAGGCGAAGCTCTTGAGCGTGTCGTATGGCAGCGTCGCATATATGCTCGGATTGATGCCCAGCTCGCGCGGCGCGAGCAACAGGGTATAGCCATCGGGAGCCGCCTTGGCGACGACGTCCGCACCGATGATGCCATTGGCGCCGGGCTTGTTGTCGACAACGAGCGGCTGGCGCAGCCCCTCGCTCATTTTCTGCGCGATGAGGCGCGCTGTGAAATCCGCCGATCCTCCAGGTGCATAGGGTACGATAAGCTTGATCGGTTTTTCGGGAAATGCGGCGCTCGATTGCCCTTGTGCTGCAGACGTCGCTACAAGAGTGCAAACAGCAAGCGCCGCAATCAGCGACAACTTGTAAACGAACCGGCATGCCGCATGAATCATGACAGGTACCCCTTTCAAGTGCGCAGTGAGGCTCTATTTCGGTATGGCTTCGCCTTCATGTGCGCGGCGGCCCATTTGCGCTACGAAGATTGGCGCGCCCGTGAAATGGGCCAGGCGACAATCACGGTCGAACGCCACAATTTGCGGCTCATCAGCTCCGCCCGCTCGCGCGCACGACAGGGAGTGACCCAAGTGCTTGGGTGGCGCTCTCTCACCCCATTCGCGGTGAGACCCCGTAACAAGTCAAATGCATTCGACACCGCCACCTCCCATCGGCTTCTTATCGTTCAAGCATCTGACGCCGCCGCACGAGAAGGTGCCCAGGCTCCAGGGCCCGAGACAAGCGACCACAATGATGAAGGAGGTCTCGCAAATGGTCGTTCGCCAGCCGAAGTAGCTTGTCAATGGCAATGACCGTGCGTTCGGCCTCCATGCTACTGATCAATTAACAAGCCACATTTAGGGGAGGCCTGGCGCGATGGCGAAGCTCAATCTTTCAATCGCGATTGGCGACTACGATCGCGTCCGTCCGCTCGTCGATGGCACCGTCTCGATTGACGGCGTGTCACCCGTTTTCCTCACCCTTGAACCGGAGGAGATCTTCTTCCGTGCCTTCCGTCATACGGCATTCGACATCGCGGAGCTGTCGCTCGGCAGCTTCTGCGTGAAATCGGCGCAGGGCGACAACCCTTATGTCGGCGTTCCAGTTTTTCCCTCGCGTGCCTTCAGACACTCCGGAGTCTATATCCGCAAGGATCGCGGCATCAACTCGCCCGCCGATCTCAAGGGTCGCAAGATTGGCATCGCCGAGTATCAGGTCACAGCTAACATCTGGATTCGCGCGTTTCTCGAAGACGACTTCGGCGTCTCAGCAGAATTGATCGATTGGGTGCGCGGCGGCGTCGAAGAGACGGGGCGCCCGGAGAAAATCACAATCAAGTTGCCACCCGGCGTCCGCATGTCGGAGGCCCCAGCTGGCCAATCGCTCTCTATGTTGCTGCTCGCCGGCGAGATCGATGCGCTGATCGGGCCGCGAACGCCCTCCGTCATGAACGCGGCCAATTCTCATATCGGCTGGCTCTTCGATGACCCACGCCAGGCAGCCATCGCCAGCTACCGAAAATCCGGCAACTTTCCCATCATGCATATTCTAGGGGTCCGGCGCTCACTCGTGGAGCAGAACCCCTGGCTTCCGGGGACGCTCTACAAGGCTTTCTCGCACGCCAAATCGGTCGCCCTTGCCAAGCTTGCCGACACCTCCGCCAGCAAAGTGATGCTACCGTTCGTCGATCAGCAATTGCATGACGCGAGGGAGCTCATGGGGCGCGACTTCTGGCCCTATGGCATCGAGGAGAACCGCGCCTGCCTTGAGTACTTTCTACGCCAGCATCACAAGCAGGGCATGTCCGACCGCCTTCTGACCGTCGAGGATCTGTTTCATCCCTCGACGTTCGA
Organism: uncultured Alphaproteobacteria bacterium; assembly: GCA_963840425.1. Lineage (GTDB taxonomy): Bacteria > Pseudomonadota > Alphaproteobacteria > Rhizobiales > Hyphomicrobiaceae > CADEFX01. Next base: position 87,869 of record CAWIYZ010000012.1, on the reverse strand, counting down.
GGTACCGCGCATCTGACTTGCGTCAATTGCTCTCAGTGGCGCGCGGATAAGCCAGCGGCAGCGCTGCTCCTAAGAAGCCACGAGAAACCACGTCCGGTTCTGGCACGAACTCACCGTTCGCGTGGCCCACTAGGTTCGTCAGCTCTTTGAGGGAATGTGTTGCAAAACTCCATTGAGAACCTCGGCGAACCGTGATTCCGTGGGCTGAAGCTGTGGTCAGCGGGGTGCGGCAATGATGGGGCGGCGGGAAGATAGGCAGGGCCAATTCCTCTACGAGTTCAAGCTCGACGAGGTGGTGCCGCCGGATCATCTGGTACGCAAGATCGACGCAGTGCTCGACCTCGGCTGGGTGCACAAGGAACTGGCGCCCTACTACTCCCACACCGGCCGACCATCGATCGACCCGGTGCTCATGATCCGGATGCTCATCGTCGGTTACGTGTTTGCAATCCGCTCGGAGCGTCGCATCTGCGCCGAAGTGCAGGTCAATCTGGCCTACCGCTGGTATTGCAGGCTGAGTGTGGAAGACAAGATCCCGGATCATTCGGTGGTCTCGCGTGCCCGGCACGAGCGCTTCCGCGAGAGCGACGCCTTGCGCCGCGTGTTCGAGCGGGTGGTAGGGCTGTGCATCGCGGCAGGCTTGGTCGGCGGAGAAGCGTTCTCGATCGACGCCAGCCTGATCGAGGCGGACGTAGACAAGAAGAAGCGCGCACCCGGTGACCAGCCGATCAAATGGCCGACGCCGGAGGAGGCGTCGCATGCGGTTCGTGAGTACCTTGCGGCTCTGGATGCTGCGTGCCGCGATGAGGAAAGTGGCGGTGGGGATGGCGGCGGCTCGAGCAGCAGCGGCGACGGCAAGCCGCCCAAGGAGATCTCGCTGACCGATCCGCAGGCGGCTTGGGTTGCACGCAAGGGTGTGGACCCGTTCTTTGCCTATGATGCGAACTATCTGATCGACAACAGGTTTGGGATCATCCTCGATGCCGGCGGCACGCGCGCCAATCGCACCGACGAGATTGCCATCGCCGAGACTATGTTGGCTCGTGTCGAGCGCCGCTTCGATCTCAAGCCCGAGCGGCTCGCAGGCGATACTGCCTACGGCGCGGCAAAGCTTCTGAAGTGGCTCTGGGATCGGGGCATCACACCGCACGTTCCGGTGTGGGACAAGTCCGCGACGATCACGACGGCAAGTTCAGCCGGGCTGACTTCGTCTTCGACAAGGAGCGCAATGTCTACATCTGCCCCGCCGGGGCCGAACTCACGCACTCGGGGATTGTCGATCAGGGGCGCATTCTTCCGTATCGGGCCAGCACGAACGATTGCTCGACCTGCAAGCTCAAGCCCAGGTGCACGACGGCCGTCGCCGGCAAGGTCTCGCGCGACATCGACGAGGATGTGCGCGAGCAGGTGCGGGCCCTCGCCAACACCGAAGCCTTCCAGCTCTCATGCCGCGAACGCAAGAAAGTAGAGGTGAGGTTCGCGCAGTATGAAGCGCATCCTCAAACTCGACCGCCTTCGGCTGCGCGGCCTGAGCGGCGCGAGGGACGAGGTGCTGCTGACCGCCACGGCGCAGAACTTGAGGAGGCTCGTCAAGCTTATATGTCGAGGCCCGCCACGGGCCGCGATGTGTGCGGCGTAGGCGTCAAGTGGCGTCGAGCGTTGGTGCCAGGGCGTTGAGGGCGCGGCTCCCCCATCGGAGAGCCGACACAAACCGGACGCTTACGAACAGAGCTGGCGCCGAAAAACGATGAGGTCACGAGTTCTGCAACACATTCTGAGGTAAAGCTGCCGTGGTCATGCCGCTTCCAGATCGGCAGATCATGACCCAACTCGGACATTCAGCGCTTGCACCACGCTTCTGGCGAGGGTCCCTACAGACTTGCCTCGAGCGATCCGAGGGTAATCACTTGATCACATGGGTCCATTCCTTCGCCTGAGGGAACTATCGATCAAGCGACCATTGAGGCGCGACCTCAAGGGGGGAGTCGAGATGCATCTGGATCTATCACGCAGCGCCGATTGCCGGCGTAAAGCCGCGCCGCCGTGGCTCGGCTCGCGATGGCGATGGGAGTCACGTATTTCCTCGCCGCCCAGTTGAGCCTCGAGCTGCTGAGCGTGCCGGATGGCGTGGCCGTGTTCTGGCCCGCGGCGGGCATTGCCGCAGGCACACTCATTGCGCTCGGACCCACCGCAAGGTTGCCGGTGGTTGCGGGCGTCATGGGTGCCACCATGGCGGCCAATCTGACGGGCGACAGGAACCTCGCGAGCGCAGTTGTCTTCTCGCTATGTAACGCCGGGGAGGCGGCGCTGATCGCGTGGTTGATCGAACACCAGTTCGGTTCCGATTTCAGCCTTGATGCCCTGCGTCGGGCGCTCGGCTTCTTCGTGGCAACTGCAGTCGCAACCACGGTCTCAGGGATCGCAGCCACGGCAGGGTTTGCCTTATTCCACCCCTCCGAGGCGTCGCTTCTGACCGTATGGATGAACTGGCTGGCTTCCGACGCCATCGGTGTCGTCACGGTGGCGCCGCTGATGATCGGACTCATCCGCATCCTGCCCGCTCCGCCTAGCGGACCTAAAATGCTGGAAGGAGTGGTGTCACTTGCCGTCTTAGCCACGGTGAGCATGGTGAGCTTCGGCTCCGACTACATGTTCACCGTCCTGCCGCTCGGCTTGCTTCTGCCCTTGCTGATCTGGCCGGCCGCTCGCTGCCCTCCGGTTTTCGCGGCAGCGGCGGTCTTTATCGTCTCGCTCGTGATTGTCGTGACCATGACGCTGGGCATCGGCCGGTTGGGTGATCCGAACATCGCTCTCGTCCATCGTGTGCACGCGGCGCAAATAGCCTTGCTGGGGATATCCACGTGCGCCCTCGTTCTAGCCGCGCTGTGTGCCGGCATGCGCAGCCACCAGGCGGTGCTCAAGGAAAGCGCCGATCGGCTGCAGCTGGCTCTCGACAGCGCCGAACTCGGCGTCTGGAGCCTCGATATCAAGACTGGCCGCTTTCAAAGCGACGCGCGAGATCGCCAAATTCATGGCTACCGGCCGGACCAGCCGCCCGAAACCGTTCCCACAGCACGGTCTTTCATTCATTCCGCCGACCTGCCGGTATTGGACGCAGCCTTTGCGGCCTCCAAGCGGACCGGTGCCCGCTGCAAGGTCGAATACCGTCTGACTCCGGCTTGCAGCGGCACACTTTCCCAAGAGCGCTGGGCAGCGCTCGAAGGCACCGTCGTGCACGACGCCCACGGTCAGGCTGTTCAATTTCTTGGGATCACGCGCAACATCTCCGACAGCAAACAGGCCGAGCGGGCGTTGGCCGAGCGCGACCTGCAGCTTGCTCTTGCTGGCAAGTTTGCCCTGGTCGGAACCTTCACGTTCGACGTCGGCTCGGGAAGGATGCAAGTTTCCGCCGGCTATGCCGCCATCCACGGCTTGGCCGAGGGGACCGCAGAGAGCAGCCGGGCCGATTGGCGCGCCAGGGTTCATCCGGATGACTTAAGTAACGTTGAGGCTGGCTTCGCGCAGGCTATCATTGAAGAGCGGCGCGAGCATTATTGCGAGTATCGTATCGTTGGTTCCAGCGGTGAGATCCAATGGATCGATTCACGCAGCTTCATAACCTACCGCGATGGAGCAGCGCCGCGTCTCGTCGGTGCCAACATCGACGTCACGCAACGCAAGCAAACCGAGGCTGTGCTCAAGGAGCGCGAGGCCAGCTTGGCGGATGCCTTGGACGCGGGTCAAGTCATGGCCTTCGAATGGAATGCCATCACGGGACAATCGCGGCGCAGCCATAACGCGGCTCGCATCATTGGCGATGATCAGAGTTGGGTGGAGAGTCGCCAAGGCAACGCGTTCCTCAAGCGCGTCCATCCTGAGGATGGACAGACATTCAAGGCGCACATCAAGCAACTCTCGCGCACCAATTCTTCATATGCCTTGAGTTTCCGCTTTTGCTGTCACGACGGCCGCCAGGTCTGGCTGGAGGAGACGGCGAGGGGCGAGTTTGACGCCACCGGCAGGCTCCTGCGCATCAAGGGCCTCACCCGCAACATCACCGAGCGCATGCAAGCCGAGCTGGCGCTGGAGGAACGCAACATTCAGGTTGCGCTAGCGGAAAAAACGACTCTCGTTGGCAGCTTTGCATATGACGCCGATACCGAGATCATGCAAATTTCCGAGGGCTATGCGGTCATCCACGGCTTTCCTGAGGGCACAACCGAGATAGGACGCAGCCAATGCCTGGCCGGCGTGCACTCCGACGACATCGCGTGGGTAGAACAGGTCCGCAGCCAATCATTCCGTGCGCGCCGGCGCGAATATAACGTGGAGTATCGTATCAAGCGTTCTGGCATGGTGCGTTGGGTCGAGACGCGCTGCTTCCTCGCGTACGCAAGCGACGGTCGCCCGTCGCGGGTGCTCGGTGTCAGCATCGACATAACCGAGCGGAAGCACATGGAGGAACAGCAACACCTGCTGGTTGCTGAGCTCGACCACCGCGTCAAGAATACGCTGGCCACTGTTGCCGCCATCATCGCTCAGACCCAGGAGGGACGGGGATCATTGCCAGACTTTGTGGCCGCACTCGATGGCCGGATCCAGGCGTTGGCGAAGACCCATGAATTGCTGAGCCGCAACCACTGGGCTGGCACGTCGTTGCACGACATCGTTCAACGTGAGTTTGCGCCCTACGAGGGCGGCAATGTAGAGATCGATGGTCCTCACGTTGAGCTGAAGGCGGAAGCGGCCCAGGGCATGGCCATGGTTCTGCACGAGTTGGCCACCAATGCCGCGAAGTACGGGGCATGGTCCAACCGCAGCGGACGCGTGCAGCTTCGCTGGTGGTGGCTGCGCAATGGTTCGTCTGGCCGCCTAGCCATGAAATGGCGGGAGATCGATGGTCCTCCCGTTCAGGCGCCGAGCCAAACCGGCTACGGGATGAGCATCATCCGAGAGCTTGTACCGTTCGAGCTCAACGGCAAGGTCGCTCTCGACTTGGCGCAGGACGGTATCAGAGTCCGAATGGAAATTCCGCCCGAGTGCATCAGTGAAGGCCGCCGCCCACCGGTCCCCCGTCCATTGCCGAGCCTCCAACCTATAACGTGACTGTCCGGAGGTGGCACTTCTGCGACATTGCGATCCGCGCGAACGCACAACAAACTGCCACATGTTCCATAACAATAAGCGGAGGGAGACACATCATGCTCAGCAGCAAGCAAGTTCGTGTGAGCACGTGGGCAGGACTGTTAGCCATCATCTCATGCATAGGAGTGGCTATCAGTCAGACCCCGCCAAAGATCACTGAAACGTTGAAAGCTGACCTTGCGGGAACGCAGGATCAAGAGACTCTAGTCCATGTCATCAGCTTTGCACCCGGCACCACCTTGCCGTGGCACATTCATCCTGACGGCCACGAAATCCTGACCTTGCTTGAAGGCAAATGGACGATGGAGGTCGAAGGCCAAGCTGCGCGCGAGCTGAAGGTGGGCGATACGATTTACGTCGAGCCCAACGTTGTACATCGCGCTATGAATGACGCCAACGGCCCTACGAAAATTCAGATCGTGCGCATCAAACCCAAGAGCAAAGGTGTGACGGAAAACGTCAAACGCTGACGAAAAATCCGACGCGGTCAAAGTTTGCTACCCCGTTCTTCGAACCGGCTAATTTATGAGATCAGGGCCGGCCTAGTCGGCGGTAGCTCACCCAGCGCTTGTCGGTCCTCGAGCTAACCCCGTATCTTCCTACCCGGGCTCCCCGTCGGCCCTAGCGGTACGCGCACACGGAGCAGATCCAAACCTCGAACGGCAGAAGCTATTTCAATTCTGCGCAATTACGCAAAATCTCGAGCTGGACTTCGCTGAAATAGTCAACTTTGCGGTTCCTATTTCGGTGCGACAGGTGCAGGCACACGTCATGCGTGATTGTTTTTGTGTAGTCGTACGTGACCTCGTGCACATCCGCAGACTCGAAGTACTGCCGGTTTTCACTGACAAACTCGAACGCAGACTTGGCATTTTCGAATAAGAGCCCATTCAGGATCGTCTTGCGCTCGGCGCTCGTCAGTCCGCGTAGCGGCAATGCGCGAACGGCAAAGCTGAGCCATTTTGCAGAGGACTCGCTTTTTCTGATGACACTTGCAATCAGTGAGCGCATTTCCGCTGGCGCCAACACATCCTCGAGCTTCTCTCGCGAAAGACGCGCGGCATCGAAATCATCATAGTTGGCGTCAGTCAGCACTTTATTGAAAAGCTTCTCGCGTAGTGGCCCAGAGCAATTCAGGCGCTGTAGTGCGGCGAGAGCGTATGGCGCTTTTGCGCTTACAATTGCCGATACAGCATCTTGCTGGGTCTCGGGTGGCAATCGCTCGCCGAACGTTTCCATGGCGAGCAGCGCCACATCAGGACTTGTCTCAAATGCTGCGCGCATGCGCACAGCGAGCTGTACTACTTCCGCATCAGAAATGCGCAACGGCGCCGCGTGTTTGGCGATCAGCTCGATGCTCGCTTCGCGAAACATCTTGGCGCGGAGCTCCCTCCGCTGCTCCGGCTTCAACCGATTGCCTTCGGCAAGGATCCTCACCACTTCATCGCCGCCCCCGGGTGTGACAACAATTCGGCGGATCAATTCATCAAACTGGTCGTCGCTGAGCAAGCGGGGTTTTCGTGCCACTTTGGCCAGGTCGTCGACGGCAACAGCGAGTTCAACGAACAGCAAGAACACTTGGTGCCGGTCGACGAGCTGAGCATTCTCATGCGTCAGCAACTGCACCAACGTGGGCAGATGCCTTTCCTCGACCGCCTCCTTTTCAGTGTAGTACTTGCTCCACACAGTGCCGACCGTTGTCGCGTCGCTTTGTGGAGACAGGCTCAGCTTCAGAGGACATGTGAGGTTGTCGAGAGCAACGGCCCGGCAGATCTTTTTGAGCAATTGATCATGCACATTCCCCCGCTCGAACAGTGCGATACGGGAAGACCGAGGTTGCGCGGCCTCGACTGCAAGTGCTGCATTCACGGCGTTTATGACGGGCTGCGAAATGTCCTCTTCATTGCTGCGAGTGGCGATGTACGTTTCAGCAAAGCGATAGCGTACCTCTACTGCTTTGACCGTTGCTGTGCCTGTTACGTTATGCACAATTCTGGTGCCGGCTCGGCCGGTCAGGAGCCACACCTTATTCGCAGGGTGCCGCGCCAATTCGCTCGCGATGAACACGCGTCCATCCCTGCTTATGACTGCCGATGATTGGGGTATCTCTGTCGCTGTCAGCCAGAGCGGGAAGTACAGCCACGTCCACGCAACGACCAGCCATGACGCAACACAGGTTGTTCTGTCATCGAATGGTGAAATGGCCCGTTTCGCCAGTGCTGCCACAGAGGCAACGAGGCCGGTAATTGGCCAGAACCCTCCGGCGTCAGTGAGCCAGATCGTATCGCTCCATCTCAGGACTTGGCCGATGCCGACTCCCAAGATGCACGGGACAATCCCGAATACCGTCGCGGCGACCATCCATTGCTGTCGCGTCGACGAGCTTTCCATTCTCTGTCCTTCCGAAGAAATGAGAGAGAAGAGACCCGGACCGCAAGTCGCTGCATTATAGGCGGCATGAAAAAGGACAAACAGAAGGTCTTACCCAAAATGCCAGACCGAGGAGAAATCGCTGTCCCACGCCACCACAGGATCTCTCCCTGGAACTGAGTAGTTTGGCATGCCGGGCCGAGGATAAGGCCCTCGAGCGACAAGCCGACCGGCTCCGGTGGCAATATTGCTACGCTCGTGGCGCGAGGGCAACGAGCCTGTCCTCGGCCAACCCGCGGTGACGTCGAGACCTCGCGAGTCTGAGAGGCTCCTGAAGGCGGCGCAAGGCGGGTAGATCTGGAGCTTTGCGCGTTGCAACGGGCGCCAGAGCCCGGCGAGCTCAAGGAGCTTCAAAGGTCATGTCACGCGAGCGCCTTGTGCACCAATGGTACGACGATATTGCCGAGTTGTTCGATGGTGCGCATGACGTGCCGGTGTTCCATGCCCATCCATTGAATGCGCGTGACGAGCCTATTGCAACCTGTCGCTTGCATCAGATCGACAATATCTTTGGCACACTCTTCCGGTGCGCCAATGATGAACCGATCGGCAAGTAGCTCCTCAAACTCAGGATGTGACTTCGCATCACCAACGACTCCGGTGAACAAACCCCAGTTGCCGAAAACCCGGTAGCTCTCAGCAATCGCCGGGCCGACATCCCGAATTGCCGTTGCACGGTCCGGTGCCACGACAATATTGCGCAATACTGGAAAATCGCTTGGAGCCGGCTTGCCCTGCTCGGCAAGGGCGGCTTTGAACACATGGGCTTGTTCGGTAATGACTTTTCCCTTGAGGTGCGACGAGGCCACCCAGGTGTCACCAAATGCAGGCTCGGCGATTTTGGCCGCGCGCCGTACAGCATTCTCAACACTCCCCCCGAGCCAGATAGGAGGACGCGGCTTTCGCGTCGGCCGCATCGCCAGAGTGAGCTTCGACGTGCGAAAATGTTTTCCCTCGAACGTCACATTCTCTTCTGTGTAGAGGCGCTTGATGAGATCGACGGCTTCCGTATAGCGGCCGATCCGGCGGCTATGATCTAGGCCCATGATCTCAAACTCGTCCTTTTGCCATCCAGGCGCAACACCGAGAATGGCGCGGCCGCCGCATGCCGCATCAACAAGAGCCAACTGCTCGGCGACGTGGAGCGGTTCATAGAGCGGCAAGACCAACATGCAAGTCCCGAGCGACATGCCGTCGGCGTCGGCAGCAAGGCGCATTAACGTTTCGAACGGTGGGAACCACGCGGTCGTCCCATAGGACATATGGTTTCCAATCGTCACACCATCGAACCCGAGTTGTCGTGCCAGTCTCACCTGTTCCGCATGCTCGGTCAGGCGTCGGGACATTGACTCGGCTGGGTGGTGCTCAGCACCGATAAACAATGACAGCTTCATAGGTGCGGCCAATCTGGTTGCTCATCTGCAATCCTATCGACAAGCAGGCGCCGCGCCGAGTGGGCGCGCACTTCGTCGAGCAGCTTGCCTTTCAAGCGGCTGAACAGCCGCACGCAAACGTGGGTGCGTGCGTTGCTTGAGATTTCAATGTCCACGATGCCACAATCGGCGGACTGCGGTGACCGCGCTAGTTGCGACGGCTCACGGCATCTTGGCCGGCGGGTCAGCTGTCGGCGCCGCCGGTTTTGCAAAGAGTCCGGTCGCGATCGCCCGCGCCAGATACTCGGCCATACATACGTAGCCGGCCTCGGTCAGCTCCGACTCGCTCACGGGCTCGCCCTGTTGCAGCCTGATCTTTTGTATGGTCTCGACAGCGTCGTAGCGGCCGATCCTGAGCACGGCATGCTCTTTGGCTACTTCCCGCACTGCCACTCGAATAGCCTGGTAGCCCGGATCGTTGGCCATGCGGCGCGAATACTGCATGCCAATGAGTGCAACGTCGATCTTGTGCTCCTTTAGCCATGCCACCGTTTCGCTGACGGTCGCTTTGAACTCCTCAACGGGCACTTGCGCCAAGGCGTCCGCGGTCCCAACCTGCCATAGGACGAGATTGGCCTCAGTCAGCGCGACTTCCGTTTTGATTCGTTCTGCGGCATCGCGGGCAAGTTCACCGGACACTCCGCGGTTGAAAATCTCGACGTCTACGCCCTTGAATGTGCGCTCGAGGAATTGCTCGATGACCGCGTAGTAGCCCCCTGGAGCGCTGTCGCGGCGAGCAATTGAAGCGGCACCAATTGCAAGAATGCGCACCCTTTTTTGATCTCTGAGAGCGATCAATACATTTGGAACTGCGGCAAAGGAGACAGCGGCAGCACCGGGAGCCTGACATTCCGCGGGAACGGACGGCAGCGTCTGTGCATGAGTCTGCGCAAGGCTTCCGCATGCGACCAGTCCCACGAGGGCGATTGCCCACCAGGAGCGCGCTATTTTTCCCTTTGCCGCCATTCCGCCATCCACGCCACCATGCCTAGCAAGGCTATGCCGACCACCACCAGCACCGCATCAACTGCGACACCGCCACGAAGCCAATACCTCACAATTTGACTTGCCAAGCTCAATAGAGAGCCGGTGCAGAAAACGTACAAGGAGTTTCGGCCGAGCAAGGCCAGAAAATCTACGACAGCTGGCGCGATATTAGCAATCAGGGGATAGGCCCCAGACAAAGCGGCAGCCAGGGCGAGAAATTGCAGGACTCGCATCGGAGTGAGGAAGGTCTTACCGTTAATAAACAGCAGCTTGGGTTCCGGGACGGCTGTGGCATCGGGCCACCAGGCATTCCACGCTACAAACGCGCAGACAATTGTAATTGGCCAGGCAACGCGCCGCAGCCAGACAATGTTTGCGCTCACCCAGCCACCAAGGCCACGCTCTCGAGACAGCGTAAAGCCAAGCACGAAAATGAGCTGCCAGCAGAGAGGATTGAAGAACCACTGCCCCTCCGTGGGCCAAGTCGGGATGGTAATCTTGAAGACGAGGGCGACCAGGTAGATCAGCAGCGAGAGGGGGAGGAGCCAGTTGGGTGCCAGGCGATGCACCAGTGCCATTAGCGGCGCAATAAGCAAGAGGACGACATACAGGGGGAGAATGTCGAAGTAGCCGAGTTGGTGGCTGAGTATGACCAAGCCGATGTGCGTATCCACCGGATCGCTGAAGACAGCCGCCGCATTGTGCCATTCCAGCAGCAAGGGATTGTCGAGCAGGCGCGCTGATATCGCCAGCATGCCGATGGCCAGCATCACAATCAGCATGTGTGCGGCATAGAGCGTGAAGGCACGGCCCCCGAGCCGGAATATGAGCCGGCTCGTGGGCGTTGGATCTTCAGGTCTCCCAACCACGTTGCGTAATGCCCAGCCCGCCAGGAAAACGAAGAGTTCTGCCGAATCTGAGATCGAGAGCCGTCTATATGTGAAATTCTCGAAATAGATCCCTGGAATGTGGTTGACGAAAATCGTGACCAGGGCGAAGCCGCGCCAAAAATCGATGGCATTGGCCGGCCTCACCATTCGAGCGCCTCCTGCTTAGCCGCAAAACCGCTAAGCTCTGCCTCACCACGCCGACAGGAGGTGTCTACAGCGCTGGATCGATCTGGACCAAGCGTATTGCAGTGCCCCATATGTCTGACCTTAGTGAGCGTGATAGACCTTTACTGCTTCCAATGAAAGTTGCAGCCGCAGCCCTGACGCCTTGCGCTAGGGCGATGTCACCGCCTACCCTGGATCATCGATCTGGCACTTTGCCGCCGGAAATGTGGCAGAGCATACTCAACAACTTGGGACGGCGCCCACAAGGACCATCATATGCAGAAGACGAATCCCGATGCTGATCAAGTCGATGTTGTAATCGTCGGCGCCGGCGTCGGCGGCATGTACGCGATCTATCGGCTGCGTCAGCTCGGGCTCAAGGTTCGCGCGTACGAGGCGGGTAGCGACGTCGGCGGCACCTGGTACTGGAACCGCTATCCCGGCTGCCGCTGCGACGTCGAAAGCATGGAGTATTCGTTCTCGTTTTCGAATGATCTACAGCAAGAATGGCAGTGGCCTGAGCGCTATGGCACGCAGCCCGAGATCCTGCGCTATATCAATCACGTGGCGGATCGCTTCGATCTCAGGCGCGACATCGTGTTCAACACGCGCGTCAAATCCGCGAAGTTCGACAGCTCGAAAAATCGCTGGACGATCGTTACGGACCAGGGCGAATCCGTCTCGGCGCCCTACTGCATCATGGCCACGGGCAATCTCTCAACGCCGCGCAAACCCAATGTTGCGGGCCTCGATAGTTTCAAAGGCAACTGGTACCACACCGGGCTTTGGCCGCATGAAGGCGTCGACTTCACCGGGCTTCGCGTCGGAGCCATCGGCACGGGCTCCTCGGGCGTGCAGTCCATTCCTCACATCGCCGCGCAGGCCAAACATCTCTTCGTCTTCCAACGCACCGCCAACTTCAGCCTGCCCGCGCGCAACGCGCCGCTCGAGGCCGAGAAGGAACGCAAGCACAAAGCCGAATATCCGGAGCGCAGGCGCGCGGCTTTCGATACGCCGTTCGGCATCGCCGGCTATCCGCCGCCGACCAAGTCCGCACTGGAAGCGACGGATGCGGAGCGCCGAAGCCTCTACGAAGCGAAGTGGGCCGAAGGCGGCAGCATCAGCTATCTCTACTCCTACACCGACTTGCTCTTGAACAAGGCGTCGAACGATACGGCATCCGAGTTCGTGCGCGAGAAGATCAGGGCCACGGTGAAAGATCCCAAGACGGCCGAGCTGCTCTGCCCCAACGACCATCCGATCGGAACGAAGCGGCTCATCCTCGATACGAACTACTACGAGACGTACAATCGCCCCAACGTCACCCTCGTGGACATTCGCTCCCACCCGATCGCGGAGATCACCCCGGACGGGTTGCGCACCACAGCTGGCGCCTATGAACTGGACGCCATCGTGTTCGCCACCGGCTTCGATGCCATGACCGGCGCGATGAAGGAGATCGACATACGCACCGACACGGGCGTCACGATCCAGGAGAAGTGGGAAAACGGCCCGCGCAGCTATCTGGGCATCATGGCGGCGGGGTTGCCCAACCTGTTCATGATTACAGGACCGCAGAGCCCCGGCGTGAAGAGCCAGATGATCCTGGCGTGCGAGCAGCACGTCGACTGGATCGCCGACTGTCTGGCGCACATGCGCGACAAGGGGCTGCACCGGATCGAGCCGCTGCCGGCGGCCGAAGATGGCTGGGTCGAGCACAACAACGAGGTGGCCGACGGCACGCTCTACCCGCTAGCCAACTCGTGGTACGTGGGCGCCAACATTCCCGGCAAACCGCGCGTCTTCATGCCCTATGTCGGCGGTGTCACCGCCTACAAGAAAAAGTGCGACGAGGTTGTCGAGCGCGGCTACGAGGGGTTTACGCTGACGGCGTGAAGTCTGCCCGATTTCGGTCAGCGCAGGCCCTTTCCTGATTGATCCGGCTGGCGAGTACTCGCGCCGGCCCGCCACCGCATAGATCCAGACAACGACATCGCTCGCAGCCACGGAAGCAATCATAACTCGCGCGAAAAAGGACCGGAGCACCCTGCGTTCTGCCCGCTGGTTCGCACCCGATGATTTCCGCTCGTTCGGGCATCGGAGCCGCATGAACCAGATCGGCTACGCGATCGAGGAGTTTCGCGGCAAGCCGGTCATCGGCATCGTCAATACGTGGTCGGACTTTGCGCAATGCCACGCCCACTTCAAGCACCGCGTCGAGGACGTGAAGCGAGGCGTGCTGCAGGCGGGTGGCTTCCCAGTCGAGCTGCCAGCGATCTCGCTCTCGGAGTCGACGGTGAAGCCAACGACTATGCTTTACCGCAACTTTCTCGCCATGGAGACGGAAGAGCTCATCCGCTCGCAACCGGTGGATGGTGTTGTGCTGATGGGCGGCTGCGACAAGACCACGCCTGGCCTCATACTGGGCGCTACCAGCGCCGGCGTGCCCACGATCTTTATGCCGGCCGGCCCGATGCTGCGCGGCAACTGGCACGGCAAGGTTTTGGGCTCAGGCTCCGACGCCTTCAAGTATTGGGACGAGCGCCGCGCGGGAAACATCTCGGCGAAAGACTGGGGCGAGATGGAGGTCGGCATCGCGAGGAGCTACGGCGTGTGCATGACCATGGGGACGGCCTCGACTATTACGGCGCTCGCAGACGTGCTCGGTCTTTGCCTGCCGGGCACCTCCTCGATCCCGGCAGCCGACAGCAGTCATGTGCGTATGGCTTCTGCCTGCGGCCGGCGCATCGTGGAAATGGTGTGGGAAGACCTATCGCCTCAGAAGATCATGACAGAGCAGGCCTTCCGCAACGTCATCACGGTGGCCATGGCGATGGGCTGCTCGACCAACGCTGTCATCCATGTGTTAGCGATGGCAAGGCGCGCCGGCCAGCCGATCGGACTGGAGGATTTCGATGCGTCGAGCCGCAAGGTGCCGGTGATCGCCAATATCCGCCCGTCCGGCGACAAATACTTGATGGAGGACTTCTACTACGCGGGTGGGTTGCTCGGGCTGATGTCCCGTCTCAAGCCCTATCTCGATCTCGGCCAGGTCAACGTGACCGGCAAGACGTGGGGCGAAAGCCTCGAGGGTGCTCAAGTCTACAATGACGACGTTATCCGTCCGATCGACAAGGCGATCTACAAGGAAGGCGCGCTCGCCGTACTCAAAGGCAACCTGGCGCCCGACGGCTGCGTGATCAAACCGTCCGCCTGCGAGCCGGGGTTCCTAAAGCACACCGGCGCTGCCTACGTTTTCGACGACTACAACGAACTCAAGAACGCGATCAATCGTGAGGACCTGCCTGTGACGGCGGACACTGTCCTCGTGCTACGCAACGCAGGCCCCCAAGGCGGTCCCGGCATGCCCGAGTGGGGCATGATACCTATCCCGACCAAGCTGGTGAAACAGGGCGTGCGCGATATGGTGCGCATCTCTGACGCGCGGATGTCGGGCACGAGCTACGGCGCTTGCATCCTTCACGTGGCGCCCGAAAGCTACGTCGGCGGACCTCTGGCGCTCGTGCAAACGGGAGATCGGATTTCGCTCGACGTGGCTGCGCGCACGTTGACGCTCGACGTACCCGAGGCCGAGCTTGCACTGCGCCGCGCTGCGCTGCCGAAGCCTGCCCTTCGCTACGAGCGCGGCTACGGCTGGATGTTCTCGCGCCACATCAAGCAAGCCAACGACGGTTGTGACTTTGACTTCCTCGAAACAAGCTTCGGCGCGCCGGTGAAAGAGCCGGACATCAACTAATTGGATTTCCGGAACTCGAAAGATTGGCGCTCAAATCCATTGCGCACCACAAACTCGATACCGTCTCGAGGGCAACGATCGCTTCTCTAATTCGATCCCGGCCGTCAAGCCGGAACAGCACCCGCGAACTTCCGTTGTTGGAGTCGTGCAGTCGAGGAATCGATCTACGATTTCAACGCTTTGAACTACCGTTCGTGACCCCAAGCCGCCATTCCTGCTGTAAGTTCTAAGATTTTTCGGACAGCTTGCTGCGCCAGTCACGGCGCGTGCCGATTGAGACTGCTGACAGCGCGAGCAAGATGCCGCACAGCGCTAAGAGCGTCGCTGCTATCGGCCGATTGAAGAAGATCGTCCAGTTCCCGCCCGACATAATCAGCGACTGGCGCAGGCTGAGCTCGAAGGTGGGCGCGATCACGAGCCCCAGCACCAGTGGTGCCGGATCGAAGTCGAACTTGCGCAGCAGGTAGCCGACTACGCCCATGATCAGCATGATCCACACGTCGACGATGGAGTGGTTCACCTCGTAAACGCCGATGATGCAAAACATGATGATGAGCGGATAGAGGTAAGCGTAGGGGATCTGCAGCACCCGTACGAACAGGCCCACCAGCGGCAGGTTGAGCGCCAGCAGCATCAGGTTGCCAACGTACATGGAAGCGATGAAGCCCCAGAAGACCTGCGGGTGCTCGGTGACGAGCTGCGGTCCAGGCGGCACGCCGTGGATCAGCAGTGCCGCCATCAGGACGGCCGTCACCGGTCCGGTCGGCAGGCCCAGTGCCAGCATCGGAACGAAGGCCCCCGTGGAGGCCGCGTTGTTGGCCGATTCAGGGCCCGCGACGCCAGCCACGGCGCCTTTGCCGAATTCCTCGGGGGTCCTGGAGACGCGCTTCTCCACGGCATAGGAGAGGAAGCTCGCGATGATGTGCGCCGAGCCCGGCACGATGCCGACCAGGAACCCCAGCACCGACCCCCGCGCGATGGGCATGGCGGATTGGCGCCACTCGCCACGGCTCGGCAGCAATTCCCTGAAGCGCGGCGGGACCACCTTCTCCGTGATCGTCTTGCTCGGCGTGGAAAGGATTTCTCCAAGCCCGAACAGCCCGACCGCAACCGGCACGATGCCGATGCCGTCGCCCAGCTCCTTGATGTCGAAGCCGTAGCGGAAATGCCCAGTCATGACGTCGATGCCGATGCACCCGAGCAGCAGCCCGACGCACGCCATCAGCAGCGTGCGGATGAGCGATGTGGAGGACATATACGCCAGGAATACGAGGCCGAGCACGAGCAGCGCCGTGTATTCCGGCGGCCCGAAACGCAGTGCAAAGCTGGCAAGCGGAGGCGCCACGATCGTGAGCAGGATCACACCGAAGGTGCCGGCGACGAACGAGCCGACGGCAGCGATGGCGAGCGCGGCCCCTGCGCGGCCCCGTCTCGCCATGGCATAGCCGTCGATGCAGGTCATTACGGACGCCGCTTCGCCCGGAATGCGCATCAGGATTGAGGTGGTGGAGCCGCCGTACTGCGAGCCGTAGTAGATGCCGGCCAGCATCACGATCGCCTTGGTGGCGTCGAGGCCGAAGGTGACGGGCAGCAGGATGGAGATGCCGGCCAGCGGCCCGATGCCCGGCAGCATGCCGACCAGGGTGCCGACTAAGCAGCCTAGGAAGGCATAGATCAGAACGTCAGGGCGGAACGCGACCGAGAAGCCAAGCAGAAGATTGTCGAAGATGGCTTCCATCGCGTGCCTCAGAACCCGAAGAGACCGCGCGGCAACGGGGTCTTGAGCAGCAGGCCGAACAGGCCATAGGCGAGAGCTGTCACGCCTATGCTGAAGGCGACCGCCGGCAGGAACGGCCTGCGCTCGACGACGAACGTCAGCACGAACAGCAGCGCTGCCATCGTGATGCGGAAACCGAGCACGGTGTAGAGAGCCACGGCTGCCGCGGCGAAGACCGCGACGCGGACGGCGTGCGGTACATCCTCCCAGACGATTTCGCTAACGGGCGGGCTCTCTCCCGCGCGTGCGAAGACGACGGCGCCGAGCAAAATCAACAGGCCGATGACAAGCGTCGGCAGCATACCCGCCCCGGGCGACGCCAGGGTGCCGAACGGCAGGTCGCTGCTCACTGCCAGCACGAGCACACCGGCAACGATGAATGCGCCGCCGGCCACATGATCCCTGCGCACGATCATGCTCTGTCCACCTGGTTCACCGTCTTGCGGCCATGTCTGCCTGGCGGAATGGACGTATGAGCATAGGCCCGGCAAGACCACGTCCACTTTTGCCCTGGCGGCATGCAGGGGGCGCCGTCACACCTTGCCGATCTGGCGCACCGCCTCTTCCACGCGCTTGGCATCGGCGTCCCAGAAAGCCTTGAACTCGGGTTGGTCGAGATAGGCGACCTCCTGGCCGATGTTCTTCATGGCCTGCACGAACTTCTCATCCGCCGCCGCCTTCTTGGACGCCTCGCGCAACTTGGCCACGATCGGCTCCGGTGTTCCCTTGGGAGCGAACAGCCCGACCCAGAGGTAGAACTCGATGTCGTAGCCAAGCTCCTTCATGGTCGGCACATCGGGCAGCGTGGGCGAGCGCTGCGCGCCGAAAGAGGCGAGCGCGCGCGCCTTGCCGGCCTTCATCTGGCCGCTGGCCGCGGCAATCGAGGACACGAGCACCTGAGAGTTGTTGCCAATCAGCGCGGTGAGCGCGGGGCCGCCACCGTTGGTGGGCAGGTGCTTCATCTGCAGGCCAGCCGCCTTTAGGAACAGCGCGGTCGGCAGGTGCAGCGCTCCGTGCAGGCCCGAGGAGCTGAAGATCAGCTCGTTGGGCTTCTTCTTCACGTCTTCAACGAACTCCTTGAGCGTCTTGTAGGGCTGTTGGTCGTTGACGACAATCACCATCGGATCGGCAATGAAGCGGGCGATGGGGATAAAATCATCGCGTGTGAACTTGACGGGGCGGTCGTAGACCTTATCGACCTCGGCGAAGCCGGAGATGGATACGATGTGAACGAGGAGCGTGTAGCCGTCGGGCTTGGCGCTGGCGGCAAACTGCGCACCCACCTGGCCAGCCGCGCCGGCCTTGGTCTCGATCACCACCGGCTGCTTGAGCAGCGGCTCAAGCACGGCGGCCAGCGGCCGCGCCACCACGTCGGCGGCGCCGCCCGGGGGGAAGGGATTGATGAAGGTGACGGCGCGGGAGGGGTAGATCTCCTGCGCGACAGCTGAGCCAGTGATGAGGGCGGCCGCGGTTGCGGTGGAGCCGGCAAGAAAGGTGCGCCTGTGCATCGCATTCCCCCCTGGCGAGGCCGATGCCCTTTGGCACCGACACATTGTTTGAAACGAGAAGATGCAGCAGATGCGGGACCATCCGAAAGCCCGCTTGAATGGTAGCGAGGGAGCCCGCACTGGGCAACCTCAACGTCGAATGTCTCGCATTGTCGTTGCTGGCATCCAGCGGAGCGGCCAGGCAAACTTCCGCAGTTGGTACGTTTCCGCGTTCCGCGCTGTACACCCTGCAGCGTCAGAAGCTGAATGCATAGCGGACTAATTTCTTTTTGGCGGCTCCCTCCCTTCAGTCGGGTCACGCCCTATCACGCGGCACGCTGGCCGCGCGCGGAGCCGCCCTGGCCGGAAGCCGGCATCTCCGCCGATCCCGGTGACGGTCGTTGCCGCGGGTGTCTGCGGCGCGGTCGCAGCAACACCTGCGACCGTCTCGAATGGCGAGGCCGTGATCGAACTACCCAGCGAACGCATCAGAACCGATATCCGGCCCCGGGATGGTTGGCGGGCAGGCGCGGACCCGCGCCGAACAGCTTCTCCCGCAACGTTCCCGATGCGTAAGTGGTCTTGTAACGGCCCCGC
Organism: uncultured Alphaproteobacteria bacterium; assembly: GCA_963840425.1. Taxonomy (GTDB): domain Bacteria; phylum Pseudomonadota; class Alphaproteobacteria; order Rhizobiales; family Hyphomicrobiaceae; genus CADEFX01. The sequence goes on along the minus strand of CAWIYZ010000012.1, from coordinate 69,201 downwards.
CGCTGCAGCTCAGGAATGACGTGGTCGATGAAATCGGTGAAGCTTTCGGGGAACACAGCGTAGGCGAGATTGAACCCGTCAACGCCCAATTCCTCAACCCAGCGCTCCAATTGATCGGCGACGGTCGTGGGAGAGCCCACAAATACCGGACCGCGTCCGCCGATGGCTCCGAACTCGGCGATATCTCGGATCGTCCATCGGCGGTCGGACGCTGACGAGGTGAAGTTGTCGATCGCCGTGCGCATGGCATCGGTCTGCACGTGTTCCAGCACGTCGTCCAGGCGATACTTGGAAAAGTCGATCCCCATCCACCCTGACATCAGCGCCAGAGTTCCTTCATGATCGATATATTTCCGATACTCCTCGGCCTTCGCCTTCGCAGCCACGTCTGTCTCATCGACAATTACCGTAGCCATCGAAAAGATGCGAATGTCAGACGGCTTGCGCCCGATCAGTTGGGCCTCTTGCCGTAGCTGCACAACATACGTGGCCACCACCTTGGCAGTAGGCCCGTTGACAAAAACGCACTCGGCGTTCGCCGCAGCAAACCGGCGCCCGCGCCCTGATGCCCCGGCCTGGTACAGAACAGGCGTTCGCTGCGGCGAGGGTTCGCTCAGATGGATCGCGTCTATGTCATAGAACTCACCCTTGTGTCGGACCGGCCTGACCTTGGATGGATCCGTGAACATCTTGCGTTCTCGATCGAGCACAACCGCGCCGTCCTGCCAGCTTCCCTCCCATAGCCGGTAAACGATCTGCATGAACTCGTCGGCCTGATCGTAGCGACGGTCGTGCCCGGGCTGTTGGCTCTGCCCTATGCCTCGCGCCGCGCTGTCCAGATAGCCCGTGACAATGTTCCAACCCATGCGCCCCTTGGTCAGGTGGTCGAGCGTCGACATTCGGCGCGCCAGAACATAGGGCGTTTCGTATCCCAGATTGCAAGTGACGCCGAAGCCGAGGTTGCTTGTAACAGCCGCCATCGCGGACACGAGCAGCATTGGGTCATTGACCGGCACTTGTGCGCCGGCACGAAGGGCAGTGTCGGGCGAGCCGCCATACACATCGTAGACGCCCAACACGTCGGCCAGGAAAAGCCCATCGACAAGTCCGCGCTCGAGCGTCTTGGCCAGGTCGACCCAGGTTTCGAGATCTCGATAGTCGCGCGAGCGGTCACGCGGGTGTTTCCAGAGACCTGGCGACTGATGCCCGACCGTATTCATGTTGAACACATTGATGAGGATGTCGCGAGGCACGTTGTGGTTCCCTACAGCGCTCGCCCGCCGTCAAAGGCGCGGCTGCCCTTGTCTAGCACCCCGGTTTCAATTTGGGGCGCCAATGATCAAGCCTTTGCGCCAGCCCATTTCCCAGAAGTCCGTCTCGAGGCGGGTCGCCTCCTTGAAAATCCCAACCAGCTCGGTCTCGCGCGCGGGCGTGACATAGAGATCCGCAAGACGGTCCAAGTGGGACTTCGCTTTGGCCGCGACCTGCTGATATGGGGCGCCAGCATACTCAGCGATCCAGAGCCGATAGGGGTTCGTTGTGGCGCCTCCTTCTGGCAGTGCAGCGAGCCGGACCGCAATCTCCGCATAGCCGATCACGCAAGGGGCAAGTGCTACCTTGAGAGCAAGCAGATCGCTGCGCATGCCGGCGTCGAGCACATAGCGCGTATAGGCCAGCATTTCTACCGCCGGCGGAGCCTGCTCCAGATCGGCCGGCGACAGGCCCCACCCGGCGCAGATCTTCACGTGCAAGTCCATTTCGACATCGAGAATGGCGGACAGACCGGCGGCGCCTTCGCGCATGTCGGCGAGGCTTGGCGACTTGTACACGGAGAGTGCGTAGGCGCGCGCGAACTCGATCAGGAACAGGTAATCCTGAACGAGGTAGTGGCGGAAGGCCGTCTCCGGCAGCGACCCGTCCGCCATCCCGTGGGTGAACGGATGCTCTGTGTAGGCTCGCCACTCGACGGCAGCCGCGGTCTTCAAGCGCTCGAAAAAGCTCATCGCTTTGCGCCCCTGTTAGGCCAATACGAGCGTCTGAATGTCCAATGCTATATTGTTAGTGGTTGGCCTGCTGCGAGGCGACAGGAATCGTCGGCCGCGATATCCAGCGCAAGCTGCAACAGCCGTCGACTGGCCGCCCTCGATTTCCATCCCGCGTGCGATGTCAAAGTGACGTTATCCAGCCGCGCGAGCGGGTGGCCTTTGTCGAGTGGCTCCGTAGTGAAAACATCGAGCGCCGCATGCCCTATGTGGCCCGTTTGCAGCGCCTCGATGAGCGCTGTCTCGTCGACGAGGGCTCCGCGTGCGGTATTGATCAGGATCGCCCCACGCTTCATCCTCGCCAATCGCCGCGAATCCAAAAGCCCGCGCGTCTCCGAAACAAGGGCGAGATGCAGACTGACAGCATCCGCCATGCTGAGAAGAGTATCGAGATCAGCAAACTCGGCCGGAACGTCTGGCGGAATGCCGGAGCGGTTCCATGCAATCACGCGCATGCCGAAGGCCGCTGCAATGCGTGCCATCTCGGCGCCTACACCCCCCAATCCGAGGAGGCCGAGTGTCCGTCCCTTGAGCTCGATGCCTTCACGTGCCGACCAGCAACCTGCACGGACATCCCGATCCATTCGGGCGACGTCTCGCGCCGCAGACAGCAATAGGCCGAACGCATGCTCGGCGACGGTGCGGTCGCCATAGTTTCGCACCGTGCGGACACGGATGTCGTGTCGCTCTGCCGCCGTCATGTCGACATAGCTGGATGCACCCGTGCCGAGAAACACGATGGACCGAAGATTGGGCACTCCCGAAAGCAATGCTGCATCCATCGTCGTATGGCCATTGAGAGCGATCTGAGCATCGGACAGCAAGGCCGCCAACGCCTCCGGTGACGGATCACCTTCGTGCACCGTTAGCATCCCCGGCCGCGCGAGCTCATCACACAGCTCCCGCATCATGGGCGAGCAGTCGATGTAGACGATTGGTACCGTCATGATGGCCTTCCGGCGCAGCTCCGGACTTTAGGACGCGATGGCGCTAGGTCCTGCCTTGCGGCCCGGGGCGTTCCTAGTTTGCCTATTCGGCAGCCCTTGTGGTTGTCGGCTTGGCTGAAGCCGAGGATTTCCAGCCCTTGACCACAGGCAGCACCTCCTTGGCAAAGAGCTTCAGGCCGCGCTCGGAAACCGCGTAAGGCGTGCCACCAAACCGGAAAGCGACGTTCATCTCGAAGTCGCCGAGCGTCTGCCGTCGCTGTTCCAGCCCACGCAGGATCTTGTCGGGCGTGCCCCAGCTGGCCGCCTGCATGAAACCAGCGACGGCGCCTTCAAGCCCGCCTTTGCGCGCGATCTCGGCTTTCTGCTGATAGGCGTCGTAGCCTTTGACAGTCTTGAAATGCTCGCCAAGGAACTCGTAGTGATAGAAGTTACTCTCGACGAACTTGCCTTGGTATCTGCGAGCCTCTTCCTCCGTATCGGCAAGATTGGTGCCGCACACACAAAACTCGGTCAGCAAGACTGTCGGCGGCTCGGTGCCGTGGTACTTGCGGTGCAAGTCCCGGCCCCGCTCGATGATCGGCGCCCGCATTTCCCAGGGCCGGTCGGCGAACATCACCATATGGGCGCCAATCTTTGCGGCCGAGTCGACTGAGTCCTCGCTGGAAGCGACGGCATAGATACGCCCATCGAATGAGTATTTCGGACGCGGCCGAATCTCGACGCGTGGCTGCTGGTAATATTTGCCGTTGCCCTCGATGAAACCGGTCTTGAGCGCGTTGACGATCATCGGCGCGGCTTCATCGAAGCGACCGCGTGATTCATCCATGTTGAGGCGAAAGGCGGCAAACTCACGCCGGGCCAGACCTCGGCCCATGCCGAGCCGGAGCTTGCCCTTGCACAGCATGTCAAGGACAGCAGCATTCTCCGCCACCCGTAAGGGGTCGTGCCAGGGCAAGATTACAGCCGCCGTGCCGAGGCCTACGCCGGGACATAGAGCGGCAAGGTGAGACATCAGGTGCAGGTTGTCGGGGACGAAGGAGTAGTCGTTGAAATGATGCTCGGCCGACCACAGCACATCGAATCCGGAGTCGGCAGCAATCCGTGCCAACCTGATCTCCTCGTCCCACACCTGGTCGTCGGGGCAGTTGTCCCAGCCATAGCTGGCGAACACCATCATCATGCCGACGTCCATGCGCCAATCCTCCTCATTCGAGTATTTTTGACTTACGAGGTCTTATCCTTACCGTAGCACCACTCAATCGGCATTGCGGTCCGGAATCGTGGCGCGGTAGGCCGAGACTGCCCGCCCACCTATGCTATCGCAGTGCCCAGACGGGGACCAATCTAACCGTGCAATTGCCGTAAGGCTCTGGCAGGCCCAGACTGAAGCGTGCGCACCGACTGACGTCGTGCAAACACGAGTTACGGAGAGCTGAGTTGCGTCCTCCTCGCATCATCGACGCCCATCATCACCTGTGGGATCTCGAGCGTGTCTACTATCCTTGGCTGACCGACCACATAGAGCCGAACTTCCTGTTCGGCGAATACGCCAAGATCCGCAAACACTATCGCCCCGACGATATGCGCCAGCAAATGGCCGGCTGGAACATCGAGATGACCGTGCATGTCGAAGCGGAGCGCGCGGACGGCGAGCAGCTGAAGGAGACCGCCTGGCTGTCGGAAATGCACGAGCGCTTCCGCCTACCCAACGCGATCATCGGCCATGTTTGGCTGGCAGACCAGAACGTGGAAGAGTTGTTGCGGCAGCACATGAGCTATCCCCTGTTTCGCGGCGTGCGCTCCAAGCCGCGCACCGGCAAGTCGGCTCGAGAAGCCGGTCTGACCGGCCCGGCCACGATGAGCGATCCGCAATGGCGCAAAGGCTTGAAGCTGCTGGAGACGCTCGGTCTGATCTATGATTTCCGAGTGCCCTACTTCCATCTAAAGGAGGGTGCGGAGCTGCCAAAGCTTTGTCCAAATCTCCAGTTCATCGTCAATCACGCTGGGTTGCCACGCGATCGCAGCGCTGAAGGCCTGGGGATCTGGCGCGATGGCATGAAGGCGCTCGCGGCCTATCCTAATGTTGCGGTGAAAGTGTCCGGCTTGAGCCTGCCTGGGATGGCCTGGACCGTGGAGACCCAAGGTCAAGTCATCCTCGAGACCATAGACATCTTCGGCATCGATCGCTGCATGTTCGCCAGCAACTTCCCGCCGGACAACTGCGTCGTCGAGTTCGCGCCAATGATGGAGGCATATCAAGCCATCATGTCGCGGTTTACCGATGAGGAACGCGACCGCTTTTTCTATGCCAATGCCGAGAAGTTTTATCGTCCGGTGCCTTGAGTACCCAATATTCGCGCTCCCCCAAAAAAAGAGCCCCGCCAAGGCGGGGCAGGTTTGCGAACGGCAGATGATGTGATGTGACTAATTGGGTGCGTTCGGGTTCCGCGGAGCGTCGGGCGTTATGTTGCGCTCCACGTTTTGACCGACCCGCGTGCCGGACGGATTGCCGCCATCCCAGAAGCTGTAGAGCAGCAAGGCGACGAACAACGCCGCGACGAAAGCGATCACAGGCCCCATGTAGCCGTAGTCGCGATCCTGCATCTCGCGCCAGCGCTCTTCGGCGTCATGACTGCGATGGCTCGGCCCCGGGCGGGGGTTAAGATGGTCATCCATTGAAGACCTCCTTTCCTTGCCGGTGAAAAACGGCTTGTTCGGGCGGTCGGTTCCACGCACGAGCGGGTCAGGAGGCATTAACCAGCGGAATTCGCCTGAAAGTTCCCATCGGTTCGCGCCAGGCGGCTTCCCAACACGCTAGGCTTGGACAACCCCGAGCATATAAGTGCGGTCGTCCACGCCGGGCTTTCCGAAGGGAAAGCGCGGGCTCTGGTCGAGATAATCGTGGGTGTGCACCACCACGGTCTCCTCGCCCATGAGCACGACGGCATAGGCCGGCGGCTCGTGGCTCGCCAGGTGCGGGCTGTCCGGCGACAGATCGAACCACACTTGATGATTGGTGCCGCGCAAGGTCGAGAACGGAATGCCCATCCAGCTTCCCGAGATCGGCCGGTGCACATGGCCGAAGAACAGATGGCGGATACGGTCGCGGTGCGGCTTGATCGCCTCGGCGAAGGCTGCCCGCTCCGCCAGGGCAATGCGGTCCATCTGGTGCACGCCAACCTCGAACGGCGGATGATGCATGAAGAGATAGACCGGCCGGTCCGGCGGCGTCTCCTGCAGCGCGTGCGCAAGCCAAGCGAGGCGCCGCGCGCAGAGCTGGCCGGCATGGCTCGCCTCATCCAGCGTATCGAGGAACAGCAGCCGTCCGCGCGGCGTGTCGCGCCAGCCCTGCACGAAGCCGTTGGCGTCACGCGGCGCCGCCGACAGCTCGCTGAAGCAGGCCGCGCGCCGATCATGATTGCCGACCAGCACGACGTACGGCACCTGCAGCGCCCGCATGCTACGGAGGAAATTGCGATAGGCCTCCACCTCGCCCCAATGCGTGAGATCGCCGGTGACGACCGCAACCTCAGCGTCGGCGTGATGCTTGTTGATGTCTGCGATAGCCGCGTCGAGCCGCGCCCTAGGATCGAGTCCGTAAAGCTTGAGTCCAGGCGCGACGAGATGGGTATCGGTGATATGAATGAGTTTCATGTGCTGTCTGCAATGCCCCCGTGTCTTGGCAGGCATGCTTATGCAGACACACTTGGCATCTCTGTGACAGGTTTAAGGATCGGTCATGCCGCGCTTGGATTTCACCAGTCCGGAGTATCTGCGCGATCCGGCTGCCGGCCTCGCAAAGCTGCGAGCCGCAGGATCGCTCGTGGAGGTGCAATTCCCGATCGTCGGCAAAACCTGGATCACGACGACCTATGAGCTGACCGGCCATGTACTCAAGGACAGCGAAACGTTCACTCTGCGCAAGAACGGCCGCACCGTCACCGGTCTGCGCTGGTGGATGCCGAAGACCGTGCGTGCGCTCGCCGACAACATGCTGACCATGGACGAGCCCGACCACACGCGATTGCGCAGTATCGTCGACGAGGCCTTTCGCCGCCGCGCCATGCTCGATATGGAGCCGCACATCTTCGCCATTGCCAGCGAGCTGGCTGACGAGCTGTTTGCGGCGGGAAGCCCGGCTGATCTCGTCGATCGATATGCACGCAAGCTACCACTATCTGTGATCTGCGAGCTGCTCGGCCTGCCGCTGGCCGATAGGCCGAAATTCATTGCCTGGGCAAACCGCGTCGCTCATATCAAAGGGCCTCTCGACCTTCTGCGCTTGTTTGCGGGCGTTACTGCGATGCGGCGCTATCTGGAAGGGCGCCTGCAGATCGCGCGCGCATCGGGCGGCGAGGGACTGATCGCGGAGCTCGTCCGTGTCGAGAGGGAGGGTGGCCGCATCAGCTCCAGCGAGATGGTGGCCATGGTTTTCCTGCTTCTGGGCGCAGGCTCGGAAACCACCACGCATCTGATCAGCGGGTCGGTCTATGAGCTCACCAAGAATCCCGAGCTGCGCGACTGGCTCGAGGAGGACTGGAGCCGGGCCGGTCTGGCGATCGAGGAGTTCCTGCGTTTCGTGTCGCCGGTGCAGTTCTCCAAGCCCAGGTTCGTGCGCGAGGATGTCGAGCTTGGCGGCATGCGCTTAAAGAAGGGCGAGAAGATCATGGCCATGATCGGCGCAGCGAACATGGATTCAGAAGCCAACGCGAATCCTGAAAGGCTCGATCTGCAACGGCGGCCCAACAGGCATCTCGCCTTCGGCACGGGCATCCATTTCTGCCTCGGTCACCAGCTCGCGCGCATTGAGGGCAAATGCGCGCTCGAGGCGCTTTTCAGGCGCTGGCCGAAGCTTACACTGGCGGTGCCGCCTGAGGATGTTCGCTGGCGGCAGCGGCCGGGTCTCAGAGCGCTCGAAAAGCTCCCGGTTGTCGCGCATCCCCAATAAGCCACACGACGCAAGAGAACGATCAGCGTGGCGCGCTGGGACAGTGGCTCAGGGCAGCGGTGAGCCTCGGGCGGGATCCGGCGGTGGGCGCCGTGCGGCTGTGTCATAGCAGCGCAGGCGGGACGCATCCTCGTGCATGGCGGCGCAGTCGCCGATTTGCAGGCTCGTCGTGCGCTCACGGGTAAATTGAATGGCCGCGAGCCCGATGCCCACGCAGCCGAGCAGCCACAGCGCCATGAAGAACGCCCGCACGCGTTGCGGCGGCTCTTCTGCTTCGGCAAACCGGCGATCATCGTCGATGATGTTCTGGGACATGGCGTCCTCTTGTGATCAACAGCCAAGAATGTGGCCGCCGATGGCATAAAAAATCGAGATGGGCCGCCGCCCGGCGGTATAGAAAAATCATAGCCGCACCATCGCCGGCTCAGCCGCGCATTAGCCCGGATCGAGGCAGGCCTTGAGATTGGCGGCCAGCGCTCGCATCAGCGTGAAATAGAGGTCCGGTCCCGCCGGAATGGTCGCGCCCTCCGGGTCCAACGTGCCCTTGCGAGCGTTCGTTCCTTCAACCACGGTGCCGACGAGTTTCGGCTCGAACTGCGGCTCGGCAAATACGCACGTCGCCTTCAATCCGGAAATTTTGCGCCGCAGCTCCGTCAGCCGCTTGGCGCTCGACGCGATGTCCGGGCTGATGGTGACCGACCCGACAGGAGCGAGGCCGTAGCGCTGCTCGAGATACTGATAGGCGTCGTGAAAGACGACATAACTTTTCCCCGCCAGCGGCTTCAGATCGCGCTCGAGCTCCGCCGACAGCGCATCGAGCTTCACTGAAAGCGCGGCTGCGTTCGTCTTGAACCGGTCCGCGTGCTCGGGCGCTTCCGTGGCCAGCACAGCAGCGATATGCGTCGCCATGAGCTTGGCGTTGGCCGGATCGAGCCAGATGTGCCCGTCCTGCCCCTTCTCTTCCTGCCCTTTGCCGTGGTTGTGGCCGCTCTTGCCATGGCTGTGGCCCGCGTGGCTGCCGCCCTTCTCATGCGCATGCTCTTCGAAGGTGCCGCCCATGCGCATGGCATACAGCGTCAGATCCGGCACCTCGGCCAGCGTGACGACTCGCACGGTCTTGGGCAGCGATTTCAGAACTTTGATCATGAACGGCTCCAGGGTATCGGAGACGCGCAGGACCACATCCGCCGTATGGAGCGCCTTGGTGTCCGAGGGCTTCAGGACAAAAGTGTGTGGTGATCTGTTGCCATCGATGAGGAGCTTTGGCTCCCCGGCGCCCGCCATCACGGCCGCAACCAGCGAGTGGATCGGCTTGACCGTGACCACGACTCTGAGGTCTGCCGCTGCGGCCTGACATGCCCCAGCCCCCCATGCGCCCAGCGCGATAATCCCGGCAAGGATCGTTCTCATGCACCCCTCGCTGCCTGTCCGGCTGGCGCCAGCCTAATTTGTTGATATGTTATACTGTATCTCATCACCTCGAGGGAAATGAAAACTGTGATGCCCCTCCCTTCACGTTCCAGGGCGCAGGCCGGCCAGGCGAGTGGACCGGTTCGTGCACGGTGCCCGTCGTTCGCTGCCAGCGCCGCAGTGTTGCTGTAATGTGGGACTGTGTTGCGGCAGTACAGGTCTCAGCATCGAGTCGAGCGGCGGCAGGCATGGACCGAGTGCGGACAGGACGGCCCACCAAGACCGGATTGGCGCTGGCAGCGATGCTGGCAGTGGGAGCCAGCCCTGCGTCAGCCCACCCGCATGTCTGGATCACCGTCGAGAGCGTCGTGATCTACGAGCGGGGCAGCATCACTGCCATTCAGCACACCTGGACGTTCGACGAGCTCTACACGACCATGGCCATCCAGGGCCTGGATACCAATAATGACGGCAACTATGACCGCAAGGAGCTGGCCGAGCTCGCCAAGGTCAACATGGATGGGCTCAAGGAATTTGCCTACTTCACGCAAGCGAGCCTTGCTAACCAGGCCATCGGGACCGACGACCCCAAAGACTATTATCTTGAGTATGCCGAAGCGACAGCGCAGGGGGAGAGCGAGCCAAGCCCGCAACCGTCGGCTCCCAGCGCGGGCAGCGACAGCAAGTCGGGCATCGCCGGCCGAGTGCAAAACTGGCTCTCGGGCAACTCCAAGAAGAAACCGGCCGCCAAGCCGAAGGTGCTCAGCCTCCATTTCACCTTGCCGCTGAAGCAGCCTGTTCTGGCCGAGGCTCCAGGCTTCAGCTTCACGGTGTCCGATCCGACCTTCTTCATTGCGTTCGAGCTAGCCAAAGGCGATCCCGTAAAGCTCGGGGCTGGAGCCCCGCCTGCTTGCCGGGTCGCCATCGGCGGTGCGGAGCGTGACGCGCAGGATGCGAAACGCCTCAGCGAAGCGTTCGCCACACAGATGGGCGCACAAGGTTTCGGCCTCGGTTTCGCCAAGCCCATTGCGATCACCTGCGAACCGAAATCATGATCCGATACGTTCTGCAGCTTCTCTGTGTGATGGCCGGGTTGGCGCTCGCGCCAATGCCTGCGCTAGCCCAGACCTCCGCTCCACCGGCGCCGGCCAAGAGCTTTCTGCCGACGCCGGCTCAGCGTGCCGCGCCCATCGCCGACCCGGCCGGCCCCTTGCAGCGAGCCTACATCTGGCTCACCGCGTGGCAGGCCGAAATCAATCGCCAGCTCGCATCGGCCGTGCGCGACATTCGCACCGGTAATCCGTTCCTGGCTACACTCGTGCTGGCAGGGCTGAGCTTCGCCTATGGCGTGCTGCATGCCGCCGGTCCCGGTCACGGCAAGGCGGTGATCTCGTCCTACGTGCTGGCCAACGAGCGTACCGTGCGCCGTGGCATCGCGCTGTCTTTCCTGGCCGCGCTCATTCAGGGCTTCTCGGCACTCGTTGTCGTCGCCATCCTCGTCCTTGTTCTGAAGGCGACTGGCCTCACCATGAAGGCGACCGAGGCTTGGCTCGAGACCGCGAGCTGGGCGCTGGTTGCCGCAGTCGGGGCGTGGCTGTTGTGGGGGCAGCTGCGCCGCTTGCCGCACAAGCCGGCAATCGCGCACGCCGGGCACACGCATCATCATGGTCACGGTCACCATCATCACGCACACGACCGCGACGGCGCCTGCTGCGATCACGCGCACATGCCCGATCCAAAGCAGCTCGAAGGCGAATGGTCCTGGCGCAAGGCGTTGCCGATTGCATTGGCCGTGGGCGTGCGTCCGTGCACCGGCGCTATTTTGGTGCTCGTCTTCGCTATCGGCCAGGGTCTGTGGTGGGCCGGCGTCTTCGCCACGTTCGCCATGGCGGTCGGCACCGCCATCACCGTCTCGGCGCTAGCCGCGCTCGCCGTCGGCTCGCGCGAGCTGGCGGCGCGGATCGGCAATCGCAGCGTCGGCTCTGAGCGCGTGCGCATCGCTGCCGGCATCGGCGGCTCGGCCCTCGTCATGCTGCTGGGCGCGGTGTTCTTCTACGGCTCACTCAACGGCGGCACCGGCTTGTGATCCCGGCACGGTGATTAACGAATCGCTAATGCTACGCTTTCCCTTACGCAGCGTTTCAAATAGCCTCACTCCATTGCGTACCCGGCCTTGCCGGAGCGTTGGGAGAGGTCTTTGTTGCGTCTGCCTGCCTTTTTCTTCCTCGTTATTGCCGCCTTGATCGCGGGCACAGCTTTCCACGTTCGCGCCGCCCTCGACGGCGGCGTGCCTGCGGCCGATGGAGGCGTTCAGCTCATAGTTCTGGAGGTCAAGGACTGCTACGCCTGCGACCTCGTTCGCCAGCACATCCAGCCGGCCTATGCTCGCTCCCCGCAATCGCGCGAAGTGCCCCTGCGCTACGTGGACCTCAACACGGTCGGTGCAGAGTCGCTCGGCCTCGCTGGGCCCATCACGATGGTTCCCACCATCGTGCTGATGCGCGACGGGCAGGAGGTGTCGCGTATCGCCGGCTACACCGGCCCGGCAATCTTCTTCGAGGCCGTCGAGCAGATGCTGGCACGCATCGACTAGGCCTGCGCGGACCAGTTTCCCTGCCTGGAATACGCGTTGAGAATGGCGACCGCGCCCTTGCAACGCAGGGTGTCGATTGCAATCTTAAGACTCTGGGTCTAAATATGTCAGTGTTGCTGACCTAACAGCGGCACGGCGCGCGAGCGCGTGGGGCTCAGGCGCCTGGGGATGGCGAGACCATGAGGCCGAGGACAAAGCCCTATGCCGAAAAGCAGTCCTAGCCTGATCGACAAGTTCGATCTCGAGGAGACGCATCAGCTCCTGACCGGATCGCAGGCCATCGTTCGCCTGATGCTGATGCAGCACGAGCGCGACCGGCGCGCCGGGCTCAACACCGCGGGTTATGCCACCGGCTATCGCGGCTCGCCCATCGCCGGACTGGAAGGCGCGTTCCTGCGCGCGCGATCGGTGATCAGCAAGCGCAACATCGTTTTCAATCCTGGCCTCAACGAGGACCTGGCCGCCACAGCGCTCTGGGGCTCGCAGCAGTCGGAGCTTCGCGGCGACGGCAAGTACGACGGCGTGTTCGGCATCTGGTACGGCAAGGGCCCGGGCGTCGACCGCACCGGCGACGTCTTCCGCCACGCCAACCACGCCGGCAGCTCCAAGCACGGCGGCGTCCTGGTGCTGACGGGCGACGATCACACCTGCGAAAGCTCGACCTCCGCGCACCAGTCCGAGTTCGCGATGGTCGATGCGATGATCCCGGTGCTCAATCCCGCCGGCGTGCAGGAGATGCTGGATTACGGCATCTACGGCTTTGCGCTGTCGCGTTTCGCCGGCGTCTGGGTCAGCCTCAAGTGCGTCAAGGACAACATGGAGGCGACCGCCACCGTCGATGGCCGCGTCGACCGCATCGAGGTCAAGGCCCCCGACGATTTCGTCATGCCGCCGGGCGGGCTCAACATCCGCGTCGGCGACCAGGCGTTGGACAAGGAAGCTCGCCTGCACGATTACAAGCGCGCCGCCATCCTGGCCTTCGCCCGCGCCAACAAGCTCGACCGTCTCGTCATGAGCGGCGGCTCACGTGCCAAGATCGGCATCATCACCACCGGCAAGAGCTATCTCGACGTGCGCGCCGCGCTCGACGAACTCGGCATCGACGAGGTCAAGGCCAACGCCATCGGGCTCAGGTTGTACAAGGCCGGCATGACTTGGCCGCTTGAGCCGCAGGGCATCAAGCGCTTCGCCGAGGGCCTCGACCTCATCCTCGTCGTCGAGGAGAAGCGCTCGCTGATCGAGACGCAGGTCAAAGAGCAGCTCTACGATTTGCCGGTGCGCCCGCGCGTGCTCGGCAAGAAGGACGAGAACGAGCAGTGGCTGTTCCCCGCCAAGGGCGCGCTCGAGCCGCACGAGGTCGCCATTGCCGTCGGCGAGCGGCTGATCCGCGCCGGCTTGGGCGGCGAGGAGATCAAATCGCGCGTCACCGAGCTCAAACGCCTCAAGGGCAACAAGCCTGGCTCTCCCGAGGCCGCCGTGCGCATCCCCTATTTCTGCCCCGGCTGCCCGCACAATTCATCGACCGTTGTGCCCGAAGGCTCGCGCGCCTACGCCGGCATCGGCTGCCACTACATGGCGCAGTGGATGGACCGCTCCACCGAGGGCTGGACGCACATGGGCGGCGAGGGCGCCAACTGGATCGGCGAAGCGCCGTTCTCGCGCCGCCGCCACGTGTTCCAGAACCTGGGCGACGGCACCTACATCCACTCTGGCAGCCTGGCGATCCGCGCTTCGGTGGCGGCCGGCGTCAACGTTACCTACAAGCTGCTCTACAACGACGCCGTCGCCATGACCGGCGGCCAGTTGCTGGACGGCGGCCTGACGGTCGGCCAGATGGCGGCCCAGGTCCTGGCCGAAGGTGTCAAGAAGCTCGTCGTCGTCACCGACCAGCCAGAGAAGTATCCGCAGGGTTTCCTGCCTGCCGGCACGCCGGTCTATCACCGCCGCGATCTGCAGAAGGTGCAGAAGGACCTGAGCCTGATCGACGGCGTCACGGCCCTCATCTACGACCAGACCTGCGCAGCCGAGAAGCGCCGCCGCCGCAAACGCGGCGCCTTCCCCGATCCAGTCAAGCGCGCCTTCATCAACCCCGCCGTGTGCGAAGGCTGCGGCGATTGTGGCGTCAAGTCGAACTGCGTCGCCATCGTGCCGCTCGAGACCGAGCTCGGCACCAAGCGCGCCATCGACCAGTCCACCTGCAACAAGGATTTCTCCTGCATCAACGGCTTCTGCCCGAGTTTCGTGACCGTGCACGGTGCAGTGCCGAAGCGCATCAAGGGCATTGCCGGCACCAGCGGGCTCGCCTCTCTGCTCAACAGCCTGCCCGAGCCCAAGCGCCCCGCGCTGGACAAGCCGTATACGATGGTGGTCACGGGCGTCGGTGGGACCGGCGTTGTCACCATCTCCGCAGTTCTCGGCCAGGCCGCGCATATGGACGGCAAGGGCTTCGGCGCGATCGACATGGCGGGCCTCGCCCAGAAGGGCGGCGCGGTTGCCTGCCACATGCGCGTGGCGCGCTCGTCGGACGACATCAACGCTATTCGCGCCGGCGTCGCGTCCGCCGATCTCATCATCGGCTGCGATTTGGTCGTCACCGCCTCCAACAAGGTACTGGAGACCATCCGCCCCGATCACACCGCCATCATCTACTCCACGCACGAGACGCCGGTCGCCGACTTCGCGCGCCGGCCGGACTTGCGTCTGCCGGGATCCGACCTGCGCCGCGCCATCGAAGAGCGTGTGCGCAAGGGCCCGCTGCACTCGCTCGACGCGCACGACTATGCGGTCAAGCTGTTCGGCGACTCCATCGCCTCCAACATGTTCCTACTGGGCTACGCCTATCAGCTCGGCTGCATACCCGTGTCATCCGGCTCAATCGAGCACGCGATCGATCTCAACGGCGCCGCCATCGACATGAACACCGATGCCTTCCGCTTTGGCCGCCTCGCCGCGCACGACCGCGGCGCGCTGGAGCGCGTGGTGAAACCGAGGCAGGCCGCGAGCGCCAGCACGCTTGCGGATTTGGTCGCGTTCCGTGCTGCACATCTCACCAACTACCAAGACGCCGCGCTGGCGCAGAAATTCTCCGACATGGTGGGGCGCTTCGAGAGTCTGGAGAAGACCAAGACGCCCGGCCGCAAGGGCCTCGCCGAGGCGGTCGCGCGCGGCTACTTCAAGCTGCTCTCCTACAAGGACGAGTACGAGGTGGCCCGTCTCTACACCGATGGACGCTTCGAGAAAGCCATCGGTGAGAGCTTCGACGGCAACCTACGCCTCGAATTCCATCTGGCACCGCCGCTGCTGTCGTGGCTCAACCGAGACAAGGTCACCGGCCATCCGCGCAAGGTGAGCTTCGGCCGCTGGATGCTCCCGGTCTTCCGCCAGCTCGCGAAGGCCAAGCGCCTACGCGGCACCAAGTGGGATGTGTTCGGCTACACCAGCGAGCGCAAGCTCGAGCGCCAGATGATCACCGACTACGAGGCACTGCTGGCCGAGATCGAGCGGCGGCTGACGCCCGAGACTCACCACACGGCTCTAGCTCTTGCCGCGCTGCCCCAGGACATCAAAGGCTTTGGCCACGTCAAGCTCGCCAACTACGAGAAGGCGAAGATGCGCCAGGCGGCATTGCTCGCGGATCTGCGCGATCCCAAGCCCGCGCCGGTGCTCAAGGCGGCGGAGTGACGGCCTGAGTGCCCACGCCCGTCACCCCACTGCTTGCCACAGACGCAGTCGTCATCGACCCACTCGGTCGCCTGCTGTTGATCCGACGCAAGTTTCCGCCATTCCAGGGCATGTATGCCCTGCCCGGCGGCTTCGTGGAGGTCGACGAGACGCTGGAGGACGCGTGCCGCCGCGAGTTGCTGGAGGAGACGGGCGTCAAAGCCGGCCGGCTGCAACTCGTCGGTGTCTACTCCGATCCCAAGCGCGACCCGCGCCGCCACGCTGTCAGCGCCGTCTACTTGACCCGCGTGCGCTCATCCAAGGCTGTGGCCGGCGATGACGCCGCTGCCCTCGAATGGGTGAAGAACTGGCGCTCGGTGGACCTCGCCTTCGACCATGCCCTCGTCGTCAAGGATGCCATGCGCCTGCTGCGCAAGCAGTCAGGTCGCGCAAGCTAGCCCTCGGATATTTCCACATCCTCCCAGAAGCCGATCCAGTGATCGACCTGCTGCATCCTGGGCTGCGGTGCTTCATAGGACCACGCTGACCGCGCACTACACGCGCCGTCCTTGCCTACGTCATAGAACTGGACACCGTGCGGGCATTTCAGATCGCTTGGCGTCTTCGCAGTCGCGTGCAGAAGATCCATGCGCACCGATTTGCGCGGAAAGTACCAATGCCCGCCGACCGCACGCGTCTCCTTGCTCTCGGCAATGACCTGCCCACGCCAAATCGCTTTCATGCCGATCATCCGTATTGTGTTTCACTATTGAAGATCAGCCTATCATGTGGCTCTGATCCGCTCGAAACGTGATCCGCTGATTCTGCACCGGCAGGCGACCGATCATCGCAGTCTGGTGCAAAGCAGCGCATCCGCCTAGATTTGGACCGAAGAAGCACCTAACCACCGCGCGTTCGTCTTACCCATCGGCCTTGCTATCGGGGAGAGCCATGGCCGGCATCCTGCGACCCGTAACTGCGCTGCTTCTGGGCGCTGCGCTGCTGCTCATGGGCAACGGGTTGCTCAGCGTGCTCGTCCCCATCCGCGCCGACGCCGAAGGCTTCACCAGGCTCGACATCGGTGTCATGGGCTCGCTGCACTTTGCCGGGCTGATGACCGGCTGCCTGGTCTGGCCCCAGATCATCGCTTCTGTTGGCCACATCCGTGCCTTCGCCGCCTTCACCGCCATCGCCACCATCACGCCGCTGGCGCAGGCCATCTGGCCGGAGCCCATCGTGTGGTGGGGCTTGCGCGCACTAAATGGCCTGGCGTTCGCCGGCATCTTCATGGTGATCGAGAGCTGGCTCAACGGGGCCTCCTCCGACGGCACGCGCGGGCGCGTGCTCGCCAGCTACACTATGATCAACCTCACCGTCGTCACGCTCGGCATGCAGCTCGTCGGCGTCAGCGAGCCGACCAGCTTCGAGCTGTTTACGCTGGTGGCGATCCTCTACTCGCTGGCGGCGGTGCCGGTAGCCCTGGCGCCGACCGGTGCGCCGACGCCGCCGCGTGCCGTGAAGCTGCGGCTGGGCTGGCTCTTTTCAGTCTCCCCGGCCGCTGTCATCGGCTGCTTCTGCACCGGGCTCGCCAACTCTAGCTTCTGGACGCTGGGTCCGATCTACGCCACAGGCACCGGCATGCGAGTGCAGGACGCGGCGCTGTTTCTCACTGCCGCCGTACTCGGCGGCGCGGCCAGCCAGTGGCCCGTCGGCCGACTTTCCGACAGAATAGGGCGGCGGCCCATGGCCATGATCGTGTGCACGGTCGCCGCACTGGCCGGCGTGGCGCTGTGGGCCGGCAGCACCGGCAGCAAATCCCTGATCCTGCTGCTTGGTGCGATCTACGGCACGGCTGCTTTCACCGTCTATACCTTGTGCGTGGCACACGCCAACGACCTCGTGCACAAGAAGCGCGCCGTGGAGGTGTCGAGCGGCCTGCTGCTGGTCTTCTCTCTCGGCGCCATCCTGGGCCCGCTCATGGCCTCGCTGCTCATGAGCCTGCTCGGCACCGGCGCCCTGTTCCTGCACTCGGCCATCGCTCACACGGCCATCGCGGCCGTCATGGTTCTGCGTGCGCGCCAGCGACCCACACTCCCTATCGAGCGCAACGAGCCCTTCGTGTCGGTCCCAAAGACGACGCCGGCCGTGTTCGACCTCGACCCGCGCGGCGAGCGCGAGACGTCGCCGCAAGTCGTCGAGGCGCCGGCCAGGGCCGGATCGCCACTGCGCCCCGAGCCCGCAGCCTCCCCCTTGCCCAGATCGAGCAACGCCTGATAAGTCCCAACTTTGGAACTTCTCTCGCGTCAACGGCCCACCCGCCTGCTCCGCGAGGTCGAACCGCTGGAGCGCCGCACCGATGGCCAACGACAAGAGCCTCTACACGCCGCTGGAGACGAGCTTCAGCGCCGCGGGCGACGGCCCCGCATTCGTCGTGCCCGGCGGACGTACCGTCACCTACAAGGCGCTCGCCGACGATGTCGGCCGCATGGCCAACGCGCTCGTCAAGCTTGGCATCAAGCCGGGCGACCGCGTCATGGTGCAGGTCGAGAAGTCGATCGAGAACGTCGTGCTCTATCTGGCGACGCTCAAAACCGGCGCCGTCTACAATCCGCTCAACACTGCCTATATGCCGGCCGAGCTCGAGTATTTCATTGGCGACGCCGAGCCCACCGTCATCGTCATGCCGAAGGCGCAACTCGCGAAGATCGAGAAAACTGCGACCGCCAACAAGGTGTCCGCCCTCATGGACATGGAGGCGGATGGCTCCGGCTCCCTCGTCGATCTTGCCCGCCAGCAGCCGGCATCGCACGTGACGGTGCCGCGCGCCGACGACGATCTGGCGTGCCTCCTCTACACCTCCGGCACCACCGGGCGCTCCAAGGGCGCCATGCTCACGCACCTGAACCTGTCGTCCAATGCCCGGGTGCTGCACAAGGTCTGGGAGTTCCGCAAGGGCGACGTGCTGCTGCACGCGCTACCGATCTTCCACACGCACGGGCTGTTCGTGGCCCTGCATACCGCCTTCCTCAACGGCTCGAAGATGCACTGGCTCACCAGGTTCGATCTCGACGCCGTCTTGAAGCTGCTGCCGCAATCGACCGTGATGATGGGCGTGCCGACCTTCTACACGCGCCTGCTCGGCTCTCCCGCCTTCGCCAAGGATCACTGCAAATCCATGCGCCTCTTCATCTCCGGTTCGGCGCCGCTATTGCCGGAGACGCATCAGGAGTTCGAGGCGCGCACGGGCATGCGCATCCTGGAACGCTATGGCATGACCGAGGCCGGCATGATCACGTCCAACCCCTATGCCGACGGCGGACGCATTGCCGGCTCGGTCGGCTACGCATTGCCCGGCATCGAGCTGCGCATTGCCGAACCGGACGGGCGCGTGCTGACGGCAAACGAGGTCGGCGTGCTGGAAATGCGCGGGCCGAACCTGTTCAAGGGCTACTGGCGCAATCCCGAGAAGACGAAAGAGGACTTTCGCGACGACGGCTATTTCATCACCGGCGATCTCTCGACCATGGATCCTGACGGGCGCGTCACCATCGTCGGCCGCGCCAAGGACCTCATCATCTCCGGCGGCTTCAACGTCTACCCGAAAGAGATCGAGACCGAGATCAATGCGCTGCCGGGCGTGGGCGAATCCGCCGTGCTGGGTGTGCCGCATCCCGACTTCGGCGAGGGCGTAATCGCGGTCATCACGCCCGCCGCCGGCGCCACGCCCCCGCCCGAGGACCAGATCATCGCCGCGCTCAACGAGCGGCTCGCCAAGTTCAAATGTCCCAAGCGCGTGTTCACGCTGGCTGAGCTACCGCGCAACGCGATGGGCAAGGTGCAAAAGGCTGACTTGCGTGCGCGCTATGGAAATTTGTTCAAAGGGTAGATCAGACCATCAGGGCTTGAGCAGTGGTACCGCAGGAGAACCGCCATGAATGGCGAAGCGCTGATCGGCACCTGGAAGCTCATTTCATGGCAAGTCGTAGTGAACGGTGAAGCAAGAGATCTCTTCGGGGCACAGCCGAAGGGTTTCTTGATATTGACGCGCGAAGGACGCGCCATGGCGCTCACCACGGCCGACAACCGAAGGTCCGGCGAAGGCGAGCAGGAGCGTGCTGCCTTGCACAAGTCCATGCTGGCCTACACCGGCAGATACCGCGTCGAAGGCGATGAGTTCGTGACGGTTGTCGACGCGTCTTGGAATGAAGGTTGGAACGGCACGGAGCAACGGCGTCGTTTCAGGATCGAGGGCGGCAGGCTCTTTATCGAGTCCGCTCCCGCTCCCAGCATCCTGTTTCCGGGCAAGATCGATCATCGCAGGATCGTGTGGGAACGCGAGCAGTCGACTGGCTTCGACGCCACTCACCCGTAAGTCCGCTCGTCGGCGATGACCTTGCCATCGTTGGGGAGCGTGCCCATGGCCACGATCTCGACCTCGCCCTTGAGCTTGGTGACGGCCTGCAACGCCTCCGCCAGTGCGCCCTTGAGGCTCGCATCCGCTGTCGCCGCTTCCGCACGCAACGTCATGGTGTCCTGCTCGCCCGCGCGCCCGATCACCAGACGCAGGCGGCCGAGACCCGGATGGCGCTTGGCCAGCTCAGCTACGTGCTCAGGATGCACGAACATGCCTTTGACTTTCGTCGTCTGATCCGCACGGCCAAGCCAGCCCTTGATGCGCATGTTAGTGCGGCCGCATGGGCTGCGTCCGCTGAGCACGGCCGACAGATCGCCAGTAGCGAGCCGGATCATCGGGTAGTCGCGGTTGAACGCCGTCACCACAACCTCGCCGACTTCCCCCTCGGGCACCGGATCGCCCGTGCCCGGCCGAACGATCTCGACGATGACGCCTTCGTCGACGATCATGCCCTCCAGCGCCGGACTCTCATAGGCGATGATGCCGAGGTCAGCCGTGGCATACGTCTGATAGCAGGCAATACCGCGCTGTTTGTACTCCGCTCTCAGCGAGGGGAACAAAGCGCCGCCGCCCACAGAGGCCTTCGTGATCGAGGACGTGTCCTTGCGCGCCTCTTTCGCCTTGTCGAGCAGGATCTTCAGATAGTCCGGCACGCCGACGTAGACCGTGGGCTTCAAGGTGCTGAATGGCCTCCAGCTGCTGCTCGGTATTGCCCGGACCCGCCGCAATGACCGTGCAGCCCAGCCCCCGCGCCCCTGAATTCAGAATCCAGCCGCCGGGCGTCAGGTGATAGGCGAACGTGTTGTGCACGATATCGCCTTTGCGGAGGCCCGCCGCATAGAGCGCGCGAGCCGTGCGCCACCAGTCCTCGCCGAAGCCCTCGGGCTCGAAAATCGGCCCCGGCGACATGAAAATGCGCCCGAGCGCACCGGTTGGCGAGGTGGCAAAGCCGCCGAACGGCGGACGCGCGGCCTGCAGCTCTTTCAGCGAGGCCTTGCGCAGGATGGGCAGCTTCGCCATCGCCCCCCGCGTGTGCACGGCCGCCGGATCAACTCCCTCGAGATGCTCCGCCCACCCCGGCGCCTTCTCCATCGCCAGACGGATGAGATCGGGCAGCAGCGCGAACTGCGCCTGCGCGCGCGCTTCGGGATCGCGGGTTTCGAGATGGTCGAAATGATCGCCCGTCATGCGTTGCGAATTTCCCTGCAAAATGGTTGGCCGTCGTCAGCGGACGCGGCTCAAGCCAGCCAGCGCTTGCGCCGCTTGTATTGCTTGACGTCGCGGAACGACTTGCGCTCACCGCCGGAAATGCCGAGATAGAATTCTTTCACGTCGGCATTCTCGCGCAGCTCCGCCGCGTTGCCGTCGAGCACGATGCGTCCGTTCTCGAGAATGTAGCCGTAGGTCGCGTGCTTCAAGGCCATGTTGGTATTCTGCTCGGCCAGCAGCACGGACACGCCCTGCTCCCGGTTCAGCCGCTTGGTGATCTCGAAGATCTCATCGACGAGCTGCGGCGCCAGCCCCATGGAGGGCTCGTCCAGCAGCATCATCTTCGGCTTCGACATCAGCGCCCGGCCAATCGCGGTCATCTGCTGCTCGCCGCCGGAGATATAGCCGGTGAGGCTCTGCCGGCGCTCCTTGAGGCGCGGGAAATAGCCGTAAATCATGTCGAGGTCGCGCTTGACCGCCGCGCTGCCATCGCGCCGCGTGTAAGCGCCGGTCATCAGGTTTTCGTCGACCGTCAAGTGGCGGAAACAGTGCCGCCCCTCCATCACCTGGATGCAGCCGCGCCGCACCAGATCGTTGGGCGTCAGGCGATGCACCTCGGCGCCGTCGAAGATGATGGAGCCCTTGGTCACCTCGCCGCGCTCGGCGTGCAGCAGGTTGGAGATCGCGCGCAGCGTCGTGGTCTTGCCGGCGCCGTTGCCGCCGAGAATGGCAACGATCCCGCCACGCGGCACTGAGAGCGATACGCCCTTCAGCACCAGAACGACGTGGTTGTAGATCACCTCGATATTGTTGACGCCGAGAATCGGGGCCGGCATCGCCGCCCCCGACTCTTTGCTTGCGTCTCTTACTGCCTGAGGCTGCATTGCCCCTCTACTTGCAGTCGCGTGGGGTTATGTTGTTCTCCTTCGCGTACTGCTCGGAGTCCGCCTTGATCAGGGCCTTGATCAGCTCGCGATCGGGCTCAAAGTACTTTGTCACGATTTTCCACGCCTTGCCGTCCCACTGCTGCAGCGCGACCAGTCCAGGGCCCTCGTGGTTGGCACAGGTCACCTTCACCGGAATGGTGAAGCCCTCCAGTCCGAGCTCCTTCAGGCGTGCCTCGGAAACTTCGAGCACCTCCAGCGCATCGCGCACGTCGGGCGCCTTGATCTCGACCGCCCCCTTCTTCGCCATCGCATGGCGCATGGCTTCCGAGGTCCACATCGCCGCAACCACGCCGCGGTTGTAGAGCACCTCGCCCACCCGATCCTTGAAGGATGGATCGATGGCTTTACCAGCATCGTAGAGATGCTTGATGATGTCCTTGTGCGCCTGGAAGTCGGCGCCAGTCGCGTGGAACGTGCCGGACAGATAACCCTTTGCAGCCTCGCCCGTTGGGCGAACGTCAGGCTCCGCACCCGACCACCACACACCGATGAAGTGATCCATCGGGAAGCGGATGGAGGCTGCTTCTTTCACGGCCACTTGGTTCATCACGCCCCAGCCCCACAGCAGCACCCAGTCGGGCTTGTCCTGGCGAATCTGCAGCCACACAGCCTTCTGCTCCTGGCCTGGGCTGTCGACGGCGATGTCCTTGTACTCGAAGCCGTGCTTCTTGGAGAGCGCCTGCAACGTCGGGATCGGCTCCTTGCCGTACGCCGAGTTGTGATAGACGAGCGTGATCTTCTTGCCCTTGAGCTTGTCCACGCCGCCTTCGCGCTCGCTGATGTAATTCACCAGCGCCGAGGCTTGGCTCCAGTAGGTGGCCGGGAAGTTGAACACCCACGGGAACACGGTGCCGTCGGCCGCGGACGTGCGGCCATAGCCCATCGAGAAGATCGGGATCTTGTCGACCGAGGCCTTGGGAATGATCTGATAGGTGATGCCGGTCGAGAGTGGCTGGTAGACGAGCGCACCTGACGGCTCCATGCCCTTCGTTTTCTCGTAGCATTCCACGCCCTGCTGGGTGTTGTAGGCCGTCTCGCAGGGAGCCAGCTTGACCTTGGCGCATTGGCCCGGCTTCACGCAGATGCCGCCGTCGCGCTCGTTGAGCATCATGTAGTAGTCGGAATAGCCGTTGGCGTAGGGAATGCCGCTCGGCGCGAACGGCCCGGTGCGGTAGTCGAGCGTGGGAATGACAAGCTCGTATTGCGCGAGTGCCGGACCCGCCAGCAGCGCGCTGGCAGCGAGCCCCGCCAGGGTGCGGGATAGGTACCTGTGTCGCATGCTGTCTCCTCCTTCTGTTTGGTTGCCATCGGATCGAGCGCGCCCGAGGCTTGGCGTACTTGTATCACCGGTGCTCGTCCGGTGCGACCGGCTGCCGGTCAATGCGGATAGGGCCACAAACGCAGCTTCTCCTTGACGGTTTGCCAGAGCCGGGCGAGGCCGTGCGGCTCCAGGATCAGGAACAGGATAATGAGCAGGCCCAGCACGACGATTTGCGTGTGCTGGGCGTGTACGGCGCTCATGCCGAGGCCGTCGATGAAGATCAAGCGCAAGAAAATGGGCAGCAGCACCAGGAAGGCCGCTCCGAGGAACGAGCCGAGGATCGTGCCGAGACCGCCGATGATGATCATGAACAGCACGTTGAAGGACGGCTGGATGCCGAACGTCTCGCCTGCCTCCGCGGCCCCCAGCCAGATCGCGAACAGCATGGCGCCCGCGATGCCGATGAAGAACGAGCTGACCCCAAAGGCCGAGAGCTTGGTCTGCAATGGGCGAATGCCCATCAGCTCAGCAGCGATGTCCATGTCGCGGATGGCCATCCATGAGCGGCCGAGCCGCCCGCGCACCATGTTCTTGGCCGCTAGCGCGAGCACAACGACCACCGATAGCGTCAGCAGGTACCTGGCCACGTCGTTGGCGCGAGGGCCCGTCACCATGAAGCCCAGCATCTCACGTGGCGGCACCGTGATCTGGCCCGTGTTGGAGTAGTTCCTGAGCCATCCCCATTTGTAGAACAGCCAGACCAAGAAGAACTGGGCCGCCAGCGTCGCCACTGCCAGGTAGAAGCCCTTGATCCTGAGGCTCGGCAGCCCGAACAACATGCCGACTGCGGCCGTGACCAAGCCCGAGGCCAGGAATACGACAACCACGTTCAGCTCCGGAAAGGCCGTCATCAGTTTGAACGCGGAGTAGGCCCCCACGCCCATGAATGCGCCAGTCCCGAGTGAGACCTGGCCGCAGTAGCCGGTCAGAATGTTGAGCCCGATCGCCGCCAGCGCATAGATCAGAAACGGCAGCCAGACGGCGTTGACGGAGAAATCGGTGAGGGTGAACGGCACGACCAGGAACGCGATCGCCAGGATCACAAATACTCCAATGCGATCCTGGCGGATCGGAAAGATCGCCTGGTCGGCTGCGTAGGTGGTCTTGAACTGGCCTGCCTCGCGATAGAGCACCGGCGCCTCCTCAGATCCGCTCGATGATCTTCTCGCCGAACAAGCCCTGCGGCCTGACGAGC
This sequence comes from uncultured Alphaproteobacteria bacterium, assembly GCA_963840425.1. GTDB lineage: Bacteria > Pseudomonadota > Alphaproteobacteria > Rhizobiales > Hyphomicrobiaceae > CADEFX01. The sequence continues at coordinate 44,515 of CAWIYZ010000012.1, read as the reverse complement.
AGGAAGACCAGGGCCAGCATGTAGGCAAACCAGTTCTCGACCGCGCCGCCGACCAGCGGTCCGAAATACACCTCCGCTAGCTTCTCGCCGACCCCAATGATGAGACCGCCCACGATGGCACCGGGAATCAACTCGAAGCCGCCGAGGATCAGCACCGGCAGTGCCTTGAGCGCGATCAGCGACAGCGAGAACTGTATGCCGGACTTGGCTCCCCACATGATGCCGGCGACGAGCGCTACGATGCCGGACACGGACCAGACGATCACCCAGATCGTCTGCAGGGAGATGCCCACCGAAAGGGCTGCCTGGTGATCGTCGGCGACCGCACGCAGGGCCCTGCCGATGCGCGTCCTCTGGAAGAAGACGGCGAGCACCACCACCAGCGCCGTGGCGATGATGGCAGCGGCGATCTCCAGCTTCTCGACGTACAGGCCGAAATTGTCGAGCAGCCAGTCGCTGGCACCCTCCGGCAGGCCGACATCGACCTTCTTCACATCCGAGCCCCAGATGGTGTCGCCGGCGCCCTCCAGCACGTATGCCAACCCGAGCGTCGCCATGAACAGGATGATCTGCTCCTGATTGACGAGATGGCGCAGCACATAGCGCTCTATGATGTAGGCGAGCAGGATCATGACCGCGATGGTGGCGGGGATGGCCACCCACTCCGGCATGGCCCATACGACGTTGATCGGCTTATCGAACGGCAGGACGTGCAGACCCAACCGTGGTGCAATGATCGCGACGAGCACCGCAGCGGCTACGAACACCAGCGCCGCACTCGGCATGGTGGATTTTGAGTCGCGGGCGCGCCGCACCAGCCGCTGGGCCAGATGCACGACCACCGCGCCCGCCATCACCACGGCCGCATTCAGGATCCACGGCGGGAACGAGTTGATCTGGAACGTGAACGGGGTTGTGCCCGACATGAAGCCGACCACCGTCAGGCCGGCAAACAGCGCCATTACGCCCTGCGAGAAGTTGAAGATGCCCGACGCCTTGTAGATCAGCACGAAGCCCAGCGCGACGAGCGAGTACATGACGCCCGTCAGCAGGCCGCTGATCACCGTCTCCAGCAGGAACAACATCTCGGTCCGATCCTTCGCTCACCCGGCTTAGTGCGCCACACCCAGATACGCATCGATGACACGCTGATCGCGCTGCACCTCGTCCGGCGTGCCATCGGCGATCTTGCGGCCGTAATCGAGCACGACGACGCGGTCGGAGAGATCCATCACCACGCCCATGTCGTGCTCGATCAGCGCGATGGTCGTGCCAAGCTGATCGTTGACGGTCAGGACGAAGCGCGACATGTCCTTCTTCTCTTCCAGGTTCATGCCCGCCATGGGCTCGTCCAGCAGCAGCAGCTCCGGCTCCATGGCGAGCGCACGGCCGAGCTCGACGCGCTTCTGCAGGCCGTAAGGCAGCTTGCCGACCGGCATCTTGCGGATGTGCTGGATCTCGAGGAAGTCGATGATGCGCTCGACCACCTCGCGATGCTTGATCTCCTCGCGCTGTGCCGGTCCCCAGTACAGCGCCTGCCAGACGAGACCGCGCCGCATCTTGAGCGTGCGCCCCGCCATGATGTTGTCGAGTGTGCTCATGCCCTTGAACAGGGCCACGTTCTGGAACGTGCGCGAGATGCCCTGCGAGGCAGCAAGATAGGGCCGCATGTCGTGACGGCGCTTGCCCTTGAACGTGATCGTGCCTTGCTGCGGATGGTAGAAACCGTTGATGACGTTCAGCATCGACGTCTTGCCGGCGCCGTTCGGACCGATGATGGCGCGGATTTCGCCCTTGCGAATGTCGAAGGACACATCCGTGATCGCTTTCACCCCGCCGAAGGCCAGCGACACGTTCTCCACCGCCAGCAGCACATCACCGATCCGCCGCGCCGCGGCCTGCCCGCCAGCAGCCGGTTCCGTGTGCGCCTCGACGTCGGCCTTCATTCCGCCGCCTCCTTGAGCGCCGTTGCCGCAACCGGATAGGTCTTCATGGTGACGATGCGCACGTCGCCCGTGATCTCACCCTTACGGCCATCCTCGAACGTCACCTCGGTTTTGATCAGGCAGCGGCTCGAGCCGTCGTAAAGGGCCGTGATGAGCGGCGCATAGCGATCGGCAATGAAGCTGCGACGCACCTTCTGCGTGCGCGTCAGCTCGCCATCGTCGGCATCCAGCTCCTTGTGCAGGATGAGAAAGCGGCGGATCTGAGAGCCTGCCACCATCGGCTCGGAGGCGAGCGACTTGTTGAGGTCATCCACCCGCTTCTCGATCATCTCATAGACCTGCGGATGCTCCGCCAGCTCCTGGTAGCTGGCGAACACGATGTCGTTGCGCTCGGCCCAGTTGCCGACCGATGTCAGGTCGATGTTGATGAAGGCGGCGACGTAGTCGCGCCCATGGCCGAATGCCACCGCCTCCTTGATCTCGGGAAAGAACTTGAGGCGGTTCTCGATGTACTTCGGCGCGAACAGCGCGCCATCGGTCAGTCGGCCCACATCCTTGGCGCGATCTATGATGCGCAAATGCCCGCGCTGGTCGATGAAGCCGGCATCTCCGGTGCGCGCCCAACCATCCGCAGTCTTGGTGGCGGCTGTCGCCTCGTCATTCTTGTAGTACTTCAAGAACACGCCCGGGCTCTTGAACATCACCTCGCCGTTGTCCTCGATCTTGATCTCGATGCCGGGTCCCGGCTTGCCGACCGTCTCCGGATACACCTCTCCGTCGGGCTGCAGCGTGATGAACACGCTGGCTTCGGTCTGGCCGTAGAGTTGTTTCAAGTTGATGCCGAGGGAACGGAAAAAGCTGAACAGCTCGGGGCCGATGGCCTCGCCGGCGGTGTAAGCCACGCGCAGGTTCGAGAACCCCATGCGATTGCGCAGCGGCGCGTAAACGAGAAGATCGCCAACCTTGTAGAGTAGTCGATCCATGAACCCCACCGGCTTGCCGTCGAGGATCTTCTCGCCTGATCTGCGCGCGACGCGCAGGAAGTAGTGGAACATGCCGCGCATGAGCGGGCCGGCGTCCTCCATGCGCACCATGATCTGGGTGAGCAGGTTCTCGAACACGCGCGGCGGGGCGAAGAAATAGGTTGGACCGATCTCGCGCCGGTCCTCGATGATGGTGTCGGGGCTCTCGGGGCAGGCAATGCACAGCGCGCCCGCATACGCCTGCCCGTAGGAGAATATGTGGTCGCCCACCCACGCCATTGGCAGGTAGGCGATCATCGTATCGTCTTGTGTGAAGTGGTCGAACTTGTTGGCGTTCTCTCCCGACACCACGACGTTCTCGTGGGTGAGCATCACGCCCTTCGGCTGGCCCGTAGTGCCCGATGTATAGAGCATGACGCTCACATCGGAGCCTTTGCCCTTGGCAATTTCGTCGAGCCAGGCGTCCGCCGCGCGCGGGTCGCTCTTCAACTCGTTGCGGCCCAGCTCCTGCACGCTTTCCAGCGAATGCAGGTTTGCTGGATCGTACTTCTGCAGGCCGTGCTGATCGTCGTATATGATCTTGGCGAGCGACGGCACCTTGTCCCTGATGGAGATGAGCTTGTCGACCTGCTCCTGGTCCTCGACTACTGCAAACGACACCTCGGCGTGCGTCAGCACGAAGGCCATCTCATCGGCCACCGAGTCCTGGTACACAGGCACGGGAATGGCGCCGAGGCTCTGCGCCGCGGTAAATGCCCAATAGAGGTGCGGGCGATTGTCGCCGATGATGGCAACTGTTGCGCCACGCTTGAGGCCGAGGTTCTTGAGGCCGAGCGCCAGCACGCGGATCTCGTCGCGCGCCTGAGACCAGGTCCAGGTCTGCCAGATGCCGAATTCCTTTTCGCGAAAGGCGGGCTTGGCTCCGTAGCGCTCCGCATTGCGCAGCAGGAGCTTGGGGATCGTATCGAGCTTCGAGGTAACCGGCATCTCGGCCGGGTGGGACCCAGTCGCAACCGTCACGTCTCGCCACTCCTCCCAGCCACTCCGCCAAAGCCGCCATGTTCTTGTTTTTCTTGGTTGCCGATCCTGTAATGCAGTCAAGGGGATGACGCAAGGGCGGCCACGTACCATCCGACTTTCGTCGAGTTCGCAAGTCATGATCAGGCGATTGCATCTTGGAAGCGGGGAAGCGCGCACGTACCATGGCGCCAACGCCCACCGCACGAATTTCAGGCACGAGGACACGTCAGGATGGCTGAAGAGCTTTATCATTTCATCGGCGGCAAGCGGACCAGCGGCCGCTCGGGCCGGTTCGGAAACGTCTTCTGGCCGATGACGGGAGAGGTTGCCGCCCGCGCCCCGCTGGCGAGCAAGGAGGAGATCCGCGCCGCAGTCGAGAACGCCAAAGCTGCGCAACCGGCCTGGGCCGCCACCAACCCTCAGCGCCGCGCCCGCGTACTGATGAAGTTCGTAGAGCTGGTAGGCCGCGACAACGACAAGCTGGCCGACAAGCTCGCCCGCGAGCACGGCAAGACCATCGCGGATGCGAAAGGCGACATCCAGCGCGGTGTGGAGGTGGCGGAGTTCGCGTGCGGCGTGCCTCACCTCATCAAGGGCGAGTACACGGAAGGCGCCGGTCCCGGCATCGACATCTACTCGCTACGTCAGCCGCTCGGCGTGGTGGCCGGCATCACACCATTCAACTTTCCCGCCATGATCCCGATGTGGAAGTTCGCACCCGCCATCGCGTGCGGCAACGCCTTCATCCTGAAGCCGTCGGAGCGCGATCCCTCGGTACCGCTGATGCTGGCCGAGCTGATGATGGAGGCGGGCCTCCCTGCCGGCATCCTCAACGTCGTCAACGGCGACAAGGACGCCGTCGACGCTATCCTCGACGATCCCGACATCCAGGCTGTGGGCTTCGTCGGCTCAACGCCGATCGCCGAGTACGTCTACACGCGCGGCTGCGCATCGGGTAAGCGCGTGCAGTGCTTCGGCGGCGCCAAGAACCACATGATCGTCATGCCCGATGCCGACATGGATCAGGCCGTCGACGCGTTGATCGGCGCCGGTTACGGCTCGGCCGGCGAACGCTGCATGGCTGTCTCAGTGGCCGTACCTGTCGGGCAAAAGACGGCCGACATCCTGGTCGAGAAGCTGATCCCGCGCGTGGAGAGCCTCAAGATCGGCCCCTCCACCTCGGCCGATGCCGATTTCGGCCCGCTCGTCACCGCCGCTCATGTCGAGAAGGTGAAGGGCTACGTCGACATCGGCCTCAAGGAAGGCGCCAAGCTCAAGGTCGATGGCCGCGAGTTCAAGATGCAGGGTTACGAGGGCGGCTTCTACATGGGTGGCTGCCTGTTCGACGACGTGAAGCCGTCGATGCGCATCTACAAAGAAGAGATCTTCGGCCCCGTGCTCTCCGTCGTGCGCGCCAAGGACTATAACGAGGCGCTGCGCCTGCCCAACGACCACGAGTACGGCAACGGCGTTGCCATCTTCACGCGCGACGGCGATGCGGCCCGCGACTTTGCGGCCAGGGTCAATGTCGGCATGGTGGGGGTGAACGTGCCGATCCCGGTGCCGCTGGCCTACTACACGTTCGGCGGCTGGAAGCGCTCAGGCTTCGGCGATCTCAACCAGCACGGGCCCGACTCCATGCGCTTCTACACCAAGACCAAGACGGTCACCTCGCGCTGGCCGTCGGGCGTGAAGGAGGGTGCGGAGTTCGTCATCCCGACGATGCGGTGAGCACCCGCTAATTCCGCGCGTCCTTCTTCAGCAACTTGTACTCGTGATCGAAGACCAGATCGTAGATCCTGCCACCGCATTCGGCGCGCACGATCTCGAACCCGCTCTCGCCGACGCTGATGTTGCCGCCGGCGCAGCCTTGCGCATCCATGGCAGCTTGCAGGCGGGTCGATTGATCTCGGGTCAGCGATGGTGTGGCCAGTGCCTCGACAGCCATGCCAACGCAAAACAGCGCCGTGGTGGCGAGCAGGGTGCGCATGACGAGCCTCCATGACAACGGATGCGCGCCCAAAGCGCGCCAAAGCCATGGTGCAACGCAACCCCCCGCACGATCGTTCCTGGCCGGCCGGTCTGACGCCGCTTAGGCGTGGAACTCCTCCGGCTTGAACTTGGCAAGCTCGGCCAGCAGCAGCGTCCATGCTCTCAAGCCTTCAGGGATCGACGACAGATGGAAGAATTCGTTGGGCGCGTGTACGTCCTCGTCCGGCTTGGCAAATCCGAACACGAGGGCATCCAGTCCCAGCATCTCCTTGAAGATCGCCAGGATCGGCACAGTGCCGCCGAGACGGGTCAGCACCGGCCGCTGGCCCGTCGTGCGCTCGATAACCGTCTCCGCCGCAACCAGCAGAGGATGGCCAGCCTCGAGCGATGAGGCCGGTGAGCCGCCACCGTTCTGCGAGAACGTCAGCTTCACACCGCAGGGACAGCGTGCCTCCAGATGCCTGCGCACGGCCTCCACGGCCTTTTGCGGATCCTGGCCGGGCACGAGCCGCATGGTGAGCTTGGCCGTCGCCGTGCACGGCAGCACGGTCTTGCCGCCGGGGCCGGTATAGCCGCCACACATGCCGTTGACCTCGATGGTGGGCAGCAGCGTCAGCCGTTCAACCACGGAATAGCTGCGATCACCGCGCGGTACGCCTTGCAACTCCGCATAGAAAGCCGTCTCGTCGATGGCCAAGGCCGCAGCGTCAGATCGCTGCCGCTCAGTCAGCGCGGGCGCGCCGGCCATGTATTCCGGCACCGCGATGCGCCCTTCCGGATCGTGCAGGGATGCAATCAGCGCCGCCAGCTCATGCAGCGCATTGCGCAGCGCGCCGCCGTAGCGGCCCGAGTGCATGTCCTTGGCGGCCGTGCGCACGTTGACCTCGAGCCAAGCGATACCGCGTGCCCCCGTGTTGAGCGTGGGCACCTCCGTGCTGCCGCGGCCCCCATCGGCCGAGATCATGCCATCGGCTTGCAGCAGATCGCGGTGGCGCTCGACGATCCGGCGCAGGCTCGGGCTGCCGATCTCCTCCTCGCCTTCGATGAAGATCTTCACGTTCACTGGACAGCGCTGAGTGACGGCGAGGTAGGCCGCTACGGTTTCTACGGCGATCGTGGTGGAGCCCTTCACATCCGAGGCGCCGCGTGCGTAAAGGCGGCCATTCCGCACCGTGGGCTCGAAAGGCGGGCTCTGCCACAGCTCGAACGGCTCGGGCGGCTGTACATCGTAATGGCCATAGACAATGAGTGTCGGGGCGCCCGGTGCGCCGTTCCACGCACCATAGACGGCCGGATGCCCGCCGCCATCCAGCAACTGCACGTCCTGAAGGCCGATCGCGCTCAACCGGTCCATGAAGAAGGAGCGCGCCGCCTTCAAGCCGTCCGCATAGGCGGGGTCGGTGCTGACGCTCGGCAGCCGCAGCACGGCCTTCAACCGCTCGAGGATCGCGTCATGCTCCCGCTCGAGGAAGGTAATCACGTCTTCGGTCACGGAGGCCCTCATCCGTAGCGCCGTCAGGGGCGAGATATACCACCTCAAAGGTGAACGGTTTGGTCTAGCGTAATGATTGAGAAATTCGCCGCTGTTCGCGGCCTATCTCCCGGGCAAATTTCTCGATCTGGATCAATACTAGAACGACACACAGGACGTCTCATCCACGCGCATGACGCTCTCCTGGGAGAACCGCGCCTTCCAGGCGGCGCGGATAGTTTCAATTTTCTGATTGTTTACGGCATCTGGCCTCGCCCAGATCAGAAGCACGCGCGACGTCTCCTTGGCGATGGCGCCGCTGGCATTGCGCCACTGGCCGTAGCCGGTCAGAACGGTAAGGCCATCTGAAAAGCGCGGCGTCACTTCGGTATCGAGAAATGCGCGCCATTCTTCCTCGCCGATCTCCCCGCCGCCTTTGCGGCCCATGCCGAACAGCAGCTCGATCCGCTCCATGTGGCCGCTCCCGGCCCGGCAGCCGGTTACGGCAGGCGCAAACTCGCGGTAGACGACAAATAGGCCCAAACCCAGCGCAACCAGAAGCGCGGCAGCGAGCGGCAGGTTCCGGGCTTGCCTCATAGAACGTTCTGGCGGGATGCGAATTGGAAGGCCCTCATGCTAGTTTGCTGTGGAAGCCGAACACGGGGTGGATCGTCATGGCGCAATACAAGCTGCACTGCTTCTGCCAATCCGGAAACTCCTACAAGGTCGCGCTCTATCTCAATTGCGCCGGCCTCGACTGGGAGCCCGTGTTCACCGATTTCATGAAAGGCATGACGCGCGACCCGAAGTGGCGCGAGAGCGTCAACATCATGGGCGAAGCTCCCGTGCTGGAGTGCGATGGCGGCCGGCTCACTCAATCGGGCGCCATCCTGACCTACCTCGCCGACACGACCGGCAAGTTCAAGCCTGCCGAAAGCGACCGGCTCGAGGCGCTCCGCTGGATGCTGTTCGACAACCACAAGTTCACCAGCTACTTCGCCACGCACCGCTTCATGAAGTCGTTCTTGCAGCAGGCGCCCGACCCGGCCGTGCTCGCTTTCCTCAAGGGCCGGTTCGATGCCGCACTCGATGTCGTCGAGCGGCACCTGAGCAAATCGAAGTTCGTCATCGGTGATCAGCCCACGATCGCCGACTTCTCACTGGCCGGATACATGTTCTATCCGTCCGAGGAAAGCGGCTACGACTGGGCCAAGAGCAATCCCCACCTCGCTGCTTGGCTCGAGCGCATCCGCGCCCTGCCCGGCTGGAAAGGTCCCTATGAGCTGATGCCGGGCGAGCGCATGAAGCCGCTGAGAGCGTAAGACACTGCCGAGAAACAGAGGAAAGACGCATGCACTTCGCCCTGACCGAAGAACAAGCCGCCATCCAGGAGACGGCGCTCAACTTCGCCAAGGAGCGCATTGCGCCCAGCGCATCGGAGTGGGACGAGAAGAGCCACTTCCCCGTCGACGTGATCCGCGAGACTGCGGCCCTCGGCATGGCGACCATCTACGTGCCGGCCGACAAAGGCGGCTCGGGGCTCTCGCGCCTGGACGGTGCGCTGATCATGGAGGCGCTGGCCTACGGCTGCCCCGCCATTTCCTCGTACATCTCGATCCACAATATGGTGGCCTGGATGGTCGCCAAGTACGGCACGCCGGAGCAGATCAAGGCGTGGATGCCGAAACTGGCGTCCATGGAATGGCTCTCGGCCTACTGCCTGACGGAGCCCGGCGCGGGCTCGGATGCCGCCGCGCTCAAGACCTCGGCGCGCAAGGACGGCGATGCGTACGTTCTCACCGGCACCAAGCAGTTCATCTCGGGCGCCGGGGCTGCCGAGTTCTATTTCATCTTCGCCCGCACCGGCAGCGAGGGTGCCGGCGGCGTGTCAGCCTTCGCCGTCATGAAGGACACGTCGGGCCTCTCATTCGGTGCGCTGGAAAAGAAGATGGGCTGGAACGCCCAACCGACGCGCCAGGTCATCCTGGAGAATTGCCGGGTGCCAGCCACCAACCTCGTCGGCGGCATCGAGGGCCAGGGCTTCAAGTTCGCCATGAGCGGCCTTGACGGCGGACGGGTCAACATCGGCGCCTGCTCCCTGGGCGCCGCCTGGTCCGCCGTGGACAAGGCCAGGGCCTACATGTTCGAGCGCAAAGCCTTCGGCAAGGCGCTGGCAGATTTTCAGGCTCTTCAGTTCAAGATCGCCGACATGGCGACCGACCTGGAAGCGGCGCGCCTGATGATCTACCGCGCCGCCGATGCCCTCGACCGCGCCGACCCGCAGGCCTCCATGTATTCCGCCATGGGCAAGCGCTACGCCACCGACCTCGGCTTCGAGGTCTGCAATCAGGCGCTGCAGCTCCATGGCGGCTATGGCTACCTCAAGGACTATGGTCTGGAGAAGCTCGTGCGCGACTTGCGCGTGCACCAGATCCTGGAGGGCACCAACGAGATCATGCGCGTCGTCATCTCCCGCAAGGTGCTGGGTGGAAACAGAGGCTGAAAAATCGTCCGCGTATCGCAACCCGGGCTTGTCCGGAGCAGCGAACGGGAGCACAAGCGATACCCGCGTCGGGGGCCGTGCGACGCGCTGCAGGGGCTAGAACGTTGAAACTCGGTTACAATATCAAATGCGGAGCAGCCGCCATCGTGGCTGCTTGGGTTGCTGCGACACCTGAACCGATGCGCGCGGGAGAGCCCCTGGGATTCATTGCCGAGGTGAAGATCGGCGCGCTCTGGCACGATCCGGGCGACCTCTGGAGCGGCTTCCGGCGTGAGCCGGAATCGGTGGACATCAACATCGAGGCGCTGCTGACGCCCAGCCTGCCCCTTTGGCTGGGCCATCTGCGCCCTGCGGTCGGGGCCTCCATCAACACGGATGGGGGCACCAGCAAGGCTTATATCGATGCCCGCTGGCAGGTGGAAACGCCGTCCGGCATCTTCTTCGGCCTCGGCCTCGGCGCTGCCATCCATGACGGCGAGGTCGACCCGGTCGATCCCACCAAGAAGGCCCTCGGCTCGCGCGTGCTGTTCCACATCCCAGCCGAAATCGGCTGGCGCTGGGACGGCCACAACAGCATTTCGGTCTACTTCGAGCACATCTCCAACGGCTACACGCAGAACTCCAACGAAGGGCTCGAACTCGCTGGGTGCCCGTTACGGCTACAAGTTCTGACACAGGCAACCGAGTACCGGCGGATTTCCGATAGGCGGCGCACACGCTATTATTGCCTGTGCTGCATCGGAGCAAGCCATGCAGGAGCCATTGAACAGCGATCCCACCGGGACCGATCAGGAAGAGCGGATCGATGCGAACTTCCGCAACGGGTCGATTACGGCTGTTGGCATAATTCTTGGTTTTTCGCTGGGCTTCCTCAATCAATGGGCCTCTAACCCGATCGCCTGGAGCCGGGTCGATATCGCCGCCGCCGTGCCGATCGTCGTCGGCATCGCCCTGCAGGCCAAAGCTTTGGCGGATCTGCTATCGATCCGGTCACTCATCGTCGTCAACTATGAGCGGGCCAGGGTGATATTCCTGACTGGTCTCGCCCTCGTCGCCGCAGGAGTGGGCATGGCGATCATGCTCGACATACTCGGGCTTGGCCCTCGAACCCTGCCGTCCTGAAACGCCTTGCCGAGACCACCTCGTGCGCTAAGACTTGGCGGAGCCCGCCGCCTCGTTTAATCGTCGCTCAGGCCTGTCAGATGTATCGAGCCGCATGGACGCCGTTGCCAATCCCGAAGTTCTGATCCGCCGCGAGGGCCGCGCCGGCCGCATCACGCTCAACCGGCCGCAGGCCCTGAACGCCCTCACGCTGGGCATGGTGCGCGAGATCTGGAAGGCCATGCTCGCCTGGAAAGACGACGCCGATGTCGAGCTGGTGCTGCTCGACGGCGCGGGCGACCGAGCCCTGTGCGCGGGGGGCGATGTGCGCTGGCTCTACGACAGCCGCTCCAACGGCTCGGCCGATGCGCGCACTTTCTGGAGCGAGGAATACCGCCTCAACGCGCTGATCGCGCGCTATCCCAAGCCTTACGTTGCCTTCATGGACGGCATCGTCATGGGTGGCGGCATCGGCCTCTCGGCGCATGGCCGACACCGTATCGTCACCGAGAAGAGCCAGCTCGCAATGCCTGAGACCAGTATCGGCCTCATTCCCGATATCGGAGGCACATGGCTCCTGTCGCGGGCGCCGGCCGAGACCGGGGTCTATCTGGGCCTCACCGGCGAGCGCATGCGGGGCGCCGGCACGATGTTCGCCGGATTCGCGGACATTTTCGTTCCCTCAGACCGCCTCGGCGACTTGGCTGCGGCCCTGGTCAGCACGCCAGCCTCGGAGGTGGATGCCGTTATCGAGGACCATGCCGGGCAGCCCCCAGCTTCGGAGCTGGCTCAGAAGTCCGAGGCGATCCAGCATGCCTTCCGTTTCGACACAGTCGAGGAGATCCGCGCGGAGCTCGAGCGTATGGACAGCGATTGGGCCAGAACCCGCCTCGCCGAGTTCGCCACCAAATCACCGTTGAGCCTCAAGCTGACACTGGCTGCCATCCGCAACGCCCGCAAGCTCGGCTCGCTCGAGGCTGCGCTCAATGTCGAGTACCGTCTGTGCGTGCGCCTGTTCGAGCATGGTGAGTTCATCGAAGGCGTGCGCGCGCTGATTGTCGACAAGGACCGCAAACCCAAGTGGCGCCCGCCTCGCGTCGAAGACGTGAAGGCGGAGCTGGTGGAGGAATGGCTGGCGCCCCTGCCCGAGGGAGAGGAGCTTGGACTGAAGCCGCCGGCTGAAACGAATTGAGTACGCTGCAGGCGATGCAAGCCGTAGGAATGGTTCAGGAGAAGAATGTATGACGATACCCGAGCGCAAAGGTCCGCTGGTCGGCATGCGCGTTCTGGATCTGGCGCATGTGATGGCCGGCCCGACGTGCGGGCGCATGCTCGCCGACATGGGCGCCGACGTCGTCAAGGTCGAGAAAGCCGACGGGGGCGACGATACCCGCCGGATGCTGCCGCCAGACATCAAAGGCGAGTCGGCGGCCTACATGATGATGAACCGCAACAAGCGCGGCATCGTCCTGGATCTCAAGAGACCGCTCGCGCGCGAGGCCCTGAAGCGCCTGGCCAAGACCGCCGACGTTCTGATCGAAAACTATCGTCACGACACGCTCGACAAGCTGGGCTTGGGCTACGAAGACCTCAAGAAAATCAGCCCCGGCCTCATTTATTGCGCCATCTCCGGGTTCGGGCGCACCGGCCCGTTTGCCAATCAGGGCGGCTACGACCTGATCGCCCAGGGGATGTCGGGCCTCATGTCGATCACCGGCGAGGGACCAGGCCGGCCGCCCGTAAAAGTCGGCTCACCCGCCTGCGACATCACTGCCGGCATCCTCGGCGCCATGGGCGTGTGCGCTGCCTACGCCCATAAGCTCAGAACCGGCGAAGGACAGTTCGTCGATACCTCCCTGTTCGAGGCCGGCATCACACTCACCTACTGGCAATCGGCCATCTGTCTCGCCACCGGCGTGTCGCCCGGGCCGCTAGGCTCCGCCCACCCCCTGAATGGCCCATACCAGGCCTTCGAGACCAAGGACGGCTGGATAAACGTCGGTGCATCCAACCAGAAGATGTACCCCATGCTCGTAAACCTTCTTGGCGTACCGGAGCTTGCCGACGATCCGCGCTTTCGCACGGGGCGGGACCGCATGGGCAATCTCCCGGTTCTGATCGAGATGCTGACAGTAGAGTTCAAGAAACGCACCACGTCGGAGTGGCTGAAGGAGTTGGAGGCGATCGGCATTCCAAGTGGTCCGGTACTCTCTGTCGGCGAGATGCACGAGCATCCCCAAACTCTGGCGCGCGACATGGTGCCGACCGTAGAGCACCCCGTGGCAGGTGATGTGCGCACCATTGGGCTGCCGGTGAAATTCTCCGGGACACCCGGTGCCATCCTCACGCCTGCCCCGCTGTTCGGTCAGCACACGCGCGAGGTGCTGTCCGAGGCGGGTTTCTCCACGGCAGAGATCGAGGCGCTGTTCGCGGAGGGCGCCGCCAAGGAGCCGGCGGCCCGCATGGCCGCGGAGTAACGGGGCTCCACAACCGCTTGCGGCCCCCGTCGCAATCTTGCCCCGCGCGCACCATATTCTTGCGAACAGCGCCGGCGCGCTACGAGGGACGCAAGAAGGCTCCAGCTCATATGGCATCACTACGTTCGTTGACCCTTTTCAGGAGCAATGGCAGCGACGGCGCCATTGCCCCGGAACCTACGCCTGCGGACGACACACGGTTGCTCGACGCCTATTCGCGCACGGTCACCGGCGTGGTCGAGACCGTATCGCCGTCGGTGGTTCACATTCACGTGGCTGGGGAGCGAGGCGGTCGCACAGCGCACGGCACGGGCTCAGGCGTCATCGTCAGCCCGGATGGGCTGATCCTGACTAACAATCACGTGGTGGAAGGCGCACACAACATCGAAGCGACGCAGGCCGGCGATCGCAGCTTTCGCGCGCGTGTGCTGGGGCGCGATCCTGACACAGACCTCGCGGTTCTGCGTGCGGAGACCAGCGATACGCTGCCCGTGTCGCGACTTGGCAATTCCAAGGCCGTCGTCCCAGGTCAGATCGCCATCGCGATCGGCAATCCCTTGGGGTTCCAGTCCACTGTGACAGCCGGCATCGTCAGTGCCGTCGGCCGCACGCTGATGGGGCAAGGCGGCCGCATGATCGGCGACGTCATCCAGACTGATGCTGCCCTAAATCCCGGCAACTCCGGCGGTCCCCTGGTGTCGTCGGCCGGCGAGGTGATCGGCATCAACACGGCGTCCATCATGGGCGCGCAGGGCATCTGTTTCTCGGTCGCTTCCAATACCGCCCTGCACGTCTTGCAGCAGGTGTTGAAGCACGGACGTGTGCGCCGCGCACGTATCGGCATTGCCGGTGAACAGGTTCTATTGCCTGATCGCATCCGTCATCGATCGGGATTGACGCAGCGAAGTGCGGTGCGTGTTGCCGCGCTGACGGAGCAGAGCCCCGCGGCGCGTGCCAGTGTGCGCGAAGGCGACATCATCGTTTCCCTCGACGAGCAAGCCGTGACCGGCATCGACGACATCACGCGGTTGCTCGACGAGCGGCGGATCGGACGCAAGATCAGCCTCGGGGTGTTGCGCGGCACTCGCGTCGAGAACGTGGACGTGGTTCCTGATGAACGTTCAGGGTAAGAGAAAGATGGTTTCTACTCGTCTGTGAACTGTTCGATTCGCAACTGTCTGGTATGCAATAAACGCTCATGTCAAGTTTTATGCCGAGGCGATCTTGCCGCTACAATGAGGCCGTAACTATCTGATATAACGTGATATATTCTATGTCGAACTGACCTTTTACGTATTGTAAACAATTTTTGTTGAGGCCTCTTGCATTTTTGCCACTCCTGAGCTTTTATGCGGTGTCCGAAACGTGGCGCCGTCCCACCTATCCCCCCATAGTGGCGTCACGGTTTTGCCCGCGGCCAGTCCCCCGGCCGCGGGCATTTTATTGCGATATTTCCTAGAACTAGCGCCTTTCCGTTTTTCTTCGAAGCGGCAGAACGTCTCTCGCTTTTTGTCTAGCCGTGTTTGCGCGCCTTCGGCGCGATGCGATCAAGCCCCGCATGGAAGTGGTAGTGCCGTGGTGCGAGACGATCGCACTCCAGCGATGCTCGAAAGACGATCGCACTCCAGCGATGCTCGAACTGCTGCGAGGCGTGGCGATCCCTTTGGGCCAGCCCGGTACTCAACTGCTGGCTGCCGTCTTCATGATGAAGGGATTGCCGGTGTTGGCCGCCGTAGAGATCCAGACGCTCTTCGTCTGCAGATATTCGTTGACGGCGTCCATGCCGTTCTCCCTGCCGAGACCGGAACTCTTATAGCCGCCGAACGGCATCGTGAAGCTCACCGCCCGATACGTGTTGACCCACACGGTGCCGGCTCGGATCCTGCGCGCTGTCACCGTCGCCCGCTTGACAGATTGTGTCCACACGCCTGATCCCAGGCCATAAATCACGTCATTGGCGATCTGGACCGCCTCATCCTCGTCCTTGAACTTGATGACCGAAAGCACGGGGCCGAACACTTCCTCCTGCGCGATGCGCATCTTGTTGTGGACGTCAGCGAAGATAGTCGGCTGCACGAAATACTTGCCGCCGCCCATGTCGGCACCAGCCGGCCCGCCACCGAGCACGCACGTGGCACCCTCACCCTTGGCGATGTCCATATAACCCAGGATTTTCTGATACTGCGGCGGCGTGGTGACTGGACCGACTTGCGTCTCGAACAACATCGGATTGCCGAGCTTTGCCGTCTTGGCGGTCTCGATGAGCTTTTCCAAGAACTTGTCATGGATGCTCTCCTGCACCAGCAATCGCGAGCCGGCGATGCAGGTCTGGCCGGTGGCCGCGAAGATACCGGAGATGGCACCGTTCACAGCATCATCCATGATGCAGTCGTCAAACACGATGTTGGGCGACTTGCCGCCGAGCTCCAGCGAGATCTTCTTGAAGCTCTGGGCCGCGAGCGAGGCGACCCGTGCTCCCGTCGCCGAGCCGCCGGTGAACGCGATCTTGGCCACCTTGGGATGCGTAACCAGCGCCTCGCCGGCGGTCGCGCCGTAGCCGGTCACGACGTTGATCACGCCAGGTGGCAGGCCGAGCGGCTCAATCACGAGCTTCATGAATTCGAGCAGCGAGGCGGAGGTATATTCCGACGGCTTGATGACGACGGTGCACCCCGCTGCAAGCGCCGGCGCGAGTTTCCAGGCCACCAACAGCAGCGGAGAGTTCCACGGCACGATGAAGCCGCATACGCCGACCGGCTCGCGCAGGATGTAGGTGAAGGTGTCGGGCTTGTCGACGGGCACGACAGCGCCCTGAATCTTGTCGGCCAACCCACCGTAGTAGTAATACCACTCGGGCATGTATCTGGTCTGCGCCAGCATCTCCGAGATGAGCTTGCCGTTGTCGCGCACTTCTGTTTGCGCCAGGTGCTCGGCATGCTTCTCGATGTTCTCGGCGAGCCTGCGCAGAAGCTTGCCGCGCGCCGTTTGCGTCATCGCGGGCCAAGGGCCGGTCTCGAAGGCGCGATGAGCCGCGGCGCAGGCGCGATCGACGTCGATGGCATCGCATTCCGGGATCGTCGCCCAGGCTTCCCCGGTGTAGGGATCGAAGGTCTGAAGGCGTTTGCCCGAGGCGGCATCGCACCATTTGCCGTCGATGTACGTCTGATAGTCTTTGAGCTTGACCGGCCGGTCTTGCATGGCGCTCTCCGTCAGAGAGTTGGGGCGTGTGTGCGAGATGGGATCGCGCGCAGAAGACGCCAGAACGCGCACCCGCGTCAAGGGCGCGCGACAGGGCAGCGCTGAAGTGGAACCGCCGTGCGGCTCAGGTCATCTTCAGAACCTGCAGCATGGCGGGTCCGAGAATAACGATGAAGAGCACCGGCAGGAAGAAGATGATCATCGGCACGGTCAACTTGGGTGGTAGCGCGGCCGCCTTCTTTTCGGCTTCCGACATGCGCATGTCGCGATTTTCCTTGGCCATGACGCGCAGCGCCTGACTCACGGGAGTACCGTAGCGCTCGGCCTGGATGAGTGCGGTCGCCACCGCCTTGATACCGGCGATGCCCGTGCGCTTGCCCAGGTTGTCGAAGGCCTGGCGCCGGTCCTGCAGGTAGGAGAGCTCGGCGGTGGTCAAACTGAACTCTTCGGCGAGCTCGATCGACTGGCTCGTCACCTCCTTGGCCACCTTGCCGAAGGCCGCCTCGATCGACATGCCAGCCTGCACGCAGATCAGCAGCATGTCGAGAGCGTCTGGAAACGACTGGGAGATCGCCTGCTGCCGGCGCTGCACCAGGTTCTGGATGAACATGTTGGGCAGGTAGAAGCCGAGATAGCCGGCGCCCACAGCCATGCCGAACTTGACCATCGGCGGATACTTGTAGTTCGTAAGCACGAACAGGTACACGAATGCCGCGATCAGAACGATGATCGGCATGACGAGCCGGCAAAACATGTAGGCCACGAGCGGCGCCTGGCCGCGCAAGCCTGCCATCTTGAGCTTGTTCTTGATTTCCTCAGACTCGAAGGCGCTACGCAGATTGAATTTATCCACGATCCGCTGCATGAAACCCTTGGGCGTCTGCCGGAGCCGGCCTTGGGTCTCTTTGGCGAGGTCAGCAAGGCGCGCGGCGCGCATTTTGTCGCGCTCAGTCGCCATGACACGCATGCGCTGATTCGTGCGGTCGCGTGACAGCACCGGCAGCGCGATCGTCAACACAGTGGCAAAAGCCGCTAGCGCCGCCAGCAACATGGCCATGAACTGCGGTTGGATGTAGGTGTCGACGAAATCGAGCACGGCTTGATCCTCTGGCGTACCGCTCAGTACTTGAAGTTGATCATCTTGCGCATGACCAGGATACCCATCGTCATCCAGACCGCGGCGACCAGCAGCAGGAACTGTCCCATCTTCGCCGTCCAGAGGATGGCGATGTAGTTCGGTGTCGTCATGTACACCATCATCATCACAACGAACGGCAGCGCACCCAGCACGCCGGCCGATGCCTTGGCTTCGGCAGAGAGCGCCTTGACTTTGGCCTGCAGACGCTTGCGGTCGCGCAGCACACCCGACAGGTTGCCGAGAGCCTCCGACAGGTTGCCGCCTGCCTGCTGCTGGATCGCGACAACGATGGCAAAAAACTTCACCTCGGGCAGCGGCACGCGTCCGATCATGCGGTCGAAGCATTCGCTAAGCGGCACGCCTACGCGCTGTTGCTCGACCAGCTCTTGAAATTCCTCGCGGACCGGCGATGGACTCTCGCGCCCGATGATGCCGAGGCACTCGTTCAAGGGCAGCCCCGACTTGACGCCGCGCACGATCACATCGATGGAGTTGGCGAACTCGTCGAGAAACTTGCTATGCCGGCGTTTGATCATGTACGCGACTACCCAGCGCGGGATTCCAAGCGCGCCGACAAAGGCGGCCGCGAGAGCCACCAGCGGCGTCATGTTCGGCGCCGACAGAAAGACGAAAAGAGCGGCGACGAGGCCCGTCGCGCCACTTGCGACCCAGAACATCTTGGGCGTGATATCGAGGCCGGCACGCTGCAGCTTCAGTCGCAACGTCACCGTCTCTTTGGCCTTCTGGCGCTGCTCGAGGTCCTTCAGTGTGTCGGCGACCTGCTTGCGACGGCTCTGTACCGCCTCGGCCTGAGCGCTCCGCTGCGTGCGCGCCACCTTGGTCTCTGTTACACCCTGCAGGCGCTTCTCGGCAGCATCCTCCGACAGCATGGGCGCCACTACAAAATAAATTGCAGCCGCAGCGCAGATGGCAACCAACCCCCCCAGGCCAAGTTGCAGTAGCTCCACCTCAAACATCGGCCTCTCCGAGCGTATTACCGTGTTGATCCCTGACCTCTGACGCGACGAGGGCCTGCGTCAGCCTGTCGGTTTCGCCATAGTACTCGGCGCGCTCCCAGAAGCGCGGCCTGGCGATGCCAGTAGAGCGGTGGCGGCCGATCAGCCTGCCGTTGGCATCCTCGCCGGTGATCTCGAAGACGATGAGATTCTGCAGGGTGACCACATCGCCTTCCATGCCGATCACCTCGGTCACATGGGTGATCTTGCGCGAGCCATCCCTGAGGCGGGAGGCCTGAATAATGACGTCGATGGAGCCCGTGATCATCTCGCGAATGGTCTTAGGCGGCAGGGCAAAGCCGCCCATCATGATCATCGACTCCAGACGGCTGATCGCCTCACGCGGACTGTTGGAGTGCAGTGTGCCCATGGAGCCGTCATGGCCCGTGTTCATGGCCTGCAGCAGATCAAACGCTTCCGGTCCGCGCACCTCGCCGACGATGATGCGCTCAGGCCGCATGCGCAGGCAGTTGCGGACCAGATCGCGCATGGTGATTTCACCCTCACCCTCCAGGTTGGGCGGGCGCGTTTCCAGGCGCACGACATGGGGCTGCTGGAGCTGTAGCTCGGCGGAGTCCTCGCAGGTGATGATGCGCTCGTCGTGATCGATCGCTCCGGTGAGGCAGTTGAGCAGGGTTGTCTTACCCGAGCCGGTGCCGCCGGAAATCAGCACGTTGCACCGCACCCTGCCGATGACCTCGAGAATGGTCTTGGCCGCCGGCGTGATGGAGCCGTATTTCACGAGTTGCTCGAGCTTGAGGCGGTCCTTTTTGAACTTGCGGATGGTGAGCGTAGGCCCGTCGATCGCGAGTGGCGGCGCGATCACGTTGACGCGGCTGCCGTCGGGGAGGCGCGCGTCGCAAATCGGCGAGCTCTCGTCAACGCGGCGGCCAACCTGGCTGACAATGCGCTGACAAATATTCATGAGCTGAGCGTTGTCGGCGAACCGCACGCCTGTCCGCTGCACTTTGCCGGCCACCTCGATATAGGTGGTGCTTGCGCCGTTGACCATGATGTCGGCGATATCATCGCGCGCCAGCAGAGGCTCGAGCGGGCCGTAGCCCAACACGTCATTGCAGATGTCCTCGAGCAGCTCCTCCTGCTCGGCAATCGACATCACGACGTTTTTGAGCTGAATGATCTCACCGACGATGTCGCGGATCTCTTCTCTGGCCGCATCCGCTTCCAGCTTCGCGAGCTGCGTCAGGTCGATGGTATCGATCAGCGCGTTGAAGACCGTCGTCTTGACGTCGTAGTACTCTTCCGAGTGTCGCCGCTGAGGCTCTACCGGTTCCTGCCGCTGAGCCGCGGCAGCAGACGCCGACACGGCTGAGGGCTTGGCTTCCTGGACCTTCGCGGGAGCGGGAGCTGCCGCCGCTGGCTGCTGTTGCGGCAGCGGACGCGAAGGTGGCGTCGAAGGACCGCTCGTACGCCTGCCGAACATCTCGCGATCTCCTAGCGCTTGATCTTCAATCTCTCGAGAAGCGGGGCTAAAGCCGACTTCTTCTCGACCTTTTGTTCCTTGCGTCCGCTCAGAACCATGCACACGTCGCGGAATTGCTGTACGGACTTGGCCTTCGTCGACATCTCCTCGATCATCTGCCCGTTGTTGGCGGCCTGGCCAAACGTCTCGCTGTCGAACTCGATGACGGCGGCCGCACGCAGATCGAGCGCGGTCTCGAACTCCTTGACCGGAATTTCGGGCCGTTTGGGCATATTCAGCATGTTGATGACGAGGTGCGGCGAGCGATCGTTGTGCCGGCTCTGTTTCAACAGATCGACGATGTTCTTGGCATTGCGCAGATTGGCGAGGTCGGGAGCGGCGGTGATGATGATGTCGTCGGCTTGCAACAGCACGCGCTTGGACCAGGCGTTCCATTGATGCGGCAGGTCCACTGCCACGTAGGGCACGTTCTGCCGCACCACATCGAGAACGAGATCGCAGGCATCCGGCGAGATGTCGTAGTCGCGATCGAGCAGGCCCGGCGCCGCGAACAAACTCAAATGCTCAGAGCACTTGGTCAGCAGGCGATCCAGCAGCACCTCGTCGAGCCGCTCCGGACTAGCAATGGCGTCGGCAATGCCCTGCACAGGATCCTGATTGAAATCGAGGCCGGCAGTGCCGAAGGCGAGATCGAGGTCTGCGATGACCACGCTCGTCTTGAGCAGCTCCGACATGCACCAGGCCACGTTGTGACAGACCGTGCTCGATCCGACGCCGCCCTTGGCGCCGACGAACGCGAAGATGTGGCCGACCGGATCCGACTGGGGATCGTTGTAGAGATTGGAGATACTCTCCATGAGCTGGAGTGGCGATACCGGCGCGATCAGGTACTCGCTGACACCGCGCTTCAACAGCTCGCGATAGAGCACCACGTCATTGACATGGCCGATGGCCACCACCTTGGTGCCTGCGTCGCAGCTCCCAGCCAAGCGGTCGAGCTCGGCCAGCATTTCACCCCGCGGCAGCGCCGATTCGATGACGATCAGGTTCGGCGTCGGGCTGGCCTCGTAGTGCGCGACCGCAGCCTCAGCCCCACCCATGTGGATGCTGACGTGCGCCTTGGCGAGACGCCGATCCTCGGCCGCCACCTGCAGCGCCTCGGCCGTTTCGCCGTTCTCACAGAAAGCCTGGATCGAGATGCGCGGGATCGGCCGGGCGCGATCGTGCCTGTTCTCGGCCTCGCTCTCGGCCGCAACGTTCACTGGCACCAGCTCCTGGCCCGTATCCGGGGTCTCCCCGGCTGTCGACTGTGCTTGTCTGCTCATGATGCCTCGCAGTTATTGAGCGTTCTTGACCTGGACTTTTTCTTCGTTGTCCTTCTTGGCGACCGTGGATTCGCCCTTGACGTAGCTGTTCCAGATCGTGTCGCGGCGCTCGGCGGAGCCCGGCTGCATCGTGCGCGGCCCGAGCAGATCGGCAGGATTGGAGACCTGCGCGGCGAGGTTGCGTTGCGTCGCGCAGCCAAAATTCGGATAGGGCAGATTGCGCGGGTCCTCACCCAGATTGGTGGGCCAGTGCCCGCAGTCCGGCGCCTCCGCCACGAAGCGCGTGTAGGACATGCGAATGGGTGGCTCTCGGTTGCCGTCGGCCCGGTAGGCCTGGACCATGACATTGGCCTCGGCGATGCCGACGGTGCGCACGAGCTCGCGCAGATCGGCGAGAGCATGCATGGCTGCGATCTCGTTGGCCGAGCCGCTGGGCACTCCGATTATGATGCGCGCGTTGCCGACATCGCGTGCGCTGTAGCGGTTGACGAAGTCGTACACCTGGGCGCGCTGCTGCGGGCTGAGACCGCTCGCTCCGCGGGCAACGCGGACCGTAAGTCCGGCTGGCTGCTCGGAAACCATGATTGGATGGCGCTGACGGGCATCGACCGTGGTCCACCCGGCCACGTGTGCACCCGGCTCCTCGGTCAGCTTGCAAGCGGTCAGGAGCAGCGCGACGGTCGACGCCACCGCCAGTCGCGTCAAGATAGGCCTTGCCCCTTCGAGGCCGCCCCACTGCTTGTTGTCACACGAGTTCATGCAGTTTCTCCGCGCCTCGCGCTATTCCACAATGAATCCGACGTCGCCCTTGAGACCGCCGTCGATCGGCAGGGGCGCATTGTTGCCGTAGACCCGGTTCATGTGGCCGAGCAGATTGAACTTGCGATCCGAGGCCGGCGCAAAGCCGTCGTCGGGGCGCGCAAGTTGCTGTCGCGCGGTCGGCCGCACCATGTACGGAGTGACGAACACCACCAGCTCGGTCTCGCGCTTGATGTAGTCCTGGCTGCGAAACAACGTCCCCAGCACCGGCATGTCCTTCAGTCCCGGGAAGCCGTCTATGTTCTTGCGGGTGTCGTCGGAGATCAGGCCCGCCAGCGCCAGCGTGCCGCCGGATGGCAGCTCGACGACGGACTTCGCCCGGCGTGTCTTCAATGCAGGGATGGAGATGCCCGACAACACGATGGCGCCATTGTCGGTGAGCTCGGAGACCTCGGTCTCGACCTTCAGGTTGATGCGCCCTTCCGAAAGCACCACCGGCGTAAAGACGACTCCGACACCAAACTGCTTGAAGATGATCGACTGCTTGCCGTTGCTGTCGACCGTGGGGATCGGAAACTCGCCGCCGGCCAGGAAGTTGGCCGGCTCGCCTG
Organism: uncultured Alphaproteobacteria bacterium; assembly: GCA_963840425.1. GTDB lineage: Bacteria > Pseudomonadota > Alphaproteobacteria > Rhizobiales > Hyphomicrobiaceae > CADEFX01. The sequence goes on along the minus strand of CAWIYZ010000012.1, from coordinate 21,531 downwards.
AGATGGCGGTGAGGTTGGGCTCGGCGAGCGTGCGCACGAGACCATGGCGCTCGAGCGCACGCATAGTTTTCGAAACGCAGTTGTTGCCGGTGCGCCAACCGCCGTTCGTACCGGAATTGCTGACAATGTCCGGGATCACCTGATCAAGCACGATGCCGCAGCCTTGGCCAAACGGCAGGTTCACGTCTTGCCCAGGTATGCCCATGCGGGCCAGACCGGCGGCCGAGGTAAGTGGAAGCTGGTTGGCTGTGGAGATCGCCGTCACGAAATTACCGATCGAGATCTCCGCACCAATGTTGATGCCAAACTGCTTCAGTATCGAGCGCTGCATCTCGGCGACGACCACCTGCAGCATCACCTGCTCCTCACCCTCTATGGCAAGCAGGTTGATCACTTTCTCCTTTTGGCGCACATCGCTTTCGGGTGGCGTGACGATGAAACGGGAAGCGATGTTGGAGGCGCGCGCGGAGTCCGCGGGGGCGCGAACCGTGCCGGTCAAGATCACGGTTTCGTTCAGGATCTCGGCCTTGATGTTCGAGCCGGGAATGAGGCGCCGAAACAAGTCATCGAGCACGGCCGTGTCGTGCTCGACGGCAACCTCCAGCGTCACGATCTGATTGCCGTTGCCGTCGAAAAAGAAGGCGTTGGATTGCCCGACCTTCTTGCCGATCAGGTAGACGCGGTTCGAACTCTGCACGACCGCGTCCATGATCTCGGGGCTGGAGACGATCACGTCTCTCAGCTCGCGCGGCAGCTCGATGAGCGCGGATTTGTTACGGCCAAGCCTGATGCCGCGGTGCAGCGGCAGCTTGTCGCTCTCCCTGATGCGGATGGTCGATTGATGATCGGGGTTGAAGGCCACCGGCGGAGGCGGCCCGCTGTCGGAGCGCTTGCCGCCATTGGCAAGCGCGCTGCCGACCGCGCCCGGCACGAGCACGGCCACGGCCAGGCTCGCGACGAGCGCAACGCTTCGAGCGATCTTCATGGTGTTCCGCATGGGCCTGTAAGCCTTCTGACGAGCTACCGACTGAGGTGCACGCAGACGCAGACACTGGAGACGCACTCGAAACTCGAAAACCGACTAATCAGTTCACGCTATAGCTGCGCGTTTTGACGCCGTAACGCAGCACCTTGACGTTGTCGCCGCGGTCTTGACCGGCGTTCTTCTTCTTGAGCTTCGCGTCGCCCTGGTCAGTATCGCGGTTGAAGTCTGCAATGCTTCGCAAGGCCAGGCTTATTTCGCCGCCTGACGATTTGGCGAAGGCCAGCATCTCCGCTTGCGCCGGCAACAGCTCCAGAGTGGCGGTCGTGCCGTCGGCACCCTTCTTGCCTTCCTTGGCCTCCAACTGCTGCCCAATGGCCAGCACCCGGACATTGTGGAAGAGCGTATCGCTTACATGCTCTTCGCCACCACCCTTGCCGCGCGTGCGCCGGGCGAGAATGACGTCCACGTGATCGTTGGGCAGGATCATCTTACCCGCTGCGGAATCGTCGGTGATCTTGGTGGAAACGGCCCGCTTGCCCTGAGGCAGGATGGAGGCGAGGACGCTTCCCTCCCCGGCCTTCACGACCTTACTTTTGGTGATCGGCTCGCCGGCCATTATCGGAGCGCGCGCAATGCCCCCCGCAAAATCTTTGAGAGGATTGCCACCGCTGCTGCGCGTAACAGCACCCGGCGGCACTGCATCCTGCGGCCAGGCCTGCCAGCGGAAGCTTGCCTCGGTCGCCTGAGTGCCGAGCCCCATCTCGGCGCGCGCAACCAGCACCTCGGCGCTGTTGGTGTGCACCTCTCGCTGAATCTCGCGCGGCTTGGCGACGATACTCTTCATCAGCAGGAACGCACCAAGCCCGCACACACCGGCGACCGCGATCCCGATCAGCTGTGCCCGTTTCATCGCGCTCTTGGTCCTTTCCGACCGATCGAACCAACGTGGCTCACGGACGGACTCTGCGTGACAATTGTCAACGCGGGGTTAATCGCTGCGTGTCGGCGACACGGTGGCAGGCCAAAAGATGCCTTGGCGCCACGCATCTGCGCGAAGCAGACCCGTCAGGAGACCAAGCCGGCGAAGAGGAGCGTTGACGGGTAGATCCACAGGGCAGCCACGGCAAGGGCGATGCCGTAGGGAATCCCGACCTTGCTGTCATGCAGGCGCAGCGCCCAAGCTTGGCTGCACACCCATAGCGGCGGCGCAAGGCGGCGGTAGGATATGAGCAGCAGCGCCAGCACTCCACCGAACACCGCCACCAGCAGGAGGTAGCCCGCCAGGTGCTCGAAGCCCAACCACAACGACGCGGCAGCCAGCAGCTTGGCGTCTCCGCCGCCCAGCCATCCCCGCGCGAACATAAGAATGCCGACGGCCAGCATCAGCGCCCCGGCAGCCAGATGACCAGCGATGGCAGCTCCGCCAAGACCGGCGCAAGCCGCTGCCGCAGGAAATATCGCGACCAAGGCAATCGACACGCGGTTAGGAATAGTCATGGTCAGCAGGTCGAACGAGCCGCCGAGCGCCATCATGGCGGGAAATGTCAGCAGTAATGCGAACTCGAATGCGGCAGGCATCGTACTGCGCCCTGGGCGGACCGGCTGGTTCGTGCCGACTATGCGGCCGGCGGCTGAAGCTTGTGTTAATTTGGGCGCTATGGTCGGCGCCGGGCACACGGACAAAAAGAAACGCCCGGCACCAAGGTGCCGGGCGAAATATGGGCCTCTTTAGAGGCCGCCGCGATGCTTTAGCGCTTCTTCAGGCCCGCCTCGATATCCTCGAACGTGCCCTTGACCTCGTTGCCGACGTTGGTCACCGCGAGGATGATCACAACGCCAATCAGTGCGGCGATGAGGCCATACTCAATGGCCGTCGCGCCCGACTCGTCCTTCACAAAACGCTTCAGTGTCTGCATTGACTACTCTCCCAAACTCTACCCTATGCACAGGGACCGTTCGTCCCAGGTTCGAGGCTCTCGGACTTGCTCTCTTGGCTTCGAACCGAATGTCACGCTAGCAGCGCCAATTGAATAGCTCGTTAAAAACATCAATTTTTGCGAGTATTCCCGGAGTAACACTCATAATGGATAACAAAACTCAACCGCATTAAAATAACACAGTCCGCATATACTTTCTTAAACAGAGAAATACTGAAATAACGCACAGGACCCTGCCGTCAGGCTTGGCAGGCGATCGAAAGGATTGTCGGCGGCGCGCTATTTGCGCTTTTTCAGCCCAGTCTCGGCGTCCTGGAACGGGACTTGGACCTCGTTGCCTACACCCTGGGCCGCAACAATGATCCCAATCGCGATCAGTGCGGCAATGAGCGAGTACTCCACCGCTGTCGCCCCGGACTGGCAGGCAGCGAAACGTACCAACGTCTTCATGACCGCTCTCCCAACCCAACGCGCAACGGCCGCCGGCGTATCGCCATGCGGTTCTCGATGCATAATTCGGCGCTTCTTGTCGCACATCGGCCGTTAAGGCCGGCTTAAGCCGGGCGGCAGGCCGGATACGAGGCAGCCGTTTGCCGTTCCTTCACCATTGCTGGCGTAATCATGCATGAAATATCGAGCCGAGGACGAGAACCAGATGCGCCCGCATATCATTGATCGCTCACTTGCCATCGCGGCTGGGCTCGCCCTTTGCGCCTTGGCCACGATGGCGGCCAAACCAGCCGCCGCGGAGACGGACCTGACCGTCAAGTACGATCAGTCGCAGCTCCTGCGCCTGCCACGCCCCGCGGTCGATATCATCATTGGCAACCCCACGATCGCCGACGTGTCCGTCCAAACCGGCAGCATGCTCGTGGTCACCGGCAAGGGCTTTGGCATCACCAATATGATCGTGCTGGATGCCGACCGCGAGATTATCGAGGAATATCGCGTCCTGGTCGTTCGCGAGAGCGCGAAGGTGGTCAACCTGCAGAAGGGCAGCAAGCGCGAGTCCTACAACTGCGCACCGCAGTGCAATCCTTCGCTGGTCGTGGGCGACGACCAAGCCTATTTCGAGACCACAGCCAAGACCTCGGAGCGCAAGATCAAGTTTTCCGAAGGTGGAGCCGACGCCGGCGGCGGGTCGCCCGGGGGGCAGTGAACTAAGCGGCACGCAGGGTACCGTACGGCTCGGTATACGCCGCAATACTTTGTTTACCGTCCTGACGCAGGGCTTGCCGCCCTCAACACTTCATTCATGCACTTAAGCTCAAATCAGCAGCATCGCTGAAAATCGGCGTTATCTGTCAGGCGTAACACGACCCATGCGCATTCTACTCGAAGTGCGAGAGCGTCACTTCCGACGCCTCATCGCGCGGTGGCGAGGCGACCGATCCGGCGCCACGGCTATCGAGTTTGCCATCGTCGCCATGCCTTTTCTGATGCTTCTGTACGGCATCATCGGCGTTGCGCTTTACTTCTTTACGACTTTCGCGCTCGAGAACGCATTGGAGCAGGCCGCACGCCTGATCCGAACCGGCCAGGCCCAGCAAGCGGCAATGACCGATGTGCAGTTCAAGGCCAAAGTCTGCGAGCTCATGCCGGGCTACGTCGATTGCGACAACAAGCTTCTCGTCAATGTGCGGAACTATGCCGAAGCTAATTTGACGCCAGTTGTCACCCAGGGCGAGTGCCTCAACAACGGTTCCCTGACCAACGTCACGACCTATGCGCCGGGCACCGCAAGCCAAGTCGTGCTGGTCACGCTGTGCTACGAATGGGAGTTCGCCAGGATCGTCCCGTTCATCAACCTGGGTAACATGGACGGAGGCTCGCGCCTGATCCAGGCGGCTACGGTATTCCGCACCGAGCCCTATGAGAACTGAGGACAGCTTGGAGTGACGGCGATGACCGCAACAATCCTTACGCGAGCTCGGTACACCCTGCGCAAACTCAAGCGCAATGCCGACGGCATTGCAGCGGTAGAGTTCGCCATGATCGTGCCGATCATGTTCTCGATGTTCGTCGGCTCAATCGAATTCAGTCAGGCGATCACCGTTGATCGGCGCGTGACGCAGGCAGCCAGCGCGACCGCAGACCTCATTTCACGCGCACCCTCCGAGGGTGTGAGCACTGCCCAAGTCGATCGCGACCTCACCATCGTCGGGCAACTCATGGCGCCCTACGATGCCGCGGCGCTGACGGTTAACATTATCAGTATCAAGGCCGTCCCGGTGCCCGGCAACCCGAATGCGCTCAATTACGTGGTGGATTGGTCGCGCGACAATCGCGGCGGAACCCCCTACCAGCGTGGCGTTCCGGCACCCTTCGGCATGCCGGCCGGCCTGCTCGTGGCGGGTGAAAGCGTGATCGTCGGCTACGCGATCTACAATTACACCCCCTTGATCTTCCACTACTTCATCGAGACTGCCTTCAATCTCGAAGAGACATTCTACTTGAAGCCCCGCAACGCCGCGTGTGTTCACCTCCTGCCCATCAATTGCACCACGGGCCAGACGATGTGAGCGGCCGGCGGCCCCACGGCCGCCGAGCCCTTCGCCCCTTCTGAATTGCGCAATTGCAGGAGCAGGAGAAAACCTCCTATTCTGTTCCCTGAAAGTCGTTCATCAAACCCCAGGGACCATGGGCCGGCGCTCCACACATACGCCCGATCAGCTCCGCGAGCTCATTTTGGATGCCGCTCACGCGATCATTGAGAGCAACGGGCTCGCTGGCCTGTCCGCGCGCGAGATCGCGCGGCGCATCGGCTACTCGCCCGGCACCATCTACAATATGTTCGAGAACCTGGACGATGTCGTGCTGCACGTCGAGGCCCGCGTACTCGATGCCCTCGACGCCCGCTTGGCAGCAGCGCTGACGCTAGGTCCGCCCGAGGAAGGCGCGCGGCGGCTCGCCGAGGCTTATCTCGCCTTTACGCACGAACGACCGAAGCTCTGGAACCTGCTGTTCGAGCACTACATGCCTGGTGGCGCCGACACGCCTCCCTGGTATCAGCAGAAGCTCGAGTTGCTGATGACGCGAGTCGAGGCTTCGCTGGCCCCGCTCTTCCCCGCCGACGCCGAGGCCGAGCGCAAACGCGCTGCACGCGTGCTCTGGGCCGGCGTGCACGGCATCACATCGCTGTCGACGGCCAACAAGCTGTCCAACATCACGACCGAGGCGGCGGGCCCGTTTGTCGCCGACCTGGTCACGAATTATCTGGCTGGGCTCGCTGTCAACACCGGCATGCGTAAGGCCCCTTGAGCTGCTGGGCGCACGCGTCCCCTACTCGGGTGGCTTGGTCTCACCCGCAATTGAGCCGGTAGAGATACGGGACTCCGCTGCACCCCTATTCGCATCTCCCGAAGTGGGAGCCACGCCTCCTGCGCCGCTCGTATCGGCTGGAACCGCGTCTGCGTCGCCCATGGCCGTGCGACCGCGCAGGTTGACGATGCCGAACCAGCGATCCTTCGGCAACAGGCGCTGATGCAGGCCGGCCCAGATCTGTCGCGAGCGCATGCCGTCCACAAACGTCGTTGTAGATGGCGTGAATACGAAGGCCGCGACTGCAGCCAAGGCCATTGCAGCCGAATGCCCAAGATGTTTCTTGTCGAAGAGCTTCAGCGCCGTGCCGAACGAGGCTTTCACGCGCGTATCCATGACGTCGACGCTATAGATCTCGTCGAGAGTCAGGTGCACCAGATAGCCCACGAACATGAACCCGCCTGCCAGCCAAGCCACCCCTTCATGGCGCCCGAGCAGGTGCTTGAACACGACCGCAGTGAAAAAGGCAAAGAACAGCCCCGCCAGTATCGAGTGGTAGATACCCCGATGGTACGACATGCGGTGGAAGACGAAATGCACGAAGTAGCGCATGAACACCAAGGTACCGAGCCAGAGTATCCAGAGCTCGGCAACCGAGAAGCGGTGCGCGAAAGTGAACAGGACCACGAACGAGAAGAAAACCGCAAGTCCCGAGAACAGCGCATGGCTCGGTCGCGAATCCTTGAGATCGATATCGGGCAGCACGCTGCCGAGCACCCCCGCCATCGTCACCGCCACCAGGTTTTCCGGCGCAATTACATCCGCCGCGAGCGTCAGGGTCGCCAACGCGCCGCTGACGATCGTGCCGACCGCGATATGCGTCGTGAAATTGGCCATGGCTGCCGCTTCCTCGTCCAGCGTCGAAATGTGCGCTTAGGGGACGGCAGATCAAATTCGCGCCTGATAAGGTAGACTTGCACCCACGACCAGTTGTGGATGCAGGAGCGCTCGACGACCGAGGCAAGGATGACAGGACAATCGCGACACGAGGCACTCGCCTCACTCGCCACGGTGCGCGACTGGCTGCGCTGGTCGGTCAGCCGCTTCAATGCTGCCGGCATCTTCTATGGCCACGGCACGACGAACGCGCTCGATGAGGCCGCATTTCTCTTGCTGAAGACCCTGCATCTGCCCATCGACCAGCTCGAGCCGTGGCTCGAGGCGCGGCTGACGGACAGTGAGCGTGCGGCTGTGCATGATGTCGTCGAGCGCCGTATCACTACCCGCAAGCCCGCGCCGTATCTCGTCAACGAAGCCTGGATCGGCGGACGTGCTTTCTACGTCGATGAGCGGGTCATCGTGCCCCGCTCCCTGCTGGGCGAGTTGCTGGCCAAGGGCCTTTCGCCGGTCGTCCTAGATCCTGGCGGCATCGAGCTAGTGCTCGACCTCTGCACGGGCTCTGGTTGCCTCGCTATTCTGTCGGCGCTCACCTTTCCACATGCCGAGATCGCCGCCACCGACATCAGTGCCGAAGCTCTTGCCGTGGCAGCGCGCAATGTCGAGGCCTACGGCCTGAGCGATCGCGTGATGTTGCTCGCCGGCGACCTGTTCGGCCCTGTGCCGCGGCAGTGCTACGATCTTATTCTTGCCAATCCACCCTATGTCAGCGTGGCGGCCATGGCATCGTTCCCACCTGAGCACAGGGCGGAGCCGGCACTGGCCCATGCCGGTGGTGCGGACGGCCTGGCGCTGGTCCGCCGCATCCTGGCGGAGGGCGCAGCACATCTGACCTCAACGGGACATATCGTAGTCGAGGTCGGCACCGGCCGACCACTGCTCGAGGCGGAATACCCGCACCTGCCTTTCGTCTGGCTCGACACCGAGGACAGCGAAGGCGAGGTCTTCTGGCTCCAGGCCCGCGATCTCGTTCCAGAGAGGCGAGCGCGCCGCGCCGCGGATGCCAAACGCTAACGAGCCGTCCACGGCGCAGCTTGTTGCACGGGAAGGGGTTTGCTACGGCTAGCGTAGATCCGATCAGCCCAGGAGACCGTGCGGTGGCACGGTTACAACCTTGCCGCATCACGCATTTTTCGATCCCGCCCCACGCGCTCACAGCGACGGTCTGTTCCTGCGCGATGAAGTGCGGCTCGCCAATCGCAATCATGGAGCCTTGCTCGAAACGCTGCGTTACGACGTGACTCCTGCAGGCCTGCACTATCTGCTCAATCACTTCGATGTGCCCTATGTGGCGGACGCGTCCGCCTGGCGGCTGGACATCGGGGGCAAGGTCCGCACGCCGTCCAGCTTGTCCATCGAGGATATCCGGCGCCTGCCCCAGAGGACGCTGCGTGTGACGCTGGAATGCGCCGGCAGCGGGCGCGCCAACGTCTCGCCGCGCTGGTTGAGCATGCCATGGATGCATGGAGCCGTGGGCACGGCCGAGTGGACCGGCACTCCACTGCGTCACGTGCTGGAGCGCGCTGGCCTGGACATCGACACCGTGGAGGTCGCCTTCTTCGGCGCTGACCGCGGCTTCGACAAAGGGGTCGAGCACGCCTACGGCCGCAGCCTCGAGCCCGACCTGGCGCTCGGCGATGACGTGCTGCTGGTACACGCCATGAACGGCCAGCCGCTGCTGCCGCAGCACGGCTTTCCGCTGCGCCTGATCGTGCCCGGCTGGTACGGCATGGCCAGCGTTAAATGGCTACACCGGATCGAAGCGCTAGCTGAGCCTTTCGACGGCTATCAGCAGGTTCACTCCTACGTTTACAAGAAGACTGCACAAGAGCGAGGCACGCCGGTCGGCCATATGCGGGTGAAATCACTGATGGTGCCGCCCGGCATTCCCGACTGGTGGACGGAGCAACGCATGGTCGAGGCCGGCCCCATCACGCTGTATGGGCGCGCCTGGTCGGGTGCGGGTGTACCCATCACCGAAGTCGAGGTCGGCGTCGACGGCCAGTGGTCGCAAGCCCAGCTTGGCCCAGTCGCGGGACGCTACGCCTGGCGAGGCTGGCAGTTCGTGTGGAACGCCACGAAGGGCGAGCATGAGCTTGCTTGCCGTGCGACCGGCGCCGACGGCGCGACGCAACCTTTGGAAGCACCCTTCGACCGCGGCGGCTTCGGCAACAACATGGTGCATCGCCTGCAGGTGACGGTGCGATGAGCGCGGCGCCAGGCGACACGATCGAGGTCTCGGTCTGGCGCGGCAAGGATGCAGGCCGTTACCAGACCTTCACGGTCCCGTTGCAGGCGAGCCAGACCGTTCTCGACATCGTCACCTGGATCCAGCGCAACGCCGATCCGACGCTCGCCTACCGTTTCGCCTGCCGCGTCGGCGTGTGCGGCTCCTGCGCCATGACCGTCAACGGTGTGCCACGCTGGACCTGCCGCACGCACGTCGCCAAGGTGACCGGCAGCGGCAAGCTCGAGATCGGGCCGCTTGCCAATCTCTCCGTCATCAAGGATCTCGCCACCGACATGGCGCCGTTCTTCGAGCAGTGGCAGCGGGCGCATGGCCGCTTCGTGCCGTCGCAGACGCGCGCCGATGCACTGGCCGTCGTCAATCCGGAAAGTCCGGAACGCCGCGCGGCCAGCGAGGCCATCGAGTGCATCAACTGCGGCGTGTGCTACGCCGCCTGCGATACCGTGCGCTGGAACGATGCCTACATGGGTCCAGCCGCACTCAACCGCGCGTGGACCCTCGTCAACGACGTGCGCGATGCCGGCAATTCCGCGCGCCTTGCTGCGGTGGCTGCCGACGGCGGCTGCCACAACTGTCATTCGCATCAGTCCTGCGAGCAGCTATGTCCCACCGCCCTCAATCCCACGGCCTCGATCGCCGGCCTCAAGCGGCGCACCATGCAGGCCTACATCAGGCGCGAGTTGCAGCCATGAACGTTCGCCTCTACATCCTCCAACGCGCGACCGCCGCCCTCATGGTGCCGCTCATCGCGGTCCATATCGCGGTCATCTTCTATGCCACGCGCAAGGGCCTTTCTGCCGCCGACATCCTCGGCCGCACGCGCGGCAGCATCGTGTGGGCGCTCTACTATGGTGTGTTCGTGCTCGCTGCCGCCGTGCATGCGGCCATCGGTGTGCGCAGCGTTGCCATCGAATGGGGCCGTCTCGCACGCTCGGCCGCCGATCTTTTCATGTGGGCCTTTGGCGTCACGCTTCTCGTACTGGGACTGCGCGCGGTTGCTGCCGTGGTGCTGCCATGAGAAGCCGGCGCGATGCAGCTTACCGCACCGATCCGCTGTGGATCGCGGCCCAGGTACACCGCATCTCCGGCGTGCTGCTCGCTCTCTTCCTGCCGCTGCACTTCCTGACGCTCGGCCTTGCCATCGAAGGCGAGGTGCGGCTCGAAAGTTTTCTCGCGTGGACGCAGAACCCCGCGGTCAAATTTGCCGAAGCCGGTCTCCTGTTCCTTCTTGCAGTGCATCTGCTCGGTGGTCTGCGCGTGCTCCTGATTGAGAACATGCCATGGCGGCCGCAGCAGAAGCAGATGGCGTTTGGCGTCGTGGCGGCTGCGACAGTTGTAGCGATCATCTTCCTTCTCGGCACGGACTGACCATGCTCGAGCGCATGCGCACCGATATTTTGATCCTCGGTTCCGGCGGCGCCGGGCTGTTCGCGGCCCTGCACGCGCTGCAAGCCGATCCCGACCTCGACATCACGGTGGCCAGCAAGGGGCTGCTCGGCAAGTCCGGCTGCACGCGCATGGTACAGGGCGGCTATAACGTCTCGCTGATCCCCGGCGACTCGGTTGAACGCCATTTCATGGACACCATCGAGGGCGGCAAGTGGCTGCCCAACCAGGAGCTCGCCTGGACGCTGGTCGAGACCGCCGTGGAGCGCGTGCGCGAGCTGGAGAACGAGGTCGGTTGCTTCTTCGACCGCAACCCGGACGGCTCCTTGCACGGCAAGGCCTTCGCCGGCCAGACCTTCGACCGCACGGTACACAAGGGCGACCTCACCGGTATCGAGATCATCAACCGGCTGATGGAGCAGGTGTGGGCGCGCCCGGCCATCCTGCGCATGGAGGAGCACCGCGCCGTCGCGCTCATCCCAACCAAGGACGGCCAGTCGATCGCCGGCGTGCTGATGATCGACGTGCGCACCGGCGCCTTCCGCTTCGTCCATGCCAAGGCCGTGCTGCTCGCCACCGGCGGTGGGCCGACCATGTACCGCTACCACACGCCCTCGGGCGACAAGAGCATGGATGGCCTCGCCATGGCGCTTCGCCTCGGCCTGCCGCTGCGCGACATGGAGATGGTGCAGTTCCACCCCACGGGCGTGCTCGCCGGCCGCGACACGCGCATGACCGGCACCATCATCGAGGAAGGCCTGCGCGGCGCCGGCGGCTACCTGCTCAACGGCACCAACGAGCGCTTCATGTTCGCCTACGACTCCAGAGGCGAGCGGGCGACGCGCGACATCGTCTCGCGCGCCATGTTCGAGGAGATGCGCGCTGGCCGCACAACGCCGGAAGGCGGGCTCTACATCAGCATGGGGCATCTCGGCCCCGACAAGGTGCGCAAGCAGTTCAAGGGCATGGTCGAGCGCTGCGCCGACTGCGGCTTCGATCTTGCCGGCGGACTGGTCGAGGTGGTGCCGACGGCGCACTACCTCATGGGCGGAGTTGTATGCGCGGTCGACACCGCCACCGAGCTGCGCGGCCTGTTCGTGGCCGGCGAAGATGCCGGCGGCGTCCACGGCGCCAACCGCCTCGGCGGCAACGGCGTGGCCAACTCGACGGTGTTTGGCGGCATCGCCGGCGACGTGATGCCAGCCTGGGTCAAGAATAACCCCGGTCACCGCGAGCCGAACGAGGACGCAATCGACGCTGGCGTCGCGGCGGCGCGCCATCCCTTGTCACGCAAGCCCGGCGACATCAACCGACTGCGCGACACCCTGCTCGACCTGATGTGGGAGGATGTCGGCATCATCCGTACGGCCGAGAGCCTGACGCGTGGCCTGAAGCGCCTCGACGAGCTTGCCACCGAGCTTCGTGCCACCGGCATCGCCGACACCGACCTCGCCTTCAATCTTACCTGGCACGACTGGCTGAACCTCGAGAACCTCATCGAAATGTCCAAGGTTGTCGCTGCCGCGGCGCTCCGGCGCGAGAACTCGCGCGGCGCCCACTACCGCGCGGACTTCACCGGCGAGGGGGACTTGGCTGCGTCCACGTTTACTGTAGTCCGCAAGCAGGACGCCCGGCTCACTCTCACCGACGAACCCGTCCACTTCACGCTCGTTAAGCCTGGAGAAACGCTGCTGCGGAAGGCCAGCGCCGCCGAGTAGCATCAGGCTTTTGCTGCGGCGCGATTTTCGGGTTATTCAGGATCGTGTGCCGGGTTCGGCAGGAAATGACCAATGTCGAGAATACCTGATTTCACCAAAGTCGGTTTTGACGGCGCGGTTCCAACCGCGCCCACCGGCACGCGTTCCGACAGCCCCGCCTGGCAAACTCCCGAAGGCATCCCGCTCAAGCCTTACTACACGGGCGCCGACACTGCGGGGCTCGACTTCATCGACGGCTATCCCGGCATCGCGCCGTTCCTGCGCGGCCCCTACCCGACCATGTACGTCACCCAGCCGTGGACCATCCGCCAGTACGCGGGCTTCTCCACGGCCGAGGACTCCAATGCCTTCTACCGCCGCAACATTGCGGCGGGGCAGAAGGGCCTGTCAGTCGCCTTCGATCTCGCCACCCATCGCGGCTATGACTTCGATCACCCGCGCGTGAAGGGCGACGTCGGCATGGCGGGCGTCGCCATCGACTCCATCTACGACATGCGCACGCTGTTCTCCGGCATTCCGCTCTCCGAGATGAGCGTGTCGATGACTATGAACGGCGCGGTGCTCCCCGTTCTGGCGCTCTTCATCGTCGCAGGCGAGGAGCAGGGCGTGCCGCCAGCGAAACTTTCGGGCACCATTCAGAACGACATCCTCAAAGAATTCATGGTGCGCAACACCTACATCTACCCGCCCTATCCCTCCATGCGCATCATCTCGGACATTTTCGCCTACACGTCGGCGAAGATGCCGAAATTCAATTCGATCTCGATCTCCGGCTATCACATGCAGGAGGCGGGCGCGACGGCAGACCTGGAGCTGGCCTACACGCTCGCCGACGGCATCGAGTACGTGCGCGCCGGCGTCAACGCCGGCCTTGGCATCGACGCTTTTGCCCCACGGCTCTCGTTCTTCTGGGCGATCGGCATGAACTTCTTCATGGAGATCGCCAAGATGCGCGCAGCCCGCCTGATCTGGGCCAAGCTCATCAAGCAGGAGTTCAAGCCGAAGGACGTGCGCTCGCTGTCGCTGCGCACGCACTGCCAGACCAGCGGCTGGAGCCTCACCGCGCAGGACGTGTTCAACAACGTCACGCGCACCTGCATCGAGGCCATGGCCGCCACCCAGGGCCACACGCAGTCGCTGCATACCAACGCGCTGGACGAGGCGATCGCGTTGCCGACCGACTTTTCCGCCCGCATCGCCCGCAATACGCAACTTTTCCTGCAGCAGGAGAGCGGCACCACGCGCATAGCCGATCCGTGGGGCGGCAGCTTCTATGTCGAGCGGCTAACCGCGGAGCTTGCCGCCAAAGCTATGCAGCACATCGAGGAGGTTGAAAAGCTCGGCGGCATGGCGAAGGCCATCGCGGCCGGCATTCCCAAGATGCGCATCGAGGAAGCCGCCGCCCGCACGCAGGCGCGCATAGACACGGGCACCCAGACCATCGTCGGCGTGAACAAGTTCCGCGTCGAAACCGAGGCCGAGATCGAGATCCTCAAGGTCGACAACCGCAAGGTCCGTGATCAGCAGATCGCCAAGCTGACCGCGCTCAAGGCCGAGCGCAATGAGGCCGAGACACAGGCCGCGCTGACGGCGCTCACCCAAGGCGCTAAGGCTGGCGGCAATCTGCTCGACCTATCGGTGAAGGCCGCACGTGCCAAGGCGACGGTCGGTGAAATCTCGGACGCCATGGAGAAGGTCTTCGGGCGCCACCGCGCCGATATCCGCGCGGTCTCGGGCGTCTACAGAGCGGAGGCAGGCCGCATGTCCAAGGATCTGACCCGTGTGATGGGCCTCGTCGAAGCCTTCGAGCGCGCCGACGGGCGCCGCCCGCGCATCCTCGTCGCCAAGATCGGTCAGGACGGTCACGACCGCGGGCAGAAGGTGATCGCCTCGGCCTTCGCCGATCTCGGCTTCGACGTTGACATCGGGCCGCTGTTCTCCACGCCCGAGGAAGTGGCGCGGCAAGCGGTGGAAAACGACGTGCATATCGTCGGCGTCTCATCACTGGCGGCGGGGCATCTCACACTCGTCCCGGAGCTGAAAGCCGCCCTGGAGAAGGAAGGCCGCGGCGACATCATGATCGTGGTAGGCGGCGTCATCCCGCCCGGCGACTATGACGCCGTGTTTGCGGCTGGCGCCAAGGCCGTGTTCGGCCCCGGCACCAACATCGCCCAGGCCGCCGCCGATCTCGTCGAGAAGCTCAACGCGCAAATGGGCTATGACAGCGGCGCGCAGGCGGCGGAGTAGGCGGACGTCAGGGCCCCTACAGCCCCTTCAACCAGCCCGCCACAACCTGTACGACCTCGCCATCCTGCCCCTCGAAGCCGTGATGGGAGCGAGCTTCGCAGGGATCGCCCGAGCCAGCCGAGCCGCCCGTCAGAAATCTTGACATCGACCTTCTTGGCGCCGGTGAGCAGCGCCTTGGCGCGTGGCGCGGAGGAGGCCGGCGTATACGAGCAGCCGTCCTTCTCGTGAAAGACGATGAACGTCGGTTGCTTGATACGTCCCAGCCCGCCGACGTTGCGCTCGGCGGACGGTTGCTTGTCATTGATGTGCACGAGCATGCCTGACGTGACGACGATCGCATCCGGTGCTTCCGCGCCCGACAGCGTGACTGCGGCCTTCGCAACCGATAGCGCCGCCCGGCTAGTGCCGACCAGGTAGACCGGCTCCTTCACGCCGCGCAGATGCTTGACGAGCGCGCCGATATCGCGCGCGTAGTTGTCCGACCAGCGGTAGCGCGGCACTCCCCCATCACCCTGCTTCAAGTCCGGCGCGATGTCCGGCACGGCCGTCACAAAGCCCGCTTTGGCGTAGCCGGCGCGTGTGCGCACAAGTTGATTGCCGGCGCCCCAGCCGATCTTTCCGTCCTTGCTCAGCGCCAGGTTGCCGTGCCCGCCGGCCAGCAGGATGACGCTGCCGACTGGAGCCGACGGCGCCAGGAGCAGGGCGCGCATTTTCTGCCCGCGCGTCGTCACCTCAATTAGTTGCTCGCCCTGCGCTTGGACTGGCGCCGACGCGTCACTTAAGACGGCACCCAGCATTGTCACCGTCACCAGCGCTATCGCCCATCTCGTCCGCATGAGGCTCCCCCAGGGTGGTCCGTCGGCTCACATTATTTGGAAGCGTGACACGAGGTTTACCGACTGTTAACCTTTATTGCTCCATAACACGGCCCTGCGACGATCCGCAAAAAGCCATCATCCTCAGTCACTACAGGGCTTGTCCCGCCATTAGGACCGTTCAGCGTAGACGGGGGTCGATCGACATGGTTCTCAATGGGGCTCGGTGCGCTGGCGTTGTCCGGCGGGCCGCAAAGGTGTGCGCTATGCCGCTTGCGGCTTGGCTCGCCCTTGTCCCGCATCCGACTGCAGCTAATAAGCTCTCCGAGAAACCCGCCCAGACAGAAGAGCTGGTCGGTAGCCGGACGCGTACGCGCTTCGTCATAGCACTGGAGCGCAAGGCTGATTTCCAGGTCTTCTCGCTGCAGAACCCCAACCGCGTCATCGTCGACTTGCCTGACCTCAAGGTGGAGCTTCCCACGATCTCAGGCGACCAACCCGTAGGCCTGGTCAAGACGTTCCGCGGCGGACTGGCGGCACCCGGCAAAATGCGCGTCGTCATCGACGTCACCGATCCGGTCGTGATCGAGACTGCCAAGCTCGAGCCCGTCAAAGACAGCCGTCAGCAGCGCCTCGTGATCGAGATCGTGCCGGCCGACGACAAGAACGCGGCCAAGCGTCCATTCGCCACCGCCAGCATCGGCAACGCCGGCCTCGCCGCCATTCAGCCCCCCGTGCCGCGGCCCGCCGTGCGCCCGGACGCGCGCGCCCAGCGCGCCTGGAGGCCGCTCATCGTCCTCGATCCCGGCCATGGCGGCCACGACAGCGGCGCCATGCGCAACGGCACCGTGGAGAAAGATGTCGTGCTGGCGTTCGGCAAGGCGCTCCGTGACAAGCTCAACGCCACGGGCCGCTACAAGGTGCTCATGACGCGCGACAACGACACCTTCGTGCCGCTGGAAGAGCGCCGCGAATTCGCCGAGGAGAAAAAGGCTGCCCTGTTCATCGCCATCCACGCCGACTATGTGACGCGCTCCAGCGTGCGCGGCGCGACCATCTATTCCTTGCGCGAGGGCGTCGCCAACGAGCTGGCCCGCTCCCCCGGGGGCGAGTCGAGCGCGGACTTGCTCACGCCCAAGGACTTGGCGACCGTCAAGGCCATTGGTGCCGATGCGGGCGCCGTGCGCAGCATTCTGGCCGATCTCGTGCACCGCGAGACGCAAGCCACCAAGGAGCGCACGGGCACCTTCGTGAAGTCGGTCATCGAATACATGGGCCAGAGCACGGAGCTGAAGGAGAGTCCGGATCGCTCAGCGGCGTTTGCCGTGTTACGCACCGCCAAGGTGCCGGCCGTCCTGATCGAGCTCGCCTACGTCAGCAACAAACAGGACGCCGAGCTGCTGAAATCCGACCAGTGGCGCGGCAAGGTGGCCGATTCCATCACTACCGCCATCGACAACTACTTCAGCCATCAGGTCGCCCGCCTGCCGATGTGACGGCGCGGGCTCCTCCGCCATACGCACCAACGAAAACAGCCGGCCCGAGGGGCCGGCCGCTGCGTCGTGGCCATCAACGCGTCGCACCCGCTGACGGCAATGCTCAATCAGTGCTTACTTGGAGGTTGCAGCGGTTTGACACGCCAGGGCAGCGTAAAACACCAAAGTGGTTGCCGGTGAACAGGACGCACCGCGCTGCGATCGATACGCGCGCGCACGGCTCGGGACTCTGGATGACGGCGTGTCTGCATTGGCCACTCCATCGTCATTGCAGGCCGCACCTTGCCCCCGTAGTGGATTTGCGCGCACGCATCCGCCAGCTCGGCCTTTCCAAGGCTGAGACTTGAGGCTGCGCGCGTTGAAGGTGCGACGGTAGGGGACAGGGTCGGCATTACGCTGCAACGCTACGCAGCCGGATGCTCTCCGAAGCGGCCCCATCCATCTCCGCCAGGTGTCCGGTCTGCCCAAAGGCAAGATTGAGTGCATGCCCTCGCTCGAAACGATCACGAGGGCCGATGGCCTCGCGTATCGACTCTCAGGGAACGCTACTCGCGCAGACGCCGATGCTTGGACAAGCGAATGCGCCGCCACGGACGCAACTGCACCATACAATGCAACGTCGATTCGGTTAACAATTGATTAATGACGCAATCCGGCGATCGTCAGCCGGCGCTGGACACATCTTGCGCTGGCATGATCAGCGACACGCGCGGCCCGCCCCTCGCTTCAACCACTAACGGCGTCGCGCCGAACGCATCCCCATCGACTTGTACGGGCACCCGCATCTCTGATCTCACCTCGACATGCGCGCACGTGTGCACACTGACGTGCCGGCAAGTGCCGAGCTGACCCATCGCCAGAGCGAGCAGGCTCTTCACCAACTCGCTCCGGCTGGGAGCGTCGAACAGCACCGCGCGCAGTCCCTTCTCGTGCACGCTCGTCGATGGCGCGATGACGAAACGGCCGCCGTAGTGGCGCGCGTTGGTGATCACCACCCAGCTCGTACGGTGTAGCTTGCCGTCGATGCTCACCTCGAGCGAATCCGCCGGCCGTGTCAGCGCACGCAGGATCGGCCCCGCGTACGCGAGCTTGCCGATGCGGCCCTTGACGGCGTGGCTCAGGGCCTCGATGACGCGGCCGTCGAACCCCGCGCCCGCCATCAGCAGGAACAGCTCGCCATTCGCCAGTGGCGCCTCGATGGTCTCTGCCGAACCCGCCTGCAGGACATGCGCGAGTTCCCGAGCCGTGCGAACGAGCCCGATCTCGTGCGCCAGCACGTTGGCAGTGCCGAGGGGGATGACACCGAGTGGAATGTTGGTTCCGGCCACGGCACGTGCGGCGTGCCGGATGGTGCCGTCGCCGCCGGCCGCGATAAGCGCATCGAAGTCCCCGCCGTGCGCGGCTGTTATGGCGTGCTGTTCAGCCTCGCTCGCACTTACACCACGGCAGCGCTCGACGCTGGCCCCGGCGCGCTCGAGGAGATCGACAACACGCGCGACGAGGCCGCCGGGCCCGGTGCCCGCAATAGCATTCTCGATCAGGAAGAAGCGCCGGCGCATGGTTGAGGGTTGCAGTGCCAATGTGGCTGTTGCCCAATTGGGCAACCGGCACGCAGCAGAAACCCAACGCTGTTACTGCGTCAATGCTCGTTCCGCGGAAACGCCCGAGATGGACCGCCAGCGCGGTTCATCTCGGGCGCTGATACTGCGGTGTAAAGCTCCGCGGATCCGGCCTTAAAGACCCGGACGGGCCTCCTCGGTGTGCGCCGCCTTTTGCACGGCCTTCTGCACCTTCTCGAACGCCCTCACCTCGATCTGGCGGATACGCTCGCGGCTGACGCCGAACTCGCTCGACAGATCCTCCAGCGTAGCCGGGTCCTCCTGCAGCCGCCGCGCCTCGAAGATGCGCTTCTCGCGATCGTTCAACGTGGTCATGGCGCGCGCCAGATAAGACTTGCGGCGATCGAGCTCCTCGCTCTCGACGAGCCTCTCCTCCTGGTCGGGCGTGTCGTCCACCAGCCAATCCTGCCACTCACCGGCCGATTCGGTATCGGCCCTGAGCGGCGCATTGAGCGATGCGTCGCCGGACAGACGCCGGTTCATGGAGATCACATCTTCCTCGGGCACGCCGAGCTTGGTGGCGATCTGCTTGACGTGCTCGGGCTTCAGGTCGCCCTCCTCGAGCGCCTGGATCTGCCCCTTCACGCGCCGCAGATTAAAGAACAGCTTCTTCTGCGCCGCCGTCGTGCCCATCTTCACCAGGCTCCACGAGCGCAGGATGTATTCCTGGATCGAAGCCCGGATCCACCACATCGCATAGGTGGCGAGCCGGAAGCCCTTGTCGGGATCGAACCGCTTCACCGCCTGCATCAGGCCGACGTTACCCTCGGAGATCACTTCCCCGATTGGCAAGCCGTAGCCGCGATAGCCCATGGCGATGCGCGCGACCAGCCGCAGATGCGACGTCACCAGCTTATGGGCCGCGTCACCGTCCTGATGCTCCTGCCAGCGCTTGGCCAGCATGTATTCCTCGTTCGGCTCGAGCATCGGGAAGCGCCGCACCTCTTCGAGGTAGCGCGCAAGACCGCCGGAGCCGGCCGCAATAGAAGGAAGAGCCTTGGTTGCCATCTTATGCTCAGCACCTGAAGTGCCGGTGCTGCTCCCTCACGTCACTTTGCCCGGGCACGTCGCCCGTCTTTGACCCAACGTTTACTCCCTGCTGTGTGCTCCCCACAAAGCACGTTTCCGTTCTGCCGGGGTCACGGCCGATCACGCGGGGGTGACCTACATGGGAATGCGTGCCCCGCACAACAAGACGGAAACGTTGTCAGGCTCGCAGTTCCGTCGTCGGCGCGCCCTCGGGAAAACTCCTGTCACGCTAACGCGCTGAACCCTTGCCCGGTCCCCGGATTACCCGCTTCGACGCAAATTTATCCGCAATTGGCGCAAAGCCGTGGCGCAGCGCTGCCAGATCCGCGGGCAACGGGCTATCGAACGCCAGGCGGCGTCCCGTTACTGGATGCTCGAAGCCGAGATGGCTGGCATGCAAAGCCTGCCGGCCAAGATCTTCAACCACGGCGCGCATACTTTTGCAGAGCCGCCGTGTGCTGGCTGCAAAGCCCGTCGCATAGACTGGGTCGGCGATAACCGGATGTCCGATGTGCGCCATGTGCACTCGGATCTGGTGCGTGCGGCCGGTCTCGAGCTCTAGTCGCAGCAGTGCCGCCAGCGCCCGGCCCGCCTCGTCGCCATAGCGCTCCAGCACCTGATAGTGGGTCACGGCATGTCGTCCAGCGCCGGCGCGCGTCACGGCCATCTTGGTGCGATTGCGCTGACCGCGCTCCAGCGGCGCATCCACGCTCCCCGCGCGGCGTGCAGGCGCGCCCCAGACCAGCGCGAGATAGCGCCGCTGCAACCGGCCATCGCGCCCATGCGCCGCGAACTGGCGGCTGAGCCCCACGTGCGCCACATCGGTCTTGGCCACCACGAGAAGCCCACTCGTATCCTTGTCCAGCCGATGCACGATGCCCGGCCGCTTCACGCCGCCGATGCCCGACAGGCTGTCGCCGCAGTGCGCGATCAGCGCATTGACGAGCGTACCGGACGCATGCCCGGCAGCCGGATGCACGACCAGCCCCGCCGGCTTGTCGATAACGATCAGATGCTCGTCCTCGTAGGCGATGCTGAGCGCCATGACCTCGGCGCGCGGTTCGGCGGGTTCGGGCTCGGGCACCTCCACCTCGTAGCGCTCCCCGGGTTTGACCCTGCGGCCCGGCTCTCTTACTGTCGCGCCGGCGAGCGTTACCTGGCCGGTGCGGATCAGCGCCTGGATGCGCGAGCGCGTGAAGCCGGCGAGCCCGACGCCGAGCGCCTTGTCGAGGCGCGCGCCGGCCTCGGCAGGGCCGATCGTGACGGCGCAGCATTGTGCAGCCTCTCCCGCCATCATCGGCCTCGAAGTGTGAACCAGAGCCCCACCATGGACGCGGATCATCCCGTAACGGCACAAGACGGCACGGACCCGTTCACGCCGCGCCAACTGCGCATTCTCAAGATCGCCGTCGTGGTCATGGGTATCATACTGGTCATCGGCTTTGCCGCCGTTATCGGCCGCATCGCCTATCTCATCACCAAGGGCGGCGCGGCCCAACCGCCCGCTGCACACGCCCTCGCCAAGGCCGCCCGTCTGCCGCTGCCAGCCGGCGCCGTGGTTCGGTCCATTGCGCTCGCTGGCGACAGGCTGGCGGTACACTACGATACGCCGGCCGGTGCCGGAGTCGCCATCCTGGACCTTCTCTCCGGTGAGCCCCTCGCCCACGTCGATCTGGCCCCGAGATAGGCCGCCGACCTTACATCGATTGCCGCGATGCCACTCCGCTCTTGATCGCCCCGACCGTCTCCCATATACGAGGGCTCGGTTGCCCGCCCCGTTCGTCTAGTGGCCTAGGACGTCAGCCTCTCACGTTGAAAACAGGGGTTCGATCC
>CAWIYZ010000011.1:0-126525 GCA_963840425.1 uncultured Alphaproteobacteria bacterium | reverse complement strand
ATCGCGAACCAAAGCAGAAATCTCGTACCCAAGCGTACAGGGCTTCGCGTTGAAGACATCATCTCTTCCTGACAAGCGCCTAACGGGCCGCGCCAGCGCCGAGCCGCGCCATCTCAGCCGTCCGCAGCTTCTCTAGGGCTTTCTGCACGCTCTCGGGCAGGGGTGTATCCGCTGCTAGACCAAGGTGCCTGCGACAGATGCTTGCCGATGATCGGCAGCCAAGTCTGAGGAAAATGCTCCATGGCGGCAGCCTCAATAAAGAACTGTTATTGCCAGCCTGCACACATACTGCCGCTCCGTTGCGCTACCAAGGTAACGCCCGTAGGCTTGGCGCCATCCAGTGAGGATGGCCGGACGGCGCCAATCAGCCCTTATGGGGCGTTCTTCTCAAGCTCGCCGAAGACACCGTCAGACCGAGGTGCCGTGTCGTTCAAGGTCTCGAAGACGCTCTTGGGTGCCGTCATATTGAGATCTTCAAACACACCTGACCGGGGAGCCGTTTCGGAGATTTGATCCCAGACCGATTTGGCGTTGGCTGGCGCAGCCAGAACACCAAGAAGCAGCGCAGATGTACACAACAGAGTTCTCATGACGAATCTCCCGCTTGTGGGCGACGCGAACGACTGGGGGTGTCGTCGCCTGATCGCCGAACCATAATGGGTTCTCTTGTGCTCGAAGGCTGTGCCCTACGGCACAGGGAGCAGCCTGCAGCCGACTGATGCGCGGCGCGGGCCTTGGTCAGCAGCACGATGCAGCCGGAATGAGCGAGAGACAGTCAGGGAAACGGCTAGGAGGCATTATCCCAAGGGATTCACCCTCAGCCTCGATACGGAAGTCTGCCGATGGCGTTGCTCCGCAGCTGCCTAGCATCATGAGCGCACGCTCTTGCCTTCCACATCGGCCGGCCATGATCCGCATCATCAACCTCAGTTTGATGTTCCTGGCTTTCCATGCAGGCTTCATTGCCGCAGCGCTGGCAGCCTATGCCCTTTGAGCGAAGCCAAGCCGAGGAGCCAACATGTACAAGCACATCCTCATAGCCACTGATGGATCGGAACTCGCTGCCAAGGCCGTGACAGCGGGGTTGAGCCTGGCTAAGGCCCTTGGCGCGCGCGTCACAGCCCTCAATGCCAGTGAGCCCTGGACGGCAATGATTGGAATTGAGGGTGCAGCAGCCAGCTTTTCGATTGACGAATACGAGAAAGCAGTCGCTGACGCGGCCACGCGCATGTTTGATGAAGTCCGCAAGCAAGCGTCAAGTCTGGGTGTCGAGTGCAACACTGTACATGTGCTGGATTTTCCAGCCGAGGCAATCATCGAAACCGCACAGGCGCAAGGCTGCGACCTCATCGTCATGGCTTCGCATGGGCGACGCGGTATCGCGCGAGCGCTGCTCGGCAGTCAGGCGGCCAAGGTCGTCACGCTGAGCACAGTCCCCGTTCTCATCTGCCGTTGATCCGCTCGCACCCGGCTCTCCCCAATTGTGCCATTGCCCCGTTGCGGATTGCGGCCCATAGATGGCCCATCAAGGCTTCATACAACTATGGCTCGCCCTTGCTGCCCTGTCCTAATTTGATCCGCGTCGGCCTATTCCTTGACGGCTTTATCCCGGCTTTCGGCCGCGATCGCGGCTCTTACGGCATCTGCCGCCGAGTTGATCGGTGATTTCCCCAGCACCGTGTAGAACCGACGTATGGCCGTACCTTCCATGGGTGACGTCCAAGCATAGGCGACGTCCTGTCCGCCACCGACGTCAAATACATGAACGATGCCGTCCCATACTGTCTGGCCTTGATGTGTCTCGGTGACGCGCACAATCCGGGCAAACTTGGCGCTGCACCCGAAATTGCGCTCGACAGCAGTCCTAAGCTCGCTTTCGTTCACTTCCATGGGGTCGCCCTAATCTATCGGCCACGTTTTGATGGCGATCTTGGCCATCTACGCCTGCCGCTCTCGTCTTTCGTCAAGCGTCCACTTTGCATAGGCCGCGACCGGCTGGGTAATGGCATAGGAGGAGTCCTCTGAGCGGCGCAACCTTCTGCGGGAGGGTGCGAGTGAACACGGACCACGGTCGTCACCGCGCTGGGGTCGACGCGGAGCGCTAGCGCGTTTCGCCGAGGAATTTCGCGCCGCGCCTTCCAAAGTGGAGCTTTTGTCCTAACCGCGATGCAGTGCGCAAATCTTGTTACCGTAGGGGTCGCGCAAGTAGGCGAGATAAAACTTGACTGCGCCGCCCTCGCGCCAGCCTGGTGGATCCTCGATGCTCTTGCCACCGTTGGCGACGCCGGCGTCGTGGAAGGCCTTGACCTTCTCGGGGCTGTCGCAGGTAAAGCCGATGGTCCCGCCATTCGCGAATGTGCAGTCCTTGCCGTCAATCGGCTTGGTCAGGCCGAACGTGCCGGTTTTCGTGCGATAGAACACCCGCCCTTTCGGGTCGGACTTGCCTTCGGGAACACCGATGGCGCCGAGCACCGCATCGTAAAACTCTTTGGACTTCGCAACATCATCTGCGCCGACGAGGATGTGTGAGAACATGTTTCCTCCACTTGTTAAGTGTCGCGCGCACATTGATCGCGACTTGTGGTGTAGACTATCGCAACTGCGCCTGAGACGTCACCGGCCGATTGACGCCACCTGGCCACCGGTGCTGCAGGATGCCTACCTCCAGACTGTCGGCAAAGGCGGTCCACATACGAGCTATGTGTCGGTGCATCTCTGCGACAACGTCATCGGATGCGCGAGCGGCGCTTCAGCGGCCAAAAACATATCGCACGAGCCCAACGTCTCATTGTTCTGGCCTGCGAAAGATCCCGGCGGCCATGCCATAATCTCACGGCTCATGGTCGAAAACCGCACTCCTGAAGGGTAAGAAGCCGGCGCCGCAGAATTTCAACGAGCTGGCCGACGCAGCCTCTCCGACAGCCTCGTGGCGCGCCGATTCGAGTTGGACGTCGGGCGGGTTGAGCGAATGGACCGTATCGTGAATTTGTAGGTCATCTCGCGAGCCAGCGAACATCCTCCCATCGTGCCGCCCTTCTGAGCGAGCACGACCGATACTCATTCATTGCTCGGTTCGCAGGTATTGAAACACGAGAGTGTCATCCCGACGTTTGCCGACATTGCAGTTGGCGTCGATGTCCGAAGGCGCCTTTCCTTTCAGTACAATACGAAGATCACCCGGCTCTACCGTCCCGGTTACCTCGTAATAGAACTTGCCGCAGCGACTGCTGAAGATGTGTGAGATGCCTCGGTAGGTGGAACCAATCCGATCACCCGCAAACAGCAATGTGCCTGGGCCGGCACCAGCATCGAGCATCACCTTGCGGGGCCGAGCGTACAAAAAGCGGCGCGTAGAGCCTTCGCCAACGAGATACATTTCCGAGCCGTTGTGATCCCACACTGTGCGCCGAGTGCGCGCCGTACTTGCGGTGGCTATTGGACTTTCTTGAACTGTTGTCGGCGGGCCAGCGGTGGCCGTGGTAGTCGCCCGGCCGCTCGCATCATTCCAGCCCTTCGCAATGGCTTGGATGCGGCGCTGAGAGCTGGGATGGGTCGCTGAATCTCCCGCTACCAATACTCGATCGGCAGCGGTCGCCTGCTCCACCGTCGCTCCCAGACGAGCGAGGATGTACCCTGAGAAGTAATCGGCCTCCAGCTCTTGTTCCTGGTTTTGCTTGGTATCGCCTGTATAGCCTTCGTGGAAGCTCAGGTGATGTCCAACTTCGTGTGCAAGAGTTTGTGTCATCGCCCAATTGGTCTGAGCTGATGTAACTAGCTCTAGCATCCAGTTTGGATTGTAGAGAATTTGGCGCTTGCCATTCCGTACCTGGGCCTGTGCGTTCGGGATGTCGGCAGCGAAGATCTCGAACCGCATCGGCAGTCCGATCTTGGCCATGATCTGTTGGATGTACCTTACGGCTCCGGCCGTAGGCTCGCGAACCGCGGGTTCTTCTGTCCGCGCGGAGTGGAACGCGGCAAGCGGCTGTTGAGCGATGGCCGCCGTGCTTTGCAACAATGCCCAACACGACATTGCCGCAAGACTCCGCCCAATGCGCCACATATTAGCCCCCCCGGAACAAGGCACTGCCAACAGAGTAGTGGGAGGGTCATTGGCTGCCAAGGTCGCACGTACTGCCGAGCTTCAACACCCTGCCGTCTGCAATCTCGCATACGATCCTGTCAGTGGCGGCGGCGTCCTACCAGCGTTATGACGACCGCTTCCCACCGTTCATCCGCAGCAGCCGCCAAGGCTTCGAGGCGCCGATAGGTCGCATGGTGCATGCCGCGTGGCCTGGGCGGGAATTCCTCCATCAGGCAGTCGGAGCCGCCGAGCCGCCGCCGGATCTTGCGGGCACGCCGGTTGGCGCGCTGGGCACGGCTCTCGAATTGGGACTCATACGACAGGCCATGGCACAGCCGGCAGCGGAAGCGAGGTCCGCCATACAGGATACGGCATTGGCGATGGCATCCGGGACATCTGAACCATTGTCGTTGTCCACCGAGCGATGTCTGGGTCGACCAAATCTCAATCCGCTCATCGATCCTCTCGGCTGAACCTTCCGAAGTGGTTGTCTGATAGGACAGGCGAAGGCTTCCGGACTTAGCAAACAGGCTCGCCGACCCTATCCTCTCGCCGCCGCGCGACCACGCTATCGTGCCTGAACATCCAGGCTGCAGAAGGCCACGACGTCGAAGGACCGCGATGTCCAGCGCCAGGTAACCTTCAGTCGTCCTGCGCTGAAATCGCTGCCGTCGTCCGGAGCCAAAGCCGCCCATGTCGCGTCATTGACATCAACGGGCTAGAGCGTGTCCCAACGAACCTCCGTTCAGACTTCTCGTGAGTTCAGTTAGCTTGCTAGGGTATAGGCAAGAGCTGCCCAGCCTGCGCATCCACCAGCCATCGAGCCCACCCATTCGCAAGCGCATTGAGTTCGACTCTGAGACCTATCAGGCGCTCGGGCTTCTGGCGCGCGACAGCATGAAGTCGCTGCAAGAGCTGGCCGACGAGGCCTTCCGTGACTTGCTCAAGAAGCACGGGCGGCCAGTCACGCTCAAGGAAGCGTTGAAGGCGAGTGCCCGGCGAGTGCCGGCGAACGATCCAGCGCCGCGCCCGGCATTCAACAAGCGTAAGTGACGGGTCCCCGCACCTTTGTGCGCGGCCTCTCCAGCGTAATCGAATGCGTAATGAGGACGCGCCAGGAATATCTAGCGGGTCACTATGACCTCGGTGTTTGCCATGCCGTATTTTTGCACGAGACCGTAGAGCGTGGCGGCATTGGAAACGCTCAGCCGAATGCAGCCGTGGGAAGCACGGCTACCCAACTTGCCGCTCAACTCGGTGCCGTGGATCGCGATACCGTCGCGGCTGATGGAAATCAAATAGGGTAGATTCATATTCCATCGGCTCGAATAATATTGGCGTGTGAGCGCGAATGGATAGTACCTGCCGGGCGGCGTATTCCAGCCGTCACGGCCGGTAGAAACTGCCCAAACATGGTGCTTACGCCCGTCGGTGTAGACCTCCATTCTTTGCTGCGAAAGGTCGACCCGAGCTAACAGCGAACCCGCCACGGCTGGCGCTGGGACTGTCAAGATCGCCAGGGTTGCAACGCTCGCCACCAAGCAAAGGAATGGCCACGCCGCAATTGGATGAGAATAGCGAAGCATTCGGACTGCCCCTGGCTTGCGAGGAAGCAATCATTTTGGTCAAACATCCCTGTGATTTGCTTAAGGGTGATTTCGAAAGTGTATCGAATCCGACTGTTGCGGCATCGCCACGAATTGTTGCGAATCTCAAAGAGTCAATTCACCGGCCCACAGCATTTTCTGCGAATCGGGTTATTCGCCAGTGACTGCATGCGATCTCTCAAATTCAGGAGAACCCTCATGGTTCGACATACACTTTGCGTGGCCGTTCTCGTGGTCATCGCTGCAACCACGCTGGGCTGCCGTCGCGAAATTCCGGAACCGAGAGGGCTCGGTGCCGCGGATATCGCGGCGCAGCAATCAGTTGCTAAGTAAACAAGGTCCTACCGCAAAATTGCGGTTCGACATCGAATCGCAGGATTGAAACTCAGGCTGCCCTGTGAGGCAGCCTTTTTCATACTCGCCTCCATGAGGAGCACGTCGCGCGAGGAGACGCCGACTTTCCGGTCAAGAGCAGGTCCAGGTCGCGCGTTGATGGCTATCTTCCGCAGACAGCGGATGCGCTAGCAAGGTCGACCTATGGGTAGAACTGCACCGGAATCTGTAAGTGCTGCCGAAGGCGATGTGCGCGGCGGTGCCGCTCTGGCACCGGGTGCGGCGTTCCTCGCGCTCGCGGCTGGCAACATTACTTCGTCTGCCCCGCCGGTTGTGGCCGGCGCGTGCTGCGCCTTGCCGTACTGCCGCGCGGACTCTGCTGCGGAACCTGCGGCAATGTCACCTGGGAAGCCGCCGCCAGCGTCCCGCGCAGCGTCTGATGCACAGGCGAACAAGCTGGCTGCGGCCGAGTTAGGCTTGAATCACGCGAATCCTCGCTCACCACATCCGCATACCCCGGCCGTCCGGCGACTCAACGAGGAGCCTGCGCGCGCAGCGGAAACATGATCGGTTCAAGGCTCAATCAGCTTGTTGCGCACGGCGTAGCGCACCAAAGCCGCCGTCGAGGTCAGCTCAAGCTTGCGCATGATCGCAGCACGGTGCGTCTCCACCGTTTTGATGCTGACGCTGAGGACCTGGGCAATTCCTTTGTTGCTGTGCCCTTCGGCGACCAATTGTAAGACTATGCGCTCGCGGGGCGTCAGCAGCTGCTTGGCCGGCTGCGCATCGGTCAGAAAGACCGCGAGCAGCGCCTCCATAGCCCTGCTGGTCAAATGTGGCCGATGCGCCGCAAGGGTTTCGATGGCGGCCACCAGCTCTTGTTCGGCTTCTGTCTTTAGAAGATAGCCGCGTGCGCCCGCGCTGAACGCGTCGCGCATGATGATCTCGTTGTCGTGCTCCGTAAGGATCAGCACCTCGACGTTCGGTGCACGCAGGCGAATCTGGCGCGTGGCTTCAATGCCGTTGATCCGGGGAAGCGCGTCATCGAGGATGGCCACGTCAGGCTTGGTGGCAATGGCCTTGTCGATGGCGTCTTTGCCGTCAGCGGCCTCGGCGACGACAGTCCAGCCCGCATGACTTTCGATGATGCGTCGGACACCCGAGCGCACCACGGCATGATCATCAGCGATCAGGATGCGGGTCATGGCCACACGCTTGGGCCAGTGGCGAGCAAAGCCACGTGTCTTTGTTAGGCTAGGGCATGCTGGCGCGGACGTAGAAACTACCGTGACGTGCGGTTAACTCTGCAACCCGGATTACGTCCGGCGGAAAAGCGAGTGCGGTACCTAATGCAGAAGCACGGCGTCTTCAAACTTGACGATATCGAGCACCTCGCCCGCCTCGTTGCAAATCTCAAAAGCGAAGCCAATGGTCCCGCACTGCCAGTCACCCGGCAGGTCGGCCAGCATGCCGCGGACAATCGCTAAGGCATCGGCTTTGGCCGTGGCGAGACACGGAAATTGTATGGGCCGGTCGCTCTCTATGAGATCGCCATTGCCCTTGAGATTGAAATAGTACTTCGGCATGCAATCCCCCCTCAACACAGCCATGATCCCAAATCTCCCGATAAAAATGGCTGACATAGGGCGGGGTTTCCGACACGCGCCAAACGGTCTCATCGGTATATGCCCTTAGGGGACACCCCGAAGCCAAGCGCGGGTGCAATCTCCGTTCACCCGGAGCCGAGCGGCGAGCGCAGCCAACAGTGACTATGGCATTGCCAGTCCGGTTACCCGGCCATTGGGGATCGGCCGAACAGATTTACATCGGCAACTTGCCAGCTTCGCACAAGCGAGCGAATCGATGTACGTGCCGTGTGCAGACATTCGAGGTGCACGATGGTTCGCCGTTTCGGCGGTTTAGCCGTCTGCTTCGCGCTAAGTGGATGCGCATCGTCGCAAGCGCAGCGGGTAGAGCTATCGCGGCTCGACGGAGCGCCGCTCGTGTTGGCCACCGAAGAGCAGGCCAGGACAGAGTGCGCAGCCAGGGCGCAGGTCGCCCGAGATGGGGTGCCGAGACTGAGCGGTGACACCTACGGCATCGGTCGCTCAATTGAGCAAGCCAAAGTGCAACAGGCCGCATTCAAAGGCTGCATGGCTGAGAAAGGTATCCGCATCGAATGGGTGCAAGACGCCGGCCCAACAGGAACAGCAGCGGAAACATGAACGCCGCAGCACAGGACGCACGGCGTCCATGAGAATGCGGCCGAGCGGATTACCGAGGCGCTCGCACTCCCAATGTGGTGCTAACGGACCGATGGATGGCCGACGCAGTCGGTGCGGCACGAGCATGAGGTGAAGAACTGGGGCCGGCCGTGTTCTTCACTTCGACTTACGCGTCTCGGCCATCCGGCTTCGGCCGCTTGGTGTGAAACAAACCACCGCCGCATGGCCCTACAAAGTTGGCCTGACGCACAGAGCTAGGCTCGCCGGTTCCGTAGCGTCTCTTAAGTGACACATCTCCGAAGATTCGGACCGTCCGGCATCACGTCCGCGTTGGAACATCGGAACAGACGTGGCCACCCCCCACCGCCTACTTCTCCGAGACCTCTGAGAGCTGGCTGCACCTGCAGCTTCCCCAATCTGGACCAGACCCTTGGCCTGATCCGCTCACCGCGACCGTTCGGCGGCGCGCAATGGTACATGCGCTGCCCGTTGGCGCCGGCGCTAAGGCCACGTCTCACAATTCCTGACGGCCAACGATCGGGCCCATCGCAACAACGGTGCCTTTGACGCCGCGCACATACTCCTCAGCCACGTCGATGATCCGCTCGCCGTCGTGAGGGAAGCCGCGCGCCTCGCTGATAGCGACGCGGTGAACACCGGCGTCCAACAATCGCAATTCCATTGGCGGCTATTCTGCGGCCTGAACGGTCTGATCGATCGCCCCGAGGCCAAGTGCGCTCCGCATCGACTGGTGATAGTGGATCATGGCCGGTTCGTTGCGCCCGTACACCAGATGGGTCTGCGCGCCCGACGTGAGGCCCATCTGGATGCTGCGCCCGGCCGGAAAATCTTCGCCCGTTACAACATCGAGCACCAATTGCATGTTCTTATCCCAATGAGTGCGTTCTTCGTCGGTGCTAGGTGCCTTTGGCACATAGAGCGCAAGCTCCATAACCGCACGATCGACGCACCCTTGGCTTGGGAAGATGCGCGCGAGTTCCACATGGTCCCCCTGCACCATCAGCAGCGTGTTGGGGAACAGCGCGTAGATCAGTGTCGTATTCCACATTAGATCCCAATGCTCTTCGGGTTCCGTTTTCAGGCGTTCGAGCTTCTTGCGAGGCATGACAAGCCGATGGTTGAGCCCGAATGCTTCGAAATCCGTGACATTGCCGTGCAACACCTCTTTCAGTGAGTCCCGGTGCAAGAAACCGATATGGTAACCCTCGTGAAAGGTATCGACGAGAAATCTTCCAGTTCATCGTCTCGGGGATCACGCGCCTATCGTAGAAGGACCAGGAGCCGAAACCGTACGAGCCGAGTTCGGTCCCAAGACCGGATAGCCATGGGTCGATGTCAAACTCGTCGACACCGTCGCGGGTCGGCGTCGGCATCACCCAAACAAGCCCATGCTTTTCGCAGAGCGGTAACGGTATCAGTGACGGTCGTTGGTCTCGAACGCCGGCAAAACAGCGCTCGTCTGGTATGCCTCTCACCTGGCCCGCAAGATCGTAGATCCAGGCATGGTACGGGCATACGAACAGGCGGGCGTTGCCGCAGCCCTTGGCGACCTTGGCACCGCGATGGCGACACACATTGAGGAACGCACGCAGCTTGCCGTCAGGCGCCCGCACGAGAAGGATTGGTACACCGGCATAATCGTCGGTGCGAAATGCGCCGGGCGCGGCCCAGTCGGAGGCGAAGCCCATCAGAAGTGGGTGACGCCGGAAAAGAATCTGCTGCTCGCGGACCAAATGATCCGGATCAAAGTAGACCGAACCGTCGTTGTGCCATGGGGCCTCGGCCATCGCGGTGGTCTTGGTGTCGACGTAGTGCAGCAACTTCTTCAAGAGACTGATCTGGCGTTCGCGGTTCACCTGACAACCCGATTGAGCGGGCTTTGCGCAGCCTCCACACGCTGATACGCTCCCGTATCACGCGGCGATTGGCCCACGCAATACGGTCCCGTATCACAATCTAGAGAGCTGTCATGGACACCGATGACGAAGGAACGGGGAAATGGGTGGAGGCCGGGTTGGCGGAACTCGCCGAGGGTGGCATTGATCGGGTGCGCGTCGAGGTGGTTGCCGAGCGCCTCGGAGTGACCAAGGGAGGCTTTTACCGCCGCTTCAGAGATCGGCGCGCGCTACTGGACGCCATCCTGGATGCCTGGAGCGAGGGACGCATCGCCGCCATCAACAAGCAGACGGCCCTTTCCGATGCAGGCGCAGCCGTGCGTCTTGAATCGGTAATTAAGCTGTTTTCAGAACGCGTCAGCGCCCAGGGTTTGGCGATCGAGCTCGCCATCCGCCAGTGGGCGCGCTCCGACAGGGCCGCCGCAAAATCCGTGGCGCGCGTTGATACCCAGCGTTTGAAGAACGTTGAGGATCTTTACCAGAAGATGGGCCTCAGGCCCCAAGATGCGCAGGCTCGGGCCGTGCTCTTCTACTCATTCATCTTCGGCCAGAGCTTGCTGTTCATAGACCAACCACCGCGCAAGAGAGCAATGCTGATCGCTGCGTGCACCGCTTCTCTGCTCGATCCTGACAGCTCAAAGCGCTAGCTGATCCTGACGCGCTCACGGAACCTCGCCGAGTCGTGATACGGGTCCGTATTGAAAATGCGAATACAGAACCACATTACAACGCGCTGCAGCTAACGGGGCGCGGCCTCATGTTGGCAGCCACCCAAATCTCGGGTGCACTTCCACATTTCCAACGAGCACCCCCAGCCAAGAGCCACGGACAAAAGCAATGTTGAGAGATCTGAGCTACGTGCATGGCGCATCCAAGATGCCACTAAACGGCCCGAGCACGACGCCGGGCTGTGAGCTACCGGGCGTCATGATTCCGACTGCCTCGGTGGCGGTAGAGGCGGCGCGCGACGAACGAGATCACGACCGGGGTAGTCGCGGCGCGTGGCGGCGATAAGTTCACTGACAAAGAGTTCGGCGTAGGGAGCGAAAAATCGGCGCGCGTCCCACGCAGCAACGGTCCATCTGCCGATCGAAGCGCCACGGTGCACGACGGGCACGATCCGGACGCCATCGCGAGGTATTCGCACAGGTGAGGGAACGATGGCAATTCCGTGCCCAGTCCTCGCCAAAGCAATGATAGTTTGGGGAGCTCCACTCTCTAAGACCACACGCCCCTGAACATGCGCGATTTGGCAGGCTGCCTCGAACCACGCGTGTGATGCAAAACCTCGGCTGAGAAGCAACAGCGGTTCACTCTCCAGCTCCGCAACCTCAAGCGAGCGTCGCCGGCTCAGCCGGTGGCCTTCGGGCAGCACGGCCAGGAGAGACATTGGATACAGCGCCCGTCCTTCGAAGCGGGCATCACCCGCCGGCATGATAGCCACCTCGATCCCGCCGCGATCGAGCAAGTCCCCCAACTGAGCCCCGCCCGCTTCCTTCAGCTCAACCTCGACGAGCGGATGCCGCCGCTCATATTCCGCAAGAAAATCTGCCAGAAGATTTTCGATCACCTGCGGTGTGGCGCCGACGCGAAGCAAACCAGCCTGTCCTGCCTTCAAGGCTCGCGCCCGCTCACTGAGCGAGCTGACGTCTGTCAGCAAACGGCGGCTATGTCGTAGCAGGTCCTCGCCCTGTGACGTCAGTCGAACGCCGCGACCTGCCCGATCGAACAGCGATAGTCCCAGCTCCAGCTCAAGGGCATGGATCTGTCGCGAAAGGGCCGGTTGGCTCACATGCAAGCGCGCGGCGGCGCGAGCAAATCCGCCGGCATCCACTATCGTCGCGAAGGCACGGAGATGGCGAAAGTTCATGCGCCTAATCATAATATATTTGCATCGGTAGGCAACGAACAATTGCATTGGACGCATGGATACGTGAAGCCATACGCTTTCTCTCAAAAGGCCTGTGGAGCAACGATCGGCGAATGGAGATAGCCATGCTTTCCGCTCAACTCGTGAATGTGGCTACATTGGTGATTGCGCTCGGTACCGGCTCGATAGCGAAGGCTGACATCGCGACTGATTGGAATGCCATTGCGATCGAGGCCACGGCCGTTCCGCCGAACTCAATTTTGCAGTCGCGTGTGCTCGCGATCACGCACGCTGCCATGTACGATGCTGCGCGCGTGATCAATCAGAAGGCGGCGCTGTTTGCTACCGGCATCCAACCCGACGGGCCGAGTTCACTTGAGACCGCCGTGGCCGCTGCCGCGCATACCGTTCTGAGACGCCTCACGCCGGCGCAATCCGCTCCGGTCGACGCCGCCTATAAATCCGCGCTGTCGAGCGTTGCCGAAGGTCCGCCAAAGACGAATGGCGTGAAGCTTGGGCAGATGGTGGCCGAAAAGCTGTTGGAATTGCGTGCTACAGATGGGTCCACGCAGAGGGCGGACATCAAGCTGAAAGATGGGCCAGGCTCTTATCAACTGACCCCGCCACACTCCATACAGCCGATCTTAGGTCATTGGGGCGCAGTTAAGCCTTTCGTGATTCGGCTCGACGATAGCTACAAAACTCAGGGTCCGCCCCGCCTGGACAGCGCGCAATTCAAGGCCGACTTCGATGAGGTGAAGCTGCTTGGCGCGCGGCACAGTAGCGTGCGGACTGCCGATCAAACGGCGGCAGCCGTGTTTTGGACGGTACAGACTGGGGTGCCATGGTTCGCGGCGGCAAGGGCGGCGGCCGCTGAGCGCAACGCCGCTGTGCTCGACAACTTGCGTCTCTTCGCCCTGTTGTCGGTTGCCGTCGCGGACTCCCAGGTCGCCTGCTTTAAGGACAAGTATGATCGCCTGCACTGGCGGCCGATTACGGCGATCCGCGCGGCTGCCGCCCTAAAACTCCCGACGCTCGCGGGGGATGCGGCCTGGGAGCCGTTGCTTGGCACACCGCCGCACCCGGAATATCCATCGGCGCACGCGTGTTTTTCCGGGGCAGCCGAGGCTGTGTTGCGCGGCGAGCTCAAGACTGACAGTGTACGCGTGAGCATCACCTATCCCCCGGTGTTTGGCGTGACGCGCAGTTTCGATAGCTTTTCCGCCATCTCCAAGGAGGTCAACGATGCGCGCGTCTGGGGTGGAATTCACTTCCGCAGCGCCGATGTCGACGGCCATGAACTCGGCTGGCGGGTGGGCGAGGCCGCTCTGCGCGATTTCGGCGCTACCTCCCGCAGTCATTGATCGCTCGTGCATGTGAGTCGCCAGCTGTCATGTTCGATCTGGATCAATTCATCGCCGACTGCCGTGCAGCACTTGCTGCGGATCGCTCGCACAAGTTCGTCAACGAGGTTGTCGCTCGTGCAGTATCCGATCCGGGAGACGTTCTGAGGGGACTGGGCGAACCGAAGCGTGCCCAACTCCAGAAGCTCTATCACGCACCGGACCTGACAATCCTCAACGTGATCTGGGCCCCGACAATGACGATCATGCCCCATGACCATCGCATGTGGGCGGTGATCGGCCTGTACACCGGCCGGGAGGACAACATCTTCTGGCGGCGCATCAAAGGCGATCCCCACGGCCGGGTCGAGGCGGCCGGCGCACGCGCCCTATGCGTGGGTGACGCCGAGCCGCTTGGACACAATGTCATTCATTCGGTGACCAACCCGATTCCCCGACTGACGGGCGCGATCCACGTCTATGGCGGAGATTTCTTTGCTGCGGAGCGCAGCGAGTGGGACCCGGAGTTATTGCGAGAGGCCCGCTTTGACGCGGAGCGCGCAGTCCGTCGGTTTGAAGAGGCCAACGCGGGGATCGCTAGCCCTGAGTAGAACGACGACCACCGCGAGGGGCTCAACGACAACATGGCGGCGGACCTGATGACCGAGCCGATCGTCAGCGTAGTCAAAGTGCCTGCGAGCAACTGAAAATGTAAATCGCCCTTCCTTCCGGAACTGGCACAAACTTACCGATCAGCGAGCGCTGGGATCACTTCCGCTTATTAGGGGTGACCGGACGTAGTCAATGCAGAGCGATCGCCGCACCTGCTGCGTCCAGGCGACTCCAGTTGCGCCCAGTCGTCGTGCGTGCGTTGTTTCAGCCGGCATGGGCGTCGGCAATTCTCTTGGCTTGGTCGATAGCCCTTCCGCATAGCGCCCGCACGCGCACTACATCCTCCGGCGCAGGAGTGCTGACCAGAGGATCAACCAGGCAGAAGCCGATCTGCGCAAATACCTTGAGCCAGGAGAGATCCCAGGACCGTTCGAATTCCTTGCGGTCGAACCCACCTCCCAGTGCCTCCTCCAGGTGCTGCATGTAGTAGAGCTTCAGGGGCTCCCGGTCTTCCGGAGCACGTCCATCGCTGGGGGGATAGCACCAGAAATGCAGGAACCAATACCAGGCGAGGTCCGCCGCAGCGGGAGCCCTGCACGCGAAATCCCAATCGAACAACGACACGCCGGAGGGGAGAACCGCAATGTTGGCCCGGCGAAGGTCGCCGTGGATGAACGTCTGCGGCGATCTGGAAAGCGGGGTGAGCCAGCGGTCGCGATGCTCGCACAGGTCGAGATAGAACTGTCCATTGCCCGATCCCAGCACATCGAGCAGGACAGGCACGAAGGTCCGGAACAGGAAGACCTTTTCGAGCACCTCTGCCACCCAGGCAGGCCGTCCCGAACGTCCTCCCACTGCGGCGCAGGGATCGGTGAACATGGCGGTGTGCTGGTCGAGTGTCAGGATCGGCAGCTCGCGAAGCTCCGGGATCCGTCCCCAATAGCGAGCGTGCAGGCTCGCAAGCCCGTCGAGCAGCAGGCGAAAGGAACTCTCATCGAAGGTGCCGCGAGGTGCAACGTCATGCGAGACGTCATCCATCAGCATCCAGCACTCGCCGCGCTGGCCATGGAAAGCGACATCGATGGTCGGGCACGAGAGCGGCTCCGGCAACCTCCGCGTCGCACCGCAGCTCCAAAGGGCCGGTTCGTTGAACGCGGAGCCGAAGAGCTCGACCCGCCATGGCTCCGGCATAAACTTTTTTAGGACGAAAGTGCCGGCATCGCTGCGCAGCGAGAAGACATTGGCGGAAATCCTGCCGCCGCCGAGGTGGTCGACCTCGAGGCGGGTGACGTGTCGCGGTCGGCCGGCGCGAGCAAGCGCGGCAGACAGATAGAGGGCATCGGCCTCTCCATCGATGGCCGGCATTCGTGCCACTAAATGGTTTGCCATTCTTTCTTACGCACCTCACCTGTGGCCTCAGTGGGGCCGGTTCCGGCCTGCATGCATCTTAGCCTGCATGTCTCTTAGTGGCATTTTTTCTCCGTAGTGCACAGCTCGCCCGCATTTCCGTTTTTGGGGGTAAACCAGACGTCCTCAACCAACGAGCATGACAGGAGAAGATGGCCCGGAACGGACTCTCGCGATGTGGCGCAGAGTTCGCACGCTGTGCAGTGCGGTCTGGTCGTTGAAAAGTTTCATGCGATTTGCGATCCCGCTTTCCCTTAGCTCCCGCCGCACGTCTTCAGAGGCGTGCGCAACGCCTGCTCCAGACCCACGGTCGAGAACCTGATCTCGCGTGACCACGGACGGGCATGGCGCGGTGAAAACGTCTCGGTGACGACGATGCCGCCAGCCGCAATCGCCTTCTGAACGAACTGCCGATCTGCTAAGGTCTGGTACCTGTCGTCTCCACGCATTGGCGTGGTCCTTTGCAGCGTCTTCACGTCGGTGCCAGCAGAGATGCGGATGACTGTCGGAACGTTGACTTCGTTCGATCCGGCTTCCCGCTGATACTCAATCGACGTCGCAGACCGGTTCTCAGCGCACGTCATGCGCAGATTGGAGGTGCGGAATTCCGTGCCGTCCGCGCCCCTGGCCGCGGTGGTCGCCTTCAGCATGTATGTCCGCTTAGCGCCTCTCGGTTCCTGATACTGCAGCCAATCGGATTCGTAGGGGGCACTTGTCTCGACTCGGTATCGCACAAGCTCCTCGCGACTAAGGACGTGCACGCCGGGCGGCGGAGTCTTAATTGCTGCATCTTGGAGGTCGGGATTGGCGCCCATCTCCAGGATGTAGCGTTTTCTGTTGTTGTGCATTTGCTCAACAGTCAGCCACCCGGGCTGGGACGATACAGCTGTCGGGGTTGCGGCGTGGATTCCGACGCGCGCACCCGCCGGCACATGACGCGTGGACGCTCCGATCAAGGCATAGACGCACGCGGAGGAACACACGGCGCCTGTGGTTCGGAGCTGCGCCTTTATTTCGCGGTTCGCTTCCATGATTCGGCGGCAGGATTCGTCGGCGGCGATGCGTGCCTTGCATCCTGCGGGATAGGATTCGCCTACGCTGGCCGCCATCCGGCGTTCGCGCAAAATCCGCCCCAGAACGAGCGCCTCGCCGATGATGCCTCCAAGCGAGTTGAAAACAATCGGCAGGTCGCGGCCCTTCAAGATGTTGAGCAGATCGCGGAACCGCCGTTCGACCTGCGGCCCATCGAACGTTCCTTCCGCAGCGATCCATTCGCTGCAGCCCGGCCCGCAAGCGTTGGGCTCACCCTTGGCGACAAAGAAGATCATTGGTTCCGGATTTGGCTGTGCCAGGGTGTTGTGCGCGCTCACGGTCACGGCCAGCGCGGCCGCAGTTCCGGCCAAAACCAATCGGATGGCCTTCATGGCTACCTCCTAACGCTCGTGCCGCCGGGGATCGGCATGCTCTACCAATTCCTAGAACCCGATCACAGGCAATCGATCGGCACCGCGGTGCGCGCTTCAGATAGGTGAGCCATAGGAGGGCTCGGCTTGAGCAAACGATGGCGCCCATTGCAAGCCAGGGCGCGCGGAGACGTTCTAGAAAGTCATTCAGACCTAGTCTTGGCGATTGCAATGGCGCGGATCGCGGATTAACGGCACTTGAACACAAACGTGAATTCGCTGCGGCGCACGTTGACTGGTTCCGCAGCATAGAAATCATGGCCACGACGGCATTCACGAGTAGCAACACGTTCGGCAATAATCTGCGTCTGCCGACCCAGCATTATTGAGTCTTGAACGAGGCCGGGGCGCACCAGGAGCGTTAGCCGTATGCGGCCGTCCCGTTGCCTTGCGATGGTCTGCTGGAATTGGGTGGTACCGACGCTATCGGTGGTGGCTGGTTGCGCCTGACCTTCAACAACAGACGAGTTCAGCCAGAGAACAGCGAGGGCCATGAGAAGCCTGTCTCGGCGCATGGATTGCTCCGCTATCAGCGAGACTTCCCCCAACCAACAAATCGGGTTGCGACCTTCATCTACAGCCATTTGAAATTTAAGCCCGGTGCACGAGCGCTGGTGCGACACAAGCTGTGCAACGAACTCGGCTTCCATGCGTTTTTCGGAACTATGAAGCTTGATAGGGGCATGACTATGAGAGGATTTGTCATTGGCGCGCTGGCGGTGGCCGTCGCTGTGCTCGGCTATTTGTACTGGGACAGCCAGCACAACACGATCGTCAAGCTGCCCGGCGTGGAGATCAAGAAGAACTGAGGGCTACACGTGATCCAGGACGCTCACAAG
Source organism: uncultured Alphaproteobacteria bacterium (assembly GCA_963840425.1). GTDB lineage: Bacteria > Pseudomonadota > Alphaproteobacteria > Rhizobiales > Hyphomicrobiaceae > CADEFX01. The sequence continues at coordinate 108,829 of CAWIYZ010000011.1, read as the reverse complement.
GGAATGGAAGCGATGAGCGCGGTCGCGAGCGCCGTGAAGGACGAGCGCTGGGCGGACGCGCAGAGGGCGCTGCAAGAAGTGCAGCGGGCGGTGGAAGTGCTGTTGCGCGGCGTCGGAGGGAAGCAGCGCGAGGCAATGATGGCGCCAACGCCGGACAAGGGCGACCGGGAGTAGGTCGGACAGGTTTCTCCGAGAAGAAAATTGCGGCGACTAGGAGGCCAGTAGCGGCGCTCCGGCCGGGCGCCGTTGATCAATTCACGCCATGAACGGCTCGAGCATGTCGCGCAAGGCGCGAGACAGGGACGCGCGGGCTTCGCTCAGCCGTGCTGTCTCGGGGTCGATAAGGCGTGCCTCCATGCCCTGCAGCAGCAGGGCGGCGCCGACGAGGTGCTGCATTGCGGTGTCATGCATGCGCAGCGCCATCTTGCGACGTTCCTCGTCCCGGATACGCAGGATTTGCGTGCGTAGTCCGTCCAACTCGGCCTGCCGTCGGGCTTCGTCGGTGATGTCAGTGCCAACACCAAGAATGCATTTCACTTGGCCATAGGCAGTTTGCGACAACACCCGTTGGCGGCAGCGCGCGAGCCGATAGTCGCCGTCCGCATGGCGCACCCGATAGGTGGTGAGCGACGTGTCGGCGTCGCCCAGTTGATCCTGCTGGGCATAGTGGGCCTGGGCATGCGCCAAGTCCTCAGGATGGATCCACTCTTCGATATCCTCACTCCTCAACTGCATGATCTGCTGGGGGGTGTAGCCGAGCATGGTGAAGCTGCGCTGACTGACAAAGAGGTAGCGTTCCTCCAGTCGATCATAGACATAGATCAAGTCAGGGCTGGCCTCGAGGATCAGCTCGAACAGCTGGTCACGGCCCTGCCATGTATGAAGATCGCGTACCCGATAGCCAGCCATAGGGATCATCCTCTGTGCCCTGATCGTTGCAATTTGCTAACGCTTGGGCCACGTCAAACGGCTGATCCGGACATATCCCTAAAAGCAGATGGGCAAACCCTGACTGGATCAAAGCAAAATATTCATCGAGCGGCTACCCGACATCGAAGGCGCTGAGTTCGTCGCTTCACGCCAGCGCCTTGCAGGCCAACTCGCGGGTTTGTCCTGATGTTCGATCCGGGGCACGCAGCCCATCCTCCTGCCTCTCGTAGCGACCGGAGGGCAGGATGGGTTCTTCGCACATGAATGCTGTCGAGCGGAAGAGCGACTCCCGCACCGGGCAGCGGTGCTCCAGATGTGCAAGGGGAGTTGCTGGAGTTCTCGCGCACTGTGAGTGCTTGGCAAACACCCAGTGAAGTTCTGGATGCATTGCACCATGTCACCGGCTGCACGAGCCCGCATCTCGGCGTTCTGGGAGCGGCCCGATTTCCTATCCAGTCGAGCGATTGGGGCGCGATCCGCCTCGGCAAATCCGTCTTTCTGCATAAGGATATTCCCGACGGCTGGTGGGACGAGTATGCGGCGCTGGCTCCGACGCACTTCACGCCAAACCTGTTCCTGGCCAGGAGCAGTCTAGCCTCGTTCACCTGGACTGAGACCAAGCGCATGCTCGAGCCGGTTGGCATGGACCGATGGGCGGACGAGCTGGGGCTCAAATACGGCATGCGCGACGGCTTCACGTGTCCCGTGGGCGGGCGATGGTTGGTTGCGTTCTGGTCCAAGAGGGACTTGTCCAACGTGCTGACGCCTGCCTCGCGCATCTGGCTGCAAGCGGCCAGTAGCTTTGCCGCCGAACGCCTGGAGCACCTTGCCGGTCCCGACGTGAAGCGCCTCGGCTCGCGCGCCCGTCTGACGCCGCGCGAGCTCGCCGTGCTGCGCCTTGTCTCAACAGGACGCCAGGCGAGCGAGATCGCCAAAGCACTAGCGCTGGGCGAGGAGACGGTGCGCAGTCACATCGGAGAAGGCACAAACGAAGCTCGGGGCGCGCAATCGCGCGCATGCCGCCTGCGAAGCGCTACGCCAGAACTTGATCCCTTGATCCAGCGCATCGACGCATGCTGACCGGGGCGCTGACAATGACGCATTGGAAACGGCTACGGTTTGCAGCGGCAAGTGCAGCGATCAGTCTTGCACTGACGCAAGTGGCTCCGGCACGCGCCGAGCCCCAGGCCGGGCCACAACGCATCACCGGTGCCGGATCGGAGGGTCAGCCGCCGAAGGCCGAGGCGCGTCCCTCCGCCGACAGCCTCTGCCGCGCCCTGGCCCGGGCTGCGACCGACAACGGGCTCCCCGTCGAATTCCTCACGCGTCTCATTTGGCTGGAGAGCCGCTTCAACCCCGATGCTGTCAGCCCGAAGGGAGCCCAGGGCATCGCCCAGTTCATGCCGCGCACCGCCTCCGGGCGAGGGCTGACCGATCCCTTCGAGCCGCTCACGGCCTTGCGCGAGGCGGCCAGCTACCTGCGTGAATTGCGCATGACATTCAACGGCAATCTCGGCCTGGCCAGCGCGGCCTACAACGGCGGTCCCGGTCGCGTCGAAGGATGGCTTAGCCGGCCGCCGCACTTTGCCCGACGAGACCCGCATGTACGTGCGTCTCGTCACCGGCCACAGCGCCGACGCCTGGGCAGTCGGCGCAACCACCACAGTGGCGGACCTCCGACATTCCGCAGGGGGATCGGCTGTGTTGAGGCCGCCAAGCTGTTAACCGCCAGTCTGCGCGCGCGTCCGGCTGTCGCTTCGCGGCCCGGCGTGGGACCCTTGGGGTGTGCAGCTCACCGCCAACTGGTCCGAGGGGCAAGTGCTTGCCAGCTACGAGCGGCTGCGGCGCACGTTTGATACCGTTCTGCGCGATCGGCTGCCGTTGGTCCTGCGCGCCTCCCTTCGCGGAGGACGTGGGGCTACGAGATACATCATCCGCCTCCCGGAAAAGACGCGCATGGCGGCCGATGCGCTGTGCGCGAGGCTGCGCGCGGCCGGTGGCGCCTGCATGGTGCTGCGCAACCCGCCTGCTTGACGCCTCGTGCGACGATGGATACCGGGACGCGTGACATGATCAACGGAAGTTATTGGCACAAACTTATCGATCAGCGTGCACTGGGATCACTTCCGCTTATTGGGGGTGACCGGACGTAGTGGATGCAGGCTGGCGACGTAAACTTTGACCCGCAGCTGACTTTGCAGCTCGGCTCCCTCGATGGAACTTTTCTTCCGGGAGACGCGTTCGCGACTATCGAGGCTGATGTCGTTTTCGGGGTCGTTATGACTAGCAGCATTTCGAGTAGCGATTTAACGCCCCACCCCTCCTCTGCCTACTGGCTCTTCGGCGGAGGAGAGATGGGCGACCGTATTCGCGCGTTCGATTGGGCAAGCACTCCCATTGGTGCGTCCGACAGCTGGTCGCCAGCCCTTCGCACCACCCTCGGCATCATGCTGGCGAACCGTTTTCCGCTGCTGCTGTGGTGGGGACCGCAGTACATCTCCATCTACAACGACGCCTATCGGCCCGTGCTTGGCGCCAAGCATCCCTGGGCGTTGGGGCGACCGGTCAGCGAGTGCTGGAGCGAGATCTGGCACGTCCTGCAGCCGCTGATCGATACGCCGTTCAATGGCGGGCCGCCACCTGGAACGAAGACATTCAGCTGGAACTCAATCGCCACGGCTTCCTCGAGGAGACGCACTTTACGGTCGCCTACAGCCCAGTACCGGACGAGACCGCGCCGGCGGCATCGGCGGCGTGCTGGCGACCGTGCACGAAATCACGGAGAAGGTGGTCGGCGAGCGGCGGATCACGTCCTGCGCGATCTGGGATCCGCGCGCCGCCGAGGCCAAGACCGCCGAGGACGCTTGCGTTATCGCGGCCGAGACCCTGGCCAAAGCACGCGCAAGGATGTCCCGTTCGCCCTGCTCTACTTGATCGACGCGACGGTAGCGCAGGCCCGCCTGGCCGGCGCAGCCGGGGTCAGTGCCGGCGGCAGCTTCAGCCCATCGCGTTGATGCCTTGCAGTATGACGCCGACCGAGACAGCTGCTGGCCGCTGTCCGAAGCGCATGGCCGACGCACAGCATGCACGTTGTCGAGGACCTCGAGCCACGCTTTGCAGCAGTCCCGCCAGGACCGTGGGCCGACCCGCCGCACGCGCGGCTCTGTCCTGCCCATCCGTTCGAGCACCTCGCATCAGGTCGCCGGGTTTCTGGTGGCGGGGTAAGCGCGCGGCTGAAGCTCGATGACCGCTATCGCGAGTTTCCTGGAGCTGCTGGCAGCTCAGATCGCGACCGCGATCGCCAACGCGCGCGCCTACGAGGAGGAGCGAAAGCGCGCCGAGGCGCTCGGCCGAGATCGACCGCGCCAAGACCGCGTTCTTCTCCAACGTCAGCCACGAGTTCCGCACGCCGCTCACGCTGATGCTCGGACCGCTCGAGGACGCGCTGGCCCAGCTCCAGAGCTCGTCCTGCCGCGGACCGCGAGCAGCTCGAGGTCGCGCACCGCAACTGCCTTGCGGCTGCTCAAGCTGGTCAACACGCTGCTCGACTTCTCGCGCATCGAGGCCGGGCCGCGTGCAGGCCGCGTATGAGCCGACCGATCTGGCCGCGCTTCACGGCGGAGCTCGCCAGCGTCTTCCGGTCCGCCATCGAGAAGGCCGGGCTGAAGCTCATGGTCGATTGCCCGCCGCTCTCGCGAGCCGGCTTACGTCGACCGCGAGATGTGGGAGAAGATCGTTCTCAATCTCATCTCCAACGCCTTCAAGTTCACCTTCGAGGGCGAGATCGAGGTCAGGCTGCGCGAGTCGGCGCAGCAGTCGAGCTCGCCGTGCGCGACACGGGCACCGGCATTCCGCCCGATGAGCTGCCGAAGCTCTGTTCGAGCGCTTCCATCGCGTCGCCGGCGCGCACGGCCGCACGCACGAAGGCTCCGGCATCGGCCTGGCCCTGGTGCAGGAGCTGGTCAAGCTGCATGGCGGATCGGTTGTCGGTCGAAAGCGATCATGGCCAAGGCAGCACGTTCAGGGTGACGATTCCGCTGGGCGCAGCCATTTGCCGCTGCCACTCAGATCGGCGCGACGCGTACGCAAGCCTCCACGGCGCTCGGCGCCACGCCCTTCGTCGAAGAGGCGCTGCGCTGGCTGCCCGGATGCGGGCCCGACAGACGAGCAGGTCATCGACGGATCGTTGACGTCGCCAGCGCGCGCAGGCGAATGTCCAGAGCGAACGTGCCGCGCATCCTCCTCGCCGACGACAACGCCGACATGCGCGACTATGTGCGCCGCCTGCTGGCCACGCGCTACGAGGTCGAGGCGGTCGCGGACGGCGAAGCGGCGCTCGCGGCCATCGCCGCGGGCAGGCCCGATCTGCGTGCTCTCCGACATCATGATGCCGCGCCTCGACGGCATCAGCTGCTGGCGCGGCTGCGCGCCGATCCGCAGACGAGCACGCTGCCGATCATCCTGCTCTCGGCGCGCGCCGGCGAGGAGAGCCGCGTCGAAGGCATGCAGGCCGGCGCCGACGACTACCTCATCAAGCCGTTCAGCGCCCGCGAACTGCTGGCGCGCGTCGAATCGCACGTGAGGATGGCACGCTTCCGCAGGCAAAGCCACCGACGAGCTTGCGCGAGAGCGAGGCGCGCTTCCGGCACATGGCCGACAACGCGCCCGGTCATGATCTGGGTCACGGAAGCCGGATGCCTCCTGCACGTTCCTGAGCAAATCCTGGTACGAGTTCACGGGCCAAACGGCCGAAGCAGGCGCTCGGGCTTCGGCTGGCTCGATGCCACGCATCCCGATGATCGTCGGCCGCCCGGCAAGAGTCTTCCTCGGCGCCAATGCCAGACGCGAGGCCTTCCGGCTCGAGTATCGTCTGCGCCGGCACGACGGAGAGTACCGCTGGGCCATCGATGCCGCCGCGCCGCGCTTTGACGAGCACTGGCGAGTTCCTGGGCTACATCGGCTCCGTCATCGACATCACCGAGCGCAAGCAGGCCGAGCAGACGCAGCAGCTTCTGGTCGACGAGCTCAACCATCGCGTCAAGAATACGCTCGCCAGCGTGCAGGCGATCGTGCAGCACACGCTGCGCCGGACGCAAGGATCCGGCGGAGTTCGTGGACAGCTTTGCCGGTCGCATCCAGTCGCTGGCGCGCGTGCACTCGCTCTTAAGCGCCACGACCTGGCAGGGCGCCGATTTGCGTGAGCTGATCCGCGACCAGCTGCTGCATGGGCCATCGACGAGACCAGGGTCACGGTCCGGGGACCTCCGGTTCGCTTGGAAGCGCAGATGACGCTTCATATGGCCCTTATGCTCCACGAGCTCGGCACGAATGCGCATGAAGTACGGTGCGCTCTCGACGCCCTCAGGCCGGGTAAGAATTGGCTGGACGGTCGAGGGTCGAACGCTGCGCTCTGCGCATGGCAGGAGCGTGGCGGGCCGTCGCTGTCAGCGTGCCGACGAGGCGCGGCTTCGGCACGACCCTGATCGAGCAGAGCGCCACCGGCGAAGGTGGCAGCGCGCGCATGCTGGTGGAAATTGAAGGCATCTCCTGGGTGATAACATTGCCCCTGCCGCAACTGAAAGGGGCTGATGGTATCAGGCAATCCGTACCGCAGGTCGCGAGCGGCCCTAGTCGTCAGCGTGTGCAAATGGCAGAGAAGACCACAGGCAAACTCGCCGGTGCGCGCTTCTTAGTGGTGGAAGATGAGCCGCTCGTTGCTCTCGATTTGGCAGATGGCCTCCGGCAAGCGGGCGCCGAAGTAGCCGCGTCCACGGGCTCGTCCAAGCAGGCCCTGGATATCATCGAAAGCCAAGAGCTAGATGCGGCTCTGCTCGACGGCAATCTGCACGGCCAACCGGTCGATGAGATTGCTGCCGCGCTAACGAGGCGCAACGTTCCGTTCATGTTCGTCACCGGATACGGCAGAGACAGCCTGCCTCAGGCCTTCCGCGCCGGCCCCGTGCTCTCCAAGCCGTTCCACCAACAACAGATGCTGGACGCCGCAGGGCAATTGCTGGAGCGAAGCGGTCAAGTTCATCGGCTTCGAGAGAAATAACCGCGCCATCAAATCCGGCCGCAAAGCTCAATTCAGCGACATTGCGATCGGCCGCGCTGACGTCCGATCATGGGGCATGAGCAGACCAAAGATCCGACGCGACCTAAAAGCCGCCAATCTATGAGTTCATGGCCTAGCTCGTTGACCGCGACAACTCCGGGGGGGGGCGCCAAAAAAAAATGAGCACTTGAGGCAGCTTCGCCTGGCAAGCAGCCCTTGCACCAGGCACCAAGGTGTTCTGCCACATCCAAGAGGACCCGCCAGCCGTGCCGTGCGCCTGCTGTTCGAGGCAAGAGCGTGCGCCTACAGCGTAGGCTTTTGGCGCCATCCAATTTGGACGGCGCCAGCCAACCCTTATGGGGCGTTCTTCTCAAGCTCGCCGAAGACACCGTCAGACCGAGGTGCCGTTTCGTTCAAGGTCTCGAAGACGCTCTTCGGAGCCGTCAGATTGAGATCTTCGAACACGCCCGACCGCGGGGCCGTTTCGAGATCTGATCCCAGACCGATTTGGCGTTGGCCGGCGCAGCTAGAACACCAAGAACCAGCGCAGATGCGCACAACAGAGTTCTCATGACTGATCTCCAGCTTGTGGGCGACGCGAACGACTAGGGGATGTCGTCGCCTGATCGCACGAGCATGATGTGCTCTCTGATGCTCGCTGGCTGTGCTGTGCAGCACAGGGGGCGGCTTGCGGTGAGACTGGTGCGCAACGCGAACCTTGATGCGCAGCACGATGCAAGCACTGGCGAGCCACGGGCGGTGCCGGAGGCTCTCTATCTTGATAGGCCCTCGAATAAATCGGCTAGCCGCGGAGTTTGGTCTCTGGGGCTAGCGCCGGCTTTCGCGTCGTTCTCCGGCGCTACCTCCTCAGGAAGTTTGACTGGCCCGCTGTCCTAATCAGATGCGGGCTTTTTTCATTGGGTGCACTGAAACGTATAGGTGTGCTCGCCCTTCCTGCTGCTGCCCACAGGACTGTCTCCATAGAAGTTGTACCCCTTGGGCAGGTCCGGTTGGCAAAAGCCTCGGCATAGGTCCGGGCTTCGTTTGTGATGATCGTTTGATCCTGAGCTACACCACGCATGGGGGTGACGATCAGCATGGTCTTACCGTTGTTGCGTTCGTGGGCACGGTGCTCGAAGCGAACCCCACCGTTGAGTGATCCAACAATGCACCCGAGCTAGGTTCTGAAGAGCAGCTGGCAATCGCTAGGCCTACCGAGATCAGAGTTAGGGTCTGGCATGGGCGCATGGCCTGCCTCCGCACCCCAACGCCTAGGCTGTGGGAGAGTTCCAGGGCGAATGAACCAATTGGGCAGCAGCGGCGACGACTGGATGGGGCGCTTGACGCGCCTCTAAACCAGCGAAAGGAAACGTCATGAAAGCGAGTTTCTTTGCCGCCCTGATTGCTGCAGCCGGGCTATGCGCTTTTGTGCAGCCCGCCTCGGCTTGCTCGAACGGCTATGAGGCGGTTTGGATCCAAGGCAACAAAGTCTGCAAACTCAAGACGCCGAAACTCTCGCTCAAGGCCAAACAGACGCCGGAGCCAGCCGGCGCCCGGGCGCTGAAGTCGCGTTAGGAGCATGTTGAGCGCTCCCTAGAAGCAACCGCCCTGTCTCGGCGAGGCCGAATCATCTACCTCAGCACACAATAAAAGTCCTTTCGGAGACCTATGCGGCGGCTCGATCCACGGCCGCCGCTCTTCTTTGGCGACGCGTCTCAGCTACCACAAAGCGTTCGAGGCCAGCGCCGTCTATTTTCCGATTCGCGACCGGCATCCTGCTCAGCCTGCTGCTGAGTGTGGCGCTGTGGTTATTCAACCGCTAGCGCCAAACGGCCAGGGTGTCACGGTTGCTTGGGCGAGAGGTCGATGGTGGTGACGGTCGGGCGGTCTTGTTCTGGTTGAGATCGGAGGTTTTTCGTTCAGGCCGTCAACAACACGCGACCGCTCTACAATGCCATCGCGGATGCGATGAGGAAGGGGAAGACGCTCTCGTCCACCACGTTCATCTCTGGCGGTCTTAGTCCCAAAGCCCCCAAATCGCCGGCCGGCCACAACCTTATTCATTGTGATCTTCTCCATTTCCTATGGTTTCCACGCCGCGCCCCAGCATTTGCCACAGTCAACTCATGCAATTTGCATGGGCCCTGAGCCCGGCAGATGCGTGACGAGATCAGGCCCGATCAGTTTGGCAGGCGTATAGGCACCGCCTGGTACGTCGTGAGCTAGCAAATGCTCCACAACCGCCAGCGCGCCGCTCACTGTCAGGCTGTACCCGTTGGCCGTCTTGATCCGGGCGGTTCGTTTGTCGCCTCGCGCATTCGCAGCCTCGCCCCATACGAATGTGGGCTGCGCGTCGCGCTTGGCCGCCGAGGGCCCTTTGACCGTCTTTTCGATGCGCCGCTTTATGAAATTCTGCACCAAGCCCGATGCCGAGCAGCCACCTGAGCCGATTGGCGCGCCGCGCCCGTGCGACCATCGCCGGCGAGCCGGGGATGTAGACCTCGATGTTGGGAATGCCGGTCGTCGCGTAGGCCGTCGAGACGTCGCCCCAGGGAATCGTCATGGCGAGCTTCTCGCCGTCGCCAAAATCGATGCGCCGGGTCTTATAGGCGAGCGGCACGGAGACGATACGCCCGTCCTGGCGGACCTTGCCGCCCTGCGCGAGGCCTTCCACCGAGGTCTTCGCCGTTCCGGGAGAAAAGCCCGAGCGAGAATCAAACCCCAGCGCCAGGTGTGTCGCGTCGGGGAGCGCAGCCTTCAGCGCCGCCGCGACACAGTCGGTGGGGATTACGTCGAAGCCGACGCCTGGGCATATGACGATGCCCGCAGCACGCGCCGCCGCGTCCAGCGTTCGGGCGTGCTCGAACACGCTGATCTCGCCCGTGATATCCAGGTAGTGGGCGTGCGCGGAGAGGCAGGCCGCCATCATCGGTGCGGCTGTCGCCGAGAACGGTCCCGCACAATGGAGGACAAGCCCCATCCCCTCGACGCTCTGACCTCGCTTCCGCGTCCCCGAGATCGAAGACACGCGCCTGCAAGCCAAGGCTCGCAGCCAAGGGCTCCACCTTGGCCGCCGTTCGCCCGGCCAGCATTGGCTTTAGGCCGCGGCTGACTGCTTCCCGCGCGATCAGCTCGCCCGTGTAGCCGTTCGCCCCATAGATCATCCATGGCTTCGGCATGGGTTTTCCCTCGATGGCGTGCCCAGTGATTGTCCCGATGGCCCGCGCGGGCTAGCATGGCGGCGATGCCCCGCTCAATTCGCCACGGCGACCCACCTCGAACGCGACCTACAGGCGCGCGAAAACGTCGAGGCTAGCTTACACCACGGGTTGGGATGCTGCTGATCTGCCGGAAGGAGCTTGACTACTTGCGTGCGCTGATCAGCGCCAGCCCGCTCTCCGGGTCTTTCACCTTACAAAGATGCGCCGGAGATTCCGTGATGATGATCTCGAGGGTGGGCCTGACGTGACCTTCCTGCAGGTGCCCGGCCAGAGCGGTCCCATCGCGCCGCCCTAACACTGCATGCACATGTATGCTTGGCTTGCCGTCCGGGCCCACCGCGATATCGCCCACGAGGGACGCGACTTCGACCTGCTCCTCGACGGGAATGGGCCGATATTGCTTCGTCTCCCAGTCGAAGAACGCAAGCCTGGCGCTGCTCAACGCGCCGATCGCAGTCACCTGCGACGCGCCGAGGCCTTCCTTGACGGCGAAGTCCTGCAGGCAGCGCATCGCTTCGTCGCCCTTCTGCAGGATGACCGCGAAGGTGCGCTTGCCGTCAGACTCATGAAGCAGTTTGCTCTGCATGCCCTGTCTCCATGCGCCAGGGTCCTGAACGTCAGGCGCTGTGGCGCTTGAAGTACTGGACAGCGCGCTCGTGCTTCTCTGCCTTCGCCCGCGTCGGGAACGTCCCGAGGTTGCGGCGTTTTCCCGTCTTCGGATTTATCTTCCGTGAGTACAGGCGGTACTGGCCGGACTTGAGCTTGCGGATCATGAGAAGCCTCAGGCAGCACGGTCCTTGACCCCCGGACGCCTTCCTGCCGAGCGCAATGGGCGCAGCAGTAGATCTTGCCCTTGGCCTCGATCCCGTGGCCGACCACGCGGCATTCGCAGTGGGCGCATCGGGGGGCCATGGCGTGGATGGCGCATTCGAAGCTGTCGAACGTCATGGTCCGGTCGCCCTGGGTGACCCGGAACGACTTGTCATAGTCGTTACCGCACACATCACATTGAGCCATGGAACGCTCCTTTCGGAAGCAAAGAGATTCTTGCACAACGGCCGGTAACCCGTCGGGTTCCAAGTTGATCTGCTGTTCATGACCACGGCAATGCGCCCTGCGCAATCCGAGAGCTGATATCCTTGTCGTGTCGACGCGGCAGCGCTCCTTGTCAGTGAGCCTAGTCGAAAATACTGTGCAATGAGGTGCGAAGGCGAAGTGTGTTCGCGCTGCTCGGGGCTTGGCCGCGGCCTTTTCGCGTCGGCAGTGATGGGTGGGGGCTGAGATCACGGCAGCATCAGACGGCTCGCGGGCTCGTGCAGCAGCCTCCAAGTGGACTCGCTGGGGTCAGCTCGGTCTCGGCATCATCTGCCTGGTGATGATCGCCAACCTGCAATACGGCTGGACCCTGTTCATCGATCCAATTGATGCAAAGCACCACTGGGGCAGAGCCGCCATCCAGGTGGCCTTCACCATCTTCATCGTCACGGAAACCTGGACCGCGCCAATCGCAGGCTACTTGGTCGATCGGTTCGGCCCGAGGGTCTTGGTCCTTGCGAGTGGCGTGCTGGTCGCGGCAGCCTGGGTGATCAACTCGATCGCCGACTCGCTGAGCCTCATCTATGTCGCGGCGGTCATCGCCGGGCTCGGCGCGGCCCCGATCTTTGCCGCCACCGCCGGCAACGCCGTGAAATGGTTCCCTGACCGACGAGGCCTCGCCACGGGGTTAACCGTCGCCGGCTTTGGCGCGGGCTCAGCCCTAACCGTTGTACCCCTTGCTAACCTGATCCGGGCCAGCGGCTACGAACAGGCCTTTCTGTGGTTTGGCCTCGGCCAGGGTATCGTCATCGTGCTTGCCGCGCTCATGTTGCGCACGCCGCAAGCCGCCGATCATGTGGGTCTCGTTGCCTCACGGGCAGGACAAAGCCAGCGCGACTACGCCCCTGCCGAGGTGCTGAAGTCGGTGCCCTTCTGGCTGATGTACGCGATGTTTGTCATGGTCGGCACCGGCGGTCTGATGGTGACGGCGCAACTCGCTCCGGTCGCCCGGGACTTCGGCATCGATACCGTGCCGGTGTCGATTCTGGGGTTTGTTTTGCCGGCGCTCGGTTTTGCGTTGTCGATTGGGCTCGTGCTCAACGGTCTCTCGCGGCCGTTCTTCGGCTGGCTGTCTGACCGCGCTGGCCGAGAGAACACAATGCTCATCGCCTTTCTCTTGGAAGGCATTGGTATCTTTGCGCTGTTCTGGTTTGCCCGCGATCCCACGATGTTCGTGTTGTTGTCGGGGCTCGTGTACTTCGCCTGGGGCCAGATATTTGCACTGTTTCCTGCAACCTGCACGGACATCTATGGCAAGAAGTTCGCGACGACGAACTACAGCATGCTCTACACAGCCAAGGGAACGGCCGCGCTCCTCGTCCCACTGGGCAACGTGCTGACCGCCGCAACCGGGGGCTGGACAGCCGTATTTATGGTGGCATCCGCGCACAATATCGTCGCGGCCATTTTGGCGTTCGTTGTTCTGAAGCCGATGCGGGTGCAAATGTTGGCAACCGAAAATCGTCGTGCATGATGCTTAGCTAAGCGGCTGCCGCTATGCGGCGTTCGGCCGTCGTGAGCAGTGCAAATCGGCAGCTTCGCTGACTTTTTACTGGCGAACGGATGTTCGCCCGCTTGGGGACTGTGTCCCCCGGGCCGTCAAGGGTCCTTTGGACGGAACGCGCCGGCCCGCGCCGCTTTAGCGGCGCTCCGGCCCGCACCAAATCCAGCGCGTTCCGGCCTGTGACAGCCGCACCACCGCTCATTGCCGCGTGGCTAGTTCCGTTTCAGGCGCGGAAACGAAAACGGAAAATCCGTGCCTACCCAGCCTCAGGAGCTCATGGAGCGCTACCTGGAGGGCATGAGGATAGCCGGCCTTGGCGGCTAGGGCAGCTTCGGGTCATCTTCTCCCGTCGTGCTCGTTGGTTCAGCACGTCTGGTTTACCCCCAAAAACGGAAATGCGGGCGAGCTGTGCACTACGGAGAAAAAGTGCCACATCCAGACATGGCGTTGCCAGATCGCCAGGCAACATGTTGTTCGGGTGCAAGTCGGTCGAAGCCTCCCGCAGCTCCTATCCGGCTTGCGCGCGGTCGATGATCGTCCGCACGTCCAAGCCCTGCGGCAGGTGTTGGGCGGCCTCGTTTTCACCAGCTCGACGACTAGCCTCAGCGTCCCACATCGACGGAACATCTGCACGGCTGCCAGGTGCTTCCGCCCACGAGCCAGTTCCTGTTCTTCGGTACCACCTAACACCTAGAGGTAGCCGTGACCATGAGCCTAATCTCCATGACGGCGGCACGCTGCTGGTTCCTGACACGGCGGGTCAGGCGACGGCGCCACCGCCGGCCGGCCGGAAGTAACGGAAATTCGCCACCCGCCTGGCAATGTGGGGCTAGGCAAGTCCAAATATTGCGCTCATTCTGTGCACTATTGGATCAGCAAATCCAGGCGCCGCATACGCATCGCTGCGCTTCAAGGCCAAGGCTAATTGGCCATGGAATGATCCACGGCGTGTCATGGAGGAGGACGCCCGATGATTGGCAAACGCGTAAGTCGGCGCCAGATGGTGGCCGGCTCCGCGGCCGCTTCAGCCGCAATGCTCGCAGCGCCATTCGTGCGCACCGCAAACGCCGCCGGCAGTCTCAGTGTCGGCATGTGGGACCACTGGGTTCCCGGCGCCAGTTCGGCGATGGAAAAGCTAATCAGGGAATGGGCGGAGAAGGAGAAGGTCGAGGTTACGGTCGACTTCATCACTAGCCAGGGCAACAAGCTGCTGCTGACAACCGCCGCCCAGGGTCAGGCGAAGTCGGGACACGATATCCTCTACCTGCAATCCTGGCTGACCTCGCGTTACCATGAGATTTTGGAACCGGTCGACGACATCATGGCCGATCTCATCAAAAACAATGGCGACGTGTCGAGCGTCGCCAAGTACCTAGCGCAGATCAATGGTACGTGGCGCGCGGTGCCGAACATCTACGGGGCTCAGATGAAGGGTCCCTCCTCGCGCATCGACCTCCTCAAGCAGCACGCCGGCATCGACGTACAAGCGATCTATCCGGCGGGCGGCGCGCCGAAGTCCGACGGCTGGACCTACGATGTCATGCTGAAGGCGGCCGAGGCCTGCCACAAGGCGGGGGTGCCAATCGGCATCGGTCTGGGTACCACGAATGACTCTGTCGACACGGTTGGCGCCGTTTTCGCCGCCTTCGGCGCCATTTTGGTGGACGAGAAGGCGAAGATCACGGTCAAGACCGACAACGTCCGTGAGGTGCTCGACTATTTCAAGAGGCTCGTGCCCTGGCTCCCGGACAGCGCGCCCTCTTGGGATGACGCCTCGAACAACAAGCTGTTCGTTGCTGGCAAGACGGCGATGATCATGAACCCGCCATCGGCCTGGGCCGTTGCCCTACGCGACGCACCTCAGATCGCCGAGCAGACGTGGCATCACCCGATGCCGAAGGGCCCGAAAGGGCGCTATGCCTCCTTCTCGCAGGGCGCCCTGGGCATCTGGTCGTTCGCCAAGAACAAGAGCGCTGCGAAGAGCCTGCTGCGCTACCTGGCGACAAAGGAATCGGCCGAGGCGATGGTGATATCCAGCAAGGGCTACGACATCCCGCCCTACGCCAACTTCAAGACGTTTGCCACCTGGGCCGAGATCGGGCCGCCGAAGGGCACGCTCTACCACTACCCCGATCCGCACGGGGATCAGATCCTCGCCGTCGCGGCGATGCCGAGCCCCCATGGCGTCGCGGAGCAAATCTACACGCAGGCCCTGATGACCAAAATGGTCGTGCGCCACGCGCACGGCGAGGCGATGGAGACGACGCTGGCCTGGGCGGAGAGCGAGATCGAAGGTTTCCTGCGTTAAGACGTGTGGGCATTCGTTGCGGGGCAAAGGGTGCACCGCTCGCCGAAGTCCAGCGTCGTCGTTCCAAACGAGCGCATGGCACCGTCACGTGTGCCCCGGGCCGTGCGGTTAACCCCTCACTCAGTCGGGCGGAACCGACAAAGCCAAAGCGGAAGCGGCCGAGGCGCTGCGTATGGTCCTCAGCTTCGTTCGGAAGTTGCGAACACGCTAGCAAGTGACGCATCCTTGGTATGAATTACGCGCCGTAAGAATGAGCGGGTACTAGAACTTCAAGGCGACAGCTATGGGCCCCGGCGAACGTTTCCCCCTTGTCAGCACGGACTGGTTGTCCGAGCATTTGGCCGACCCGAACATACGGATCGTCGATGTGCGTTGGCGCTCGCGCTACGAGAACGGTCGCGGGATCAGCGTCGACGATCACGAGGGCTACCTTGCCGGCCACATTCCCGGGGCCGTCTTTGCGGGAATGCTCGGAGATCTGTCGGACCCAAGCCATCCCGTGCCGGACATGCTGGTGCCCTCCGACGAGTTCGCGCGGGCGATGGGCCGGCTCGGGGTCGGACACGACACGCTGGTCATTGCCTACGACAACATGGGTTTCCCTTTGGGATCAGCGCGACTGTGGTGGGCCTTGAAGCACTACGGGCACGATCGCGTATGCGTGCTCGACGGCGGCCTTCGCCAGTGGCAGCAAGAGCAGCGGCCTGTGTCGACCGAAGTTCCAGCGGTCCGGCCGGCGACGTTCGTGCCGGAACCACGACAGGGCTGGATTGCCACCAAACAGGATGTGGTCGCAGCCCTCGGTCAAATGGACACGGTGCTCATCGACTGCCTTACTCCCGAGCTGTACCAAGGACATGGCGACCGCCATCTGTGGGGACAGCGCCCGGGGCACATCCCGGGCGCAGTGAACGTGCCCTACCTTGCCAATATCGATCCTGGGCTCGCCGGGGCAACCGCGGCGCAGCGGGAGCGCGTGCTCGCGAGTCGTCGATCATTCACGTTTGCCTCTTCGAAGGAGCTTGCCGATCTGTATAGCGCTGCGGGCGTGAGGCAAGGGAAGAGCGTCATCACGTACTGTGGCCGGGGCTACGCGGCTGCGTGCGGCCTGCTGGCGCTAAAGCTCCTTGGGCACCAAGACGTGCGGCTCTACGACGGATCGTGGACTGAGTGGAGCGTCGATCCCAACCTCCCGATAGAGATCGGCCCAAAGGCTTAGTTTCAAGAAACGGCCTCGTTGCGATTGCTGCATTTGTGCGGGAGCTTAGTGTCTCTGTCGCGTATCCGCTTTCAGGAGCCGCCAATGCCGTCTGCCACTGTGGAACTGCGCAACATTGCGGGAACTGAAGCTGCCGTGGGCTGGGCTGGAGCTCATACCGTTGTTGTTGACCGTCCCGACGGCAAGGCGGGGGGACGGCCTCGGGTTTGCCGGTGCGACGGTGGAGGTGGTCGGATGTTCTATGATGCTCGCCTCGTCCAGGATTGACGCCGACAAGAGGCTGATCAAAGCCATGATGGGCCGTTTGATGCGAATTGAATTCGGCAAAGGGAGGTTGTGGCGTATCCTCGGGACCAGCGTTCGAGAACGCAGTGCACATGGCGCCAAGCTGATTATTACGTTGCTGACACTTCTCATCGTTCCTTGTGACGCTCTAAGCCAGCCGTCGGAAGGTCAGCCTGCCCTCTTGATTGACGTTAAGGGTGCCATCGGGTTCGTTACCGTCTCTCAACTCACCAAAGGTATCGAGCAAGCAAGAGCGCGCGCTGCGCCAGTGTTGATCGTGCGGCTCGATACACCGGGCGGGCTACTGACCTCCACGCGCGAAATGATTCAGGCAATCCTCGCGTCTCCCCTCCCGATCGTTATGTACGTGGCCCCAAGCGGCGCCCGGGCGGCTAGCGCAGGCACTTATCTCATGTATGCGTCCCATATCGCTGCCATGGCGCCCGGCACGCACCTCGGAGCCGCTACCCCGATTCCCCTTGGCACACCGGGATTGCCAGGATCACCGCCGTCTAAGCCATCATCCGAAAAAGATAAAGATTCTGATCCGTCGACCGCATCGTCCCGCAAAAGCATCAATGACGCAGTGGCGTACATTCGTACATTGGCTCAGCTCCGCAACCGAAATGCGGATTGGGCCGAGAAAGCTGTGCGTGAAGCGGCGACGCTCACCGCATCCGAAGCCCGCCGCGAAGATGTGATCGATGTGATCGCCACCGACATCAACGATCTGTTGACCGCCATCGATGGGCGGACGGTACCAACCAGCTCCGGTGAATTGAAATTAGCAACCAAGGGCCTCAAAACCGTCGCGGTCGATCTCGACTGGAAGATGAAGTTGATGTCCGTGATCACCGATCCCAACATTGCGTTCATCCTGCTGATAATCGGAATTTACGGGCTGATGTTCGAGTTCTGGAGCCCCGGAGCCATTTTGCCAGGCGTCATAGGCGGCATCAGTTTGATCGTCGCACTCACGGCGCTGGCCGTTCTGCCGGTCAGCTACGCTGGTCTCGGCCTGCTGCTCCTGGGCATCGGCTTGATGCTGTTCGAGAAGCTGAACCCAGGGTTTGGTATCGCCGGGCTCGGTGGCGCCGCAGCGTTCGTAATCGGCGCCCTGTTTCTCTTCGATCCATCCGAGACCGATGTTTCATTTGGGGTCTCTTGGCAGCTTGTCGCCGCCATGACGCTCCTGAGTGTAGCCTTCTTCGTGGGCATAGTCGGCCTTGCGCTGAAAACTCGACAACGCCCCGTGCAGACAGGCGCCGAAGAGATGATCGGTTCGAGCGGTGAGGTGGTGAGCTGGGACGGCAACGAGGGTCGCGTTCGGGTCCAAGGGGAGATCTGGTCGGCCCGCTCCCGCCGTAGCCTCTCAAGAGGCCAAAGTGTGCGCGTCTCGGAGCGAACCGGGCTCACTCTAACGGTAGAAGAACAAGCCTGACTCGAGGAGGAAACATGCCGAGCTCCGACCTCTTTGTATCTCTGCTCACGAATGCGCTCCCAGTCCTCATAATTATAGCGGCAGCTGCGTACTCCATTCGCATCTTGCGCGAGTACGAGCGCGGCGTTGTCTTCCAGCTTGGTCGGTTTTGGAAAGTAAAAGGGCCCGGGCTCGTCTTGGTAATCCCGTTCATTCAGCAGATGGTGCGCATGGACATGCGAACACGCGTGCTCGACGTACCTCCGCAAGACGTCATCTCCAAGGACAATGTCTCGGTCAAGGTCAATGCCGTTGTCTATTTTCGCGTTTTGGATGCGGAGAAGGCCGTCATTCAGGTCGAGGAATTCCAGATGGCCACCAGTCAATTTGCGCAGACGACGCTACGTTCGGTCCTTGGGCAGCACGACCTCGATCAGATGCTCTCTGAACGCGAAAAACTCAACGTCGAAGTTCAACGCATCCTGGATGAAAGAACCGACGCGTGGGGTATCAAGGTCAGCAACGTCGAGCTCAAGCACATTGATCTCAATGAGAGCATGATACGAGCGATAGCCAAGCAAGCCGAGGCCGAACGGCTGCGGCGCGCCAAGGTCATCGATGCGGAGGGAGAGCTTCAAGCCGCCGAACGGCTGGCGCAAGCTGGTGAGATACTTTCGAAGCGCCCAGAGGCGATGCAGCTGCGCTACCTCGGAACATTACTCAACATCGCGGGAGAGAAGAATTCAACGATCGTATTTCCTTTGCCGATAGATTTGGCAAGCTCATTCGGGCTCGCCAGAGACAAGACCTGATTTCAGGCCTTGGGCACGCCGCTCCCATCTACTTTGGTCGGGCTCGGAGTTGGGAGTAACGGCAAGAGGGAGAAAGGCATAGCCACACCATAGACCTTGAGGGAGCCGGTAGCCCCGAGCCTCCAAATCCCCGCGGTAACGTTCTTCCGGATTGGGTCATGATCTGCCGATCTGGAAGCGGCATGACCACGGCAGCTTTACCTCCGAATGTGTTGCAAACTCCCATTGAGACCCTCTCTAACTGTGATTCCGTGGGGCTGAAGCTGTGGTCAGCGGGGTGCGGCAATGATGGGCGGCGGGAAGATAGGCAGGGCCAATTCCTCTACGAATTCAGAGTCGACGAGGTGGTGCCGCCGGATCATCTGGTACGCAAGATCGACGCAGTGCTCGACCTCGGCTGGGTGCACAAGGAACTGGCGCCGACTACTGCCAGACACCGGCCGACCATCGATCGACCCGGTGCTCATGATCCGGATGCTCATCGTCGGTTACGTGTTTCGCAACGACGTTACTCCTGCGCCAGCGGGTCAGATCGGCCTACCGCTGTATTGCAGGCTGAGTGTGGAAGACAAGATCCCGGATCATTCGGTGTTCTCGGTGCCCGGCACGAGCGCTTCCGCGAGAGCGACGCCTTGCGCCGCGTGTTCGAGCGGGTGGTAGGGCTGTGCATCGCGGTAGGCTCCGTCCTCGGCGGAGAAGCGTTCTCGATCGACGCCAGCCTGATCGAGGCGGACGTAGACAAGAAGCGCGCACCCGGTGACCAGCCGATCAAATGGCCGACGCCGGAGGTAGGTGTTGCATGCGGTTCGTGAGTACCTTGCGGCTCTGGATGCTGCGTGCCGCGATGAGGAAAGTGGCGGTGGGGATGGCGGTGGCTTCTTCGGCAGCAGCGGCGACTTGGCAAGCCGCCCAAGGAGATCTCGCTCACCGATCCGCAGGCGGCTTGGGTTGCACGCAAGGGTGCGTACCTGTTCTTTGCCCATGATGTGAGTCATCCGATCCACAACAGGTTTGGGATCATCCTCATGCCGGCGGCACGCGCGCCAATCGCACCATGATATTGCCATCGCCGAGACTATGTTGGTCGTGTCCAGCGCCGCTTCGATCCAGCCAGCGGCTGCAGGCGATACTGCCTACGGCGCGGCAAAGCTTCTGAAGCGGCTCTGGGTATCGGGGCATCACCGCACGTTCCGGTGTGGGACAAGCTCCTGAGATCAGACGGCAAGTTCAGCCGGGCTACTTCGTCTTCGACAAGGAGCGCATGTTTACACTCGCCCCGCCGGGGCCGAACTCACGCACTCGGGGATTGTCGATCAACGGCCATTCTTCCGTATCGGGCCAGCAGTGTCTATCGCCGACCTGCAAGCTCAAGCCCAGGTGCACGACGGCCGTCGCCCGCAAGGTCTCGCGCGACATCGACGAGGATGTGCGCGAGCAGGTGCGGGCCCTCGCCGACACCGAAGCCTTCCAGCTCTCATGCCGCGAACGCAAGAAAAGAGAGGTGAGGTTCGCGCATATGAAGCGCATCCTCAAACTCGACCGCCTTCGGCTGCGCGGCCTGAGCGGCGCGAGGGACGAGGTGCTGGCTGACCGCCACGGCGCAGAACTTGAGGAGGCTCGTCAAGCTATGTCGAGGCCCGCCACGGTCGCGATGTGTGTGGTGGAGGCGTCAAGTGGCGTCGAAATGTTGTGTGACTAGGGCGCGGGCCCCCCATCGGAGAGCCGACACAAACCGGACGCTTACGAACAGAGCTGGCGCCGAAAACGATGAGGTCACGAGTTCTGCAACACATTCCCGCTGATAGCGGACGCCCAACCGACTCTCAGCCGATCCGGCCCGCCACGCTTTCCATGTTCGACAAGACGCGGGAACTGCGGACATGTGGCCGCTATGTCGAGACCTTGTAGCAACAGGGCTTAGGGGTCAAATGGGCAGTTGCCTACCTTTGTGCGCCGCGAGAGTGCACAGTACCAAATTTCGCGGACTGTCGAGGATGGTTTGAGGATGCAGAAAATATCCGATAGTTTCAGAGAGGTTCTGGTAGCGGGAGGCGGACTTGAACCGCCGACCTACGGATTATGAGACCGTCGCTCTAACCACCTGAGCTATCCCGCCAGACCTTGTTTGCAGTGTCTTATGCGCCTTCGGCGCGGCGCGCGATATAAAAAGCGCGCTCAAACGCTGTCAAGCGCGCGGCTGCGGGCCGATGCAACCGATAGGCACGGCCAACAGCGAGCCTATCGTGCCTTGGTCTTGCCGGCTTCGCCGGTCTTCTCGAAGCGCAGCATCGTGAACAGACCCCAGGGACGTAGCGCCCTGCGGTCCAGCACTTTCAAATCCTCGCACACCATGACGCGGTCGAGATTGAAGACGGGGCGCCAGCCGAGCTTGTCCGCGAAGGGCGCCATGCGCCGCTCCACCCAGCCGCGCACGCCTTCGTCCTGGCTGAAGTGATTGACGAGGATCACCTGCCCGCCAACCTTGGTGACACGGGCGAGCTCGCGCATCACTTTCTCGGGCTCCGGCACCACCGTGATGACGTACATGGCGACGACCGTGTCGAAGGACGCGTCGGGGAACGTCAGCTCGCCGGCGTCCATCTCATGCAGGCCGGTAACGTTGCGCAGCCCTTCCTCGATGACCTTTTCGCGCGCCTTTTCCAGCATATCCGGCGACAGGTCGATCCCGACGATCTCGAGCCGTGGCGCATAGCTCGGCAGCGACAGTCCGGTGCCGACGCCGACCTCCAGAACACGCCCGCGGCGCTGGTTGATGATCTCCACGGCGTGCCTGCGGCCCTCGGTCGTGAAACGCCCGAAGGTGTGGTCGTACACGGGAGCCCAGCGTCGATAGGCGCTCCTGATCGCGGCCTCGTCCATCTGGACGGCCGCGGCCGCTCCGCCCCTGGTCGGGAAGGCTCGTTCACGCTGGCCCTCCGAACGCAAAGTCGATCTCATACCGATTTCGCTCCTCTCATAAACCCCAGGCTGGCGCGATCATGCAAAGGCGGTGCGGGCGCAACGGACAGCCCGTCGCTCGCCGGCGCTGAAATGGTCGAATTGGCGGTGTCGTAGGGGACCGCGCGGGCAGAGGCGATCCAGCCGCCGCCGAGCACACGCGCGCCGGGTTGGCCGTCGGCATAAAAGACACAAGCCTGACCGGCGGCGATCCCATGTTCTCCCTCACGCAGAACCACAGCCATACCCTCCCCCGACGAGAAAAGTGTGGCGCGCTGGGGCGCCTGGCTCGATCGAATGCGAACGTGGAGGTCAACACCACCCCTCTCCACGCTCTCGAGCGAGCCGTCGCCAAGCCAGTTAACGTTTCTAAGCAGGATCAGGCGCGCTTGCAAGCTGCTGCGTGGGCCAACGACCACCTCGCGGCGCGCAGCATCGAGGCGAACAACGTACAGTGGCTCAGCGTCGGCAATCCCGAGCCCGCGCCGCTGGCCGACCGTGAAGTTGATAATGCCCCCGTGCTCACCGAGCACGCGGCCATCGACGTGCACGACCGCACCCGCCTCCACGGCATCAGGACGCAGACGTTCGATGACGTCGGTATAGCGGCCGCGCGGCACAAAGCAGATATCCTGACTGTCGGCCTTGTCGGCGACCGGCAGATCGAACACGCGGGCGAGTGCACGCACGTCCGCCTTGCGCATCGTGCCGAGCGGGAAGCGCAGGAACTGGAGCTGCGCACGCGTCGTGGCGAAGAGAAAATAGCTCTGGTCGCGCTCGGCATCTGCCGCCCGGAAGAGCTGTGGCTCTTCCGGCCCGTGTCGCGCGGCGACGTAGTGGCCGGTGGCGAGTGCCGCGGCGCCGAGGTCGCGGGCGGTGTCGAGCAGGCCGGCGAACTTGATCTGCTGATTGCAGGTCACGCAGGGGATGGGTGTTTCCCCCGCAAGATAGCTGTCGGCGAAGCCCTCGATGACCTCGTGGCGAAAACGCTCCTCGTAGTCGAGCACATAGTGAGCAATGGAGAGGCGATCGGCGACGCGCCGGGCGTCATGAATGTCCTGGCCGGCGCAACACGCACCCTTGCGCCCGCTGGCCCGGCCGTGATCGTAGAGCTGCAAAGTGATGCCCACCACGTCGTAGCCGGAATGCTTCAGCAGGGCCGCCACGACCGATGAATCGACCCCACCCGACATGGCTACTACAACCCGGGCACCAGACGGGAGGCTGTCGAGCGTGCAGGTGGGTGCGTCGGAGGGTGAGAGTGGAACCGTCATCGGTAGATGCAATACTGCCTAAGCTGAAGCCAGGATGAATGTCTGCCGCCAGCTCGTAAGGGGACTGCCGAGAGACGCAACTTGGGGCCCCCGCCGCCTTTCGGTCGGCGGGACCATAGGGCGAGGGCTTCTCGCCTGCAACCCGCAACGCCTGCATGGGTTCGGGCGCTCCGGAAAAGCATGTACGGATTGGCGAGCGCAGCGTCCAAACGAGCGCCAAGTGCATATGAAGGGTTAATGCCGCTGCGCGGGCTGTTGAGAGGTTTTCCGGCCCTGCCGGTTCAAGACGCGGCGGGCGTTTACCATATCTAAGCCCGTTGCATGATCCAGCTGAAAATAATGGTAAAATTGGGTCAGGCGGTTGGTCCCTATTTACCGAGTTGCTTCAGCCGAAATTAATCGCGTTCAGCTAGATTGGGGACTAGGTCACGGAGAGTGTATCGAGTGTCATGACCGACCAACAGTTCAGAGCGCGTGCGCGCTACGTTATCGGGCCTGACGGCAGTCCCCTTACGGTTGCCGATCTGCCCCCGAAAGACACCAAGCGGTGGGTGATCCGGCGCAAGGCCGAGGTCGTGGCGGCAGTCCGCGGCGGGCTGCTGAGCCTCGAGGAGGCGTGCGAACGCTACAAGCTCACCGTCGACGAGTTCCTGTCGTGGCAGCGGTCCATCGACAAGCACGGTCTGCCGGGGCTCAGGGCGACCCGCATCCAGGACTATCGCAGCTAACTGGGCTCAGCGGCAGCCGCCGCCGGCTCAAGGACGATTGCGGGCGCCGCTGGTCGGCGCCTCAGCGGGTTTTTGGCACTACGACGGCGGCCGGCAGGGCGCCGGTTGGCGTGGCGTCACCCTTGGTCTCCAGCATCGACCAGGCCTCCGCATCGGGTGCGTTGCAGCCTGCCTGGCCCTTGGCCCACCGGTGGATGTCCTCCTCCATGCGTGTGGAAAGAGCTACCGGCAGTTTGAGGTTCTCGCTCGCGACGAACGTGCCTTCCGGCGCCCGCGTGATGGCGATGCGATAGGCCCGGATCGCGCGCGGACTCTGCCCGGGGGTATTGTCGCGCTCGTGGATGACGATCTCCGCGCCGGCGTTGTCGGACGGCGGTGCCACGTCGGCGTGAAAGATGTGCGTGCGCTTCAACGGTCCGGAAGGCGCGAACCAGCAGCCAAGGGCGCCGCGGGCGATGCGGGCATAGATCTCGGGTGGCGGTTGCGAGTAAGCCGCCGAAAGGGAGGGCAGCGGCAAGGTGGGCAGGGTCGCCGTGCTGCAGCCGGCCAGAGCCAGGGCCGCCCAGAAGGCCAGGGCCGTGCGCCAGTGACCGCGCTGCATCGGGCTGGATCGAGCCTTTCTGGTCCCGAAGGCGCGGGGGCGAGTTTGTGAACCACCTCGCCGCGCCCGTCTGTCGTGACAGGACCATTGCAGAGCGGCGCGACCAAGGCAATGCCTTGGTTCGGGCGGTGCAAAACCCAGGAAAACGTTGGCCGATCAGCCCATCATCACGCCGGAGCCGCGCTCGCCGCGGCGCCGGGTTACATCGCTGTCACGCCCCTCACCGGCCTCGGCTTTGGCAAGGGTGTCGGCGGCTTCATTACGTGCCAGGACAGCGGCCTCGAGCTGGATCCGAAGGTCTGCGATGGACGTCTTGAGCTTGTCACGCCGCAGGACAGCGGCCTTGGCAAAGGTGGAATAGTTGAAGTGGGCGGCGTCCTTGACGCCGGTGCGATC
This sequence comes from uncultured Alphaproteobacteria bacterium, assembly GCA_963840425.1. Classification (GTDB taxonomy): domain Bacteria; phylum Pseudomonadota; class Alphaproteobacteria; order Rhizobiales; family Hyphomicrobiaceae; genus CADEFX01. Next base: position 84,023 of record CAWIYZ010000011.1, on the reverse strand, counting down.
CTCTTCGGATGCGATCTGACGGTCGAGGTCGGTCACCATCTGCTCGAAGGAGCGGATGGTCGTCTCCAAATCGACGACCTTGCGCGATCTCTCGGTCGCCTCGAAGCGCTTGAGACGGAGCGCGCTTTCGCGTGGCTTCATACTCAATACCCCCAACATACGTGAATGTGCATCACACGCAGATCAAGATCCGTGCCAATCGCGCCGGCTCCGCCCGCCGATTGGCTGCGCTCGCGCTCCGTGACCGGCCGAGCGATCGTCCCACCTGCAACATTGGTCGAGTATGCAGAAGGGGCATTAAGTTGCGGTAAAGCAACGCTCAGCGACTTCCGAGTTGGTCGATGTCAAATTCACCTGCCGACCCTCAACAAGAGGCTAGGGCCGGCACGGCAAATCAGATATTAACAGATTTAAGGGGCTGGTGGGTCGATGGCAAGGTCGGGGGAGCACTTCGGCCACAGTGCATCCTTGCGAGGGGCGGGTACAACTTTCGAAAAATTCGTAGGGACGTGTTTCCGTAGGCCGCAGAAGCGTGTCTGCAGGCGGCGGGCGTGTCGATTTGGTGCGGCCTGAACGGCTGCGTCCCCAAACGAAATGTATCCTAAGTAATTGTCTCAAATTTGCAGCGTTCCTAAAGACTAAATTAGGGTTTGTTAACCTGTCGGGCCTAAAGTCCCAAAGAGTAAGTCAGCGGCGTTGCGAGTGGTGTGCTCTTCAAAAGAACCGGGCAGCAGGTCCGCAACGCGGACCTGGGAAGTGAGGATTGGCATGCGGGTCCTTCTTATCGAGGACGATAGCGCAACGGCGCAAAGCATCGAGCTGATGCTGCAGTCCGAAGGTTTCAACGTTTACACCACCGATCTTGGCGAGGAGGGGGTCGATCTCGGCAAGCTCTACGACTATGATATTATTCTACTTGACATCAACTTGCCGGACATGAGCGGATATGACGTTCTCAAGACCTTGCGCGTGAGCAAGGTGCAGACGCCGATCCTGATCCTGTCGGGCCTCGCGCAGATCGACGACAAGGTCAAAGGCCTCGGCTTTGGTGCCGACGACTACATGACCAAGCCATTCCACAAGGACGAGCTGGTAGCCCGCATCCACGCCATTGTGCGCAGGTCGAAGGGGCATGCCCAGTCCGTGATCGAGACCGGCAACCTCAAGGTCAATCTCGACACCAAGACGGTCGAGGTCAACGGCAGTCGCGTGCATCTGACCGGCAAGGAATATCAGATGCTGGAGCTGCTCTCGCTGCGCAAGGGTACGACGCTGACCAAGGAGATGTTCCTCAACCATCTCTACGGCGGCATGGACGAGCCCGAGCTCAAGATCATCGACGTCTTCATCTGCAAGCTCAGGAAGAAATTGCAGGCGGCGACTGGCGGCAAGCACTACATCGAGACGGTGTGGGGCCGAGGCTATGTCCTGCGCGATCCGAGCGACGAGACGCAGGCGGCCTGAAGGCTGCGCGGCCAGATTTTGGTGATACTGAAAGGGGCTCGCTGTGCGGGCCCTCTTTCATTTGGAGCCGGGCCGGCCCAGATTGCATTGGGATATGCAACGAAAGAGAGCGCCATTGACCGAGCCCAGCACCGACACGACGAGCGGCAAACTTGCCGCCGGAATTGTTCAGGTCACGCCATTCCAGCAGAACTGCACGTTGATCTGGGACGAGGCAACGAAGGCCGGGGCCGTGGTCGATCCGGGCGGTGATGTGGATCGGATCAAGGCGGGTATCGCCAAGGTCGGCATGACGGTGGAGAAAATCCTTTTGACGCACGGCCACATCGATCATGTGGGCGGCGCGGCCGAGTTGCGGGATGCGCTGGGCGTCAAGATCATCGGACCGCATCAGGCTGACAAATTTCTGATGGATGGCGTCGAAAAGCAGGCGGCCAGCTATGGGCTCGATGGTGTGCGCAATGTCACGCCGGATCAGTGGCTGGCCGAGGGCGATACCGTGACCGTGGCCGGACACCGCTTCGAGATCCTGCATTGCCCCGGGCATTCGCCCGGCTCCGTGGTATTGGTGAACAAGGCGCAGCGGCTGGCGCTGGTCGGCGACGTGCTGTTTCGCGGGTCGATCGGGCGCACCGACTTTCCCTACGGCGACCACGATGCGCTGATCTCGGCCATCAAGACGAAACTGCTGCCGCTCGGCGATGACTTCGCCTTCATCTGCGGCCACGGGCCGACAGGGACGCTCGGCGAGGAGCGGCGCAGTAATCCGTTTCTGCGGTAATGCGTTGCCGCACACTCGGATGTCATCCCCGGACTTGGTCCGAGGATCCAATTCCCCGCAAACTCCGACGGCATGTGCGAAGCAAGTAAGCGCTTCGGCAAGTATCGTTCGTTCGCTGATCGCGGCACGATGGGTCCTCGGGACAAGCCCGAGGATGACATCAGGAGTGGGATAGGGCCTCTCGTAGATCAGAAGGCATTCGGGTGAGGGCTCGGCGGCTGCGCCTTCAACTACCCGGCAGAGCGTGCGCGTTCGCGAAGAACATGTCCTTCCACGAGCCGGGTTTCACCTTCAGCGTGCCGGTGCGGTGCATGAATTCCACGTACTTCATGACGTTCTTCGGCGTCATGGTGAACTCGATGGCAGGGTCCTCGAGCATGGCGAGGATTTCCTCGTGCGTGCTCCGGCGGTCTTTGGCGATGTCGAGATAGCGCTGGGCGGCGCCCTTCTTGTTCCCGTTGATGGCGCCGATCGCCTCTTCGAAGGCTTTGAGGAACGCGCCGTAGGTCTTGGGATTCTCGGCGTGGAATTTGGCGGTCGTCCACACCAGGTTGAAGGTCGCCGGCCCGCCTAGCACGTCGTACGAGCTGACGAGCGTCTTGATGCCCGAAGTTTTGAGCTGCTGATACTGGAACGGCGGCGAGGAGAAATGACCAGTGACCTCGGATGCGCCAGACAGCAACGCGGCCTGCGCATCCGGGTGCGACATGGCTATGGTCAGGTGATCGAGCTTGTCATGATTGCCGGCGCCGAATTCCTTCTCGGCGGCCATCTGCAAAGTGACGGCCTGGATGGAGACCTTGACGGCCGGCAGCGCGATCTTGTCCTTCTCCGACAGGTCCTTGAGTGACTTCACGGCGGGATTGCGCACGTTCAGGAACAGCGGCATCGCATTCATGGCCGTCGCCGCCTTGACGTCGGCCGCGCCGCTGGTGCGCGCCCAGATGGTGGCGAGTGGTCCAACGCCGCCCGATGCGAAATGCAGGCTGCCCGACAGTGTGGCGTCGTTCATCGCCGCACCGCTCGAGAGCGTGACCCACTCGACTTCGAGATCGCCGAGGCCCGCTGCAGCCGCCTGCTTCTCGAGGAGCTTGTCCGCCTCCATCAGCATGAGCGGCAGGTAGCTGATGCCGTACTGCTTGGCGATCTTGAGCTCGCTGACCTCGGCGCGGACCGCCGGTGCAAGTGCAAGGAGCCATAGCGTGCTTGGCGAGAACGAGAAAGTGACGCGACATGCGCTTGGGCACGAGCACCTCCGTATGTTGGCGTGCGCCGCTCAGCCGAGGCCGGACGGGGCGCGTTTGCAACGGGCCAGCCGGGCGCCTACCCTGCGAGCGCAATGCTGTCTGCGAGCACCAGCATGCCAAAGCGATACTGGGTTGGCCACATCACAATCACGGCTCGGGGTTTGAGGCGGCTTTGAAACGCCCGCTGCGGCCAAGGGCCGGCGCGACAACACAGGCATGGCGGTGTGTCGACTGTCCCTTCGATAACTCACAATCAGGAGCAAACTAATGACGGGACTTCTCAAAGGACACATCGCGGCCGTAACAGGCGGCGGATCGGGCATTGGGCAGGGAATATGCCAAGCCTATGCGAGAGAAGGCGCCCGCGTGATCGTCCTCGATGCCAACCGCGACGGTGCGAACGAGACCGTGAGCTTGATCTCGGCCGCGGGCGGCACGGCGTCTGCCATGAAGCTGGACGTCACCGACCGGGAGACCTGCAAACAAGTGGCCATGGAAATCGCGAAGGCGGCAATATTTCAATCCTTGTCAATAACGCCGGCATCAACCGTCGCACTCCCTTCGTTGGAGAGCTGGCCGCCGTGACCAAGGATTGGGACGATATTCTCTCGATCAACCTGGATGGCGTATTCAACGTCACCCGTGCCTTTATTGACCAACTTCGCGCCACCAAGGGACGGATCGTCAACATCGGCTCGATCCAGTCTTTCGTGCATGTGAACGGCTGGCCGAACTCGGCCGCATATACCACGTCCAAGCATGGCGTCCTCGGCTTCACACGTGCGCTCGCGGCGGAGCTCGGCAAGGACGGCGTGCGCGTCAATGCGATCGGGCCCGGCATGATCGAGACGAAGATAAATGCCGAGGCGCGGGCCAAGAATCCGGACATGGTCGCTGCCGCCATGCGCCACACGCCGCTCGGCCGCACCGGAAAGCCCGAGGACATCGCAGGTCCCGCGGTCTTCCTTGCGTCCGATATGTCGGCCTACGTCACCGGCTGCATCATCATGGCCGACGGCGGCTTCAGAACTGTTTGATCGGAAAATGGTCCTGGCCTGCCGGACCCTCTATCTGAGCGATCTTGCGCTAGAACCGGAATTCCCAGCGGAAATACTCCGGGCCTGTGTCCGGGGCATTGCGGCCCACGGTTTGCCAGAAGTCGACTGTCGCCCGCCGTAGGGTCTGCGAGCAACTGCGCACGCAGTTGATCCAGGTACCGCGCGGCATCTGTACCTGCCACCCCGTGGGTCCGCCGCGCCGCACGGCGCCCGAGACGGTGCCGTTGCCCCATTGGCTCTCGGCCACGACATAGCCACCGTCAGCGTAGGGGCCGCTTCCTTGTGCATCTGCCGGGGTCGCGAGTGTTGCGACCGTGCCAGCCGCCACCAGAGCAATGAAAGCAACACGAAGCGTCATGGGAGTCTCGCTTTGCGCAGTGCCCGCGCTAGCTGCGCGACAGGTTGATGTTGACGGCCTTGAGTGCGATGCCATTGGTGAGGATCGACACCGATTGCGTGCTGCCGTTGAGCGATACGGTCATGGAGCCGGACACCCCGCCGCCTTCGATCGCCAGACTGACGCGGCTGCTCGAGGCTTGGCCGGTCACGTTGCCGCCGGCGTTGAACTGACGCTCCTCCCACTTGCCGCTGATCTTGCCACCGGAATAAACCAGGGTAGCGCGCAGCTCGATCTTGTTGCTGGTCGAGGCGCAGCGGATGGCGAGCCCGAGACCTGCTCCGTCGTCCTTGGACGTGTAGAAGGCCCGGCATTTCAAGCTTTCGGTGCTGCCGCCTTCGAGCCGGATCTGGCCCGCACCAGCCCAGCTGCCGCTGAGCGACGAAAACAGATTGTCGGCCGTCGCGGAGGACGGCAGGAGCACGCCGGCAATAACGCTCAAGATCAAGACTTTGCGGCTGAGCACGCGCTGGCGTGACATGGCGTCCATCATCCCTTGCACGGCCACGCACGCCCGCACGCTGAGCCCGGCCAATCCCCCCTTCGGACTACGATTCAGTAGCATGGTTCGGTCAACTCGTCAGCGGGTGGCAGGGTCATCTGCGCCGCAACGACACACGAATACCACGCAACGCCGTACCCTGTGTCGCAATAGTCACCGTTTGGCTGCTGCCGCTGAGGGCGACGGCCATGTTCCCGGAGGCTGCCCCTGTGAACCGCAGCACCACCCGACCGCTGTCGGCCCGGCCCGTGGCCTCACCGGACGCACCGAGCGTGCGCTCCTGCCAGCTCCCCGTTACACGACCGGCCCGGTAGGCCAGATCGCTCCGCAGCTCGAAGGCGCTGGACGGGCTGGCGCACCGGATAGCGATGCCGAGACGCTGCCCGGCGCCTGAGCTGCTGTAGTTTGCGTTGCAGCGCAGCCGCTCACTCTGGCCGCTTTCGAAAGTGACGCGGCCGCCACCCGTCCAGGCACCAGCGAGCCCCTCGAAGGGACTAGCGGCCTCAGCAAGGGAGGGGCAGCCGACCCCTAGGCCCGCGGCCAATGCCGCGGGCCGGACGACAGAAGACAATGCAGTTTGCCAGCGCATGAGTTTGGCACCCGAGTTCGTGCGGACAGATACGATGTTGGTCCGCGATTGGATCAAGACAAGATGGTGCACGAGTCTGGTGCCAACCTGTTGCCGCGCCAGCACGCCGATCAGGTCAGGCGGCCGATGATCCCTTCCATGTCTTTGCTGGAGAAAGCGCGCAACGTCTGCGTCTTGACGTTGCCGAGCTTGGCAACGGAGAGGGAGAACGCTGTCATCGTTTCGTCATCGGGCGCTTCCAGCACGGCGACCACGTCGAACTGGCCCAAGGTCCAGTAGGTCTCTCTCATGTTGGCGCCGGCTTTGGCGGCGAGCTCCTTCACGGCAGTAGCGCGTTTGACCGTGTCCTTGATGCCGCGAATGCCCTGCTCCGTATAAGTGGCCAAGAGTATGTAGGTCGCCATGGTGTTCCTCCATATGACCCCCAACTCCCTCGCCGCCACTCTACTACCAACGGGCGTGTTACGGGAGGGCCGGCGCATTAGGCGCCGTCGCCGCCGGATCGTTGCGCCCCAGCAGACCAAAGAAGGCGCGCACACGCTCCATGTCGTGGAATTCTTCGAAGTGCACGATCTGATCGCCGGCGATGAGCCAGACGTGGCGCATGGTGCCTTCGTAGTCGAGCCCCGTGGTCTTGTGGCGATAATGAAAATACACCTGCGAATGAAAGGAGAGCCCTTGGGAGGTTATCTGCTGCGGCCGATAGGCCAGGAAGTCGAAGTCGTCGAGGATAGCCTGCAGGCGCTTGCCCAACTCATCGCGCCCGCGCACCTCGCCGGCGAAGGGAACGACCTCGGGCGGCAGGTGGATGGTAAACGCCACGTTTTCGGCAAAGCAGGCGAGGGTGGCACCGAGGTCGCGCGCGGCCCACGCCGCATAAGCACCTTCGAGCAAGACCTTATTGTCTGCGCGCATACGCTCCCTCCCGGTTGCATGATAGGGCAGGCTGTTCGCCTGTCTTGCGTTGTTCGCGGCGGGTAACGGCCATGTACCGCCATTTCCGTCTGCTTAGGACCCTGCGACGTTGGAGCTCGCCTCTGCCTTGGGTGTGCCCACTAGGCGAGGCATGCTGGACGAAGGAAACCCGACCACTTGCCTCGCATCGGAGCACGCATGCGCCCCCCAATCCTCAGTCTCCTCTCGCTCGTTGCCATCCTCCTGCCGCAACCTGCCATCAGCCAGACGCTCGAGGATCTCCCGTCCCGCAAGCCGGGGCAGTGGGAGATCCGCATGGTCACCGAGAAGCCGGGTGGCGTGCCCGAGGTGTCCACGCAAGTGTGCATAGACGCGTCAACCGATCGTGAAATCATGGAATTCGGCCTGCGCATGTCGAAGAAAACATGCGCGAAGTACGCGATGAAACGGGAGAGCAAGGGGTTCGTGATCGATGCGGAATGCGCGTTCGGGCCGGTGAAAAGCGTGACCAGAACGACCATTTCCGGCGATTTCCAGTCGAGCTACGCGATGCGGATAGAGGGCACGACTGAGGGCGGCTTCAAAGGCAGCGACGGCAAGAAAGGCCCGCAACCGACGCTGATGGTGCATACGGCGCGCTGGGCTGGCGCAGCCTGCACGGGGGGTATGAAACCCGGCGACATGACCATGCCGGGCGGCGTCAAGCTCAACGTCAAGCAGCTCAGGAAGCTGCAGGACATTCTGCCCAAGCTGAAGGTGCAGTGAGGCGATTGCGTTCCCAGCCGCGGCTGCAAATAAAAACGGGACATTTCAGTTCGTTATAAAATTTCTGCCGCGATCGGCTCGGAGCCTGTCGATTTGGCGGCTCGTCATTCGATGTGAGGGTAGAGCGGCAATATCAAGCCGCTCCCGAACGCACAACCGACAGGAGAGAAGCATGCGTTTCATGGTGATGGTCAAGGCCACCAAGGACTCCGAAGCCGGCGTGATGCCGTCGGAGGAAGGGCTCGCCGCTATGGCGAGGTTCAACGAGGAGATGGTGAAGGCCGGCGTGATGCTGGATGGCAACGGGCTGCAGGCGAGCTCGAAGGGCGCGCGCGTCCGCTTCGCCGCGGGCAAGCTGGGTGAGACCGGCAACAAGCGCACCGTCATCGACGGCCCCTTCGCCGAGACCAAGGAGCTGGTCGCCGGCTACTGGATCATCCAGGTGAAGTCGAAGGCGGAAGCGATCGAGTGGATCAAGCGCTGCCCCAACCCGCACAACGAGGAGAGCGAGATCGAGATCCGCCAGCTCTTCGAGCTGGAGGACTTCGGCGCCAGCGAGGCGGTCGAGCATCACCGCAGGCTCGGCGAGCAGATCAAGAAGTAACGGCAAGGCCGGCCGGGTTTAGCCGTACGCCCGAGGGAAGGCGAAGCCGAGTTTGATCTGTCGAACGCATGAGCGTGCGGCGTGACGCTGCGGGCGGCATCCGGCCGAAACAGCGGGTGCCGCTACACATCCAAAAATTCCACATCTCAAATCCATGAAGGAGTAGTCACGATGAAAATCCTGGGCATGTTGAGAGCCGATGCCGCGTCCGAGGCCGGCGCGCCGCCGAGCAAGGAGCTCATCGAGCGGATGGGCGTGTTCATCGAGGAGGTCACGAAGGCCGGCGTGATGCTAGCGAGCGATGGGCTGCACCCGAGCGCGAAGGGCAAGCGCGTGCGGCTAGCTGGCGGCAAGGTCACCGTCATCGACGGGCCATTCACGGAGTCCAAGGAGCTGGTCGCATCCTATGCGTTGTTTCAGGTGAAGTCCATGGACGAGGCCATTCATTGGACCAAGCGCTTCCTCGAGGTGCTGGGGCAGGGCGAATGCGAGCTGCGTCCGATCTGCGAGCCCGAGGATTTCTCCGAGGAGGTGTTCACGCCTGACGAGCGCAAGCGCGAGGAGGCGACGCGCCAGAAGATGCAGAGGAATGCCGCGAAGCATCGGCCGTAATGGATCGGCCGGGAGTGCTTGCCATTTACGGCGGCACTCCCGCAACCTTCGCAACACCTCGGGAGGATGATTGTCATGAGCAAGCTGCGCATCCATGCCTTCGCCATTTCCCTCGACGGCTATGGTGCAGGTCCCGACCAGAGCCTGGACAATCCGCTGGGCGTTGGCGGCATCGATTTACACAAATGGTCGCACGCGACCCGAACCTTTCAGAAGATGTTTGGAAACGACGGCGGCACGACCGGCATCGATGACGATTTCGTGGCGCGTGGTTTCAACAACATCGGCGCGTGGATCCTGGGCCGCAACATGTTTGGCCCGATCCGTGGTGCCTGGGCCCGACGACACCTGGAAGGGATGGTGGGGAGACAACCCGCCATATCATTATCCCGTCTTCGTGCTCACCCACCACCCTCGCGCATCGGTCACCATGGATGGCGGCACCACATTCCACTTCGTTACCGATGGCATTCACGCGGCGCTGGAACGCGCCACCGAAGCCGCCAAAGGTCAGAGACATCCGGCTAGGCGGCGGCGTCGCCACGATCCGGGACTATCTGCGCGCGGGCCTCGTGGACGAGATGCACCTCGCCGTCGCGCCGACCTTTCTCGGCGCCGGGGAGAGCCTGTTCTCCGGCATAGATGTGCTGAAACTGGGCTACCGGTGCACCGAGCACGTGCCGACCGACGCGGCAACCCATATCGTCCTTGCCAAGGGCTGAATGACGCTGGCCGCGAACGCTTTGACGGGAACCATCTCAGATCATCGGTGTTGTCCGAGCGGTCCCACCGTGGAGATTCCGATGAAAACCCTTGCCGACGCTTTCGAGCACACCCTGCAGGACGTCTATTTCGCCGAGAACGCCATGACCAAGGCACTGCCAAAGGTCATAGACGCGGTCAGTAATGGTGACCTCAAGTCCGCGCTCAAGGAGCACCTGACCGAAACCAAGGGACAGGTCAAAACGCTGGAGGCTGTATTCAAGTCCATCGGTAAGAAGGCGTCGGGAGAGAAGTGTGACGCCATCGAAGGACTGATCAAGGAAACCGAAGGCGTCATCGAAGAGGGTGAAGGCTCGGTCGCCAAGCATGCCGCGATTATCGGCTGCTGCCAGGCCGTCGAGCACTACGAGATCGCCCGCTACGGCACGCTGCGCGAGTGGGCCAAGGCGCTGGGAGAAACCGAGGCGCACGACCTGCTGTCCGAAATTCTCGACCAGGAGAAGGCGGCCAACCACAAGCTCACCCACATCGCCGTTACAACCATCAACAAGCCCGGCAAGTAACAGGGCGCCCCACGCAAGATGCGTCCGCATGCCGTTGATGGTGACGGCGACCGATACACATCAAGAGTGGGATCAGGTCGAGAAGCGTCTGGACGCTTGGATGTTCGCACTGGTCGCCGAGCGACTGGGAGAGGACTTCACGGCCGCGGGTCATTGACCCGCTAATATATGGCCCCCCGCACTGTGGCGAGGCGACTTACATGCACAGCAAGGATTGCGCGGCTAACGCACTACCTGCATTTCTCCCGACAGGCTACGCACTTGTTTGATTGCGCCATCTGGCAGAACTTTAGGCATTCGCAGCCTTTCTTAGTCTGCGCCGCCCACGCGTCGCCTGCGGACATGTGTGTATTCGGCGTCAGTGTAAACAGCATAGCCAGAGCTACGCCCGCCAACAGTTTGAGTACGCTACTCATCGATACCTCCCTAGCTCAGCGAGAGGCAATTATCGCGGTGAACGCATAACCGGGACATACACGGAAACCCGTGAATGCCTGCAAAAAAAACCCGAGGAAGAGTGGTTATTTGTTAGGGTGTCCGCCCACGGAGAAGCCCGTTGGAACGGCCGAGGTTTATGAGCACGCGACTTCGGCCCGCCTTGCCCGTGCCGACATGAGATGCTGTAACCCGCCGCCATGACGGCGAGCGATACACATCAGGCCATCGACGCGGTGTTCAGGATCGAGCAGGCCAAGCTCATCGCCTCCCTGACGCGCGTCGTGCGCGACGTCGGGCTCGCCGAGGAGCTGGCGCAGGACGCGCTCATCGCTGCGCTCGAGCAATGGCCGAAATCCGGAATTCCGAGCAAGCCCGGCGCCTGGCTGATGGCGGCGGCAAAAAATCGCGCCATCGACCGGCTGCGCCGCGCCAAGCTGATGCAACGCAAGCACGAGGAGATCGGCCGGGAACAGGAGGCCGAGGGTGAGGGCGCGGCACCCGATCTCGATGCGGCCCTCGACGACGATATCGGCGACGACTTGCTGCGCCTCATCTTCACGGCCTGCCATCCGGTGCTCGCCACCGAGGCGCGCGTAGCGCTGACGCTGCGGTTGATAGGCGGACTGACGACGGACGAGATCGCGCGCGCGTTCCTGGCGCCGGAGCCGACGGTGGCGCAGCGCATCGTGCGCGCCAAGCGTACGCTGGTCGAGAAGCAGGTGGCCTACGAGGTGCCGCGCGGCGAGGAGCTTGGGACACGCCTCGCCTCCGTGCTGGAGGTCATCTATCTCATATTCAATGAAGGATACTCGGCGACGGCCGGCGACGACTGGGTGCGGCCGCAGCTCTGCGAGGAGGCGCTGCGCCTCGGGCGCATCCTGGCCGAGCTGGCGCCCAAGGAGCGGGAGGTGCACGGCCTCGTGGCGCTGATGGAGATCCAGGCGTCGCGTCTCGGCGCGCGCACCAGCCCGACCGGCGAGCCGATCCTGCTGCTCGATCAGAACCGCGCGCGCTGGGACCAGCTGCTGATCCGGCGCGGACTGACGGCACTCGATCGTGCCGCGGGTCTGGAGGGGCCGCCTGGCCCCTATCTCCTGCAAGCGGCGATCGCGGCCTGCCATGCGCGTGCCCGCACGGCGGATGAAACGGATTGGGCGCAGATCGTCGGGCTCTATGGCGCGCTGGCGCGGATCACGCCGTCGCCGGTGGTGGAGCTCAATCGAGCCGTAGCGCTGTCGATGCACATGGGGCCGGCGGCGGGGCTCGAGATCGTCGACGCGCTGGCCGAGGAGTCTGCGCTCAAGGCTTATCACCTGCTGCCGAGCGTGCGCGGCGATCTCTTGAAGAAGCTCGGCCGCTTCGCGGAGGCCCGAACCGAGTTCGAGCGCGCCGCCGCGCTGACGCGCAACGAGCGCGAGCGCAAGCTGCTGCTGGACCGCGCGGCGACGTGCGCAGCGCTATAGAAGCGGGCGTATGGCGAAGGGAAAGATGTACGTGTTCACCAGCGCGGTGAGCACGAGCGCCACGAGCAGGAGCACAGCGCTGATCCAGATCCTGGCACCGTAGGCCTTCGCCCACCAGTACGTCACGACCGCATAGAAGAACGGGTAGACCACAAAGAACGCGATCTGCGCGAAGCGCACCAGCGGGGCCTCCAGCGCCTGCAACTGCTGTTGTGTCAGCGCCGGCTGGGCCAACGGGTCGAAAAAGGGTTGCGGTCCGATGATGAGATATGCCGGCAGCATGACGGTCATGAAGAACGGGAAGTAGATCCCGTTGATGTAGGAGCCAAGGATCAGGGTCGTCGCGACCGGGCGGCGGTAGCCGACAATGAGAAAGGCCGCGTGATACAGGAGGCCGACAACTAGCAGCCGCAGCAGCACGATGACGCCGAACATCAACTCGCCGATCGCAAATCCGTGCCGGTTCAACGCCGGTGAGATGATGAGGTAGGCGAACGCGATGCCAGCGCCGATGAATTTGAGGGCGCGCCGCAACTCCTCCGGATCATCGAACGCGAGCGTGTGCACGAAGCCGAACGGGTGTCGGGCGATGCGACTGAGCGCTGAGATAAAATCGAGTGCCGTGTCGATCAGACCGCCGACAACGGGAATATCGCGCGCGTGCATCGGCCCCCCAAAATTGCCCAACCATCTCACCATGACTTTGGAGTCAAAAGGACGAAGTATCTGCAGGCAAGCGCGAGGATGCGAGGCCGACGGCGTCGGCGGTTAGGCAGTGGGTAAGACATACCGGATCTGCCCATTTTCCTCCACAAGCGCTATCTCGATCCCAACTTGGGCGCAGCGCTGCGCGAGTAGCGGGGTCAGACGAATGGTGTCGTACGTTTCTGGAAGAACCGCCACGTGTCGATCGCCATTTTGCGGCCGGATCATCAGTTGCCCCACTAACTCCGACATGCCCTTGCGAGTGCGGGAGCGTTGACCATTGTGGGTCGAATTGATGACTCCTCCCTTGCACTCTGCAATCACCCGTCGGCCATCCACTTCTCCTACCACATCTCCCTTGCCCGACGTAGGGTTCACGATGAGCGCATGCTTGCCTCTCACATACCGGCCACCATACATCGTGCGGCCCAAATTTTCGATGCGCTCAAACCCACACCCTGCCAGAAATGGTGCGATCTCGAAAATCTTTGCATGTTCACCGTCTGGATGAATGGTAACGAGCGCCTCTTCGGTTGCGCATTCCAGAAGATGAAACGCGAAAGCCAGCATCACTGCTGGTTCAGTAAGACGTCGCTCAACGCCACCTTCGGCAAAAGCTCGTCGCTTAATTGGTGGTTCGTAGTTCGTTACGAACATTTCCTCTCTGCCACGGCTCAAGAGCTCGGCCGGTTAGCGATATGGCCAAGCTCACTCTTTGATCGTTTTCTGATGATTCGCTGAAAATCTCAAAGGGCAAGATTGTTGGGACGGCTGAGTGGTTCTTGACATGGGGCGGCGTTTACGCCGCTGCCGAGCGGATGACGGTCAGGCGGCGGCGCACGACATCGATATGGCCGCGCAGGTCGTAGAGCTGGTTGGCAAAGCCAATGGGAACCGGAAGCCGGTTGACGGCGTCCTCGATACGATCGATCTCGTCCATGGCGGCGGCGATCTGCGTGGAGCTGGCTTGGTCGCCGACGCTGGCCTCGACGCGTTTCAGCTCGCGATACCAGGTGACGATGCGCCGCCGGATGCGCCACGTGTACAGCGCCGGCGCAAACCGCAAAACGGGAATGAGAATGCCGACCGCGGGCAAAAGCAGAATGAAAAGCCGGTCGGCGAGCGTCGCCAGCCAGAACAGCAGATAGCGCTGCAGGAATGGCGGCCCGGATCTGTAGACGCGCTGGGCGTCCGGCGAGAGCGGGAACTCCTGATCGTCGGCAATCGGGAAGGCGCCGGCGCGCTGGAGAATGCCGGTTTCGCCACCGGCGCCGACGGCAGGCTGCCCATGCACGCTGATGACGGCCTCCGTCAGCAGGTTGGTGAGCGCGGGATGCAGGTCCTTGCGCACGACCAGCGCCGCCGTTGTCGCGAGCATTTGGGTATCGGCTGATGGGATGTCCCTGGCGAGATCGACCACGCCTTGCTTGAGCTCGAGCCGGGACAGGAACGGAAAGCGCTGCACGTAGGCGTCGGCCTGCACGACATTCATCAACCGCGCTTTGGGGCTGGCGAACAGCCGGCGGATGGTCCTGGCCTCCGGCGCAAGAACGAGGAAGCCAGCGTCCGCCTTGTCCGTATCCAGGGTCTCGACGTAGTCGGGCAGCTCCATGTTGATCAGGGTGGCAGTGTCGCGCGTGACGCCGCTGGCGGCGAGCAGGCGCTGCGCGAGTACGGCCGTTGCGCTGCCTGCTGGGCCGATCAGCACGCGCTTGCCGGTGAGCGCCGTCAGCCGCTCGAGCTTCTCGGCACCCTGATAGAAAATCCACACCGGCTCGTGAAAGAGACGGCCGATGGAGCGTACATCGGGCAGGTCCTTGGTGTTGGCGATGCCGCCCTGCAGGAAGGCCGCGGCGACAGGCGACCTCGGGTCGCCGATGAGCTACAAATTCTCCATCGAGCCGCGGGTTTCCAGCACCTCCAGCGTCACGCCGTTGGCCGCCAGCGCGCTGCGATAGCGTTGCGCGACCTCGTAGTAGGGGCTGCCTTTGGTCGCCGTGGCGACAACCAGAGATTTCGGCGGGGCAGGCGCAACATATTGGGCTGCGAGCCAGAACCCCGCGAGCACCAGGGCGAGCGGCAGACCCGCCGTCAGAATCAACTCACGAAAAACCGAACTGAACTTCCCACGCATCTCACAATCACCATCGACTGATGGAGGTCCCTGCCTCCTGATACACAAGTGTGCCCCTGTGCGCGAGACGCTGTGGCGCAGTAAAGCCAAGTGGCCCCGTCCTGGGGAGGGACGAGGCCACCGTGGGACAACGCGATTTCACGCTATGATTGATCGAGTCCTCTGGGGAGAGGTACCGGACCAATTTACGGAGCCCGAGGACTCCGTATCACGAATTGTATGGTGATTCGCTCCGGCGGAGTTGCGCACACATTTATTAATAGATCGCTGCGGACAAAAACGATTGTGGAGTGGCGGATCTACCTCGGAATCATCGCAAAATACGGCTGCGCTTCCTCGAGCGCGCGAGCGTACGACGGGCGGTCCATCAGGCGCTGCAGATACGCTGCCGTCTTGGGATGCGTATCGCCGAAGGGTTGCAGCATGTTGGTGTAGAACAGCGGCGGCGCTGCGGCACAATCGGCCATGCTGAACGTATCGCCCATGGCCCAGGTTTTGTCGGCCATATCCTGCTCGATCAGGCCGAGCGAGGTGGCAAGCTCCTTCTTGGCGGCCTCTACGCCGTGCGGGTCGTTCTTCCCCGGCGGACGCAGCTTGTCGGTGACGACCTTCTGCATCGGCACGTGCAAATAGAGATCGTAGAAGCGGTCGCGGAACCGCATCTGACGCGCGAGGTCGGGGTCGCTAGGGATGAAGCGCGTTGGGCCGGGATGATGCTGGTCCAGATACTCGATGATGATGCTGGACTCGGGGATGGTGCGATCCTCATCCTCGATGCGCAGTACGGGGAATTTGCCGAACGGCCAGATTTTCACGAAGTCGCCGCGCTCGTTCTCATCCATGAGATTGACGATGCGCCCCTCGAACGGCGTGTCGTTCTCATAGAGCGCGATCAGCACCTTGTGACAGAACGAGGACAGCGGGTGGAAGTAAAGTGTGAGCGACATGACGTTTCTCCGCACGGGGGAAGTTGCAAGTGGTGGTGCCGATCAGCGCAACGCCATAGTGAAACACGCGGTTGCCGCGAGGCAGGCGACGGTGCGCACGTGGTTCCAGGCGGTCCAGACCGACAGATAGCGGGTCCACAAGGTGGCTCCGGCGGTGCTGACTGGGTCGGCCGCGGCGAGCGCATTGTTGAGCGGCACGTTGAAGATCATCGTCACGACGATATTGCCGACGAGGTAGAGAAGGCAGCCGACGAGCAGCCACATTGCGCCGGGCGCGAACCAGCCAGTGAGTGCGGCAATCGCCAATACAACCGATACGGCGGCGGTGCCGAAGAACACGGCGAAGAAGAGGGGATTGAGAATTGCCACGTTGATGGCGGTCATGGCGGCGATACCCCCGGCCGCCGTCAAGCGGCCGAAGGCAGTCATGATGAAAGCCGAGAAGGCGAAGAAGAGCCCAGCCATCAAGCCGGAGCCGAGCGCGGCAAGGAACGTCAGGCCATCGAGCAGGCGTTCCATCATCACCCTCCGGGCAGCACACCGCATCACGCGCACTCGATGCGCACAATGACTGACGCTATTTGCGTGCGCCTTCCGCCACCGCCTTCAGGCTCGCTAACCCCTTCTCGAAATAGCCGCCCACCATCTTGTCCTGGTTCATGACCATGCAGATGGCGCGCGTGATGAAGTTGTTCTGGCCGAACATGGACCAGGTCACGGTGGTCTGATCGCCCTGCGGCCTGAATGTGAACTCGGCGGTGCTGGTGCCGGGCATCGGCTTCACGAACTCGAGGTTGATGCGGACCAGCTCACCGGGCCGGCTCTCGGTCAGTGTCATCGTGCCTTCGCCGATCTCGTTGTTGCCGGCCCACTTCAAGACGGCACCCTCTCCTGCCGGCGCGCCTTCGAAGATGGCCTTGGCGTTGGGGTCGAGCTTGGCCCACGGCGACCATGCGTCCCATTTGTGGAAATCGTTCACCTGATCGAAGACCACCGCCGGCGGCGCGGCGACAGTGGTCGAGCGCGTGATGCGGAAGTCGGACGGCTGCAGGGCCACGTAGCCGGCGAATATTGCGATGATGGCGATGAGGCCGAGCAGGATTTTCTTCAACATTGGCGGACCTCTCATTGCTGCGTCTCGAATCGGGCCGATAACAGCCGCTTCGCATGTCAGCGGTGCGGCAGCTCAAACGAGCCTGCTCTACGGCATATCCACCACGGTCTTGAAGCCGCCGTAGATCATGCGCTTGCCGTCGAAGGGCATGGTTTTCGGGTCCATCATTTTTTCCAGCCGCGGATCTTTCATGACCTTGGCGAGGACCTTGTCGCGGTGCGCCCGCGACTTGTAGAGGATGTAGGAGAACACCACCGTCTCCCCGGGCTTCAGATCAACGCTGCGCGGGAACGACGTCCACTTACCCACTTTGACGTCATCGGCGACGCACTCCTTGTAGTCGAGCGCGCCGTGCTCCTTCCACACCTTGGCGGCGAGCTCGGCCAAGTCGCGGTAGGCCTTCATCTTCTTCTTCGGCACGGGGACGATAAAGCCATCGACATATGACATCGAAACCTCCTTTTCTGGTGTCGCGCTCTCAGCGACCTTCGAACGCCGCCTTGAGTTTGGCGATGTCGAATTTCACCTGTTTCATCATCTCCTCGGCCACACGTTTGGCCTTGGTCCTGTCCGGACTGGACATCATCTCGTTGAGTGCGGTGGGCGTGATCTGCCAGCGCACGCCATACTTGTCCGTGATCCAGCCGCAGGCCTGCTCCTTCCCACCGCCTTCAAGTATCGCGTTCCAGTAGCGATCGATCTCCGCCTGCGAGGTGCAGTTCACCATGAACGAGATCGCATCGTTGAACTCGTGGTGCGGGCCGGCGCTCATGGCCATGAATTTCTGCCCGAACAGTGTGAAGTGGACGACCGTGACCGAGCCGGCAGGCCCACTCGGGGAATCAGCGTTCATAGGCGTGGCGCTGTCGACGTGGGAGTCGGGGAACACCGAGGCGTAGAACCGCGCGGCTTCTGCCGCCTCCTTGGCGAACCACAGAAACGGCACGACTTTTTGCATGGAAGACTGGCTCATGGTTCAAGATCTCCTGACTGAAAGACGCATGTGTAGGCTCGTGGGGCGACGCGACGGTCCATCGCTGCGTGTTCAAGCCGCCTGTTTGAAGTCGCCGATCTGCGCATCGAACGCGCGCTTGAAGGCCGGTCTGGCGGTGCAGCGCTCGACATATGCGGCGAGGCGCCTGTCACTGGTGACGATGTCGGTGTGCTCGAGGATCCTGAGCACCGTAGTCATCATCAAATCGCCCGCCGTAAAGCGGTCGTCATCGAGATAGGGCTTGTCGCCGAGTGCTTTGGAGAGGGCGGCAAGGCGCTTTTGCACGAACTCCACCGCGCCCGGACGGCGCAGCTTGGCCCATTCCTGATCCGCGTAGAAGAGATCGATCAGCGCGACATTGATGACGAACGGCTCGATGGAATTGAGCGCGGCGATGAGCCATTGCGTCGCCCGCGCGCGCGCCTTCGGGTCTTTCGGCAGCAGGGCCTCGCTGCGCTCGCCGATGTGCAGCACGATGGCGCCCGATTCGAAGAGGACAAAGCCGTCGTCATCGAGTATCGGCACCTGACCGAAGGGCTGCAGGGCGCGGTAGTCCGGCTTGTTCTGGTCGCCCATCTCGAGAAGGCGCGTCCTGTAGGGCAGGCCGGCCTCCTCCAGCGCCCAGCGCGCACGTAGATCGCGCACTTGGCCCTGAGCGAAATCCGGAACCCATTTGAAGGCAGAAATCGTGATCATCCGGTGAGCTCCTTTTCTTGCGTATCGCAACGCGCACGCCTGTCAGGACGAGTGGCAGCACGCCGACGCTTCCGCTGCCGCGTCGTACTCGTCGTTGCGCTTCACCCAGTCCATGATCTCGGTCTCGTTGCGGCCCTTGGGCGTGATGTCGAGATAGATGAACGCACCGATCACCTCCTCGTTGCCGCGCGCGTAGCTCGAATAGGTGTGGAACACGGTGCCGGCGTCGTCCTTGAAGAAGACGCTGAGGCCGGGGAGCTCGTCGAAGCCTTCGCCCATGCCGTAGTTGTAGTCGACCTTGCCCTTGGCGAGCTGATCCTTCGTGAACGACACGTGATAGTCGTAGTTGAAGGTGTTGGCGTAGGACGACACCCACTTCGCGTTCCAGCCGAGACGCTGCTTGTAAGCCTGCAGCTTGGCCAGCGGCGCGCGCGACACGCGCACGTAGCTGACGTCATGATGCTCCAGGTGCACGAGCGCGCCTTCGGCGTGGTCGGCTTCCAGCGAGCAGCTCGCGCAGCCTTGGTCCAGGTCATGCCGCCACATGAAGTGGTGCACGATGAGCTGGCTGTTGTCGCCGAACAGGTCGGCGAGCGTCTGCTTGCCCTCGGTCGTGTCGAACACGTACTCCTTCTCGACCTTGACCCAGGGCAGGCACGCCGTTCGGTGGCGACGAGGTCGCGCATGCGGGTCAGTGCCTTCTCGTTCTTTAGGTGCGCCTTGCGTGCGGTGAGCCATTCGTCACGGGACACGATCTTGTTGACCTGCATGTCGGATACTCCGTTTGATTCTGCGGCGGAGGTTTCAGGCTTGCTGGGGTGAAAGATGCTCGGCGAGGCGGTCGAACGTGCTGTTCCAGCCTTCGCCGTGGCCGTCGCGCTCGCCGACGGACTGGAACGGCGCCTGGCGCATCGTCATGCGTGTCTTGCCGCGCTCGTCCGCGAACGTGACCGTGACGAGCGTTTCCAGACCTCGTTCGCCTTCCTCCTCCCACACGAAGGTGAAGACGAGGCGCTCGGGTGATACGACCTCGCGAAACACGCCGTGGTGCCATAAGTCACCCGTTGCCGTGGAGCGCAGGCAGTTGCGCCAACGGCCGCCGGGGCGCACGTCCATCTCGAGGTGAACAGCGGGATGATGCTTGGGTCCCCACCAGCGAATGGCGTGGCGGGGGTCGGTCCACATGCGGAACACCAACTCGCGCGGTGCGTCGAAGATGCGCGTAATGACAAGCTCGCGCTCGGTGGGCTCCAGGGGTGCGGCGGTGTGTTGGGCCATGGTGCACTCGTCTGCTAGCGCCGGAAGGGAATGAGAGCGCGCACGCGCCCATCGCGCAGGTAGAGGCCGCCCCAAATCATCAAGCCGAGGTAGACGCCAAAGAGCAAATGGCTGAACACGGGACTGCCGATGCGCAGATGCGTGTAGATGGCGCCACCGAGATAGCCGGTGAGCAGGATGGCGCCCAGCACGGAGGTGCGCGGGACCGCATAGAGGATGGTACCGATCAAAGTGAGGACGCCGAGCGTACGCGCCAAGTGCGTAGGAATGCCGAGCTGCTCGGAGGTCGTCACCACAATGTCGAGCGGGATCAGCTTGATGATTTCGTCGAACAGCAGAAAGGCGACGACGGTGCCGCTCATCACGCGCCCGGCCCATATCTGCCGTGTTGTGGCCGTCTCCGAAGGTGCCGTTGTCTGCATGTAATGCTCCTTGCTTCCGCCCGCCCGTAGGGCAGCCGGCGCGATCGATCTGCGGCTCGCTCTTTCGCTGTCAGCCGGCCGGCTGCTGCTTCTTCTTCGCCGCCGGCTTCTTCGGCAGCGGCGCGTTCAGCATCCAGCGATGTCCGAACGGGTCGACTAGCATGGCGAAGCGCGCATCCCAGAACGTGTTCTCGGGGGCCATAGTGGTCATGCAGCCAGCCTCGACCGCACGCTGGTACATGGCATCGACCTCCGCCGGCTTGGTGAGCTGCAGGCACGTGGCCACCGGCGCCGGCTTGTCCTTGCTCGGCGCGTTGGTGGCGCCATGTTCCGCGTATTCCGGAAACTCGTCGGACAGCATGACGGCGCCGCCGTTGATGGTGAGGCAGGCGTGCATGATGCGCTTGCCGTCCTGGGCCGGCATGCGCGCATTCTCCTCGGCGCCGAAAGCCTTTTGATAGAAGGCGATGGCGTCGGCGGCGCCTTTCACTGTGAGGTAGGGGTTGACGGGCAGCGGTTTGGGTTGCTTGGCCATGCTCGTTTCCTCCTGTGCTCAGATCATGGTTGCCAGATGTGCGGCGAGACGGTCGAAGACTTCGGCCGCGCCCTTCTCGACGCCGGAGTTGAGGTGTCCATCGCGATCGGCCGCCGACTGATGGCGCACCGTGCTGGTCAGCGTTGTCCTGCCGTTCTGCTCGACGAACGTCACGGTCACGACTGCCTCGTTGCTCTCAAATCCGTGTGTGATGTAACGCTCGGAGTAGACGAGGCGTTCGGGCGGCGAGATTTCGTGATAGACGCCTGTCATGGTGTGATCGACCCCATCAGGCGACCGCATGGTGTAGCGGTACGTGCCGCCGACGCGCAGCTCGATCTCGCACGCCTGTAACGCGAAAGCGCCGCAGCCGTACCACTGCTTGACGTGCTCGGGCCGCGTCCAGGCCTCGAACACGAGCGCGCGCGGTGCATCGAACACGCGCGTCAGAACGAACTCGCGGTCTGACGGCCGTGTCAGTTCCATGACGTGCCTATCTTTTGCCTTTACGGCCACGCTTCTTCTCCTTGGCTTGCAGGGTCTGCAGATAATCTTCGAGGCGGTCGAAACTGTGTTCCCAGAAGCGGCGGTAGCTCTCGAGCCAAGTGTCGACTGCTTCCAGCGGGCCGGGCTCGATGCGGCAGGGGCGCCACTGTGCTTCACGGCCGCGCGCAATCAGGCCCGCGCGCTCCAGCACCTTGAGGTGCCGGGAGACGGCAGGCAGGCTCATGTCGAAAGGTTCCGCGAGCTCGGACACGGTGGTTTCGCCGAGCGCGAGCCGCGCCAGGATGGCGCGCCGCGTGGGATCGGCGAGGGCGGAGAATGTGGCGCTGAGGCGGTCCGAGGTCATGCTGTATTTGACCAATATGTTAATTAACGTATCAGCTAAGTAAGGGCGTTCAGACCGAGAGTCAAGGGCGTTCCGATGATGCCTTCTGATAAGCGTGCGAGCGTCTTTTTGGAGATTCGCGACATGAGTGGCGAGCAAAGAGCTCGAACCGATCGCGCTGACGCGCGAGGAAGGCGAGGCGCTGTGGTTTCTGGGCGGGCTCGCCATTGTCAAAGCCGCCGGCGAGACGACAGGAGGGCGCTGCGCGATCATCGAGTTCCATGCGCCGCGCGGCAATGGCGCGCCGCTGCACATGCACACGCGTGAGGACGAGTGGTTCTATGTGCTCGAAGGAGAGCTGACGTTCTGGATCGGCGGACGCGTGATCAAGGCCGCGGCGGGTGCGTTCGTCTATGGACCGCGCGGCGTGCCGCACACATTCGTGGTCAGCTCAGAGGAGTCGCGCTTCCTGCTCGGCGTGGAGCCGGCTGGCTTCGAGAATTTCATGCGAGCATTGGGGGAGCCGGCGAAGGCTCTCAGCCTTCCGCCGCCGGCGGACAAGCCACCTGACATCGCACATCTGACGAAGGTGGCGGCGGACTATGGCATCCAGGTTCTGGGGCCGCCCGGGATTCCCAAGTGAATGCCGGCTGCGCTCGCACGTGCGTAGGCGTATCGTCCAATATCTGATAATAGCCCAGAAAAACGCGAGGGACTGCACGGTGGCCGAGCCCGATCACTATCTGCTGGGAAGAGCCGGTCCGGAGGAAGTGCGGCTGCAGCGGCAGATCGCCGATCTCGCACCAGACTTCGATACGCAATTCGAGAAGATCGGTATCAAGCCGGGTGAGCGCGTAGTCGACCTCGGCTGTGGTCCCGGCGGCGTCTTGGATCTGCTGGGCAAGCGGGTCGGCCCGACAGGATCGGTGCTCGGTATCGAGCGCGCTCCCCATTTTGTCGAACTGGCACGGCGCTTCGTCGCCAATCATGCGCTATCGCACGTCGAAGTTCGTGAGGGCGATGCGTATGCGACGGGCTTGCCGCGCGCATCGTTCGACGGCGCCCATATGCGCCTCGTCCTTGTGAACGTGCCCGAGCCTGAACGCATCGTGCGCGAGATGGTGTCGCTGGTGCGTCCCGGCGGCTGGGTGGCGAGCTATGAAGCGGATTTTGTCGCGCACATCTGCGATCCGCCGTTGCCCGCGTGGACGCGCCTGCTCGACGCCTACACGGCCTATTCACAAGCCCAGGGTATCGACCTGTTTGTAGGCCGGCGTACGCACCGCCTGTTCCGGGACGCGGGCGTAACGGACATTCGCACCGACGCGGTCGTCCATGTTTATCCTCCAGGCCACAGCCGGCGGACAATCCATTGGGACTTCATCAGCAATGTGCGCGACAGGCTGGTCGACGGCGGCTTCATCGGGCGCAGCGATCTGGAACGGGATATGGCCGATCTCCATACTTACCTCGCCAATCCCGAGACGCTGGTCACGTCCCACACCTTCTTCCGGCTGTGGGGACGAATTCCCTCGGTGCGTTAGGCCGTGAACTCATTAAAATAACTGATTTGCTCAATGCGCTAGCACACGTGCGTCGCGCTGGACCGTCGGGTCCGCTCTTTTCCTTAGGACCGGACGTTTGAGCGGCCAGCCGCGATGTCTGAAAAGTGCCAGAAGCAGGCAGCACGCTTCAAAGAAATGACCTCCTGAACGATCCACAAAAGTGGAATTTAATCTTATCGTGCCGGCTTACTTCAAGCCGGCACCGCTTATGCGCAACGGACCGTGGAGGTTTGTGATGTTGCCCACAGTGCTAACACTCGATCAGCTTTCGCTTGTGATATCCCAAGCTGCAGCGCCCGCCTTCATTTTGGGCGCGGTGGCATCGTTCCTTTCGGTGCTGGTCTCGCACATGAACCGCATAACCGACAGATCACGTGCTATTAACGCCATCCCGGACGAAGACCCCATCAAGGCGCAGCTCAAGGCTACGCTGCCGGTGCTGCGGCTTCGAGCAGATCTCGTCAACCGAGCAATCTACTGGGCAGTCGCAAGTGGTATTGCGACCTGCCTCCTAATGATTGCGGCTTTTGGAAGTGCCTACTTCGGCGTTAGACATGAGCCAGGTGCGGCGATCCTTTTCACACTTTCGCTTGGTCTCTTCACATTTTCACTGATTTCATTTGCACGCGAAGTCAAAGTCGCGATGAAACACTCGGAGTTCAGCTGATGTTCGCAGCGCGTTTATGAGTTCACGCCCTAGTGTGATGATCGAGAAATTCGTCGATATTCGCAGCAGGTCCGTGAGCGAATTTCTCGATCTGAATCACACTAGGAATCATAGGTTTGCTAGTGTCCTTTCGATCGCGAAGTTCGATCAGCGGTTGCCGCGAGATCCGACGAACTTGCGCGTAGGGACACTAGATCGTGCCTGACGCTCACATCCGGGTCGCGATGCAGCGCAGACGCCGCTATCATCGCCCCCTGGCCATTCGCGCATCTCGCGTGGCACCAGCATGTGGAGGAAGGAACGCCAATGAAGATCAAGCTGCATCACGTCAATCTGTCCACGAGCAACGTCCCGGTCATGGGCGACTTCTACCGCTCGGTGCTGGGGATGGAGAACGAGCCGACGCGCAACGGCATCCGGGTGAAACAGCAGGGCTATTCCGGCGCCGTCGACTTCGTCACCGACGGCAATCTGGAGCTGCACCTGGCCGAGAAAGACCTGAACGTCGGCTTCAAGACCAAGCAGGCGATCAATCCGCTGGAGCGTGGGCATATTGCCTTCCGCACCGACGACATCGCCGCCTTCAAGAAGCGGCTGGAGGAGAAAGGCATCGCCTATTCCGACTACGGCACCTGGGCCATGAACGGCTGGCACCAGATCTTCTTCCATGATCCCGAGGGCAACGTCATCGAGGTGCATCAGGCCAAGGAGTGAGGTGCCGCACGGCTCTGCGCGGCGCTGGTGATGCGCCGCCAGTTGGCCAGCCCATGACGCGCGGGTAGAATGCGGCATTGTTTAGGGACGACGGGGGTTCCCGATGCGTGCGATCTGTCGCGGGGCTTTGGCAGCGCTGACCCTCTTTGCGTTTCTGGGCCTCTGGACTGGGACAGCGACTGCGCAGCGTCGCGTTGCGCTGGTCATTGGTAATTCCTCCTACGTCAACACGGCTCGCCTGGAGAACCCGAAGAACGACGCCGCCGACATGGCCGAGACCCTGAAGCAGCTCGGCTTCGAGGTGATAGAAGGCCGCGATCTGGACAAGGCGTCCATGGATCGCACCATCCGCAACTTCGCCGAGACGTTGGCCGGGACGCAGATGGCCCTCTTCTTCTACGCGGGCCACGGTCTTCAAGTCGGCGGGCAGAACTATCTGGTGCCGATCGATGCCAGGCTGGCGTCGGCGGCGGCGCTGGATTTCGAGATGGTGCGGCTCGACCTGATCCAGCGCACGATGGAGCGCGAGGCGACGACCAATGTCGTGATCCTGGACGCGTGCCGCGACAATCCGCTGTCGCGTAACCTCGCGCGCGCTTTGGGAACGCGCTCCGCCTCGATCGGCAAGGGGCTTGCGGCGGTCGAGTTGGGAGAAGGGACGCTGATCAGCTACTCGACGCAGCCCGGCAACGTGGCGCTCGACGGGGCCGGCCGGAACTCGCCGTTCGCGGCGGCCCTGCTCAAGCATATTCCAACCGTCGGCGACGACCTGCCGACCATCCTGATCAACGTGCGCAACGATGTCATGGCGGCGACGGAGCGTCGGCAGGTGCCCTGGGAGCACTCGGCATTGACGGCCAAGGTGTACTTCAAGCCGCCCAAGCCGACCGGTCCTACGGTCGATCAGCAGATTGAGATGTCGTTCTGGGATGCTGTGAAAGATACGCACAATCCAGCCGTCCTCCAGACCTATCTCGACCGCTATCCGAACGGCGAGTTCGCGACCATCGCGCGGGCGCTCGTCCAGCATTACGAGCAGCAGGCCAAGGCGGAGCAGGCGGCGCGCGCGGAGGAGCAGAAGCGGCAGGAGGAGGCGCGCAAGGCAGCCGAGGTCAAGCGCCTCGAGGATGAGCGGCGCGCCAAGGAGGAGGCTCTGGCTGCGGAGCGACGCCGGGCGCGCGAGACCAATGACAAGCAAACGGAGCGGCAGATCGACGAGAAGCTCCAGACCGAAGCCGTAGCCCGCAGCGAGATGCTGCGCAAGGCGCTCGAGGAGGTGATCGTCGCGCGCGAAGCGGCGAAGGCCGCGGAGGAGCAGCGGCTGGCGGCCGTCAACGCCGCGGAAGAGGCGACCAAGGCGGCCGAGCGCACCATTGCGGCCAAACGCTCGACGGATGCGGCGGACCCGACCAAGGTCGCCGCATTGCCAAAGATCGAGAAACCTTCCTCATCTGGCCCGGTCGACGGCACCTGGACGGTGGTCTGGACACGCGGACCTGAGTGCAAAGACCGCGGCGGAGGGACCTATAGATTTGTCATTACGAACGGCGCGATTAGCGGTAGCACCCCCAACGGAAGCATATCGGGCAAAGTCTCCGGATCCGGCAGTGGCCGATGGACACTGCCAGCAGTAAATGACGGCGCCCCTGTGCGGTATGAGGGCACGTTCCACGGCAGCACTGGCTCCGGCAGGTTTACGCGGTTTGACGGCAGGTGCAGCGGCACCTACACGGCCAAGCGGGGCTGAGCGGTCGGAACGATGGCGGCCAGATGATCGCGCGCATCACTTGAGCGGGATATTGAGCTGCATTTTTCCGCTCCACACGTTGTCGGCGCGCGTCGCGCCTTCCTCAATGCTTCCACCAACCTGTAGCTTCGTGCCGTCGGCGGTGCCGACAGTGATGCCGGTCTCCGCCATGTGCCGCGCCTCGTGTGCACTTTGCGCAATTCCGGGAGCGCTGGCATCGCCGAGGTTCCAGAAGGTGCCGACCATGACTTTGGGCTCGATGAACATCGAGTGGCTCATGTCCACGCGATAGGCCAACTCGGGTTTAACATCGACGCGTCCTGACTCGACCGTTTGCTGGCCGGCCAACTCGGCAGACTGTTCAACTGGCGAGCTGCCGAGCTTCTCTTGCACACGGCTCAAGCCGATGCTTGGCGTAAAACGCCACGGACCCGCTTCCTGCTTGCTTGCGAGGCGCGCGTCGAGCGTCTGGCGAGCTCCGGCGTGGCCGATGGCCGATAGGCCTGGATCGGTCGGACCCCAGGTCACACGCGCATCCAGCGTCAAGCCGCCCCCGAGCTGCACGTTCGTCACGGGACCGGCGAGCCAAGCCTGATCGGAAAGTGTCGATGGTCCGAGCAGGGGATCGCCGGTTTGATCGAACTGCGCCAGCATGCCGATCATGATGGCCGGCTGCAGCTTGAGATTGACGCCATACTTAGTGGCTGGTGCGTTTGTCGCGGATTGCTGGCCGATCCATTGCAGATCCAATGCACGGGGAGTGGCCACGGCGCCCGCATTACCATCTTTTACAGTCGTCGCACCGAGAGATAGCGGCACGCTCATGTCGATATTCAGTCCATCGAGCGCCATGGTGTCTGAGCCGCGCTCTGCATTTGTGCTTTGCGCGAGCTCGGGTGTGCATATCGTGACGAAGGTCGCAACCTTTCCGCCTTTCGTGGCGAGGCGGAAGGCGACCGCGCCGGGCCGGTCTGCGGTGTAGGAGACTTGCGTTGCATGCGGACCATAGAGCAGCCGCTGCTCGCTGCCATCGCCTGTGACGAGGGTGATGGTGCCCATCGCGCGTGCATCGGCGCGAAAGGTGAAGGCCAGCGTGTCGCCCTCGTTCATCTCGACCGTGCGAAGAGTATTGGAGTCGGACGCCAGTGCAACGTCGAGGTGCCCCGTGTTGATGCTGGCGCAGTCAACGGTGACCGCTGCGACGGCGGCGCTGCCGGGCGCCAATAAACTGAGCAGGAGAAGTGCAGCAGGCCAGCCCGGCCATTCCTGAAACCGTCTCGCGATCGAGTAATGCGCCGCCCCGCCGCAACCCATGCGTGGCTCCTGTCGAGGGTTTTTTTGTTGTCCGCGCAACGGGATACTGCATCGCAATGCGGCAGCCTTGTGAACCGCGCACCATGCGCTGGCCGCTGCGACGTTTGGCCGTGGTGCGGTCCAAGACGAATTGTCAAGAATTCTGATTGACAGAGTTCTGATGAATTAGTATTCTGATAATAAGAATTCATATTGGATGGCTGGGATGACGACAGCGGCTAGCACCCCGAAGCGCCAAACCGGAGGCCCACCGCTCGTGGCTCCAGGGACGGTGCTCGACTATCAGCGGCAGGGCATCGTCAATCTGGCCCGACGAACTCGGTCAGGTGCTCTTGAGTGCCGTGTCTGCCGTAACGCCGGAAGACGGCCTTCGTCACGAGCTCGGCCTGCTGGTTGCCATCTCGCAAGTATCCGGTCTGGAGCAAAAGAGCCTTGCGACGGTCATAGCGCTGGACGTCACTACTGTCGGACAATTGGTTGATGCGCTCGAAAGCAAGGGCTTCGCGCAGCGTGTCAGCTCGTCGACCGACCGCCGCGTCAAACTGGTGGAGATAACCGAGAAGGGTAAGCGCTACGTGGCGGAGCACCGCCCCAAGGTGCTCAAGGCGCAATCCGAAGTGTTGGCCGTGCTCTCCGAGCAAGAGCGCCGGACACTGACCGATCTCATGGCGCGCGTGATCCAAGCCAATCCACATCACGACCGTCCGGGAGCTGGACGCCGACCGCCCAGACCCAAGAACGAGTAGTCGAGAACACCGAATTTTTTGAGAGGAGTAATTGCCATGCAAATGCGCAAAACGAACCCGGCTGTCCAATTGCCAAGACGAGCTTTCCTGTACGCCGCTGGCACAGCTGCGATATTGCTCGGCGCCACCGCCAGCGCGGTCCTCGCCGATCATCCGTTTCCTTCCAAGCCCATCACGTTCATCGTCCCCGGTGCGCCGGGCGGGGCGCTCGATCTGGCCGCCCGAGCCCTCTCCGAGCAGGTAAGCAAGACACTCGGGCAGCCGCTGATCGTGGAGCATAAGCCGGGCGGTACCCAGACACTCGGTCCCGCAACGATGGCCGCCAGCGCCAAACCCGACGGGCACACGATTTCCCTCGTTGCCAGCACGATCGTGCGTGTCCCGCTCATGCAGAAAGTAGCCTTCGATCCCTTCGCCGATTTCACTTATGTCCTGCAGGTATGCACAGTCACGGTCGGGATTGTCACGGCTAGCGACCAACCCTTCCAAAGCCTCGCCGATGTCATTGCTTACGCGAAAGCAAATCCCGGCAAGCTGACGTACGGTTCGCCGGGCATCGGAACGAATGCGCATTTCGGCATGGAGCACATCGCGCGGGCGGCTGGAGTTGCCATGACGCATGTGCCTTTCAGTGTGCAGCAGGGGATTCCGGCCGCACTCGGCGGCCACGTCATGCTGTACGCATCTGCGTCCGAATGGAAGCCGCAGGTGGCGGCTGGACAGATGCGGCTGCTGGCCGTGTACTCCGACGAACGGCGCGAAAGCTGGCCAGACGTGCCGACGCTCAAGGAGCTCGGGTATGCATCGCCTGTCGCCGCCGCGACCTTCGGCATCGCCGGACCCAAGGGCATGGACCCAGCCGTCGCGGCCAAGCTGCACGATGCCTTCAAGGCGGCACTCGAAACGTCCGCTGTTCGCCAGGCACTAGTCAAGCACGAGCTGGTCCCGAGTTATGCCGGTCCTGCCGAGCTTCGCAAGTCGCTGGAGGAGGTGGCGATGGCCGACAAGGTCATGGTCGAGCGGCTTGGCCTGCGCCGGAAGGAATAGCGCTCCAAATCGACTTTCGCATTCGTACCGTGGAGATAAGCGCCATGTTCGCCAATGGCCTGGATCTGCTCGCCCTATCGTTCGGCCTCTTCAATGCGCTCAGGATTGCGTCATACGCCCCGCAAGTGGTCGCCGTTGCGCGCGATCGGCACGGTGCACAAGCAATTTCATTCTCGTGCTGGGGCATCTGGGTCGGGGCCAATACGACCACAGCTCTCTATGCCTGGATCAATCTCGGCGACATACCGCTGACCATGATCAGCTGCATCAACGGCGCGGGTTGTGCTGCGGTTCTGCTGCTGGCCGCGGCCAAGCGCATCTCCGCGCGCAGCCGGCTGTCCGTGGCCGGCGCAAGTTGAAACGACTGCTTTCACAATCCTCAAATCTCGTCCAAGGAGGTCGTCATGTTTCAAGTGAACCGGCGCGAAGTGATCGTCGCAGCAGTTTCAGGCACTGCCGCTGCCGTGTTGGGCAGCCGGGCACGTGCGCAGGGGAGCGTCTGGCCATCGAGACTAGTGCGGATCATAACTCATGGAGCGCCCGGCTCCGCGCCCGACCTCGCTGGGCGCATCTGGAGCGAAAAACTATCCGCCCGATGGAAGCAGCCGGTGGTGATCGACAACAAGCCCGGCGGCGACGGCGTCATTGCCGTGCAGGCCATGCTGGCGGCGCGGGACGGACATGCCTTGTTCTTCGGGCCGAATTTTATCTACGGCGTGCTGCACAACACCAACCAGGACATCGCCATCAAGCCGCGCGAGGAGATGGTGCCGATTTGCGCTTCCAATCTAGATTTCATCGGCATTGCTGTAGCGCCGAAAGTTCCTGTGTCCTCGCTGGCGGAGCTGAAAGATTATTCACGCACTCAGCCCGATACACTGACCTGGTCGGCGCCGCAGGGCTCCACGCTCTGGCTGCTCATGAAAGACTTCATCGACAAGGCGGGTTTGCGCACGCTGTACGTGCCCTATCGCAGCTCGCCGCAGGCTGTCGTCGATCTCACCGAGGATCGGTTGCACGTGGTGATGCTGCCCCTCGCGCAACTGGTCGGGCAGGTGGAAGCAGGTAAAGCCAGGCTGATCGCCACGGCCGGGACCCGGCGCCCGCCCGCCGCCCCCAATATGCCGACGGCCACCGAGCAGGGCTTCCCCGAGATGACGATAGAAGGTGTGTTTGGATTTTACGGACCGAAGGATATGTCCGCGGAACTGATCGAGCAGATCGCGGGGGATGTCCGCACCGTAGCCGCCGAGCAGGACATGGGTGCACGCTTCGAGCGCCTGGGGCAGAGCCTGCGCCCTGCCTCGACGGCGGAGTTCACGTCCGAGCTGGACAGGTTCGAGCGCAAGTTCGCCGAACTGGCACAGCGATACAAATACAAGGCGGAATGACAGGCCGTCGGCCGGCACCCGGTCTCTCAGGTTGACGATTGCATGACGTTGTGCGCGGACGGATCGTTTCCGCGCGCTGACAGGCTCATTCTCGTTTCATGGTGCGCATCGTGCTGTCGACCAACATCGATATTCTGGCGCTGGCGTTCGGGTTCTTCAACATTCTGCGGCTGGCGTCGTATCTTCCGCAGATCGTGGCCGTAGCTCGGGACAAAAACGGCGCAACGGCCATTTCCTTCTCGTGCTGGTCGATCTGGATTGGCGCCAACGCCAGCACTGGCGTCTATGCTTGGATCAATCTCGGTGACATGGCGCTCGCCCTGATCAGCGTCTTCAATGCGGCAGGCTGTGCGATCGTGCTGCTGTTGGCGATTTACAAGCGCGGAACTTCAAACTGTAGTTCAATGCTTGCGACCAGAGAGATCCAGCCATGCCTGTGAAGAAAGAACGGCGCGTCTATCGCACGTGGATGGTGGACAGCCGCCGCTGGGACGGCTACCGGCCGCGTCCGGGAGACGTCATCGTCGCGACATATCCCAAGTGCGGCACGACGTGGGTGCAGCAGATCGTTACCTTGCTCATTTTTCAAACCCCGGAGCCGCGGCCCATCAGCGACATTGCGCCCTGGATCGACCGGCGTCTTGGAGGTCCCCCGGAGCCGCTGTTTGCGACGCTCGATGCGCAGACGCATCGCAGGTCGCTCAAGACGCACCTGCCCCTCGATGGCCTGCCGATGCATGACGAAGTGAAATACATCCACGTCGCGCGCGACGGCCGGGATGCCTGCATCTCCTATCACAATCAGATCACCCGCTTTAAGCCGGAGGTGCGCGCCGCGCTCGACGAGGCCGGACTGTCGGACGAAACGCTGCGCCGCCCGTATCCGGCGTTTCCTGAATCTGCCGGCGAGTACTTCCGCATGTGGATGAGCGAGGGCGTGGGTGGCGCAAGCGACGGCACACCCTTCCTCTCGTATTTCGACCTCGAAAAGACGTACTGGCGGGAGCGCCGGCGCGGGAACTTGCTGATGGTGCACTACCGGGACCTGAAAGCAGATCTCGTAGGTGAAATGCGGCGGGTTGCCGAATTCCTCGAAATACCGGTAGCGGAGCCGATCTTTGCCGACCTCGTGCAAGCGGCGACGTTCGAGAACATGCGGCGGGTCGGGCATGAGCTCATGCCCAGAGTGCATGAAAACCTTTGAAGGTGGGACCGAACGCTTCTTCTACAAAGGCGAGAACGATCGCTGGCGCGGCGTGCTGTCGGAGGACGATCTTGCGCTCTACGAGGGCAAGGTGAAGGCGAGCTTGTCACCTGCGTGCGCCGCGTGGCTGACACACGGCCGTGCCGGTACTGGTGATCCGCGCGACGCGCCCGATTAGACGCCCTGCGTCGGTCGGCCAACCCATTCATTGAGAAATCACGGCTGTCTAACGCCGCTTGCCGAGGGTGCTCCCGTCGGGCGGCGAACGGCCCCCTCGTGTCCGAAGTCATTCCAGCCGCCTTGGAGGCGAACGTGCACACTCCCCTGTTTTCGGCATTGGCAATGCTGGCGCTGACGACGGTTGCGCAGGCCGACGATCTCGGCGACTGCACCAAGCTTGCCGCACCACACGCTGCCATCGAAGCCTGCTCTCAGCTCGTGCGCAGCGACCGGATCACGGATCGCCAGCTCGCCGCGGTGTTCAACAATCGCGGCAATGCCTATGCGGCCACCCAGGAGCTGGAGGAGGCGATCGCGGACTACAGCATGGCCTTGGCGCTCGAGCCGGCTTATGCGCGGGCCTACTACAACCGCGGCTCCACGTATCTGCAGCAACGCCGTTACGACCTTGCCATCGCCGACATGGACCAGGCTCTCGGGCTGGACCCCGGTTTGGCGCAGGCCAACATCAACAGGGGGCTGGCTAGATTGGAGAGCGGCCGGCTCGATGAGGCCATCGAGGATTTCACGGTGGCAATCACGCTCGATCCCTACTCTGCGACATCCTACAACAACCGCGGTCTTGCGTTCAGGCGCAAAGGCGAGATCGCGCGTGCGCTCGCCGACTTCGGCACGGCCATCGATCTCGACCCGATCTTCTGCGCAGCGCTCAACAATCGGGGCGAGGTGCTGCAGGCCTTGGGTCGGGCAGCAGAGGCCAGCGCCGACTTTCGCAGCGCCTTGGCGCTCGACCCAGGCTTCGAGCGCGCGCGGCGCAATCTGCTGCTCATGCCCGACGAGAAGTGAGCCGCACCAAATCTGCTGGCACGCAAATCTTAAAAACAAATCAAATAAGGCACTCACGCGATGTTGAGCGGTGTCGACCTTGTGGCGCTCGTCTTCGGGCTCTTCAACTCCTTGCGGCTGGTCTCGTACCTGCCCCAGATCATCGCCGTGGCGCGCGACCGCAACGGGGCGACGGCTATCTCGTTCTCGTGTTGGTCGATCTGGATCGGCGCCAACGCCAGCACGGCGCTCTATGCCTGGGTCAAGGTCGGCGACATGGCGCTGACGGCGATGAGCGGGTTCAATACGGCGTGCTGTGCCATCGTCCTCGTGCTGGCAATGTACAAGCGCGCGATGGCACGTGTGGAGCTGCGGGCAACAGAGACGGCGACGTGATGGGATATCAGTGGCGTGCTGGCGGGCGCGCTACTTATCCGACCAAACGGCCAGCTCGTAGCCGTCCGGGTCGAGGAAATGGAAGCGCCGGCCGCCGGGAAAGCTGAAGATAGACTTGACGATCTTCGCCCCTGCGCCTTCGAGACGGCGCTGTGTTTCCTCCAAATCGTCGGCATAGAGGATGACCAGCGGTCCGCCAGGCTTGACGGGGCTACCGGTGGCGAGGCCACCGGTCAAACGGCCATCGCTGAACTCGCAGTAGGTGGGACCGTAGTCTTTGAACGTCCAGCCGAAGGCCTTGCCGTAGAACGCGCGTGAGCGTGCGATGTCGCTGACGGCGAACTCGATGTTGTCGATGCGGCGATCATTGCCGGGTGCGGCCATGGTGTCCTTCGGGTTCCGATTGTTTCAATGTTCCTGCTCAAACCAGCTTGTAGTCGTGGACGCGATAGATCGCGGTGCGTCCCGCATCCGGGTCTGGGCCGGCAAGAGCGCTGGCGTGTTCTAGAAGCGTTGCCTCGCTCTCGAAAGCTACCTCGGCGATGCCCGCCACCTGGACTTTGAGCTCGGGGATCTTGCTGGCTGGCGCCGCAGCCTGCTCCAGCAGCGTGTGCCGGACATAGCCGACGAGGCCCTGCATCGGCATCACGCGGGCATGCAGCCGATCCGGCCAGCCGGGATCGCGCGGGCCGATGGCGAGGAGGACGACCTTGGCAGCATCCGCCGCTGACCCATCGACGATCACCTGCGGCTCGGTGACGAGGCGCGAGACGGAGCCAACGAACTGCTCGGAATCGATGTTGCACTCGGCAATGCGCGGTGAGGTGTAGGCGATCCGCCGCGCTTCGATGCTGTCGAACCAGAGCTCCGGGAAGCCGTCGATGGCGAGATCGCGCGCCAGCGCGTTCGTTCCTGGAGCATCGAGGCAATGGCTCTGAATGTAGTAGCGCACGCCCGGCAACTCCGCCGTCATCACGCCATGCGGGTCCAGCCAATGCCGGCGGAACTGGTCCAGGCTGATGTCCGCCCGGCGCCGCATCATGCTGATCGCTGCAATCATGGTTCTTTTCCTCACCTGTATTCACGGCGAGCATGGTCCGGCCCATCGCGCCGGTCAAACAGGCATGCGGGCGCAGACGCATCCCACGACATCCGACGGGGCGCCGGGTTCGGATCGGCCCCGCATCCCGCTGGCGGCAATGTCTTGCGGGAATCGCTCCGGATGGTGTCGACTGGTCGGGTTGTGCCACGCCGAGGACCGCGCGCGCCCCATGCAGATCGATCAGATCGTCCTCGTTCTGCTGGGTGCGCTGGCTGGCGGCTTCGTCAACGGCCTGACCGGCTTCGGCACCGCCATCTCCGCCATGGGCATATGGTTGTACGCCATCTCTCCGCCCATCGCCGCCTCGCTCGCGGTGATCTGCTCCCTTGTCGCCCAGGTGCAGACGCTGCCCATGATATGGCGAACGATCGAATGGGATCGCGTGACTCCGTTCATCGTGCCGGGTCTGCTGGGTGTGCCGATCGGCACCTGGCTGCTGCCACAGATCGATCCGCGCACCTTCAAGATCGGCGTGGGCATCTTCCTTGTCGCCTACTCCGCCTACGTGCTCGCGCGCAAGATGCCGATGCGCAGCACCATCGGCGGCCGGGCTGCCGACGGCGTCGCCGGCTTCAGCGGCGGTGTGCTGGGCGGGCTGGCCGGATTCTCGGGCGTGCCGCCCATCGTGTGGACCGACATCCGCGGCTGGAACAAGGAGCAGCGGCGGACCGTGCTGCAGGTTTTCAATGCCTCGATCCTGGCCGCAGCGCTCGTGTCGCACGCGTGGTCGGGGCTGCTGACGCGCGAGGTCGGCTGGGCCACGGCGGCCGCGCTGCCCGGCACGATCGGCGGTGCGTTTGCCGGTGCATGGGCCTATCGGCGCCTCGGCGATCGCGGCTATCAGCGCATCGTCATGCTGCTGCTGTTGGCAGCCGGCCTGATGCTGCTCGCGACGAGCTGGTGAGACACGCCGCTCACGAGACTGAGTCTCCGAAGTGCCGCGCGCCCAATTCAGGGTTTGTATCGATACGCCTGCCCCGGTCTTGCGGTGATAGTCCGAGTGGCTCTCGCACAGGACACGAGGAAACCGATGCCGCTGAAAGAGTACAAGTCCGGTCAGGCCTTCTCCGGCGTGATCGGTCGCACGTTCGATGTCTCGCAGCCGGCGTGGCCGGCGCCGAACCGAGCGAAGGAAGGGGCGCGCCGAACGTGCTCTTCATCGTGCTCGACGACACTGGCTTCGGGCATCTCGGCTGCTATGGCGGCCTCGATCGCACGCCGAACCTCGATGCGCTGGCGCAGGACGGGCTGCGCTACAGCAACATGCACACGACGGCGCTCTGCTCGCCGTCGCGCTCGTGCATGATCACGGGGCGCAACCACCATTCGAACGGCATGTCGTGCATCACCGAAGGCTCGACCGGCTATCCGGGCGGCAACGGCATCATTCCGTTCGAGAACGGCTTCCTGTCGGAAATCCTGCAGCAGCACGGCTACAACACCTACGCGCATCGGCAAATGGCACCTGACGCCGGCCGAGCAGACCTCCGCCGCCGGGCCCTATGACCGCTGGCCGCTGGGCCGCGGCTTCGAGCGCTATTACGGTTTCCTCGGCGGCGACACGCACCAATACTATCCGGAGCTCGTGCGCGACAACTCGCAGACCGAGCCGGAGAAGACGCCGGAAGAAGGCTATCACCTGACGCCGGACCTGGTGGAGAAGGCCAGGGCGATGATCGCCGACGCCAAGCAGGTTGCGCCCAACAAGCCGTTCTTCATGTATTTCTGCACCGGCGCCCATGCACGCGCCGCACCACGTGCCGAAGGAATGGGCCGACAAATACAAGGGCAAGTTCGACGACGGCTGGGACGCGTACCGCGAGAAGGTCTTCGCGAACCAGAAGAAGCTCGGCCTCGTGCCGAAGAACGCGAAGCTGTCGCGGCACGATCCCGACGTGCAGGACTGGGACAAGCTGCCGGCCAACGAGCGCGAGCTCTATGCGCGGATGATGGAGGTGTTTGCCGGCTTCCTGCGAGCACACCGACCACTACATCGGCGAGCTGATCGCGTTCCTGAAGGAGATCGGCGAGTACGAGAACACGCTTGATCATGGTGATCTCGGACAATGGCGCCAGCGCCGAAGGCGGGCCCCATGGCTCGGTCAACGAGAGCAAGTTCTTCAACAACGTGCCCGACAGCCTGGAGCAGAACCTCGCTGCCATCGACGACATCGGCGGGCCGAAATACTTCAACCACTATCCGTGGGGCTGGACCTATGCCGGCAACACGCCGTTCCGGCGCTGGAAGCGCGAGACCTATCGCGGCGGCGTGTCGGATCCGTTCATCGTCTGCTGGCCCAAGGGCATCAAGGCGAGGGGCGAGGTGCGCACGCAATACTGTCACGCCATCGACATGGTGCCGACCGTGCTCGATGCGCTCGGCATCGAGCCGCCGGCGCAAATCCGCGGCGTGACGCAGTCGCCGATCGAGGGCTCTCAGCCTCAAATCGTCATTCGACAACGCGAAGGCCGAGAGCCTGCACCAGACGCAGTACTTCGAGATGTTCGGCCACCGCTCGCTCTATCATGATGGCTGGCGTGCGGTGTGCCCGTGGCCGGGAACATCGTTCGTGAATCCGGGCTGACGTTCGGTGCGCCGATCGATCACGACAAGCTGATCGAACTCGATGCGAAGGGCTGGGAGCTCTACAATCTCAACGAGGATTTTGCCGAGACCAACAATCTTGCCGACAAGGAGCGTGCCCGGCTGATCGAGATGATCGGCATGTGGTACGCCGAAGCCGGCAAGTACAACGTGCTGCCGATCGACAGCCGCGGCACGCTGCGCTTTGCCGACCAGCGCCCGCAGATCGCCGCCGACCGCAAGAAGTATGTCTACTATCCGGGCACGCAGGTGGTGCCTGCGAACGCCGCGCCGCGTGTGGTCAACGTGCCGCATTCGGTGTCGGTGCACGCGAACGTTCCCAAAGGGCGGCGCCGAAGGTGTGCTCTTCTGCATGGGCGGCAATGACGGCGGTTTCGTCTTCTACATCAAGGACGGCAAGCTGACCTACGGCTACAACTATGTGGCCGACCAGCGCTTCAAGGTGCAGTCGAAGGCAAGGCGTCATTCCGAAGGCGACCACGTGTTCTCCTTCGAGTTCATCCCGACGGGCAAGGCCGACGTCGCCAAGGGCAAGGGCGTGCCGGCGAACATCAAGCTGCTGGTCGACGGCAAGGCGGTGGGCGAGGGCGACCTGCCGGTCACCATTCCGATATCGCTCGGACTGGCGGCGGCGTGTTCGGTCGGCGTCGATGCCGGTTCGCCGGTGATGACCGACTATCCGCCGCCCTTTGCTTTTACCGGCAGGTGAAGAAGGCGCTGGTGGATGTGACCGGCGAACTGGTCGAGGACAAGGAAGCGCAGATGCGGCAATACTTGGCTCGTCAGTGAAGACGGCGGCGAGCATCCGAATTCGCTATCGAGCGATCAGCTGCTGACGCATCTGCGGAGCCGGGCTCGGTCGCGCCAAAGTATGGTGCGCGGGCAACTGTCGGCTCCACCGAATCGCTTTATTGAGGAGTGTAGCTGCTTCGCCAATTGGCAAGCTGTGCCACGATCAGAAGGCCGGTTGCCGTCAGATGGCGGCGCAATGATGGCGCTCGGCACCATCCTCTTCTGACGGCCTGGCGGATCGGTAAGTCATACGGTTCGCGTGAACTTTTGCGATCAGCCTTCGAGAGAGGCCCATGATGGCAGCACGCGGCTCCGCGAAGAGCTTGGCACTTGCCGTAGCGCTGATGACGGTCGTGCCGTCAGGTGGATCGGCGCAGGACAGCGATGTCCAGAAGAAACTCTCCAATCCCGTGGCGTCCCTGACGACCGTGCCCATTCAGGTCAACTACGACGCGAGGATCGGGCCATTGGAGGATGGACACCGGATCACTACCAACGTCCAGCCTGTGATTCCCTTCAAGCTCGACAGTCAATGGTCGCTGGTGGTGCGCACCATCCTTCCGATCATCAGTCAGGACAACATATTCCCGAACGCCGGCGACCAGTTCGGCCTGGGCGACACGCTGCAGAGTTTCTTTCTCGTGCCTCAGACAGTAGGTGGCTTCACATGGGGGGCTGGACCGGCGGTGCTATGGCGCACCGGCACTGACCGGTTGCTCACCGGCGGCAAATGGGCGGCTGGCCCGACGGCCGTTGCCCTCCAGCAAACGGGTCCCTGGACAATTGGTGTTCTTACCAACCATGTCTGGTCGTTTGCCGGAGATGATGACCGCGCGGATGTGAGCAGCACGTTCATTCAACCGTTCATCGCCTATGCCGCCAGCGGCGGCTGGACCTACACGTTGAACACGGAGTCGAGCTACGATTGGATTGCCGAGCAGTGGTCTGTGCCCGTGAATTTTCAGATCACCAAGCTTACAAAACTTGGCGATCAGCCCATCAGCATTGGCGGAGGGGTGAAGTACTGGGCCGAAAGCCCCGACAGTGGTCCGCATGGATGGGGCGGCCGTTTCATCCTCACGTTCATCTTTCCCTAAGTCGACCTTGCGGGTGCGTGGGCCCACAAGCGTCTCGGCGATCGCGGCTATCAGCGCATCGTCATGCTGCTGCTGTTGGCGGCCGGCCTGAAGCTCGCGAGCAGCCTTCGGCCCGCGGCCTTACGACGTCCGCGGCAGCAGAAATGTCAGCAGGCCCAGGGCCGGCAGCCAGGCGACGAGCTTGAACACCGCGACAATGCCGATCTGATCGGCAAGCAGCCCGAGCGCCGCGGCGGCCAGGCCGCCGAGCCCGAACGCCAAGCCATAGAACAGCCCGCCGACGAGACCCACGCGATGCGGCACCAGGTCGATCGCATAGATCAGGATCGACGAGAACGCGCTGGCCATGACGAGGCTGATCACGACGCTGAGCACGCCGGTCCAGAACAGGTCCGCATGTGGCAGCAGGAGCGCGAACGGCAGGCTGCCGAGGATCGAGATCCAGATCACGCGGTGGCGGCCGAAGCGGTCGCCGACCATGCCGCCGACGATCACGCCGAACGCGCCGACCACGAGATAGAGAAACAACATGATCTGCGAGAGCTGCAGCGTCACGCCGAACCGCTCGATCAGGTAGAACGTGTAGTAGGAGGTGAACGCCGACGTGTACGCATTCTTCGACAGCAGCAGGACGATCAGGATCGCCATCGCCGTCAGCACGCGCTTGTCCGGCAAGCCGGGATTGGCCGTGTCGGCGGACTGCTGCTTGGCCGCGGCGGCCTGCGAGCGGCGCATGTCGGCATAGCGCGCGCCGGTCCACGTCATCAGCGCCATCGCCGCCAGCGCCACCACGGACATCCAGGCGAGACTGGCCTGCCCGCCCGGCACCACGATCATCGCCGCCAGCAGCGGCCCTGTCGCGTATCCGGCGTGCCCGCCGATCTGGAATATGCCTTGCGCAAATCCTTGCTGGCCGGCGGCGGCGTGGCGCGCCATGCGCGTCGCCTCCGGATGAAACACCGCCGACCCGAGCCCGACCAGCGCCGCCGAGACGAGCACCATCGCGTAGCTGCCGGCGAACGCCAGCCCGATCAGGCCTGCCAGCGTCGAGGCCATACCGGCGACCATCGCGTAGGGCCACGGCTTGCGGTCCGTGACGAAGCCGAGCACCGGCTGCAGCAGCGACGAGGTCACCTGGAATGCGAGCGTGATCAGTCCGATCTGCATGAAGTCCAGCCGGTATGCCTCCTTGAGAAGCGGATACATGGCCGGGATCATCGACTGGATCAGGTCGTTGAGCAGGTGCGCCCCGCTCAGCGCCAGCAGAATCGGCAGGAGCGGACGATGCGCGGTGCTGGCGAGCGTTGTGGTCGTGGCGGTCATGCCGGACCATTGGACCGCGGCAAGGGGCGCGTCAACCGCCCGCGGGGAGGCGCATGGCCGACATGCACAGGCCTTGCTGATCCAGTGAAGGGCGAATGAAGTAAAGCGTCGAGAGCTGTGGTCGAAGGACGGGTCTGGCAATGATCGGCAAACCGCCGGGGCAACGGCGCGTACGCAGTGCCCATGTCCGCGATCAGACCGTCAGCGGGCGAATTTTCCCCATATGCCTTTGAATAGGTTGCCTCTTCGTCAGGATGGCCGCATGATAAGGCAAGGGAGGAGGCGTGTGAAAACCCTCGCGGGGCACACGCTGCTGTTGTCCGGGCTGCTCGCATGCCCGCATCAGCGCTCAAGAACTACCGAATAATGGGGGACGTGTCGCACTGCTGCGCGAGGGTATTATGCGCCAGTATAGAGCTTGGTTTGTCGGTGGCGGGATTATTGCAGCGATCCTGGCGGTATTCGCGCTCAGGGCTGACGTCGGGGCCTGGATGCTCGCGGCAAAGATGAAGCTGTGGCCCGAGACCCAGCAGGCCGAGACGCGCGCACCGGCAACGCGCGCGACGGACAAATCCTATGCCGAGCCCATCAATGCCAGGCCAGTCAATCTGGAGGAGCGGACTGGCGGCAGCCGCAAGGACGAGTACAAGTTCGACGTTGTCCGCATCGATCCGGAAGGGGCCTCGGTCTTTGCGGGACGGGCGCCGGCGAACTCCACGGTGACGGTGCTGGCCAACAATCAGCCGATCGCAACGCCGAAGGCCGATGACAACGGCGAGTGGGCCGCGGTCGTGGAGCGCAAGTTCACGGCGGGCGAGTACAAGCTGGCGCTGGCATCCAAGCCCGGGCAGCCGGCGGATGGGCAATCGGTGAACCTCACCGTTCCCCGGATCGAGCGCGCAGCGGTTGCGCCGGTCAAGGAGGCAATTGCCGTTCCTAAAGATCCGATCACGTTCCGGTACAACGAGGCGGAGTTCACACCTGAAGGCTACCGGGCGGCGGCAGTGCTCAGCCAGTATGTCCGCGCGCGCGGGTTGACTGTCCTCACCCTGAGCGGCCATGCGGATGAACGGGGATCGCACGGCTACAACATGGAGCTGTCGCGGCAGAGGCTGTCGGCGGTGGAGCGTTATCTGCGCGCCCGCGGGTTTGACGGCAAGCTCCTGCTGCTGCCGAAGGGCGATCTGGAGCCGTTTGCGGTGCCAAATCGCAATACGCTGGAGCGGGACTACGTCTATCAGCTCGACCGCCGGGTCGAGCTGCGGGTGTATCGGTAGGCTGCCTCTAGGTTTTGGCTTCTGCCTCGCAGCTTAAGGGCTAGCTGCAACTACCTGCCCAGGCCCGTCTGTCTTCCGCAGGCAGGACGCCTCTTGTGCAGTGCCGAAGCACGCAGACCCGAGACGCGATAGTCCCGCGAACGGAACGCGCGGTTTCGAAACGTGCGGGTCCAGAGCAAAAGCAACTGACCGCGGCTCCGAGAATGGAAACCAAGTCCCCGCGATTGAGTGTAATGTGATGCTTCGGAGGTTTTGCGCTGCCTTCTGA
Organism: uncultured Alphaproteobacteria bacterium; assembly: GCA_963840425.1. Taxonomy (GTDB): domain Bacteria; phylum Pseudomonadota; class Alphaproteobacteria; order Rhizobiales; family Hyphomicrobiaceae; genus CADEFX01. Next base: position 41,988 of record CAWIYZ010000011.1, on the reverse strand, counting down.
TGACGCTGACTTCGCAATCGAGGAGGGTAACATGCAAAGTCGAACGACCGCCGATCCATCACTTGCAGAGAGTGCTGTTGCGAGCGCCGCGCCGAAGCGGCGGGTGACCGAGGACTGGATCGCCGTCGTCCTCGGCTTCCTGGTCATCGCGAGCGGTCCTGGTGACTGTTTCAATGGAAGGTGCTCGACCTGCGCAATGTCGTGCCGACCTTCCGCTGGACCACCGACAGCCAGATCGCATCGCTGACGCCGGGCTGGATCGAAGCGCTCGACGCCGATCGCCAGGGATGCGACGGCCAAGAAGCAGCAGAATGTCGTCGGCCTGAGCAAGAGCCTCAAGGATGCGCTCGTGGGCGGCGATCGCAAGGCGATCGAGGCGGCCGCCGGCAAGATGGCGGCGCTCGGCAGCCGGACCGTCGCCGGCGCGCTCGGCGACGGAGATTCGCGGCCATGCGGCGGCGATCGCCGAGAGCCGGGTCTTCACCTGGCCCAACCTGTCCAAGGTTCTCTATGTCGGGATCGGGTTCCTGATTGTCGCCGCGATCGGCATCGCGCTGCTCGGCGTGACGGGTGGCGCCGTTCCTGATCGGACTGCCGGTCGTCTTCGCGCTCGCCTGGCTCGCGCGCTTCCTCGCCGGCAACGGACTGTTCGTGGATTGGGGCATCGAGTACGTCATCTTCGCGCTGCTGCTCGGGCTCCTCATCAGCAACACCATCGGCACGCCGGAGTGGCTGAAGCCGGCGGTGCAGACCGAGTTCTTCATCAAGACCGGGCTTGTCATCCTCGGCGCCAGCCTGCTGTTCCATGAAGTGCTGCAGGCCGGCGCGCTCGGCATCGTGCAGGCGGTGCTGGTGGTGTTCGTGGTCTGGTACGCCTGCTTCTGGCTGTGCCGGAAGCTGCGCGTCGACGACGAATTCGCCGCGATGCTGTCGACCGCGGTGTCGATCTGCGGCGTGTCGGCGGCGATCGCCGCCTGCGGCGCGATCCAGGGCGACAAGAAGAAGCTCTCCTACGTCACCTCGCTCGTGCTGATCGTCGCCGTGCCGATGATGATCGTCATGCCGTGGATCGCCAAGTCGACCGGCATGAACGATCTGGTGGCGGGCGCCTGGCTCGGCGGCACGCTCGACACCTCGCGCCTCGGTGGTCGCGGCCGGCGCGCTGATCAGCGACGCCGCCATGAAGACCGGCGTGATCGTCAAGTTCTCGCAGAACGCGCTGATCGGCGTCGCCGCCTTCGCGCTGGCGATCTGGTGGACGCTCAAGTCCGGCGCTGCGACCGGCGAGCGGCCGAGCGCCGCGCGTGATCTGGGAGCGCTTCCCGAAATTCGTGCTCGGCTTCGTGGTGGCGTCGGCGGTGTTCTCGTTCGCGCTGTCGCCGGATCTCGTCAGCGGCACGCGCAGCGCGCTCGGCGAGATCAGGACCTGGTGGTTCGCGCTCGCCTTCGTCTGCATCGGGCTCGAGACGCGCTTCATCGAGCTTGCGACCACGAGCAGGGCCGGCCGGCGCTCGCCTTCCTCGGCGCGCAGGCCATCAACGTCCTGTGGACGCTGCTGCTGGCCTGGCTGCTGTTCGGCGGCGTGCTGTTTGCTCAGCCGGCCATCAACTAGGGGCGGAGGCTGCACCTAGAGCACAAGTCGGCGTGGTTGGAACACAAGAGGCAGTCACGTCGCTCCGTGGGCGACGGGGTGACGGGCGCAAGAGTTGAGGCTGACGGGTCCGCAAGATTACGAATACGGCTCAGCCAGAAACAGAAAGCGGCTAGGTTGGAAGCCTCAGCCTGGTCGGGCGCGCCGGCGGCGCGGCTGCGGCAAGGATGCCACATGACTGTCGTCGGCAACCTCGCTGTACGGCCGCATTTGGTCGAGAATTGGCTGAAATTTCTTCTCGATCTGCCGGGCCTCACTCTGCAATAGCGAAATCACGCTGGCCCGACGCGGGGGCTCGAGGCGTTGCGTAATGGCGGTCAGGTGCAAGGCTGCCACCGGCGTTCCATCACTGCAGCAAATCGGCATGGCGATCGCGGCCATGTTGGTCATTTTCTCCATGCCTTGGAAGAGGTGGACATCGTTATAGGCATAGCCGTTCCGGCGCGTTGCCGCGAGCATACGTCGGAGCTGGATGTCGTCGAAAGGAAAGGGTGCGCGCGCCTCCGAATGCTGCGTCATCACGCGCTCCACCTCGGCATCGGGCAAGAAGGCCAGCAGCGCCAGTCCGCTTGCATTGATGCCGAGAGGCCGACGGTCGCCGACGTACAGCGTCAAGACGCGGATCGGAAACGAGCCTTCGTGGCAGCCGATGCAGACGCTTTCGTCGCCCGAACGTACAACAAAATATGCAGTGTCCTGCGTTTGCTGGCAGATACGAGCAAGCGCGGGCTCGACAAGCGGCGCCAGCGCGAACCGCTTCTTGGCGGCCTGTGATAGCGACAACAGCTTGAGCCCGACAAAATAGCGTCCGGTCTCAGGGTGCTGATCGGCAAGGCCGTAGGCGGCCAGGCCCGCCAGCAATCGGTGCGCAGTGGTCTTGTTGAGCTTTGCCTTTTGCATGACGTCCGTCAGCCTCAGGCCCTGGTCGGACGCATGCGCAAGCGCATCGAGGATTGCGGTCACTCGGCTGACATTGCGATTGAGGTCGAGACTTTTCTCCTTTGCTCCCATTTTCCTTCCGTCAGATGGATACAACCGGACCAGCCATAAGGTGGTTTGCGGGCGTTTACAACGCCCGTAGTGCAACCCTTGCCTAATATTTGGCCATTTGGGGGTATCGCCTGCCCGAGTTGACAGAGTTCCATTTTAATGGAATCGAATCCACATAAATGGAACTTTAGTGCAGAGACCGATCTTGTCGCATCCCGAGCCGTCACATCCAAATGAGCCCATTGTGTATGTCGGCGGCGAGTTCGTGCCGCAGTCGCAGGCGCGCATTTCCGTGCTCGATCATGCGGTGCTCTACGGCGACGGGATTTTCGAGACGGCCTGCGCCCGCAACGGCCGCATCTTCAAGCTCGACGCACATCTCGAGCGCGGCTTTCGCTCGATGGCGGCGATCGCACTCACTCCACCCGTCGATCGCGCAACCATGCGGACGCTGATCATCGAAACGGTGCGTCGCAACAAACTCTCAGATGCCTACATCAAGTGGATCGTCACGCGCGGCAGCAACGGCAAGCCGTTGATGGACCCGACAGGCTGCGTCGCCAACCTCATCATCCTGGTGCAGCCCTACATCAACAGGGCCTCCAAGGAGCGCATTGCACAGGGTTTGCGCCTCAAGACGGTGGCCGTGCGGCGGCCATCCGGTCAGGTGCTCGACCCCCAGATCAAGAGCCTCAACTACTTGAACCTGGTGCTCGCCAAACTCGAGGCAAAAGCATCCGGTGCCGACGAGGCTTTGCTGCTCGATGTGCAGGGGCGCGTTTGCGAAGCAACCGGATGCAACATCGTCGTTGTTCGCGGCAAACGCTTGCTGACGCCACGTCACGACGTGCTGGAGGGAATTACGCGCGAAAGCATCCTCGATGTTGCACCCGGCTTGGGGTTCACGCCCGAGCTGGCGGAGCTTCAACTGTACGACACCTATACCGCCGACGAGGTGATCATCTGCGGCACCGCCGGCGGACTGCTGCCGGTGACAGAGATCGATGGCCGCCGTATTGGCGACGGCCGACCGGGGCCTGCATTCGGTGTCCTGCGCACGGCCTATGAAGCGCTCGTCACATCGAAGCGCTATGGCACGCCGTGCCTAAACTCGCGGTAGGCAAGATTGCGGATGTGGAGGGAGTACCATGAGGAAGAATATCGGCACTGCACTGCTGCTCGCCCTGCCTTTTGCGTTGACCAGCAGTGCAGTACTGGCACAAAAGCGCACGTTGGTTGTGGGCGCAGCAACGGCGGATGCCGGCAAGCTCGATCCGCACCTGACGAGCCAGGGCGCCGACAAAGGGCTCCTCAACTGGGTGTTCAACGCGCTCGTACGCATCAAACCCGGCCAGATCAACCCTGAGTTCATCGAGCCTGACCTCGCGGAGAGCTGGAGCTCGAACGCGAGCAACACCGAATGGACGTTCAACATCCGCCGGGGCGTCAAGTGCCATGGCGACTACGGCGATTTCACCGCTGAAGACGCGGTCTATTCGCTGCAGCGCGCGGCCGACAAATCCCGCTCGGCGTTTGCGGCTGACATGGCCCCTATCGCATCGGCCACTGCCGCCGATACCTACACACTCAAGATCGTGCTGAAGGCGCCAATACCGAGCCTGCTCGGTCTGCTCTCGAACTACCACGGCGGCATCATGGTCTGTAAGAAGGCCGCCGAGCAGCTGGGCGAAGCGTTCGTCACCAAGCCGATCGGCACCGGTCCCTTCGTGTTCGTGGAATATCAGACGCAACAGTTCGTCAAGCTCGCCGCGAACAAGGCTTACTTCCGCGGCGCGCCGCAGATCGACGAGATCACCTACCGCTACATTCCTTCCGACGCGACGCGCGATCTCGCCCTGCGCAGCGGTGAGCTCGATATGGTGTTCGGCCGTCAGGTCGATGAGTGGGTGCAGCGCACGCGGGGCCTCAAGGGCATCAAGGTTGCAGCCATCGAGCCGGCCGAGCTCAATGCGCTATACCTGAATATCAAAGCCAAGCCGCTTGACGACATTCGCGTGCGCCAAGCCATCGCCCATGCGCTCGACCGCAAGACCATGGTGCAGCTGCTCGGCAGCGAAGTGTCGCGCGAAGCGATTTCCGTCATTCCGATCGGCAACCTGGGAACCGCGAAGCTCACGCTCACCGAGCATAGCGTGCAGAAGGCCAAGCAGCTCTTGACGGAGGCCGGCTATCCGAACGGCCTGACCATCAAGGTGATCATCTCGACGCATCCGACGCTGGCGAAGATCATGGAGGGTGTGCAGGGCCAACTGCGGCAGGCCGGCATCATGCTCGAGATGCAGCCAGTCGATCATCCGACATGGCATCAGCAGATCCGCAAGGACCTTTCGCCGATCGTCATGTATCAAGCCTTTCGCTTCCCGGTGGCCGATACCTATCTCAGTCAGTTTCTTCATTCTGCCGCAAGCATAGGCGCGCCGACAGCGGTGACAAACTTTGCTCACTGCGATGTGGCCGACAAAGAAATCGAGGCGGCGCGGTCGGAGCCTGATCTGGCCAAGCAGAAGGCCCTGTGGCAGACCGCACAGGAGAAAGCTGCCGCAGCCTACTGCAGCATCCCGTTCTCTGAATCGTTACAGGTCTGGGCATGGAGCGAGAACCTGGAGTTCGGCAGTGAGATGCAAGGCTCGCTCAACCTCGTCCCCCACATCACGGAGAAGACACACTTCAAGAAGTGACATCGCTTGACTAATGTCCGCACCGGGTCACATCTCTCTGTTGATGCTTAGGTGACGACGTCCGCTGTGTGGGGCAGAACCGCGGCAGGCCTGTCCAGCTAGGCCCCAGGTCGGCCGGTCTTGCGCGGGCGGCCGTGGCGGGGTTTCTTCTTGGTGGTGTCGCCGGGGATGTCGACGGTGCGGGTGGGTTTGGCGGGGCGTGGGCTGTCGGTCGGCAATCCGCGCTCGGCATGTGGACCCATTTCGTCGAGCGTAGGTTTGTGGGGCCCGCGGATGTTTTCGCCGTAGGCGCCGGCTTTGGTGCGGGGGTCTATGTCGCCGTCTCGCGCCGGGATCGGCCGACTGGCGTAAGAGCTCATTTCGTCCAGCGTCGGTTTGCGCACGCGTGAGGGAGCTGCTTCACGCGCTGGGACGGGGCGGTCGGTGCCGGGGCCCATGTCGTCGAGCGAGGGGCGCTTCACGCGCGTGGTGGACTGGGCGTAGGTCGGCTGCACCGGCTCGTATTCGGTGGAGATGCGCGATGATCCCCCTCCCCCTGGTGGGGAGGGGTTAGGGGTGGGGGAACTCCCTGCGCTCGTCGTTTTGCTGCGAGAAGGAACGTTTGCGGTTACCGCTCTGCCATCCCCCCCTCCCTGTCCCTCCCCCACCAGGGGGGAGGGGACGCTGGAGGCGCGGTTCGGAGTGCGTGACGTGCCTCGCGGGCTTGCGGCACGATCCGCCAGCACATTGGCCTTGGCGCCGTACTTGCGCGGGCCGGCGAAGGCGCCGGCTTTGTCCTCGATGTCCATCTGGCGCGCGAGCGGATCGTCGGCGACGGCCAGTTCGGTGTCGCGCAGGCGCTTGACCTCGTCGCGCAGGCGCGCGGCGGTCTCGAACTCGAGATCGGCGGCCGCCTCGCGCATCTTCTTCTCGAGGTCGGCGATGACGGCCTGCAGGTTGTGCCCGACGAGCGTGGCGTCCTTGTCGGCGAGGCCGGCATCGACCGAGACGTGGTCCTGCTCGTAGACGCTGGCCATGACGTCGGCGATGCGGTTCTTGATGCTTTCCGGCGTGATGCCGTTGGCGGTGTTCCAGGCCGTCTGCTTCTCGCGGCGGCGCTCGGTCTCGGCCATGGCGCGCTGCATGGAGCCGGTGACGTGGTCGGCGTAGAGGATCACTTTGCCGTCCAGGTTGCGCGCGGCGCGGCCGATGGTCTGGATCAGCGAGGTCTCGCTGCGCAGGAAGCCTTCCTTGTCGGCGTCGAGGATGGCGACGAGCGCGCACTCGGGAATGTCGAGACCCTCGCGCAGCAGGTTGATGCCGACGAGCACGTCGTAGGCGCCGAGGCGCAGGTCGCGGATGATCTCGATGCGCTCCAGGGTCTCGATGTCGGAGTGCATGTAGCGCACGCGCACGCCGTTGTCGTGCATGTACTCGGTGAGGTCCTCGGCCATGCGCTTGGTCAGCGTGGTGACCAGCGTGCGATAGCCTTGTCTGCTGACCTGGCGCACCTCGTCGAGCAGATCGTCGACCTGCGCTCTTGGCGGGGCGCACCTCGACCGGCGGATCGATGAGGCCGGTGGGGCGGATCACCTGCTCGACGAAGCTGCCGCCGGTCTGCTCGATCTCCCAGCCGCCGGGCGTGGCCGAGACGAACGCCGTCTGCGGCCGCATGGCGTTCCATTCCTCGAAGCGCAACGGGCGATTGTCCATGCACGAGGGCAGGCGGAAGCCGAACTCGGCCAGCGTGGCTTTGCGCCGGTAGTCGCCGCGGAACATGCCGCCGATCTGCGGCACGGTGACGTGGCTCTCGTCGACGAACACCAGCGCGTTGTCGGGCAGATACTCGAACAAGGTCGGCGGCGGCTCGCCGGGCTGGCGTCCCGTCAGATAGCGCGAGTAGTTCTCGATGCCGGCGCAGGAGCCGGTTGCCTCCATCATCTCCATGTCGAAGACGGTGCGCTGCTCCAGCCGCTGCGCCTCGAGCAGCTTGCCGGCGTCATACAACTCGTCGAGGCGCTGCTTGAGCTCGGCCTTGATGGCCTTGATCGCCTGCTGCAACGTCGGCTTGGGCGTGACGTAGTGCGAGTTGGAGTAGACCTTGACCAGCTTCAATTCGTCGGTCTTGTGGCCGGTGAGCGGATCGAACTCGGTGATGCTCTCGACCTCGTCGCCGAACAGCGCAGAAGCGCCAGGCGCGGTCCTCCATGTGGGCGGGGAACAGCTCGATGGTGTCGCCGCGCACGCGGAAGCTGCCGCGCACGAAGCTGGCGTCGTTGCGGCGGTAGTGCAGGGCGACGAGGTCGGCCAGCAGCTCGCGCTGGCTGATGGTGTCGCCGACCTTCACGGTGAAGGTCATGGCCGTGTAGGTCTCGACCGAGCCGATGCCGTAGATGCACGACACGGAGGCGACGATGATGACGTCGTCGCGCTCCAGCAGCGAGCGCGTGGCGGCGTGGCGCATGCGGTCGATCTGCTCGTTCACCGACGACTCTTTCTCGATGTAGGTGTCGGTGCGCGGCACGTAGGCTTCGGGCTGGTAGTAGTCGTAGTAAGAGACGAAGTACTCGACCGCGTTGTCGGGGAAGAAGCTCTTGAACTCGCCGTAGAGCTGGGCGGCCAGCGTCTTGTTCGGCGCCAGGATCAGCGCCGGGCGCTGCGTGGCGGCGATGACGTGCGCCATGGTGAAGGTCTTGCCCGAGCCGGTGACGCCGAGCAGCACCTGGTCGCGCTCGTGCTGGCCGACTCCGGCCACCAGCTCGGCGATGGCGGTCGGCTGATCGCCGCGCGGCTCGTAATCGGAGACGAGCGTGAGCGCGATGCCGCCTTCGGATTTCTCCGGGCGCTCGGGCCGGTGCGGCATGAACGCCGGCATGCCGCCGGAGACGAGCGGATGGTTGGCGATCATCGGCTGGCGGCTGAGCAGCTCGCGGGCGCGCTCGGAACGCTCCTCGGGCTTGGCCAGCAGCGCGTTCAGCGCCGCGCTGGGCGAGAAGTCCTCGGGCTTGGGCCGCACCGAGCGGAGCGCGGGGAGGGTGGGGCGCGGGTCGGCGTCGTCAGACGGCGGGCGGCCGGAAGGCGACCGTGGGAGGAACGGCGCCTGCGGCGCCTCGCCGAAGCCGCTGGTGCCGGGCGTGCCGACGGCCGTCTCGGCCGGCGGCGCGGGCGGCTTGCCCGACTTGCCGCGCGAGGGGCGCGGGCGTGGGGTCTCGTCACGGGGCGAGGTGCCGGATTTGGGGCGCGAGCCATGCGCGATATATGGCGCGACGGGCGGAGCGGGGCAACAGGGGAGGGGGTGGCGGCAATCCGCTGCTGACAGAGTGCCAACAAAGCCTGTGGACAGCATGCGATTGCCGATGGAAGGGATGAGGAGGATTGATGGCGTGGCGTTTCTGTGGCCGCTACGCTAACTTCTCCCAGCAAGCGGGAGGCGCGCGGCGCCATGGCCGCGGCACGGTACTGCGGCAAGTGGCAAGGCAAGGCCACAATGGGGAGCAAGAAGCAGTTCGTGAGTTTGCAGCGTATTTCAAGAGTTAGTGACAATTTTTCGGCGCGATAGTCCGTAATGCCCCGATACTGGTGGGTCAATCACAAGCAGACCTGGGAGCAGGAGATCGAGGGTCAATATCTTTGGTCGCCGAAAACTAGCAAGAATGGCGTCCGAAACGAATTCTACAACAACATGCGACGGGCCTCACCGGGCGATCTGGTGCTGTCTTTTGCGGATACCCAGATTAGCTATGTTGGCCGGGTCATCGAGTTTGCGTTTGCTGCTCCCAAGCCGAGGAATTTGGGAGCACGGGGGCGAACTGGAGCGTGGATGGATGGCTCCTCTCGGTATTCTGGACGCGGCTCGATCCTCCCATTCGTCCAAGGGACTTGCTGGAGCGGCTCGGGCCGCTCTTGCCGCCCCATCATTCCCCCTTCAACGCGGCTACGGGGCGCGGCAATCAGGGAGCGTACCTAGCTGAAATTTCTGAACCGCTGTTTGACGCCATCGTGTCGAACGCGGTGTTCGACCAGCTGCTCCTGGCAAAAGGAGGGTCAAACAGTCTTAACTACGAGAGCGTTGTCGAAGTTGTCGAGGACAGAATAGAGAGGCAGATCGCCGACGGCCGCGCGCTCGATGATACGGAACGAAAGAGCGTGATCGCGGCCCGGCGCGGGCAAGGCGTCTTCCGAGCCAATCTTGAGAAGATCGAACGGGCCTGCCGGCTCACGGGTATCACCACCCCCGCTTTGCTGAAGGCCAGTCACATTAAGCCGTGGCGCGCATGCGAGACGGCCAAGGAGCGGCTCGATGGCATGAATGGGCTCCTTCTTACGCCAGATGCGGACCATCTCTTCGACCGGGGGTTCATCAGCTTCGAGGATGAGGGAAGAGTTTGCATTTCTCCCAGAGTTGATCGTGAAGACTTGCGACGCCTTGGCTTCGACCAGCTCGTCTTCGAGGCAACCGGTATGATGGAGGCCCCTGCTGACTGGCGAACTGACAGCTTCCACCCGGAGCAGAGGGCATATCTCGACTACCATCGAAAGGAAGTCTACCTGTCCTAGGTGACCGCCTTTGTCCCTGCAGCCTCATTGTTGCGCCGTGCTCGCGACGGTCAAGGACGAGCCCCTTCGGGGTGGCGGTCCGCGCCATCCTTGACCGCCGCTGCGCGCGGCGCTAGATGCGCTGCCATCGGAACGATGGCACAGAGTGGTCTCAGAATTCCTGGCGACAGATACGGGTCACGCCTATCAGACTGCGTGCGAGGCCGTCTTCAGGAAAGCGCGCTCGGGAGTGTCCCTGATCCGGCGGCGATCATGCGCCGCCAAACCGCCAGGAGGAATCCCCGTGATCGCCAACCGCTTACGCGAACAACTTATCGAGGAGTGGAGCAAGGCTGTCGCCGCGCTCGCCGAGTATGAGGCGAGCAATAAGTCCGCGTGGGACTCGGAATGCGATGTTGGCGAGGCGCGCGCGGACGAGGCTCTGCGCGTACTCCACCGCATCGCCGCTGCCGGCGGGATCGAGCTGCCGAACGTCCCTGATTGGCTCAACAACGGCGGAAACCCAATGACGCTCGACAACACGGCCTGAAGCACCTTCGGCCAGCGCCAGGCACTCACTCTGTCGCCCAGCCTCCGGCCTCCGATCTATTGGACTCTGACAGGCGATCATGCTGCGCATCCAGGTGAGGGCGCGAGCAAGAATAGCGGCGTGAGCTAGCCCCCAGCCTTCGCGTGGCCGATGTCGCCGTCGCATCCCATCTCCACCCAGCCGTGGCGCGTCGCCTCCCAGATCGAGAGCGTCGGGCCGGGGAAGGTCGGGTCGGCGAAGGTGCCGATGGCGACGGCGACGAAGCCGGGGAAGCCTTCGCCCTCCCAGTACACGGTCGAGCCGCACTTCGGGCAGAAGCGGAAGGTGAGCGCGTTGCCGCTCTCGGCCTTGCGCGTGTAGGTGCTGGCCTCGCCGCTCATCGTGACGCGCTCGCGCGGATAGCGCGCCTGGTTGCTCAGCACCGCGCCGGTGCGCCGCTGGCATTCGACGCAGTGGCACATGGAGATGCGCACCGGGTCGCCCTCGGCGGTGAGGCTGAGCTGTCCGCAGTTGCAGGCGGCGCGGCGGGTCGGCATGGGGCGGCTCCCTGGGTTTTCGGAGAGGCTTTCTGTTTCTGGCTGAAGCGTATTCGTAATCTTGCGGGCCCGTAAGCCTCAACTCTCGCGTCCCCGGCCATCGTATCAAACGCGCGTGCAAGCGGGAGAGGCGGCGCCACGCACATGGATGTCATCCCGGGCGAGCGAAGCGAGACCCGGGACCCAGGGGCACCAAGACGGATGGCTGCCGCACGTCACCCTGGGTCCCGGCTCGCGCGCGGGAACAGGTTCAGCGCCACAAGGATAGGCCTCGGCCCGCGCTTGGCCGGGATGACAGTGAGCGGGCCCTGCCTCCGACAGCGCGGGATGTGGGCCAACACAGCGCGGCGGCAGGCTTTGCTTGTGCGCCCTCGGCCGCTCAATCGCCGATCGCGGTGCGCCAGAGTAGAGCGCGACCGAGGCGCGTCGGGATGATGCGCTTGGCCAGCGAGCTCGGGTCGCGGAGGCGCTACTTGCGTGCGCTCAGGCGGGCTTCACTTCTCCGGCCGTGAGGCTCAGCGCGGTGAGCTCTCCCGCGGAAAGCTTTCTGGCAACGGACATCGCTCCAGCCACAGCCTCGGCGCCCATGGCCAAGTACTTCGTGGTTGCCTCGATGGCCTTGTCGGGAGCCGCAATGGCCACGTTGTAATATTTGAACGATGGCGCGCCGCGCTCCCGCATGGTGGGAGAGCGCCATGGAGCATCGGGCGCCCCTACCTCGGGCTCTGCGGGAACAGTGACTTGGACGATCCAGCCTGCTGGTTCTTTGTCTGTCATGCGACACGTATGGCACGTGTCGCGCGCGATAGCTATCCCGCAGATCGCATGAATGCCAATGGACCCACGACCCGATTGCGCGGTGACGCGGCGCTCAATCGCCGATCGCGGTGCGCCAGAGCAGATTGCGGCCGAGGCGGGTGAGCGTGATGCGCTCGACGTCGGCGAGGACGCGGCGGCGGGTGGGATCGGACGTGCTCACGGATTTGCGCCAGGTGACCGTGATGCGATAGCGGTCGGTCAGCTCGTTGATGGCGGCTCTGATTTGGGGATCGTCGAGGCCGCTGTCGCGCATGAGCGGACGGAGACGCAGGACGCCGCCGCGGCGGCCGAGCAGGCCATAGACGCGGTAGCCGATGCGCGAGATGGGCGGTTCGCGGTCCTCGCTCTGCATGCGCCGAGGATACGGCCGTGCGCGGCGGCGGGGATAAGTCGGTGCATCTCCGAGTAGGACGTACCGAGGCAAAAAGACAATCGTCATCCTCGAGCGGCGAGCGCAATAGCGCGAGCCGTCTCGGGGATCCAACACAAAAGTGCCGAAGGCTCGATGTGTCTTCGGTGTCTTCGACGAGTCTTATGCTGGATCCCCGCCCTTCGACGCGCCTGCAGCGCACTCGGGCGAGGATGACGCCCGGCGAATGCGTGCGAGCGGCGGTCAAGTCCGGTCAACGGCGGTTAACGTAGGACAACGCTGGTGCAACATTAGGACAACGCTAGCGCAAGCCTAGCGCAACGGCCCGTTAACATGAGGCAATGTTGCGCGCGTGTTGATCGGGATGAGGCCAAGCGAAAACGGGCGGCAAAAAAGTAATCCCCGCTTGGAGGGCCTCGCGCGATACTGGCGTGGTCTCGGATCACCGAGGTGCGCCAGTTCTGCAGCGGCGCGCCTCAGCCTGCGATCCGGGACGCCGTCGTCCGTTTCCCTCCTGCGGCTGGCCGCCAGACCAGCGGAGCGTCGCAGCGGGTTCGGAGATGGCCTGAGCCCGGGCATCGTTGAGCCCGTGAGCGCTAAGGTCGACCGGCTGAACGATGCCCGGCTCCGCCTTTCTCTTTATATCCCCGGGTCGCAGGACCGCGGGGTCACTGGTATTGGCGCGGCGCTTCCGCCTCTTGCCCGATGCCCTAATCCCGTCCATGTAGGCGCAACATATAAGCGGCGTACACGTGACACGCCGGGATGATGGGGGCGAGGGCATGCAGGCTGGCGGGCCTGTTGCGGTGGGGCGGACAGCAAAGCGTGGCGCAAGGTTCCTGGCGCTGCTGGGATTTTGGCTGGCGTCGGTGGGTCCGGCGATGGCGCAAGGCTCGGCTTGCACGCGCATGCAGTTCGAGGCCGCGGTCAGCGATGCCGCCGGCGCGCTGCGCGATCTCAATGGGCAGAACCGTCCGCCGTTTCAGGAGAAGCTGCGCGCGCTCAAGGACAAGCGCGGCTGGAGCCACGACCAGTTTCTCAAGGAAGCGACGCCGCTGGTGCAGGACGCCAAGATCGCCGAGTATGACAGGGAATCGAGCGATTTCCTCGAGAAGATTCAGAGTATGGGCGCGGAAGGCGCGGCGGCCAAAGACCCGGATTGCGCACAGCTCACGCAGCTCAGATCACATATGCAGTCGCTGGTCGCCAGCCAGAAAGCCAAGTGGCAGTACATGCTGCAGCGCCTGGAGCAGGAGCTGGCGAAGTGACGGGCGAGGCCGCGGCTGAAACGGACGCCGCGGCGCATTCCCGATGGCGGCGCATTGCGCTCGGCGGCGGCGCCGGCATGTTCGTCGGCATGGGGCTCGGGCGATTTTCCTATACGGCGATGGTGCCGGCGCTGGTGGAGTCGGGCGCGCTGACGGCGGTCGAGGCCGGCCACGTCGGCATGCTGAACCTGTTCGGGTTCATGGCCGGCGCGGCGTTGTCTGCGCGATTGCTGGCGGTGGCCCCGGCCCGCGGTGTGCTGGGCGTGGCGATCGGCGTGGCGGCGTTGGCGCTGGCGGCCTCTGCTGTGCCAGGCGGATTTGTGTGGCTCGGATTCTGGCGCGGGCTCGTAGGCGTGGCGACGGGCATCATCATGGTGCTGTCGCTGGCCTTGATCACGGCCACGGCGCCGGAAAAGAAGCGCCCTGTCGCGGCGAGCTTCATGTTTGCCGGCGTCGGGCTCGGCGTGTTGTCGTCGGGCACACTGGTGCCGCTGCTGCTGGAGTACGGATTGGCGGCGGCGTGGGCGGGATTGGCCGTGGCCGCGTTCATCGGCGTCGGGATCGCGCTGTGGGGCTGGGGCGCCGCGCCGGACTTGCGTGCACCCAAGAGCGTGGGCGATGCGACACCGATTGCGTGGCGCGGGCTCGCAGGATTGCTGGTGGCGCACGCGCTGTTCTCGCTCGGCATCGTGCCGCACACGCTGTACTGGGTCGACTACATTGCGCGCGGATTGGGGCAGGGGATCTCAGTGGGCGGCCTGCACTGGAGCCTGGTCGGGGTGTTCTCGGTGCTGGGACCCTGGATGGCGGCGTGGCTGGCGCTGCGCTTCGGCGCGGCAATGGCGCTCGTTATCGGCTTCGTCGCGCTGGGTGTGGGCATCGGCGGGCCCGCGGTGTGGTCCTCGCTCGCCATCCTCATTGCATCATCGGCGCTGTTCGGCGCGCAGCCCGGCATGTCGAGCCTGATGGCGGTGAGGGCACGCGAGCTGGGCTCGCTCCAGGCGATGCCGCGTGTCATGCGGGCCATGATCCTCGCCAACTCTTGCGGATCGGTGATCGGCGGCATCGCGGTGCCGGCACTCTATGGAGCGACAGAGAGCCATGCGGCCGTGTTCGCACTGGGCGGTGCGGCGATGTTCGCCGGCGCGCTGGCGGCCTGGCCGAAACGGCGTGTCTAGAGGATCAGCCGGGCAGAGGCACTTTAGCTGCAGCTTCGACTTGGTCTATGTTGTGTTCCAAGGACGTCGCGGGCTCGGTTTCCCGAGCCATCGCGTCGAAATAAGAACGGGAGGAGACAGATGACCGATTACTCGCCGATCACCTATAAGAAATTGCAGCGCCGAACGGTCTTGGCGGGCCTGGGCGCCACGGTGGCTGCCCCGCACATAGCACTCGGCCAAAGTGCAAACGTCATCCGCATCGGCGTGCCGACGAAGACCTACTGGCCGACCATCATTGCGGAGACGGCCATCCGCCAGAAGCTGTTCGACAAAGAGGGCGTGAAGGCCGAGCTGACGATCTACCGCAGCGGCGCCGAAGGCTTCGAGGCGCTGGCAGCCGGGGCGGCCGACCTCATTCTCAACTCGTCGTCGAGCGTTGCCGCGGGCCTCAAGCGCGGCGTGAATGCGCGCTGTGTCGCCAACGGCGCCAACGGCTATTACGGCTGGCAGCTCGTCGTGAAGACGGATTCGCCGATCACCAAGGTATCCGAGATCGCGGGCAAGAAGGTCGGCATCACCTCGGCGGGGTCGGGCACTGATATCCTCGCGCTGTGGACGATCGCCGAGCACAAGATCGAGTTCACCCGCGTCCCGCTCGGTGGTGGCGGCCTCGTACCCAATTTGCTGACTGGCAACATCGATGCGACGGTTCTCTACTCGCCGCTGACCTACAAGGTGGTCGACGACAAGGTCGCACGCACGTTGATCGACTACGGCCAGGCGGTGCCGGCGCACTCGACCGGCAGCTGGATCGCCACCGACAAGGTCATCAAGGAAAAGCCGGAGACCCTTCAGAAGGCGCTGAACGCCATCTTCGGCGGCCTCGGCTTCCTGGTCGACAAAGCCAATCGGGAAGCCGCCGTGAAGCTCGTGGCCGAGATCGACGAGATCCCGGACGCGATCGCGGCGCGCGAGCTCGACGGCAATATCATGCATCTGTCGCGCACCGGCGAGATGAAGCTCGAGTGGATGGAGCGCGCTCTCGATATGGGCCGCATGATCGGCATGAAGGATCTAGCGCCGGCGAGCGAGATATTCGTCACCCAGTTCAAACCGGTGCCGACCAAGATCTGACACGCGCCTTAACCATTCGCATCCGGCTGTGCGGCACATCGCACAGCCGGCCATCGTTCGAAGCTCTCATTTTCCAGGTTTCTCGTGAAGCGTTCGCACAACATTCTCGTGCGGCTGGCCATGCTGGCTCTGGTGCTCGGGGCTTGGGAGTTCGCGCCGCGCGCCGGCATCGTCAATCCCATGCTCCTGCCGCCGCTCAGCGACGTGATGGCGACCCTGCAGATCCAGCTCGCCCGTCCGGTCGTCCAGGAGGCGATCCTCGTCACGGCGCTGGAGGTCATCGTCGCCTTCGTCATTGCGGTCCCGATCGGTGCTGCCGCCGGAGTGGCGATTGCCGAGTTCCCTTATCTCGGCGCGATCTTCAAGCCGATGCTGTTCTACGTCTTCAGCATTCCCAAATCGATCTTCCTGCCGCTATTCATCCTCGTGTTCGGCATCGGCTTTCAGCAGAAGGTCGCCTATGCGGCCTTCACGACGGCTTTCGTGGTGCTCATGAGCGCGACGGCGGCGGTGGAGTCCGTCAAATCGGACTACATCCTGGTGGCGCGCTCGTTCGGTGCGACGCCGCTGCAAATCCTGCGGCGCATCTACGTGCCGAGCATGATGCCCGTCCTGCTGGAGACGCTGCGCATCTCGATGATCTTCAATTTCACCGGCGTGATGATCGCGGAGATGTACGCGTCACGCACAGGGATCGGCCATCTGATCTCGAACTGGGGCGAGAATTTTCAGATGCCACAGCTCTTCGCCGGCGTCATCATCCTTGCAGTGGTGGCCATCGCATTCAACGAAACCGTGCGTTTGCTGGAGGCTCGATGCAGTACGTGGCGAACGTGAAGGCGGCCCAGACGGGAGGGGCAGCAATCGAGGTCGACCGCGTCAACCACGTCTACGCCGCCGCGGAAGGCGGCGTGCCCGCCTTGAGCAACGTTTCCATGAACGTCGGCAAAGGCCGGTTCGTCGTCATCGTCGGTCCGAGCGGATGCGGGAAAACGTCGCTACTGATGATGATGGCGGGGCTGCGCCAGCAAAGCGAGGGCCGTATCCTTTGCCAGGGGCAGCCGATCCTGAAGCCCGACCCAGAACGGGTCGGTGTCATCTTCCAGGAGGCGAGCCTCTTTCCCTGGCTGACGACACTCGACAATATCGAATTCCCGCTGAGCCTGCGCGGGATGTCGCGCGCAGAGCGCCGCCGCAGGTCCGAGCCGATGCTGTCGCTCGTGGGTCTCACCGGCTTCGGCGAACGCTATCCGCATGAACTGTCGGGCGGGATGAAGCAGCGCGTCTCGATTGCGCGCGGTCTGGTCCAGGATCCGCCGGTCCTGTTGATGGACGAGCCTTTCGCCGCACTCGATGAGCAGACCCGCATGACCATGGGCCACGAGCTGCTGCGCATCTGGTCGACGACCAACAAGACGGTCGTTTTCATCACGCACAGCCTGACCGAGGCGGTCTACCTCGCCGACGAGGTGCTTGTGATGTCGTCGCGTCCGGGCCGGATTATCGACCACATCGAGGTCAATCTGCCACGCCCGCGCACCTATGAGATGATGGCGACCGACACGTTCGGCCGCCTGCGCGACCGCATCTGGCAGCAGATCCGCAAGTCCACCTGAGGTCTTCGATGCAACGTCCCGATCCCAAGACCGTCCGTTGGGGCATTTTGGTCGTCCTCTTGATCTTGTGGGAGGTAGTGCCGCTGACCGGACTGCTGCCGGAGCTGTTCCTACCGCGGTTGTCGAAGACGCTCGGCGTCCTGTGGACCGATTTGGACAAATACGCCGCGGCACTGCTCGTCACTCTGTACGAGGTGGCACTCGCCATGGTGATCGCCTGCGGATTTGGCATCGTCGTCGGCGCCACTGTCGGCGGCGTTGCGCTGCTGCGCGATCTGCTGCTGCCCGTTTTCTCCAGCCTCTATGCCGTGCCGATCGTCATTCTCTACCCCATCTTCACCGCCTGGTTCGGCATCGGCTCGCAGTCGAAGATCCTGTTCGCCGGCATCTACGGCTTTTTCCCGGTGATGCTTTCGACGGCCGCCGGCATACGCACCATCGATCCGCAATTCGTACTCGCGGCACGCAGCATGGGAGCGACACTGTACCAGCAGATCACGCGCGTCATCATTCCGGCATCGCTGCCGACGGTGTTCGGTGGATTGCGCCTCGGCGGCGCGCTTGCGATCATCGGCGTCGTCGTCTCCGAAATGCTCACGGCGTCGGCGGGCATCGGCTATCTCGTGACGCTGAACCGCACCATCCTCGACAGCCCGCGTGTCTTCGCCGGTATTTTGGCCATTCTCGTACTTTCGGTGGCTTATGACATCCTGGCGCGCGCGTTGGAACGGCGTATGGTCGTGTGGCAGTCGGCGGGGCGCAAAGAGCAGACATCACCACGCCCGGTCGCGCAGGGCGCGCCGGCGCCAGCGGCGGCATAGACGCATCACTTGCATTTGGCAGTACAGGCTCGGGTCGCAAGCCAATGCGCTCGGAACACACACAGGGAAACGACCGATGCCCAACAAGATCTTGCCCACGACCGTGGTCGGCAGCTATCCGCAACCCGACTGGCTCGTCAATCGCGAGATGCTGTCGAAGTCCGTGCCGCGCGTACGCATGAACATCTGGCGCATTCCAGAGCCCATGCTCGAGCAAGCGCAGGATGACGCGACGATCCTTGCCATCCGCGACATGGAACGCGCGGGCATCGACGTCATTACCGACGGCGAGGCGCGCCGCGAGAGCTACTCCAACCGCTTCGCTACGGCGCTCGAAGGCATCGACGCATCGACGCCCGGCGAGGTGATCGCGCGCACGGGTAGTCAGGCGTCGACGCCCGTGCCGCGCGTGGTCGGTCGCATCCGCCGCACGCGCGCGGTCGAAGTGCGCGATATGGAGTTCCTTCGTCGCAACACCGATCGGTTGGCGAAGATCACGCTGCCGGGCCCGTTCACGATGAGCCAGCAGGCGAAGAACGAATTCTACAAGGATGCCGACGAGATGGTGATGGACTATGCCGCCGCCGTGAATGCGGAAGCGCATGATCTCGTCAAGGCCGGCGCCGACGTCATTCAGCTCGACGAGCCGTGGCTGCGCAACGATCCCGACGCGGCAAGGCGCATTGCCGTGAAGGCCATCAACCGCGCGCTCGAAGGCATCAAGGTGCCCACCGTTGTGCATTTGTGTTTCGGCTATGCCGCAGTGGTGCCGGGGGCGAAGCCGGTCGGCTATTCGTTCCTGCCGGAGCTTGCCGATACGACGGCAGAGCAAATCTCCATCGAAGCCGCTCAGCCCAAGCTCGATCTGGGTATTCTCAAGGAGCTGGCGCCGAAAAAGGTCATGCTTGGCGTGCTCGATCTCGGCGACAAGAGCGCCGAGACGCCGGAGCGTGTGGCAGAGCGCATCCGCGCCGGCCTGAAATTCGTGGGCCCCGACAAGCTCGTCCCTGCACCCGATTGCGGGATGAAATACATGTCGCGGGAGCTGGCCTTCGCAAAGCTGAAGGCTCTGGCCGACGGTGCGGCCCTCGTTCGTGCCGAACTATCGTAGAATCCTTGCTTTTTTGCGATCCGCGGGCTCGCCCTTTCCCGGTCGCGATGCTATGCCAAACCTGCGCTGGACGTCGCTGGTTCGCGTGCGCGGAGCACGAAGTGAAGACCGGATGAAAGGCAGGGCATGCGCCGGCTGGTTATCTTGAGCCTTCTTATGGTGGCGGCAGCTTCGTACCGAGCCATAGGCGCCGGCGAGGAGGGGCTTGTGCGCGCCAAGGATGCGGCCGCCGCCATGCAGCGGGGCAGCGTGCAACAGGCGATTGATCTCTACACCGAGGCCTTGAAGGACCAGAGTGTTCCGAACGATCGGCGCGCCACGCTGCACAACGACCGCGGTGTCGCCTACCAGCGGCTCGACCAGCCGCGTGCTGCCATCGAGGACTTCAATCGCGCCGTGCAGCTCTTTCCCGAAGGGGCGTCGGCCTACAACAATCGTGGCATCGTGCTTCTGAGCCTTGGCCTCTACAGGGAGGCGATCAAGGACTTCGATCGCGCGCTCGTGCTGGCGCCCGGCTACGCGGCCGCCTTCAACAATCGTGCCAACGGCCTCGTCAAGCTGGGTGAGCAGGATGCTGCGATTCGCGATTTCTCGAAGGCGATCCAACTCAATTCTTCAAGTCCTGCTCCTCTGAACGGCCGCGCCCGGTTGCATCTCGCCCAGAACCGCCCGCACGCGGCGCTGAGAGATATCAATCGTGCCGTAGGCTTCGATGCCAGGTTCGGCCCGGGCTATCGCGCCCGAGCCGAGGCCAAGCTCGTGCTTGAACGATACGAGGAGGCCATCGAGGACTTGAGCCGCGCCATCGCTTTCGATCCGAGCAATATCGAAATCTACCTTTTGCGCGGCCAAGCCTATCTCGCCGCCGACAATACCGCATCGGCGCTGAAGGACTTCGACAGGGCGCTCGAGATCGATCCCAAATCGGCGAGGGCTCTGGAAGCCCGTGGCTTTGCCAATGCCAAGGCGGATGCCCACAACGATGCCCTGAACGATTTGGGCCGTGCTATCGAGCTCGAGCCACGCTCGGCGACGGCCTACGCTTATCGCGCGTGGGTGTACAAGCAGATGGGACAGCCTGCATCGGGCCAGAGAGACATGGACCGGGCGATGCGGCTCGAGCCTGGGCGCGCCGAGGTGCTTTGGGTGCGCGGGGAGATGCTGGAGGCGGCTGGGGAAACGGATGAGGCCGTGGCCGAGCTGCGAAAAGCCGTTGCCCTGAAGCCGATGTTGAGTGAAGCCGCTGCTGCACTCGAGCGCCTGGGAGCGGCGGCGGAAAGCGAAGAGACCGAAGTTCCCGGGCTGGCGCTCGATCGCTGGCAGGTGTTTGTGCGGGCCAACCGCTATCACGCGACCAATCCCGAGTTTCCCAAGCTCACTGTGCCGCTCGAGATGATGAGCGAGGGGCAGCCGCGTCTCGTCGAGTGGGACGCGAAGAAGCCTCCCTTCAAGGGCATTGGCGTCCTGCGATTTTCGGCGGGAAAGGTCGAGGGACCGCGCGGACTGGAGGATGTCGAGCACGCGGCCGTGCTCGATCTGCCAACGCGCACGGTGCTGGCTGTCGAGACCTTCCGTCAAGGCGATCGGCTGTCGACCTGGACCTGGGACGAGAGCCGGCTGATGGTTGCGAGCGTCGATGGCTACACAGAGGAATACCCTCTCAGGCTCAAGAAGGAGGGATTGCCGGGTCAGCGCCGCATCACAAGCTCCGATTCACCATGGAAATCTGGCAAAGGCGTCCCGTTCTGGGCGCCCTGGGCACAATCCGAAGGCTATTCCGGCGATCGCGGCAATCGCCAGCCCAAGCAGCAGCCCAAGACGCTGTTCGATCTGCTCTTCAAGTAGCGCACATGCCGGCCGGTGCCGCAAAGTGCTCGCCCGAAGGGCTGCGTCTTGCCCACACAACGCGCAGTCGAGCACGTTACAATTTCCCTTTGAGCTGCTAGGACTATTGCATGAGGTTGAGGCGGGCCCCGTAAGGGCCCGGGGTGGCGTGTGCGTCTTTTTCACGTACGTGCCGCCCTAAGTCTGAGGGTCCGACGACGATGCATGACGCGAGTGCACGCAGGGGGGTGGCGGTCATTGGCCTCGTCATGATCGCGGGGGCGTTGTTGGCAGCCTGCGATCGTCCCCAGGCCAAAAACGAGGCCAAGGGCTCGGCAGCTCCGGCTGTAACCGTCAGCCGGCCGCTTATCGAGCCAATCATCGATTGGGACGAGTACACCGGCCGGTTCGATGCCATCGACACTGTGGACGTACGAACCCGCGTGTCCGGCCATCTGGATGTGGTGGCTTTCAAGGACGGTCAGATCGTGCAGAAGGGCGACTTGCTCTACGTCCTCGATCCACGGTCGTTCGAGCGGGCGCTGGAGCAGGCGAAGGCAGAGCTGGCGCAAGTGCAGACCAAGGCCGACAATCTGGTCGCCGACGTCGAGCGTGGCAAACCGCTCCTGGAGCGGCGGATCATGTCGGAGAAGACCTTCGAGGACCGCAGCAATCTGCTGAAGGAGGCCCTGGCGGCGGTGAAAGTCTCGCAAGCCAAAACCGCCACGGCCGAGCTCGAGCTTTCGTTCACCCGCATCACGGCGCCAATTGCTGGCCGCATCAGCCGTTCGTCCGTCAGTCAGGGCAGCTGGATTTCGGCCGGCGCAGCCAGCAACCCGACGTTGCTCACCACTATCGTCAGCCAGGATCCGATTTACATCTACTTCGATGTGAGCGAGAACAACTACATCAAGTACAAGCGGCTGGCAGAGCGTGACGGCGGCTCGGGAGCGGCACAGCTCGGCACCACGGTGGAATTGGCGCTGCCCGACGAGACCAAGTTCGCGCACAAGGGCCAGCTCGATTTCATCGACAATCGGCTGGATGCCGGTACTGCGACGCTGCGTGTGCGGGCGGTGGTGGACAACAAGGCGCAGCTGTTCTCGCCGGGCATGTTCGCGCGCGTACGTCTGGCCGGCTCGAGCAGATATGATGCCGTGCTTCTCCCTGACGAGGCGATCGCCACAGATCAGAGTAGCAAATATGTTCTCGTCGTCGCCGAGGACGGCACTGTGTCGCGCAAGACGGTGCGGTTGGGGCCCGTGGTCAATGGACTGAGGGTCATCCGGGAGGGTGTAGGGGCCGAGGACTGGACCGTAACTAAAGGCCTTCAGCGCGCCCGGCCGGGTGAGAAGGTGCAGGCGAGCCGCGAGCAGATCAAGCTGTCGCACTCCGGCGCTCGCAGCGTGTCGACGGCTGCACCCTAATCCGCGAGACGGGCCATGCACTTCAGCCGGTTCTTCATTGCCCGCCCGATCTTCGCGGCCGTCCTGTCGCTCTTCATCACGATCGTCGGCATCATCTCCTATTTTGGACTGCCTCTCACCCAGTTTCCCGAGATCGTTCCGCCGACGGTGACGGTCTCAGCTACCTATTCCGGCGCCAGCGCGCAAACCGTGGCCGATACTGTCGCCGCCGTCATCGAGCAGGAGGTGAACGGCGTCGAGAACATGATCTACATGTATTCGCAGTCGACGAGCGACGGCGCCATGACGCTTACCGTCACGTTCGACATCGGCACGGACATCGATAAGGCCCAGGTGCTGGTGCAGAACCGCGTGGCATCGGCCGAGCCGCGGCTGCCGGAAGAGGTGCGGCGATCCGGCGTCACGGTCCGCAAGAACAATCCCGACCTGCTGCTCGTCGTGCATATGGTCTCGCCCGACCGGACCTATGACCAGCTCTACATCTCGAATTATGCGCTGCTCAATGTTCGCGACGTGCTGGCTCGCATCGAGGGCGCGGGTTCCGTCAATCTGTTCGGTGCACGCGAATACTCCATGCGCGTGTGGCTCGATCCGGAGCGCATTGCGGCCCTCAACATGACAGCTGAGGAAGTCGTCTCAGCCTTGCGCCAGCAGAACGTCCAGGTCGCCGGCGGCATGATTGCCGAGCCGCCGATGCGACAGACCGGTGCGTTTCAGGTGCCGTTGCAGTTCAAGGGTCGGCTGCGGGACGCGTCTGAGTTCGAAGATATCATCATAAAGTCGGGACGTGACGGGCGTGTCGTCCTACTCAAGGATGTGGCTCGCATAGAGCTCGGCGCGCTGAACTACGCGACCTATGGCTATCAGAACGGCGTTCCCGCCATCGTGGTGGCCGTCACGCAGGCCCCGGGCTCGGACGCGCTGAAGACGGCCAACGCCATCAAGGCTGCCATGGTCGAGATCTCGAAGTCGTTCCCGCGCGGCCTCGAGTATCGCATCGTCTACAACCCGACCGAGTTCATCGAGGTCTCGATCCGAGAGCTCTACAAGACCATTCTCGAAGCCATCGCCATGGTGGTCCTCGTCATCCTGCTTTTCCTGCAGACATGGCGGGCGACAGTCATTCCGGTCATTGCCATCCCCGTCTCCCTCATCGGCACCTGCGCCATGATGCTGATGCTGGGCTACTCGATCAACACGCTGACGCTGTTCGGTCTCGTGCTGGCGGTCGGCATCGCCGTCGACGACGCGATCGTTGTGGTGGAGAACGTGGAGCGCCGCCTGAAGGAGGGTCTGGCGCCGGGTGACGCGGCGCGCGCGACCATGGACGAGGTCGGAACGGCTCTCATCTCGATCGCGCTGGTGCTCTCTGCGGTATTCATCCCGACAGCGTTCGTGAGCGGCATCACTGGCCAGTTCTACCGCCAGTTCGCGGTCACGATTGCTTCGGCCACGATCATCTCGGCCTTCGTGTCGTTGACCCTGTCGCCGGCACTGGCGGCGATCCTGTTCAAGCCTCACGACCATCACGCCAAGTCATGGATCGTGATGGCGCCGGTTCACATGCTCTTTAGAGTTTTCAATCTCGGGTTCAATGCTCTGGCCCGAGGCTATAGCGCTCTTGTGCGCACGCTAGCACGTTTCACCGTGCCGATGCTCGTCTTGTACGCCGGCTTGATCGCCTTCGCGATCACCTTCGTCATGCGCATGCCGACCGGATTCATACCCGCCCTCGACCGCGGCATCCTCATCGTCTCGCTTCAGCTTCCTCCCGGCGCTTCGCTCGAAAGGACCGACGAGGTGGTCAAGAAGGTGCAGGATGTCCTGCATGCGACGCCGGGCATCAAGTACACCAATGGTTACACCGGCCGCTCGGGCTCGACCTTTACCAATGGCTCGAATGTGGCGGCAATTTTCTGCGTGCTCGATGATTTCGTGGAGCGCCACGACAAGGGGCTGTCTGTTCAGAACGTTGCCCGGGATGTGCGCGAGCGGCTGGCGCGAGACATCCGCGAGGCCACTGCGCTGGTTTTCATACCTCCGCCCGTGCGTGGCGTCGGCGGTACGAGCGGCTTTTCCATGCGGCTCCAGGACCGGGCGGGCATCGGCTCGGAGGCGTTCTCGCGGGCGGCGCAGGAGTTGATCCGGTCGGCGAATGCTACCCCCGGCATCGTCAACACGTTCACCACGTTCTCGACCGGCACACCACAGATCTTCGTCGATGTCGATCGCGTCAAGGCACAGATGCTGCGCGTGCCCATGGCCAACATCTTCGAAGCGCTGCGCGTCTACATGGGGTCAGCCTATGTCAACGACTTCAACATGTTCGGCCGCACGTATCGCGTGACGGCCCAGGCAGATGGCGCGTTCCGGCTCGACGCGGAGAACATCAGTCGTATTCGCGTACGCAATGTCGACGGGCAAATGGTGCCGCTGGGAAGCCTCGTGACCTTCCGCGAGACGACGGGACCCGATCGCGTGCCGCGCTATAACCTGTTCCCCGCCATCGAGATCAACGGACAGTCGGCCCCGGGCGTCAGCTCCGGCCAAGCGCTCGCAATCATGCAGGAGCTTGCCGGTCGCACCCTGCCTGTCGGCGTCACCTATGAATGGACAGACCTCTCCTATCAGGAGAAGAAAACCGGTCGCACGGGCTATTACATCTTCGTGCTCTCGGTATTGTTCGTGTTCCTGGCGCTGGCGGCGCAGTACGAGAGCTGGTCACTGCCGTTCGCCATCATCCTGATCGTGCCGATGTGCCTGTTGTCGGCCGTCTTCGGCGTCTGGCTGCACGGGCAGGACATCAACATTCTGACGCAGGTCAGTTTCGTTGTCCTGATCGGGCTTGCCGCCAAGAATGCTATCCTCATCGTCGAGTTCGCACGTCAGCTCGAAGACAGGGGGCATGATATTGTGTCCGCCGCGGTGGAGGCCTGTCAGCTCCGTCTGCGGCCTGTGCTGATGACCTCCATGGCTTTCACCAGCGGCGTGCTACCGCTGTATTTCTCCAAGGGTGCGGGTGCGGAGATGCGCAACGCGCTGGGGACCGGTGTGTTCTGGGGCATGATCGGCGTGACTCTTTTCGGACTGATCTTCACGCCGGTGTTCTATGTGGTCATGCGCAAGCTTGTGACGCGTCGGAAAAGGACACTTGCGCAGGCTGCGCAACCGGCGGAATAGTCACTCCAGCGCCCATCTGGCGCTCCGCTTCTCGGCGAACGAGGCAAGACCCTCGGCAGCTTCTGGGCTTCGACGCTTGGCGGCATGGCTTTTCACGAGGCGTTCCAGCGTAGCGGGCTCGAAGCCGCCCCACGCGCTTTCGAGAATTGTAGCCTTGGTCTCGGCGATGGCCTTCGGATCGTTCTCCAGGAGCTGATCGACCATTCGGGCGCCTGTAGCCTCCAGCGCCTCTATAGGAACTACCTCGTGCACGAGACCGAGGCGATGTGCGATCTCGGCTCCGAACCGCTCGCCGGTCAGCGCATACCGGCGCACCTGGCGAGCAGAGATAGCGTCATTGAGCTGAGGGATGATGATGGCGGCAGTCAGCCCCCACCGCACCTCGGTGATGGAAAACATGGCATTGTCGGCGGCAATGACGATGTCGCAGGCCGCCACGATGCCGGTGCCGCCGCCAAAACAGGCGCCTTGCACTAGCGCTACCACCGGAACCGGGAGCCGGTTCAGTCGGTCGACCGCCAGTGCTGTGGCACGCGAGACAGCCTCGTTCTCCGCCAACGACTGAACCCTGACCGCACCCATCCACTTGAGATCGGCGCCGGCCTGAAAGTGACGTCCGTTTCCCTTAAGGACCACCACGCGCAGGTTTGGCTTGTTCCCGAGATCGTCCATCGCTGCCAGCAGACCCTGGATCAGGTCGCCGTTGTAGGCATTGTTGACCTCGGGCCGGTTGAAGGTGACGGTGGCGACGCCTCGCGGGTCGAGGCTCGTGAGCACGGGCGATTGCTGCATGACGGCGGTCTCCGAGTGTGGGCGCAATGCAATAAGGGTCGCAAAAGCCTCTTGCGCGACGAAAAGCTCACAGCATGGTGATGTGCAGGCTGTTTCGTCGCCAATGTCGAATAAGCTATACCGCAGGCGGCGGGCTTGGGCAGTGTCTTGCAATCGCCGCAAACGACCTCTAGCCGGATGTGCGAGCATCGGCCGGGACGCTACGTTCGCACGATCGAGGGTTCCGAAGAAACCACGAGCATGGATTGCGAGAGAGCCATGAGCAGCAGTGGCGGCGGCGTGATGCGGGACCCAGTGAGCAGACAGGCACGAAAAACCGGCACCAGGGCCTTGCTTTTCTGCGCATCTTTTGCCTCGGCTGTACTTTTTGCGGCACCACCCAGCGCCTCGGCGCAGGCCCAGGAGGCGCGCTGGTGGGAGCAGATTCCGGGCTTCGGGAACCCCGGCGGCTACACTGAAGGCCGTCGTAGCGACGAGCCCCGAAATCGTGAGCAGGCACAGCAGGCCTTGAAGGACCTGCGTCAGGATTCCACGCCGCTGCGCAGCGATGCCATGCTGGCTGCGTTCGATGACGCCATCGCCCGGCATCAGCAGGTGGTCGCCAAAGGTGGCTGGGGGGCCATTCCCGGACCGCGCATGATCAGGCCCGGCGACGATGACGAGCGCGTGCCGCAGGTGCGGCGCCGCCTGGTCATGAGCGGCGATCTGCGACCGAGCCAAGCCTACCAGTCCTACGCCTTCGACGGAGAGCTCGAGGCGGCGGTGCGGCGGTTTCAGGAGCGTCAAGGTCTCAGGGTTTCCGGCCGGGTCGATCAGCCGACGTTGCAGGCCATGAACGTGCCGGCGGCGGCGCGGCTGGCGCAACTTCGGCTCAACCAGCAGCGCGTCCGCGACCTGATCAACCAGCGGATGGAGGAGCGGTACATTCTCGTCAACGTTGCCGGCTTTCAGCTCGAGGCGGTGGAGCGTCACAACGTTGAGCAGCGGCATCGGGTGATCGCCGGCAAGCCCGAGCGGCAGACGCCGACGGTCAAGGCCACGATACGGGCTCTCAACTTCTTTCCTTACTGGCGCGTGCCCGACAGCGTCGCCAATCTCGATCTCATTCCACGACTGGTCAAGGAGCCCGAGTATCTGGCCAAGGAGCAGATTCGTGTGTTGACAGGCTCCTTCAACGGTCCCGAGATCAACTCGAGCAACATCGATTGGCGCCAGGCCGACGCGACCCGCATCAAGTTCAGACAGGATCCCGGCCCGCAGAATGCCCTGGGACTCGTGCGTATCGACATGCCGAACGAGCACGGCGTCTACATGCACGACACGCCCATGAAGAAGCTGTTCGAGCAACGCGGCCGCGCCTTCAGCGCAGGATGCGTGCGCGTGCAGGATGTGTTCGGCTTGGTGGCGTGGATCGCGCGCGACGAGCCGAACGGTGTGGATCGCCAGCGCATCGAGGATATTTTGGCGGCAGGGCAGGCCGTTGATATTCAGCTCACGCGGCCGCTGCCGGTCTATTTCACCTATCTCACCGCGTGGGTCGACGCTGACGGCAAACCCGAATTCAGGCCCGACATCTATGGGCGGGACGGCCTCAAGGAGCTTTCGAGCGACCGCGAGCGCGATCCCGACGCCCCACCGCCGCCCACGCAGGCGCTCGCGCCCTGAGCTGAATGCAACCGCAACCTTGCGTATCTCGATGCCTGGTCTCTTGACCGGGCATTCGCTTTTGGTGACGCTTCTGCCGTTCGGCCACAGGGCCGGCATCACCGCGTGAGGGACTCCATGCTGCAGCTGGCCGGCTACGCCAACCGCCTTTCCGTGCGTCCAGGGGAAACGATCGAGTTCAAGGTCTCCAGCCAGTTGTCCGATCCTTACAACGCGCGGCTCGTGCGCGTCATATCCGCGGACCCCAATCCGGCCGGGCCAGGACTGCGCGAGGAGCCCGTCGCCTCCTCGATTGAGCGGTCCCATTCCTCGCACGAGCAGCCAGTGCACGTCGGATCGTTTGCGCGCATCGAGGCTGGGCGCGATCTTGCCGCTGCGGGTCAAATCACCTTCGTCGCTATCATTTGGCCTACGACGCCCGGCAGCGGACGCCGGCAAGGCATTGTCTCGGCCTATGATCCGAACGTGCGCTTGGGTTTCGCGCTGGCCATCGGCGAGGACGGCAGCGCCGAGGCGTTGCTGGGAACCACACGGGTCAAGACGCGGGTCCCATGCGGACGGCGGGCATGGTATCGCGTCTGGGCTACCTACGATGGCGAATCCCGCATGTTGCGCGTGGGTCAAGTTGCGCTGGCCCGGGGCCGCCCGGCCGGTCCGTCGGTGACAGCGGAGATGCCGGTGGACGTGGCACCATCGCTTCCGCCGGCCGGAATGCCATGGCTGATTGGGGCATTGGGTGGCGCGCCGGTGCGCGGACACTTCAACGGCAAGATCGAGCGCCCGATGGTGTTCGAGGCCGCCTTGTCGCCGGAGCAGATCGAAGCTGCGGCGAGCGGCAAGGAGACGAAAGGGCTTGTCGCGGCCTGGGACTTCGCGCGCGAGATGTCGTCCATTCGCGTCATCGACACGGGACCGAACAGCCACCACGGGACGCTGGTCAACCTGCCGGCGCGCGCCATGACGGGCTCCAAATGGAGCGGCCGCGAAATGTGCTTCCGTCATGCGCCGAACGAATACGCTGCCATCCACTTCCACGAGGACGACCTCTACGACTGCGGATGGCAGACGGATTTCATGTGGCAGGTGCCCGAGGGCACGCGCTCGGGTGTCTATGCCGTGCGCCTGATGTGCGGCGATGCGGAAGAGAACATCCCGTTCTACGTGCTGCCGCCGAAGGGCAAGCGTACGGCCGACCTCTGCGTGCTGATGTCGACCTACACCTACACCGTCTATCACAACAACGCGCGGGTGGAGTGGGCCAACCCGGCGTGGGTAAAGATGTGGAAGGACCAGGCTGCCGCCTGGGGCGCCTATCCCTACAATCCCGGCGACCATCGCGAGTACGGGCTGTCGACCTACAACTTTCACACCGACGGCAGCGGCATCTGCCACGCGTCATGGCTGCGGCCGATGCTGACCATGCGCTGCGGCTACATTACATATCCCGATGACAAGATTCGCGGCTCGGGGCTGCGCCATTTTCCCGCCGATACGCATCTCATCGCCTGGTTGGAAGCGAAGGGCTACAGCTATGACATCATCACGGATGAGGAGCTCGACTGCGAGGGCATCGACCTCATCAAGCCCTATCGGACAGTCATGACGGGCACGCATCCGGAGTACCACACCGGAGCAATGCTCGATGCGCTGCAGGCGTATCGCGATGGCGGCGGACGCCTCGTCTATCTCGGCGGCAACGGGTTCTACTGGAAGGTCGCGCGGCACAAGGAGGCACCCGGAGCGATCGAGATTCGGCGAGGGGAAGGTGGCATACGAGCGTGGGCGGCCGAGCCCGGCGAGTATTACAACGCCTTCGACGGAGAATACGGCGGCTTGTGGCGGCGCAACGGACGACCGCCGCAGAGTTCTGGTCGGCGTCGGCTTTACGGCTCAAGGCAATTTCGTCGGCTCATACTATCGCCGCAGCGAGGACGCGCTGTCCTCGCGTGCGGCGTGGATATTGGATGGTGTGAGCGACGAAAAGATCGGTGATTTCGGTCTCTCAGGCCACGGGGCGGCGGGTTTCGAGCTCGACCGGGCGGATCACCGTCTCGGAACGCCAGCGCACGCGATCGTGCTCGCGCGGTCGGAGGGCCACAAGCCGGAAGCACCGTGGGTCCTCGTGCCGGAGGAGCAGCTCACGCATCTCGTCACGTGGGCTCTCGAGCCGGCGCCGAAGCTGATCCGCGCCGACATGACGTTTTTCGAGGCACCCGGCAATGGAGCGGTGTTCTCGACCGGCTCGATCACCTTTGGCGGATCGCTGCCCTACAACAACTTCGACAACAATTGTTCGCGCATCCTCCAGAACGTGCTCGACAGGTTCCTCGACCCAGGCGCGATTTTCTCCCTGCCCAAGTAGACGGCGCACGAAAGTGCATCGGCGTTAAGGTTGAGGCGTCAATTGATGCGCTGCGGTGTGGCGCGCGCGCCGGTTACGCTTGCTCCGTACTGCGGTGTGCGCGACATTGGTCGTCAGACTACGCACGAAGGGGGTTGATAACGAGGAGACTCTCCTGATGAACCTCACAGCGTTGATCATTCAGCTCATCAGTGGCGCGATCGGCGGCAATGCGGTCGGAGCTGCAAAGGACACGGGCCTCGGAACGCTCGGCAACACCATTGCCGGCGCGCTCGGCGGCGGCGTTGGCGGACAGATCCTGAGCTCGGTTCTGGGTCTCGGCGGCGCCACGGCCATGGCTGGGCTCGACGTCGGTACGATCGTTTCCGGCTTCTTGACTGGCGGCGTCAGCGGCGGCATCACCGCCCTCGTCATTGGCCTGATCAAGGCCAAGATGGCCGCCTGACGCGGCAAGAATTCGCCACGATGCGCGCGCTGCTTGCGATCGGAGCGGCTCCTGCTGACCTGAAGGTGTGCTTTCGCGCCCGTGTTGAGTGCGATCACTGCTCCGAGGGCGGTTGTGAACTGCCGCTCTCTGCCTTCTTGGCGTAACCAACGTGACGCTCGATAGCCTCCTGCTCCCAAGGATGGGGGCGGCATTTGCAGCTCGGCTGGTAGGTCGTCTGATACAGGAACGCGCCGCGCAGCTGCGTATACGACTGGCCATCGAGGCTCACCAAGTCCTCGGGACCGCCATCAGGGTTCGCGTAGTAGTGCAGTCCGACAGGTGACTCGCAGCTTTTCTGACAGGTTTCGCTGTCCCGCTTCAGGTTCGACTTGGTCGTGCCAAAGCTGATAGGCCAAAAGAAGCCGTCGCACAGGCGAACACAGACGGTGCGATAGGTGCTGCCTTCCTGGCGCACACCTGAGAGCGAATACCTCGTGCTCGAGAACTTGTAGCCGGAACGGCCTTCGCCGTTACGTGGCGCGCGTTCGCTCTGGAACCGCCGTTGCGAAGTTGGAGCGTGATGTCTCACCGCTCCCACTGCTCCCACTGGTCCCACTGCTCCTTTGCTTCCAATAAGCGTTGCTGCGAAGCGAGTCGATCCAGGCGTCGGAATCCGCGAGCCGTACGGGACGGTCGACTGCTTTTTTCGGCGAGCTGTTGTGGCTTCGCGCTTTTGCGTGTGTGCCGAGGCTGTCTCCCGTGATCGCCGGCGGCCGATACACGGCGGGCTCGGCGATGTAGTAGGCCGCACACGTTGCGGCCACGCCTGAAGACACGAGTCCCGTTAGGCAGATCGCGACGGTTCGCGGCCATGGCGTCGGTCTATGCGCGGCATGTGCTGGAGATGACCGGAACGCCGCCACTTTTTCTGCCCCGCTGATTTCCTCGAGCGGGTACGATATGGCGACGTTCCAAGAGGCAGCGATCAGGACTTCTCGCTGAAAACCGGCTGCGAAACTACGCATATGGGCGGCTCGGCTCACACCTAGATAAATTTCGGATTCTGTATACGGTGCGGCTTCCCGTGCGCCGGTGAAATTGAGAGAATCGACCGTGATCAGCACTTGCCACCTGCATCTTCGGTGCTTTTGCCGATATCGGCAACGCAGCTGATCGGCAATGCTGTGTGCCGCAGGGTACTCCCCACGTCCCCTGGGGTGTAAAGGGTCTTCCTCCCCCGTCCCCTTCCCTGCGTCTGCCGCGTCCCGGCCCCGTGGGCGCCGTTATCATGGATGTGGGCCGGGCGCGGCTATCTCCTGTTTCTGCGCACCGCGGAGTGATTTTTTGTGCCGGGTATTCTCCGAGATTGCCTGAATGAAGCGACGCGGAGGCACAAGTGACCAGCATGAAGAAGCGCTTGGTCATTGCGGCGGCTTTGCTCGGCTGTGCAACGAGCGGCGGATCCGCCGACACCTCTATCGGACAGCAAGCAATGACTATTGCGCGCCTGCACGACTGCCGGAGTGAATGCGGCGCCACCGGAGCGTGTCAGTTGGCGGCAGTCGAAAAGACCAGGGCCACCTTCGGATCTCGCCGAGGCAGGAAATGCCGGAAAAATGCCGACGGGATTACGGCATCAGGGCTTCTGCCGGCAAAATTGGGTGACCGCCCCAATATCAGAGAACGCCAGTCTGCGTGAGGCTACGCGAGCGATTTTTCGCGTGAGAGCGAGGTTGGGGCAGGCCATGGGCCTGCAACTCGAGCCTTGGCTGGATCTCGAAAGGCGCGTGGCAGGGGTCGGCTTCCTTTCGGCATCGCGCCGGACAAAGCGTGCCCTTCATCACGGGCGGCTTGAGCTTGGGGGCCGCAGAAAGGATCGTTCCAATGACTGAGAGCGTATTGTCAGCTGTTGCGCGCTTTTTGACGCCGGAGATCGTCGGCAAGATGGCGACGGCATCCGGGCTGGACCGTTTCGTGGCGCAGAAGGCCGTCGATGCCTCCGTGCCCGCAATTCTCGGAGGTCTGTCGCATCTTGCGTCGCAGCCTGGAGGCGCACGTCAATTGGGCAACGCCATAGCTGAGCAGCCGGCCGGAATACTGGGGAGCCTGGCGAGCGCGC
The DNA here is from genome assembly GCA_963840425.1 of uncultured Alphaproteobacteria bacterium. Classification (GTDB taxonomy): domain Bacteria; phylum Pseudomonadota; class Alphaproteobacteria; order Rhizobiales; family Hyphomicrobiaceae; genus CADEFX01. The sequence goes on along the minus strand of CAWIYZ010000011.1, from coordinate 8,952 downwards.
TGGGCGGCTCCGCGCAACTCGCTGATCAGGGCAACAATCTCCTGTCGTCACTGCTCGGCGGCGGCGTCCTCGGGTCCATCGCTTCGGGCGTGAGTAAATATGTCGGCATCGGCGAAGGATCGGCGCGTACGCTGATGGGCCTCCTGTCGCCGGTCATCATGGGTATTCTCGGCCGGCAACAGCGCGCTGCAGGCCTGGATGCGAGCGAGTTTGCGCGCATGTTGGCAGGGCAGAAGGACGAGCTCGCAGCGGCCATACCCACAGGCCTCGCCGATCTCCTGCCGCGAGACCTGCACGAGACGTTTGATACCCCACGTTCCGCGGAAGGACGCGCCTACGATTTTCCGCGCGCCGCCTACAACGCGCCTCGCACGTCCAATGGAGCTACGCAACGCATGGTCAGCGAGCCGAAGGTCGAAATCCGCACGGGCGAGCTGGCCCTATTGGCTATTGCCGCTGCTGGCGCTCGGCGGGTTGCTTTGGTACCTGCTGCCCACCGACCGTGTGAACCGGCAGGCGTCCGAGCCTACGCCTACAACAACATCGCAGCCGGCGTCGCTGCTCGCTCGGCAACCGGGTGCGGAGACCAGGCCCCCGTATCTGGCTAAGGCGTCGGACGACTCGATCTCCATCGGCGCGTTCTACAACCAGGACATCTACAATCGCGCCGGCGAGAGGCTCGGCACGGTGAAGGACCTTCTCATTGGACCGGACGGCAGGATCAGCGTCGCCATCCTCAATGTCGGTCGTTTCCTCGGCATTGGTGAGAAGGACGTGGCCGTGCCGTTCTCGGTGCTGATAGTCGATCGGCGCGACGGCGGACTGCGCATTTCGGTCGATGCCGTGAAGGAGGCCCTGCAGGCAGCCCCGGCTTTCGAGCAGATGCGTGAGCGCATCCGCACCAACGCGCCGAAGATGTTTGCGCCGGAGGCGAACCCCGCGTCGGGTAAGGGCGATGCACCAGGCGCGACGCGGCCATGAGCATGGAGGCGAGCACGGTGGCCGACTGCGGTCGCGCTCCACGATCCACCTACGGGCTGCTGTCTCTGGCATCGCGCCGGGGGCAGCGGCCGCATCCTCCCGATTGGATAGGACTATGACGCTTGTGCTCGCCAAGGCTGTGATCATTTTTGTGACCACGCACCTCGCTCTTGTCGCGCTTGCCGTTACGCTCTTCGCTTCGGGATAAGCAGCGCAGTCCTCCGCTTACCGCAAGGCTGCTGTCCCGGGCGACAAGCAGTCGCGGGGGCACGCGGGCGCGCGTCCCAGCAACTCAGAAAGTGCACGGTTGTTTTTCGCCTCGCACATGAAACCGATATAGACATGGTCCTTGCGGCCGAAGGCGGGCTGGGTGCACGATGAAGCAAGCGCGGTTTCGGCCTGTCCCCACAAAGTCTGCAGGGCTTTGCGCGGCTCGGGGCGCTGCAAGCCGGACCACGTTGCCGGCTTCTTCTCGCGTGCTGCATCGACATAGCTCATGACGAACGACATGAGAGCCGAAAGGCCGTCGCGGTGCGCTACTTCGCCATTACCGGGCTTATGCAGCGGGACCAGCTTGACCGCCGAGCTCAGGTCGTGGCTGTAGGCATTGAGCTCATCCAGTAGATACAGGAAATCGTCGGCGGAGGACGCAGCGCCCGGAAGCAGGTACGTTTTGACGTAGATGTCATCCCTCTCGAACCGGCCCGCTATTTCCTTGGGTGGGAAGAATTTGGAAACCTCGTGCGGGCGGCGAACGAGGCCTCCGTCAATCAGCAGGAAGCCGTCGTTCTTCTCGGTCAGGATGTGAACCAACTCGTGCACGGCGGTCGACAAGCCGAGCTGGACATCGTCGCAGCCGATCCATGTGAAGAACAGCTTCTTGTCGGTCATCGCCGAATAGATGGCATGACCTTGCGGTGACAGGCGCTGCAGATCTCGGGTCGCCTGCGCATGACAGTCGCTGCGCGGCGCGGCGGAAGCCGCAGGACAATAGGCGAGCGATGCCAGCATCGCGGCGAAAAGCACTCGGCGCATTTGGAGTTCCCCTTGGTCGTTCTCGATTTTGCGAAGCGGCCAAGTGGTTGCTGCAACTTGACGAGAAAGTGGCTGGATTGTCAGCCAAATCGCCGCACTGGACTTCAGGGCCCTGCGAAGCCGCCTGTTTTGGGGAGCACGCCGTATTAACCAATTTCGCGCTTCGGCCCGCTGGGGACACCGTGAACCGGGCTTAGGCGTTTGCCGTCGGGGTTTCAGGTGTCGCCCGGATTGTTGCTGCTACCACGAAACGCAGAATGCAGATCTCGTGTCCAAGTTATGGGAGCTACCGAGATGCAGAGATTGTCGAAGATGCTGTCGGGCACTGCGGCTCTGGCGGTGGCGACGCTGGTCGCCGCGCCGATGGCTGCGCAGGCTCAGTGCGAGGACTGCAACCGTCCAGTGTCGAGCACGAAAGTCAATACGAGCTACCAGAACAAGACGGTGCAAAGGGTCAACAACGTGACCCGGTACAAGGACGTCAACAATACCAAACACGTGACGCACACGAAGCGCATCGTGAACGTCACGCGGGTGCAGCCCGTGACGCGGGTCAATGTCGTGACTCGGGTGCACAACCGCACGAAGATCCTGCGCGAGAACCAGAACGTGGCCCAAACCAAGACACTGCCGGCGCGCACGCAAACGACGACCGGCGCCACGCAGCGCATCGTGCACAGCTCGGGCAGCAACAAGGTCGATACAGTCTACAAGTACAACACCGTGCAGCAGGTGCGTAATGTCACGCAGTATAAGGACGTAGACCGCACCAAGTATGTAAAGCACGTCAATCGACTGGTCACCGTCACCAACGTCCAGCCGATCACCCGGGTAAACTTGATCACTCGCGTGCACGACCGCACTGTAGTGCTCAACAAGGTCGAGAACGTGGCCCAGCGGCAGGTTCTGCCCACACGCACTGTGACTACGGGCAAGACCGTTCAGGTCAACCACAAGCCGGTCTATGCCTCTTGCTGTCGTTGATGTATCTCGATGGGTAGGATTTGAAGGTGCCGGCCATTCGCAAGGCCGGCACTTTTCATCTCGGCGGCCGGGTAGGATCGACGCTGTTGCGCATCGAAACGTGCCCGGATGCTCGGAGCGTCATCACTGTCGTATTCTTGTGTCCTTAGTTTCGCCTGATATTGTCGCGCATTGGGTGCCGCTTCCTTTGCATGCTTTGCGTCGGCGGGCCGCCACAGAGCGGTTTTGCGCAGTTGGCCTTCGAGGAGGATGACATGGCGGAAGTAGCGATCAAGTCGCCCCTGCAGTACCTAGACAAGGCATCATCCGCGTTGCGGGACATGGGCCTGATGCCGACTAAGGTCGATCCGGCACCGATTAATGCGCTGCTGGAGAAGATTTCCGATCTGGACAAGGACAAGATTGCGCTCATTGCGCGCACGCTCGGCCAGGCCGAGGTTTTCAACGAGGTCGTGCGCGAGCAGACGTCCAATATGGAGGTCGGCGAGCGTTATCAGGCGATCACCGAGGGTTTCAATTCGATCCGCGACAATTCCAAGCGGCTGGTTGACCAGGTCTCGGACGGAAAGCTCGACATCCTCGAGCGCGGCACCAACATGTGGATGAAGATTGTCCGTGGCGACATCGCCGACCGGTTCGATAGAATCCGGGGGATCTATCTTGGAGTGACCAAGGAGACGAAGAACCAGATCGAGCGCGAAGCCAAGATCCTCGACGCCTATCGCGACTATCGCGGCGCGCTGAAACACGCCGAGGTCATGGCGCTGGAGGTGCTCAAGAAAGCGGACGAGAAGCTCCAGTCCGTGCGGGCGGGGTTGAAGGCGGCGACCGACAAGGTAGCTAATTTCTCGGGTACGGAGCCGGCCGAGCGGGCCAAGCTCGAGCTTATGCGCGACGAGGAGCTGCGCCGCACCCAGGACGAGGAGAAGCGCTACCAGATCGCCAAGGACCTGTCCGACAACATGACGATCTCCTACAACACGTCGGAGGTCATCATGGCGCGCCTGATGCAGACGACTTCGGCCAAGGAGCGCGTCTATGCCCAGGCGGTGACCTTCTTCTCGACCAACGATAGCGTTCTGACAGCGCTCAAGGCATCCTTCACCGGCATGTTCGGCCTGCACGAATCCACCAAGACGCTGGATGCGATGAAGGAAGGCATGTCCAAGAGCCTGGAGTCGTTGTCGGAGGTCGGCGACAAGGTGCAGGAGGCGGCGGTGCGCAGCGGCTATGGTCCCACGATCCGCGCCGACGCGGTCAAGAAGCTGGTCGAGAGCGTGGTCACCTTCCAGGAACGCTCGACTGAGATCATTGCCGAGATGCGCAAGCTTTCGACGCAGAACTCGGCCGAGATCCGCGAGGCCGTGGAGGAGGGCAAGAAGCGTGTTGCGCGCCTCATTGCCGCCGCCGACGCGTTGCCGGCTGTCTGATCCAATCTCAGGTGAGGTGCGCTCATGGCAGAGACCGCGGTTGCCCCCGGCAAGCCGCAGACGCTCGACGACGTCATGATCGCCATGGACGTGGTGGACACCTTGCGCCACCGCGAGGATCTGGTGCGTCGGGAGCTGAACGAGGAGGGCCGCGAGGCTGAGCTGATAGCCCGGCTGCGGGAAATCTACCGCAACCAGGGCATCGAGGTGCCCGACCATGTGCTCGCCGACGGCGTCAAGGCGCTGAAGGAGAGCAGGTTCGTCTACACGCCGGCGCCCAAAGGCTGGAAGCGAACGCTGCTGACGCTGTGGGCGAAACGGGACAGCCACGGGAAGGTGGCTGGGATCGCCCTCGCCCTCCTTGTTGGTGGCTGGACGGCCCATCATGTGCTGGTGACACGCCCCGCCGAGCAGGCCGCGGAACAGGCACGCATCGAGATCACCGAGACGCTGCCCAAGGCGCTGCGGCAGGCGTACGCCGATGCCATCGGTGTCGCCGCTGATGAGGCCGTCAAGCAGAAGGCCAACGCCCTTTTGGCCGACGGGGAACGCGCCATCCGCAGCGGCGATCGCGCCGCGATGTCGCAGGTCAGCGCCGAGCTGGCAGCCCTGCGGGACGATGTCGCCCACGAGTACACGCTGACCATCGTGTCACGTCCGGGCGAGAGTTCGGGTGTGTGGCGCCGTCCGCCTGGCAACAGCCAGGCGCGCAATCACTATCTTATCGTGGAGCCGATAGCGCCGGATGGCCGCAAGCTCAGTATTCGGGTACGCAACGAGGAGACGGGCGCAACGGAGATTGTAAGCAAATTCGGCGTGCGTGTGTCGCAGCAGGTCTACGATGCCGCCGTCCAGGACAAGCGCGACGACGGGATCATCCAGCGCAACCGTTTTGGCGTGAAGCGGCGTGGAACATTGGCCGTAGACTATCAGATGCCGTTCGAGGGCGGCTTTGTTACCAAGTGGTGAGGCCGCGCCGATGTGGACGGGACGACAGACGCTGGCTTCGATCGAACGCGCCATCGCCGACCTCAACGGCGAGGAAGGCCAGCTCGACCAGACGCTGCGCTCGGCTGTGGGCGAGGCAGAGCGCTTGCGCAAGGAGCAGAGCGAGGCTTTCAGGGAGCTGGCCCGCGTCAAGCTCGACGAGATGGCCGCGGGCCGGCTGGTGGGCAACCTGGACGCCGGTGAGCGCCGGGCCTCGCAGATCCTCGATGACTACCAGTTGCGCATTGCCAGCACGGCGCAACGACGCGAAGCGCTGCTGAAGGAGGTGGCGAGCGCAGAGAGTGAGCGGCATGCGGCAGCCAAGGCCGTGGAAGCCGCGCTCGAGGCGGTCGAGGCGCTGCGTGCGGAGGCCGAAGCCAAGGTACAAGCAACCCCCCAATGGCAGGCCGCGAAGGCGGCGTTGGATGGGGCGGATGCGATTGTCGCGGAGGCCGAGAAAAAGGCCGCCGGTTCCGAGGCCGAGCTCGGGATGAAGAGGAAACCGTACGACGACGATCCGTTGTTCATGTACCTCTGGAGGAGACGTTTCGGCACATCGGAATACCGCGCCGGCAACATCGCGCGCATGATCGATCGCCTGATGGCGGATTTCATTGGCTTCAATGATGCCCGCCCCAACTACGCCGCGCTGATCGAGATCCCGCTCCGGCTCAGAGAGCATGCAACCGCCAAGCGCGCAGACAGCGACGAGCGCAAGGTGGCGTTATCCGACATCGAGCAGCGCGCGATGGTGGAGGCGGGTGTCGACGCCAAGGAAAGGCTCCTGGCGCAGGCACGCCATGCTCTCGCGGCGGCCGACGACATGGTCGAGAAGAAGCGCACGCTCCTGCAGAGGATTGAAGAGGAGCGCGCCTCTCTTCTCGCCGGCAACACTGACCCAGCCTACAACGAGGCGCTGACGACGATCGCCGCAGCCGACAGCAAGGACGACCTGGCGACGCTGTATCGCGAAGCACGCAGGACGATCACAGGTGCTGATGAGGCCATCGTGCGGCGGCTCGAGGCCTTGGAGGCGGGCATCGGCAAGGTCGATGCCGAGATTGCGGACCTGCGCAAGTCGGCCCGAGATCTAGCGCGCCGCCGCCTCGAGGTGGAACAGGTGCGCGACCGCTTCCGGAATGCCGGATACGATCATCCCCACACCACCTTCGGCAACGAGGTGGACATCGCCGAGATGCTGAGGCGCATCGCCGAGGGCGCGGTGCGCAGCGGCGTGCTGTGGGACATTCTGCGCCAGGGCTATGGCTATCGTGCGCCGCGCGGCCGCCCCGACTTCGGCGCGCCCAATTTTCCGTTTCCTTTTCCGATACCCGGCGGCGGCACGATCGATTCGGCGGGTGGCGGCTGGCGCGAGCCCGCCAGCCGCGGTGGCTGGACGCCATCGACAGATGCCCCCTCGTCCGGTGGATCGCGTGACGATGACGGCGGCTTCACGACCGGTGGATCGTTCTGAGCCGCGCGGTCTCGCACGGCCTTCAGGATCCCCGTCGATGTCACAGTCCCGGCACTATTGTGATGCAGCCTTTCCGACAGGTTCTGGGATTTTGGCGCATTGCCGCACGGAAAGAGGCGGCAGCCCCGCGCCGCGTCATGGGCAGAGGGGAGAGTAAATGAAGTCTGTCATTGTTGGGGTAGCTGCCGTGGCCTGCCTTGCCGCGACGTTCGATGCGTCGCTTGCGCAAACAGGCGAGAAACAGCGTCCGACGCAGCGACCCGCGCGCGAGCAGCTGCGCGAGCAGATCAATGATAATGTCGTCTACGTTATGGGCGGGCAGCTTGGGGCTGCTTACGTGGTCATCGCTCATGACGTCTCGGTCGTTGTCAACGAGAGCCAGACCCTTCGCGTGTTGCCGGTAATCGGTGGTGCGGCCGTGCAGAATGTGCGCGATGTTGTTTTTCTTCGCGGCATCGATCTCGGCGTCACTAATGTCCTGACGCTCAATGCACTCAAGGCGAGTGGTGAGCTTGGTGCCAACCTCGATCAACAGATCGCCTATATCACCCCGCTGTTTCCAGAGACGATGCAAGTTCTTGTCCGTCCGGAAATCAACAAGATCGAAGATCTGAGGGGCAAGAAGGTCAGCTTCAACAGCAAGGGAAGCGGGACAGCCCAGTTTGCACCGCTCGTGTTCAAGACGCTCGGTATCGAGGTGCAGGAGCTGAACATGGGGCAGGGCGACGCCGTTGAAAAGATGCGCAACGGCGAGATCGAAGCGACCGTGTGCACCTGCCCTGTTCCGATACCGGCGTTTCCGGGCCTCAAGGCGGACTTGGGCTTCAAGCTGCTGCCCATTCCCTATACTCAGGCCCTGGAGGAGAACTACTATCCCGCCAAGATCGCGCCCGAGGAGTATCCGAACCTGATCGCCAAGGACAGCGGCGGTGTCGAGACGATTGCCACCAGCAGCGTCTTGATTTCCTTCAACTGGCCGCAGGGGTCCATTCGCTATACTAGGATCGCCAAGTTCGTCGACTCGATGTTCTCGAACTTCGACAATTTCCGGAAACCGCCGCGGCATCCGCTATGGTCGACAGTCAATCTGGCCGGCACGGTGCGCGGCTGGCAGAGGTTCCCCGCCGCGCAGGAGTGGCTCGACAAGGTCAACCAGGCGGACACGGCGGCGCTGCGCACGAGCTTCAATCGGTTCGTGGCGACCAAGCAGGCTGCGGGTGAGAAGGACGGCGCGGCCGGGCAAGAGCGCCTGTTCAAAGAGTTTCTCGACTGGGCGCGCACCAATCGCAAATAGACGCCGCAGGGCAATCGAGCCCTGCGTCGCTCAATTTAGCGTCACTGCGCGTTCGTTAGCCGGCGCCGGCTTTTGCGCACTGTTCGTCCTGGTCACCGGTAACGCCGCTCACGCCAACCGCCCCGATGACCTTGCCGTCGACCATAATGGGTAATCCGCCGGGAGAAGCGAAGACGCCGGGCAGCGTCGCGGTGGCCGGGCTCCCTTTGTTGATCGCGTCCGTGAAGACGCGCGTTGGACGCCGATAGGTAGCCGCGGCCCTAGCCTTGCCGATGGCGATGTCCATGCTGGCGGTCTGCGTGTTCTCCATGCGCTCGAAGTACACGAGGAAGCCGTGCGTATCGACGACTGCGACGGCGACGTTCCAGCTGTTTTTCTGACATTCTGCGAGCGTCCCGGCGGCGACCTTCTTTGCAGCCGCAATGTCGATGGATGGGCCATACTCGGGCCGCCGATCCTGCGCCGCGGCTACTGGCGCCAGCGCCACAAGGGCAAAGCCAAGCACAATCCTGCCAAGAAACATATTCCTCCTCCCTGCATGTAAATTCGATTGTTGTTGGTGAGAGCAGGATAGCGTGACTTTGGCGCGGTTGGTGAAAAACTTGCGGGCCGATCCAGGCATGAACTCCGGTGGAGCTGGCGGAGACGGCTATCGCTCGCAAGCTACGGCCACAGGCCCAGGAGCATCGTGCTGAAGGTCCAAAGGGGTGCTTCCGACAGCAGTCTGGAAGTACAGATAGATGTTTGATTGCAACGTGTTGAATTGG
>CAWIYZ010000010.1:0-276094 GCA_963840425.1 uncultured Alphaproteobacteria bacterium | reverse complement strand
TGAACAGCATGATGTCATCGGACCAAGCCTTGATGCGGTACAGGTGCGACTGCTCCACGCCCAGCATGCCCAAAATGACGTAGTGCGGGTAGCGCACGGCGAATTGGGCGACGAGATCGACCTCACTGTCAGGCTCGAGCCCGTCTTTAGAGCAAGCGTGTGGTCATGCTTTCGATCCGAGGCCGGAATGAGGTGATGGTGCCCGGCAGGAATGCTGTTTATACGAGGCTTCGATGGTGGTCCCGGCGGATCAACGGAAGACGATCCAGAGATCGAAATAGCGCATCGCTTCCGCCAGCGTGGAGCGCGTCGCGTCGGGCAGACTGGCATAGAAAGGCGTCAGCCTATCGGGCGCAGATTTCCGCGCCGAGAAGCGCGCTTGACGTCGTCATAGCGCGTCAGAACCCAGGACTTGAGGGCCGGGTCTCAATGCACCGGATCCTCGGTGCGCATTCGTGCGAGCATTGGGTAGGGATCGGCTCGGAATGCCGGATCGCCCGGATTCCAGGTGTAGCGTCATCCCGCTGTGGCCCTCACACGGTAGCGTCGAGCGCCAGACTATATGGGTGACGCGCCGGGGTCACGAGACGCTTCCAGCCGTAGCTTTCCTTGAACATCCGCCTCAAAAGACTGAGGGACTCCGGAGGACGCGCCCATGGACGCCCACACCATCAACACGGCGACGCTGGAGCGCTTCTACTATCAGCTTTGCCGCGTGCGCCGCTTCGAGGACCGGAGAGCCGTTCGGACGGTACGGTCAAAGGCACGGCGCATTCCTACGTCGGCCAGGAGGCGGTTGCTGCTCTGGCGCTGGCGCGGCACTCAAGGACGATGACTTTGTTGTCAGTCATCACCGCGGGCACGGCCACTGCATCGCCAAAGGGCGCCGATCTCACGCGCATGATGGCAGAGCTGTTCGGGCGCGACACCGGCTACTGCCGCGGCCTCAGCGGCTCGATGCACATCGCCGATATCGAGCCGCGGCATTCTGGGCGCCAACGGCATTGTCGGCGCCGGCATCGGGCTCGGAACCGGGGCGGCACTTTCTGCTCAAAGCTTCGCGGCAGCGGCCAGATCTGCCTGGTGTTCTTCGGCGACGGCGCCGCCAACGAAGGCATTTTCACGCAAGTGCTCAACATGGCGAGCGTGTGGAAGCTGGCCTGGCGGTCTTCCTCTGCGAGAACAACCAGTTCGCCTTGTCCACACGCATGTCAGACGCGGCGTCCATCGATCGGCACGCAAAAAGCGCGCGGCGGAGCTACAGCATGCCCGGCGAGACCATCGACGGCGACGATGCCCTCGCCGTGTACGACGCGGTGGTGCGCGACGGACCGCGCTCGGCGCGGCGAGGGTCCAAGCCTGATCGAGGCTATCACTTGGCGCTGGGGCGATCATTCCATGCGCGCCAACCTGCCGGCTTACCGTGGCGACGACGAGCAAACGCCAACTGCGCGAGAACCGCGACGCCATCCGCCGCATGGCCTACTCGGCCGCCTGGACAGGAGCGCCAGATCGGTGCCGCGAGCCTGGACGTCATCAAACAGAAGGCGTGGAACGAGATCGAGCAGGCGGTGGAAGTCGCCAAGACTGCGCCGGAGCCAACCGTGGCTGGAGTTCGAGAATGCGGTGACCGCGCGCGGCACGATCGATCCGCCCGCAGCCCCGGTCGAGCACATTCCTCGGCGCGGGAATGCAGCTTCGGCGAAGCGATCCGCGAGGCCATCGATCAAGAGATGGCGCGCGACAAAAATGTATTCGTGCTGGGCGAGGATGTGGGCCATATCGGTGGCATCTTTGCTGCCACGCGCGGGCTGATGGAAAAGTACGGCAAGGAACGCGTGCGCGACACACCGATCTCGGAGATGGCGATTGCCGGTGCGGCTGTTGGGGCGGCCATCACAGGAATGCGGCCTGTGGCCGATATCGAGACAATCCTCCACTTCGTCACGCACATGATGGACCCAATCGTCAATCAGGCCGCCAAGTTCCCGCTATATGCTGGGTGGCGTTCCCAAGGTGCCGGTGGTTTTTCGCGGTCCACAAGGCGGCGGTGTCAGACTTGCGGCCCAGCATTCCCAATCATTGGAGGCTTGGTCTCTGCCACGCCTGCCGGGGCTCGTCGTCATGGCGCCCTCGACCCGTACGATGCCAAGGGCTTGCTTGCCGCTGCCATCCGCGACGACAACCCTGTGATTTTCTGCGAGCACAAACTCGACGTGCACTCGAAGGGGCCGGTGCCGGCGATCGAGTACGCAATCACGATTGGCAAGGCGGACATCAAGCGGCCCGGCAAAGACGTGACACTGATTGCCACCATCACCTACGTCGGCGCCAGCGCTGCGCGCTGCGGAGCAACTGTCGCGAGAAGGCATCGAAGTCGAGGTCATCGATCCGAGAACCGCGCCCGCTCGACACCGAAGAAACGATTCTGACCAGCGTCAAGAAGACGGGACGATTGGTGGTAGTGCATGAAGGTTGGAAGCGGTGGGGCTTCGGAGCAGAGATTGCCGCGATGGTGCAGGAGGAGGAAAGTCTCCGATTGGCTCGATGCGCCGGGTCCACGCCTCGGCATGCGGGCGACGTACCCATGCCGTACAATGACAATCTGGAGCGTGCGGTGATCCCGAGCCAGACTGACATTCAGGAGGCCGTGAAGGCGGTCTGCTACCGGTAGAAGCCCGAATTGGAGCTTCGCATACGCAAAGACAGCATCACTTTCGTGCTGACCTTATCGCGCCTGCTGGGCGGTTCGCTTCTGCTTGTAGCCGCCCGTTGGGATCGCTGAAAGTCCCGCTCCAGAACCCAAAACGGGCGCCTTGCCTTCGAGCAAGAAGAAAGATGAAACAGGGCGCTCCTGCGCTTGTTCTTTGTCTCAACTCATCCAGGGAGGAAACCGAATGGCTCGAATCTCACGCTCGTAAGTTCATGCAAGTCACGGGCACCGGCGCGGCGGCCGCGAGCGCTGGCGGGTTGGCCGGCATACTGGCGACGGGCCGCGCTCCGGCCTACGCGCAAGCCACGACCGTCCACTGGCTGCGCTGGAACGATTTCGTACCGGCATCCGACGACGCTTTGCGCCGCGAGATGCTGCCCGAGGGCGAGAAGGCGCTCGGCATCAAGATCAACTTCGAGACGGTCAACGCCAACGATCTCCAGCCGCGACGCATCACGTCTGCGATTCAGTCGGGGCGCGGTTCCGGACCTGATCATGCTCAACACAGACGCATCCGCAGCTCTACGCCTGAAAGCCCCTGGCCCGATCCTGTCGGATGTGGTGGAGGCGTTGGGCAAAGCCCAGGGCGGCCACTACCCGCTGGTCAAGGCCAATTCCAACGACGGCAAGAAGTGGCTTTCAATGCCGTGGGCCATCATCGGCGGCATGATCGCCTATCGCAAGTCATGGGTCGACGAGGTCGGCGCCACCACGTTCCCTGACACCTGGGAGAAGTATCGTGAGGTCGGCAAGTTGCTCAAGGCCAAGGGCCGGCCGATCGGGCAGACGCTCGGCCATACCTTCGGTGACGCTCCGGTGTTCAGCTACCCCTTCCTGTGGTCGTGGGGCGGCAAGGAGGTCGGAGGCGACTCCGCAAGACGGTCAGCATCAAAAGCAAAGGCACCGTCGATTTCGTCAAGTTCTTGGCCGGCTTCTGGAAGGATGCACACGACGAGGGCGGGGTCGCTTGGGACGAGCTCCAACAACAACCGCGCGTTCCTCTCGCAGACCATCTCGGCCACGCTCAATGGCGCCTCGATAGACATCGAGTTGCTCCGCAATCCCGACAAGTACATCAGCGAGAAAGGTGCCCAGCTCAAGACCGACATTCTGCATGCGCCGCTGCCGAGTGGCCCAGCCGGCCAGTTCTCCATGCACACCTACCATTCTCATGTGATGCCGGCCTACTCCAAGCATTCAGAAGGCGGCCAAGGAATTCGAATTGGGCGGCGCATTCCAGGCCTGTTTACGAGAAGTGGTTCATCTCGCAGAAGGGCTTCGCCACGCCGCCGACTGCCGATTGGGAGAAGCACGCGGTGTGGGACGAAGACAAGGTCATGACGCCTTACAAGATCGCGGGGCAAACTCTGCGCCGCACACCCGGTTACGCGGCTGCCCGTCGGGCGCGAAAGCGGCCGAGTGCTCTCCAAGTACATCATCACCGACATGTACGCGAAGGGCGTCCAGGGGATGCCGGCCGAAGAAGCGGTCAAGTGGGCCGAGACCGAGCTCAAGAAGGTCTACGGCTGATCAATTACCTCCTCCCGTATGCCGTTCAAGGCTACGGGAGGGAGACCCAAGTGCGGGGCGGCCTCCGCTGGCCGCTCCGACAGCACTGCCGCTTCTCTCGTTTAACGCAAGAAGCGAAGAAGCAGTTCGGATGAAGAGGACGACGATCCCATGGCAGTCGAAGCCATAACTACACTGGGCGCGGCCCCACCTCCGCGGGCGCAGCCGGCCGCTCGACGAGGGCTGGCTGGCCTTCGTCTTCCTCGTGCCGACCATGGTGCTGCTCGGCATGTTCATCGCCTATCCGTTCGTGCGCGGGATCATGCTGTCGGCGACCAATTCGCGCGTCGGTGTAGCGGGCGACTTCGTCGGACTAGCCAACTACTACAAGATTTGGAACGACTCGATCTTCCGGACGGCCGTCTACAACACGTTTTTCTATACGGCCGTGACATCGGTCTTCAAGCTTGCGCTCGGCCTGTGGCTTGCCATGCTGCTCAACCGCAATTTCCGCGGCAAGGCATTTACGCGCGCTCTTGATTTTCTGCTGCCATTCATCATTCCAATGGTGCTCTGTCCCAGAGTTCGCTTGGAAGTGGAAGGCGGGTTCCATCTACCTTCAGCGTCATCAACTGGACCCTGTATCAGATCGGTGCAATCACAGGCCGCATCAATTGGCTCGGGGGATCCGGACCTGGCTATGGCTTCGATCATCGTCGTCAATATTTGGCGCGGCGTGCCGTTTTTCGCCATCAGCCTGCTTGCCGGCCTGGCAGACCATCAGTCCTGAGCTCGACGAGGCTGCAGCCATCGACGGCGCCAAGCCGTGGCATCGCTTCTGGTACATCACGTGGCCGCTCTTGCTGCCGGTGACTATGGTTGTGCTGCTGTTCTCGGTGCTCATTCCAGATGTTCCGCGGACTTCCAGATCGTCTACGTGATGACTGGAGGCGGACGAAGCGAACGCCACGCACTTATTTGCGACCTACGCCTATCAGATCGGAGTCGCACTGGGCTCCTGAGCGAGGGCGCGGCGATCTCGCTGGCAATGTTCCCGATCCTGTTTCTGGTCGTGATTATCGAGCTCCTGTACATCCGTCGTGTCGAGGTACGTTGACCCATGATCGAAGGCGCCAAGTGGAGACAGTGGGTCTACTTTCGCATACCCCTGTTCATGTTCCTGCTGTTCCTGCTGTTTCCGTTCTATTGCATGCCGACCGCTGTCTTCCGCCCGGATGGAGGAGCTGTACCCGCCCGTGGAACGCGTATCAATGACTACCCGTTCTTCAGCGCTTGATCTGATGCTCGATCACATCAAGTACCTGTTCGAGGAGACCCTGTTCGCCACCTGGCTATGGAACACCATGTTGATTGCCGCGGCGTCCACGGTCATCTCGCTTTTCTGTGGCGTGCTCGCGGGCTACGCCCTGTCGCGCCTCAATTTCCCGTTCGCGGGCAGTCTCGGCACCGGCATCTTTGTCACCTATCTGGTGCCACAGACACTGCTGTTCATTCCGCTGGCTGAGATCATCCGCAATTACAAGCTCGGCGACACGCCGTGGTCGCTGATCCTGACCTATCCAACCTTTCTTATTCCCTTCTGCACATGGCTGATGGTGACCTGGGGCTACTTCAAGGCCGTGCCGAAGGAGCTGGAAGAATGTGCCCGCATCGATGGCGCGTCGCGCCTGCAGGCCATGCTCTACATCATCATCCCGGTGGCGATCCCCGGCATCGGCCTGTATCTTCGCCTTCTACACTGTCATGGAACGAGTTCATCTACGCGCTGGTGTTCCTGGCATCGCCCGAACAGACGGTGGCCGGTCGGCGTCACCTCCGAACTCATTCGAGGCGACGTGTTCTTCTGGGCCGCTGATGGCAGGTGCGCTGCTCGGCTCGATACCAGTGGCGCTGGTCGACCTCTTCCTTTGTCGAACACTACGTCTCGGGTCTCATGGGCTTGGTGAAAGGCCAGCCTACCGCAGACCCCATCAGAAGAGTGTCGAAAAAGACGTAATGATCAGTCGGCGTTCAGGGGCAGGGTGAAATCGAGATGGCGCAGGTCGTCCTTAAACAAATCAACAAATTCTACGACAAGGCGAGCACCGTCAAAGACGTGGAACCTGACCACTCTGCGACAAGGAGTTCGTGGTCTTCGTCGGCCCTTCGGGTTGTGGCAAGACGACGACGCTCAGCATGATTGCCGGATCGGAGGCGATCAGCTCCGGCGAACATCTCCATCGGCGGCCAGGTGGTGAATGAGCTGGCGCCGATGGATCGCGACATCGCCATGGTGTTTCAGAACTACGCTCTCTACCCGCACATGAGCGTGTTCGACAACATGGCCTTCGGCCTCAAGATGCGGAAGTTCGCGAAGCCGAGATTGCCAAAGCGCGTCAAGCAAGCCGCCGACATCCTCGGCATCGAGGAAGCCTTCGTGGACAGAGCAGCCGCGTCAGCTCTCCGGTCAGCGCCAACGCGTTGCACTCGGTCGCGCCATCGTCCGTCATCCGCAGGTAATTCCTGTTTCATGAGCCGCTCTCCAAATTCCTCGATGCCAAGCTCAGCAGAGTGCAGATGCGTGTCGAGCTTGGTAAGAAACTGCACCTTGCCGGCTGGGAACTACAGCTGTCTACGTCACGCATGACCAGGTCGAGGCGATGACGCTAAAGGCGATCGCGTGGTGGTAATGAAAGACGGATGGGTGCAGCAGGTGGGTGTACCGTTGAGCTGTACAACACGCCTGCGACCGTCTTCGTCGCCGGTTTCATCGGCTCCCGGCCACGAACTTCGCCGCGGTTACGCTGGCGGATGGCAACGGCCGCATCAACTGGAAGAGCGCAGGCCTAGAGATCGAAAACCCAGTCAGCCAGGCCGACCGTCTGCGCGCGCATGTCGGCAAGCAGGTCACGTTGGGTGTGCGGCCCGAGGATCTGCACGTGGCGCGCGTAGTCATCCGGTTGGGCTCACGTTCAACTCCAAGATCGAGGTGATCGAGCAACTCGGCGCTCAATCCTTCTCGACGCGCGCGTTCGGCGATCTGCACCATGGCGGCTTCCGGTCGATCCTCCATCACCCGGGCCAAGGTGCAGGACACGCTCCGCCTTGCCGCCAACCCGGAAGAGCGCCTGCATTTCTTCGATGCCAAGCTGGAAGTGGGCGATCTGACCGAGCGCGCTGGGCCCCGGGACGGCCACATGAAGATCGTCGACATCAAGGCCTACGCCGACCCTTCGTTTCCGCTGCCGCAGGATCTCGACGTGCGGCTCGGCGTCGGCCGCATGGTCAAACGCGATACGGTGATCGTGAAGGTGGTCACCGAAAGCGGCCTCGTCGGATGGGGCGAATCGCACCATGGCCGGCACCGGGCACGGTCGGCGCATTTCTTGTCGGCACGACGCTGAAGCAGCTCATCCTCGGCATGGACGCGAGCGACGTGGTCGGCATCTGGTCGCGCATCTACAAGATGCAGCTCGGCAGCCACGGCATGGGTGCCGCGACTTCGCTCGCCATGAGCGGGATCGACATGGCGCTGTGGGATATCCGCGCCAAGGCTGTCGGCTGGCCCCTCTACAAGCTGCTCGGCGGTCGGGCCAAGCGCATTCCGGCCTACGCTGGTGGCGTGGCGCTGGGTTATCAGCCACCGGAACGGCTCGTCGATGAGGTGCGGCCGTTCGTGGAGGCTGGGTACAAGGCGGTAAAGCTTCGGGTCGGCGACAGTCCTGAGCGCGACATTGAGCGCGCCGCTGCCGTGCGTAAGGCCTTCGGCTCGGACCTCGTCATTCTCTCTGATGCCAACACCGGCTGCAGCGTCGAGGACGCACGCCGCCTCATGCCGGGGCTCGCGGATGCCGGCGTCGCTTGGCTCGAGGAGCCGTTTCCGGCGCACGACTATCGCAGCTATGCGATTGCCAAAAGCTTCGCGCGCGTGCCGCTGGCAGCCGGTGAGAACCACTACACGCGGTTCGAATTCAATCGCTTGATCGAGGACGGCGCCATTACCATCCTACAACCTGATCTGTCCAAGACTGGCGGTATCACGGAGGCGCTGCGCATCGCCGCCATGGCGTCGGCATGGAAACTGCCGGTCAATCCACATACGTCGATCAGCGCACTCAACATGGCGGCATCGATCCATTTCCTCTGCGCAATCGACAACGGTGGTTACTACGAGGCCGATATCTCCAAGATCAATCCTTACCGTGATCTGCTCTGCTCCAAGCAACCCTGCACCATCGCTGAGGACGGCTCAGTGAGCCCGCTCGAAGCACCCGGCATCGGCCTCGATGTGGACGAGAAATTCCTTCTCCAGCATCCGGTGATCGAGGGGCCAAGCTACGTGTGACTGGCTTGGCGCGGCCCAACTGGTGCGGAGCCACTTGAGCTGCCCACAGCGTATCCCCATGCCGTCCACATGGCCTGTTCACACACGCCGAATCGGTTGAGCGTAGGTCAAGTTCCACGCGGCCACAGTTGCGCCCTATCCACGTCCAATGGTCGGTCGGTATGACAGTCGATGCGCTGGTAAAGCCCCTTCTTCGGCTCGAGATCTTTCAGGGGCTCAGGCCTTTGCAGATCACGGAGATCGCCCGCCGGGCGGAGCGGATCGTGTTCAGCCCGGGTCAGGTCATCGTGCACGCCGGCACGCCCGGCGATGGAGCTTTTGTCATCGTTGCGGGGGAGGCCGTCTGTATTGGCCGGGAAAACTCCCGCATCAAGCCCGAGCCCATCGAGCCGGGTTCCTTGATCGGCGAGCTGGCCATGCTCGTCGAGCACGACTATGCGATCACTGTCATTGCGCGAGGGCCAGTGCGGGCGCTGAAAATTGCACGCGAGGCCATGCATGAGCAGATGCGCGATGACGCCCGCATGGCAGAGCACATCGGCGCCAAGATAACCTCGCGGCTGGCGGGCCTTGCCGATGAGCTGCGCCGGATCGACAATCGCCTGGCCCATGTGGCCGAGGTTCATGCTGCGGGATGATCCGAGGACCACAACCCCGCCTACTGGCACTGCTCCGTGGCGGCCTGCAGCGCCTGGGCTAGGCCTGCGAGCGAGTAGTTGTCCGTGGTTGCCGTGCCACGCTCCGAGGTGCCCTGCACCTGCATGGTCTGGGCCTTCTTCATCGCCTCGATCAGTTTCACCTCCTGTGCAGCGTCACCCACGAATGCACGGTCGTTCTGCGTGAACAGCTTGAACGATGTATTGCCGACCGTCACCGTCGCCTCGCTGCCTTTCTTGAAGGGATAGCCGATCTTGACGCTGATCTCGGTCCTGACGCCGTCCTTCGGCCAAGCCGAGACATAGAAGAACGCTGGATCCCGATTGGCGCCCTTGGGCTCTTGGCTCTTGGGTTGCGACACGGCAAAGCAGATCTTCGCCCTGGAATCCTCGTGCATGTAGGAGGACCAGTCCGAGAAGGTGCTCACGAGCTTGGGCGCTTGCGCGAGCGCTGCCGCTGCCGTCAGCGCGGCAAATGTGCCGAACAGAGCCCCGGAAATGACTGTCGCCATGGCGCGCATCGCCTGGAGCGCCCCTCCCTGTCGCTGCGTGCGATCTGGAGAGATCATCATAAGGCTCCGCACACCATCCGTCACCGGATTGTGTGATTGGCTGCCAGCCGGATCGTCCAAGATCGGCCTAGCCCACCCAAACGCCGAACCCCACACATGCTCCTCCGGTCGAGGCCGCCAAAACCGCAGTTTGCAGATAGCGGTCCGATGCGGTAATTCTGCGGCGCTCGCGCCCATAGCTCAGCTGGATAGAGCGTCGGCCTCCGGAGCCGAAGGTCAGAGGTTCGAATCCTCTTGGGCGCGCCACTTGCAAACAAAGCCCGCGTACCCGGGACGGGGTCGCTAGGATCCTTGCATCTTGTTCTCCGTGCTCGTGCGAGCGAGCAGTGCCAGCAAGCCCTCGAGAATTGCGGTCGGTGCAGGCGGGCAGCCTGGTACTCCCAGATCCACGGGAATCACGGCGGAGACCGGGCCCGCACAAGCGTAGCTGTCGGCAAACACACTACAGTTGATCGCGCAATCGCCCACAGCAACCACCCACTTTGGGTCCGGAGTCGCTTGGTAGGTGCGCTCCAGCGCCTCGCGCATGTTCTTGGTCACCGGTCCCGTCACCAGCAGCACATCGGCATGGCGCGGGGAGGCGACGAAGCGCAAGCCGAAGCGCTCGAGATCATAGAATGCGTTGCCGAGCGCATGGATCTCGAGCTCGCAGCCGTTGCAGGAGCCGGCGTCCACCTCGCGAATCGAAAGCGAGCGCCCCAGACGACGCCGTGCTTCGCGCTGGAGGCTTGTCCCAAGCTCCGCCAGCGCGCGCTCGTCAGCCGACGCGGGCTCGGTCAAAGGCGACTGCAGCAGGCTTTTGAACAGCAGTTTGCGCATGGGATCTCACAGGTCGTGGCCGGAATAAGAGCAGTTGAAGGATTTGTTGCAGAGCGGAAAATCAGCAACGATGTTGCCTTCAATGGCTGCTTCCAGCAGCGGCCATTGGAACCACGATGGGTCGCGCAAATGGCAGCGCGCGACTTTTGCATCCTTACCGATGCGCACCCACGCGAGCACTTCACCGCGGAAACCCTCAGCGAACGCCAGTCCTTCGGCCGCCGGCCTGCGCAAAACAGAACGGACGTGGTTAGTTAGGATAGCACCGTCTGGGACGCGATCGAGAATTTGCTCGATCAGCCGCAGGGATTGCTTCACTTCCTCGATGCGCACCCACACGCGTGCATCGACGTCACCCTCATGGCGCGTCGGAACTTCGAATTCCAGACTTGTATACGGCACGTATCCTGGCGCCTTGCGAACATCACGCGTGCTCCCCGAGGCGCGGCCGATGTAGCCACCGGCTCCGTATTGCGTCGCGAGCGCCGAGCTCAAGATGCCTGTCGCCACAGTTCTATCTTGTAGTGAGGTCGTGTTGTCATAGAGCTCGATGAGCTCGGGAAAGCGTTGATCTATCGTGGCGATCAGCTTGCGGATGGCCGCGACGCCGTCATTGCCGAGGTCCGCCGTTACGCCACCCGGCACGATGCGGTCCATCATCAGGCGGTGGCCGAAACAGACGTTGCTCGCCCGCAGCACATGCTCGCGCAAGATGCCGCAATGGGCATGCAGCAGCGAGAACGATGCGTCGTTACAGATGGCACCGATATCGCCCAGATGATTGGCCAGCCGCTCCAACTCCGCCATCAGCGCCGCGAGCCACAGTGCACGACCCGGCGCCTCGATCTCCAGCGCCGCTTCGACGGCGCGCGCGAAAGCAATCGAATAGGCCACCGTGCTGTCGCCCGAGACGCGCGCCGCGAGCTTGGTTGCCCGCTCCAGCGGAGCACCGGTCATGAGACCGTCGATGCCCTTGTGCACATAGCCGAGCCGCTGTTCGAGCCGAACGACGGTCTCGCCGTTGGCACTGAAACGAAAATGCCCGGGCTCGATGATGCCCGGCGTGGACCGGCCCAACGGGGATCTGGTGCATCGGTGGTCCTTCGGCAGTGTGGAACGCGTAGGCGTCGCCTGTGGCTGGGGCAACCGCTCGCTCGCCGAGCGGATAGCGCATGCCCCAGCGGCCGTGGTCGAGCCAGCCGCGTTGATCCGGACTGCCTTCGGGGACGAGTCCGTAGAGGTCGTGGATGCTGCGTTCCAGCCGTAGCGCCGGCAGATGCATGCGGGCGACGGACGGAAAGCGTTTGTCGGGGCAGGCGAGGCTCAACACGCCGGTGCTCTGGCTTTCCAGCGCCATGTGCACGGTGTCGGGCGCGCCCCACAGCGAGAGCAGCCTGGCTTCCCCGGCCGCAAGGTGCCGGGCTGCGCGTTGCCAAGAGTTCCCATCGACGGCGATGCGCGGGTAAGGCCGTTGGTCGCCGCTCGATGGCCATTGCCGCATCATGTCGCCGAGCCACGTCATCGTTGAAACCTCATCCGAGCAACCGCGCTACGGTCTGAAACCACGCCACCAGCGGCGCCGGCAAGAAAATGCCGGCCGCCAGCACGAGTGCGAGATGCGAGAACAGCGGGATATACGAGGCCTCGACGGCGGCCGTGCTTCCGGTTGCCGCGCCGAAGGCGAGCTCGTGGAGGCGCAGCATAAGCGCGCCGGATGCGACCAGCAGGCCGAGCACCAGAACGATCGCCAACAAAGGCTCGCGCGCGAACGTGGAGGTGACGATCAGGAACTCGCTCATGAAAATCCCGAGTGGGGGAAAGCCGGCGATCGCCACGACACCGGCCACCAGACCCCAACCGAGCACGGGATGGCTCTCGGTCAGTCCGCGGATCTCGGACATACGCTGCGTGCCCTTGACCTGGGCGACATGGCCGATGGCAAAGAAGATCGCCGACTTGGTCAGGCTGTGCATGGTCATGTGCAGCAAACCGGCGAAGTTGGCGAGCGGCCCGCCCATCCCGAATGCAAAGGTGATGATCCCCATGTGCTCGATCGAGGAGTAGGCAAACATGCGTTTGATGTCGCGCCGGCGATAGAGCATGAAGCCGGCAAAGACCAGCGATACCAGGCCCAACGTCACCATCAGCGGACCGGGAGCGAGCGCGTGCGGGTTGGCCGCGATCAGCATCTTGAACCGCAGCAGGGCATAGAGGGCGACATTGAGCAGCAGACCCGACAGAACGGCGGAAATGGGAGTGGGGCCCTCGGCGTGCGCGTCAGGCAGCCAGGCGTGCAGCGGCGCCAGGCCGACCTTGGTACCGTAGCCGAGCATCAGAAACACGAAGGCCACGTTCAGCAGCTCGGGGCTGCAGCTGCCCGCCTTCTCGATCAGCGCCGTCCACACCATGGCGTCGTGCCCTTCGCCGATCACCGGGCGCGCGGCCATATAGACGAGGATGGTGCCGAACAGGGCGAGGGCGATGCCGACGCTACCGAGGATGAAGTACTTCCACGCGGCCTCAAGGGCTTCGTGCGTGCGGTAAATGCCCACCATTAGCACAGTAGTGAGTGTGGCGAGCTCGACGGCGACCCACATCAAGCCGATGTTGTTGGCGGTGAGCCCGAGGTTCATGGCGAACATCAGGGTCTGGTACATGGCATGATAGAAGCGCAGATGGCGAGGCGTCAGGCGGTTCGTCGCGATCTCGTGCCCGATGTAACTGGCGCTGAAGACGCTGGTCGTAAATCCCACGAACGTTGAGAGCACGACAAACACGACGTTGAGATCGTCGACGAACAGATAGGTGCCAGCCGCCGGGCGGTCGACCAGAAGAAACAAGGCTGCAACCAGCGTCGACAGTGTCGCCAGAACGTTGAGGCGTGCCGCCAGCCAGTAGCCAGGCAGCAGCGCCAGCAGGACCGCCGCCCCGGCTGGGATCAGAAGTATGGCGGTCAGCGGCTCGAAGGAAAAATTCGCCAGCTGAAGGTTCACTGCCGCTCTCCCCGGAAATCATCGAGGGCCTGCGAGTCGACCGAATCGAAGCGCTCGCGGATGCGGAACAAGAACACGCCGATGACGATGAACGCGACGAGAACCGAGAATGCCACACTGATCTCAACCACCAGCGGCATGCCCTTGGCGCCGGTTGCAGCCAGGATGAGACCGTTCTCCATCGACATGAAACCGACCACCTGGCTCACAGCGTTGCGCCGGGTCACCATCATCATCAGGCCGAGCAGCACCACCGAAAGTGCAAATGCCAAGTCCTCGCGCGCCAACGGGTCAGCCGTCGCCGTCGCCTTGAGCATCACCACCATCGACAGCGCAACGAGCCCCATGCCGGCGAGCATGGTAGGCCCGATGCCAACCACCGTCTCGATGGTGCGATGGATGCCGAGGCGGGCCACCACACGGTGCAGCGCGACGGGAATGACGATGGCCTTGAGCACCAAGGCAATCGCCGCCGTTACGTAGAGATGCGGAGCACCTTGGATATGGGCTTGCCAGGCGACAGACGCCGAGAGCACCACCGCGTGCAGTGCAAATACGTTGAGCAGCCCATACATGCGATCCTGGTAGAGCAGCATGAAGCTCGTCAGGACCAGGCCGCCGGCCAGCATGTGCGCAACGTCGAGGAAATGCCGCTCCACTAGTGTCCCGATTCCGAAGCTCGCCAAACCTCGATGCTAGCGTCCCGAGCGAACTTCGGAATCAAAAGGGACACTAAACTCATAGTTTTTCTAGTGTGATTCAGATCGAGAAATTCGCTCCGAGACACGCAGCAAATGTTGGCGAATTTCTCGATCATCACACTAGAAGCTCCTCGACACGAAGCGGAGAAGTGTGCCGAGCAGGCCCAGCATGAGGGCTATTCCCAGGAAATCCGGAACCCGAAACACCCGCATCTTGGCAATCGAGGTCTCGACCAGGACCAAGAGGAAGCCGCCGAGTGCCAACTTGCCAACGTAGGCTCCCAGCCCGACGGCGTAGGATGCCAACCCGTCGCCCGGCTGCGCCAGGCCCCACGGCAAGAAGATGCAGCCGATCAGCGAGATGTAGAGCAGCAGTTTGAGGGCGGCCGCGAACTCGAGAACCGCCAGATGGCGGCCGGAATACTCCAGCACCATGGCTTCGTGCACCATCGTCAGCTCGAGATGGGTCGCAGGATTGTCGACGGGGATGCGCGCGTTCTCCGCCAGCGCCACGATGACAAGTGCCGCCAGCGCCAATCCCAGCGACACGCGCAAGCTGCCGCTGGTCAGCATGAACTGTGCGATGGCCGAAAGCTGCGTGGAGCCGGCGACCAGGGCCACGGTGAAAGTGATCATGATCATGGCCGGCTCGGCGAGGGTCGCGAACATCATCTCCCGGCTCGCGCCAATGCCGCCGAAACTGGTCCCGACGTCCATGCCGAGCAGCGCCAGGAAGAACCGGGCCGAGCCGATGAGCGCCGTGATGGCGATCAGGTCGGCCGCCCAGCTGAAATGCAGCCCGGTGGCGAACGTCGGCACCAGCGCAGCGGCGACCCAGGTGGCGGAGAAGACCATGTAAGGACCGCTACGGAACAGCCACGAAGCGTTCTCGGCCAGGACGACCTCCTTGCGGATCAACCGCAGCAGGTCGCGGTAAGGCTGCAGCAACGGCGGACCGCGCCTGCGCAGCAGGCGGGCCTTCACCTTGCGCGTGAAGCCCAGGAGCAGTGGCGCCAACGCCAGCACGAGCGCCATCTGCACACCCTGCACGGCTAGGGCGGCGATCAGGTCCATATCGAGATCACCAGCAACAGGGCGACAAGCGCGGCGAACACGAGGCTCAGGTATTTGCGGATGGTGAGGAACTGCAGATGGTTGAGCTTCTCGGCTGCCAGCTGCACGGCAAGGCCGATTGGCGCGTATATCGTTTCCCACACGTGGTCGCGCCGACTGACCTCCAGTCGCGCCGGGCGCGCTTCGCCGGGCGCGGGCATGTCAACACGCTCGCGTACGTCGAACATCACGCCGAATACGCGCCTGATCGGCTGGGCAAAGCTGTCAGCCGTATACTGGGTTGCCGGGCTGGGGTCGGGAAATCCGCAGTCCCACGCCGGCCCGCGCCGCAGGGCGCGCGAGGCGAAGCGATGGATGACCTCGATGGCGAGCAGCGTAGAGGCGAGGATGAATACAAACACCAGCAGACCGTTGTAGGAGCTGCGGCTCGCAGCCACTGGCACGATCGAGAGCCATGCGTTGTGGCTCTGGACCGGCATCGATTGCCCAATGAGTTGCTCGACAACCGGCGCCATGGCGTCGATCACGAAGCCCGGCAGCAGACCGGTCAGCAGACAGAGGACCAACAGTATTCCCATAGCCGTTCGGGAGTAGAGATCCGTCTCCGTCACGCCTTGCGCAGCTGCCGGTGAGCGCGGGCGCCCCAGGAAGGCGATGGAGAACGCGCGCACGAAGCACGCTGCCGCCAAGGCCGCTCCCAACGCCAGCATCGCCCCCACCGCTGGCACCATCAGTTTGAACTCCATTGCGGTAGCTCAGGGCTCGTCAGCACGGACTGAAAGATGAGCCATTCCGATACAAATCCGTTGAGAGGCGGCAGAGCCGAAATGGCCAGGCAGCCGCCGAGGAACAGAAATGCCGTTTGCGGCATGGGATGGATCAGGCCGCCAAGCTTTTCGATGTCGCGCTCGGCCGTTGCGGTCAGGATAGCGCCGGCGCCGAAGAACAGCAGACTCTTGAACAGGGAATGGTTGAATGCGTGCAGCAGGGCTGCAGTGAAAGCGAGCGCGCCGGCGGCAGTCATACCGTTGGCCTTGAAAGCGAGCGCAAGACCTAACCCAAGAAAGACGACGCCTATGTTCTCAATGGTGCTGTACGCTAGCAGGCGCTTGAGGTCGCGTTGCAGCATGGCGCTGAGCACACCCAGCACGACCGTCAGTCCGCCGATGGCGAGCACCACCAGACTCCACCACCACGCTGGCGAGCCCATCAGGTCGAAAACGATACGCACGAAGGCATACACCGCCACCTTGGTCATGACGCCGCTCATCAGCGCGGACACGTGACTAGGTGCCGCCGGATGGGCGAGCGGCAGCCACACGTGCAGTGGCACGAGGCCAGCTTTGGACCCGGCGCCGGCCAGCACCAGGATCAAAACCAGACCGCGCAGCCAATCGGGGCGTTGGATGCCGGCGATGTCCGAAAAAAGGTAATTGCCGCCCGGGCCTGCCAGCAGGCCGAACGCCAGCAGCAGTGCCAGCGTGCCGAAGCTCGCCATCATGATGTAGATGTAGCCAGCACGCCTGTTGTCGGCCTCGCGATGGTGCGCCATCACGAGCGCCCAGGACGCCAATGACATGAACTCCCAGGAGACCAGGAATACGAAGGCGTCGCCTGCAAGGACGACAAGGTTCATGCCAGCCAGGAAAGCCGGATAGAACGGCAGCACGCGACTGGGTGCGGCCTCATGTTGGCCGTAGCCGAGCGCGAACAAGCTGGCGGCGGCGCTGCCAAGGTTGATCAAGGCCAGAAATAGTGCTGCGAACGCGTCGATGCGGAAATTTGCACCAGTCCAAGGCAGCCCGATCGGCAACCGCACCATAAGGGGCGGGTGTTGTCCAAATAGGTACAAACCCACTGTGGTCAGGTTGGCAAAGCTGATCGTGAGACAGCTTGCGTAAATCACCGTGTTGGCGAGGCGGAGCCTGCAGATCGGTACTGCCAGGATGGCGACGCTCAGCAGGACGGCGATGCTTGACAGTGCAACGATCAGGGCCATCGCTTCCCGCCTCAGCCCTTCCGTCCACCGGGCAATGCCGTTCTTCTCCGGGCGACCAAGCGCGACTTCGCCTTCAATCTGACGCCGCGTCCTCCGCCGTCGCTTTTCGCGCCTTCACCGATGAGTTCCAGGCCAGCAGTATCGAGTGCTGCAATGAGCTTCATCAGAGAATCGACGTTGCCGCGCACAATGTCTGGGCTCGCCTCCATACGCTGGATGGTGGGAAGCGAGAGGCCGGAGAGATGCGCGAGCTCACGTTGATCGATGTTGAGCAACGCGCGTGCGGCACGCATCTGCAGCGAGGTGATCATTCCCCTTACATATCATGTATAAACCATCAATCTAAAATTATAGAGAATTTATTTCCGGGCTTCAAGCAGTGTCGAAGATTTTGCCGCATAGGCCTTGGTAGGATGGGATATGGACTGGGTTGCCGGCCAGCAAGACATCGGCAAGATACTCGACCAGGCGGAGCCTGGGCGTGCAGTGCAAGATGGCGGCGTTTTCCGCGTGAGTGTAAACCTGCATTCCAACCAACTTGCGCTCTACCGAAAATGCTCTAATTAGTCGTAGTTGAATGCCGCCCCGGCGCCGATCCGTCAGAAGGGCAAACCAAGGCATTTCAAGTTGATCAAAGGGAGACGCCATGAGGACTGTCCAAGCGGGGCTCGCCCCCGGCTTTGTCCGTTCAACACAACGTCATGCTGAGTATTGCGGCCATCAGGCCGAACGCTGTCGAGCGAAAGGCGCTGGCAGCGTTTTCGATCACGTGGCTGACGCCGGGCTAACCTCGCCCACCTGACTTAGCAGCATTCTTGTAGCCGGCAGCGCCTCGCGTGAGCGGGGGCGCTGCCGTTGCACAAGCCGCAGCAGTCAAAGGGAGAATGTGGACAATGAAAAGGTTCCGTTCCTGCTCGAAGTTCCTGGTTGGCGCCACCCTCGCCCTCGGCGCGACAACGACGATGGCAGAGGCGCCGAAGCGCGGCGGCGTCCTGACCTACATGATCCCTGCCGATGCCGGGCCCAGCCTCGATGGGCACCGCGAAACAACGTTCGCGGTCGTGCATGCGACGGCGCCGTTCTACAGCGTGCTAATCCGGGTCAACCCCGACAACCCGTCCTCGACCACGGACTTCGTGTGCGACCTTTGCACCGAGATGCCGAAGCCGACGGACAATGGGCTGACGTATACGTTCAAAATCCGAAAAGGCGTCAAATTCCATGATGGCTCGCCGCTAACGGCCCATGACGTCGCCGCCAGCTGGAACAAGATCGTCCATCCCAAACCCGGCGTCGCCAGTGCACGTCAAAACAACTTCGTGATGGTGGACACCATCACGGTGTCGGACGACGAGACCGTCGTGTTCAAGCTGAAATTTTCGACGCTGACGTTCCTGCCAGCACTTGCCGATCCATACACCTACATCTACGCGAAGAAGATTCTCGACCAGGACATGCATTGGTATGAGAAGAACATCATGGGGTCGGGCCCGTTCAAGTTGACGGAGTACCAGATCGGCCAGTCGATCAAGGGTGATCGCAATCCAGACTATTATCATCCGGGCCAGCCATACCTCGACGGCTTCGTAGGGATCTTTGCGCCGAAGCAGACGGTGCGCACGGACGCCATCCGGGCCGACCGCGCGGCGCTGGAGTTTCGGTCGGTGCCGCCGTCAGCGCGCGACCAGCTCGCCAAGGAGCTCGGCGACAAGATCACCGTGCAGGAGAGCGACTGGAACTGCGGCAACGTTGTGACTCCGAACCACAAGCGCAAGCCGTTCGACGACGTGCGCGTCCGCAAGGCCTTGTTCCTGGCAGTCGACCAATGGAAGGGTGCGGAGGCGCTGTCGAAGATTGCCATCATCAAGACGGTCGGCAGCATCGTGTTCCCGGGCTCGCCGCTGGCTGCCACCAAGGAGGAGTTGCAGACGCTGATCGGCTACTGGCCCGATATCGAAAAATCGCGAGCCGAGGCCCGGCGTCTGCTGAAGGAGGCAGGTCATGAGAACCTGACGTTCGAGCTGCTCAACCGCAATGTCGACCAGCCCTACAAGATCGTCGGTACTTGGCTGGTGGATGAATGGAGCAAGGTCGGCATCAAGGCGACCCAAAAGGTGGTTCCCACGGGCCCGTGGTTCGACGGCATGCGCAGCGCAGACTTCGACGTGGCGCTGGAAGCCAACTGCCAGAACGTGGTCAACCCGATCGCGGATGTGGGTCGGTGGCTGCCACACGACGTCTATCGCGAGAACTACGGCCACTTCACCGATCCGCCGATGGTGGACATCTATAACCGCATGCTGAAGGAGACGGATCTGACCAAGGCGCGCGTGCTGATGCGCCAGTTCGAGAAGCACATCAATGATCAGGCGCATCAGTTGGCCGTGACTTATTGGTACCGCATCGTACCGATGCGCTCCTACGTAAAGGGCTGGAAGATCTCGCCGAGCCACTATTTGAACCAGGATCTGGCGAACATCTGGCTCGACAAGTAAATGCTGAAGTACGTCATCAAGCGCGTGCTGCTCGTCATTCCGACCTTGCTGGGAGCAGCCGCGCTCGTGTTTCTGCTTATGCGACTGATCCCGGGCGACGTGTGTGTCGTCCGGTTGGGGTCGAGTGGCGGCACGTTCGATCCCAAGGCCGTCGCGCTCTGCCATGCCGAGCTCGGTATGGACCAGCCGGTTTTTTTGCAGTTTCTCGATTTCGTCTGGGGATTGGTGCGATTGGACTTCGGCACCTCGATGTGGTCGGGCTTGCCGGTGACAACGGAAATCTGGGCACGCCTGCCGATTTCTCTCGAGATCGCAATTCTTGCTACCGTGATTGCGATCACGATCGCGATCCCACTCGGCACATTGTCTGCGCTCAAGCAGAACACTTGGATCGACGTTGTCATTCGTGTGTTCGCCGTCGGCGGTGTTGCGGCGCCGTCTTTCTGGCTCGGCATCATGTCGATCCTGATCGTCTTGAACCTCACCAGTGCATTTTTTGGCGCGCCATGGATGCCGCCGATCGAATACGTGCCGATCTGGGAGGATCCAGTACGCAATCTGAGCATGGCGCTTCTGCCTGCCGTTACTGTTGGATATCGCTACTCCGCGGTCAGCATGCGGATGACGCGCTCGGCGATGCTGGAGGTGATGCGGGAGGATTACATTCGCACTGCGCGCGCCAAGGGGCTGTTCAACAAGCTTATTGTCAATCGCCACGCACTGAAGAATGCATTGCTGCCCGTCGTGACCTTGATTGGCATCGAGTTCGCATTCCTGATCGGCGGCCTGGTCGTTACGGAGCAGGTATTCAACCTCAATGGCGTCGGCCGGCTGTTCGTGCAGGCCGTGCAGAACCAGGACTACACGCTGACTCAGGCGCTGGTCATGCTGACCGTCACCGTGTTCGTCATATGCAATCTCATCGTCGACCTGATGTATGCGTGGCTCGATCCGCGCATCCGCTACAGTTGAGGCCCGAGATATCGCCATGGTGACCACGGCGCGGACGATAGATGTCTCTTCTGACAGCTTGGTTGGGGAAGCTGCGGAGCCCGCATCGCGAACGCGGAGCCTACTCCAGTTTCTCCGCCGCGAGCTGCTGGGTACCTTTGGTTTGGTTCTCCTGCTGGTGATGGCGGTGACGGGACTGACTGCCAATTTGATTGCGCCCTATAGCCCGACCGCGAATGATTTTTCCGCCATGATGGAGGCCCCGAGCTGGACACATCTTCTGGGAACCGATCAGTTCGGGCGAGATCTGCTTTCGCGCATCATCTACGGTGCGCGAACGGCCATGATCGTCGGACTGTCGTCGGCACTTATCGGCGGTGTGGTCGGGCTCGTCCTGGGGGTTGGCAGCGCCTACTTCGGAGGAAGAACCGATCTTCTTATGCAACGTGTGTTTGATGTGCTGATGGCGTTTCCGCTGATCATCATGGCGCTGGCCGTGGTCGCGATCTTCGGCACCGGCGTGCAGAACGTGATTGTCGCCATCACTGTCCCTCTGATCCCGCGATGCGCGCGGGTTGTGCGTTCATCGGCGCTGGCGATACGAGATGTACCCTACGTCGATGCGGCTCGCGCTCTCGGTTTCGGGCACGTTCGCATTATCCTGTGCCATATGGTTCCCAATGTCATGGCGCCGTTCCTGATCATGGTGACCGCATTCGTAGGCCAAGCGATCCTCGCAGAGGCGTCACTCTCCTATCTTGGTCTGGGCGTGCAGGAGCCGGTGCCTGCATGGGGACTGATGTTGCAGGGTGGCTCGGAGGAATTCGCCTCATCGGCGCCGTGGATCGCCATCTTTCCGGGCGTTGCGATTATGCTCTCTGTGTTGGGGATCAGTTTATTCGGCGATGCCTTGCGCGACACGTTGGACCCAAAGTTGCGGCAAAGGTAGCGCCCTCGCCGCTGGTTGAATTGTCAAGTCATGACTAAAGTACCGCGCAACGAAGCGCCGCTTGCCGCGGCGATCTGCAGCTGACCGCTTGTGCCGCGCCACCATCTGGTGCGATGGCTCGAGCCTTGACGGCTCTGAGCGGATGCGAATGCCAGGTTTGGTGGGGTCCTTCGATACGATTGCCTGGCGGGGTCTAGAGGCGCTGGCGCGACGGCCGCTCGTGGCTGGGCTCTTTCTCATTGCTCTCGTTATCGGCTGTGTTCTGCCCGGCCTCCTGTCGCTTCCACCTGTTGATCGCACTGAGGTCTTCTTTGCCGGCAGCGCTAGGCAGCTTGCGGAGGCCCGGAGCCTGGACCGGGCTCGACACGGCGCGCGAGCGCAAGCCTGTTGGCGCCGTCTGGCTGCAGTCGCTGGCTCCTCGGCTCGGGCTGGCCACGGACGCAATCGCAACCTATCGACTGCCCTCGCTTCTGCTGACGGCGCTTGGCGTGTGGCTCGTCCTCCACCTCTATCGCCCCGTCATTGGCGCACAGGCAGCATTCATTGCCGCTGTCCTCGTGGCCGGCACTCCGGTCCTGGTTCTGCAGGCGCATCTTGCCATTGCCGAGCCGCTCGTATTTCCCGCCATGGTTGCGGCCCAGCTCTCATTGCTGCGGCTCTACACATCGTCAGAGAATGGCGGTGCGCGCTGGATGGCTGGCTTGTTCTGGATCGCGCAGGCCCTGTCCATCCCTCTCAACGCCTTTTCCGTACCAATCGCCAGCGTGACGACGCTCGTCGCATTGTGGATCTGGGATCGCCGTCTCGACTGGCTCTACCACTTGCGCGCGTCTGTCGGGCTTGCCGCCGTCGCCATGGCGGCTGCACTGTGGTTGGCTACCAGCGCGGTTGTCTACGGCGAGTTGCCATTGCGCGGGCAGACGCTGTGCGAGGCGTTTTCCGCGCTCGCCGGCTCGCAGCAGATGAATTTTCCCGCCTATCCGGGTCTTTTTGTGGCCTTCCTGCTGCTCGGTTTCGTTCCGGCGCAGCTTTTGCTGATTCCAGCGATCCTCCGGCATCGGGCGATCGGTCTGACGCCTGTCGCGCGTTTCCTGCTCGCCTGGATGGTCGGATATCTCGTCTATCTAGAGCTTCTATCCGACAAGCCGGCCCTCTACGTCGTGCAGAATCTGTTTCCGCCGGCTGCTGGACTGGTCGCCCTTGCCGCCGTCAAATCGCACGTGCGCGGCGATAGCCTTCGCATCGATGCGGCCACCACTGCTTTTGCCGTGCTTGTGGGCCTCGTTGCAGCGCCGGCTGCCGTTTACGTTTTGCATCACATGGTCGGCACTGACGCGCCGTTAACAACGTGGATCGTTGCTGCGTCGGTCAGCCTGCTGCTGGTGCTGGCTGCGATAGCGGCCTGCCGGTCTTTGCTCGGCGTCTGGCTCGCGCTTGGTGTCGCCGGTGTTGCGGTGCTCAACATCCTAGTCTTTGGTGTTGTTTTGCCCAATCTCCACGGGTTCTGGGCCAGCCGCGAGATTGGCAGCACGCTCGCTGTGCTGGAGCAGTGCCCGGACGGCCCCATCGAAGTTATCGGGCACCGTGAGCCTAGCCTTCCGTTCGCGCTTGGGCCGCGTGTGGTGACAACGTGGCCGATCGAAGTGGCTGAGGCCTCCCGCGCGCGCGGTGCGACGCTGGTGATCGTGGAGCAGCGCTGGGAGAGGCAATTGCGCGAGGAGTTTGTACGGCGCAGCCCGCAGGCGCTGCGCCGCGTCGCCTGTGCATCCGCCATCAATGTCGCGCGCGGCTGCCGCCTCTCGTTCTCGTTCTATGTTGCTGGCCCATCCGATCAGGCTACAGCATGCCGATCGCGTGCGTCGGATCGCTGTCCACCGCCCTCGGCCGCTCCTGCACGCGACCTCGGCCGGGACTGCACATAGCTTACTCACCCCTGAACTTGGCTGGGCGCTTCTCCAAGAACGCGGAGATGCCCTCCTGTTTGTCCTTGGTTCCATAAGCTTTGGTCGCCAGCTCGACCTCCAGCTCCAATCCCGCCTTCAGGTCCATCTGCAAGCCTTGATGCACGGCGCGCTTCATGAGCGCGTGGCTGAGCGGTCCGCGCGTTGCGTACAGCTCTGCCATGCGCTTGGCCTCTGCCAGCGCGTCGCCCTTTGGCACGAGGCGATTGATCAGCCCAATGCGATAGGCCTCCGCGGCATCGATGGACTCCGCCGCGAATAGCATCTCAAGCGCGCGGGCCGTACCGATCGTGCGCGGCAAGCGTTGTGTTCCGCCGGCTCCCGCCACCGTGCCGATGCGCGCGCTCGTGATGGTGTAGCTCGACCCTTCCGCGCCGATTCGAATGTCGCATGCCAGCGCCAGCTCCAGACCGCCAGTGAAACAGAACCCCTCGATGGCGGCCAGCACCGGCTTCTGCAGCGCTTCCAGCGTCTCGGCCAGGCGATGGAAGCCGCGGAAGTATTCGGCAGCCGTGTCTGGCTGCACGTTTATGGCCTCGGTCAGATCAGCGCCGGCGGAAAAGTAGCGCAGTCCGCCGGTCACTATCACGGCATGTGCGGCGGCATCGGCTTCGCCACGCCGGGCCGCGTCAATGATTTCGGCCGCCGCCTGCCGGCTCAGCGCATTGCGTCGTTCCGGACGCTTGAGCGTGATTATGAAAGCCGGACCGTCGCGCTCAGCCTCAAGGGTAGCATAGGGCATGACTGAAAATCTCCGGCCGGCCTGGCAGCGGGATGATGACGAGAGGCCCGCGTCTCGTCCATCATGATCGAGACGCCGACAAGAACAACAACCCGGAAACGCCCGCTATGACCGAGCTTACCGAAGACCAGATTGCCATCCGCGATATGACGCGCAATTTCGTGCGCAAGGATGTGATGCCTTTCGCCGCCGAGTGGGACCGCACAGAAACCATGGCGCCGTCGGCCATTCGAACAGCCGGTGAGCTCGGTCTGTTCGGCATCTGCGTCCCCACCGAGTGGGGTGGTGCCGGTGCCGATTTCGTATCCTACGTGCTGGCGACCGAGGAGCTGGCCTACGGCGATGCCGGTTTCTGCAACATGGTCAGCGCCACCAACTCATACGGCTTCAAGGTGCGCGATTACGGCACGCCCGATCAGAAGCGTCGCTACCTGGAGCCCGTGGCGAGCGGCAAGGCCCATGCCTGCATGCTGCTGACCGAGCCGCATGCCGGCTCTGATGCCGCCAATATCAAGACGCACGCGGTGCGCCGCGGTAGTGGCTATGTCCTCAACGGGGCCAAGGCCTTCATCACGTCCGGCGCCTCCGCGCCTTACGCCTGCATCCTCGCGGTCACCGACCCGTCTGCCGGTAAGCGGGGTATCTCCGCGTTTCTGACGCGCACCGACTGCCCCGGCTACCGCGTCGTGCGCAAGGAGCACAAGCTCGGCCACCGCAGCAACGAGACATGTCAGATCGCGCTCGAGGACTTGGAGGTCCCGGCCGAGGACCTGCTGGGTCAGCCCGGCGAGGGCCTTCGCATCGCCCTGTCGGGGCTCGACAGTGGGCGCATCGGGGTTGCCGCGCAGGCGATCGGGGTTGCGCGGGCCGCGTTCGATGCGGCACTTGCCTATGCTCGCGAGCGCGAAGCGTTTGGCCGTAAGCTGATCGACCATCAGGCCATCGCGTTTCAACTCGCCGAGATGGCGACCGACATCGAGGTTGCGCGCAGCATGTGCCACCACGCGGCCCGCCTGAAGCAGGCGGGCGTGCGCTGCATCAAGGAAGCCTCCATGTCCAAGCTGTTCGCCTCGCAGATGGCGGAGAAGGTCTGCTCTGCCGCCATCCAAATCCACGGCGGCTACGGTTTCATCCAGGATTTTCCGGTGGAAAAATATTACCGCGATGCGCGCGTGTTCCAGATATACGACGGCACCAGCGAGGTGCAGAAAATCCTGATCAGCAGGGAACTTGCCGCAGGTCACTAACTGTTCTGCGACATGCGAGCGCGCCCCACCGTCGGTGCCTCGATTCTGCCGCAAGCTGGTGTAGGGTGCGATGCACAACTTGAGAACTCGGGGAAACGTCACGGCTGACACGGGCACTGGCGGCCGTGGGCAGAAAACGGGGGAGACTACGTGAGGGGATGGCTTATCGGCCTGGCGCTGGCCGGGCTCGCGGGAATCGGTGGCGTTCACGCCCAAACCTATCTCGGCTTCAGGCTTCTTGACTTCGGCGGCGTCTATGTGCGCTGGGGCGGCAATGGCAGTGATCCTGTCACGGTCACCTACGCCTTCGTGGAGAAGGACGTCGCGTTTCCCGACGCGCGCAACTGTGTGGCCATGGTGCCCATGTATGGCCTGCTCGCGGATTCGGGTGTCAAGTCGGAGGCTTTTCACGCTGAGGTTGTTGCGGCTTTCGAGATGTGGGAGCGGGTCGCCAATATCCGTTTCGCTCCAGCTGCGTCCGGAGCCAAGCCCGGTATCCTGATCGGCGCCCAGCGCGATCCTGTCGGCCATGCTTATGCGGACGTCGCCTACGCGCAAAGTGTGAACGGCAACGTGCGCCCAATCGAGCGTTCGCTCATCTGTCTCAATCCGGCCAAGCGCTGGAAGATCGGGTTCGACGGAAACCTGGCAGTGTATGATCTGCGCTACACCATCGCGCACGAGATCGGCCATGCCATCGGCCTCGACCATCCCGAGCCGCATGGGCAGCTCATGTCTATGCGCTACCAGGAAGGCTTTCGCACATTGCAGACCGGTGACGTAAGCGGCGCCGTGCGCATCTACGGTGCTCGCGTTGCCGCGCAGTAGAGACGGCGGCAGCGTTCAGACTTTGCGTCCAAGTGCGCGGTACGTCTCAACGACCTGGCTGTCGTCCTGGCCGCCGAGCCCGATGGCCGAGGCCGAGAGAAAGAGCTGATGGGCGGCTGAGGCCAGCGGTAGTCCCATCCGCATCGTCCGACCTGCGTCGAGCACGATCCCCAAGTCCTTGACGAATATTTCGACCGCGCTCGTCACTACGCCGTCGTAGTCCACCATGCGCGGCCCGCGCGCCTTCAGCATCCAACTCTGCGCCGCCGAGCCTGATAGGATCTCGAGCGCCAGCTTGGCATCGATGCCGGCCCGCTCGGCAAATGCCAGCGCCTCGGCAGCTACAGCGATGTGCACGCCGGCCAGAAGCTGATTGACTGTTTTCATGGCCGCGCCTTGGCCTGGCTTCTCTCCTAGATGGAACAAATTCGAGCCCATCGCAGACAAAATCGGTTTCACGCTGTTGAACACGACCTGCTTGCCCGAGGCCATGATGGTCAGTGTGCCACTCTTGGCTCCGGCGACACCGCCCGACACCGGCGCATCGATAAATCTGCGTCCCGTCTCTTCCACACGCGCGGCGATCTCCTCGACGCGCCCAGGCGCGCAGGTGCACATGACGATTACCGTGCCCGATGATTTCAGCGCCTCAAGCGCGCCTTTGGCGAACAGCGCGTCCTCGGCCTGATCCGCATTGACCACCATGAGCACGAGCACGTCGGCATCCTTGGCCGCGGTACTGGGGCTATCCGCGCCGCGTCCGCCCGTATTCTCCAGCGCCTTGATGGCTTCCTGGCGCACGTCATAGCCGACAACGCGCATCTGCTTCTTGACCAGGGTCTCGGCCATGGCGCTGCCCATGGCGCCGAGCCCGACGAAGGCGATCGTTTGTGTCATTGCTTGTCCTTTGTTTGTTTTGCAGACACTACTCAGTGTCCGCCTACGATCTCCGCCTTCTCAAGCACGGCCTGCACCAGCACGTTGGCGCCGGCGGCTGCCCATTCCGGCGTCATGTCCTCGGCCTCGTTGTGGCTGATGCCGTCCACGCACGGCGTGAAGATCATCGCCGTTGGGCACACGCGCGCCATATAGACCGCATCGTGCCCTGCGCCGGACGTAATATCGCGCGTCGACAGTCCCAGTCGCCCCGCCGCGCGCCGCACGGCATCGACGCAGGACGCCTCGAACGGTTGCGGCGCAAAGTCCGCTACCATTTTCATCTCGCAGATGAGCCCAGTTTTGGCGGCGATATCGGCAATGCCCGCTCTCAGCCTCGCATCCATCGACGCCAGTTTGTCCGCCAGGGGATGGCGGAGATCCACAGTGAGGAACGCCTGCCCGGGAATGACATTGCGCGAGTTGGGATAGACCTGGATCATGCCGACGGTTGCGCAGGCCGCGGGATCGTGGGCATGGCCGATGGCATTGACCAGCTCGACGATGCGCGCCGCGCCCAGGAGCGCATCCTTGCGCCGGTTCATCGGTGTCGGGCCGGCATGGCTTTCCACGCCCGTCAGTGTGATCTCGTACCACTTTTGCCCATTCGCCGCTGTCACCACGCCGATGTCGATGCCGGCTTCCACCAGGATCGGGCCTTGCTCAATGTGCAGCTCGAAGAACGCGTGCACCGGCCGCCCGCCAACCTGCGCCGGGCCGGCGTAGCCGATACGCTGCAGCTCCTCGCCAAATACTTTGCCGTCTACGTCCTTGCCGGCGAGACCTTGTTCCAGCGTGAACTCGCCGGCAAAAACGCCCGAGGCCACCATGGCCGGCGCAAAGCGCGAGCCTTCCTCGTTGGTCCACATGGCGATCTCGATCGGATGCCTGGTCTTGATGTCCAGATCGTTCAGCGTGCGCACCACCTCGAGCGCGGCCATGACGCCGAGCGCGCCGTCGAACTTGCCGCCCGTGGGCTGCGTGTCGAGGTGGCTGCCCAGCATTACCGGTGGCAGGCTGTCGTCGGTTCCCGATCGGCGCGCGAACATCGAGCCGATGCGGTCCACCGTCACGGTGCAGCCGGCGTCCTTGCACCAGCGCGCGAACAGATCGCGGCTCTGGCCGTCCAGATTGGTCAGCGTCAGCCGGTTGACGCCGCCCTTGGGCGTGGCGCCGATCTCGGCCATCGCCATGAGGCTCGACCACAGCCTCGTGCCATTGATGCGCAGATTGGTATCGGCAGCCATGTGGTTCCCTTGCCCGTTCTTCCGGCACGTAGATGCTTGATCTCGCGCCCTATCTTCCGATAATGCCCGACCGCCCCTTCGACGCAAGACATCGGAATCTCCCACCCGTGCCGAACGATGCCGTTGCCGACCTCATTGCTGCTGGGCGCTCGCCCGCAGATATCGTTTCCGCCATATCTGCCGATGCCGAAATCTTCGAGACGCCCTGCGGCGACGGGCGCATGGTCTGGCGCCGCTGGGGCCGCGGCCGTCCGATCATCTTCGCGCATGGCGGCTCGGGATCCTGGACGCACTGGATCAAGACCATTCCGGTCCTCAAGGACCGCTATCAGCTTTGGGTCGCCGACCTGCCTGGGCTCGGCGACAGCGACATGCCGCACCATCCGCATACGCCCGAGAGCTGCGGCAAAGCCATGGCGCTCGGCATTACGACGCTCATTCCGCGCGAGCGCCGCCCGCACCTCGTGGCTTTCTCGTTTGGCGCGCACATCTCCACATTCGCTCTTTTGGAAATCCAGGACTGGATCGCGGATTTCACGATCTCGGGGTGCGCTGCGCTAGGCCTCAGGCAAGGCCCTGGCATTGGTTTTCCGCGCGAGCGGCCTGGCATGAGCGAGACCGAGAAGATGGAGGTGCATCGCCGCTTGCTCGAAATATTGATGATCGCAGATCCCGATCGCATCGATCCACTCGCCGTCCATCTGCAAGCGGACAATGTTCGTAAAGCGCGCTTTCGCTCGCGCCCGTTCGCCCGCACCGATGAGATCCGCCGGCGTCTCCCTGAGGTGTGCGTGCCTATTCGCGCCATCTGGGGCGGTGACGACAGCACGGCACTGCCCTCGATCGAGGCGCGCTACGATGTCCTGCGCGAGGGCCATCCGGAGCTCTTGACCCGCACCATCCCGGATGCGGGCCACTGGGTGATGTACGAGCAGCCCGCCGCCTATAACGCCGCTCTCATCGAGATGCTCGAAATCTGAGCAGCGCGCGTTGCCGAGATGGCATGCTGCTCAAGAACGTGCCGCGAGCAACGGTGCCAGCGTGTCGGTGACGCCGGTTAGCAGGATCTGCACGCCAATGCACAGCAGCAGGAACGCTGCCATTCGTGTCACTACGCGGGAGCTTGTTTTGCCGAGGAGCGCCGTCAGCCGGTCGGCGGAGGCATAGCAAAGACCGACGCAAACGGCGATCGCCAGAGCTGCCAGTAACGACCCGATGGCGAACGGCACCAGGTGCGGGCTTGCCGTAGGGCCGCTTGCACTGAGCGCAATCGCAACGGAGATGGTTCCAGGCCCAGTCGTGAACGGCATCGTCAGTGGAAAGAATGCGACATCCGAGCTCACGCCGGCGGGTGCGGCTTGTAGCTGCTTGCGGTTTTCCTGCTGCTCCGGCTGGGAGAGTAGCTCCCAGGCGTGCACGGCGACCACGAGCCCGCCCGCGATCCGGAGTGCGCCGAGGCCGACGCCAAAGAAGTTCAACAACGGAGCGCCGGCCCACAGCGCGGCGATCATCACCACAGCTGAATAGAAAGCCACGCGCCAAGCCAGTGTAACACGCTCTGAGGGGCTGCGATTGGCTGTAACCTGACTATAAATAAGGGCACCGGCGAGCGGATTGACGATCGAGAATAGGGCCGAAAAGGCCAATAGAAAGCTTGTGAATGTCCCGTCCAGGAGTGACATGCATCCTACTCGACAACACTACGGCAAGGACCATCGGTGGTGCGCCTTGATTGGCACTCAAGGTACGTGCATCCTGGCGAAATATTGAGGCATGCGCAGCCTGGGACGCATCAGCATCGATCCCGATGAAGCCTACGGGAAACCCCTATGTGCCGGAACATCAAGACGCTCCACAATTTCGCACCGCCAGCCACCGATGACGAGATCCGCGCGTCCGCCTTGCAGTTCGTGCGCAAGCTCAGCGGTTATACGCGCCCGTCGAAGGCCAATCAGGAGGTTTTCGATCGTGCCGTCGATCAGGTAACGAAGGCGGCCCACGAATTGCTCGCTTCGCTGATCACGACGGTCTCGCCGCGCGACCGCGAAACCGAGGCTCTGAAAGCGCAGGCCAAGGCGCAATATCGTTTCCATGCCTCGGGCGAGCGCCGATCCGGCTAGGCGTACAATCTGTAACGGCGCTCATCGACATCGCGAACGAGGGTTGCACGCATGCTTCCCGACGACACGAGTTTCATCACCGACGAAACTGCACTGCGCGCTCTGCACCATGCGCCGATGAGCCGGGCGACGGACAAGGTGCTGCACACGCTGGATGTGCATTGCCGCCGGGTGATTGCCCTGTCCCCGTTCTGCGTGATTGCGACCCAGGGACCCAAGGGCGCCGACGTTTCTCCCCGAGGCGATCCCCCGGGCTTCGTGCGCGTGCTCGACGAGAGAACGCTGCTGCTCCCCGAGCGAGTTGGCAACAATAGGCTCGACGGATACTCCAATCTTCTCGTCAATCCGTGTATCGGCATGCTGTTTCTCGTGCCCGGCATGAACGAGACGCTGCGCGTCAACGGCACCGCGCGCATCACCGATGATGCGCGGCTGCTGCAGCTCAGCGCCGTCAACGGCCGGCCGCCGAAGGTGGGCCTCATCGTCGCCATCGAGGAGGCTTTCCTGCATTGCGGCAAGGCGCTGGTGCGGTCGAAACTGTGGGATGCCACCCAGCAGATCGACCGCGCGATTCTGCCAAGCTACGCGGAAATGCTGCTCGATCACGTGCGCGGCCTCAGCCGGGAGGAAAACGAGCGCCAGTCTCAGATTATGGCCGAGCGTGGGCTTTATTGAAGGTCGAGCAGGCCTTGCGCTGAACGTCAGCCAACTGACCGAAATCGAAAGCTGCCGACCTGGGTAGACGCAATGAGCGTCGTTCAAATGGCAGGCTCGCAGATTCCATCTGATATTGCCGCATTTTCGGCACGTTGCGGTGCCTAACAGCAACTACGGGAACGACGGGGACTCGTAGCATGCTCAAGTATTGCGTTCGTGCGCTGATGGCGGCGCTTGTGATTTATGTGGCCGGTGCTGTGGTTGTCGCGCAATCGGCTTCGGCGTTGAGTGAGCGTCGCGATGGTGGCGTTGACATTGGCGGCCGTACGCTGCGGTGCTCCAATGCACGTACCAAGTTCGACCAGCGTTTGCCAAACCTCGGTTTATCGATACCCGACTCCCGCCTGTTGGTTCTCAATCCAGCATTGCTGCGGCGTCAGCCCGAAACCGTGCGCGTGTTCGTGTTTCATCACGAATGCGGCCACCATCACGTCGGGGGAAGCGAATTGGGTGCCGATTGTTGGGCTGTCAATCGCGGTGTGATGGACGGTTGGCTCAATAAAACTGGCTTGACGCAGGTCTGCCGCTCGTTCGGCAATGCCCCCCGAACGGCTACCCATCCGGCGGGTGCCACGCGCTGCGCCAACCTCGATCGCTGCTTCGTGACCGCCAGCGCAACACTCGCGCGCCAGAAGCGTCTTGCCGTCGGTACAGGAGCACCGGCTGCTTCGTCTTCGCCCGCCCCGCAGCTCGTTTCGGGGCCTAGGCTGATTCGCACCGGTGTGCTGCGTTAGCACGCGATTTGGCAGGCCGGTGGCTGGCTGACTTACGGCCGTACCACCGTCCGCCCGACAATCTTGCCGGCCTTCAGCCGCGCCAGCACATCACCGATCTCGGCCAGAGGACGCGTTTCAACCGGCATCGCCGGCAGCTTTCCCGCTTTCGCAAGCTGCATCATGTCGTGCATCTCGGCTAGGCTGCCGACGTAGGAGCCCATGACTGTCGCCGCCTTGAGCGGGATGAGCGGAACCGGCAATTGCGCGGCCCCGCCGAAAAGCCCCACGACGATCAGCGCCCCACCCTTGCGGATGGCAGAGAACCCGAACGTGAACGATGCCGCTGCGCCAACGAAGTCGATCGCTGCCGTGACCCCGCCGCTCGTCTCGCGCATCAATGTCTTGAGCGAGTCGGGAGAGCTGGGGTCGATCGTCTGCTTGGCGCCTGCTGCCTTTGCGGCTGCCCATTTGCTCTGATCGATATCGGCGACGATCGGTTTCACGCCCAGCACTATTTCGGCCATGCGGATACCTGAGAGACCGACGCCGCCTGCCCCGATGATCAGCAGCTCACCGCCGCCGGCCAACAGGCTCTTGGCCTTCAACAGCGCGCCATAGGCCGTTATCCCTGAGCAGGCATAGACGCAGGCCTGCGCCTCATCCAAGCCCTCGAAATCGACGAGATAGCGCGCATCCGGCACCAGAACGTGCGTGGCATAACCGCCGTCGCGGTTGACGCCGAGTGCGCGCGGCTGGTTGCACAGATGCTCGTTTCTGCCTCGGCACGAGCCGCAGGTGCCGCAGCCGATCCAGGGATAGACCACGCGGCGAGCACCGACGGGTGCAGCGTCGCTGGCTCCGACATCCGGTCCGCATGCCACAACTTCACCGACGATCTCGTGGCCGAGCGTGCGCGGCGGCGCCACGCTTCTGGCGAGATCAACCTTGCGACCGCCACCCATGTCGAAATAGCCGTCGTGCAGGTGCACGTCGCTGTGGCACACGCCGCAGCCTGTAACGCGTAGCAGCACCTCGCGGCCTTTGGGCTCCGGCGCCGTCTCCGCCTGCTTCTCGAGCGGCTGGCCGAAGGTCGTGACGCGATAGCTTTGCATCATGGGGTTTCTCCCGGAATCGAGAGCGGAAATCGACGCCGTCACGTTTTTGAGCATGCTCAAGTAGAGTACACGATGAACACTTCGTGTACAGGTCACCTCGCATCTTGACGGCCCAAGAAACGGCGTAAGACACTCGGCGCACTTGACTGAGTGCGTGAAAATATCAAACCACGCCACCGATTGGGGAGGATCTACTCATGCGCTTCATAGTTGCTGCATTGGTGGCGCTAGTCGCGAGCTTCGACGCTGCTGCACAGCAGCAAGCACCGACATTTGCGACGACTCAAGTCGAAGGCACGACGAACGTCTATATCTTCCGCTATCAGAACCATCAGTCGATGTTTGTCGTCACACCGGCTGGCGTGATCGTCACGGATCCGATCAGCTACGGCCGCCCACAGGCAGCGGTGACTTACCTCGAAGAGATCCGGAAGATCACCAAAGCGCCGATCAAGTATCTGGTCTACAGCCATCACCACTACGACCACATCGCGGGTGGCAAGGTGTTCAAGGAGGCTGGCGCAGTCGTGGTTGCGCACCGGCGCGCCAAAGAGCGGCTTGCTGCATTGAAGGGATTGGATGTCGTCATTCCGGACCAGGGAGTGGGGAACAAGCACGTCATTCGGCTCGGCGGAACGACGCTCGAGCTCCACTATGTGGGCCGCAACCACTCCGACTCGTCGCTAGTGATGCTGTTGCCGCGTGAGAAGATCATCTTCGCCGTGGACTTCAATGCGCTCGGCTCGGTGCCCTCGCGGCTCGCGATCAACGACTCCTACCCTGTCGAGTGGGAAGCCTCGCTCAAGCGCACGCTGGCTCTCAACTGGGATCGCATGATTCCGGGTCATCCTGGGCCCGGCGGTCGTCTGGGGACGAAGAAGGACATGGAGCAGCAGCTCACGTTTATGAGCGACCTCTCCGCGGAGGTGAAGAAGGCGTCCGACGCGGGCAAGTGCTTCAGCCCAGCTGACAGCGAGCTCAAGCTGCCGCAGCACGCGACGCTGACAGGCTACGAGCAGAACCTCGCCTGGAACGTCCACCGCTGGTGCGGGTACTGGGGTCGCGGTATCTGATCCGGCACACGATCACTGGAGCTTGGGCCGCCGATTGCCCCCCCCCCGAGGAACCGGGCTCCGGTACATCCGGAGCTTGCGCTGCTCGCGCTGACACGGCAGCCTGCCGTCCGGCGACTTTGGCACACCGGGGAGCAGCAATGCCGAGCTACGATCTGATCCTGAAGGGCGGGCGGGTCATCGATCCGTCGCAGAAGCTCGACGAGGTGAGCGATGTTGCCTTTGTCGACGGTAAGGTCGCGGGCGTCGGGCGCAACCTGAAGCCCGCCGCCACAACCGAGGTTCGCGACCTCTCCGGCTATATCGTCAGTCCTGGTCTCATCGATCTGCACACCCATGTTTATTGGGGTGGTACGTCGCTCGGGATTGATGCGGAAGAGTTCTGTCGTCTTTCGGGAGTCACCACTGCGGTCGACACTGGCAGTGCCGGCCCCGGCAACTTCGCCGGTTTTCGAAAGCACGTCATCGAACGCTCGGATGTGCGCATCCTTGCCTATCTGCATGTGTCTTTCGCTGGTATCTGGGGTTTCTCAAAGACCGTCATGGTGGGCGAGAGCGAGGACATGCGGCTGATGGCACCAGCGGAAGCTGTGGCAGTGGCCGATGCGAACCGTGACGTGATCATCGGCATCAAAGTGCGTGTCGGCAAGCACGCCTCCGGCGAGCAGGGCGCGGCTCCGCTCGGCATCGCGATCCAGGCAGCCGAAGAAGCGGGCATGCCGGTCATGTGCCACATCGATCATCCGCCGCCCTCCTATGAGGAAGTGCTCGGCATGCTGCGGCCGGGCGATGTCCTGACGCATGCCTTCCGCCCTTTTCCGAATGCGCCGTGCACGGTGCAGGGCAAG
The DNA here is from genome assembly GCA_963840425.1 of uncultured Alphaproteobacteria bacterium. Lineage (GTDB taxonomy): Bacteria > Pseudomonadota > Alphaproteobacteria > Rhizobiales > Hyphomicrobiaceae > CADEFX01. Next base: position 240,768 of record CAWIYZ010000010.1, on the reverse strand, counting down.
GTCAAGCCCGCGGTGCTCGAGGCGCGAAAGCGTGGCGTCCTGTTCGATATCGGTCACGGCAAGGGCTCGTTCTCGTTCAAGACCACGCGCGCCATGATCGCCAACGGCTTCTATCCCGACACCATCTCGTCCGATGTGCACGTGCTGTGCATCGATGGGCCCGCGTTCGATCAGGTTACGACCATGTCGAAATTCCTGGTGCTCGGAATGCCGCTCGGCGAGGTGATCCGCGCCAGCACGACCAATGCTGCGTTCGCCTTGAAGCGACCCGAGCTCGGTAGTTTGAAACCCGGCTCCGTTGGAGACGCGACAATCCTTTCCATCAAGGATGGCAAGTTCATCTACGAGGACGTGGTGGGTGAACGCATCACGGGCGATAGGAAGATCATCGCCGAGGGTACAGTTATTGCTGGCAAATGGTGGCATCCCAAGCGTTCTACCAAGTTCGCCAAGGTCGCGCCGCGCGCCAAAGAGAAGGTAGAATGAGCCCCGAGGAAACGCTCGCATCGATGGGCCTGACGCTGCCCAAGGTGCCGACGCCGATGGGTAACTACGTGCCCTTCAAGCTCGACGGCCGCACCATCTATCTCGCGGGCCAGGGTCCGCGCCGGCCGGACGGCACCTCCATTCCAGGCTGCATCGGCGACGGCGTGACGATCGAGCAGGGCTACGAGTACGCGCGTCAGGTTGGCTTGAGCCTGCTCGCGGTCGCCAAGCTGGCGGCCGGCGATCTCGGCAAGGTCGAGGTGCTCAAGGTGCTCGGCATGGTCAACGCCGTGCCAGGTTTCGGCGACCAACCCAAGGTCATGAACGGCTGCTCGGACCTGTTCGTCGCCGTGCTGGGTGAGCGCGGCCGTCATGCCCGCTCCGCCGTTGGGATGGGTTCACTGCCCGGCAACATCCCGGTCGAGATCGAGGCGATCATGCGGATCGTGGATTGAAAGCGGGGCGTTCAGATCGCCTTGCCTATCTTCCGCTCCAGCCGCTGCAGAAGCCCGTCCAACTCCGTTAGGTCATCCTTGTCGAGTTTCGGACCCGGTGCGCGAACCGCATTGGAGGCGATGGCGCCGCGACGCTTCAGGATTTCCTTTCTCAGCGCCAGTCCGATGCCAGGCTGCAGCTCGTGACGCAGGATCGGCAGATAGAGGTCGTACAGGTCCTCTGCTTCCTCAGTCTTACCCGCCATGAACAGCTCGTGCATGTGCACCATCATGTCGGGGAAGGCGAAGCCGGTCATGCCGCCGTCGGCGCCGCGCCGGTATTCCTGGGGCAGGTGGATGCCGCCGTTGCCGCACAGGATCGGTATATAACGCCGTCCCTTGCCGTCGCACGCACGCCGGATGGCCGACAGCTTGCGCAGACCGGGCGATTCCTCGTGTTTGAACATGGCGATCTGCGGAAACTCGTCGACCATCTTCAGGAAGCAGTCGGCGGAGAAATAAACGCCGCTCAATTGTGGGTAGTCCTGCACGCAGACAGGAATGGACGGTCCAAGCGCCTTCAGCACGCCGCGCATATAGCCGAGCACCGCCTCGTCGGTGCGCAATCCCGCCATCGGCATGACCATGACTCCGGCGGCGCCGGCTTCCATCACATTGCGCGCAATCTTCACGAGTTGGCTGGTGCCAGGATTGCTGACCCCGACGATGGTCGGGATGCGCCCGCCGGCGCGTTTTATGAAGCGCGCGGCGACGTCGCTCGTCTCGCTCTCCGCAAGCTTCTGGAACTCGCCCATGACGCCGAGCACGGTCATGCCGTGCACACCGCACTTCAGATAAAAATCGACTAAGCGATCGATGCTGTCGAAATCGATGCGCCCGTCATCGAGGAAAGGCGTGGTCGCAATGACATAGATGCCCTTGGCATCGGCGGTGAGCTTGGTGGGCATGCTGCGCTCCTCGATTGTCACCGAGCTGCGGCCATCAGCCGGCGGCTAGCTCCAGAATAACCCCGTTGGCGTGCGCCGGAGCCACATTCAACACGCCCGGTGCAGTGCGCACGGCTTTGCCTGCGAGCACCCGTGCCGCAGTCTCGACATCGGTGACCCGCAGCGCCAACGTGACGGCAGCTTCCGTCGGCAAGCTATCGAGCGGCACGCCAGGATGCCGTTTGGCCAGCGTCGGGCGATCGAGAAATACGAAATCGCCACGCTGGCCGCCCGTGCGCACGCGCAGCGCTCCATCCTTCTCGCTTTCTACGCCTTGGTCGATCAGTTGAGCCATGTGCTCGGCTGCGGCGCGTGGACTGTGCGCCAGCAGCTCGACGCGATCGATGCGCGTGGCCGTGTTGGCATGCCGGGTCAACTCCGGGACCCATACCGCCTCGCGCGTCAGGTGCTCGCAGGCGAAAATGCGCAGGCCACCCGGCCGCGCATTGACCGGCCACAGGAACGTGCGAAAGCGGGCTTCCGTCGTACGTCCATCCGGCAGGTCCACCGGCCGGCCGAAGTCGAAGGGGCCGGTGCCTGCCAATCCCTTGGATTTGATCTCAGTCACTCCGTCGGCAGCGCTGCTGGTGGTGAAAGCCACCCGCTCGATGCCTTCGCCGCGCGATCTCGAGGAATTCGCGGCTCTGCAGGTTGCGCTCGGTTTCGGCCACCACGCCGATCAGCTCCAAGTAGTCCTCTCCCAGCATGATGGTGTGGTTGGCCGTGCCCATGACGGCGGTGTGCAGGCCGCGCGGCGCGACCGTGAAGCCGAGATTGCGCCAGGTCTCAGCTCCAGTGGCGAGGTTGCGCACAAGGATCACAACGTGGTCGAGCCCGATGATCGACTTCAGCGGCATGGGGAAGTGCTCCATTCAGAGCGTGCGGCGCGAGGAACGGCAAGGTCGCGCGGCAGGCTCATGCCTGTCAACGAAAGCCGCGTTGCAGGATAGCCGCTTGCGGTTGCCAGGCCGAAAGGCTTGGATGGTCGCCCTGCCTTGTGCTGGATCTTTTGATGCCACCGACTCCCGCGCTGCCAGTATCGCTCTGGGCCGCAGTCACCCCTGCGCTACCGAGCCTCAGCCCGGTTGACGGCGATACGCAGGCGGATGTGACGGTGATCGGCGCAGGGTTCACCGGGTTGTCCACGGCGTTGCATCTGCGTCGAGCCGGTGTCGATGTGGCTGTGGTGGAGGCTGCGGAGCCCGGGTGGGGCGCGTCCGGCCGCAACAACGGCCAGGTCATCCCCACGTTGTCGCGCCCTGATCCAGAAGACATTATCGCCAAGCATGGCGCAGGCCGGCGAGCGCCTAGTGCTTCTCATCCGTGACTGCGCTTCGATCCTCTTCGACACTGTTCGCGAGGAGCGGATTGCGGCCGAAGCCGAGCAGAATGGATGGATTCAGCCTGCGCACTCGCCCGGACGTATGAAGATCGCCGAGCGCCGCGTCCGGCAATGGTCGAAGCATGGTGCGCCCGTCGAACTTCTGTCGCGCGATGACATGCGGCGCATGACAGGCTCGGAATCATGGTTCGGCGGCTTCTGGAACCCGACCGGTGGTCACATCAATCCGCTCGCTCTCACGCGCGGGCTTGCGCGCAGTGTGCTTGGCCGGGGCGGCCGTATCTACGTGCAATCACCGGCCATCATGATCCGGCATGATGGTGCCCGCTGGATGACGGCCACCCCAAGGGGATCGATCAGGTCGCGCGCCCTGGTGCTGGCGACCAATGCCTACACGGGCGAGTTTTCCCGCACGCTGGCGCCCGCAATTGCGCGTGAGGTCGTGCCTGTCTTCTCCTGGCAGATGGCCACCCAGCCGCTCTCCGACAATGTGCGCAGCACCATCATTCCTGGTCGTCAGGCAGTCTCGGATACGCATCGCGAGCTGTATTTCGCACGCTACGACGCACGTAACCGCTTGGTCACCGGCGGCAACGTCGCGCTACCAATAAACCAGCGCGAGCGGATACAGGCACGTGTGGTTGCCCGCCTGCAACGGCTCTTTCCGCAACTGGGCGAGGTGAAGCTCGATTATTTCTGGAACGGCTACGTGGGCATGACGCGAGACTATTACCCGCGCTTTCATCAGCTCGGCCCGAGTGGCTTTGCCTGGGCTGGCTGCAACGGCCGCGCTGTGGGCCTGTCGGTTGCACTCGGCCGTGAGCTGGCTAAAGCCGTCACGGGCACGCCGCTGGAGCGGCTCGCCTTGCCGCTCAGCGACCCTGAACCTATTCCCTTGCAGGCCCTGGTGCGGCGGCTTGCTCCGCTTGCGTTGCCTTACTATCGCTATCTCGACTGGCGCGAGATCTGAGCTGGCTTCTCATCGCGGCGCCGGCTTAATGCCCTTGTCGCCTTCGACCTGCTTCTTGATCTCGGCATCTACGTACTCGAGCTTGGCCTTCTCGCGCAGGCCCGCTGCCACCTCCTGCGCCTTGCGATGCACCATGGAGGCCAGCAGGCGGTCCTTCACCTCGTCGAACGGCGGCGCTCCGCGGGAACGGCGGTCCTCGACCTTGATGAGATGCCATCCGAACTTGGTTTGCACCGGCGCCGATATATCGCCCTTCTTGAGCTTGAACGCGGCCTCCTCAAACTGGGGCACCATCTGCCCGCGCGCGAAATAGCCGAGATCGCCGCCGTCCTCCTTGCTGCCGGGGTCCTTGGAGCGCTCCTTGGCCATGCGCACGAAATCCTCGCCGTGCGCGATCTTCTCGAACACCTCCTTGGCCTGCTCCTCGGTATCGACCAGGATATGGCGCGCGCGGATTTCCTCCTCCTGCTTGGCGCCGGCCACCTGCTGGTCGTAGAACTTGCGTGCATCAGTGCTGCTGACGGAATTCTTCACAGTGCGATCAAAATAAGAGTCGCGCAGCGCCCGCCGGCGCCAATACTGCATGCGGTCGTCGAACTGCGTGCCGGAGCCGAGCTTGTCGCCCTCGGCCGCCTCGGCAAAAAGCTGGTTCTCGATCAGGTACTCGAGCAGTACGCGCCTCCGCGTCTCTGGCGGGAGGTTACCCAGCTCGTTACCGATCTCGGCCTCGGCCAGACGCATGTCGGTCTCGGTAATGTCCTTGCCGTTGACCTTGGCTACGACGCGTTCCTGCGCCAGCGCCAGCGACACGGCAACGAAGGCGGTGGCGCATACAGTCAGAACGAGCAGGGAGCTGCGAAATCGGAGCACGGGCCGATCCTTCACGTTTCCTTCGGGAGACACACATGCATGCGGAGCCCGCGTGGGCCGAGCCTAGCCGGTGACCGCTACCCCATAGCGCGTGTCGCGCCTACTTAATGATTGTTCACGTGGCCAGAATGCGGCATGTAGCGCCGGATGGGCGCTTGCGTTGACAAGGGTTGGCGGGCTCCTTATCTCTTCCCCGACCCGTTTTGGCGGGTTCCAGAGGCGTGCGCTCGCTCGGTTCTCCGCTTATCCACACGGGACACTCTTGGAGCTCGATGCCGGCCCGCCTCCGGACGAGAGAGACCAGTTTCGCCCTCGCGGCGGACCGTCCCGTCCCGAAGCGCCGGGGCGGAGCAGGGGGATTTGAGGAACCGTCCATGCTGTCTATCAGCTCAATCGGCTCGTTCGCCTCCAAAATTTTCGGATCATCGAACGATCGGCTGGTGAAGAGCTACCGCCCGCGCGTGGCCGCCATCAATGCGCTGGAGCCGGAAGTGGCGCAGCTCAGCGATGCGGAGCTGCGCGCCCGCACGGTCCAGTTTCGGAAGCAGCTTGAGGATGGCGCCGACCTAGACGACCTGCTCGTGCCGGCCTTCGCGACGGTGCGCGAGGCAGCCAAGCGTACCCTCGGCCAACGCCATTTCGACGTGCAGCTCATCGGTGGCATGGTGCTGCACCAGGGCAAGATCTCCGAGATGAAGACCGGCGAGGGCAAGACGCTTGTCGCCACCTTGCCGGTGTATCTCAATGCCCTGGCTGGTCGCGGCGTGCATGTGGTTACCGTCAACGACTACCTTGCCAAGCGTGACGCTGACTGGATGGGCGAGATTTACAAGTTCCTCGGCCTTACCGTCGGCTGCATCGTGCACGAGCTCGACGACGACCAGCGCCGCCAGCAGTACGCCTGCGACGTCACCTACGGCACCAACAACGAGTTCGGCTTCGACTATCTGCGCGACAACATGAAGATGCGCGTGTCCGACATGGTGCAGCGCGGCCACTATTATTCCATCGTCGACGAGGTGGACTCGATCCTGATCGACGAGGCGCGCACGCCGCTCATCATCTCCGGTCCGGTGGAGGATCGCTCCGACCTCTATATCGCCATCGATGCCCTGATCCCGAAGCTCGACAAAGCCGATTTTGAGATCGACGAGAAGCAGCGGCAGGTGGCGCTCACCGAGGTTGGCAATGAGCGCATCGAGCAGCTTCTGCAGGAAGCCGGTCAGCTCAAGACCGGCTCGCTCTATGACATCGAGAACGTCACGATCGTCCACCACGTCAACCAGGCGCTCAAGGCACACAAGCTGTTCCAGCGCGACCGCGACTACATCGTCAAGAACAGGGAAGTCATCATCATCGACGAGTTCACCGGCCGCATGATGCAGGGCCGGCGCTACTCGGAGGGCCTGCACCAGGCGCTGGAAGCCAAGGAGAAGGCCGAGATCCAGCCCGAGAACCAGACGCTCGCCTCCATCACCTTCCAGAACTACTTTCGACTCTACGAGAAGCTAGCCGGCATGACCGGCACGGCGCTGACCGAGGCCGGCGAGTTCATGGACATCTACGGCCTCGACGTGCTCGAGGTGCCGACCAATCTGCCCGTGGCGCGTGCCGATCTCGATGACGAGGTCTATCGCACGGCTAAGGAGAAGTGGGACGCGATCATCCGCGACATCGACAACGCGCAGAAGCGCAAGCAGCCCGTGCTGGTCGGTACCGTCTCGATCGAGAAGAGCGAGACGCTGTCGGAGATGCTGAAAGCGCGAGGCATCCCGCATCAGGTGCTCAACGCGCGCTACCACGAGCAGGAAGCCTACATCATCGCCCAGGCCGGTGTTCCGGGCTCCGTCACTATCGCCACCAACATGGCCGGTCGCGGCACGGACATTCAGCTCGGCGGCAACATCCAGATGCGTATTCTGCAGGAGTGCGCCGACATCCCCGAAGGTCCGGAGCGCGAGCGCAAGATCGCCGCCATCAAGGACGAGGTCGAGCGCAACCGCCAGATCGTGCTCAACGCGTCGGAGACGATCGAGATCGAGCCGGCCAAGAACGGCAAGGCTGCCAATACCATCACGTTCCCCGGCGGTCTCTATGTCATGGGCACCGAACGCCACGAGAGCCGGCGCATCGACAATCAGCTGCGCGGCCGCTCCGGCCGCCAGGGCGACCCCGGCCGCACCAAGTTCTACCTGTCCCTCGAGGACGACCTGATGCGCATCTTTGCCGCCGACCGCATCGACGGCATGCTGCAGAAGCTCGGCCTCGAGGAAGGCGAGGCGATCACGCACCGCTGGATCAACAAAGCGCTGGAGAACGCGCAGAAGAAAGTCGAGGCGCGCAACTTCGACGCTCGCAAGTACGTGCTCAAATACGACGATGTGATGAACGATCAGCGCAAGGTCATCTTCGAGCAGCGCATCGACATCATGGGTGAGGAGGACGTCAGCGAGACGGTCGATGGCATGCGGCACCAGGTGCTGCACGAGCTCGTGACCACGAACATCCCCGAGAACGCCTACGCCGAGCAGTGGAACGTCGAGGTCCTGAAGCAGCAAGTTAAGGAGATTTTCGATCTCGACCTGCCGATCGATAAATGGGCCGCGGAAGAAGGTATTGCCGACCAGGAAATCCGCGAGCGCCTGATCAAGGAGGTGGACGCCAGGGCCGATGGTATCGCCGAGCAGCTCGGCACCGAGGTTCTCAAGGGCTACGACAATGCCAAGAGCCTGGTTGCCTTTGTCGATAGCGAGCCCGACCTCAAGGCGTTGCTCGAGAAGGAGCCGACGCAGCAGAGCCTCGACGCCGCCGGCCGCTTCATCCTGGCGTCGGGCCGTGGCGAGATCCGCATCAACGGCGCCGATCCCGAAGAGGCGGCGCGGCAGGCGGACCGCATCGGCTTCGCCTTCATGCGCCAGTACATGGACGCACGCGGCCTTACCGAGGCCATCGACGGCGCACCGAGCCGTGATCCCGTCGCCGTTGGTCGGCAGCGTATCCGCGAGATCGAGAAGGGTGTGCTGCTGCAGTCGCTCGACCATCTCTGGCGCGAGCACCTCGTTACGCTCGAGCACCTGCGGCAGGTGATCGGCTTCCGCTCTTATGGCCAGCGCGACCCGCTCAACGAGTACAAGTCCGAGGGCTTCCTGCTGTTCGAGGCCATGCTGGCGCACCTGCGTGAGGGCGTCACCGGCCAGCTCATGCACATGCAGTTCTCAGCCGACGCGCCGCCGCCGGAGCTGGAGCCGGTCGAGCTGCCGCCCATGCAGGCGCACCACATCAATCCCATGACCGGCGAGGACGAGTTCGAGCTGGCCGAGGCCGCGCTTGTCGGCGGTCGCGACGATGGTCCAGCGCGCCAGCCCAAGGCCGAGCCCATCCGTGTGCGCAAGGCCGCTGCCGTCGACCCCAACGACCCGTCGACCTGGGGCAGGGTGGCACGCAACGACAAATGCCCCTGCGGCTCGGGCAAGAAATACAAGCATTGCCATGGGCGGCATTAACTCGCCTCTAGAAGTCCGGCCACCGCGCCGCATCGCCTAGCCGGTGCACATCTGCGACCCTGCTGATACATGCCAGTGGGGCACGCTCATGCAATCTCTCCGCATTGCCATTGCGGGCGCCGGCACCACCGGCCTTGCCGCCGCGGCGTTCCTTAAGCGCGCCGGTCATGATGTGCGCATTTTCGAACGGTTCGACGCGCCGCGGCCACTCGGCGCCGGCATCCTGCTGCAGCCGACCGGCCTCGCCTGTCTCGCCCGGCTCGGTCTCGATTGCGAGGCAGTTGCGCTCGGCGCACGCATCGACGGTATCGAGGGCAAGACTGCCGGCGGGCGCAGCGTCCTCGACATGGCCTACGGCGATCTGGCGCCGCATTATTTCGGGCTCGGCATCCACCGTGGTGCGCTGTTCAGCGTCCTCTATCGCGAGGTGCAGCGGCTGGCGGTTCCGATCACGGCAGCCGTAACCGTCGCCAGCTCGCGCGTCGCGGAAGAGGGCCGGTTTATCACCGACACCGCTGGCCGCGAGCATGGGGCGTTCGATCTTGTGGTCGATGCGACAGGCCTGCGCTCGCCGCTGCGCACTGAGATGGCGCCTGACGATCGCGAGCGCCGTTTTGCCTGGGGCGCATTGTGGAGCGCGGTGCCGCTGCCGCCTGCCTGGCCCATGCGCAATACGCTGCGGCAGCGCTATGAAGGCGCTTCACTGATGATCGGCGTTCTGCCGATCGGACGGCTGCCCGGAGAGGATCGTGACCTTGCGGCGTTTTTCTGGAGCCTGCGCGCGGATCAGTACGACGCCTGGCGCGAGGCCGGGGTCGAGGCGTGGCGCCGCCGCGTGCTCGCCGTCTGGCCGGAGGTGGAGCCACTGATCGCATCGCTGCAGCGGCCGGAGGATTTCACCTTCGCTACCTACTCGGATCTGACCGTCCAGCGTCCGTACGCGGATCGCCTCGCCACCGTCGGCGATGCTGCGCACTGCACGAGCCCGCAGCTCGGCCAGGGTGCCAACCTGGGTCTCGCCGATGCGCTCACATTGGCGTGCAGTCTGGATCAGTCGCGCAGCGTGAACGAGGCGCTACCCAGCTACGCCGCGGCGCGCCGTCGGCATGTGCGCTTCTACCAGTGGGCTAGCCGTTGGCTGACGCCGTTCTTCCAGTCCGACAGTCGCATTGCCGGGGGCCTGCGCGACCTATCCTTCGGATCGATGGGTCGCGCGCCCTATCTCAGCAACGAGATGCTGGCGACGCTTGCGGGCATCAAGACGGGTCTCGTCACGCGCATGGACCCGGGCCAGTGGCACGCGGACTACGCGCTGCAATCGGCATCTGTCGTCAGCAAGGGGGTTGGCCGTCAGCAGCCTAAGCGGGCGTGAAGCTTTCGGTCATGCTCGACTTGTGTGCTGCGCTGTGGCCTGACGACGTTGGCGCGGGAGGATGAACGCCGGAGACGCTGATTACGGGTGCTATTGCGATCCCGTGGCGGCAGGGCTTCGTTCGGCGATGCGCTCCGCGCATTGTTCTGCCTCGCGTCCGCTCTGTGGCGCAGACGCGAGCGCCCGTGCATCACCGTTCTCACCCGGCGTACCGTCCCGCACGACGTAGCGCTTACCGCACATGGCCACGCGCGGCGGCACGTGCGTGCGCTCGAACGAGTCGTAGCCCGCTTTGAGATCGCCCCAGAACTCGCGCCAGGGATGATCCTTGTGAGCCTCCAACGCGGCCGTAGTCATGCGGAACGGAAAGACGTTGACGTGCACGCGCTCCTGGCCGCCGCGCAGCGCCGCTGCCGCCAGGCCGTAGATCTCCTCTAATACTGGATCGGTCATGGCGAAGCATCCGGTGGAGGAGCAACCGCCGTGCAGCAGTATGTAGGAGCCGGTGCGCTGCAGGCGCTGATCGAGAGCATTAGGGAATCCAAGATTGAGCGCCTTGGACCAGCGGCCCGTGTGCCGTGCCTGCCGCTGCGTCACACTGTAGAAGCCTTCGGGGCTCTGCTTATCCCCTTCGCGCTCCTTGGGTCCGAGTGTGCCGGTCCAATGGCAGATGGGGTACGTGTCGAGAAGCACGAAGCGCTCGCCCTTGCGCACCCACAGCTCAAGCTCGGCCTCGGTTTTGAAGATACGTATGAAGATCGGGCTGCCTTTGTTCACACCCTTCGCAGCCAAGCGCCCGTCCAGGTTGGCTAGGTTCGGCGTGCTGGGCAGCGGCGTCTGGCCCTGCGCCCAGGCGCGCTGGCGCTCGATCCGGTCTGCTGCCACATCCTTCAACTCGACCACCACCGCCATGGCGGGGGTGGCCAACAAGAGCCCAGCGACGGCGCAGGCCATTTTGCGTCGGCAATGTCTCAAGCGCTCCTGCAGGGGAATGCTCCGCCAGATGGGTCTATGCAATTAACCAGAATTATCCGCAGCCGTTCCTTCGCGTGTTCAGTCTAATAGGCAAGAAACGGGCCGGTGGTCCATGCTAGGGCGGCCCGTGTTGGCCCGTGTGGGCTATTCGCCTGCGGCCTTGGCGAACCCAAGGCCCATCGCCGGGGACTTCAACAAGTCCGAGATCGCATCGGGCCGGCTGCTCTCTGCCGGTACCAATGTGTCGGCCGAGGCTACCGAGCGCATCTTTGGCCCCGGCGCCATCACACGCTCCGCAATCTGCTCGCGGCTCGATGGCTGAAACGGCTCGATCCTCTGGCGCTGGTAGGCTGGACAGCGACCCTCCGGGTTGATGTTGCTGACGTTGCCCATAAAGCTGGCGTTGACGAGATACTTGCGCTCGCACACAGCCACGGGCGGTACTTGGCGTGTGGTCTCGAAGTAATCGTAGCCTTCCTTAAGTGTCGCCCAGAACGGGAACCACTTGGCCTTGCGATGCAAGGCCAGCTTCTCCGGCGTCATGCGGAACGGGAAGGCGTGCACCTGGAAGCTCTGGTTGCCGCCGATGAACTGCTCACGCGCCAGCGCGTAGATCTCCTCGATCAGCGCGTCGGTCATGGCATAGCAGCCGGCAGACTTGCACTTGCCGTGCACCATCAGGAACTCGCCGGTGCGCTTGTGGGCTTTGTCGTAGGCGTTGGGGTAGCCGAGATTGAACGCCAGATGAAAGCCGGAGTTCGGGTTCATCTGGTCATGCGTGATCGTGTAGAAGCCTTCCGGCGCCTGCTTGTCGCCCTCCCTCTCCTTCGGCCCCAGGTCGCCCGACCAGTTGCAGATCGGGTAGGTCTTGAAGTGGTAGTAGCGCCCGTCGTCGCGCTGCTTCCAGAGCTCCAGCTCCGATTCTTCTTTGAAGATGCGCACGAAGATCGGCGCTTCCGGCTTCATGCCCTTCTTGCCGAGAAGCATCATGGCTTCCTTCGGCAGCGGCCGCATGGCCGGCGTCATGTCCTGCAGGCTGCAGGACCCGAGCAGGCCAGCCATCGCCATGACAAGCGCAACGCAAAACCCGTGCTTGCTCATAGTCCCCCGTCGATCAACGCCATACGCAGTACCCCGGCGCACGGTCATCATCTCGATTTGTTCAGGTTAAGATACGGTTAAGACGCCGAATTGGCTAGCACCCCCGATGCAGGTTCGCCGCGCGCGCCCGAAGTGGCACTGTAGAAACAATTGAGACGATTTTGTGGGGATTCAGAAGGGGATAAGCTAGATTCAGGGCCCGGCAGAACGGAGTCGCATCCGCAACACAGCGCGTGAATGAATCCTACTCAATTCCTAAGATTTAGAGCTCGGTGCGCTGCGCCCGTACGACTACAGCGTGCGGCCGATCTCAAGGAAGCGCTCATGCCGTTGACGTCGCACCTCGGCCGGGCCCATTCCGTCGAACTCGCTGAGTGTTTTGCGGATGGCGTCGCCGGTGCGCTGGATGGCACCGTCCGCGTCGCGGTGCGCGCCGCCGACAGGCTCGGGGACGATTTCGTCGATAACATTGAGCTCCAACAGGTGCTGGGCCGTGATCTTCATACTGTTGGCGGCGTCCTCGGCGCGGGCGGAGTCGCGCCACAGGATGGAAGCCGCAGCCTCCGGTGAAGCCACCGTATAGACTGCGTGCTCCAGCATCAGGATGCGGTTGGCTGTTGCGATGGCGATGGCCCCACCTGATCCGCCTTCGCCGATCACCACGCTCACCATCGGCACGCCGAGCGACAAGCAGCGGTCCGTCGAACGCGCGATGGCTTCGGCCTGACCGCGCTCTTCAGCGCCGACGCCCGGATAGGCGCCGGCCGTGTCAATCAGCGTAATCAATGGTAGTCCGAATTTGTCGGCGAGATCCATCAACCGCACCGCCTTGCGATAGCCCTCGGGGCGCGCCATGCCGAAATTGTGGCGGATGCGGCTTTCCGTGTCGTGGCCCTTCTCGTGTCCCATGACGACGACCGAGCGCCCGCGAAACTTGCCCAGGCCACCGGTGATCGCCGCATCCTCCGAGTAGTAGCGGTCACCGGCCAGCGGCGTGAATTCCTCGATGAGCTGGCTGACGTAGTCGAGGCAATGGGGCCGGTCGGGATGGCGGGCGACCTGCGTTTTTTCCCACGGCGTCAGGTTAGCATAGGTCTCGATAAGCAGTTGATGTGCCTTCTGCTCGAGCTTGGCGATCTCGTCGGTAAGGCCGGCGCTTGCCTCCTCCCCTGCAAGCGTGCGCAGCTCCGCCACCTTGCTCTCTAGCTCGGCGATGGGCTTCTCAAATTCACCGACATATGTGCGTACAGCCATCCTCGGCTCACCAATTCCTGCCCTGGGCGCGCTAGCTCGTCGGATCTCGCAGCAACCGTTGAACGAACTTCGCAATCGAAGAGTGTGGGTCACGCCACATATGGAAGCGGCAGTGCTTGCCTACGAGGTGATCCCGCTCTAGCGGACATGCCCTGCCTGCGCCGCTCAAGTCAAGCGCGCCCCGCACATGTCGTTGACGAGCCCTATTCACCCTTTCCGTCGAGCCTGGCCTTGGCCAGCGGATGGTGCTCGTGAACCAACTTTTTCAGGCGTTCCTGCAGGACGTGGGTGTAGATCTGAGTCGTGGAAATGTCGGCATGACCAAGGAGTTGCTGCACCGAGCGCAGGTCAGCGCCGCGGTCGAGCAGATGGCTGGCGAAGGCATGGCGCAGTACGTGCGGGCTGATCCGTTCTGGGTCGAGCCCAGTTTCGATCGCCAGCTCCTTCAGCTCCTGCGCGAACCGCTGTCGCGTGAGGTGGCCCTCGGCGCTCTTGGAGGGGAACAGCCACTGTGTCCGCAGCGTGCGTGACACATCGTCATCTTCGCCCTGGCCGATCGTCAGATACCGGTCGAGCGCCGTATGCGCCTCGGCATTGAGAGGCACGAGCCGCTGCCGCCCACCTTTACCGGTGATCGTCAGCATGCGGGCATCGCCCTGCAGCACCTTGCGCGGTAGCGACACGAGCTCGCTCACGCGCATGCCCGTCGCATACAACACCTCGAGCAGAGCGTGCAGCCGCAACGCCCGCACGCGCTCTCGTCCGCTCAGCCCTTTCGTGCGCCGCCGGGCCAACTCCAGCAAGCGCTCGACCTCGGGCACCGAGAGCGTCTTCGGAAGGCTCCGCTTGTTCCTGGGGCCGGCGAGGCCTTGTGTCGGGTCGTCGGCCACCAACCCTTCGTTCGTGAGGAAGCGAAACAATTGGCGCATGGATGACAGTGCGCGTGCACGGGATGCGGGAGCAAGGCCTGCTTCCGACGCCTGTCGCAGATACGCCGTGATGTCGGTATGCTCCGCACGCGTCAGTATTGTGCCGCGCCGGTCGAGAAAGTGTTCGAGCGCCGACAGGTCGCGCCTGTAAGCATCGAGCGTATTTTTCGCGGCGCCGCGCTCGGCCGCCAGCATCTCGAGGAAGCTTTCGATCAGTGCCGTCGGGTCCGACGCTCCGTTCATTGGGCTGTTCCGGCCACACGCGGCCAGGCGGCGAACAGTGCTTCGAAGCCCAAACGGCGTGCGTCGCGTTCCAGACCCACCCGTTTTAGCGCCCTGATCGCGTCACCGAGCGCGATCATGTGAGCGCCCTCGGCGCCATTGGGTCCGACGGTTCGCAGTGTCAGCAGGATGGTGCGGGCGATTTCTTTTTTCTTGGCCGCGTCCTGCAGTTGGGAGAGCACGCCGGTTTCCGGCAAATGTCCGACGTCCGGTTGCGGCGTACGGCTGGCGGCTTCCCACAGCGGAATCGACACCTGCACGTCGAGTGCATCGAGCACAGTTGCAACGCGATGCAGCAGGTCGCTGGTGAGCTTGCCACGCGCCGCGAGCTGCTCGACAGGCGCAAAGTTGCTGCGCGTGCCTCGGCCTTTCAGGTCGGAAATGTCGGCAAGCGCGAACCAATGCTGGAGACTTGTGCGATCCTCCTGTGCTGCCCAGGTGCGGGCCTGGTCGTAACGGCCGGCAGCCAGAAGCACCTCGACCGCGGTCTCGGCGAACGGGGTCAGCTCCGCGCTGGGCCGCGTGTCGGCGACCACGGACCCCAAGGCTGCCGCGGTCGGCAGGAGCAGGCCGGCCGTTTTCGCCTCATCAAGCAGCATCCGTATCAGCCGTAGTTTTTCGGCCGGCCGGCGCTCGGCTTCGGCCGCCTTGAACAGGAGTGCGCGCTTCATGTGTGGTGGCACGTGCGCGGATGCTGGACTGGCGAGCTGACCAGCTTCGAAGTGCGCGGCGCGATAGGTCTCAGCCAATAGCTCGGCGTCAAATGCATTCGGGTGGCCCGCCACTTCCATCGCCTGGGCACGCACGCCCGCATCAATGCTGGTGTCGGTCGTGATCACAGCAAGCAACGGGCCGTCGGCGCGGCTCACAATCTGGGCGGGATCGACGATGCCAGCAAGCTCGAGGAAGCGATAGTCGAGCAGCGATAGCGGGCCGGGCACTTGTCCCTGGGGCTGGTTGCCGGCGGCGAGGGCGTCCAGCACGGCAAGTCCCATGGACGCCCCTGCGTGCTGATCATGCACCAGCTCTGCCGCGATGCTAGCCGCCGACATGTTCTTCTCCACCACTGCGCAGTAGCCGGAGATGAGCAGTGCGTCAGCCCTGGCCAGCTTCGGCAGCTCGCTGATCTGCCGCACGACGCTGCGGATTTTAGCGCAGCCGCGCTCACGATCGCCGAGGCCAATGCGGGTCCGTGCTTCCATGGCGACTGCGGCTACGCCATCCGTGCCGCCTGGCTTGCCGAGGCGTTCGTGCAGGCCGCTGATCAGTCCGTAGCGATAGAGCGTCTCCAATCGCAAAGCGGCGAACTGACTAGCCGGCTGGCCGCCGCCGGGAAGGCTCGGCGCTGCCAGCCACAGCCGTTTCCAGAGCGCCAGCAGCGTTGGCGAGCGCACCGGCGGCTCCAGGCGCGCCAGGTGCCCTTCGATTGTCTGTGTATCGAGGCCCTGCCACAGGTCCGAAGAGAAGACCGAACCATCGTTTGCCGAGATCGCTTGCGGCTCGCCGTGCTCCACGGGCGCCGCGTTGGCGCTCAGCGGCGGTAGCGAGCCTCGGCTCACCTCGCCGGGTATGAAATTGCGATCGGGGCCAGTTACATATGCGCCGTTGGCTGCTTTGGGGCCTGCCCGGCTCGGTGCTGAGCGGACGGATTTCTCCTTCCGCGCGCGCTCATCCTTTTCCTTGAACGGGTCCCAATCCTGCGCCCGTCCCTGTTCCGCTGGAGCCAGCAAGGCAATCGCGACGAGGGCGATCCTGGTTGCGTTACGGGCGGCCATGGCTGCTTTCGGCTACTGCCGGCGGATTTTCACGCCGGTCACCGTATGCGTGACTTCCTTGGACTCGGGCTCGAAGTACTCGGACAGCACATAAAGCCCACCGACGGTTACTGCCGACAACAGTCCCAAGACAAACAGAAACCGAAACAGGCTTGGCATGCTGCAACCTGCTGAAAGCTTTGGTAACCATGTAGAATGTCGCCATTATGACCCGATCCGACCGCTTGCCAAGGCAGCCACGGCAAGAGGCGGTATCCCGTGTGTGGTACGCATCAACCTCTTGACTTGGCGCGAGATTGTGCCGCAAGCCAAAGCCGCTCCATAACCTCAAGGCGAAGCCAGGCAGGAAGCCGAGCAGACACGATGATCCGGTTCGGGTGGAAAAAGTGGGTGTCAGGTCAGGACAATGCTGCGGCTGCGGCCGTTCGCGGCGCCCTCGGCGCGCGCTCCATCGTGCTCGTCGGGCTGATGGGCTGCGGCAAGTCTTCGGTCGGTCGTCGGCTGGCCGCGCGCCTCGAGCTGCCGTTCGTCGATGCCGACGAGGAAATCGAGCGGGCAGCCGGCAAGACGATACCCGATATCTTCGCCGAGCATGGCGAGGCGCATTTTCGTGAAGGTGAGCGCAAAGTGATCCAGCGTCTTCTCGCCAACGGGCCCAAGGTGATGGCCACCGGCGGCGGCGCATTTATGAGTGATGAGACTCGTGCCAACATTCGCCGGGCTGGGATCAGCATCTGGCTCAAGGCCGAGCTGCCAGTGCTGATGCGGCGTGTCGCCAAGCGGAACAATCGCCCTTTGCTCAGGAACGAGGATCCCGAGGCGGTCATGCGCCGGCTTATCGAGGTACGCTACCCCGTGTATGCGGAGGCAGACATTACCATCGATAGTCGTGAGGTGGCGCACGAGGTCATCGTGGCGGAGTGCCTGGACGCGCTGGCGCGACCGCCGCTGCTGGCGGGAACAGCCGATGCCTGATACGCCTTCAGCTCCAGCAGAGGCTAACGATAGTGTGCGCTGCGTCCCGGTTCCACTCGGCGAGCGGAGCTACGAGGTGCTGATCGGCCCCGGCCTGATCGCCGAGGCAGGCCGTCTGATTGTCGAGCGCCTCGGTTGCGTCAGGTGCGGCGTCGTTACCGACGAGACAGTTGCGCGCCATCATCTGGCCGCCCTCGAGCGGAGTTGCCCGCCTGGGCTCGTCGCCGGCACGGCAATTCTGAAACCCGGCGAGGCGACGAAGAGCTTCGGCGAGCTTGCCGCCCTCTCGGAGCGCCTGATCGATATGGGGCTCGAACGCGGCGATATAGTGCTGGCGCTCGGCGGTGGCGTGGTCGGCGATCTGGCCGGGTTCGCCGCCGGCATCCTGCGTCGCGGCGTGCGCTATGTGCAAATCCCTACCACGCTGCTCGCGCAGGTCGACAGCTCCGTCGGCGGCAAGACAGGCATCAACACTCCCCAAGGTAAGAATCTCATCGGCGCCTTTCACCAACCGACGCTCGTGCTTGCCGACACGGATGCGCTGTCGACATTGCCGGTGCGGGAGCTGCGTGCAGGATACGCGGAAGTGATCAAGTACGGGCTTTTGGGCGACGCCGCATTCTTCGATTGGCTCGAGCGGCACTGGCGCAGTGTATTTGGCAACGACCCCGCCGTTCTCACGGAGGCTATACAAACCAGCGTCAAGGCCAAGGCCGATATCGTCGTGCGTGACGAGACGGAGACCGGCGACCGCATGCTACTGAACCTCGGACACACCTTTGGCCACGCGCTCGAGGCCTGGGCCGGCTTCTCCGCCCGGCTGCTGCACGGCGAAGCCGTCGCGATCGGTATGGCGCAGGCGTTCCGGTTCTCAGAGGAGCAGGGCCTGATCCCAGCCGGTACCGCCGAGCGTGTCGAGGCACATTTGCGTGCCGTCGGCCTGCCGTCGCGCATCGTGCATATCTCTGGCTCAGATCGGCCCGCCGTTGCGCACCTCATCCAATTGATGAGCCAGGACAAGAAGGTCAGACAGGGCCGGCTCACGTTCATTCTCGTGCGTGATATCGGCAAGGCGTTCGTGACGCGGGACATTGCTCCCGAGGCGGTGCGGGATTTCCTGGCGCGCGAGATCGCGTTGCCGGCATAGGCCCGCCAGCCGGCCCGAACGAAACCGGAAAGATCCATGTCGCTCGAACTCGTCGTCACTCTTGCAGCTATCGTAGCCCTCTTGCTGCTGTCCGCCTTCTTCAACGGCAGCGAGACGTCGCTCACGGCAGCCTCGCGTGCGCGCATGCACAAGCTCGAGGAGGAGGGCGACAAGCGCGCGCGACTGGTCAATCGGCTGTTGGCTGCGCCCGAGAAGCTGATCGGCGCCGTTCTACTCGGCAACACGCTGGTCGATGTGCTGGCGGCCGCGCTGGCCTCAAGCCTGGCGGTCGCACTCGTCGGCGATGTCGGCATCGCCTATGCCACGGCCATCATGACGGTCCTGATCGTCATCTTCTCCGCCGTGCTGCCCAAGACGTATGCGTTGGCCTACCCAGACCGCGTCGGGTTGCTCGTGGCGCCCGTGATGCGCGGCATTGTCTGGATCCTGACGCCGGCAACCCTGGCGGTCGAGTTCATCGTGCGTCAGATCTTGAGGATCACGCCCTCCAAGGACGACGATGCGGCAAATCTGTTGTCGGCTCAACGGGAGATCAGGGGCACGATTGAGCTCCAGACCAAGGAGGGGACCGTCGCTAAGGGTGATGCGGCCATGCTGGGCGGCGTGCTGGACCTCAGAGAGCTCCAAGTTCTCGACATCATGATCCACCGCACGAAGATGGAAACGGTGAATGCCGAGGACCCGCCGCGCAAGATCATCGATGAAATCCTGAAAAGTCGAGTATACGCGTCTGCCGGTGTGGAAGTCGGAGCCCGAGAATATCGTTGGCATCCTGCACACCAAGGACCTGCTCGCCGCGCTCAACCGATCTGGCTGGGATCCCGACCGGATCGACATCATGGCGCTCACCTCGCAGCCCTGGTTCGTACCCGATACCACGAGCCTGCAGCATCAGCTCAACCAGTTTCTCAAGCGCAAGACACAGCTCGCCCTCGTCGTCGACGAGTACGGGGAGGTACAGGGCCTCATCACGCTCGAGGATATCCTCGAGGAGATTGTCGGGCAGATCACCGACGAGTACGACGTGGGCGAGGTCGCTATCCGCCCGCAAGCGGACGGGTCGGTGAGCGTGGATGGCACGGTTGCCATCCGCGACCTCAACCGGACCATGGATTGGGATCTTCCCGACGAGGAGGCTACGACAATCGCGGGTCTCGTCATGCACGAGGCGCAGACCATTCCCGAGGTCGGTCAGGCCTTCACGTTCTACGGCTACCGCTTCGAGATCGTGCGCAAGGCGCGCAACAAAATTACGGTCGTGCGCGTCCGCCGCCTGGAGGCCGAGCAGCCAAAGCCGCTGCGCAAATTGGAAGCGGTCCCGCCGGACGCCGCGCACTGACTAATTCTTTGATCTGAAAACGCACGGCCTTTATCGAAAATTAGAAGCTTTATACGGGCTAACCTTAACCCGCCTCTGCCATGCTTTTCCCACAAGCCTAAAAATGGGCGAGTTGGGGCGTCATGGCACGAAATGTCGTTTGCACAGCACTGATGTGCACCATCGCGATCTGCGCGCTGGCGGTAGGTCCGACCAGAAAGCACGGTCTCGGCGGGAT
This sequence comes from uncultured Alphaproteobacteria bacterium, assembly GCA_963840425.1. Lineage (GTDB taxonomy): Bacteria > Pseudomonadota > Alphaproteobacteria > Rhizobiales > Hyphomicrobiaceae > CADEFX01. The sequence goes on along the minus strand of CAWIYZ010000010.1, from coordinate 220,769 downwards.
TCGGTACTATCCGTATCCGAGCCTGCCGGTGATCTGTCTCGTTCTGGTGTAGCTAAAGCACAGCAATGGCCTCGACCTCGACCAGCCAATCGGGGTGAGCGAGAGCGCTTACTTCCACGAGGGTCGACGCCGGAGACTTGCCGCTGAAGAACTCCTGGCGAACCGGGACGAGGTCGGCACGGTAGCGCACGTCCGTTACATACGTGTTCAGCTTCACAATGCTGCTCATCGTGCCGCCGGCAGCCTCCACAAGCGTCTTCACGGCCCGGAACGCCTCGCGCGCCTGCCCCTTGAAGTCGCCACGATGCAGCACACCGCCGTCCTTGTCATAGGATACCTGGCCCGAGAGAAAGAGGATCGTGCTGGCTCCCGTCACGCGAACCGCTTGTGTGTACGTCGGTGGATCATACACGCCCGGTGCGCAATAACCTTCTATCTTCGTCATGATCGACCTCCCTGCTGGTAATATGCAAGCTTAGCATTGGCGGGTGCCCGCTGCGCCGTTGCGGCGCAAGCGCTGAGCCTTTTTTCAGGATGTGAATGCAAGCTCTGCGGAGCCGAGACCATCGAAGTGTACGCGACAGCCATCGCCCGGCTTGAGATAGCGCAGCCCTGTGCAGGAGCCGCAGGTGACGAACTGTCCGGCTTTCACCCCACCCGTGTTGCGCATCATCTCGACGAACGCAACGGCGATGCCGAGTGGATCGCCGGTCGGGTGGCCGCCAATCTGATCCAGAACTATGGCGCCGTTCACAGCAAGCGTGACCTTGAGCTTGCCTAAGTCGAGGCCGTGCCAGTTTCCGATCGCTGCGCCATAGACGAAGCCGCCGTTGCTGACGCAATCCGCAAGCTTGTCGAGGAAAGAGGCAGCATCGGGCTCGGCGTAACGGCTCGTAACGACCTCGATCGCAGCGCAGGCATCGACGGCGGCGGCAACTTCCTCGCGCGTATAGGAACTAGCGCGATACGGCAGATCGCGGTGGAATCGGAAGGCAACTTCACCCTCCACTCCGCATTGCGGGCTCTCAGCCACCGGAAATCGAGCCGGTGAGGCGTAGGTGGTCGACGCATACATCGGCGCGCGCACGCCGGTAGCGACCGACCCGTCAACACTTGTGGCCTGAGTGGGCGTCAGTCCCTGAACTCGGAAGAAGATTGGCCTTGAACCCGCCGACCACAGCGCCGAGTTCTGCGGTGACAGCATCCTGAATGGCGTAAGCATCAGCGACACTCTGCGGCCGACTGGCCTCGGGCAGCAGGCCAATGCGAGATTGCGTGCGTCGTGCCGCGACCAGCAGGGCGGCAGCCTCGGCAATATGAACGGAATCGATGGCGTCGCTCCTTCGTGACTACGCAAAACATGACATGACGAGCCAGCTGGGGCAACGCGGCAAGAAAGGTCCTCAATTCTCGTCCATCTTCAAGGCCGCGATGAAGGCCTCCTGTGGGATCTCGACGCGGCCGAACTCACGCATCTTCTTCTTGCCGGCCTTCTGCTTGTCCAGCAGCTTGCGCTTTCGCGTGATGTCGCCGCCGTAGCATTTGGCGATCACGTCCTTGCGCAGCGCCCTGATCGTCTCGCGTGCGATGATCTTGGCGCCGATGGCAGCTTGGATCGGAATCTGAAACAGGTGCGGCGGGATAAGCTCTTTCAGCTTCTCGCACATGGCGCGCCCACGAGCTTCCGCGCGTGCCTTGTGCACGATGATGGAGAGCGCATCGACTGCCTCCCCGTTGACGAGGATCGACAGTTTGACGAGATCGCCTTCCTCGTAGCCCTTGATGTGGTAGTCGAATGACGCATAGCCGCGCGACACAGATTTCAGCCGGTCGTAGAAGTCGAACACCACTTCGTTGAGTGGCAGCTCGTATACCAACATGGCACGTGAGCCGACGTAGGTGAGGTTCTTCTGCCGCCCGCGCCGATCCTGGCAGAGTTTCAGCACAGCACCCAGATACTCATCGGGCACCAGGATGGTCGCCTCGATCCAGGGCTCCTCGAGGTGATCGATTTTCACGGGATCCGGCATATCCGCCGGATTGTGCATTTCGAGCTTAGTGCCGTCGGTCAGATGCACGTGATAGATGACACTCGGGGCGGTCGTAATCAGGTCCAGGTTGAACTCGCGCTCCAGCCGCTCGATAATGATCTCTAGGTGGAGCAGGCCAAGAAAGCCGCAGCGGAAGCCGAAGCCGAGGGCGGCTGAACTCTCCGGCTCATAGGAGAAGCTGGCGTCGTTGAGGCGCAGCCTGGACATCGCTTCGCGCAGGTCCTCGAAGTCGGCCGCGTCCACGGGAAACAGCCCGCAGAACACGACCGGCTGCACCGGCTTGAAGCCCGGCAGCGGCTCTGCTGTCGGGAACTTGTCGTCGGTGACGGTGTCGCCCACACGCGTATCGGCCACCTGCTTGATGGCGGCGGTAAAGAAGCCGACTTCGCCCGGTCCCAGTGCAGACAGCATCTCCTGCTTGGGGCGGAAAATGCCGACGCGCTCGACCTGATGCGTCGCACCAGTAGACATCAACTTGACCTTCTGCCCACGCTTGATCTCGCCATCGATGACGCGCAGGAGCACGATGACCCCGAGATAGGCATCGTACCAGCTATCGATCAGCAGGGCCTTCAGCGGAGCGTTGCGGGATCCCTTGGGCGCGGGCAGGCGCTGGACCACCGCCTCGAGCACGTCGGGCACGCCCATTCCGGTCTTGGCCGAGATCGGCACGGCGTGGGAGGCATCGAGCCCGATGACATCCTCGATCTGCTGCTTGACCCGATCGGCATCGGCGGCAGGCAGGTCGATCTTGTTCAAGACCGGGATGATCTCGAGATTGTTCTCCAGCGCCTGATAGACGTTGGCGAGCGTCTGTGCCTCCACGCCTTGGCTGGCATCCACGATCAGCAGCGCTCCCTCACAGGCGGCCAGCGAGCGCGACACCTCGTAGGCGAAGTCCACATGCCCCGGCGTGTCCATCAGGTTGAGCTGATAGGTCTTGCCGTCGGCAGCCTTGTAGTCGAGGCGTACCGTCTGGGCCTTGATCGTGATGCCGCGCTCGCGCTCGATCTCCATGGAATCGAGGATCTGGTCCTTCATCTCGCGGTCGCTGACGTTGCCGCAGAGCTGGATCAGGCGGTCGGCCAGCGTCGATTTGCCATGGTCGATGTGGGCGATGATCGAGAAGTTGCGGATCAGGGAGATATCGGTCATGCGCGGCTAGATAGCATCAGGAGGCCGCCGGTCAAAGTAAGCCAGTCGTGGGTGGACCTCAGAGCCCATAGGACACGCCCAAAATCAGCGCATCGCCCGCAAACGCTCGATCAGATCGGAGGTTGGATAGGAGTCAGCGGGCAGGCCCAGCTTAAGCTGGGCCGCTTTTACGGCAGCACGCGTCGCCGCGCCCAGCTTGCCGTCCACTTCCCCTTCCTTCAGTCCGCGCCGGATCAGGAGAGACTGCAACTCCTTTAACTGGTCGGTGTCGAGCGCAGTAATGGGTGCATTGCCCTGGCCCATTGCTGGGCCGCCGTCGATGCGGGTGGCCAGGTAGGCCGCAGTCGTCGCGTAATTGAGCGACTGGTTCCACTTCAAATAGGCCTGGAAATTGGGATAGGCGAGGAATGCTGGCCCATTGCGTCCCATGAGCAGCAGCAGAGACGCGGGCAGCGCATCGTTGTCGATCGGCCGTCCGTCCGGACGCCGCACACCGGCTTTGGCCCAGTAGGAGCGTGGGTGTTGGATGGCTAGATCGGCTTGGTCCCAGGCCAGGTTCGATGGAACTCGCACCTCTTCGAGCCACGGCTGCCCTCTCTGCCAGCCCAGGCTGACGAGGAACGCGGCGGAGGAGGCAATGATGTCGGGGGCGCTTTTCATGAGATTGCGACGCCCGTCACCGTCATAATCAACGGCATGCTTGTAGTAATGGGAAGGCAGGAACTGGGTCTGTCCCAGTTCGCCGGCCCACGAGCCGATCATCTCGCCGGGGGTTAGATCGCCCCGGTCGATAATGCGCAAGGCGTCGAGCAGTTCACCGCGGAACAGCTCGGAGCGGCGGCAATCATAGGCCAGCGAGGCCAGCGACCGCAGCACTGGAAGATTGCCCATTCCGACGCCGAAGTCGCTTTCGAGTGCCCAGAAAGCGGCAATCACGGACGGCGGCACGCCGTATTGCTGCTCAACCCGGTCAAAAATGGCGCGATGCTTGGTTATCTGCTGGCGGCCGCTCTGCACGCGGTTTTGTGTTGCAAGCTTGCGCGAGAAGTCGAGGAAGCTCTGAGCGAAGAAGGATTGCCGCCGGTCGCGGGCGATGATGCCAGGATCGAATGTCATGCCATTGAGGGCGGACGCGATCGTCCCCCGCGAAATCCCTTGCGCCGCAGCTTCCTGTCGGAAGCCGTCCAGCCAGCGCTCGAAGCTGCCAGTGGTCTGACAGACGGGCGCGGCCGAAGCGGCGCTGGGCATGGTTAGGGCCACCAACACGGCGCCAGCAAGGGTTGCCGTTACAAATCGCATCATTGGGCTTCTCGCACTCCCGCGTGTCTCTAAGGTCTCGGTGGCCGCGTCGGTATGGCAAATTGGCGCTTTCATTCAACTACTGCCCTCCACAGCCCACGGCGACCAAAAGTAGTGCTTCGTTAATGCGGCAAGATTGGCGGCACCATTGCCAGATCAAGGCAGTCTTAACGCACACGGAAAGACAATCCTGCTTGGTGCCCGCCGCGATGGCGAGAAGTCTCGGTTAGCAGATCCTTAGAACGTTCCCGCAATACTTGTGGAATCGGGGAGCGAGTTTTCCAGGTTTCGTCTGATGGTCAATGCGTTCGTAGCGTCATGGCGTAGGATTGCCGGCCGCCTCTATTTCGTCGGTGGACTGGCTATTCTCGCCGTCGTTGCGCTGGCGGCAGCCTCCATATACTTCGCCTACGCGACATCGCAGGCCACGCACAAACTGTTCGATGATGGCCTCGTCGGCGTTGTCGATGCCACCGAGACCGAGATCCTGCTCGAGAAGCACCGGCGCATCGTCGAGACTGCGCCAACCCAATACAGCCGCAACCAGATCATGCGTCACCGGCGCCTGGCCGAGGCCATCTACGCGCGTATCGAGGACCTTGTCACGAACTCGAACGACGCTTTGGCCGCCCGCATCCAGTCGGGCCTGCCGCAGCTTGCAGGCACTGCGCGGCGCGTTCTGCTTTATGCCGAGAACCTACCTCCCGATGAAGCTGGCGAGGCAGTGGATGCCTACGCCAAGATCGCGGACGAATTGCAGGAGCGGATACGGGTCTATCGCTCCGAGCAGGTCAAGGTCGCCGCCGACAAGGTATCCGACCTTCTGCATAAGGCGCGCATGCTCATCACGGGTGTGGCAGCCGCCGCCCTAGCGGCCCTTGTGCTTATCGGGCCACTCAGTCTGTGGCTGATCAGCAGCATCGTGGTGCGTCTCAAGGGTGTAACCAACGCCATGAACCGGCTCGCCGGCAACGATACGTCAGTTGCTATCGAGGCTGCCAAGGCTCCGGACGAAATCGGCGACATGGCGCGCGCTGTCGAGGTCTTCAAAGGCAACGCCATCACGCTGCTCGAGCACAAGACCAAGCTGGAGCAACTCAACTTCTGGCTCGACCTCGCCCTGAACAACATGACCCGGGGCCTGTCGCTATTCGATGGTGAACACCGTCTCGTCGTCTCCAATGCCATCTATCAGCAGCTCTATGATCTGCCGGCGGATTTAGCTCAGCCCGGGACGCCCTTCGAACGCATCATGCAGCATCGCATTCCCAGCATCGGGTCCATGGGGGGTGCGAAGGCAACGAGCGGCGCCATCGCAGAAAGTCTGATGCGCATCGTGCAAAGCGGCAGCGCGGAGAGTTTCTCTCAACAGCTCATGGACGGGCGAACCATCCAGGTGTCCGTGCAACCGCTACCTGACGGAGGCTGGGTGGCTCTGCACGAGGATGTAACCGAGGAGCGCCGTGCGCAAGACAACATCGCCAAACTGGCGCGCCAGGATACGCTTACCGGACTCGCCAACAGGTTGCGGTTCCGGGAGGAGCTGGAGGATGCCTGCCGCCGCTTGGAGCACGGCCACGCGTTCTCGCTGATGTGCATCGATCTCGACCACTTCAAGGACGTCAACGATACGCTCGGCCATCCCACCGGCGATGCATTGCTACAGGCTGTCGCCGCGCGTCTCATGGATACCGCGCGCGGGCGCGACCTCGTCGTGCGACTAGGCGGCGACGAGTTTGCCATCATCCAGTCGGGCGCCGACACACGCCCGCATGCGGAGGCTTTCACGCAGCGCATAATCAAGGCTGTGAGCCAGCCCTATCAGATTCACGGCCACAAGATCATTATTGGTGCCACTGTCGGCATCGCCTTCGCTCCTGTCGACGGCAGCGATCCCGACCAGCTCCTCAAGTGCGCCGACATGGCTCTTTATCGCGCCAAGAGCATGGGCCGCGGCACGCACGCCTTCTTCGAGCCGGAGATGGCGGGCCGTCTCAAGGTACGCCGCTCGCTCGAACTCGACCTGCGCCGTGCCCTGGCGGAAGACCAGCTGGAGCTCTACTACCAGCCCATCATCGATCTGGCGACCGAGCGGATCGTCTGCTGCGAGGCTCTGATGCGCTGGCGCCATCCCGAGCGCGGCATGGTTTCGCCGGTCGATTTCATCGCTCTGGCGGAAGAGATGGGCCTCATCATGCCGATGGGCGAGTGGGCTCTGCGCACGGCATGCCTTGCCGCTACCTCTTGGCCGACGGACGTGAAGGTCGCCGTCAATCTTTCCGCCGTGCAGTTCAAGGGCACCGATCTTGTTGCGGTGGTCATCGAGGCGCTGGAAAGCTCAGGTTTACCTGCCGAGCGGTTGGAACTCGAGGTCACCGAATCTCTGTTGCTCGATCAGGATCCCAAGACGCTGCAGCTCTTGCACCTGCTGCAGCATCTGGGTGTGCGCATCGCGCTTGATGATTTCGGTACGGGCTACTCGAGCCTCAGCTACCTGCGCAGCTTTCCGTTCGACAAGATCAAGATCGATCAGACCTTCGTGCGTGACCTGCCGCAGCGCGATGACTGTGCCGCCATCGTGACCGCTGTCGCTCAGTTGGCGCAGAGTTCTCAAGATGACAACGGTGGCCGAGGGCGTTGAGACGGCGTTGCACCTGTCCATGGTGCGCGCGGCCGGCTGCTCGCAGGCGCAGGGCTATCTCTTCAGCCGACCTGTGCCCACATCCGACATTGTTGCCGTTATTTCGGACTGCAACCGGCGGCTCAAGACCGCGGCTTGAAAACCTCGCCGCCCGAATGAGGCTATGCCTCGGGCTGCGCCGCGGGGATGGCCAGGGGAGCGTTGGCGTCCGCCAACCTGCTCAGGATCTCCTCGGTCAGCGCACGCACAGCAGTGCCGAGCTCACCGGGATACTTGGCCTGGAAAGAGCGATCGGTCTCCTGATACCGTCCGGCATGTTGCAGCACGTTGAGCAGCGGAAGAACCTGGTCAAAACAGCGATTTTCGGTGTTCTCGGCTAGCCAGCGATGATAGTCCTCGTCGGCTGGCGAATGCTTATCCTTCATGTTGACCAGCACGCCTAGATTGTCGGCGAAGCCCATTTCCGGATTGAGCTGCCGGAAGCGCCGGAATACGTCGAGGCCGCACACTGAGACGTAGTCAGGCTTGGTCGGCGTGATGTGGAAGTCGGCCTCTCTGAGCCAGCTCTCCGTCAGCACCGACAGTCCCGGCGGGCAATCGATCAGGACCACGTCGAAGACGATGCGGGCACGACTGAGTAGGCCGCCGATCGACGTGCGCAACCGTCCGTGCACGCTTTCCTTGGACACTTCGCGCTCGAGCAGGGTCAACTGCATGTCGCTCGGCATCACATAAACCGAGCGCGCGTCGTCGACATCGGACACGCCTCCGACCACGAACTCGGTCCACTCAGATGGCACGTCCTTCAATACAGCCGACACCAGATAGTCGACGATAGTGCGTCCTTCCGCCTGCAGCTTCCTCAAACTCACGGTCGACATGAGCATGGCGCTGACGCTGGCCTGCGCGTCAGAATCGATGACGAGCACGTTCTTGCCGTGAAACACCGACAAGGTCTCGGCAACGGTCAGCACGATGGTGGATTTGCCGACCCCGCCCTTCGTATTCATCACTGCGATGGTGTTGCGCATTGTCAATCGGGCCCGTGGCAATTCGGCCGGCCGCGCCGACCCTCCCGCCGCGCTCCTGATGCGGCAGCTCTGCGTCGGCACTGTGGCAAACTTGCCTTCGGCACAGGACTTTTAGTGCCCTTTGAAGACAGGCTTGCGCTTCTCCATAAACGCTCGCCGTCCCTCCACGTAGTCTTCCGACGAGAAGCAGGCGGCCACCATGCGCTCGATCTTGCCGAGGTCGCGCGCGGTGCTCGGCTTGCCGATCTCGCGCGCTACCGCCTTGATAGTGGCGATGGTGAGCGGCGCGTTCTCGGCAATCTGCCGGGTCATGGCATCGACTTCGCGATCAAGGGCGTCCTCGGCTACCACCTCGTTGATAAGCCCGATGTTGCGTGCCTCGGCGGCCGTGATCTGCTTGGCAGTGTAGAACAGCTCCATGGCGCGCGATACGCCGACGATCTCGGCCAGCCGGCTCACTCCCGAGTACCCGTAACCGAGCCCGAGGCGGGCCGCCGGTATGCCGAACTTCGACCCCTCGGTCGCGACCCGGATGTCGCAGCATACGGCCAGATTGCAGCCGCCGCCGATGCAGTAGCCCTGGATCTTGGCAATCGTCGGTTTGGGAAAATTGTAAACCGTCTCGTACGCCTTGGTGCCAACCGCATTGTAATGCGCCACCGCCTCCTTGGTCGACCGCTGGCTCTCGAACTTTGAGATGTCGGCGCCCGATACAAACGCCTTGCCACCAGCTCCGCTAATCACCAGCACGCGTAAGGTTGGATCTTCAGCGAATTCACTGAGCAGCTTCGTCATACGCTCCCACATGTCGAGCGAGACGGCGTTCCGCTTGGCTGGGTTGTTGAAGATGATATGAGCTACACCATCCTCGCGCTTGGCGAGGAGGCGCTGCTCGACCGGCAGCTCGGCAACTTCGGTCGTCATGTTTGATCCTTATGTGCGCAACGCCATGGGCGCGATCAGACCACACCTGCTTTGCTCAACTGGCGGACATCCTGCTCGCCATAGCCGATCTCAGCCAGAATCTCGCCCGTGTGCTGTCCTAGAAGCGGTGGCGGGCGATGCACCGAGGCCTTCGACCGGCTCATGAGGATGGGCTGTCCGAGCACCTCGGTCTTGCCGCGCTCCTGGCTCTCCATGGGCTGCGCGAGCCCCAGGTGCCGCACCTGCTCCAGATCGAATACCTGCTTGATATCATTGATCTCGCCGCTCGGGACGCCGGCCGCGTTCAACGTGACGATCCAGTGCGCCGAGGTGTGCTTGATCGTATGGCTGTCGATCAGTGCATTCAGCTTCTTGCGGTTTTTCGAGCGCGATTTGGCGTCGGCGAAATCGGGGTCGTCGAAAGCTGGGTCGTTCATATGCTCCTTGAACTTGAGCCATATGGCTTGCCCGGCCACGCCCAGATTGATGTATCCGTCGGAGGTCTTGAACACGCCGGTCGGAATGGAGGTCGGGTGATCGTTGCCGGCCTGTCCTGGCACGTCGCCGTCCATGAGCCAGCGCGAGGCTTGGAAATCCAACATGAACACCTGTGCCTGCAGCAGTGAGGTCTGAACCCACTGTCCCTCGCCCGAACGCTCGCGCTCCATCAGCGCCAGCAGGATGCCCTGCGAGCAGAAGATGCCGGCGCACAGGTCGGCGACGGGGATGCCGACGCGCATGGGGCCGCGGCCCGGCTCGCCGGTGATCGACATCAGTCCGCCCATGCCCTGCGCGATCTGGTCGAAGCCCGGCCGGCCGGCCAGCGGCCCGTCCTGGCCGAAGCCGGAAATGGAGGCGTAGACGATGCGCGAATTGAGGCTGCGGATGCTGTCATAGTCGATCCCCAAGCGCTTCTTCACATCGGGCCGGTAGTTCTCGACGATGACATCGGCGCGCTCGGCGAGCTTCTTGAAAATCTCGACGCCCTGCTTGGACTTGAGGTTGAGCGTCATGGATCGTTTGTTGCGATGCAGATTTCTGGAAATCCGAGCCAGAGCGCGGTCCACCGAGCCCTGCCTTGTCGGAGGGGTCCTCGATCTTGATGACATTGGCGCCCCAGTCGGCGAGCTGGCGCACGCAGGTTGGACCCGAGCGTACTCGCGTCAGGTCGAGGACGGTATAGGGCGACAGCACGTCGCTCGCAGGCTCGAAGGGCATGGTGTGTGTCGGTCCGTTGCTTGTGGTCGGGGCGATTGTCTCACGCCGCCGGTAACGACTTCAACCGCCGCCAGTGTCCCGATTGAACGAACTTCACGATTATCACGTTAGCCTATCGGCCTGCCGTCGCCTTGGCCCCAACGTTCTCGATGAACTCGGTCGCGTGCCATATAGTGGTACTCGCGGTTCGGCCTCATGTCCGTGGCGGCGGCAATTCGGTTCGACATGTTGTAGAAGCCGGCCACTGCTGCGATGTCCCAGATATCACGGTCCTTCCATCCCACGCGCCGCAGGGCCTCGCGGTCGGCCTCCTCGATCTCGGCCGGGACTTCCGTGAGCTTGACGGCAAAATCGAGCATCACTTTCTGACGCGGGGGCAAGTCTGCCGCCCGGTAATTCTGCGTCATGAGCTCGCCCAGTTCCGGGTCCCTCCCGCGCTGGCGGACCGCGGCGCCGTGTGCCGTCAGACAATAGTGACAGTGGTTGACCGCGCTCACTGCCACGGCAATCATCTCGCGTTCTAGCTTGGACAGCCCGCTGTCGGCCAGCATGAGGTCGTCGACCATGTCGATGAACGCCTGGAGCTTGGCCGTATCGAAAGCGTAGGCGCGCAGGACGTTGGGTACAAATCCGAGCTTTTCCTGGCACTTGTCGAAATAGGCCTGAAGCTCAGGTGTGAGCTTCGCCGGCTTGCCGAAATTGAGGGCCGTCACCTTGTCCGGCTTGGTCTTCTTCATAGGGCTGTCTCCGAGGCGTTGAGCGTGGACGGGAGGGGATGCCGCTGTTAGGACAATCTCGTCAGCGTCGAGGTAGAGGGCGATCATCACACTAGGGACGCTGAGCGCGTCTGCAAACAGCCCAAGGGAGGTCAGCCCGATGGCTCACGACGTGCAGGTCAAGGCCCAGCCCGGCGGCATCGATGGGCAGGAGCTTTTCACCCGACTCCTGCTCGCCTCCTCAGATGGCACTGATCTCGCCGAGTTCTCAACCGAAAGTCTGGCCGATCACGCTGACGTGGCCGTGTCCTTCATCGCGGACAAACCCAAGGGCCAGTACAAGGTCCGCACGCGCGCTAGCCTGCTCGGCCAGGGCAATGCGCGGACGCCTGCCACGCTCATCGAGATCCTGAACGACGACATGCCGTTCCTGGTCGATAGCATCATGGGCGAGATCCAAGCGCGCGGCATCAGGACCAGGCTGGTCCTGCATCCGATCTTCAAGACGCGGCGATCCGCGACTGGCGCGCTCCAAGCTATTACCGCCGCCGGTGACCGAGCCTGGGGTGACGGCACTCAGGAAAGCTACATCTCCGTGCACGTCGATCCGCTTTCAGAGACGGCGGCACGGGAGCTCGTTGCCGCCTTGTCCCAGATTCTCGACGGCCTGCGCATCGCCGTCGCGGACTGGGTGCCCATGCTCGAGCGAGTGCGCAAGGCGACCCGCGACCTGGAGGCCAATCCGCCCGACATTCCGGCAGACCTGAACGCCGAGTTGATCGCGTTCCTGAACTGGCTTGTGGCTGGGAATTTTACTCTCCTCGGCACCCGCGACTTTCTGCTGCAGGGCGACGTTCATCAGGGCGAGTTGATAGCTGTCGAGGGCGCAGGCTTTGGCCTGCTGCGCGATCCAACCATGCAGGTGCTGCGCCGAGGCACCGAACTCGTAGCCATGACGCCCGAGGTGCGGCGTTTCTTTTTCGAGCCGGCCTCGCTCATTATCACCAAGTCGAATGTCGTGAGTTGTATCCACCGTCGCGTGCACATGGACTACATCGGCGTCAAGCTCTACGGCGCCGACAGGCGTCCGGCCGGTGAGCTGCGCATCATTGGCCTCTTCACGTCCTCGGCTTACACCCAGTCGCCGCGCCGGATTCCCATCTTGCGGCACAAGGTGGAAAGCGTGTTGCAGTCGTCGGGTCATCCGCCGGAGAGCCACGCCGGCAAAGCGCTCATCAATGTGCTCGAGACCTTCCCGCGCGATGAGCTGTTCCAGATCACGCCGGACGACTTGAGCCGCTGGACAGCCGGCATCCTCGATTTGGAGTTGAGGCCGCGCGTGCGCGTGTTTGCCCGCGTCGATCGCTTCGACCGCTTCATCTCGGTGCTGCTGTTCGTCCCGCGCGACGGCTACAGCAGCAGCGTGCGCGAGCGCATCGGCAACTACCTGTCCGAAGCTTACAAAGGCCATGTCACTGCGTTCTTTCCGTATTTCACGGACGGCCCGCTGGTGCGTGTCCAGTTCATCATCGGACGCCGCGAGGGGCTGACGCCGAGCGTTGATGTTAATGCACTCGAGCGCGGCATCGCCGGCATCGTGCGTACCTGGTCGGATCAGCTCGCGGAGCTGCTGGCGGTCAATGGTGATGATGCGCAGGCCGTGATCGCCAAGTACGGCCGGGCGTTTTCCGCCGGTTATATCGAGACGTTTCCGCCGGCGCGTGCGCTGGAGGATATCGGCCGCATCGAACGGCTGGGGTCCGATCGGCCGATGGCCATTGACCTCTATCGCGAGATCGACGCGCCCGAGACGTGCCTGCGCGCCGCCATCTATCGCTTCGATACGCCGATGCGGCTCTCGGAGCGCGTTCCCGTGCTCGAGAACCTGGGTTTCTCGGTCATCGATGAGCGCTCCTACCGTATTGTCCCGTACTACGAAAGCGGCAAGCGCGAGGTAGTGCTGCACGACATGGTGCTGGAGAGTGCCGACGGCAGCCCGCTGGAGCGCAGCGCGTATCCTCGCATCGAGGACTGCTTTCTGGCGGTGTTCCGCGGCGAAGCCGAGAACGACGGGTTCAACCGCCTGGTGATCACGGCCGGTGCCGCTTGGCGTGAGGTGGCGACGCTGCGTGCCTACGCGGCGTTTCTGCGCCAGCTCGGCTCGCCCTTCGGACTCAGGTATATCGCCGACACGCTGAACCGGCATGCCGGCGTGGCACGCGATCTGCTCGAGCTGTTCCATGTGCGCTTCAATCCCGACAGTCCGTTCTGCAACGGCGCCCGCAAGGCCGTGGAGGAACCGATCCGGGCGCGTATCGAGGGCGCGCTCGCCAACGTGCCGAGCCTGGACGAGGACCGCATTCTGCGACAGCTCCTGTCGCTGGTCGGCGCCACAGTGCGCACGAATTTCTATCAGCGCGGCGCCGGTGGTGAACCGCCGCAGACCATTTCCTTCAAACTGTCGGGCAAGGATCTCGATATGGCGCCCCATCCGCGGTCGTATCGCGAGATCTGGGTCTACGGCCCGCGCGTCGAGGGTGTGCATCTGCGCTTTGCGCCCATTGCGCGCGGTGGCATCCGCTGGTCCGACCGGGCGCAAGATTTCCGCACCGAGGTGCTGGGGCTCGCCAAGGCACAGCAGGTCAAGAACGCTGTGATCGTGCCTGCCGGCGCCAAAGGCGGTTTCTATCCCAAGCAGATCGCGCGCAACGCCACGCGTGAGGAGATGCAGAAGGAGGGAGTTGCCGCCTACAGTATTTTCGTCTCTGCCCTGCTCGACATCACGGACAACATCAAGGACGGCGCCATCGTGCCGCCGCCGCGTGTCGTGCGCCATGATCCAGACGACCCGTATCTTGTGGTTGCCGCCGACAAGGGGACGGCCACCTTCTCCGACACCGCCAACAGCATCGCCCTGCGGCACGGCTTCTGGCTCGGCGATGCCTTCGCCTCCGGTGGTTCTGCCGGTTACGACCACAAGGGTATGGCGATCACCGCGCGCGGGGCCTGGGAATGCGTCAAGCGTCACTTCCGCGAGCTGGATATCGATATCCAGAAAGAACCTTTCACCGTGATCGGTGTCGGCGACATGTCGGGCGACGTATTCGGTAACGGCATGCTGCTGTCGCCGGCCATCAGGCTCCTTGCTGCCTTCGATCATCGCGACATCTTCATCGATCCGGATCCTGACCCGGCGATCGGGCTTGCTGAGCGCAAACGCCTATTCAAACTGCCGCGTTCGAGCTGGCAGGACTACGACAAGGGCAAAATATCCAAAGGCGGCGGCGTATTTTCGCGCGCGGCCAAGTCCATTCCTCTATCGCAGCAAATGCGTACCTTGATTACTGTTGAGGCCGAAGCAGTGACCCCGTCGGAGCTGATCCGTGCTCTACTGCAGGCCAAGGCGGATCTGCTCTGGTTCGGCGGCATCGGCACCTATGTGCGCGCCTCGGCAGAGACCGACCTCGATGTGGGTGATCGCACTAACGACCCGCTTCGGGTAACTGCTGCCCAGGTGCAGGCGCGGGTCATCGGCGAGGGCGCCAATCTCGGCGTAACACAACGGGCACGCATCGAGTTCGCCGGGCGCGGCGGCCGCATCAACACCGACTTCATCGACAACTCGGCCGGCGTGAACACGTCCGACCAGGAGGTGAACATCAAGATCGCGCTCGGTCCTGCGGTGAAAGCAGGTCAGCTCGACGAGGCCAGTCGCAAGGTGCTGCTCGGCCGCATGACGGACGACGTGGCGGCCGCCGTCCTTCGCAACAACTATCAGCAATCGTTGGCGCTCAGCATCGCCGAGCGCCGCAGCGCCGCCGATCTCGGCTTCCATGGCCGGCTCATGCACCATCTGGAGGAACGCGGGCTGCTGGACCGCACACTCGAGGCACTGCCCTCGGAGACCGAGCTCATGCAGCGGACACGGGCCGCAACGGGGCTAGTACGTCCCGAGCTCGCCGTGCTGCTCAGCTTTGCCAAGATTGCGCTACTGCATGACCTGCTCGCGAGCAAGGTGCCCGATGAGCCGTTCATGGAAGAGTTGTTGTACGACTATTTCCCCACGACACTGCGTGCGCCCTATGCGCCCGACATCGGCAGGCATCGGCTGCGGCGCGAGATCATTGCCACCACGCTCACCAACGGCATCGTCAACCGCTGCGGTCCGGCCACTGCGCTGCGGTTGGCGGAAGAAGCCGCACGGCCTGTCAGCGAGGTCGCGCACGCGTTCATGGCGACGCGCGCCGTGTTCTCACTCGCCGATGTCTGGCGACGGATCGATGCTTTGGACGGCAACATCCCGGGCGTCGTTCAACTCGAACTCTACAGTCGCATTCAGCAGATTCTCAACCGCAACGTCGCCTGGTTCTTGTGCCATAACATATCGGCCGGCAGCCTGACTGATGCGATAGCAAAGCACAAAGCAGGTTTCGAGGGACTGAAGCGACGGTTTGCCGAAGCGGCCACTCCAGGTGCAGTTCGGCGCCGCGAGGCACTGGAGGCGGAATTCGCTGCCACATCCATCCCAGATGACATTGCCCGCGATGTTGCGCTTTTGGTGGTGCTGAGAGACGCACCGGCGATCGTCGACATCGCTCGCGTTTCTGGCCGTTCTGTCACCGACGCTGCGAGCGTGTTCCTCGCCATCGGCGATCTTTTTTCGCTCGACGATTTGCTGGCCCGCACGGCACAGATCAGGGTCGCCGACGACTACGACCGCCTGGCGATTGCCGGTGCCGAGGGCGCCCTGGCCGATGCCCGGCGCAGCATGACGCTGGCGGCGCTTGCCGCAGCCAGCAGTGAGGGAACAGACCTCGAAGCCTGGGTGTCACGCCAGCGCGACCGCATTCTTGCCACGGAGCAGGATGTCCGCGCCATCATGGCAGCACCTGAGCTCACAGTGTCGCGCCTCACGGTCGCCGCCACACGATTGGCTGATATCGCGCGCACGCAGGGATGAACGGAGTCGTGCGTGGTATAGCATACCGTGGCTCCAGCCGTCGGAGTTCAGGGGGACGAGTGTGGCGACCATTGCAACAACCGATGCGCCGGAGCGGCCCGCCGCCTCTTCGGCGGCACTTACGGGCTGGGTGCTGTTCGATTGGGCCGCGCAACCCTATTACACGCTCATTCTGACCTTTCTGTTCGCCCCTTATTTTGCCAACGCAGTGGTTGGAGATGCCGCACGCGGACAGGCTATTTGGGGTTACGCGGCAGCTGGCGCCGGCATCCTGATTGCCATCGGCAGTCCCCTGCTCGGGGCGCTCGCGGATGGCCGCGGCCGGCGCAAGCCGTGGATCGCGCTGTTCTCGCTCTTTCTCGCCGGCGGCATGACCGTGCTGTGGTTCGCAGCGCCCGGCACCACAGGGCCGACGCTTTGGTTGATCGTGCTCGCCTTCGTCGTCGCTACTATTGCGGCTGAGTTCACCACCGTGTTCACCAACTCCATCATGCCGACGCTGGTGCCGCCGAGCCGCATCGGCCGCCTCTCGGGTATCGGCTGGGGTGTGGGCTATGCCGGCGGGCTCGTCAGCCTCGCGTTGATGGCGGGCCTTGTTGTCACCAACCCGGCTACCGGCAAGACGCTGCTCGGCCTCGAACCGGTGCTCAGTCTTGACATCGCTGCACGCGAGGGCGACCGGCTGGTCGGGCCGTTCTCGGCGGCCTGGTATCTCGTCTTCATGCTGCCGTTCTTCCTGTTCGTGCCGGACGCGCGCCCGGCGCCGGCGGCGAGCGCTGCCCGGCCATCGGCGTTTGCCGAGCTGTGGGCGACGCTGCGGGAACTGCCCAGTCATCGCGACATGCTGCTCTTCCTCATCGCGCGTGCGATCTATGTCGACGGACTGTCGGCCATCTTCACTTTCGGCGGCATCTATGGTGCCAGCGTATTCGGATGGCAGGCGTTCGAGCTTGGCTTGTTCGGCATCATCCTGACGCTGACGGGCGCCATCGGCGCCGTCATCGGCGGTTTTCTGGATGACCGTTGGGGGGCACGCCGCGTCATCATTCTGGCGCTGCTCATCCTGCTGGCCGGTGCTGTCGGCATCCTGTCCGTGACGAAGACGCACGTGTTGTTCAACGTCGATGTTGCGGCCAAGGCGCCGGGCTCGAGCCCGTTCTCCTCCACGGGTGAACTCGTCTATCTGGCCTTCGCCATGCTGATCGGCGTTGTGGCGGCGCCGGTGCAGGCGGCCAGCCGCTCGCTGTTGGCGCGGCTGGCTCCGCCGGAGAAGATGACGCAGTTCTTCGGCTTGTTTGCCTTCTCCGGCAAGGTAACGGCATTCGCGGCGCCCTTCCTCATCGCCACGGTCACGGCGCTGACCGGCGATCAGCGGCTGGGCATGACGGTGATCGCTGGCTTCCTGCTCACGGGCATGCTCCTGATGCTGCCTGTGCGCGCCCGGTAGGTCTCAGCTCGGCCGATCCTTCAGAAGCACCCAGCATGGCCCGTGTGTAGGGTCGCTCCACACGCTCCCCCAGCGAAAGCCGGCTCGTTCGTAGGCGCGCACCGCCGGCTCGTTCTTCACCGAGGTGATGATGCAGCAGGCGACGGCCAAGGTCGTGGTGAAGACTTCGCAGGCGAGCAGCTCGATAGTCCGCTGGGCGATACCCCGGCCGCGATGACTTGCTGCGCCGATGAAGATATCCAGATCCCAGCAACCCGCCGGGATCACATCGGGCCGCGCTTCGCCCCACAAACCTGCATCCACGGCGTGCGCGTAGCCGACGGGCTGACCCGCGTCCTCGATAATGCGGCAAAGCGCGGACGGACTCTCCATGGCGAGCGCAATCGCCGCCTCCGCGCTCGCCCGGCTGCCCCACCAAGCTTCGATCTCCGGGTCGGCCAGCCAGCGCCGCAGCATGAAGCGGTCGGCGGGTGTCGCGGGGCGCAGCGTTACGGCTGGAGTGCTTGCGTGCATCAGTGCCGGAAGTGGCGCATGCCGGTGAGGACCATGGCTAGTCCGCGCTCGTCGGCGGCCTTGATGACCTCCTCGTCGCGCATGGAGCCGCCCGGTTGGATGACTGCTGTCGCGCCCGCCTCAGCCGCCGCGAGCAGGCCGTCGGCAAATGGGAAGAATGCGTCTGATGCCACCACTGAGCCTTTGGCGAGCGGCTCGGCCCCTCCGGCTGCCTTTGCTGCCTCGGTCGATTTCCAGGCGGCGATGCGCGCGGAGTTGACGCGGCTCATCTGTCCCGCGCCGATGCCAACCGTGGCGCCGTCCTTGGCATAGACGATGGCATTCGATTTCACGTGCTTGGCGACACGGAAGGCGAATTTGAGGTCGGCTAGCTCCTGTGTGGTCGGCTGCCGTTTCGTTACGACCTCGAGCTGCATATCGTCGATGACGGCGTTGTCGCGCGATTGCACCAGCACACCGCCGGCTACGGAGCGGAACGCGAGCCCCCGTGCGCGCGGATCCGGCAGGCCGCCGGTCGTGAGCAGCCGCAGGTTCTTCTTGGCGGCGAATATTGCCTTGGCCTCATCTGTCGCCGATGGCGCAATCACGACCTCGGTGAAGATCTTGGTAATCTCTTCTGCGGCCGCAGTGTCAATCGGTCGATTGAGCGCAACGATGCCACCGAAAGCGCTGACGGGATCGCATTTCAGCGCTTTGCGATACGCCTCCACCAGGCTCGCCCCTGTTGCGACGCCACATGGATTGGCATGCTTGATAATGGCGACGGCAGCGGATGCACCGGCATTGAACTCGGCCACCAGCTCAAGAGCTGCGTCCGTATCGTTCAAGTTGTTGTAGGACAGCTCCTTGCCCTGGTGCTGGGTCGCGGTCGCCACGCCATAGCGCCGTTCGCCACCCACATAGAAGCGCCGCCTGCTGATGCGGGTTCTCGCCGTAGCGCAGCGCTTGTGCCAGCCGTCCGCCGAAAGCCCGATAGAGGGGCGTTGCATCTTCGGCCTGTGCCGCTAGCCACGTGCCGATGGTGGCATCGTAGGCAGCCGTACGGGTGAACGCCGTCGCCGCGAGCCGCCGCCGCAAAGCATCCGACGTCGCTCCGCCGTTCGCTGTCATGTCTTCCAGCAGAGTCGCGTAGTCGCCGGGCTCGACTACCACCGTTACGGCGGCATGGTTCTTGGCTGCCGCGCGGATCATGGCCGGGCCGCCGATGTCGATATTCTCGACGCAGTCGTCGAACGCGGCGCCTTTCGCTACCGTGGCCTCGAAGGGGTAGAGGTTGACCACCAGCAGGTCGATCGGTGCAATACCGTGCTCACGTGCCGCGCGCTCGTGCTCCGGTATTGCCGCGCACTGCCAGCAGACCGCCGTGCACCTTGGGGTGCAGCGTTTTGAGGCGTCCGTCCATCATCTCGGGAAAACCCGTATGCGCGGACACGTCCTTCACGTGCACGCCGGCATCTGTCAGAGCCTTGGCCGTGCCGCCCGTCGATAGCAGCTCGACGCCACTGTCGGCCAATTTGCGCGCCAGCTCGACGACGCCCGTTTTGTCGGAAACGGAGATCAGCGCGCGCCGGATCTTCGGTGCGGATGTGACCATGGCATCGTCTCCTGGCAAGCAGGCCTCTCCATCTGCCGGCCGGTTAGCATACATTGCCGGACCGCGAAATCGGACAATGCGCCGAGCGCAACCTACCGGATCACGTTTCGATCGCACCGGGCTCCGTGCCGGCTGCGACTGGGGCGGCTATGGTCATCCGCTCGAAGCTCCAGGTGACGATCGTCTCGCCCGGACAGGCTCCACGTAGGACGATCTGCATCGATCGTTGGGGGCCTGAGAGGTGCGCAAAATCCGTGCTCTCCTCGATTGAAAGGCGGGCGCCGGCCGCCGTGAAGCGCCACACCGCTCCGATCGCTACCTGTACTTCGGCCGTATCGGGTGTCGGGCCGTAGCGGCAGACGGCGTCCGACGGCACATGAAAATGGATTGCGAACGGCAGATCGCGTCGCATGCGCAAGACGCCGCGCGCCGGCGCCAGACCGTCGATGCCGGCGAGCCGGCGGCCATCGCGACTTAGCGACAGCCGGCGAGTGTGCAGCAGCCGATATTGCTCGAAGTAGCCGTCGTGTGTCGCCTCGATGGTCATGCTGCCAGGATCATCACCGACATATGTATCGACATCGTTGGGCAATCGGAGTGGAGCGGCCCCTAGTGCGCGCTCGAGAGCGCCGGCGCGCACCAGGCGCGAGGACGAGGTGGTGTTCAGGCAGAGTGTATTGTGGCTGGCAGTAGCGCGTGCGAGCGAGCGTTGAATTTCGTGCGCAATGCTCGGTGCGCCGCCGTTGATGAGCACAGCACGCGCCCCGTCGCTCATCTCGAACGACAGGCAGCCCGCGTGCGCATCTCCAGCAAGCTCCAACGGCGGCGGCGTGCCCACGTCGACGATTACTACGGTCTTGCCGCACGCGAGACGATAATAGCCCGAGTTCGGGCATGGCTGCGAGCGGAGGGTTGTCGGTCTCCTCGTAGCTCAATGCTGTCGCGAGAGCGTCGGCCTCGGTGCAGCTCACGCCATTGAAGCGCGCCAGGGTGCCGTCGCCCAGGCGCATGGATTTGACGAACGCGATCATCCGGCTGATAGCAGCCTGGAATTCGGGCGGTGGCGTCGCCTCGCGCGCGGCGTAGCATTGCCGTAGCGGCAGGAAATCGAGCAGAATGTCCACCAGCACGCCGGGATTGCGCGTGACGTGCCCGCCGTCAGCCAGGATCTGGCGCTCGATCTCTGCGACTAGAAGCGTTTGTGCCCGTGCCAACCGGCGTTCCAGTCGGGCCACGCAGAGCCCGGCCAACACCTGTGCTGCCAGCGTGAGAAGACGGGGATAGCCGTCATGGGCGTTGCGCCAGGTCGCGGCCAGGAGCTGGATGTCGACGCCAAGGCTCCCGGCCATGGCGAGGTAATCCTTCTGGTCGCTGCCCTCCAGCAGCAGGTCGGCATGGCTGATCCAGGAGATGATGCGGCGGGCGACAACCGTCGGCTCGAAGGCGATGTCGGCATGCCGGCGCTCCAGCATGAGCCAGCTCGTCGCGAATGCGCGCGCGGCCACCTGGGCATCATCGTGGTTGGCCGCGCGCAGATGGCGCAACCAGCCAAAGCCGTGCAATTCACGCGCCCAGGCCCCATGCGGTGGTGGGAGCGCGAATGGCGAGAACCCGCCGAGGCTGACCAAAGTGCCGGCCAGACCAAACTGATCGGCGGCGATCTCGGACAGAAAACTCGGGTCCAAGGTGCGCAGGTCTTGCGGCACGATCAGCAGTTCGTCGGCGTAGGCCGGGGTCAGCCACCATCTGAGCGCCGGCGAGCGCAAGGCGCGTGCGGCGGCAGCACGGCCAGCGCGCCGTGCCGCCAGTGCCGCAAGCTCCGCGCGCTCGGCCGCCCTGGGACCAACCGCCGCGCCCGCAGATGCCGCTCGCCCCGGCCAGAGCGACTGCGCAAGCTGATGCACCACTCCATTCATGGCGTCTCGATAGCCTTCGGGCGCGACGGTCTCAAGCTGGACAGAGCGTTCAGTTGGGGGCAACGCCACGCCTCACGACAATCGCCGTAGCCGTGCGGCATAAAAGCCATCCATACCCGCGATCTGCGGTGGCTCCAGTGCCAGGTGGAAGGGCAGCGTCCGCAGGTCTCCTGCCGAGGATATGCAGGCGTCCAATCCGCCGATCTCCACGGCGCGAACCGGCTCGCGCATCAGGTCTTGCTTCGTCGCAAGCAGCGGCTCGATTTGTTGCTCGCATTCTTCGGGTTCCAGCGAGCAGGTGCAATAGACCAGCGTTCCGCCCGGCTTGAGCACATCCACCGCGCGTGCGAGCAAGCGTCGCTGCAGCGCCGCAAGCCGGGTTACGTCTTCGGTGCGCTTGAGGTGCAGGATGTCCGGATGGCGGCGCAGCGTGCCTGTCGCCGTGCAAGGGGCATCCAACAGCACTGCATCGAACTGGCCGGCGCGACGTCCAGGTTTCGAGATCGGCCTGCACGATGCTCACACTGTCGCCGAGGCTCAGCCGTGCCAAGTTCTCTTGCAGGACGGTCAACCGATGGCTCGATGAATCCACCGCGGTAACGTGGGCCCTCGCCGCTGCGAGCTGCGCCGTCTTGCCGCCAGGTGCCGCGCACAGGTCGGCAATCGCCAAGCCTTCGACCTTGCCCAGCAGCCGCGCCGGTAGTGCCGCCGCCGCATCCTGCACCCACCAACCTCCGTCCGCGTAACCGGGCAACTCCTCGATGCGGCCGGCATGCGCAAGTCGGATGCTCCCAGTCGGCAATAGATGGCCGCCCAGCTTTTCTGCCCATCCCATGGCATCGTCTTTGACGGAGATGTCGAGCGCCGCCTCGCGCAGGCTCGCCTCGGCGATGCGTCGCGTCGTGGCCTCGCCATAGGTTGCGCTCCACCGTTGCCACAGCCACTCGGGAATGTCGGTGCGTGGGGTGTCGAGCTCTGCGAGTATTGCTGGACCCTTGCTGGCCACGCGCCGCAGCACGGCGTTGGCGAGCTTGTCGAAGCGCCGCGCCAACCGATCGCGCCGGCAATGCTCGACAGCGAGATTGATGGCCGCGTGCGGCGGCGTGCCGAGCAGCAGAAGTTGGGCGGAGGCTACGTGTAGGATTAAGCGTGCGCGCTGTGCGTCCGTCGGCAACGGTTTTTCCAGAAATTTGCCGAGAACAGCGTCGAGCGTGCCGAACCGGCGCAATACCGTCGTGGCCAATAGCCTTGCAAAAGCCCTGTCACGCGGCTCCAAGTGGGCGGGATCAGTATCGTTCAGGGCTTCATCGAGTGTCGTGCCCTTGCCGACCACGCTCTCGATCAGCGCGACTGCAAATCGGCGCGCTGGAAGCCCGGACAAATGCGCTGGTGCTGCGCGCGGATTTGGAACGTCGCCTGTCCGCTCGATTGGGCGCTTTCGCTTCGGTTGGTCTCTACGTGGCGGCTCGCGGGGCAAACCTCAGCCCCAAGGCCCGCGCGTGCCGGACGACTGCGGCTGATCCCACGGCTGGCGCGATCCAAGGAAGCTGTCCGAGGAAGGGTCTGTGCTGGCTCCCAATTCCCCAGCCAGCTTCTCCAGCTCGGCGATGCGGTTCTCGGTGTTGGGGTGGGTCGAGAACAGGTTGTCCATGCCGATGCCGGACAACGGGTTGATAATAAACAAATGCGCGGTCGCCGGCGCTGCCTCAGCTGTGTCGTTCGGGATCTGGTGCGCGTAGCCCTGGATCTTTTGAAGGGCCGAGGCCAGCCACATGGGCTGCCCACAGATCAGCGCGCCCATATGGTCCGCCTGATACTCGCGCGAGCGGCTGATCGCCATCTGCACCAGCATGGCCGCGATCGGCGCAAGCAGCATGGCGGCGAAGGCGCCGATCCGGCTGCCGCCCTCGCGATTGCCTCCGAACAGGGTGCTGAACTGGAGGTACTGCGCCAGCATCGAGATGGCGCCGCCGATCGTGGCCGCTACCGTCATGGTCAGCGTGTCGCGGTTCTTGATGTGCGCCAGCTCGTGTGCCATCACGCCCGCAACCTCCTCGCGACTCAGCATCTCCAGCAGGCCGGTGGAGGCACACACCGCAGAGTTGGCTGGGTTGCGCCCGGTGGCGAAGGCGTTCGGTTGCGGGTTGTGCATGACGTAGACGCGCGGCATCGGCAACTCTGCCCGCTGTGCCAGCTCACGCACCAGCCCGAAGTATTCGGGTGCGGACCGCTCATCCACCTCCTCCGCCCCGTGCATGCGTAACACCATGGTGTCCGACTTCCAGAAGCTGAACAGATTCATGGCGAGCGCGACGAGAAAGGCGATCAGCATGCCAGCCTCGCCCCCGATCAGTGCCCCCATGGCGACAAAGATCGCCGTCAGGAAGGCGAGAAGCATGGCGGTCTTGACATAGTTCATGGGCATCAGATCGCTCCCGGAGCCTTGCGTTTACGGCTCCATACCAAGGGCAGGGCTGTGCACCCTGACCATTTGAAGCAGGAATATGGTATGAACTCGTCGTTGCACGCCAGCCAGGGGCTGCGAGTGACCACAAAAACCGAGCAGGATCAGACTAGTAATGTTCAGCGGCCGCAGCCGTCCGTGACCCCGGCGGCGCAACGCGCTCTGCAGGAAGCCGAGCAGCGTCGGCGCGAGCGAGACGCTGCCGCGGAGAAGAAACCGGCAGAGCACGGCGGTTGTAACGGACCTGAGCCCACACGCTATGGCGACTGGGAGAAGGGCGGTATCGTTTCCGACTTCTGATGCGGCCCGTAATGACCTGCCGATCAAGAGGACGCCATGTATACGCAGGCGCTCAACAGCAAGGACGCAGGCCAGGCCGATCCACCTGAGGACGCTGCCAGGCTCGCGCGCTTCCAGGCCAAGGTCGATCGCGAGGAAAAGATCGAGCCCAACGACTGGATGCCGGAGAGTTATCGCCGGACGCTGGTGCGGCAGATCTCACAGCACGCGCATTCCGAAATCATCGGCATGCAACCCGAGGGCAACTGGATCACCCGCGCTCCGTCCTTGAGGCGCAAGGCGGCGCTACTCGCCAAGGTGCAGGATGAGGCCGGTCATGGCCTCTACCTGTATGCTGCGGCCGAGACGCTCGGCGTGTCGCGCGAGGAGCTCTATCAGCAGCTCCTGTCCGGCAAAGCCAAGTATTCCTCGATCTTCAATTACCCAACGCTGTCTTGGGCAGACATCGGTGCCATCGGCTGGCTGGTCGACGGCGCCGCCATCATGAACCAGATCCCGCTCTGCCGCTGCAGCTTCGGGCCTTACGCAAGGGCCATGCTTCGCATCTGCAAGGAGGAAAGCTTCCACCAGCGCCAAGGCTACGAGATCATGCTGACGCTGTGCCGCGGCAGCGAGGCGCAGAAGGCCATGGCACAGGATGCGCTCAATCGCTGGTGGTGGCCGAGCCTGATGATGTTCGGGCCTTCCGACAAGGAGAGCTTGCACAGCGCTGACACCATGAGATGGAAGATCAAGCGCTTCTCCAATGACGAGCTGCGGCAGAAATTCGTTGACGCTACCGTGGTGCAGGGCCGCTATTTGGGCCTGACGTTTCCCGATCCAGAGCTGACGTTTGATGAGGCAACGGGGCACTGGAACATCGGCGAGATCGACTGGGCGGAGTTCAAGCGCGTTCTGGCCGGCGATGGCCCCTGCAACCGTCAGCGCATGAAGGTGCGCCGTCAGGTCGAGGAAGACGGCGCCTGGGTGCGGGAGGCCGCCATGGCACATGCGGCCAAGCGCGTGGCGGCAACGAAGGTTGCAGCGGAGTAGAGGCGATGATCACACAGCCCGTCGGCACGCATCTCGCCCAACTCAACGTCGGTCACATCCGCTTTCCCACCGATGATCCGCGCATGGCCGAGTTCATGGGTGCGCTCGATGCCGTCAACGCCCTGGCCGAGCGGAGCCCGGGTTTCGTGTGGCGGCTCAAGGACGACAGCAACAATGCCACCAACATCTTGGTCACGAAGGATCCGACCTTCCTCATCAACATGAGCGTGTGGGAGGCGCCCGAGCACCTTGAGCACTTCGTCTGGAACACCGTGCACAAACGGATCTACGCGAAGAAAGGCAGCTGGTTCGAGCCGATGCAGGCGCCGCACTTCGTGATGTGGTGGATTGCGGCCGGACAATTGCCGACGACTGTGGACGCCCTAGCGCGCCTCGAACATCTGACCAAGCACGGCCCGAGCGATCACGCCTTCGGCTGGGAGAGCCTGCGCAATGTCAGGCTCTGGATGAGCCAGCGGTGCGCGTGAATCGCTCAGCACAACGGAGGTCGTTCGCGTGTCCGAGCCTTTGATGCCGCTCTGGGAAGTGTTCATCCGCCCTCACTCGGGCCAGCCGCACAAGCATTGCGGCAGCGTGCATGCGGCAGACGCTGCCATGGCGCTGCAGGCAGCGCGCGACGTCTACACGCGACGCGGCGACAGTGTCTCCATCTGGGTGGTGCCCTCCTCGGCTGTCACAGCCTCCGATCCTGCCGATAAGGACGAGATGTTCGAGCCTACGGGCTCGAAGATCTATCGCCATCCGACCTTCTACAAAGTGCCCGACGACGTGGGGCATATGTAGTGCCGCCGCCGATCGCCAAATTTGCGGCCTCTGTCGCGGCGTACCCTTGCTCACCAATCAGAGTGCGGGCAAGGAATCATGCAGCGGCAAGTAGGTGTAGGGTACATCCGCCGGCGCGATCGCTGGCTGGCATGGCTCAAACGCCTGTCCAAGCGATGGCTGTTGCCGCTACCGTTGGGCCGACTGTGGCACGAATTGCTGATTTTCGGCGTACTCCAGGCCTGGGCCTGCCTGTTCGCCGGTGTCCTGCTCGGCTTCATTCTGCTGACCAAGCTCAGCTATCCGGGCTGGATGCCCATTGCCCGTTACGATTTCCTCCTGCTCGTTGCCATCCTTACGCAGGTGGCTTTGCTGGCCTTCAAATTCGAGCGCCTCGACGAGGCCAAGGTCATTCTCATCTTTCACATCGTGGCCACAGTGATGGAGCTGTTCAAGACGGCCAAGGGCTCCTGGGTTTATCCAGAAGCGAACGTCATCCGCATCGCCGGCGTGCCACTGTTTTCAGGTTTTCTCTACTCCGCCGTCGGCAGCTACATCGCCCGCTGCTGGCGTCTGTTCGACTTTCGTTTTTCCAACTATCCGGACGTGCGCTGGACTTGGGTTTTGGCGCTGCTCATCTACGTGAATTTCTTCACTCACCATTACGTAATCGATCTGCGTTACCCGATCTTTGTCCTGGCGGCAGTCATCTATGGCCGCACGGTTATCCAGTTCACCGTGGATCGGGTGCCGCGGCGCATGCCCCTCCTGCTCGGCTTCTTCCTCGTCTCACTCTTCATATGGATCGCCGAGAACATCGGCTCCTTTTCCACCGTTTGGCTGTATCCCCATCAGCTCAAAGCGTGGTCGCCCGTGACCTTGGGCAAGCTCGGCTCCTGGTTCCTGCTGATGATCATCAGCTTCGTCCTCGTGTCGGCGGTCAATCCTCCGCGATCTCCGGAAGCGCGGCGCGTGGCGAGGGAACTCGCTGATGCCGGCCGCCAATGACAGCCCGCTGTTCTCCTATGTGCTCGGTCTGGCGGACGACGCGCTCGTCCTCGGTCACCGCCTGTCGGAGTGGTCCGGCCGGGCACCGATGCTCGAGGAGGACATCGCCCTGTCGAACCTGGCGCTCGATCTCATCGGGCAGGCTCGGTTGTTTTACGAGTATGCCGGCGAGGTTGAAGGTAAGGGCCGCGATGAAGACAAGCTCGCCTACTTCCGCGACGCGCAGGAGTTCCGCAATCTGCTGCTGGTCGAGCAGCCAAACGGGGACTTTGCGGCCACCATGGTGCGCCACTTTCTCTACGCAGCCTTCATGCACCCGTACTACGGCGCACTGGCATCATCGGCCGATGCGCGGCTCGCCGGTATCGCGGCCAAGGCGATGAAGGAGCTGGCCTATCATCTGCGCCATGCGTCCGAATGGGTCATCCGGCTCGGCGATGGCACGGCGGAGAGCCGCCGTCGCGCGGCACAGGCGCTCGATGATCTATGGGGCTACACGGGCGAGCTATTCGAGATGGATGCCGGCGAGACGGAGCTTGCCGCCTCGGGCGTGGCGGTGGATCGCGCCAGCATGAAGGCGCCCTGGGAAGCGACGGTGACGCGCATCTTGGGTGAGGCAACGCTCGACTGGCCCGCCAGCCGCTACATGCAGACTGGTGGCCGTGCCGGCCGTCATGGTGAGCAGTTAGGCAAAATGCTGGCTGAAATGCAGGTTCTGGCTCGCGCTCACCCGGGTGCTACCTGGTGAGCTCGAGTTTTTCCAGCTTTCTTAGAATCACCGGAAAGCCTCTCACCTCTGTTTTGTCGTGCGATTTACGATCCGTATGGAAGCTGTAGTGCTTCCATACGAGACGATCGCGCTCTAGCTTGGCAGACCAGCCGGAGCTGCCCACATGCTCGTATTGTTCCCGTCGCACAGGCGGGGTTAAACGCTATATATGAACCGGGTGCTGTCGATCATGGCGGCCTCGGATGGAATGACCTCGGCCGGTGCGAGCGCCGGGCCGGGACGCGAGCCCATCGGGGCATGGAGAAGAATAATGGATCTTGGAATGAGCAAGCCGGCGGCCGCAAGCGCTGCAGGCGACGTTATCAAGGACTCGGGCGTTGCAGGCTTCGCCAAAGATGTGCTGGAAGCCTCGCGCAAGGTGCCAGTCCTCGTCGACTTCTGGGCCCCTTGGTGCGGCCCGTGCAAGCAGTTGACGCCGATTCTAGAAAAGGTGGTGCGGTCGCACAACGGCAAGGTGCGGCTCGTCAAGGTCAACATCGACGAGCATCCTGCCATCGCCCAGCAGCTGCGCATCCAGTCCATTCCGACCGTCTATGCCTTCAAGGACGGGCGGCCACTCGACGGCTTCATGGGCGCCCAGTCCGAGTCCCAGGTGCGCGCCTTCGTCGAACGCCTGCTCGGCGACGAAGCGGCTGCTGACCTCGCTACCGCGCTCCAGGAGGCCGATACGGCGCTGGAGTTGGGCGACGTGCAGACGGCAGCCGAGATTTACGCTGCCGTGTTGCAGGAAGACCGCGAGAACCTGGCGGCCCTTGCAGGGCTGGCCAAGTGCTATCTCAAGACCGGGGACATTGCCCGCGCCGAGCAGACGCTGGCGATCGTGCCGCCCGACAAGCGGGACAGCGCGCAGCTTGCCGGAGTGCGCGCCGCGCTGGACCTTGCCAAACACGGCGAGAGCGCCGGCAATCTCGGCGATCTCAGGGCCAAGGTTGCGGCCAATCCATCCGATCAGCAGGCGCGCATCGATCTGGCCATGGCGCTGGCGGCCACTGGAGACAAGGACGGCGCCGTCAGCGAGCTTCTGGAGTTTTTCAGGCGTGATCGGAACTGGAACGAGCAAGCTGCGCGCAAGCAGCTCGTGCAGCTTTTCGAGGCCTGGGGGCCGAAGGATCCGGCGACCCTGGATGGCCGCCGCCGCCTGTCCTCGCTGCTGTTCTCCTGAAGACTGCATCGGAGCAAAAACGTGCCGCCGGCCCGGCGCTACCAAAGCCCGAATGATCTGCCCAGCCGTATTCCCGTGTTTCCGCTGCACGGCTGCATCCTGCTGCCGCGTGCCTCTGTGCCTCTCAACATTTTCGAGCCGCGTTACCTTGCGATGCTCGATGACGTGATCCGCGGTGACCGCATCGTCGGCATGATCCAGCCAACCGGTGACGGCGGCGAGACGGGCTCGCCGGCAGATCGCGCAGCGCCGCTGTGCGCGGTCGGCTGCGCCGGGCGCGTCACAGCGTTCCAAGAGCTGGACGATGGCCGCTTGCTTATTTCGATCACCGGAATCGTGCGCTTCGCGCTACTGGACGAGGCGCAAGTGTCTGCGCCGTATCGTGCGTTCTCAGTCGACTATCGCCGATTTGTTCAAGATTTCGTGCGTGGCGCCGGCGAGGATCTGGTCGATCGGGACCGGCTCATGGATGTCCTGCGCCGATATCTGGAGACGCACAAGCTCGAAGCGGATTGGCGCGCGATTGCTCGCTCATCGGTGGAGCAACTCGTCAACTCACTCTCGATTGCGAGCCCTTTCAGCTGCTCGGAGAAGCAGGCGCTGCTCGAGGCGCAAGACCTGAGGGCACGTGCCGAGACGCTCATCACGTTGGCGGAGATGGATCTCGCTGCCGGGGCCGGCAGCTCCGGTAGCACGCTGCAATAGCCGCACAGGGAGGGCGTATGACCGCGGAGGAGCGCAAGCCTGGAACCGAGCGCGTCGATCCCCGCGTGCTCGAGATCCTCGTATGCCCCGTGACCAAGAGCAACCTGGAATACGATGAGGCGGCCCAGGAGCTGATCAGCCGTGCCGCCGGCCTCGCCTATCCGATCCGCAACGGCGTACCGCACATGCTTCCCTCGGAGGCGCGATCGCTGGACGAGAAGAAGTAGCCCCATGCCCACGGTCTTCGATCCGGTGCCAGGCGCCGATATCGTCCTCTATCACGCCTGGATGTCGAGCGCCTCACGCCGCGTACGCTTCTGTCTGGAGGAAAAGGAGCTCGACTACGCCGGCGTCTTCGTGCGCCTGCTCAAGAACGAACAGAACACGCCGCAGTACCTGAAGATCAATCCGAACGGCGTTGTGCCAGCCCTCGTTCACTGCGGTCGTGTGGTGATCGAGAGCACGGTCATCAACGAGTATCTGGAGGACGTCTTCCCGGAGAAGCCGTTACGTCCGGCAGATCCGCACGAACGAGCGGCCATGCGGGTGTGGACCTATAACGCTGACACGGTCGTCATCAAGGCGTTCCAGGAGCTGAACTGGAACCGCATGATGGGTCCGACTGCGTCCAAGTGGAGCGATGAAGAGCTCGCGGGCAAACTGTCCACCACGCCGATGCCCGAGCGGCGCGAGCAATGGCGCCGCGTGGCGCGAGAGCCCTACACCGAGGCCGAAATGCGGCGCGCCGCCGACAGCCTCCGGCACATGCTGGATCGGATGGAGACGAGCTTATCGTCCGGCCCCTGGCTCGCGGGCCGCACCTTCTCGTTCGCGGACATCAACATGTCGCCCTACGCCGTGCGGTTCGGTGAGTTGGAGGAGCACGGCATCAGGCTCGATCAGTTTCCGCGCACGCAGCGACTGGTGGGCGCGGGTGCAGGCCCGTCCGGCCTTTGCGCGCGCTAAGATCGAGCCGATTAAGTTCCAGTGACGCGAAACGCGCCTGAACTACCAGCCGACGGCGTAGGAGGCGCGTCGCGGGTCGCCTGCCGCTGTCAGCACGCCGTGCTTCACGTCGTGGATGACGGAGCACACGGCACCCGCCAGCCGTGTCCACTCCGGCCAGACGAGCATGTCATGGCCGCGTTCCTTCAGCCCGTCCACGGTCTTGCCCTCGATTCGGCCCTCCACGGCCAGCCGGTTCGGATAGTACTCGTGCGGCTCGAAACTCGACGGGAAGGAGTAGCTGGCAAAGCGCGGCGCCTCAATGGCGCTGCGCAGGTCCATGCCGAAGAGACCGACGTTGAGAAGCACCTGCAGCATGGACTGCGTCTGCACGTCGCCGCCCGGCGTGCCAAATGGCATGACGGCCTGGCCGTCGCCGAGAATAGCAATGGCAGGGTTCGGTGTCAGGCGCGGGCGCTTGAACGGCGCCACCTCGGAGGGATGGCCGGAGATAGTCCACGACTGCGACCCACGTCCCGAGGGACACATGCCGGTGCCCGGGATCATCTCCGCATCGTAGGAGGGATCGCTCGGCGTGGCTGAGAACGCATTGCCGTGCTTGTCGACGGCGGCCAGATAAGAGGTGTCCGGCGACATCGGCGGGACATCACCGAGCGGCGCTCCGGCGATGAAGCGTGGATAGCCTGGGATGACGCCCGGCGCCGGCATCTCGGGACAAGAGCGCGCGGCGTCGATCCGGTGCCGGCGTTCTGCTGCGTACGCGTCCGACAGCAGGGTCGGCAGCGGCACGTCGATGAAGCGCGGGTCGCCGAAGAATGCCTCGCGATCGGAGAAAGCGAGCTTCACGGCCTCGGTCAGCAGATGAATGTAGGCCGGCGTGTTGTGCCCGAGCGCGCGGAGGTCGTCGCGCGCCAGCATCTTGAGGATCATCGCCAGTGCCGGCCCCTGGCACCAGGGCCCGCACGTGAAAACATCCATGTTTTGGAAGCGGACCTTGGTCGGCGGTTCCACGCGTGCGCGGAAGGCGCCCATATCCTCCATGCTGAGCCAGCCGCCGTTCTTGGTGTGATAGGCCGTGATCGTGCGCGCGATGTCGCCCTGGTAGAAGGCTGCGTGCGCTGCCGCCAGACCTGCCGCACGCCCTTTGCCGGAGGCTCTCTTCTCCTCGTCGGCCATGTATTGCAGCGAGCGCGCTAGATCGGTCTGGACAAAGATGTCGCCCGGCTGCGGCGGCTTGCCGCCCGGCAGCATGACTCGCGCATTCTCGGGAAAACGGCGGAAACTCGCCTCGTTGGTGACCATGGTGTCGCAGAAGCGTGGGTCGGCGGCGAAGCCCTCGCGCGCGAGCCGGATGGATGCGGCGGCCACATCGCCGAAGCTCATAGTGCCGTAGCGCTCGAGGGCGGTGATCCAGCCCGACGGTGCCCCCGGCACGACCGCGCGCATGAGGCCCGCCGGGATGGCGCCCTTGTGATGGTCGCGGAAATACTGCGAGGAGGCCTTCATCGGCCACACGCCGAGCCCGTCGATGGTGACGACCTCGCCGGTCTTGGCCAGCCGGATCATAATCGGCGCCACACCGGCCACGTTGACGAGGTCGCACTGGGTGACGCCGAGCGCGATCCCCGCGGCTACCCCGGAATCCACGGCATTGCCGCCGGCCTCGAGCACGAGAAAGCCTGCGTGCGCGGCGGCGTAGTGTCCGGCTGCAACCATGTGCCGTGTGCCGGTCAGCACATTGCCGTGGCCTGAGGTTCCCTTGAGACCGATGACGTTGCCGCCGGTGGCCATGGCTCGCCTCCTGCAATGAGACATGCAATTCTCGCAACAGCTTGCTGCCAATGCGGGCGTGCGGCAAGAGACATGTAGGGTGGATGTGTAAGGAGAAGGCCGCCGAATGATGCGCAGCAAGCTGTTCGTGCCCGGCAGCAGGCCCGAGCTATTCGAAAAGGCCATGAACTCGGCCGCGGATGCCCTCTCGCTCGATCTCGAGGATGCCGTCGCGCCTGCCAAGAAGCCAGAAGCGCGCAAGACGTTGCATGACTATCTGACCTGCCTGGACCGTGAGCATGCGAAGCTGATGATCGTACGCGTCAATGGACTGGCGACGCCCTATTTCGAGGAGGACATCGACGCGGTCGTCACGCGAGGGACCGATCTCATAAACCTTCCAAAGCTGGAGAGCGCAGAGGAGGTCCAGCGCGCGGTCGCCAGCATCGCCGCCGCGGAGAAACGCAAGGGCCTGACGCACAGCATCGGCGTGCTGGCCAATGTCGAAAGTCCGAAGGGAATGCGGAACATCTATGATATTGCGGCCGCCGACCAGCGTGTCGCCGGCATGCAGTTCGGCGTGGCCGACCTGTTCGCTCCGAACCGTATCGAGCGTCACGATGCGGCTCTATACTCTGTCCGTTTCACGACCAAGATGGCCGCGGCCTACGCTGGCGTTCCGGCCTACGATACGGTTTACGTCAGCATCGGCGACACCCTCGGACTGGAGCGCGATGCCATTGCCGCACGACGCATGGGCTACATCGGCAAGAGTTGCATCCATCCTTCGCAGATTGCCGTGGTCAATGCCGTGTTCACTCCGACCGAGAGCGAGATTGCCTGGGCGCAGAAGGTTCTTGCCGCCGCTGCCGATCCGGCCAACAAGGGGCTGGGCGCTTTCACGGTCGATGGGCGCATGGTGGATGAGCCCTTCTTTCTCGAAGCGCGCGCCACCGTGGACTTGGCGCGGCGGTTGAAACTGATTGGTTAGGGCGCTGGCTGGGTACGCTGAGTTCAGGATTGAAGCAACAGACAGCACGCCGGAGAATAGACAATGAAAATACGGGAGGCAGCGCGCGTCATCCGCTCCAAGAATGCGGGGCCGACGCAGATCTCGCTCGACATCATGTTCGACGATCCGAAGCTCTACGAGCGAGCGCTCAAGGCACCGAGCCTGCGCCCCGACGTGCTGGCGCAGCGTTTCGGTGTGCACGAGGCGGAGGTCATTCCCTATCCCGCTGCCATTGCCATCAAGATCGTGCTGCCACGCCGCGTCATCGCCGGGACGCCCGGCGACACCGATGTGTACGGCGCGCAGCAGCATCGGCCGCTTCTGGATCTCGAGATATGAGCACCTTCACACGCACGATTGCAGCGTTTGAGCGTGAGCCCGGACCGCTGCGGGTTCTCTCCGCGTCCGGTCAGCTCGGCTACGGCATCCCTGAGAAGGCCTACCGGGCCGGTTTGGAGCGCAGACCGCATATTGTCGGCGCCGACATGGGATCG
Organism: uncultured Alphaproteobacteria bacterium; assembly: GCA_963840425.1. Classification (GTDB taxonomy): domain Bacteria; phylum Pseudomonadota; class Alphaproteobacteria; order Rhizobiales; family Hyphomicrobiaceae; genus CADEFX01. Next base: position 186,818 of record CAWIYZ010000010.1, on the reverse strand, counting down.
GTGGACCCGGGCCCCTACTATCTCGGAGCTGGCCGATTGGCGACGTCGCGGCGCAGCACCAAGCGCGACCTGAAGCTGGTCATCACCGGCGCGTTGGCGCAAGGCACGCCGGTCATCATCGGCACGGCGGGCACCGCCGGTGGAACGCCACATCTGGCCGAGACGGTCGATATCGTGCGCGAGATCGCGCGCGATGAGAAACTGACGTTCCGATTGGCCACTATCGGGGCGGAGATTCCCAAGGATGTCGTGAAAGCCGCGGTGTGCGCCGGCAAGAACTCGATCCATCGGCCCCATCGGGCAGCTTACGGACGCGGAGATCGACGGCGCTGCACGCATCGTCGGGCAGATGGGCACTGAAGCGTTCCTGCGTGCCATTGCGTTGGAGCCGGATGTGATTATCGCTGGGCGCGCCTGTGATACGGCCGTCTATACGGCACTGCCGGCGCGGCTTGGGCTTGTCCATGGCTGCCGCGATGCAGATGGCCAAGATCATCGAATGTGCATCATTGTGCTGCGAGCCTGGCGGGCGGGATGCGATGCTCGGCACGCTCGAGGGTGACAGTTTCATACTGGAGAGTATGAACCCGGCGCGGCGGGCGACGCCACTGTCGGTGGCCGCGCACGGGCTCTACGAGCAGGCCGATCCTTTGACCGTGGCGGAGCCGGAAGGCGTGCTGCATTTGGCGGACTCCAAGTTCGATGCGATGGATGAACGCCGCTGCCGCGTCTCCGGCGCCCGCTGGGTGCCTGCAAAACAGCTCTCCGTGAAGATCGAGGGTGCGACACGTGTCGGCGCCAGGGCGATCTTTGTCGCCGGCTCGGCCGATCCCGTGTTTATCGAGAAGGCGGCCGAGATCATTCCTGCTGTCGAGGCTATCGTGCGCGAGCTGGTGCCGCCCAATCCAGTCAAACCCTACGCAATGTACTTCCGCTTCTATGGGCTCGGCGTCGTCGGCGGACAGCCGGTTTCCACTCTGCCGGAGGAGATCGGCATCATCGTGGAATGCATCGGCGAGGATGAGGACGAGGCGCGCGCCGTGGTTGCGACATGCAAGCAGTACCTGCTGCATCACGGTTTCCCAGGCCGCATTTCCACTGCAGGTAATACGGCCTTTCCGTTCACGCCGCCGGAACTCACGGCCGGCGATGCCTATCGCTTCAGCGTTTATCACATCATGAATGTCGATACGCTGGAGCCGCTGTTTCCGGTCAGCATCGAGACCATCGGCGGATAAGGCGGCTCGCCTTGGACTTGGCCGTATTGAGCAATATGCTTCGTGCCTAACCAGACAGCATCACAAGGGATGCCCTATGAATCTGTCGTTCAAGCTCAAGGAGCGCGCCGCCGCCAACAAGCCGGTCCGCATCGGCCAGGTCGGCGCCGGAAAGTTTGGCACCATGTTCCTGTCCCAGGTTCGGTTGACGGCGGGCATGCACCTCGTCGGTCTTGCCGATCTGCTGCCGGCGCGTGCCAAGGAGCGTCTCATTGGCGTGCAGTGGTCGCCCGAGCAGATTGATGCGACCTCGCTCGGCGAAGCCCTCAAGACGGGCAAGACCTTCATCACCGACAACGCTATGGCGCTGATCGAGAACCCGGACATCGATGTCATCATCGAGGCGACCGGCGATCCGGGCACGGGTATCAAGCTGTGCCAGGCGGCGATCAACCACGGCAAGCATGTGGTGATGGTCAATGTCGAGGCCGACGCGTTGGCAGGGCCGCTGCTGGCGCGGCAGGCGCGGGAGAAGGGCGTGGTCTATAGCCTCGCCTGGGGCGATCAGCCTGCGCTCGTGTGTGAGCACGTCGATTGGGCGCGCGCTTGCGGCTTCCGCGTGGTCGCCGCCGGCAAGGGCACGCGCTATCACCCGACCTACCATCAATCCACGCCCGAGAGCGTGTGGGACATTCTGAATACCTATCTCAAGATTCAAGACAAGAGTCACATCAACCCGAAGATGTTCAACTCGTTCGTTGATGGAACCAAGTCCGGCATCGAGATGACGGCCATCTGCAACGCTACAGGACTTGTGCCGCAAAGCGAGGGGCTGAGTTTTCCGCCAGCCACGCGCTTCGAGCTGGCCGATGTATGCAAGCCCAAGTCCGACGGCGGCGTGCTGGAGAAGAAGGGCGTGACGGAAGTCACGTCCTCGATCTACCGTGACGGCAAGGACGTGCCGCACAACCTCGTCATGGGCACCTATGTCGTGTTCGAGAGCGACAGCGACTACGCCATGAAATGCTGCGTGGAGTACAACCTGCTGCCGGACAAGTCCGGCAAGTACGCCGCGCTCTACCGCCCGACGCACATGATCGGTTTGGAGCTCGGTCTTTCGGTCGCCTCCGCCGCACTCCGGAACGAGCCGACCGGCTCGCCGTTCTGCTTCAATTCCGATGTTGTCGCGACCGCCAAACGCAATCTCAAGAAGGGCGAGATGCTGGATGGCGAAGGCGGATTCTGCGTGTGGGGCAAGCAGACACCGGCGGATGCTTCCTTGAGAGAAGGCTACCTGCCGCTCGGTCTCGCGCACAACGTCAAGCTCAAGGGCGACGTAAAGGAAGGTCAGCGGCTCAAGTGGAGCGACGTTGAGTTCGATGCGAACGACGGTGCGGTGAAGGTGCGCAAGGAAATGGAAGCCGTATTCCAGCGGCCGAACGTGCACTCCATCGCATAGTCGGATCGGGTATCCGACAGCCGACGTATGGGTGCGCAACGGGAGGAAGTGATGGCGAAGTCATCAGTAGCCCTGATTACGGGCGGCGCATCCGGTATCGGCCGCGCGACGGCAGAGCTGCTGCTCGTCAAGGGCTGGAAGATCGCTATCCTCGATCGCGATGAAGCCGCGCTCGAGGGCGTTCGCGCTCAGCATGGAAAGAACAAGGCTGCCTACATCGCGACGCTGGATGTGACGGACGAGCGCGCCGTCGAGCGTGTGGTCGGCGAGGTTGCGCAAGCGCTGGGCGGTATCAGCGGCGTGGTCAACTCGGCGGGCATTGCCGCCGACAAGCACGTTTTCGACACGACGCCCGAGCTTTTCCGCAAGATGCTGGACGTCAATGTCACCGGCACCTTCATGGTCGGGCAGGCGGCGGCACGCATCATGAAAGACAATGGCGGCGGTGCCATCGTGAATATTGCTTCGATCTCCGGCCTGCGCGGCTCCAAGGGGCGTGCTGCCTACGGCGCATCTAAGGGCGCAGTCGTTACGCTAACCCAGGTCATGGCCAACGATTTGGCGCCCTTCGGCATCCGCGTCAACGCCGTGGCGCCGGGGCCAATCGACACGGCCATGACCAAGGCCATTCACACCGAGGAAGATCGCGCGCTTTATCATCGATACATTCCGATGCGGCGCTACGGAACGCCGGAGGAAATGGCGACGGTGATCCACTTCCTCCTGGATGGTACACAGTCGGGCTACGTCACGGGCGAAATCATTGCCGCCGACGGCGGCTATCGCGGCGCCGGCCTCGTCGTCCATGATTGAATTTCGCGAATCCGGAGTGCGCATATGCCACGCGTAACTAAGATCGAGCCGATCGCGCTCAGAATACCCTTCTCCGATCACAGCTCCGGCACGGGCATCATGCCACGCCGCTGGACGCACTTCGACATGATGCTGGTGCGTATCGAGACGGACGACGGACTGGTCGGCTGGGGCGAGAGCTTCTCCTACTTCTGCTCGACGACCGTGCTGGCGGCGCTGAAGGACATGGTCATTCCCCTCGTCGTCGGCCAGGAGGTGGAGGACATTCCGGCATTCAGCCAAGATCTGCAACTCAAGCTGCATCTGCCTGGTCGATACGGCATCACCATCTTTGCGCTGTCGGGCATCGACATCGCGCTGTGGGACATCGCGGCCAAGCGCAAAGGCGTCTCGCTCGCTCGCCATCTCGGCGGTCGCCACCGCGATTCCGTGCCGGCCTACGCAAGTCTGGTGCGCTATGGCGACGTCAAACTCGTCTCCGAATTTGCTGCACGGGCCGTGAGCGAAGGTTTTGCGGACGTCAAGCTGCACGAGATCCTGCTGGAGACCATCGAGGCCGGACGGCAGGCCGTGGGGCCCAACGTGCGGCTCACCACCGACGTCAACTGCCAGTGGCCGCTCGAGCATGCCGAGAAGATGTTGCCGGAGATGAAGCGGCTCAACCTGTTCTGGGTCGAGGAGCCGATCTTTCCGCCCGATCACGCCAAGATGCTGCAGGCGCTCAACCGGTTCGGCGTGCCCCTCTCCACCGGCGAGAACGCCACCACGTCGGTGCCGTTCGAGGACACGGTGCACGCGGTGACCTATCCGCAACCGAGCGTGACCAAGGTCGGAGGCGTCACGGAATTTTTGAAGGTCTGCAATCTCGCCCAAGCTGCCGGCCGCACGCCAATGCCGCATTCGCCCTACTTCGGTCCAGGATACTGGGCGACGTTGCAGCTCGCCGCGCACCGGCCCGAGGTCGGGCTGTTCGAGTTCTACTACGTGAAGCCCGACGCCTACGTGTCGGAATCGATCCCGCTGCCCAAGGGCGGCAAGATCGCCATTCCGGATGCGCCGGGCATCGGCTTCGAGCCCGATGCCGCTGTGCTAGCCAAATATCGCGTCGCGTGAGCGCACCCGCCGAGCAACCGGCCGAACGTCCGACCTCGCGTATTCTCGTCGTGGGGCCGGGGGATCAGCTTCTTCTGTTCTGGGCTGAGCTTGGCCGCTCGGTCGATCCGGTGCGCCGGCCCGCCGCCACCGGTTTCTGGGCGCTGCCGGGTGGCGGTGTCGAAGGCGGCGAGAGCCACGAGGCGGCGGCACTGCGCGAGCTGAAAGAGGAAACCGGCATTGCCGCCTCAGCGCCACTGCCCTGCATCGCCGAGCGGGATGTCACCTACCGCTGGAATTCGCGCCTATGGCGCAGCCGCGAACGCTATTATCTCGTGCGCTGCGAGTCCCTGTCCTTCGAAACGAGTGGGTGGACTGATCGCGACAAGCGCTGGATGCGCGACATGCGGTGGTGGTCTCTGGCCGAGCTAGAAGCTACCTGCGAGGTCGTTCGTCCGCCTGGGCTACTGCCATTGGCACGCCGCATCGTCGGCGGACAGCTGCCGGAAACGCCGGTCGTCCTGCCAGCGTGAGCATGCGGTTTCAGCTCACCATGCTCCTGGCTATCGCCACGATCTTGTCGGCGGTCACGCGCACCTCGTTCTCCAGCGGTGGCGCAAACGGAATAGGAATGCGCGGCGCGCCGAGGCGCTTGGCGGCCTTGAGGCCGGTAGGCCCGAGCCGATCGACGACCCTGCGCGACGATCTCGGCGCCGAAGCCGCCGACCTCCACGGCCTCGTGCACCACCAGCAGACGGCCGGTGCGTCTTGACCGAGGCGATCGATGGTGTCCTCGTCCCACGGCCAGATCGTGCGCAAGTCGAGCAGGTCGACCTTGATGCCGTCTTTGGTTAGTCGATCGGCAGCCTCGATGGCTTTCGGCATCATCGGCAGACCACGACACCACCGTCGCGGCATCGCCCTCGCGCACCGGCGCGCTTCGCCGAACGGGATCGGCTCGATCGGCTCGGCCATCTCGCCGTTCGGCCTGACACAGATCCTTCGGATCGAAGAACAGCACCGGATCGTCCGAGCGGATCGCCTGCACCAACAGTCCGGCCGTCGTCGGCTCGGCGTTGCGACGGTGTCACCACGACGACGCCCGGCAGATGCGCGAACCAGGCTTCCAGCATCTGCGCAGTGCTGCGCGGCGGAATTGCGCCACATGCCGTGCGGCATGCGCACCACCACGGCGGGCTTTGCCTGCCCGCCGAACATGTAGCGGATCTTGGCGATCTGGTTGACCAGCTCGTCCATCGCGCACATCACGAAATCGAAGATGCGCATCTCGATGATCGGCCGCATGCCGACGAGCGCCGAGCCGAGCCCCGCGCCCATGATGGTCGACTCGGAGATCGGCGTGGAGACGACGCGCTCCGGTCGCCGAACTCGTCGAGAAATCCGCGTACTGGCCCCACAGTCCGCCGCGCGCGACGTCCTCGCCGAGCACCCAGACGCGCTCGTCGCGCCGCATCTCCTGCAGCGCGGCGCGGCGCGACCGGCCTCGATCAGGTTACCTCGACCACGCGACCGCCCCCGTATCCTGCACGTCCTCATAGGCGACGGCCGTTTCCGGCCAAGGTGCCGCATTCGCTGCCTGCGCGCCCGGCCGCCATCTCGGCCTTGGCTGATCGCTCGATGATCTTGCCGAGTCTCGGCTCGACGCTACGCCGCGCTCCGCCAGCACCGCGCCGAGCCGCGCGATCGGCATCGCGCGAGCGCGCCTCTCGACTTCCTTGGGCGCGCCAGGCCGCCGCGTCGGTCGAGGTGTGGCCGGTGATGCGATAGGTCTTCACGTGCAATAGATGCGGACCCTGCGCCGCGGCGCACCGCCGCGACAGCCGCGATGCGCATTTCATCGACCGCCATCGCATTATTGCCGTCGATCGTGATCGCCGCGCACGCCGAGTGCCTTGGCGCGATCGATGACGCCCGGCTCCGGCGGTCACGCTGTCGGCGCGCGTGAAGGCCGCGACGCCGTTGTCCTCGCACACGAACAGCACCGGCAGCTTGTAGAGCACCGCCCAGTTCAGCCCTTCGAGGAACGGCCCGCGATTGACCGCGCCGTCGCCGAACATGCAGGTCACGATCGCATCGGATTTCTGCATCTTCAGACCCTGCGCGGCGCCGACCGCGATCGGAATGCCGCCGCCGACCACGCCGTTCGCGCCCAGCATGCCGACCGAGAAGTCGGCGATGTGCATCGAGCCGCCCTTGCCGCGGCAATAGCCGCCGGCGCGGCCGTAGAGCTCCAGCATCATGCGCTTCGGGTCGGCGCCCTTGGCGATCGCATGGCCGTGGCCGCGATGGTTCGAGGTGAGGCGGTCGTCCTTGCGCAGATTGACGCAGATGCCGGCCGCGACCGCCTCCTGGCCGATCGAGACGTGCAGGGGACCCGGGAATCTCGCCCGCCTTGTGCGCCTCGAGCGCGGTTTCCTCGAAGGCGCGGATGCGCGCCATGGTGCGATAGAGATCGGTCAGGCGGCGGAGATTGTCGCCAGGCGCGCTCATGGGTCTCGCCCGCGATTATGCGCGCGGCTTGCGCCGACGGAGGTGCGGGCATGTTTGAACATCGCCGCGGAACATCAGCGACTAGGCAAAACATCAGCCGAGCCCGCCGCAAGCGACAGATGCCTGCGCCGTGCCGACTGCGCAAGAATGCTGATCCTCGACAGCGTGACGCATCTTTCCAGCCTGAGCACGCGGGGCGCGCCGCGATTGCGGCCTCGCATGGTGGCGTCTATGCGGCGTATCTGCGCGGCTCAAGCGGGCATCGGGCCGTGATCCTGTGCGATGCCGGCGTCGGGCGCGAGCAGGCGGGTATCGGCGGGCTCGACTGCTGCTCGAACGAGCTCGGCGTACCGGCGGCGGCGATCGGCCACCGCTCGGCGCGCATCGGCGATGGCGCGGATTGTGTGGCGCGCGGCGTTCATCATCGTTCGCCAACGCGCGCGGCGACGGCCTTGGCGTTGCGCCAGGCATGACGTGCGCGCGAAGCGTTGGATCGGCTCGACTGCGGCCAGGCTTGCCCCCTGCCCGGCGCCGCCCGATCGAGCGAGAGCGTCGCCACGCGGTCTCGCGAAGCCGAGCCGGACGGCGTGCGCGTGCATCGCGATCGACTCCGCCGGCTCGTGCTGCCGGAGGACGAAGGCCACATCGTGCTCACCGGCTCGCATGGCGCGCTGCTCGGCGGCAAGCCGGAGACCGCGATCAAGATCCCGGTGTTCGCCGCCGTCTACAACGACGCCGACTTCGGCATCGACGATGCCGGCGATCGCGCGCCTGCCGGTGCTCGAGGCGCGCGGCATTGCGGGCGCTTGCGTCAGCGCCTGGAGCGCGCGCATCGGCGACGGGCAATCGACCTACGACGATGGCTTCGTCACCGCCGTCAATGACGCGCGCGCGACGCATGCGGCGGCGAAATCGGACAATCTCCGCAAGCGAACTGGTGGCGCGCCTGGTCGCGGCCGCGTGAAGGAACTGAAATGAACGCACCGGCCTCGAATTCGGCCCGCAAGCTGAATGGCGGGCAGGCGCTCGCCGAGATGCTGAAGCTGTCGGGCGTCGGACCGATGTTCGGCATGGGCGGCTTCCAGCTGCTGCCGTTCTACGAGGCGATGCGCGCGCTCGGCCTGCAGCATTTCCTGATCAACGACGAGCGCTGCGGCGCGTTCGCGGCCGATGCCTATGCGCGCGTCACCAACCGGCCCGGCGTGTGCGACGCGACGCTCGGGCCCGGCGCGACCAATCTCGTCACCGCGCTGGTCGAGTCGCTCAACGCCGGCATGCCGCAGATCGCGATCATCGGCGACGCCAACCGCGACCATGCCTGGAAGAACATGACGCAGGAGGCGCGCCAGACTCGAAATCCTGCAAGCCCGCCGTCAAGGAGCTGATCCGCGTCGAGGTCACCAAGCGCATTCCCGAGCTGCGTGCGCCGCGCCTTCGCGGTCGCGACCAGCGGGCGGCCCGGGCCGGTGCGTGCTCGACGTGCCGGAGGACGTCTGCCACGGCGAGCACGATTTCGACGCGAGCCGATTTCTGGGTCGACGAAGGCACGCTGAAGGCGCAGGCGCGCCGCACGCGGCCCGATCCGGCAGAGCTCGAGCGCGCCGCCGCGACTCATCGCCAAGGCCGAGCGCCCGCTCGCTGCTGGTCGGCGGCGGCATCCATATTTCGGAAGGCTACGACGCGCTGCTCGCGCTCGCCGAAGGCTTCGGCATTCCGGTCGCGCACACGATGTCCGGCAAGGGCGCGATCGCCTGCACGCATCCGCTCTCGGCCGGCCTGTTCGGCCGCTACTCGCGCATCGCCAACGACCTGGTCGCGGCCTCCGACGCGCTGATCGTGGTCGGCTGCAAGCTCGGCGAAATCCCGACGCGGCGCTTTCAGCTGATCCCGCCCGGCAAGCCGCTGATCCACATCGACATCCTCGCCGAGGAGATCGGCCGCACCACGCGCACCGACGTGGCGCTCGTGGCCGACGCGCGGCTCGCGCTGCAGGACCTCGCGGCAGCGCTCGGCGACGGCAGGCCGCGGCGCGCGCGACGCGCCAGCCGTGGTGCGCCGAGGTGCCCGCGCGCATGGCCGAAGTGGCACGAAGGCGCGGCCGACCGGCTCAAGTCGAACGAGACGCCGATCAATGTCGGCCGCCTGATGGGCGAGCTCAACGCGCATCATGCCGGACGGACGCGATCCTGGTTGCCGACGGCGGCTTCGCCGGCCACTGGGGCGGGCTGCTGTTCGACACCAAGCGCGCCGGGCGTCACTTCATCGCCGACCGCGGCTTCGCCTCGATCGGCTACGGCCTGCCCGGCTGCATGGGCGCGCAGCTGGTGCGGCGCCGAAGCGCCGCGTCGTCGGCCTGACCGGCGACGGCGGCTTCAACATGACGCTCGGCGAACTCGAGACCGCGCGCCGCGCCGGCACGCCGTTCGTGCTGTGCGTGTTCAACAACGCCGCCTCCGGCTACGTGAAGGCGCTGCAGCACTCGATGTTCGGCGAGGGCAACTACCAGTCGTCCGACCTGGTCGAGATGGACTACGCGGCGATCACGCGCGCGATGGGCTGCAAGGGCATTCGCGTCGAGGACCCGGAGAAGCTCGCCGCCGCGCTGCGCGAGGGCCTGGAGAACACTCGATCGCCGACCGTGCTCGACATCGTGGTGACGCGCGATCCGGCCAAAATGCTGCCCGGCGTCGACAACCGCACGCTCACGGTGACGAAGGGCGACCGGCCGGTGTAGGTTCGTCAACCGCTGCAATAGAGTTCAACTCAACAATCCGCATACAAGCGCTCAGGAGGAAAATGCTCATGCTCAAGTCAACAGTCGCGACCGCGGTGGTCGCGCTCACCATGGGCATGGCGGGTGCCGACGGCTTGCATGCCGAGGTCGGCGAAGTCGTTCTCGGCCAGCAGTTCGGGGCCGTCTACCTGCCCCAGATGGTGATGGAGAACCAGAAGCTGGTCGAAAAGCATCTTGCCGCCGGTGGGATGGGCGCCGTCAAAGTATCATGGCAGCGCCTTGGCGGTCCGGCCGCGCTCAACGATGCCATTATCTCGGGCAATCTGCACTTTGCGGCTCAGGGCGTTCCGTCCATGGCAGTGCTTTGGGACCGGACGCGCGGCGGCATCGGATTCAAAGCGATCGCGGCGAATGCCAACAACAATATATGGCTGCACACGCGCAATAAGGACGTCAAGTCGCTGCAGGACTTTACGGAGAAGGACCGCATCGCCATTCCCTCGCTCAAAGTCTCGACACAGGCGTTCATGCTCCATTTTGCAGCAGACAAGCTCTGGGGCCAGCATACGAAGCTCGACCACATCATCGTCCCGCTGCCGCATCCTGAAGCCCTGGCCGCCGTCCTCAATCCCGTGAGCGAGATCACGGCGCACTTTGCGACCTCTCCGTTTCACGAGAAAGAGGAGAAGTCCGGATTGCCGGTGGTGATCACCGCCTATGACATCATGGGCGGAGTAACGACTGGCCTTACCTTCACGTCGACCGAGAAGTTTCGCGGCGAGAACCCGAAAGTCTTTGCGGCGGCGAGCGCAGCGTTCGATGAAGCGATCGCCTGGATCAACGCCGACAAGCTTCGCGCCGCCGGTCTCTACATCGAGATGACCAAGGACAAGAACATGACAGCCGAGGAGCTAGCCACCACCATGTCCAGCAAGGACATGGAGTACACGAAGGTGCCGAGCAACGTCGGCAAGATGGTGGATTTCATGCATCGCGTTGGCCTCATCAAGACCAAGCCGGCATCGTGGAAGGACCTGTTCTTCGACTCGGCACATAGTCTGCCGGGAAGCTGAGGAGGTCTCCGATGCTGCGGCTGGGTTGTGGTGCCGGCTTCTCCTCGGATCGGCTGGAGCCGGCCGTCGATCTGGCCAAGAAGGGCCGGCTCGACTACTTGGTGTTCGAGACCATCGGCGAGCGGACGCTGGCCTTCGGCCATCGTGACCGCAACCTCGATCCGAAAAAGGGCTACAACCCGCAGCTCGAGGCCCGACTGCGCGGCGTGCTCGCCGCCTGCAAAGCGAATCGCACTCGCATTGTCACCAACATGGGTGTGGCCAACGTGCCGGCAGCGGCAGAGCTGGCCGTCAAAGTCGCGCGCGATTTGGGTCTCGATGGCTTGAAAGTTGCGGCTGTCGAAGGCGACGATGTCAGCCACCTGATGCAGCCCGATACCACGCTGTTCGACAATCACGATCGTAAGATTTCTGAAGTCGGATTGCCCGTTGTCGGTGCGAACGTCTATCTCGGTGTCGATGCCATTCTGCCGGGATTGGAAGGTGGTGCCGATGTCGTCATCACGGGGCGTGTTGCCGATCCGTCCCTGTTTCTGACGCCCCTGGTCCACCACTACGGCTGGCGGCGCGACGATTGGAATCGCCTCGGTCAGGGCACGGTCGTCGGTCACCTGATGGAATGCGGCATGCAGATCACCGGCGGTTATTTCGCCGATCCAGGCATGAAGGATGTGCCGCGCGTGGCCGAGTGCGGTTATCCGATCGCCGAAGTGGAGGCGGACGGACGCTGCACCATAACAAAGCTAGACGATGCCGGCGGCTTAGTCAGTCCGCGCACCGTCAAAGAGCAGCTCATGTATGAGGTGCACGATCCAGCCGCCTACTTGACGCCGGACGTGACAGCCGACTTCTCCCGTGTCGAGGTCAGTGAAACCGGCCGCGACCGGGTCGAGGTGCGCAACGCATCAGGGCGTGCGCGACCGGAAAAGCTCAAGGTTACCGTCGGCTTCGACGGCGGTTTCTTCGCCGAAGGCGGTGTGAGCTATGCCGGTCCCAATGCGACGGCGCGCGGCCGTCTCGCCGCGCGAATCCTCGAAGAGCGTCTCGGCCGTCATGCCTCGATCAAGGGTAGTTTGCGCATCGATTTGATCGGTCTCAACTCGCTGTATGCGACGGCGCGCGATGCTAACGGCGATACAGAGGATGTCAGGGTCCGTGTCGCGATGCGCTCGACCGATCGTGCCGCCTGCGAAACGATGCTGTGGGAAGTCGAGGCCCTGCTGTGCTGTGGTCCGGCCGCCGGCGGCGGCTATCGGGGGCAGATCACACCGAGCGTGGTGACGCATTCCGCGCTCATCGATCGCGCTGCGGTCAAGCCCTCGGTGCGGATGCTCGTCGCATGACCCGTCAAGTTCGCCTGCATGAGATCGCGCATGCGCGCGCCGGTGACAAGGGCAACACGTCGAACGTGTCGGTATGGGTCTACGATCCCGGCGACTATGGTCTCGTCAAGGAGCAACTCACGGCAGAGCGCGTCAAGGCTGAGTTCCCGCGTCTCATCAAGGGTCCGGTCAAGCGCTACGAACTCGACCATCTGCATGGCCTCAATTTCGTGATGTCGGATGCCCTGGAAGGTGGCGTCAATACGTCGCTCGGTCTCGACAGCCACGGGAAGTCCTGGAGCTATCTCATCCTGGGGCTGACCATTGAAGTTCCCGAGAACCGGCGTGCGTGACGGGCGTGAGTGTGCGTGCGGGTCACATTCGTGGCCCAAAGGAACGGTACGATGCGGCAGCATCGAGGTGAACTGAGAAGGGCGATTCGTTGGGCCGAATAGCGAGCGTTCTGAGCCTGCGCGGTATGCTGACGTGCCTTTGCTTGGCGTCGGCGCTGGCTGGTCCCGCGCGCGCTGAGACGGCGCTGGACTGCTTCGGTGAAAACAAGGATCTGTGGGTCGCCGGTTGCTCGGCCCTGATCGAGCAGCGCAGCCTTGAGCCGGAGCAATTGAGCCGCGCCTACGCCATGCGGGCGCTGGGCTTCTCGCTCAGGGGCCAGTACGACCGCGCCATCACCGACTACGACGCAGCCATCAAGATCGTTCCCGATTTTGCCGTCGCACTCAACAATCGTGCCTGGGCCTATTTCAGATCGGGCCGCGGCCCGCAAGGTCTGGCCGATGTGGAAAAATCGCTGCGGCTCAATCCCATGAGCGAGCACACCTGGGATACGCGCGCTCACATCCGCCAAGTGATGGGCGACTCCAGCGGGGCCTTTGCAGACTATGAGAGGGCGGTCGAACTCGGCGGCGAGCGCATGGTCAAGCTGTATCAGTGCGGGCTGGCCGAGCAAGGTCTGTACAAAGGGCCGAGGGACGGCGTCTACACTGGTGACGTGAAGACGGCGCTCGAGACCTGCGCGAAGGATCGCAATTGCGATCCCCTGCCAGCGGACGAGCACTGCCGCGACGCGACGTCCTGAAGCGATCATCAATGCGCTGGCTGGCCGACCTCAGTCGTGCTCTCATGGGTCTTCATTTGCGCGTGAGGAGCACATGGCTGGCCCAGTTGTCGAGATCGTCAAGCAGACGCTGGATGCGATCGAGCATCGGAACGGCAATCTGAACGCTTTCGTGAAGGTCATGCGCGACGGTGCATTGGCTGAGGCTGAGCAGCTCGAGCGCAAGACCGAGGGCGCAGTCGAGCTTGGGCCGCTGCATGGCGTGCCGATTGCCGTGAAGGACATCATCGATGTGGCCGGCGAGGTGACCGGGTGTGGGTCGCTGACGCGCAGGGGCGCCGCCCCCGCTGTGCATGACGCACATGTCGTCGCCAAATTGCGAGAGGCGGGCGCCGTGATCGCTGGCAAGACCAATACCGTCGAATATGCGTTAGGCGGCTACGGGACCAACGTCACGATTGGCACGCCGCGCAATCCATGGGATTTGCGGACGCATCGTGTACCGGGCGGATCATCCAGTGGCTCGGGCGTCGCTGTCGGCGCGGGCCTCGTTCCCGCTGCGCTCGGCACTGACACGGGTGGATCAGTGCGCATTCCCTCCGCACTCTGCGGTTGCGTCGGCTTGAAGACCTCCATCGGTTTCGTCGGACGGACCGGTGTGGCGCCGCTCTCCGTGCGGCTCGACACGGTTGGCCCTATGGCCAGGGATGTGCGTACGACTGCGACCATGCTCTCCGTCATGATCGGTCCTGATCCGGAGGACCGCTCGACCGGTCACGATCGGCACATCCGCCCGCAGGATGTTCTGGACCGTCTCGAGGATGGCGTTGCCGGGATGCGTCTTGGGCGTCTCGATGATCGAGAGCTGCCGCTAGCGTCCGATGAGGTCAGGGCCGACTACAGACATGCACTCGGCATGTTCGAAGAGCTGGGTGCGCGTGTTGCTGTGTGCAAGCTGCCGGAGCGGCTGGAAGGCTATCAGTCGGCTGTCGGCAAGATCGCCTCCCTGGAAGGCTACGGATTCTACAAGGAGCTGGTCGACAATCCGCATTCCGGGCTGGCCGAGCCCGTGCGTCAGCGCATGCTGGCAGGAAAGGGAATTACGGCGGCGCAAATCGAGGAGCTGGACGCTCGGCGCCGTCGCGACTTGGGTGCAGTACAGTCAATCTTCGAGGGCTTCGACGCCATCGTGCTGCCGACCGTGCCGTTTCCGGCCATGCCTGTTGTGGAGGTGGACGAAACCACGGCTCCCTACGCAGCCTATACACGCTGGGTGAATTATCTCGATGTGGCAGGCTTGGCGGTGCCGTCTGCTCTCAGCAAGGCCGGGCTGCCGATGAGCCTGCAAATCGTCGTGCGCCGCTTCGACGATCCGCTGGCTCTGCGGATCGGCCGAGCTTTCGAGAAGGCACGCGGGGAATTTCCGCGTCCGCCGGCTTGACCAACCTACGTCTGCCGGACCGAAAATAGGTGTGGCACCTTGTCTTGACCGGTTGTCGCGGTATCTGCGCGCCGCTACGTGACCCTGACCTGAACTTCCGCTGCAAGCGAGTGCCCACCATGCGCCGACGAATCATCGCCATCGCCTTCGCCACGCTCTCGATCGGCGGCGCTGCCGAAGGCCAGGAATTCAAGTCGGGTGGCATCACGGTTGTCACGCCTTGGGCACGGGCGACCCCCGGCGGGGCTAAAGTGGGCGGGGCCTATCTCGAACTCAAGGCGGCGGCCGGGATCGAGGACCGCCTGGTCGCGGCCAAGAGCGCTGCGGCCGGAACAGTCGAGATCCACGATCACATCAACGAAGGCGGCATCATGAAGATGCGCCGGGTCGATGGCATCAAGCTGTCGGGTGGACAGACCGTGACGTTGAAGCCCGGCGGCTACCATCTGATGCTGATGGACCTGAAGCAGCCGCTCAAGCAGGGCGGCAAGCTGCCGTTGACGCTGGTATTCGAGAAGGCTGGCGAGGTTGCCGTCGAGGCCCTCATTGCGCCTATCGGCGCGGCCGGACCGTCAGGTGAGGCGGCACCAAGAGCCGGCCATGGCACACCGTCCAAGGCGAGTGGCGGCCATAAGCACTGAGATGACGCCGCCCCGCCCGCCGCGCATTCGTGCTCTTCCGGAACCGCTTGTTGAACTATAGTGCCGGCTCCTGTCGCGCTCGGGGAGGAGGCGGTGGATTATCCGCGTATTTACAACGCTGCAGCAGGCATGGTGGACCGGCACATCGTCGAGGGCCGAGCGAGCAAGGCCGCGTTCGTCGATCCCACCGGAACGCTGACGTACGGTGAGCTGGCGGCCGGCTGCAACCGTATGGCTAACCTTCTGAGCGCCTTCGGCATTGGCCGGGAAACGCGCATTGCCGTGCTGATGCTCGATACCAACGCCTATCCTGTCGTGTTCTGGGGCGCCATCAAGGCCGGCGTGGTGCCAGTCCTGCTCAACACGCTGCTCAATGCCGACCAGTACGCGTACATGCTCGCCGACAGTCGGGCCAAAGCGCTGATCGTATCGGCGCCGCTGTTGCCGGCCGTGCAACCCATTCTCGGCAAGCTGCCGTTTCTGACGCATGTGCTCGTGTCGGGCGGAGAGGCCCCGCCGTTTGCTTTCGATCTGTCGACGGAGCTAGCCGAGCACTCGCCCGAGTTTTCGGCGGCGGAGACCTGCGGCGACGAGACGGCCTTCTGGCTTTATTCCTCCGGATCGACGGGCGTGTCCAAGGGTGTCCGCCACGTCCACACCAGCCTGATGGAGACTGCGCGGCTCTACGGCCAAGGCGTGCTCGGTATTCGCGAGAACGATGTCGGGTTCTCGGCGGCCAAGCTGTTCTTTGCCTACGGCCTCGGTAATGGCATGAGCTTTCCCATGTCGGTCGGGGCAACGACCGTCCTGCTGCCGGAGCGGCCGACGCCCGAGGCTGTGTACGGCACTCTCAAGACGCATCAGCCCACGTTGTTTTACGGGGTTCCGACCCTGTATGCCGCCATGCTGGCATCGCCGCAGGCTTCGCCTGCAAACAGCTCAGCACGATTGCGCCAATGCATCTCAGCCGGCGAGGCGCTACCGGCCGAGGTCGGGAAGGCATGGAAGGCCAGGTTCGGCGTCGATATCCTCGACGGCGTCGGGTCGACAGAGATGCTGCACATCTATGTCTCGAACCGTCCTCACGATGTGAGATACGGCACGACGGGCAAGCCGGTTCCCGGCTACGACATCCGCCTCGTGGATGATGGTGGGCAATCGGTGGGCGATGGCGAGGTCGGCGAGATGCTCGTGCGGGGCGCTTCCGCCGCCGATGGCTACTGGAACCAGCGCCAGCGCAGCCGGCGCACGTTCGAGGGTGAATGGACTCGCTCGGGCGATAAGTACGTCCGCGATGCGGACGGCTATTACACGTACCAAGGCCGCACGGACGACATGTTCAAAGTGTCCGGCATCTGGGTGTCGCCGTTCGAGGTGGAGAGCGCGCTCATCGGCCATGAGGCTGTTCTGGAGGCTGCCGTGGTGCCGAAGGAGGATGCTGACGGCCTGCTGAAGCCCAAGGCCTTCGTTGTGCTGAAGCCCGGCCGAGCAATCGACGCGGGTCTCACGCCGGCACTGCAGGAGCACGTCAAGGTCAGGGCGGGCCCATGGAAATATCCGCGCTGGATCGAGTACGCCGACACTCTGCCCAAGACGGCGACCGGCAAGATCCAGCGATTCAAACTGCGCGAGACGTAAAACCCCAGGCATGAGATCTGCGGGTTGGACCTCGCGGCATCCGGCGTGAACCGAAAGGTCCGATATGATCGACTTGCCCAAGACCCCCTCTTTCCGCCTCGACGGCAAGCGCTCTCTGGTGACCGGCGCTGGCCGCGGCATTGGCCTAGCGGCGGCTACGGCGCTGGCGGACGCCGGTGCCCACGTGGTGCTGGCGGCGCGCACGGCGGGCGAGATCGAGGACGCCGCGGCAACCATTCGCGCCAAAGGCGGGTCAGCTGAAGCCCTTGTGCTGGATGTCACCGATCTCGATGCTGTGCGCCGTGCTGTGAAAACCCAAGCGCCTTTCCATGTGCTGTTCAACAACGCTGGCGCCAACAGGCCGCAACCCTTCATCGCCTTCAAGGTGGAAGACTTCGACTACCTGATGAACCTGAATGTGCGTGCGGCATTCTTCGTGGCCCAGGCGGTGGCTGCCAGAATGGTGGAGGCAGGCATCAAGGGCTCGCTCATCCACACCACCTCACAGATGGCTTTCACCACTGGCCCTGGCCGAACAGTCTATTGTGCGTCGAAGGCGGCTGTGGAGGCATTCTCGCGCGGCATCGGGTTGGAGCTAGCGCCGCACGGTATCCGGTCCAACACCATTGCACCGACGTTCATCGAGACGCCCATGTCGAAATTGTTCCTGCAAGAGAAAGCTCTTTCAGACTATGTGCTGAGCAAGATCAAGCTCGGCCGCATCGGGCAAGTCGAGGACCTGATGGGTGCCGTCGTCTATCTGGCTTCGGATGCGTCCTCGCTCATGACCGGCACGCATATGCTCATCGACGGAGGCTGGACGCTCGGATAGAGGCCGGTTCAGCGCTACAGCGGTCGTTTGGCAGCCGGGCTGCGATAGCTGAGCGCGACACTTTCCGGTGAATCATCGGGCCCGGGATCATCCGGTGCGTGCGGCGGCACGAAAATACGTGGCTCGGCCTGCTTGCCGCGCACCGGTCGCGCCGCCGGTGCGTTCGGATCGGCGACGTCGAGATTGGCTCGGGCCTCGGGCAAGACCTTCTTT
Source organism: uncultured Alphaproteobacteria bacterium (assembly GCA_963840425.1). Classification (GTDB taxonomy): domain Bacteria; phylum Pseudomonadota; class Alphaproteobacteria; order Rhizobiales; family Hyphomicrobiaceae; genus CADEFX01. Next base: position 168,757 of record CAWIYZ010000010.1, on the reverse strand, counting down.
GTACTCGGAGATGGCGAGGGCGCCTTGGCGCTGAACTGGACTCTTGCTGTTGCCGGTGGATCTTCCTTGGCCGCCTTCGGCGCAACAGGTACTACCTCCGCTGCTGGCTGCTTCTCGTCCGAAGCTATTGACTTGATCGTAACTGCACCCGTGGCTGCCTCGTCGAGCCGGGTGCCTGCGGTTCGCATCTCTTCAGTGGTCGGTTCGATGTCATTTGAGCCACGGACGCCTAGCGATGCTGCCGCATCGGGAGAGATGGGTTTGGTCTCAAGAGCAACCTCTCGACGAGCCCCGAGCTCGACCAGCTCCTCGAGCTTGGCGGCGATCAGCTCCTGACTTTGCATGTCGATAGACTCGACGGGTACACGCCACTGAAACGCATCGAGTGCGCCGGTCGTTGGCGAGATCGCTTCCCACCGGTCTGAAACGACGCCATCTGCCGTCCACACCGGATCGCGCGGTGCATTGACGGCGCGCGCCAGCCATTCGCGCACGCGGCCGGCGTCGTTCCTCTGCTCGCCTTCGATGCGCGCCATGAGTGTGCAGACGCGCTGGCTGAGGCGGGTTTCCAGCAGAGGCTCCAACGCTTTGCGAGCAGCCTCCCAATCGCGCGCTTCGATCGCCGTATTGGCAACGGCAATGGGGCCTTCGACCGAGTGTGGCGCCAACCGGGCAAGGCGCTTGACGCGCTCCAGCCGGTCGCGCGGGCTGTCGCCTGGTCGCGCGTAGGCATATGCCACTGCGAGGTCCGGATGCGGTGCCCGTTTCCACGTCTTCTCCAGAACGCGCGCGGCCTTGGGCGTATTGCCGCGCGAGGCGAGCGCCCGGCCCGCGATGGCGGCGGCCGGAACGAGGTCTGGCGCCAAGGTGTGCGCTTCCTGCGCAAGGGTCAGCGCTGTGTCCGCGGCGCTATCTTCCAGATCTTGCGCCTGCGCAGTCAGAAGCACTGCGCGCTTGCGATCGGCCACACTTCGCTCAACGTGACCATGTTTGCGGCCACTGGCGAGCGTCTTGAGAGCGCCTTCCCAGTCGGCGGCCATGCACTGCAGCTCGAACAGAGCATCGACCGGCCAGCCGAGCTTAGCATTGAGCTGCAGCGCCCGCTCCGCGAACTGACGCGCCGCGGCTGGCTCCCCGGTTCGCTCGGCCTCGAGGAAGAGACCCCGGAGGCCGAGCTGCTCGGTGTCCGGCGCGCTCAGCATGGCTTCGAAGATGCGTCGAGATGTTGTGCGATCGCCGGAAAGCTGGGCCGCCTGTGCGCGCAGGAGATGTGTCAGAGGCTCGTTCGGCAGCGCGCGGCGCGCCTGCATGGCATATCGTGTCGCCAGGGAGCGGTCGCCGGCGCCGACGGCAATCATGCCACTGGAAAGCGCATCCAGACCGCGCTCCTGCCGGCGCCGGGCAAGGAAGTGTCCGACCACGGCCGGGCTGAGCCAGATCTGGCGAATGATCGACCATGCCAGGCTCCCCAGACCGATGAGCGTCGCCAGAATGACAACAGCGCGGAAGACACTCGTCTCGACTTCGTAGCCCTGCCAGGTGAGCATGAGATTGCCGGGCCTGTCAGCCAGCCACGCCAAGCCTGCTGCTGCCGCCGCGACACCGGCGAGGAAGAGGACGAGGCGGATCATTGCCTATCGCCCTTCTGATTCTGATCGGGTACGGCTGCACCGCCGAGCGCGGCCTTGAGATCGGCATCGACCCGCGCGAGAGCCGCATCGACCGATTGGCGTGCCTCCGCCTTCTTCAGCCAGTCCTGAGCCGGGATAGCCGCTCTTGTGGACAGCTTCTTCGCCTCGGCCACGGCATCGGCCAGGCGGTTCTCCTGCACGGCACCCTCGATCCTGCCGACAATTGCCTCTGTCGACGTGTCGTCCGCCGAGTGCGTGACCTTGCGTACGCGCACGATGGTGCGGGCCCCGTACAGCAGCCGGTCGACCAGGGACGCCCCCGGTTGTTCGGCGTCAGCGTCGAGCACGGTATTGACGATGCCGCGAAATTCGCGGGCGAGCTCTGCCGAGGTCGGAACGCCGTCGTGCTGATAGCGCTCCAGTTGAGCTAGGTCGATGCGACCACCGGCTGCCTTCTTTACGGTGGCCAACTCGGCGGCATAGTTACCGCCGCGATCCATGGCGCGTTTCAGGCTCGCGAGTTCGAGCGACAGCACGATCCGCTCGGCATTGCTCTTGCGATCACTTTCGGCACGCACCACACCTTGCAGGCTTGTCTCGAGCGCACCGATTTTTGCCGCCACCGGCGCCATGGCCGTCGAGATGTCGGCTGGCTTGGCTGTGCTGACGAGCTGTGCCTCGATATCGGACTTGAGCTTTTCCATCGCCGTTGTGATTGCACCCGCATCAACCTGGAGTGCTCGCAGCGATTGCTCCAGACGGTCAGAGCCGACCCTCAGCACCTCGACGCGCTGGCTGACCCTTGTGGCGTCGGATCTGGCATTCGCCATCTCCCGCTCGAGACGCTGAGTGGCGGACTTGGCCGCCTCGCTCGCTTCGGCGATGCGGGTCTCCAGCTCGCCAAGCTTGGTCGTTACCTGAGCCATTTGACCTATGCGGGCGGCCGTCTGCGGATCGGCATTGGCCGCAGCAGAAAGCATGGCGAGCTGCTCCTGGACCTTGTCCAGCCGGCCGGCGGCGTCGCGGTCTATCGGCTGGCGTTCCAGGGAGGTCTGCAGCGCTTTGGTCTGTTCGGTGAGTTTGGCTTGCGTCTCGCCCAGGGTGCCGACGATGCGGTTGATGCTTTCGACCTGCGCCAAGCCGGCCTCGACAGTCTGGAGGCGTTGTATGGTATTGGCCGAGAGTTGCGCGGCAGGTCGTTCCTTGGCGGTCTGCTCCAGGGCTGTCAGCTTCTGTTGCAGGTCGCGCAAGGCTGTATCATTGGCAGGCGATGCCGGTCGTTGCACTGGCGGCGAGACGAGGAGCTGGCTGCCGACGACTGCGATCAGTCCACCCAGAACTCCTGCTGCGACGTGTGAGGCATAGCCACGGATACGGTCAATGCCGAATGCGGTCCCTTCGTTGGCCTGGTTTGAAGACGCCGTCGGGTTGCCGAACGGCCGATCAACCTTTTTGATACGCTCCTCGGAGATCTGATCGCCAGCAGCGGCCCCTTGTGTCGAGCCTTGTCGAAGGGTCGCGGCGGCAGCCGCAACACGTGCCGCAGCGGCCTGAGTGTCGTCAGGCTTTGCCTGCTCCGCAGGAGAGACTGCCACTTTCGTCGTGGCGGTCCCGAGTGGATTGCCCGTGGATTTGGCCTGCTCTTTGTCTTGTTTCGCGGCTGGGGATGAGACCTCGGTCGCCTTCAGATCAAGCGTAGTGTAGGGGCGCTTGACGCCTGCGCCGGCAGCGTCAGCGGGGCGGTGCTCGGGGGGCTTCGGCGGGTTGTCCTTCTTGTCGACCATGAAACCAGCTCCCGCTATACGCGATCTCGGCTGGGACGACGCTCCGACATTCGGCGTCGTCCCAGCCGGATGCGAAAATCTCCGCCATTTGTCCGACCTGCTACCCGTCCCATCCTGCTGCCGTCAACTCAATCTCGCTAAGAAGGTCCTCGAGTGCCGGTCGGTCAGGTGTGACCACTTGGACGTCTCCCAGGGGTGCCAGTCCGTTGGCCACTGCCGTGGACAGGCAGAAATGCACCAATTGCTGGCTGGCGAGCCTGAGCCGGTGGCGCTGTATCAAGCGAGCGTAGACCCGTGCGGTGCCTGGCGACATTAGAATGACACCTCCGATATCTCCGTCGTTGAGCTGGTCTATGGTTGACGGCGACAATGCTTCTGTCGCTTCCATCCGGTACACGGTGGGCTGCAGTATCCGGAACCCCAGCAACCCAAGCTCGCCTTTCACGTCGAAGGCGAGGGTCTGCCCGGCCAAGTGCACGAGCAGACCTTCGGTCGGATCGAGGGTTGCTGCAATGGCTGGGACGAGCTCTGCCGCGTTTCCTGGGCCGACCAACACGTGCTCGAAACCCATGCGCCGCGCCTCCTGGGCGGTTGCGGCGCCTACCGTGAAAACTGGAAGGGTCTTTGCCGCAGCGAGCACCGGCTTGCCCAGCAGCGCGTGCAAGCCATGGCGGCTGGTCGCAATCAGGGCCGCTACGCTATCGAGATCTACGTCATCGCAGTCGTCGTAGGAAACCCGCATAAGCGGCTCGACCGTCGTCTCGAAGCCGCGTTCCTGGAGCAGGCCGGCCAGCTTCATGGCGTCCGGCTCGGGCCGGGTTACGAGGAGCCGCATCAGGGCCTGGATCCCAAGAAAGCAGGCCCCGCCTTGGCCCAGAAGCTCGTCTGCGGCGTCCTCGCCCATGCGGATCGCCTCCTGTGGCGCGCCCTCCCGACTGGCCTCATGGGACAGGCTTCCGTCGGGAGACAGGATCTGCCCGTGCAGGATGAGGCGCCCGCCTATCAATTGGGCGAGACCTCCTATCGGCGTTCGGCAGGAGCCGTCTAGTCGGGCCAGAAAGGCGCGTTCGGCGGTGACGCAGAGCGCCGTCTGCTGATGGTTCAACGGTGCGATCAGCTTGGCGGCAGCTTCGTCGCCGGCCCGTATCTCGATGCCGATGGTGCCTTGCGCGACGGCCGGCAGCATCAGCTCGACTGGCACTGGAGAGGTGATCCGGTCTGCGAAGCCGAGCCGGCGCAGCCCTGCACACGCGAGCAGCGTTGCGTCCGCCACGCCGTCCTCGAGCCTGCGCAGACGCGTATCGACATTGCCCCGATAGGCAACAATCCGCACATCCGGGCGCAGCTTCAGAACCTGCGCCTGACGCCGCAAGGAGGATGTGCCGACAACCGCGCCCTTGGGCAGATCGGACAGCTTGCTGCATTTGAGACTGACGAAGGCGTCGCGCACATCCTCGCGCGGCAGATAAGCGCCAATGACGAGGCCATCCGGCAGCACACTCGCCATGTCCTTCATCGAGTGCACGGCCAGATCGATGCTGCCGGCGAGCAGAGCTTCCTCGATCTCCTTGGTAAACAGCCCTTTGCCACCAGCTTCCGACAGCGGTCGATCCTGGATGCGATCGCCGGACGTCTTGATGACGACGGTCTCCAGCTGCGTTTCAGCCAGGGCATGCGCGCTCATCAGGCGCCGACGGACCTCGTTTGCCTGGGCGAGTGCCAGCACCGATCCGCGGGTCCCGATGCGTATCCTGCCTGCTTGCAAGCGGTCTGCTCCGGATGCTAGGCCCGTGCGGCGGTGGCCGCGGCCTCGAGCTATCTAGCCCGCGAGCCCGGTGACCGCAAACCCTACCGGCGATGGGCAGGCTCTTGGGCGCAACGGTACCTGCGGGGCACGGCAGCGAGACGCTCGTGCTCGGCATTGAAACGAGCTGTGACGAGACGGCGGCGGCGGTCGTTGCGCGTGCTTCTGACGGTCGCGGCCGCATCCTTTCCAATATTGTGCGCTCGCAATGGGAGCAGCATCGGGCTTTCGGCGGGGTCGTACCCGAGATCGCCGCTCGTGCTCATGTCGAGTGCCTCGATGCGATCATCGCCGAGGCCTTGAGTGAGGCCGGCATCGGTCTGGAGGACATCGATGCGGTTGCAGCGACAGCCGGCCCAGGGTTGATCGGGGGACTGATGGTCGGTTTAACCACGGCCAAAGCCATCGCGCTGGCCCGGCAAATTCCTCTAGTCGCAGTCAATCATCTGGAAGCCCACGCGTTGACGGTGGGTCTAACAGACGGGCTCGCTCCCCCCTATCTGCTGCTGCTCGTGTCGGGCGGCCATACCCAGATTCAACTGGTGCGTGGAATTGGCCGGTACGAACGTTTGAGCACGACCATCGACGATGCATTGGGCGAGGCCTTCGACAAAGCTGCCAAGCTCCTCGGACTAGACTTTCCGGGTGGTCCGGCCGTGGAAAAGGCCGCGGCCCGGGGCGACGCCTCACGTTTTGTGCTGCCGCGCCCCATGCTCGGGCGCATGGAGCCGCATTTCTCGTTTGCGGGCCTCAAGACTGCCCTGCGGCATCAGGCCGCCGCGCGGGCTCCGCTTCGTTCTCAGGATATTGCCGATCTGTGTGCGGCCTTCGAGGTGGCTGTAACCGAGACGGTGATCGATCGCGTACGCCGGGTCCTGCAAGCTCTGCGGGAACGTGGTGAAGCGCCGCGCTGTCTCGTTGTTGCTGGGGGCGTTGCCGCCAATGCGCGGCTCAAGACAGGCCTGGGAGGCATGGCCGCGGCTGAGGGATTGCGTCTGATCGCGCCTCCGCCAGCGCTGTGCACCGACAATGGCGCCATGATCGCATGGGCAGGCGCGCAGCGCCTTGCGCTGGGTCTCACGGACACGCTCGATGTTGCCGCGCGCGCGCGCTGGCCGCTCGATGGCGGCGCTGTCCCGGCGATCGGTTCCGGGCGTGCCGGAGCGAAGGCTTGACCAACAATCTCCCGAGCAGGAGAAGGTGTTGCGGATATGCTGAACAGTCTCTGATCTGCAGGGGGTTACCGGAATGCGCATCGTTGTCATCGGAGCCGGCTACGTCGGCCTAGTCTCGGGCGCGTGCTTTGCCGACTTCGGTCACGATGTCATTTGTATCGACAATGACAGCGACAAGGTCGCAAAGCTCAAGGCGGGCAGCATCCCAATCTACGAACCGGGTCTGCAGGCGCTGGTCGCGGACAACACCGCAGCCGGGCGGCTCACCTTTGCGACCGATCTTGCTGAGGCTGTAGGCAGCGCCGATGTCGTCTTCCTGGCCGTCGGCACACCGTCGCGTCGCGGCGACGGTCACGCTGACCTGACGTACATCTATCAGGCCGCACGCGAGGTCGCCGAGTGTGCCAAGGATCGGCTGGTGGTGGCGACGAAATCGACTGTGCCGGTTGGGACTGGCGACGAGGTCGAGCGGGTCATGCGCAAGGTGCGGCCGGACCTGCAATTCAGCGTGGTCTCGAATCCGGAGTTTCTGCGCGAAGGCTCGGCGATCGAGGATTTCAAGCGGCCGGATCGTATTGTCATCGGCGTCGATGACCAGAGCGCGCGCGATGTGATGGCCGAGGTCTACCGGCCGCTCTACCTCAATCAGCCCCCGCTGATGTTTACCTCGCGACGAACATCGGAGCTGATCAAGTATGCGGCCAATGCGTTTCTTGCGCTCAAGGTCACCTATATCAACGAGATTGCGGACCTGTGCGAGCAGGTCGACGCCAATGTGCAGGAGGTTGCCCGCGGCATTGGCTTGGACAACCGCATCGGTACGAAATTCCTGCATGCCGGGCCCGGGTACGGTGGCTCGTGCTTTCCCAAGGATACGCTGGCGCTCATCAAGACGGCGCAGGACTATGGGGCCCCCCTGCGCCTGATCGAGACCACTGCCGCCGTGAACGATCAGCGCAAGCGCGCCATGGCGCGCAAGGTCGTCGCAGCATGCGGCGGCAGCGTGCGCGACAAGACAATCGCGATTTTGGGGCTGACCTTCAAACCGAACACCGACGATATGCGCGAGGCGCCGGCCATCTCCATCATCGCGGCACTGCAGGATGCCGGCGCCGTCGTGCATGCCTACGATCCAGAGGGCATGGAGCAGGCGCGCGCTGTGTTGCAGGACGTCATGCTTTTCGACAGCGCCTATGGCTGCCTCGAGGGCGCCGATGCGCTGGTCATCGTCACGGAATGGAACGAATTCCGAGCTCTCGATCTGAAGCGCGCCAAGACGCTTCTAAAATCACCCATTGTCGTCGATCTGCGCAATGTCTATCGCGGAGACGAGATGGCTCGGCTCGGCTTTTCCTATACGAGTGTGGGCCGGCCGCCATCAGGGCCGGCGGAGTGAGTAGACGTGCAGGGAGTTTTCCATGAGCGCGTTCGATCTGGTCATCCGAGGCGGAACGGTTGCGACTGCCGCCGATACCTTTGTCGCCGACGTCGGCGTGGTGGGTGAGCGTGTTGCAGCCGTCGGGCTAAATCTCGGCGCGGGCAAGCGCGAGATCGATGCACGGGGCCGCTACGTGCTGCCGGGCGGTGTCGATGCGCACGCGCATATCGAGCAGCTCTCGGGCATGGGCGTCATGAATGCCGACGATTTCGAGAGCGGCACCAGCGCGGCGGCCTGGGGTGGCACCACGACCGTCATTCCGTTCGCCGCGCAGCACGTCGGCAACAGTCTTACCAGCGTAGTTGAGGACTATCACGCGCGCGCCAGGAAGGGCGCCGTCATCGACTATGCGTTCCATATGATCCTGGCGGATCCGAACGAGCGCGTGCTCAAGGAGGAGCTGCCGGCCCTGGTGAAGGCGGGCCATTCCTCCATCAAGGTCTTCATGACCTACGAGAAAACGCGTATCAACGACGAGCAGCTGCTCGATGTGCTCATGGCTGCGCGTGAGAACCGCGCACTTCTCTGCGTACACGCCGAGAACGACGGCATGATCTCATGGATGGGAAAGCGGCTGATCGCCAAGGGCTATACGGCGCCCAAGTATCACGCCGTCTACCATCCGCGGCACAGCGAGGCCGAGGCCTTCCACCGGCTCGTCGCCTGCGCCGAGCTCATCGACCAGCCGGTCATCATCTATCACGTGTCGACGGCCGAAGGCACAAAAGTGATCCGCGAAGCACGCGGGCGTGGCGTCAAAGTGTTCGCGGAGACTTGTACGCAGTATCTGCTCCTGACCAAGGAGGACCTGGACAAGCCGGGCCTGGAGGGCGCCAAGTGGGTATGCAGCCCGCCGCTGCGCACCCGGGATGATCAGGAAGCCCTGTGGCAGGCGCTGGCGCTGGGCGATCTGCAATTCGTTTCATCGGACCACGCGCCATACTCGTTCGATGAGCGCGGCAAGCTGAGACAGGGGCCTAATCCGCCGTTCAAGAACATCGCCAACGGAATGCCGGGGCTCGAGTTGCGACTGCCGCTCCTGTTCGATGCGATGGTGTCGAAAGGCCGGTATGGCCTCGAGAAGTTCGTCGCCTGGACGGCGACGGAGCCGGCAAAGATGTACGGCCTGCACCCGAAGAAGGGCTCGATCGCCATCGGCGCGGATGCGGATATCGCGATCTGGGATCCGAAGAAGCTAGTCACCATCAGCGATGAGGCCGTGCATGACCGCACGCGTTACACGCCGTACGCGGGCCGACAGATCGAGGGCTGGCCGGTGGCTGTCTTGCGCCGGGGCGAGATGATCGTGGAGGATGGCCGCCTGATGGCAAAGCCAGGCTCGGGCGCGTTCCTGCCCCGCGCCGCTGGTCCGGTGGCCGAGCCCACCGGGCGTCTCGCGCCGGAGTTCGATCCAGCTCACAATTTCGGCGCCAACCTCTATTGAGCCATGGCGTGGAGCGGCACGGGGTGAGGCCTTGCTCCGGACCAAGGTGTCGGCTACGGCTCCGCGCATGAACCTCTACCGCGCCTTCGCGACCGTCGGCGGGCTCACGATGGTGAGCCGCGTCCTCGGGTTCTTTCGCGATATTCTGCTGGCTGCCGTCTTCGGCACCGGGCTGGTGGCCGATGCCTTTGTCGTCGCCTTCCGTTTTCCGAACCTCTTCCGGCGCTGGTTTGGCGAGGGCGCGTTCAATGCTGCTTTCGTTCCCCTGTTTGCGAAGAAGCTCGAGGGTGATGGGCGAGAGGCTGCGCGGGCCTTTGCCGAAGAGGCGATGGCCGGGCTGACGTTAATTCTCATTCTCCTGTCGACCCTGTGCATGATCGGTATGCCATGGCTGATGTACGTCGTGGCGCCGGGCTTCGCCGACACGGCCGAGAAGTTCGACCTTGCCGTGCTGATGTCGCGCATCGCCTTCCCATATCTGCTGTGCATGTCGCTGGTGGCACTGCTGTCGGGCGTCCTGAACACGTTCGGCAAGTTCGTCGAAAGCTCGCTGATCTCGGTGGTGCTGAACCTGACGCTGATCGCGGCCATGCTGCTCGCTCTGGTTCTCGGATTTCGCAATGACCGCGGCGCCGGGCTCGTGATGGCATGGGGCATTTTCGCCGCCGGCATTCTTCAGCTCGTTCTCCTGCTCGACGGTGCGCGACGCAACGGCATGGTGCTGCGCTTGCGCTGGCCGCGTCTCAATGACGACATGCGCCGCCTGGTGGCGCTCGGCATCCCGGGCATCGTCGCGGGCGGCATCACGCAAATCAACATCGTGATCGGCGGCATGATCGCGTCGTGGCAGGACGGAGCCGTCTCCTATCTCTACTATGCGGACCGGCTGTATGAGCTGCCGCTGGCTATCGTCGGCATTGCCATCGGTGTCGTGCTGCTGCCCGACATTTCACGCCATTTGCGTGCCGGCAACCACGCGGCGGTCATGGACAGCCAGAACCGCTCGCTCGAGTTAGCCATGCTGCTGACCGTGCCGGCGGCCGTGGCTCTTGCCGTGGTGCCGTGGCAGATCGTGTCAACGCTTTTCGAGCGTGGAGAATTCAGGGCAAGTGATACGACTGCCGTTGCAAGCGCTCTCGCAATCTTCGCGCTCGGCCTGCCCTCGTTCGTGCTGATCAAGGTGTTCTCCCCGGCGTTCTTTGCGCGCGAGGACATGCGAACGCCGATGCGTTATGCGGGCGCGAGCCTCATCGTCAACACTGTCGGATCGGTGGGGCTGTTCTTCGTGTTTCGCCGTCTCGGCGTCATGCCGCACCTCGGCATTGCGGTCGCGACCGCGATGGGCGGATGGCTCAACGCGCTTCTGTTATGGTCTGCGCTGCGGCGGAACGGGCACTTCATCGCCGATGCCCGGCTGAGGCATGCGCTGCCCATGATCCTCCTCGCAAGCCTCGTCATGGGTGGCGTGCTGTGGTTGGCCGCCGAGTTGCTCTCGCCATGGCTCGCGGCCGAGAGCGGTATTCCGACCCGGCTCGGCGCGCTCGCCGTCCTCATCGGAGCTGGCGGCATTGTCTATTTCCTTATGGCTCATGTCACGGGAGCAGCACGTCTCGCTTGGCCGAGGCGGGCCCGTGGGGAGGAAAACCTACCGCGCTAAAGAACGTGACTGTGTGCGAGGTGGAGGCCTCTCAAAGAGGGGAGAGAGGCCTCCGTGGACCCCGCGTGGGCGCTGGCGATGCCTCCAGCCAGAGCGCCCGGTCCATGTTGTTTGGCTAGCGTGAGTTGGTCCGCGTCGGCAATGCGCCCTGCCCAACAAGTTGTGCAAGACGCTCGCAGCCAATGACTGGCGAGACTTCGATCCGTGCAAGCCACCCGGCGCGGCGAATGGCCGCTTCTCCAAACAATTGGGCACAAGGGCCGTTATCCGGTCGCCGTTCGAGGTTAATGTGCGGCTCACCGCGAATTGGTCGGGCTGATCGGGGGACGAAGGGACATGCTGGAACGCCTGACAGCCGTCGCGCTCGCTGCTCTATTGGGCGTGACACCGCAGCTTGCGGCGGCTGGGCCGACGCTACTGTTCGATCCCGGCAACGGCAAGGTGCTGTACGCCGAGGACCAGGATAACCAGTGGCACCCGGCCTCGCTCACCAAGATCATGACCGCCTACCTGACTTTCGAGGCACTCAAGGCAGGCCGCCTCACGCTCGAGCAGAAAATTCCGGTCAGCGAGAACGCCTACGGGCAGCCGCCGAGCAAGGTGGGACTGCCGGTCGGCGCCGAAATGAGCGTCGACATGGCGTTGCGCGCACTGATCGTCAAATCGGCCAATGATGTGGCCGTCATGCTCGCCGAGGCCGTCGGAGGATCGGAAGAGGCGTTCGTCAAGAAGATGAACGACACGGCGCAGCGTTTGCGCATGACCCGCACGCATTTCGCCAACCCGAGCGGGCTGCCGGCTCCCGACCAGATCACGACCGCGCGCGACCTAGCGAAGCTGGCGCGTGCGGTGCTGCACGATTTTCCCGAGCATGCCCGGCTCTGGGCTCTGGCCGACATGCAGATCGGGCGCCGGCGCCTGCGCACCCACAATGGCCTGATCAGGACCTATGAAGGCGCGGACGGCCTGAAAACGGGGTTCATTTGCGATTCCGGTTACAACGTGGTCGCCAGCGCGTCCCGGGATGGTCGACGCCTTGTGGCGGTCGTGCTCGGCGAGGTGTCGGGACGCGATCGCAACGTGCGAGCGGCTAGCCTGCTGGAGCACGGTTTCGAGACCTACGGCTGGAAGCAGGTGTTCGACAATACGACAGTCGATTCGCTGCCCGCGGCCAGCGACCCCAAAGCCGTGACGAGCATCCGCCAGCAACTCGTCTCGTGGCATTGCGGGGGACGCAAGCCGCCGCGCCGGCCCGTGGCCAAGAAGAAAGGCAGCACGACTGCTGCTCAGCAGGCCAAGGCGAAAGCGACAAAAGGCGCATCCGGTGGAGCTACGCCAGCAGGCGCCGTGCAGGCCGAGGCGAAAGCAAAATCCAAGCCGACTGCTGGTACTCCGGGATCGGCAGCGCAGGCCAAATCAACGCAATAGCGCGTGGCGGCTGGCGGTACGCGCGCCTGCTCCACTCAAACGATCAGCTCGAGCTTTCTGTTGAAAAGGGGGCAGCCGCCCGGGTCTTGGGCTGGCGGGCCACTGTCCTTTTCAGGATTAGCCTTGCCCTCGATGCTACCAGACGCGCCGGTTTCGGCGTTGCCGCTCTGCTTGGGAGCTGCATGCGGAGCCGGAGCCTCGATTGCAGGCGGTTTGTCCTGTGACCACGCCGGTGCGGCCAGTGCTCCAAGGCCAATCAGAACCGCACCCGTCACGTTGGCGAGCCTGCGCATCCTGGTAAATCTCCTGCTGCTGCATCCCATAGCTCGAGCACGCAATCCTTGCGGAGAGTGAATCTCAAGCGGCACTGTGCCGGAATAAGACACCGCCGCCAAGACTTGCTATTACACGGCAGGAGAGATATGGCCGGCGTGCGCGTGCAACTGGCTTCGTTCTTGCTGTGGCATTGTCGCACACGAATTTTTAGGAATTGAGATGGCCGGAGAGCCCGAACAGGATTTGACGCCGACACCCACGCAGGTCGAATCGATGGCCTGCGTGCTGGAGAGCCGGCACGGCCATTTCGCCGCCGAGGTCGCCGAGTTCTTCTCGACGTACCATTCGATGGGCGGAGATACCGGGCGTTGTTGGGCCTGGACTTGCGTGGCCGAAACCATCCGCAAGCGGGAGCAGGTGCGCGTCACGCAGCGCGAATGGTAATCCTCAGAGCGGCGAGCCGACGACCAGCGTCCAGAACGTCTTGAATTCCGTTTTGGGGTCTTGGACGAGCGCGATACCCATGTGCTCGGCATCGGACAGCAGCAGGTTCTTGTTGTGTCCCGGGCTGTCTTTCCAGCCTTTGACGACTTCCTCGATGTTGATTTGGCCGGTGCCGACATTCTCGGCTGCGACTCGCGCATTGTAGCCGGTGCGTTTGATGCGATCCCAGGGATTGGAGCCGTCGGAGCCGTAGTGGGAGATGCGGTCCCACTTCGCCAGATCGCGCGAATGCGCCTTGGCCGCATTGGAGAGCTCAGCATTGAGCTTCAACGGCTTCAGGCCCTTCTCCTTGCGGTAAGCGTTAATGAGCTCCCGGGCTTTGTCCGGGTCGAGACGGGTCGTGGAATAATCCCGATCGCCGAGTGCGCCTTGTGGGGCGCGCTCGAAGGAGCCTTGCGGCGCCTTGTCGTCGACTTTTGCGAGCTTCTGGTTGGCAGATGCCGCGCGCACGGCCGGCTCGCCACCAAGGGTGCCTTGTCGATCACGCGCAGAAGCGGTGGGTCTGACGGAGGCAGTCTCCTGTGCAGTCGAGCCGGGAATGCCAGACGACAGCATCGAGGAGCTGAGGCTGCATCCCGCGAGAGGGACAACAAGGCAGGCCACCATCGCGACGCGGTACATGAGATCGTGACTCCCGCTCTGAAACACGCGGTATTCCTGCGTCAATACTGACGCGAACCCGTTAACTGGCCATTAACGCGGGGATGATTCGCGACGCCCACAATGGTACCCGTTGTCCGGAGCGATAGCTCCAGTGCAGCTACTCTGGGCTTGCCCTCGTCATCGATCACGTGTCGACCCGTCTTCCCCGTTGCAACTTTGACCGCAGCAACGTGACGCCATTGGGGCCGATTTCACGGGACGGTCACAATTGCAGCCGTGACGGAGAGAGGTGCGCCGCTGCAACCCCGCAATATTCCGCTTGGCCTTGCCCAGCCTTTTCTCTCACAATGCCAACGATCTCCCGGTGATTCGCGCGTCCGGAGGCTTTTCTAGGCCTGATCGCGAGCCGAGTTCGGCTGGCGAACGAAGGTCTTTGCGCCAGGGAGACGCACGCCCATGAGCCTTGCGGCATTGGAATTGTCATCGGCCTCCGGAGCTGCGGAGGCGAGCGCCGCGCTGCCGGTACCGCGGCTGTCAGGGCTCGTCCTCGTTCGCCTGGCAGCGGCGCGAGAGGGGCTGGCCGAGAACGAGCTCGCGCGAGAGTTGCAGCCGGTCGTGGCGGAGGCGCTGGACGCACGCGAATGGCAGCGAAAGCTGAGCGAGATCATCGCCAACTTGACGGCCGCGAAACTCGTCACGGCGGTGGACCGGCGGCTCGAGGTCACTGCCAACGGCAAGGCCGCGGCGACGCAAGTCCTCGGTCTCAAAAAATTTTCTGCCGGCGCGTGGCCGGAAGTCCGTGATGGGCCGCTGATCGCGGTGGCGCTCGGCCTGGAGAAGGAGCCCCCGTCCCGTCTCAAGGGGTTGCGCAAATTGGACGGGCTGAGGTCCCTCATCGTGCTCAGTGCGTTCAAGCTCAAAGTGCGCGGCCAGCCATCGCCTTCGCGCCTGCGCGCAGCCCTGGCCGTGCTTGCGCTCGAACGGGCCTTCGGTGGTCAGATCAAGCATGGCCTCGGCGAGAAGCCTGGGCTTTCCGCCAAATCAGGACGCCTGCTGGCTGGACAGCTCGCCGCAAAGCCCAAGGACTTCGGTACCGACGCCAGACTGGTTGCCGCGCTCGCCGCTGAAGCCGTAGGTGCGCCGCGCTCGGATCTTGCGCCGCTGCGTCTGGCAGTTCTCCGGCGTTTCGTAGGGGTGACCGGTGCGCAAAAGCCGGCTGCGTCAGCCAAGCAAAGAAAGTCCAAACCTCCGCCAAAGCCAGTTTTGACTGTGGCGGAGACGCGTCCACACGCGGACGTTCCGCGGGCATCCGAACCGCACACGCCCGCGATAAGAGCCCGTGCGCCGGTCCGACCCGATCCAGCCGGTTTTGCGCGCGAGGTTCTGGCTGCAGCGCGTATCAAGGCCGATGGCTGGTCGGGCAATCGCAAGGCTCTCATCTCGCGGGTGTGGGAGACGCTGCGGGCGGATCGGCCCGAGTGGTCGCTCACCGAGATCGAGTTCAAGTGCATGCTGATCGAAGCGCACCGCTGCGGCCTGCTCGTGCTCGCCAACGCCGACCTCAAGGACAAGCGCGACCTGAAAGTGCTGCAAGAGTCCGCCGTCAGCTACAAGAACACCATCTGGCATTTCATCCGCGTCGAAGACTGATCAGCAAAATCCCGGGATTTCATATTCGTGTCGAGAACTGCAACAGGCCTGCAAGAAGCCGCCGACAGGGCGCCGCCGCATGAGAAGCTGGCCGCGGCGTTCGAGCATTCCATTACCTGGGAAGACGATATTTGGCGTGCAGATCCGGTGGATGTCGCCGAGGTGCACGGCAAGGCGCGCAAGAAGTTCCAGTCACTGCTCGATGCGGTGACGTCGGCGCGCGGCTCGACCACGCCAGCGCGGCTGTTGCTGTTTCACGGACAGTCGGGCGCGGGCAAGACGCATCTCATCCGCTCGCTGCGGACGTCCGCCCATCGTGCCGGCAAGGCCTACTTCGGCTACGCTCAGATGACACCGGATGTTGCGAACTACGCGGAATACTATCTGCGACGGCTCATCAATTCGCTGGAGAAACCCTACGATCCCGATCGCGGTGGCGAGAGCGCGCTGACTCGTATCACCAACAAGCTGGTTGGCGACTCACAAGTGCTCGACGAGGGCGAGCTCGCCAAGCTGCGCGAGACGCAGCTCGACGAGGCGACGCTTGCGCGTTTCATCGTCGAGCTGGCCGACGACATCGTGGCGAGCCCGAAGTTCGCCGACCAGGAACTCGATATCAACATCGTGCGGGCGCTGCTCTATCTACAGCGCGCCGATCCGCGTATCGACCAGCGCGTGCGCCAGTACATCTGCGGGCGCCAGCTCAACGACTTGTCGCATCAGTCGGTGGCGGCGCTCGATCCCAATTCCGGTGACGGCCGCGCCTTCGAAATCATCGAAAGTCTCGGCAAGTTGATGTGGACGGTCGATCGCGCCGCGCTCGTGTTCTGTGTCGATCAAGTCGAGGATCTGCGCTTCTTCGAGGACGCGGAGGAGCGTTTTCAGAAGGCCGTGCGCGATCTCATCCAGATCGCCAACCGCATTCCGACCGCGGTCATCCTAATCTCGTGCCTCGGCGACTTCTACGACCAAGTGCGCGGCGTTCTTGCCCAATCCTACGTCGACCGCATCGAGAAGTCGGGGCCGGTCGCCTTGCTGGAGAGTCGCACGGCGGAAGAAGCCCGCCTCATCATCTCCAAGCGCCTGGAGCAGGAAGGAACCGGGAGGGGCGGGGACCCTGCATTGTACTTCGGACCGCAGTTTTTCGAGGAATTCGGCGGCCTTTCAACGCGCCGTCTGCTCGAGCACGCGCAGATGCGCTTGCGTTCAAAGGCGCACGAGGCGGACGACACTGAAGCGGCTGTCAATGCGGGGCCAGCGGGGTTCATCTCCACGCTCGCGGCAGCTCTAGGGTTTGGTGCTCCGGCCGCGCCTGTTGCAGAAGTGCGGGCGGGCGGCGTGGACTTCCGCGACATGTGGGAGCGCTTCGCAAGCGCCGCCGAGGCCGAGATACCGGCCGATGATCGCGAGCTGCTGGACGTGCTCGGTGCGGCGCTCGGTGTGGCGCGCGAGGAGTGGGGCAGCAGCATTCATCTGGCAACGAGCAAGCCAGACGCAGCCACTGACCTGCCGACGCTCGACATCACGGTCAAGCACAAGTCGGGCACCGTGCAGGAAGCGCGGATTTTTGTCTGCAACCGGCCGACGCAGGGCGGCGGGTTCAAACGACAGCTCGACAAAGTGCTGGCGGCAATGCGAGGCAAGGCCTGCTTTCTGCTGCGGGCCAGCGAGTTTCCACCCAATCGCAAGAACCAGACGGCGCAGGCGTACCGCAAGTTCCGCGAGGCTGGCGGCCGGTCCCTCATGGTGCCGATCCCCGAGTGGGAGCGCATGATGATGGTGCGCGAATTTCACGCCCGGCACCGGCGCGATGCGGGCTTCGCCGCCTGGATGGAGCAGGCGAAGCTGCTTTCCGGGCTGGTGCTGATGGTGCATCTGCTGCGACTCGATCTGCTCGGCCGGCCGTTGCCGGGCAAGCATGGCAGCGTTGTGCCAGCACTCACCGTGCTCGAGGGTGGAGCTAACACGGACGCTGGGCAGGATGCATCGTCTGCGCCGCAGCGAGGGTTGCCCGCTGCCAGCTACATGGGCGGCTCTGCGCTGGCGGACTGGACCGGGTGGGGGGCTGCGGCGGCTTCGACGGCGGAGGAGGACGAGTTGCCGCTGTCGGTCATCCTGGACGAAAACGCGTCGGCGTCGAGCATTCATGCCGGCCGCGAGATCGGCGGCAAGGGCAAGGGTATCACGCTCAACAAGGACGTGCTGAAACGGCACGCAGCCGTGCTCGGTGGATCGGGATCCGGCAAGACTACGCTGGCGCTCTGTCTCATCGAGCAGCTGTTGCTCAAGGGCATTCCGGCCGTGCTGATCGATCGTAAGGGGGATTTGTGCTCCTACGCCAATCCCGATGTCTGGCGATCGGGAGACAGCGAGTTCGAGCGGCGGGGCGAGCGGGAGAAGCTCGCCGACAACATTGATGTGGCGGTTTACACGCCGGGGCGGGCCTCGGGCCGGCCGATCTCCATCACGCTGCTGCCGACCGGCATCAGCGAGCTGCCCGAGCACGAGCAGCAGCTCCTCGCCAACCTGTCGGCGGCGGCGTTGGGCGACATGCTGCATCTCAAGAACTCGGCCACGCACCAGAAGCAATCGGGCACGCTGTCGGTTGCACTGCGCATCCTCGGCGCGCGGCACAGTCGCGAGGTGACGCTGGCCGATCTCATCCATTTGCTGGAGGACGAGGATCCCGAGCTCAGCGACCTGACGCAGCGCATGGATCCGTCCGGCAAGATCCGGCGCGATCTCGTCGGTCAGCTCGACAGTCTCCGCCACCGCAATGCGGCGCTGTTCGAGGGCGGCGGCGAGCCCTTGCGCATGGATGCACTGCTCGGGCTTGGGCCGTATGCGCGCCAAGACCGCACGCGGCTGTCGATCATCTACACGGGCTTCCTCGGCGACAACGAGAACATCCTGTTCTGGATCTCGCAGTTCCTGTCGGAAGCCCTGCGGTTCTGCCAGAGGAATCCCAACGACGAGCTGCAGGCCGTCGTCATGTTCGACGAGGCGGATCTTTACATTCCGGCCAACTCCAAGCCGGCGACGGCAGAGCCGCTGCAGAGCTTGCTGAAGCGCGCGCGTTCCGCCGGTCTCGGCCTGATGCTGGCGACGCAGTCACCGGGCGATCTCGACTACAAGAGCCGCGACCAGATCACGAGCTGGTTCATCGGCCGCGTGCGGGAGGACACGGCGCTGCGCAAGCTGAAGGCCGCCTTCCAGAGCGAATCCGGCCTCGATCCGGCGGCGGTGCTGCCGGGACAGACCGTCGGCGAATTTCATCTGGTTCAGGAGGGCCATGTGCGCTCGCTCAAGGCGCAGCGCTCGCTCATCATGGCCGAGCAGGTGCCGTTCGACCGCATCGAGCAGCTTGCTTTCGAGACCAAGGGTCAGGACGAGAAACAGCTTCGGCTGTTCGGATAGATCAGCGGTTGGTCATGTCTGGCTGCTTGTGCACCATGGCGCGCGCAGCTTGCTGCGATCTGGCCGCCAGTATGCGCGACACCAGCACCATGCCGATGCAGCCGGCTAGAAAGTAGGCCGCTTTCTGCTACAGCGGCAACGCCGGGACATCGCCTCCCGCGTAGTTGAGAAGAAGGGAGGCTGCGAAGGCCAGCCCCAAGCCCAGCGATACGCACATCTGAGACACGGTTCGCTCCAACGCTTTCGCTCGATGCCTATCATTGCGTGTCCTGGTAAAGGCGCCCCTTAGGCCAGGGCTGGGCTTCGTTGACATCACCAACATTTCGTTACGAAGCACTGCGCGACTGTTTGACGGCGCAACCTGTCCATGTCCGGCTCGCCGTCCTAAGATGAAAGCCTCGTAAACGGGAGCCCGATCATGACCGACGCGAAAACAACCGCCGGCGGCTTGCCGCAACAATCGGAGGCCTGGCAGTGGCCGGAGGAGACATGGCGCAAGATCGTCAACAGGGTAAGAGCGGGACGCTCGCTGAAGCCTGATACGTGGAAAGGCGGTGCACGCTGCGCCGTAGCGTTGTCGTTCGACTCCGATCACGAGACGCAAACGCTGCGCTGGGGCCACGACAGCCCTGGCCGTCTGAGCGCGGGCGAGTATTCCGCGCGCGTGGGCGTGCCGCGCATTCTGCACCTTTTGGCGAAGTATGACATAAAGGCTTCGTTCTTTGTGCCGGCCGTCTGTGCCCTGCTCTATCCAGACGAGCAGAAGCGGGTCATCGCCGAGGGGCACGAGATCGGCATTCACAGCTGGATCCACGAGCTCAACAGCCAATTGCCGCCAAAGGACGAGCGCGATCTGCAAATGCGTGCGGCGGACGTACTGGAGAAGACTACCGGTGTGCGCCCGGTCGGCATTCGTACGCCATCCTGGGATTTCAGCCCGCACACCCTGTCGATCACGCGTGAGATGGGGTTGTTGTACGATTCTTCCCTGATGGCCGATGACGATCCCTACGAGATCCTGGAGGATGGGAAGCCTACCGGCGTGGTGGAGCTGCCGGTCGAGTGGATCAAGGACGATGCGCCCTATCTCACGATGGAGCGGTTCGCGTCATCGCGGCCCTACACGCCGCCCTCCGGCGTGCTCGAAGTGTTTGCGCGCGAATTCGACTATGCCTACGAGCGGGGCGGGCTGTTCCTGTTGACCATGCATCCGCATGTGACCGGCCACGCCAGCCGTATCCAGATTCTGGAGGAACTGATCCAGCACATTCGCAGCCACACCGGAGTGTGGTTTGCCCGTCATGACGAGGTGGCGCGCTATTGCAAGGAACAGGCGGGACTATAGCGCGAGCTGGGCCAGTCCGGCCGGTTCAGGCGGGCGTGGCGCCCGCTCTGGCAGGATTGGAGAGGATGCCGATCAGGCGCTGGCGAATGGCCTGCTGGCGCCATGCCGCGGTGATCTTCTTGTTCGTCAGATCGGTGACATAGAACACGTCGACCACCTTCTCGCCGTAGGTGGCGATGTGCGCTGACGTGATATCGAGGCTCAGGTTGGAAATGGCGCTCGTTATCTCGTAGAGCAGTCCGGGCCGATCCAGTCCGGACACCTCGAGCACGGTGAAGTGGTCCGATACGGCGTTGTCGATGACGACCTCGGGCTCGACCGTGAACGCGCCAAGCCGGCCCTTGGCCTCATGACGCTTTGCCATCAGGTTCGACAGGCGCACGTCGCCCTTCAGCAGCCTCTCGATCGTGTCGCCGATGCGTTGTGCGCGGCGGCGCTCGTCCTCCTCGTCGAACTCGCGCTGGAGCAGGAAGGTGTCAAGGGCAAAGCCGTCGCGCGTCGTGGAGATATGGGCACCGACAATATTGGCACCGGCTGCGGCGCAGGCACCGGCGAAGAGAGACAGCAGTCGCGGATGATTGGGTGCCAGAACGGACAGCTCGGTGACGGCCATGAAGGCGTCGCTCGAAAAATCGGTGGCGAGCTTGCGGCCGTCGGCCTCGGCGCGCGTTACAAGGCGCAGATGCTCGATCTGCTTGCGCGTCTCCGTCTTGAGCCAGTAATCGGGGTAGTGCCGGCCGATATAAAGCTCGATGGCGGCACTGGAGAATTCTGGTAGGGCAGCCTTGCGAAAGGCCTCAAGCGCCACAAGCGTCCGCTCGGTGCTGTCGGGCTGAACGCCAGCACCGGCAAGCAACGGCTCGGTCTGATGATAGAGCGTGCGCAGCAATTGGCCCTTCCAGCCGTTCCAGATGCCGGGACCGACAGCGCGAATGTCGGCGACAGTCAACATCAGCAGCAGCTTCAGGCGCTCGGGTGTGCCAACAATGTGCGCGAAATCGCGGATAGTCTTGGGGTCGCCGACGTCGCGCGTCTGGGCATAGGTGCTCATGGCGAGATGCTGCTCGATCAGCCATACGACCATATCGGTCTCGCTCGATGTCAGGCCCAGACGCGGTCCGAGCCGGCGGGCGATGGCTGCACCGACGACGGAATGGTCCTCTTCGCGCCCCTTGCCGATGTCGTGCAGGAAAGCGGCCAGATAGAGTGCGCGGCGATTCTGGATGGTCTTGAAAAGGCGATGCGAGAGTGGGTGGATCTTGTCCGCCTCGCCGCGCTCGATCTCGGCGATGACGCCGACGGTGCGGATCAAATGCTCGTCCAACGTGTAGTGGTGATACATGTTGAACTGCATCATGGCGACGATGCGCCCGAAGTCGGGAATGAATTGGCCGAGGACGCCAGCCTCGTTCATGCGCCGGAGTGTGGCCTCGACGTTGCTGCCGGTAAGCAGTCCGAGGAAAATGCGATTGGCCTCGGGATCGTTGCGCAGACGATCGTCGATCAGCCGCAGCGACTGACGTAACAGGCGCACAGCGGAAGGATGAAAGAAGGTACCCGTCTCCTCGGCCAGGGCGAAGAAGCGAATGAGGTTGATGGGATCGCGTGCGAAGACGGCCGGGTCGGCAACATTGAGCCGCCCGTTGTCGATGCGAAAATCTGTCATGCGCCGGATGCGGCGGCGTGTGCGCCAGCTCAGCGGGTCGAGGATGGCGGCGAAGGTGGGTAATGTCTTGAGTTGCTGTATTTCGAGCGACGAGCACAGCACGGTGGTAAGATCGCCTACGTCCTTGGCGACCAGGAAGTAGTGCTTCATGAAGCGCTCGACCGCAATCAAGCCGGCACGCGTGCGCGCATAGCCCAACCGTTCGGCGAGCACCGGCTGCACGTCGAACGTCAACCGCTCCTCGGGCCGGCCGGTGACGAAGTGCAGATGGCAGCGCACCGCCCAGAGGAATTCCTCGCAGCGGCGAAATGTGGAGCGCTCGGCGGCAGTGAAGATCGACGCTTCCTTGTCCCTGGCATCGCCGCCGACAGCCAGATACTTGGCCAGCCATTGCAGCGTGTGCAGATCGCGCAGACCGCCTTTTCCATCTTTGATATTGGGCTCGACGCGATAGCGCGATTCGCCCGTCCGCCGGTGGCGCTCGTCGCGCTCGGCGAGCTTGGCGGCGATGAACTCGCGGGCGGTGCCTTTCGCGATATCCTTGGCGAAGCGGCGATTGAGCTCCTCGAACAAGGACTGATCGCCGAGGATGAGGCGAGCGTCGAGGATCGCCGTGCGGATGGTGATGTCGGCGTCGGAGAGCTTGACGCACTGATCGACGGTGCGCGTGGCGTGGCCGACCTTCTGCCCCATATCCCAAAGCAGGTAGAGCATGTACTCGATGACGCTCTCGCCCCACGGCGTCTGCTTGTAGGGAAGCACGAACAGGAGATCGATATCTGACCCGGGCGCCAGCATGCCGCGACCGTAGCCACCGGTGGCAACCACGGCCATGCGCTCGGCATCGGAGGGGTTGTCGGTGCGGTAGATGTGCGCCGTGGTGTAGTCATAGACGAGCCGTATCAACTCGTCCTCGAAGCGTGACAGATCGCGGGCGCAGCGGATGCCTTTGCCGCGGGCCTGAAGTGCGGCTTGCGCCGCCGCTCGGGCATCCTTCAAGAGCAGCTTCAGCCGCGCCAGTACAGCCGGACGGGCGGTAGCAGCATCATTGTGATGCGTGCGGAAGAGGCCGGTAAGCTCGTGGCGCAGCGCCACCGTATCGAAGAACGGAGCACTGACGACGGGGCGTTCGGCCAGGGACAACATCGTCACGTCTCGTCACGAACCTCGAGCGTTTCTCGCCGAATTGGGTTGCAAACCGGCTCCGAGCTAGTGTGATGATCGAGCAATTCGCCTGTGCTCGCGGCTTGCTTTTGAGCGAATTTCTCGATCTGAATCACACTAGCATCATATCCTTTACTAGTGCCCTTTCGATCGCGAAGCTCGCTGAGAAACTCGTGGCAAATGCTGACGAACTTCGCGATCGGGCACTAGTCCTTCCCATGCTGCGAGCGCAGGGCTTTCAGCCGGTAGAGCGTCTCGAGTGCCGCCTTGGGCGCCAGCTCGTCGGGGTTGATAGCATCGATCGCGCGATCGAGCGATGACGGCTCGGCGCGCGCCCCTGTGTAGCCTTTCGGCCTGGCGGCGGCAAACAGGGGCAGCTCATCGAGTGCGGCTCCGTCGCCGGCAACCTTATGATCCGTCTTCTCCAGTACCGACAGGACCTCGGCGGCGCGATCAAGGACGGCGCGCGGGAGCCCAGCCAGCCGAGCGACCTGGATGCCGTAGCTGCGGTCGGCGGCGCCAGGCCGCACCTTGTGCAGGAAGACGATATCGTCGTGCCACTCCTTGACCTCGATGGTGGCGTTGGCAACGTCGGGGAGCCTGCCGGCCAACGCTGTGATCTCATGATAGTGGGTGGCAAAGAGCGTGCGGCAGCGATTGACGGCGTGCAGGTGCTCGACCGTGGCCCAGGCAATGGACAGGCCGTCAAAGGTGGCCGTGCCGCGCCCGATCTCATCCAGGATGACGAGGCTTCGCTCCGTTGCCTGATTGAGAATCCCGGCGGTCTCCACCATCTCCACCATGAACGTAGAGCGTCCGCGCGCGAGATCGTCGGACGCGCCGACCCGACAGAACAAGCGATCAACGATGCCGATGTGCGCCGAGCGGGCAGGAACGAACGATCCGATCTGCGCTAATACGGCGATCAACGCGTTCTGGCGCAGGAACGTGGATTTGCCCGCCATGTTGGGGCCGGTGAGCAGCCAGATGCGCGCGTCCGCCGGTTCGTCGAAGCCGGTTGGCCGTGCTGTGTCACCCGTTCCGCCGAGCAGGCAATCGTTTTCCACGAACGGGCCGGCGCCACTCTGCTTCAGAGCCTGCTCGACAACGGGATGGCGGCCACTGCGAACGTCGAAGGCGGTCGTGTTGTCCAGCGTTGGTCGCGTCCAGCTCTCGGTAGCGGCAAGCTCCGCCAACGCGACATGGACGTCGAGCTCGGCGAGGGCTGCGGCCAAGCTGGCAATAGCTTGCTCACTGCAAACGACATCGGCGGCAAGATCATTGAAGACCTCCTGCTCGATAGCTAGCGCGCGCTCAGCGGCAGCGGCAATGCGGCCCTCGATCTCCTGGAGCTCAGGCGTCGTGAAGCGGACCGCGTTGGCCATGGTCTGGCGATGGCGAAACAGTGCGTCATGGGGCGGTCCGAGGAGCGGTTTGGCGTTGGTGGCCGTGACCTCGACGAAAAAGCCCAGAATGTAGTTGTGCCGTACCTTCAGTGACTTCACGCCGGTGGCGCCAACGTAGCGGGCCTCGAGGTCAGCCATGACGCGGCGGCTGTCATCCCGCAACGCTAGGGCCTCGTCCAGGTCGGGCCGGTAGCCAGCGCGCACGAAACCGCCATCACGCCTGAGCATCGGCGGCTGGTCGGTGAGAGCCGCCCCCAGCTTGTGCGGCAATGCCGGTGCATCGCTATGCAAGCGTGCTTCGATGATCCGCAGCTCGTCGGGCAGGCCGATGGCGCCGCCTGCCGATGCCAACAGATTGCGGCAGGCCTCGGCAGCAGCAAGACCGTCGCGAATGGCGGCAAGGTCGCGCGGCCCGCCACGGTTGAAGGCGAGGCGGGATGCAGCCCGCGCGACATCGGGCGCACCTCGCAGCGCACGGCGCAAGTCCTCGCGCAGCGGCTCGCGCTCGATGAAGAAGGCGACGGCGTCGAGACGCGCAGCAATGGCGGCGACGTCGCGCAACGGGCTGGCGAGGCGCGCGGCAAGCTCGCGGGCGCCTGGGCCGGTTACCGTGCGATCGATCGCAGCGAGGAGACTGCCGTCGCGCGCGCCTGTGCTGGCACGCAGCAGCTCCAGGCTGGCGCGGCTGGCGGCGTCAATGACGAGCGTCGCCTGGCTGCCGGCCCGTCGCGGCGGACGGACAACGGGTTTGGCCCCGATCTGCGTCAGGTCCACATATTTCAGGAGAGCGCCGATGGCGGCGAGCTCCGCGCGTGAAAAGGCGCCGAAGCCGCCAAGCTCCGCCACGCCCAGGCGTTCCTTCAAATTGCGCTCGCCGGTGCGGCTGTCAAAGAAGGCAGCGGCGAGAGGTGTGAGCGCTGCATGAACCGTCTTCGCCGACGCAGCCAACGGTGTATCGGTCTGGGTCTCGCTGGCAAGGATCTCACTCGGCGCGAGCCGGACCAGCTCGCCGGGTAGATCGCGCTCGGCGATTTCGCCGACCTCGAACTCGCCGGTGGAAATGTCGAGAGAAGCCAGCGCAATCACGCGATCCTCGTCCTCGGCGCCAGCCGAAGCTCGGAATAAGGCCGTCAGGTAGTTGCGGGCCTTGGTGTCGAGCAGGCTGTCCTCGGTCAGCGTGCCCGGCGTGACGAGACGCACCACGTCGCGGCGGACGACCGCCTTGGAGCCGCGCTTGCGCGCCTCCGCCGGATCCTCGAGCTGCTCGCACACGGCCACCCGATAGCCGAGACGGATCAGCTTCTGCAGATACTCGTCGGAGCGGTGCACGGGTACGCCGCACATCGGAATGTCCTGGCCCAAGTGCTTGCCGCGTTTGGTGAGCACGATGCCGAGCGCCTCCGAGGCCGCAATCGCATCCTCGAAGAACAGCTCGTAGAAATCTCCCATGCGATACCAGAGCAGGCTGTCTGGATTGGCGGCCTTGATCTCGAGAAACTGCGCCATGGAGGGCGTCACGCCGGCGCCTTCAGCCGGGGAGCCCGCTGATGCAGGGCGAGCATGGCCGGAAGCGGGCCCTTCGGCCTTGCCCCGCAACTCTGCCCTCACCCTGCGCATGTCCGCTGGCCTCATACAGTCCTCGCGCTCGGGCCTACGCATAGCCGGTCGGGAAGCGGCTGGGAATGCGGACCTGTGTGCAGTGGCGAATAGGCTCGGTTGTAGAAGGGTGCATCGGGCCTTATCGTCGCAAGCACCACCGGGGGCGCGGCCGGGCTCCGCGCCGGAGTTTTTTCCGGCTTTCCATCAATCGCGGCGAAGGACTCTTGCTCTTCTTTGCCGTGCGATTCAGGGCCCACATGCAAGCGCCAGCGCTCGCAGGTGGTCCGATCGCACTCCAGTGCGCCACCCAGCGAGAACGGCCAAAACGCATGTCCGCCAAGTTTCCCGCCGCCCGATTCACGGCCGATGAAGCGCTTCAGTTCCATGCCGAAGGCAAGCCGGGCAAGCTCGAGATCACGCCGACCAAGCCGCTGACTACACAGCGCGATCTCTCGCTCGCGTATTCGCCGGGAGTGGCGGTGCCCGTGCTGGCGATCGCGAAGAACCCAGCCGTCGCCTACGACTATACGAACAAGGGAAACCTTGTCGCCGTCGTGTCCAACGGCACGGCGATTCTCGGTCTCGGCAACCTCGGCGCGCAGGCGGCGAAGCCCGTGATGGAGGGCAAGGGAGCCCTATTCAAGCGCTTTGCCGACATCGACGCCATGGACGTGCTGGTCGACACCCAGGACGTGGATGCTTTCATCAACTGCGTGCGATACCTCGGCCCGACCTTCGGCGGCATCAACCTCGAGGACATCAAGGCACCCGACTGCTTCATCATCGAGCAGAAGCTGAAGGAGCTGCTCAACATTCCCGTGTTCCACGATGACCAGCACGGGACGGCCATTATCGCCGCGGCAGGGCTGATCAATGCGCTGGAACTGACGGGGCGCGACATCAAGAAGTTCAAGCTGGTTGTCAACGGCGCCGGTGCGGCGGGCATCGCCTGCCTCGATCTTTTGATGGCGATGGGCATGCCGAAGGCGAACGTCGTGTTCTGCGACACGAAAGGCGTCATCTACCAAGGACGCAAGGAAGGCATGAACCAGTGGAAGTCGGCGTATGCGGCCAAGACCAAGGCGCGCACGCTGACGCAAGCCATGGAGGGCGCCGACGCCTTCTTCGGCCTCTCCGCCAAGGGCGCTGTGACGCGCGACATGGTCAAACGCATGGCCAAGAAGCCGATCATCTTCGCCATGGCCAACCCGGATCCCGAAATTACCCCGGAGGAGGTGCTGGCCACGCGCGACGATGCCATTGTGGCCACCGGTCGCTCTGACTACCCGAACCAGATCAACAATGTGCTGGGTTTCCCGTTCCTGTTCCGCGGCGCACTCGATGTGCGGGCCACGGAAATCAACACGGAGATGAAAATCGCTGCCGCCAAAGCTCTCGCCGATTTGGCGCGGGCCGAGGTACCCGATCAGGTGGCGGCTGCATTTCACGGCCGGCGCCCCGTGTTCGGGCCCGAGTACATCATTCCGGCGCCGTTCGATCCGCGCTTGATGACCCACGTTCCGCCGGCTGTCGCCAAGGCGGCGATGGAAAGCGGCGTGGCGCGGAGGCCCATCGCCAACATGGACGCTTATGTCGGTCGCCTGGAAGGGCGGCTCGATCCGGTGGCGGGCTGGTTGCACGTGACATTCGACAAGGTGCGGGCAGCGCCCAAGCGCGTGATCTTCGCCGAGGGCGAGGAGCCGGCCGTGATTCGTGCCGCCAATGCCTATCACACGCACGGCTTCGGCGAACCGATGCTGGTGGGCACGACCGAGACCGTGACGTCGAACTTCAAAGAGCTCGGAATCAAGCTCAAGCGCGAGTTCACGCTGCTCGACACGCGGCACTCCCCCTACACCGAGCAGTTCACCGATTACCTGTTCAAACGGCTGCAGCGGTATGGCTATCTGCGTCGCGACTGCATGCGGCTGGTGCTCAACGAGCGCAACATCTTCGCTGCGCTTATGGTGGCGCACGGGTACGCCGACGCGATGGTCTCGGGCGCCACGCGCAACTGGACCAGCATCTTCAACGATGCGCGCCGGGTGCTGGATCCGAAGCCGGGTCGCCACGTCATTGCCGTGACGCTGACGCTGTGCCGTGGTCGCGCCGTGCTGATCGCGGATACCAGCGTGCATGACATGCCGAACTCGGAGGAGCTGGCCAATATCGCAGTCGAGGCAGCGGGAGTGGCGCGCAGCTTCGGAATGGAGCCGAGGGTGGCGATGCTCGCCTACTCGTCGTTCGGTCAGCCGCGCGGCGAGCGATCCGACCAGGTGAGCGAGGCAGTTGCTGTTCTCGACAGGCGCGGCGTCGACTTCGAGTACGACGGCGATATGTCCGCGGACGTGGCGCTCAATGCGGGCGTGCGCGGGCTTTACCCGTTCTGCCGGCTGACCGACAACGCCAATGTGCTCGTCATGCCTGCATTCCACGCCGCATCGATCTCGACCAAGATGCTGCGCGAGCTGGGTGGTGCGACCACGATCGGTCCGATCCTCGTCGGACTAAGCCACCCAGTGCAGATCTGTCCGCTGGGCGCCATGGACAACGACATACTCAATCTGGCTGCCCTGGCGGCGTTCGATATCGGCAAGTGAGCTTCAGGCCGCGTAGTCACCGAGGCTCGTGTTGCACGGGTGCGGCTCAGCCGGACCGCACCATTTGCCGATCAGGGCCTCCAGCTCCGCTTTCTCGAACGGCTTGGCCAGATAGTCGTCGAAGCCGCCTTCCAGGCATCGACGTCTGTCCTCCGCGAATGCGTTAGCCGTCAGCGCGATGATCGGCGGCGGCCGTCGGACCGTCCCGGCGTAGAGGTGGCGGATCAGGCGGGTGGCGGCGAAGCCGTCCATGCCGGGCATGTGGATGTCCATCAGCACGAGATCGAAATCGGACGCCAAGCCTTCGCTGGCGGCTTCGCACAGCGCGGCAGCAGTCTCACCGTTGCGAGCAACGGTTACGCGGCATCCGGATTTCTCCAGTATGCATCTGGCGAGCAACGCGTTGATCTCATTATCCTCGACCAGCAGGGCGTGAAGTCCTTGACGATGCAACGGACGGGGTGCCGCAGCGGTGCGTGACGCCGGTGTCGATTGTGCTGAACCGACTGACCGGTTGGCACGAAGCTGTGCCAGGAGCGAGGCTGGCCGCACCGGGCTTATGAGGTAGGCATCGAAGCCGGCCGCGCGGAAGGGCGTGAGCCTTGTCCTACCCGATACGTCTATGAGGACGATGCCGCGTACCGGACTTGTTGCGTCAGCGCGAGCCATGGCCAGCATGTCGCGTGCGATCTCGGCTCGCAGTCGCGAGCTCACAATGATTGCTTCGAACGGCGCCCGATCGTTCCGGGCGCGAGTGATGACGGCTGTAGCCCCTCGCGGTGCGGCTGCCTCCACAGCGATGCCGAAAGACTTGAGGGTCTCGCGGAGCACCTGGCGCTCGACGGTTTCCTCGAGCACAAGAAGCACTCTGCGGGCCTCTGTGCCGCTCAGCATGTCGGCAACTTGATCTGCGCCCTCGGCTGCGGCGAGCGGGAAGCAGAAGGTGAACGTAGAGCCGACACCAGGACGGCTTTCGACCTCGATGTCGCCGCCCATGGCGCGCGCGAGCCGGCGCGAGATGGCTAGTCCCAGACCCGTGCTGCCGGGCCGGCGACGGGGGCTGTCCTCGCTCTGCCCAAACTCGGCGAAGAGGCCGCGCATACTCTTGGCATCGAGCCCGATGCCCGTATCGCTGACAGAAATGGCAATATGGGAGGCGCCGCCGCGAATTATATCGGTCAAGCGGATGGCGACCCCGCCGGCGTCCGTGAACTTGATGGCGTTGCCGACCAGGTTGAGCAAGATCTGCCTGATGCGGACCTCGTCAGCGATCACATGGCGTGGCAGATGCGGATCGATGCGCCAGGCGAGCGTGATCTCCTTTTCACACGCCTTCGGCGCCAGCAGCTCGATGACGCCTTGCAGGCATTCGTCGAGCGCGAAGCCCGATTTGACGATCTCGAGCTTGCCCGCCTCGATCTTCGACAGGTCGAGAATCTCGTCGATCAGGGTGAGCAGTGTTCTGGCCGAGCGGTCGATGGCGTCGGTGTAGGCCCTCTGCTCCGAGGTGATGCTCGTGTCGAGCAGCAGGGCGGACATACCGAGAATGCCGTTCATCGGCGTGCGGATCTCGTGGCTCATGGCCGCCAGAAACCGTGACTTGGCGTGGCTTGCGGCCTGCGCCTGGTCGCGTGCTTCCACGAGTGCAGCAATAGCCCGCTTTTGCCGCGGACTATCAAGCCTGCGGGGCTTTTTGCGCGTTTTCCAGCGCTGTCGGGGCCGTGCGAGATTGGTCACGTGACGCATGCCATCCCTGCGTGTTTTAGTTGAATTGCATCAAACCACATTGGACTTGAAAAATGTTCGAGGGCTGGGGTTAGTGTTACGCGCTGCTTAAGGCCTGTTTCGCGCAGGGAAAACGAGGCGAGGAGATCGCATGGGGCCGCTCAAAGGTTTACGCATCGTGGAGATGGCAGGCATCGGACCGGCGCCATTCTGCGCCATGCTGCTGTCGGACATGGGAGCGGAAATCATTCGCGTCGACCGGCGCGAAAAGACGGATCTCGGGCTGCCGGGAAAGGAGCCCAAGTTCGATGTTCTGCACCGCGGCCGTAGGTCAGTCTCGGTTGATGTGAAGAGCGAGGCTGGGCGCGATGTAGTGCGCCGGCTGGCGACGAAGGCCGACGCGCTGATCGAAGGTTTTCGGCCAGGCGTCATGGAACGTCTCGGGCTCGGGCCGGAGACGCTGCTGGCGGCCAATCCGAAGCTGGTATTCGGGCGGATGACCGGTTTCGGCCAGGAGGGGCCGATGGCGCCGCGCGCCGGCCACGACATCAACTACATTGCGCTGGCAGGTGCGCTGCACACGATCGGACGCAAAGGCGAGGCGCCGATGCCGCCGCTCAACCTGATCGGCGACTTCGGAGGTGGGGGAATGCTGCTGGCGTTCGGCGTCGTGTGCGCCCTGTTGGAGGCGCGCATCTCCGGCAAGGGCCAGGTGGTCGACGCCGCGATGGTGGACGGCTCGGCGCTGCTGATGTCGGCGATCTACGGGTTCTATGCGCAGGGCACATGGAAGGATGAGCGCGGGGTCAACATTCTCGATACCGGTGCGCCCTACTACAACGTGTACGAAACCAAGGATGGAAAGTGGGTCTCGATCGGCTCGATCGAGCAGCGCTTCTACGATGACTTGCTCGGCCGGCTCGGGGTTGCAGGGGAGGATCTGCCGGAGCAGCATGAGCAAACCGGCTGGCCGAAGCTCGCGCGCCGGTTTGCCGAGGTGTTCAAGACCAAGACCAGGGCGGAATGGGAAAAGGTGTTCGCTGGCAGCGATGCGTGCTTTGCGCCAGTGCTGTCTTTGTCAGAGGTGGCAGCTTATCCGCACAATGCCGAGCGTCAGGCGTTTGTCACGCGCGACGGCGTGATGCAGCCGGCGCCTGCACCTCGGTTCAGCCGAACCACTGCCGAGATGGGTGTGCCGCCGTGCGAGTTGGGCGTGGACACAGACATCGTCCTGGCGGAGTTTGGCTTTGGTCGTGAGGAGATCGCCGATCTGAAGAAGCGCAGCGTGATCGGCGCCCAAACCTGAGCAGGAGCCGTCATGGACTTTGCCTTCACGCCCGAGCAGCGCGAGATACGAGAGGCCATTCTCAAGATCTGCGCGCGTTTCGGTGACGACTACTGGCTGAAGAAGGACAAGGAGGGCGGCTTTCCGCACGACTTCCATCAGGCACTGGCCGCCGACGGCTGGCTCGGCATCGCCATGCCAGAAGACTGCGGCGGCTCGGGGCTGGGTGTCACCGAAGCCGCGCTGATGATGCAGGCGATCGCGGAGTCGGGTGCCGGCATGCAGGGTGCGTCTTCCGTGCATATGAACATCTTCGGGCTCAATCCGGTCGTGGTGTTTGGCACCGAGGAGCAGAAGCGGCGCTTCCTGCCGCCGCTGATCGCGGGCAAAGAGAAGTCCTGCTTCGCCGTGACGGAGCCGAACGTCGGACTTGATACCACGCGGCTCAAAACGCGCGCCGTGCGCGAGGGCAACCGCTATCGCATCGATGGCCGCAAGATCTGGATTTCCACGGCGCAGGTCGCGGACAAGGTGCTGCTGCTGGCGCGCAGCACGCCGCTCGAGGAGGTGAGTCGACCAACGCAAGGCCTATCGCTGTTCTATACGACGCTCGACCGCGCTTACGTCGACGTGCGCGAAATCGACAAGATGGGCCGCAAGGCGGTGGACTCCAACGAGTTGTTCATCGATGGCCTGCCGGTGCCGATCGAGGACCGCATCGGCGAGGAAGGCAAAGGCTTCGACTACATCCTGCATGGCATGAATCCGGAGCGCATTCTGATTGCCGCTGAGGCCGTCGGCATCGGCCGCGCCGCCGTCGAGCGGACAGCGCGTTACGCCAAGGATCGCGTCGTCTTCGGCCGGCCGATCGGCCAGAACCAGGCGATCCAGCATCCACTCGCGCGCGCCTGGATGAATCTCGAAGCTGCGAACCTCATGGTGTTCAAGGCTGCATCTCTCTACGACAAGGGTGAGCCGTGCGGGATCGAAGCCAATGCGGCCAAGTACCTGGCCGCTGAGGCCGGTTTCGAAGCGTGCGAAACCGCAGTTATGAGCCACGGCGGCATGGGCTACGCGAAGGAGTTCCACGTCGAGCGGTTGCTGCGCGAGGTCATCATCGCGCGCATCGCACCGGTCTCGCGCGAGCTGATCTTGAGCCACGTCGCGGAGCGAGCTTTGGGGCTGCCGAAGTCGTATTGATTGCGGCCGCCGAAACTGCGGCTTGCGTGTAAGGGAGGCGATACCGATGAGGGTCATGACGTTTCAAAAGGGTCAGGGAACGGCGCTAGGCGTCGTTGATGGCGAGACGGTGGTTGACCTGTCAGCCGTCGATGCGGCCGGTGTACCGCGCGACATGCTGTCTCTGATCGCGGGTGGCGCTGCGGCCCAGGCAGCAGTCAAGACGGCTGCGGCGAAGGCGCCGGCATCCGCCCGGCTGGCGCTGGCTGCCATCAAGCCTGCGCTGCCAATCGCCAGACCGTCTAAATTCGTGTGCGTCGGCCTCAACTACGCCGAGCACGCGAAGGAGGGCGGGCATGCGATACCGACTTATCCCTCGTTCTTCCTGCGCGTCGATACGTCTCTCGTTCCGGCTGGAGCGCCGGTTGTGCTGCCGAAATGCTCCATTCAGCTCGACTACGAATGTGAACTGACCATCGTCATCGGCAAGGGCGGGCGACACATTTCGGAGGCACGTGCTCTGGAGCACGTGTTCGGCTACACGCTCTTCAACGACGTGTCGGTGCGAGACTATCAACGCAAGACCTCGCAATGGACCGCGGGCAAGAACTTCGATGGCACCGGCCCGCTCGGCCCGCATATCGTGACGGCCGACGAGCTGCCGCCCGGCGCATCGGGCCTGCGCATCACGACGCGCGTCAACGGCGAGACCATGCAGGACTCCACGACGGCCGATATGATCTTTTCCACGGCACGGACCATCGCCATCCTTTCAGAAATCATGACGCTCGAGCCGGGCGACATGATCGCCACCGGCACGCCGTCGGGCGTCGCGCATGCGAGGAAGCCGCCGGCGTGGATGAAGGCCGGGGATACCGTCGAGGTGGAGGTCGAGCGTATCGGGGTGCTGAGAAATCCGGTTATTGCGGAGAGTTAGCGCTCTCTGTGGACTCGGGTTGGGAACTCGGTCGTAGCCGATCGCTAGGCGTGATCGCAAAATTCCGGGCAAGGATCATATCATTGCCACATTGAGGTCTCCGCATGCGCAGGAATGGGAGGGTGCCAGCGGGCACCGTGGAAAACGCTGGTCTCGTGAGCGAGACCGACAGTCGAGGGGGTGCGCAGCGTGCGTGTATTGCTTATCAGCGCAGTTGCTTTTGTAGGCAGCGGATTAGTCGGGTCAGCTGATATTCAGGCTCAGGAGCAACGGAAGCCCTTCGAGATTGCCCAGGTGCAGGGTAAGGCCATCGCCGCTCCGAAACGGGCGCAGCCGGTGCCGCCAAAGCCGGTATCGGAAGAGGAGGCTTTGCGGGCGGCGCGCATCAACAACTGGACCGTGGGGCTCGCGGGCGGCCTGCTCGAGGGAACTTTCGTGCGCTATGCCGCCGATCTCGGCAAGGCGTTGGACGATGGCGACAATCTGCGCGTGCTACCAATCGTCAGCTACGGTGCGGTCGGGAACGTCAGCGATCTGATCTATCTGAAGGGCGTCGACTTCTCGATCACCTATTCGGACGTCCTCGATCACTTCAAGAACATCGAGAAGGTGCCGGGCATCGAGCGGCGGATCAATTACGTCATGCCGATGTTCCAGGGCGAGCTGCACATTTACGCGCGCCCCGAGATCAAGTCGATCCGGGACCTGGAGGGCAAAAAGGTCAATTTCAACACGGTGGGTAGTGCAGCCAACTACACCGGCGGCATCGTATTCGATCGGCTAGGCATCAAGGCCCAGCGGATATTCGAAAACAACTCGATCGCGCTCGAGGCCATGCGCAGAGGTGAGATCGCCGCTATCGTGCACGTGGTCGGCAAGCCCAACGATCTCTTCAGCAAGATCAAACCGGAGCCCGGCTATCGTTTTCTGCCCGTCGAGTTCAGCGAGAAGTTCGAGGACTACTACGTCCCCGCCGAGCTGACGAATGCGGACTACCCCAACCTCATTGCGCAGGGCGAGACGGTGCAGACCATCTCGGTTACGGCGCTGCTCGCGGTCTACAATTGGAACAAGGATACAGACCGTTACCGCCGTTGCGTGCGTTTCATCGAATATCTCTTTGACCGGTTCGACAAATTGCGTCAGCCGCCTTACCAGCCGAAGTGGAAGGAGATGAACATCGCCGGGACAATTCCAGGGTGGCAGCGATTTCCGCCGGCGCAAGAGTTGATCGACAAAATGGCGGCCAGCACCGGCAGCGTGAACACGTCTTTGGCGCGGGCCCAGGCGGCGAAGGCGGCGCCTTTGGACCCGGCCGAGCAGGAGCGGCTGTTCCGGCAGTTCCTGGAATGGAGCAAGCAGAAGCGCTGAGGCCTGGGACCCCAAGCGGCCCGGTCGCGTGACAGAATACAAAGGGAGGGAGGGAGGCGGATGTTGCTGAGGAGGCAACAGCGCCAATCCATCGGGCATGGCGGCACGTCCGCTGGGCTGGCCGCAATGCTAGGCGGCTCGCTGCCGAGATGTCGCGCATCGAGATCTGTGATCTCAGTGCTGGCAGTGGCAAGTGTGCTCGCCGCCGGTATTGGCATGCCTGGCGTTGTCGCAAGCGTCCAGGCGCAACAACAACCGCGCCTCGTTCTCAACGTGGCGCCGGTCATGCTGGCAGAGCCGGCCGCCAAGAACCCGTTTCCGATCCAGGTCGGGCCGCAAGAAGTCCTGCTCAAGAACAGCTTCGTGCGCATTCGGGGCCTGCCTCCGGCCGCTGCGCTGTCCGAGGGGCATGCGATCAGCCCCGGTGCCTGGGCCGTGCCGTTGGCGGGCCTGCTGAACCTCGGCGTCGTCCTGCCGGTTGGGTTGCAGGGGCGTTGGGATATCGTCGTGGCCCTAGTTACCATCGAAGGAACGGTGCTAACGGAAGCCAAGACCGCGCTGGTGGTCGGCCCGACGCAGCTCATCGCACCGCAGCCGCCCAAGCAGGATCAGTCTTCCACCAATGTAGCCTCGCTCGGGCAGTCGCCGACTGCTGCTTTGCCACCCTCGCCAGAGCGGGAGCGGGCGCTCGGCCTGCATGCCAAGGGCAAGGAGCTGCTGGACCAGGGAAATGTGCAACCTGCGCGCATGCTGTTCCGGCGCGCAGCGGAAGCCGGGCTCGCTGAAAGCGCGCTCGCACTCGGCGGCACATTTGACCCGGTGGAGCTGTCCAAGCTCAGGGTGCTCGGACTGCAGCCCGATGTTGCTTCCGCGCGGCAATGGTACGAGAAGGCACGCCAACTCGGAGCGCGGGAGGCTGAAGATCGCCTGCGCCGCCTGGAGAACCGCTAATCCTGCTCTACGCTTAGCGTCTAGCGTGCGATTCACGCATATGAGACGATCGTGCGATCGCGAAGCTCGTTCAGCGTCCTACGATTGGCTGGAAACCCCACGAGAACAACGGCTTTCCGCCATCCCTGGTGATGACCACGACTTCCTCCAGCCAGGACCGGTCGTGCTCGCTGCCGGGATAAAGCAGATGCACGGGCGCGACCATGCCTTCTTCCAGCACCCAGTCGCCGTTGGGTTTGCCGTCGGCGGTCATCAGCTCCAGCTCCATGTGCGATAGCCCGAGGCCGTGGAAGAAGATGAGCGCGGTATTGGCGTCAGGAACGCCGGCCTTTCGGTACGCCTCGCGCGCCGCTGTCTGCAGCTGGCTGATCCTGGCGCCCGGACGCATCGCGCTCATCAGCGTTTCAGCTACCGCGCCAGTGGCGGTTGCGTAGCGGCGTCCCTCACCCTGCGCCTCGCCATCGACCACCCAGGTCTTGCCGCCGTCCCAGCAATAGAGATCGATCGTACCGTGGCAGTCGAACATGACGTGGGTGCCTGGCCCCACCTCCTCATCCTCGAAGCCAGTCGACAGCATGATGGTCGTGTCGGTGCCGCGCGGATGTCCCCAGACCATGCCGCCGGGGTCGCGCACGAAGCCGCCGAGATCGACGACGGCCTTGGCATAGGCGCGGTTGAGATCGCGCCATGTCGCGCCCTTGTCCCATGATGCGACGGTAGCACCGATGGCGGCTTCATTGAGCCTGGTGGCGCGGGTCAGCAGCGACAGCTCGGCTTCGGTTTTCACGGCCCGCGCAAACATCAGCGGATCATAGCCGTCGGCGACCTCGAGCCCTTCGATGCCGAGCCGCAGGCCGTAGCCGATGTCGTCGAAGGCGACGCGACCGCGGTCGAGCCATAGCTCCTTCAGGGCTTCGCGCACGGCGCCGCCCATGTCGAAGGCGTAGTTACGGCGCGAGCTCTCGATCCACGGTTTGCCCTTACCCTCCGGGGGAATGAACCGGTCGATGTCTGTCCTCTGCGCCGGAAGATCGAGCGCCATCATCACGGCGCGATAGGGACGGATGTCCTCGACCCAAGTCGGCTGTGCCAGGAAGGTTGCCAGGTAGTAATCGGCGACAACGAGGATCGGATGCTCCGGCGCATGGCGCGAGATCATCACGGCATAGGGACGCGGCTCGTCGGACTTGTGGGCGATGCCGTTGAAGCCGGTCAGGTAGTACACATTGTTGGGCTGAGTGGCGACGATGCCGTCGAGGCCGCGGACCTCCATAGCGTGCAGCAGGCGATCCAGATTGCAGAAGCGCCTGGGCAGCGGCGTGCGTGCAAAGTCGGCGGCAGTCGGTTTCTTGCTGGCTTCGGCCATTGGTGTTCCTCCTGCATATTTATTGCGTCTCGCGACCCGCCATCAGGCGCAGTGGAGTGTAGACGAGGACCGTTTCGCCCTTCTGATTGACGACAGTGTTGCGCGTGCGCACGAGCCCGCGATTGCCCTTGGACGCGGCGCGCTGCTCGATCACCTCGATCTCGGCGTGAATCGTGTCGCCGGCGAATGTTGGGCCCTTCACGTCGAGCTCCATGCCAAGGAAGGCCAGGCCAGTACCCTGGATCGTGCCGAGCATGGTCAGGCCCTCCGCCAGCGCATAGACGAGTGCGCCAGGCGCCAGCCGTCCTTTAATCGCGGAGTGCTCGCGCACATACTCCATATCGGTGAACAGCACCTCGAGGAAGCCGGTACAGGAGATGAAATTGACGATGTCGGTTTCGGTGATGGTGCGGCCGTAGGTTTTGAATTTTGCGCCGACCGGCATTTCCTGCCAGTACATTCCGTGCCCGAGCAGCTTCATCTGCTTCCCCTGTGCAGCACCAATCACGAGTGTACCGAAGCGTCAGGGGATTGTGGCATAGTCAGAACGCACCAGCGAGGCAGGCCTATGAGACGTACCCGGCGAACAGGAGATCGATACCGGTTGGCCGTGGCAGCCGCGCTGGCAATGGCGGTCGTTACTGGCCCGGTCTGGGTCTCCAGAACGCAGGCCCAAACCAACTCGCCGGCAGTTCTCGAAGAGACGCTCAAGCGACGCACAGCGACGCTCGAGGCGCTTTTTGCCGAGCTCAAGGCTGCACCAGATCAGAGCGCGGCCGATGCGGTCGTGGCCAAGATCTGGGACCAGTGGATGCTCTCGGGGCGAGATGACATCGACATCCTGATGTCGCGTGCGGTGGCCAACATGGCGGGCCGTCACTTCGGACTAGCCATGCTGCTGCTGGAGGAGATCATCGAACTCGTTCCGGAATACGCCGAGGCCTGGAACAAACGCGCGACGCTGCATTATCACATGGGCCGATATCAAGAGGCGCTGGAGGATATCGAGCGCACACTGCAACTGGAGCCGCGGCATTTTGGGGCGTTGGCAGGGCGTGCGGCCATCCTCGCCGACACCAAGAGATGGAAGGAAGCGCT
This sequence comes from uncultured Alphaproteobacteria bacterium, assembly GCA_963840425.1. GTDB lineage: Bacteria > Pseudomonadota > Alphaproteobacteria > Rhizobiales > Hyphomicrobiaceae > CADEFX01. Next base: position 130,254 of record CAWIYZ010000010.1, on the reverse strand, counting down.
CGAGGCCTATCGGGCGGCGCTTGTCATCAATCCGTTCCTGCAGAGGCGCGCCACGATCATTCAGATGCTCGAGAAGAATGCCGGTGAGCGCGGCCTGTAGCTCTTCGCTGCTCTCTCAGTCGAGCAGCAGCTTCGGCAGCCACAGCGTCAGCGCCGGGATGTAGGTGACCAGTCCCAGCACGATCAGCATCGGGATGTAAAACACCAGGATGCTGCGCGATACGGCCTCCATGCTGACTTTACCGATGGCGCAGCCGACCGCGAGTGTCGGTCCGACCGGCGGCGTCAGCAGACCGATGCCGAGATTCAGGATCATGACGATGCCGAAGTGCACCGGATCGATGCCGAACTGTTTGATCACGGGCAGAAAGATTGGTGTACAGATCAACAGCATCGGCGCCAAGTCCATGAAGGTGCCGAGGAACAGCAGCAGCAAGTTGACGTAGAGCAGGAACATGTACTTGTCGCTCGAGATAGCGACGAAGAACTCGGTGGCCTTGGCCGGCACGCGCATGATGGCCATCATGTAGCCGAAGGCGATGGAGAAGCCGATCATGATCATGACCATGCCGACCGTACGCACGACGCGCCCGAGCATGAGCGGCAGCTCGTTCCACTTGTAGTCGCGATAGACGAACATGGTGACGAGGAACGCCCACACTGAGGCAATTGCGGCCGATTCCGTCGGTGTGAAGACACCGGACAGTATGCCGCCGAGGATGATGAATACCGTGATCAGGCCCCAGACCGCTTCCACCGCGATCTTCAACGCCTGCCTCAGCGGAATAGCTTCGCCCTTCGGGAAGTTGTTGCGGTGGGCGATGATGAGGCACAGAACCATGAGCGACAGGCCCAGCAACAAACCCGGAATGACCCCGGCGATGAACAGGTGTGCCACCGAGACCGTGCCGCCGGCCGCCAGCGAATAGATTACCGCATTGTGCGACGGTGGAATGAGCAGGGGCTGCAGGGACCCCGAGACAGTCACATTGACGGCGAAGAGCCGCGGATAGCCGTTGCGGATCATCTGCGGGATCATGACCGAGCCGATCGACGCTGTGTCGGCCACGGACGATCCCGAAATGCAGCCGAACATGGTCGAGGCGAGAATGTTCACCAGCGCCAGGCCGCCGCGAATGAAGCCGACGAACACCTTGGCCAGGTTGACGATGCGCTCGGCCATGCCGCCTTCAGCCATGATGGCGCCGGCGAGAATGAAGAAGGGGATGGCGAGCAGCGGAAAGTCGTCCATGCCGTCCGAGGTCTTCAGCATGATGGCTTCGAGCGGCAGCCCCGTCCACATGGCGGCGAAGATGGCCGCAAGGCCCAGCGAATAGGCGACCGGCACGCCGAGCAGACAGAGCGCCGTGAAGCCGCCGACGAGGATTAAGACATCCATTGGGTATTCCGGGCTCAGGCTATTCGGTTGAGACTGTGCTGATGGACTCCGCGCTCGGGCTCAGGAAGAACCGGCCGGTCCAGATGCGCTCGATCACGAACAACGCGGTAATTGCGCCTCCGATCGGCACGGGCAGGTAGGAGGCGCCGACGGACATGATCGGAAACTCGGCGATGCTCTGATACCAGGTCGCCTGGACGAGCTTGACGCCATACCAGAGCATGAACAGGTTGGTGAACAGCATGGCCAGCTCAATGGCGATGCCGAGGATCACCCTCGGCGCGCCAGTGAGGGCGGAGGGCAATATCCCGACGGCGATGTGCAGATATTCGCGATAGCACACGACAGCCGACAGGAACGACAGCCAGATCATCACCAGGATGGCGAGGGGCTCGGGCCAGGACGACGCGCTGTTGAGCACGTAGCGCGTAAAAACACCCCAGGGAATGATGGCCGTGAGAATGACGATGCTCGCGCCTGCGCCCACCAGACACGCCCGATGCAGCACGTCCATCATGCGTATGTAAGCGTCTCGCATCGGTTTCGGCCTCACGACAAGCAACAGCCGGCTGACCCATGATCGAGCCAGCCGGCTGATTGGGTTTCACGTCAAGCGCTACTTGACGTCCTGGATCCGCTGGATGAGCGCGCCATGCTGGCCGCCGAATTTGTCCCACACCGGCTTGACGGCGGCCTGGAATGGCTTGCGATCGGCGACGTCGTTGATCTGCGCGCCGGCCTCCTTCATTTTCTTCAGCGACTCTTCCTCGCGCTCGTACCACAGCTTGCGCTGCTCCTGCTGGGCTTCCTTGGAGAGCTTGGCGATCAGCGCCTGATCCTCCTTGGACAGGCCTTCCCAGCTCTTCTTCGAGAACACCAGGATCTCCGGGATCATCAGGTGTCCGGTCTTGGAGTAGAACTTGGCATAGCGATAGTGCTGGCCGCTCTCGTAGCTCGGCTCGTTGTTCTCCGCGCCGTCCACAACGCCGGTCTGCATGGCGTTGATGAGCTGGTCGAAGCCCATCGCCACCCCGTTGCCGCCGAGCGAGTTCATGGTCTCGACGAACACCGGATTGCCCATCATGCGGATTTTCAGGCCCTTGAGGTCATCGACCTTCTGGATCGGATGCTTGTTGTTGTAAACGTTGCGGGTGCCGGCGTTCATCCAGCACAGGCCAATGAGATTGGCGGTCGGGTGATCGCTGAGCTTCTTTAGCATCTCGGTCCCGATATCGCCGTCGACCACTTTCTCCATGTGCGCGTTGTCGCGGAACATGAAGGGCAGATTGAAAACATTGAGCTCGGGTACGATCGGGCCCATGGGGCCGACGCTGATGCGGGCGATCTGCAGCGCTCCGAGCTGGGCCTGCTCGATCATCTCCTTCTCGCCGCCCAATTGCATGGACGGGTACATCTGAATGCTGATGCGGCCGCTGGTGGCATCCTCGAGCTTTTTGCCCATGCGCACGACGGCTTCGACCGTTGGGTAGCCGAGCGGATGCACGTCGGTCGCTTTCAGAACCATCTTGGCTTGCGCCAGGGTCGGGGTAGGCCGCACCGAAAGGCCCGCGGCGGAGGCCGCAATGCCGCCAACACCGAGCTTGAGAAATTCACGACGCTTCATGACATTTCCTCCATGTGATTTATCGCTTTTCCCCCGGGGTTGCCCCCGCAGCATTGCTCTTGCGCGTCTTTCCAACATCCCGATCAGGCGGATGGACGAGATTGCGTGAGGAGCAGCCAGTTGCTAAGCAACTTGTACGATGACCAGACGAATTTCAAGCAAAATGCCAACGCGCGAAAATGGCGCAGCGACATCGCTGCGGCGGTTGCGGCCTCACCGCAACTTGACGGACCGCGCGGCGGCGGCGCTTGCCGCGCAAATCCGTGACGGGCGCCTGCCGCCGGGCTCGCGACTGCCGACGGAGCAGGAGTTGATGATCGCCCTCGGTGTGAGCCGCACGGTGGTCCGCGAAGCGGTTTCGGCGCTGCGGGCTGAAGGCTTGGTGGTGACGCGGCAGGGATCGGGCGCATTTGTTGCGGAGGATGCGAGCCGCATGCCGTTCCGCATCGACCCGGATTTCATCGCCTCGATCACCGACGTGCTGAACGTGATGGAGCTGCGTCTTGCCATCGAGGTGGAGGCGGCGGCGCTTGCCGCCGAGCGCGCCAGGCCCGAGCAGGTCGAAGCCATCATGCGCGCCCACGCCGCGATGGAGGCTGCAATCGCGCGCGGAGACGTGGCCGTGACTGAGGACTTCCTGTTTCATCGGGCGATCGCGACCGCGACCGCCAACGCCCAGTTCGCGCAGTTCCTGGAGTTCCTCGGGCGGCACGTCATTCCGCGCCAGCGCGTACGGGCGGCGGTCACGAGGCCGGACGAACGCAGCGAGTATCTCGCCCGCATCCAAAGGGAGCACCTGCGCATTGCCGAGGCGATCGGCGCCCACGAGCCGGTGGATGCGCGGCGAGCTATGCGCGCCCACCTGGTCAACAGCCTCAAGCGCTATCGCCGGGTCGCCGAGCACGCAGCCAAGGCGGTGTAACCCGACTCCAGCGATGGGATTGACCTGTGAGGTGGCCGGCAAGCGTCTGATAGTTAACGGAATTATTTCGAACTCCGGATTGAACCTATCCAGCTCCTGTCGCGACCAATGAGCAGAAACCAGCTCGATGGGCGCGTCATGCATTCAGCCGCCATAGCTCCAACCCTCTATGATCAGCTCGCGCTCGCTGAGCAGGCCAATGCGCAAAGCCGGGCGCTGCTGCGCAAAATCCTGCCCGATTTCGTCATCGATCGCCTGATGGCGCGGCCAGAGGAGTCCATCGCCGACGAGTTCCCGGACGCTTCCGTGCTGTTCGCCGACATCGAGGGTTTCGTCAGCATCGCCAGGAAGCTCGGTGGTCAGCAGACCGTCGGCCTGCTCGACAATCTGACGCGCGAGTTCGACGCGCTGGCCGTCTGCCATGGTGTCGAAAAGATCAAGACCATTGGCGACGGCTATATGGCCGTAGCGGGCGTACCGCAGCCGAGGCGCGATCACTGCGAGCGGCTGGCACGACTGGCGCTCGATATGCTGGCTGTTGTCCGGCAGATGTCGGATGAGACCGGTTTGAAGCTGCGCTTGCGCATCGGTATCGCCGCCGGTCCGGTCATGGCAGGCGTGATCGGCGGCAACAAGTTCTCCTACGATGTCTGGGGCGACACGGTGAACCTGGCGGCGCGGCTGGAGCGGCAGGCGCAATCCGGCCAGATCCTGATCTCATCGCGCGCCAGGGCGCACCTGGCCGGCCGCTTCCATCTCAGCTCGCGCCGTCGCGTCAACATGCGCGGACTGGGGTTGGGGGACGCCTGGGGGCTCGAGAAGGCGCTCGTGGCGCCTGCATATGCGCATTGACCCAATCGCGCCGACAAACCCGCGCACCGGCGCGGATCCGCGCCGCCTTGCCAAGCTGCATCGCTGCGGCTATGGCTTCCACGTCCATCCGGTCCGGTTTGCCGCAATAGCTCAGCCGGTAGAGCACCGCATTCGTAATGCGGGGGTCGGGGGTTCGAGTCCCTCTTGCGGCACCACTATTTTCAATGACTTAGGCGATTTCAGAGGTCCGCTACCAGCGAAAAGTGATGACCTGGTAATGACCAGGGAGGATTTCATCTGGTTGGATGTGCTCCGCTCACTTCGTTCGCTGTCGCAGGCCTGCGGCCTGACTTACCGACTGAGCTGTTGCGGCGCAACGGGGGTGGGGGCCACGCCAGGCCAAGAACTCATCGAAGAAAATTTCTCACAGAAATCCCCAGGTGACCCTTAGCTAGTCCACGTGGTGCCAATTCCGTAAGGCCATCCCGTTGGGTATCCCGCAGCCATACTGTGGGTGGCAGAAAGAGGCGCTGGTCTGCACCCTGTGGCGCACCCCAAAGCAGTCGTGCGAGGAGCACAGCCAAACGACAAGCATGATGGCCACGGCTAGGCCCGCTGATGGGACCCAATCGGTCAGACGGATCACGCGGGTTTCTCCCTACGGTCATGAAAAGATCAGTAGGGACGAGAGTGGGTGCAACCGGAAACTTGGTCCGGAATTGCACGGATGGAATAAATCCGGTCGCAGCGGAGTCTTGGGTCTCTGGGGCTAGCGCCGGTTTCGCTTCTTTCCTCCGGCGCTACCTCCTCAGGAAGTTGACTGGCCCGTCGTCCTAACCAGATGCGGGCCTTTTTCTGTTTAACGTGAACCCTTAGCAGTCTACGTGACGGGTAGCGCCTCAGTTTGAAAATTTTCGGGTCGCTTCACTCAGGGCCACAAGCCCGTAATGATGTTGGCGAGACCAATACCATAGCCGCCGAGTATCGCTACTGCGTAGTAGGCTTGGACTTGATCATTGCGCAGAAACGCGGGCACCACCCCGTCGCGCGGCAGTGCGATCCACCAGGCCAGGCTTGCCGCTCCGATGAACGCTATACCAAGCATGACTTCTTGTACGTTCATTTGGGATCTCCCTGTTGAGCTCACGCCGGACCAAGTTTCCCTTGGTTGCACCTAAACGTATGTGCGCTCGCCCTTCCTGCTGCCGCCTACGTGACTGTCACCATAGAAGTTGTCGCCTCTTGAGTCCCTCTTGCGGCACCACTTTCTTTCTGAATTGCCTCGAATTTCAGCCGGTTGCCGATATGTCGTGCCCGGAGTTAGGGCGACTGCCACTATTGCGCGGCGTGAATTCTTGAGGGATGGTATTGGTAAGCTCCAAAATGGGCTGGTCCGTTCGAGTTGTCATAGGGAGGGGAATTCATGCGTTTGAAGTTCGCCGCAACGCTGGTTGCGAGCGTGGTGCTCTCTTGCGGTAGCGCCCACGCGCAGCAGATCGACAAGAAGGAATTCAACGTCATCGGGACGTGGAATTTCCTGACCAACTGGAAGGTGCTCGAACAGCCGTTCTGGAACGAGGATTTGCCGAAGGTCTCCGGCGGCCAGATCAAGGCCAATCTCAAATCCGTCACCGAAGTCAATCTGAAGGGCACCGAGGTCCTGCGGCTGTTGAAGCAGGGCGTGTTCGACTTCGCCGCGGCCTTGCCGATTTACGTCGAGGACGGCGGCGCCGTCATCGAGGCCGTGGATATAGCCGGCGTGGCGCGCAGCTTCGAGATGAGCCGCGAGCTCACCGATGCCTGGATGCCCGAAATGCAAACGGTGATGAAGGAACGGCACAACGCCATCATCCTGGCGTCCTTCACCTGGCCGGAGCAGAATTTCTACTGCAGAGGCGAGATCAAGAGCATCGCGGATCTGAAGGGCAAGAAGGTGCGCGTGCAGGGCACGTCCCAAGCGGATCTTGTGGCTGCGCTCGGCGGCTCGTCCGTGACGATTGCCTTCGGCGAGGTCGTCCCGGCTCTCGAGAAGGGCGTGGTGGATTGCGGTATCACGGGAACGATGCCCGCCTACAAGGCGAAGTGGCCGGAAGTGACCAACACGTTGTACCGGCTGCCAGTGGGCTTCACGGTTGGTATGTGGGTGGCAAATCTCACGAGTTGGAACAAGCTTTCGCCCGATACGCGCGCGCTTCTGACGAAGGAGTTCAAGGCGCTGGAGGATAAATCCTGGAAGACCGTTGTGGCGGAGACCGAAGAGGGCGTCGCCTGCACAACCGGCACGGGGGCATGCTCCGCTGGGCCGCCAGGGAAGCTGACGTTGGTGAAGCCGTCCGAGGACGACCTCAAGGCGCGCGACAAGGCGCTCAACGACGTCGTGCTGAAGAGCTGGGCCAAGCGCTGTGGGGACGCGTGCGCCGCCAAGTGGGATGCGCTGGTCGGCAAGAAGTACGGCCTCGCGGCTAAATCCAGCTGATCTGATCTCAAAGAGTGGGCCCGGACTGGCAACAGCTCCGGGTCTTTTTTCATGGAAATTCTCTGGAAGGCGGTAGCCGCGATCGCGCGCGTTGCGATCTGGTGTGGCGGCGGAATGTTGTTCTTGGCCGCGGGGATCGTCACGGCCGAGGTGCTGCTGAGGAAGGGACTGGGGTTCTTGATCGGAACCAACTTCGTCTTCTCCGGGTCTGACGAGATTTCGGCCTCTCTCTTCGCCGTTGGAACAAGCTGGGCCATGGCGCACGTGCTGGTGACGCGAGGGCACGTGCGCATCGACGCGCTCTATGGCGGATTCAGTCCCAGAGTGCGGAGTTTGCTCGATATCTTTGCCCTGCTGGTTCTCGGGCTGTTCGTTGCCGCACTTCTGGAGCGGGCGTGGGACGTGGCCTGGACCAGCTACGTCGACGAAATTCGCTCGAATTCACCAAACCGGATGCCGTTGGCATGGGCGCAGCTGCCCTGGTTTGCCGGGATAGCCTTGTTCTTCATCACGCTGGTGCTCGCGGTTCTCCGATCGGGACTTGCCGTGTTGCGGGGGGACTACGCGGCTGCTGCTGCCATCGCGGGTGCGGCTACACAGGATGAGGAGATCGAGAGCGAGTTGGAAGGCCTCGGCATCCAAAAGGCAAAGGCCGGGTCGGGGGATAGGGCATGATCGTAACAACGCTCCTACTTCTGATCGTCTTGCTTGCCTTCAGTGTGCCCGTGGCGGCGGTGATGGGTGTGCTCGGGCTGGCCCTCAACCAGTTCTATGCGTCGATGCCACTGCATCGGGCCATGGGCGAGATCATCTGGAACTCGTCGAGCGAGTACATCCTGATTGCCATTCCGCTGTTCGTGATGCTGGGCGAGATCCTGCTCCGCGCCGGGATCGCCGAGCGCGTCTACAACGCCATCGCGCAGTGGTTGTCGTGGCTCCCAGGCGGGCTGATGCACGCCAATATCGGGTCCTGTGCCATGTTCGCTGCGACGTCGGGCTCGAGCGTGGCCACGGCCGCGACGATCGGGACGGTGGCGTTGCCGGAAATTCAGAAGCGCAAATATGACGAGCCGCTGTTTCTCGGCACGATCGCGGCAGGCGGGACGCTCGGAATTCTCATTCCGCCCTCGATCAATTTCATCCTTTATGGACTGCTGACGAATTCCTCCGTCCCGCGGCTCTATCTTGCCGGCTTCATTCCCGGCGCTACCTTGGCCTTCTTTTTCATGGTGATCGTTTTCGTCGCTTGCGTCGTCAATCCGCGCAAGGGAGGAATTCCAATTGCAACCGCTTGGGTAGACCGGTTTCGCGTCCTACCGAGCCTGATACCGCCGATCTTCATCTTTCTGGTCGTGGTGGGCTCGATCTACGCGGGCATCGCCACCCCGACGGAGGCCGCCTCGCTCGGCGTGATTGCTGCTTTGCTGCTTGCCGCATGGGAGCGCCGAGTGTCGCTGCCGATGCTGAGGGCGGTCGCCGAAGGAACGATGCGCACCACGGCCATGATCATGCTGATCATCATGGCCGCCCAGTTCCTGAATTTCGTGCTCGCGGCCATCGGCGTGACCGAGGGACTCGGCAAGATCATCGAAGGATTGGGGCTCGGCAAGTATGGCACGATGATCCTCATTGTGATCTTCTATCTCATCCTCGGCTGCTTCATGGAGACCATATCCATGATGATCCTGACCACGCCGTTCATCGCGCCGATCGTGTTCGGTCTCGGCTGGGATCCGATCTGGTGGGGCGTGGTGCTCACGATCCTGATCGAGGCCGCGCTCATCACGCCGCCGGTCGGACTCAATCTCTATGTCGTGCAAGGCATGCGCGGGCGTGGCTCGATCAACGAGGTGATCCGCGGCTCCTTGCCGTTCGTGTTCGCCATGATTGCGCTGATCGCGCTGCTCATGGTCGCCCCGGACGTCGCCCTCTGGCTGCCGCGTTATATCATGGGATAGCGCTGAGGTTAGCCGCGCTTGAACCACTTTTTCCAGCGGCTCTCTTTGGGCTCGGCCGGAGCCTCTGCGGCGGCGGGGGCCTCTTCTGCACCGCCCAATTCCTCGACGAACTTGCCGAAGAACTCGTCGGCGAGCTTCTTGGACGTGGCCTGGATGAGACGGCCGCCGAGCGTGGCGAGCTTGCCGCCTACTTCGGCTTTCGCCGTGTAGCTCAACACGGTGTCAGCAGCGTTCTCCACGAGATCGACCTTGGCGCGCCCCCTGGCGAAGCCGGCAGCGCCGCCCTGGCCCTGACCGACGATGGTGTACCCAGCAGGCGGGTTCAGGTCCTCCAGCGTCACCGAGCCCGTAAAGTTCACCGACATGGGCCCGATCTTCAGCGTTACCTTGGCGGCGAACTCGTGGTCGGAGCGCTTCTCCAGCTCCTTGCAGCCGGGAATGCAGCGCTTCAAGACATCGGGATCGTTGAGCGCACCCCACACCACCTCGCGCGGCGCGGCGATCCGGTATTGGCCGGTGATATCCATGAGCGGCCCTTTCCTATCGTCTTGTGGTACCTTGCGCGCCTACGGCGCGAGGCGATTCACGCTCCGAATGAAGCATGCCGCTTCCATGTCGTGCGAACGCACTATCGCGCGGCGTCAGGAAATGTTGTCGCCCGAGCCGGTGCTGGCGGCAAGGCGCGTCACCTTCCAGCCAGAACCGGACCGAGCAACCAGGAGCGGTGTGGCATTGGCATAGTCGTCGTTGTCAAGCTCCAGGCCGAGGCTGGCGGCCAGCACATAGAGTGTGCCGCCATGTGCGACAAGAGCTGTCGGCTCGCGGGGCGTCAGCGCCTCGCGCAGGCCGCGCTGCGTGCGCTCGACGAAATATGCGAGCGTTTCTCCGTTGGGAGGCGAGTCCCTCCAGTCGTGATCTCCCGACGGCGTGCCGACGAGATCGCCGAACCAGCGCTCGCGCAGACCATCCATCGGCAGCGGTGTCAGCTTGTGCGGCGCGCTGATGATCTCGGCCGTGTGCCAGGCGCGGCGCATGGTGCTGGCCATGATCTTCTCCAGACGCTGGCCGAGCAGGCATTCGGCGGCCGTGCGCGCCTGCTCCAGGCCGCGCGCATTGAGCGGCTGGTCGGCGGTCTGGAAGATCTTGGAATAGTTGCCGTCGGTCTCGCCGTGCCGGATGAAAATGAAGCTGTCCCGATCGAGAGCCAGTGGTGTCTCGCTCGCCATGCGGAACAGCTCTTCAAGTCCGCGATGGCGGTAGCCCGGCGTGGTGGTCGCCGCCCCAGGAAGTGTTGACATCAGGCGATCTCGAACAGCGCCGCTGCCCCCTGGCCGCCACCGATGCACATGGTGACGACCGCGTATTTGTCGCCACGCCGCTTGCCCTCGATGAGAGCGTGGCCAGTGAGGCGGGCGCCGCTCATACCGTAGGGATGGCCGACAGCGACCGCGCCGCCGTTGACGTTCAGCCGCTCCCACGGAATGCCGAGCTTGTCGCGGCAGTAGACCACCTGCACGGCGAACGCCTCGTTCAGCTCCCAGATGCCGATGTCCTCGACCTTGAGGCCGTGCTTGTCGAGCAGCTTGGGAACGGCGAACACGGGGCCGATGCCCATCTCGTCAGGCTCGCAGCCGGCGACGGCGAAGCCGCGATAGATGCCGAGCGGCTGTAGTCCACGCTTCTCGGCCGTCTTGGCGCTCATGACGACGCAGGCGGATGCGCCGTCCGAGAGCTGGCTGGCGTTGCCGGCGGTGATGAAATTGCCCTCACCCATGACGGGTTTGAGCTTGGCGAGGCCTTCCATGTTGGTGTCGGGCCGGTTGCCCTCGTCGCGCTTCAGCTCGAACATCTCCTTGCCGGTAACCTTGCCCTCCTTGTCGAGCAGAAGCTTCTCGGCCTTCAGCGGCACAATCTCGGCGTTGAACTTGCCAGCCTGCTGGGCGGCGGCGGTGCGGCGCTGGCTTTCGAGGGCATATTCGTCCTGCACGTCGCGGCTGATGTTGTAGCGTTTGGCGACATTGTCGGCAGTCTGGATCATCGGCCAGTAGATCGCGGGCTTGTGCTCGACGATCCAGTCGTCCCTGGAGTGGAACTTGTTGGCGTGCTCGTTCTGCACGAGGCTGATGGATTCCAGACCGCCAGCGACGATGATGCCGGCATCGTCCGAGCGGATGCGCTGGGCGGCCATGGCGATGGTCTGCAGGCCGGAGGAGCAGAAGCGATTGACGGTGACGCCCGCCACCGTGACGGGCAGGCCCGCGCGCACGGCGATCTGGCGGGCGATGTTGCCGCCGGTGGCGCCTTCCGGCATGGCACAGCCCATCATCACGTCATCGACCTCGACCGGATCGACCTTGGCGCGTTTGACGGCCTCAGCAACGACATGGCCGCCTAGCATGGCGCCGTGCGTGTCGTTGAAGGCGCCGCGATAGGCGCGGCCGATCGGCGTGCGCGCGGTGGAGACGATCACTGCATCGGCCATGGCGTTCCCCTCTGTTGCTCAGGGCCAAGTTCTAGGCCAGATATCGTGCACAATACAGTGGCGTTTGCCACCCCATGTGACGTGCGCCACCCTACTCCGCTGCATCGCGTTTTGCGGTGCCCGGCTCAGGACGAAACGCCGATCGCCGTGCGTCCCATTCCGCAGCTCCGAAGCGGGCGAAAATCTGCGCGGGTCCGGCATCGCCGGGCGTCGGTGGATGTTTCGCCGTCTTTTTCGTCTCGGCCAGGAGCTGGTCGCAGACGCCGATCACGCCTGACATGAGTAGGCCGGGCAGGATGGCGATGGCGTAGCCCATGCGCTCGGCGGCCGTAAGATCGATCTCCGGCGTCTTGCCGTTGCGCACCACGTTGAGGAGGCAGGGGCCCTTGACCAGCTTGGGCACCTGTTCGACCTCGGACATGGTCTGTGGCGCTTCGAGGAAGGCGATGTCGGCGCCGGCTGCGAGCGCGGCATTGCACCGGCGGACGGCCTCGTCGAGGCCGGCCCTGGCGCGGCTGTCCGTGCGCGCAATGATGAGGAAGTCGTGGCTGCGGCGGGCAGCGACGGCGGCGCGGATCTTGGCGAGATAATCCTCGAGGCTGACAAGCTCCTTGTCGTCAAGGTGGCCGCATTTCTTCGGGAAGACCTGATCCTCGATGTGGATGGCAGCAACGCCGGCGCGCTCGAACTCCTGCACGGTGCGGTACATGTTGAGCTCGTTGCCGTAGCCCGTGTCGCTGTCGGAGATCAGTGGGACATTGATTGAGGCGGCAAGGCGCCCGGCGTTGGCGACCATCTCGGTCATGGTGACGAGGCCGAAGTCGGGATAGCCGAGAGAGATCGAGGTGCCCGCGCCGGTCATGTAAACGGCCGGGAACCCGGCCTGCTCGATGAGGCGCGCGGTGATGCAGTCATAGGCACCCGGTGCGACCAGCATTTTGCCGGGTCCGATCAGGTTGCGAAGATTGGCTATGCTCGGCATGTCGTTCTCTCCCGGAGCGGCTGATGCTTGGCATGGACCTTATGTCCCAATATCCGCCCAAGTCCAGCCGACCGGAGGCATGGCGCGTCTTGGGGCTCTCCCGTAACATGGCGCCAGGAACGCAGCTCGTTCACGGAGAGAGACAAAGCATGCAGCGCGTACTCGTCACCGGCGCGGCCGGCGGAATTGGCACCTATCTGCGGCGCCTGCTCAAGCCGGTTTATTCCGGCTTGGTCATCTCGGACATGAAGCAGCCGGCCGATCTCGAATCCGATGAGAAGTTCATCAAGGCCGACCTCACCAAGCCGGCCGAGATCGAGAAGGCTTGCGAGGGCATAGAGGGGATCGTGCATCTGGGCGGCTTTTCGGTCGAGGGGCCGTGGGAGACGATCCTCAACGCCAATATCATCGGCTGCTACAATCTGTTCGAGGCAGCACGCAAGGCGGGCGTCAAGCGCATCATCTTCGCCTCGTCGAACCACGCCGTGGGCTTCTATCCACGCACGACCACCATTCCGACCGAGGTCATCCCGCGCCCGGACAGCCGCTACGGCCTGAGCAAGGTGTTCGGCGAAGGCTTGGGGGCACTCTATGCCTACAAGCATGGCATCGGCGTCACCAGCCTGCGCATCGGCAATGTCAACGACGAGCCGATCGACGTGCGCCGGCTCTCGATCTGGCTGAAACCGGAGGACCTGGTAAAGCTGATCCGCATCGGGCTGGAGCGGCCAGGCCTCGTGTACGAGGTGATGTACGGCGTGTCCGACAATGCGCGCTCCTGGTACGACAACAGCCATGCGGCGGAGCTGGGGTACAAGCCGGAAGGCCGGTCGAAGGATTACGAGGCGGCGGCGTTTGCCGCGCAGGCGAAGCTGCCAAAGGATGAGGCGGGCGACTTCTACCAGGGCGGCACGTTCTGCTCGTCCGAGTACTCGGCCGATTTCGCGACGATGAAGTCGAAGAGCTGAGAGCATCATGCCAACGGCGAACGGAGATCGCGTCGTCCAGAACCTGCGGCAACTGGCAGAGCTGGGGAAATACAAGGCCGGCGTGCATCGGCCGTCACTGTCGCCGCAGCACGTGCAGTCGCTGCAATGGCTGAAGGTTGAGCTCGGTGCGCTCGGGCACGAGACCGTCATCGACGGCATCGGCAACGTGTTCGGTTTCTCGCGGGCGAAGGGACGCAAGATCCTGGCGGGGTCGCATCTGGAGAGCCAGAACTACGCGGGGTGGCTGGATGGGCCGCTGGGCGTCGTCTATGCGCTGGAGGCGGCTCGGGCGATCAAGGCCGATCCGGGATTTGCGGATCACGGCGTCGATGTCGGCGCCTGGTGCGACGAGGAGGGGCACTTCGGCTTCTTTCTGGGCAGCCGTTCGGCGTGCGGCGAGCTGGCGGAGAGCGACGTCGACAAGGGCGTGGACCGCACGACCGGCGTGACCCTGCGCGATGCGCTGAAGGAGGCGGGCCTCGCGGGCCGGCCGCGCGTCGTGGTCGATCCGAAGGCGTATGCCGGCTATCTGGAAGCCCACATCGAGCAGGGCGACTGGCTGGAGGCCAACAAGCTCAAAATCGGCGTGGTTACGAGCATTGTCGGTATTCGCCAGTTCCGCATCGTGTTCGAGGGCGTGCAGAACCATGCCGGCACGACGCGCATGGCGATCCGCAAGGATGCAGGGTTGGCGCTGGCGCATCTCACGGTCGAGATCGACAAGGGCTTTCCTGGAATTGCGGGCGAGCGGACGGTGTGGACTACGGGCCGCATCACCCTAGATCCCGGCGCGCACAGCATCATCCCCGGCGGCGCGGAGATGCTGTTCCAGATCCGCGATGCGGATACGGCGGTGCTCGATCGGCTCGAGCAGGCGTTGCGCGGCATGGTGGTGGAGGCCGATGCCAAGGGTCCGTGCCGGGTCAAGGTCGAGCTGATTCGCAAGAGCATCCCGGCTGTGATGGCGCCGTCGTTCCAGGCCGCGATGGAAGCGGCCGCGGAGGCGCATGCACCCAGCAAGCACACGCGCATGCCGAGCGGTGCCGGTCACGATGCGCAAGTATTCGCCAACCACATGCCGTCGGCCATGATGTTCGTGCCGTCGATCGGCGGCATCAGCCACCATTGGAGCGAGAATACGTCCGACGCGGACATCGCGCTGGGCGCGCAAGTGTTCGTGGATGTGGTGGGGCGACTGCTGCGAGGCTGAAAGCGCAAGAAGAAACGGGACGCGGAGTAAACTCCGCATCCCGTCTGCATCAGACAAGTCTTGGCCGAAGCTACTTCTCGATCTTCGGCAGGGCCTTGGCCTGCTCCTCGGAGATATTGAGGACCACGCGGTCGCCCTGCAGCTTGAACTCGGACGGCGCCAGCTTCACGCGCGTCTCGCCCATACCGAGGAAGCCGCCGATGTCGGCGTGCAGCTCGGTGACCTTGTTGTCGGCAGTGCGCTTGAACTCGTACACCTCGCCGATCTCCTTGCCGTCATTGCTGAAGACGGGCTTGTCGACCCATTCCTTGGCTTGGTCCGCGGTCAGCGTGACCGCAGTTGCTGCCTGCTGAGTGGCCGGCTGCGTGCCGCTCTGTACGCTCGGCGTCGTTGTTGACGTCGACTTGTCCTGGATCATCGACGGCGACTTATCCTGCGTGGCGGCAGGAGGCGTCGTGTCAGGCGTCGTCGTCTGAGCGATGGCCGGCGAGATGGCGATGAGCGCGGCGATCGACGCGCCCGAGAGCAATTTCAACATGGTATGACACCCCATTTTGATTGCGCCGCAGTAGTCGAGGCGGCTGATGCAGGGGTAACCACGCACGAGGGACTTAGGTTCCGCACCATTGCGAGTGTGGAACCTTGTTTCGCGCGTGGTTGGGGTGTCCCACCACCGGTGAAAAACTATCTGCGGAATTGGCCGCCGCCGTCCATGTCGATCATGGTTCCCGACAAATACTCGACCTGCGGCGCGCACAGCATGACGGCGAGTGCTGCGACCTCCTCGGGCTCCTTCAATCTGCCGAACGGCAAGTTGGTCAGCGTCTCTTCCCAGCGGCTTTCGTCGCCGAATTTGGTCTTCGCGCGCTGGCGCGAGATGGTCATGATGCGCTCGGTGCGCGTGGCGGCGGGATTGATCCCGAAGACGCGGATGCCCCAATCGACCGACTTGGAGCCCATGGCCTTGGTGAAGGCGTTCAAGGCTGCATTGCCGGTCGAGCCGCAGATGTAATCCCAGCTCGGCGCCGGGCCGGCCATGCCGATAATGTTGACGATGATGCCGGCCTTGCGCGGCTGCATGGCGTTGAAGGCGAGCTGCGTCATGTGCACGTAGCCCATGACCTTGAGGTCCCAGGCGTCCTGCCAGCGCTCCATGGTGAACTCGGGCAAGCTGCCGCCGGGAATGGCGCCAGCGTTGTTGACGAGCACGTCGATGTTCGAAAAACGGGCCATCGTGTCGGCGCGCGCGGGGCCCTTGGAGAGATCGGCCGCATGTGTCTCGACCGAAACCTGGTGGCGCGAGCGGATGTCGTTGCCGGTTTTCTTGAGGACATCGGCTGAGCGGGACACGAGGATAATGTTGGCGCCTTCGGCGGCGAAGGCTTCGCCGAGCGCAGCGCCGATACCCTTCGATCCGCCCGTGATCAGGACGCGTTTGCCACGTAGCCCGAAATCCATGTGCTGTCCTCCCTGGCCGATGCTGACCCGTAGCAGGGGCCTCGAGCATTCGGTATGGTCCTGATGCGACCCGTGTGGTCGCTCTTCATCAGCAACGATACCGGTGAACTCCCATGTCGCCAAGCCAGGCTCAAGCCCAGCCGCGCACCCTGAAGCTGAACCCCAAGGACAACGTGATCGTGGCGGTGGATCCCGTGTCGCCCGGTGTGAAGGCGCAGGATGTGGCGGCGACCGGACGCATTCCGCGCGGACACAAGATGGCGATCCGGCCGGTCGCCAAGGGCGAGCCGCTACTCAAGTTCGGGCAGATCATCGGCTTTGCCACCGAGGACATCGCGCCCGGCACACATGTGCACACACAGAACTGCGGCTTTGCGACATTCGAGCGTGACTACGCCTTTGCGCAGGACGCCAAGCGCGAGAACCTTCTGCCGGTCGAGCTGCAGGCAACATTCCAGGGCTTTCGGCGCGCCAACGGCAAGGCCGGAACGCGCAACTACATCGGCGTGGTGACGAGCGTGAACTGCTCGGCCACCGTGGCGCGCTTCATCGCCGAGGAGGTGACGCGCTCGGGGCTGTTGAAAGACTATCCGAGTGTGGACGGCATCATCCCGCTGGTGCACTCGACCGGCTGCGGCATCGACGTTGATGGGGAGTCCTTCGAGGTGCTGAAGCGCACGACCTGGGGCTACGCGGTCAATCCGAACATGGCCGGTGTGCTGGTGGTCGGCCTCGGCTGCGAGGGATTCCAGATCGCACGCATGAAGGACGCGTATGGGCTGGTCGAGAGCGACACGTTCCGCACGATGACCATCCAGGACACGGGTGGCACCAAGAAGACGATTGCCGCCGGCGTGGATGCGGTCCGTACCATGCTGCCGATCGCGGCCAAGGCGCAGCGTGAGACGATTTCGGCTTCCGAGCTGATGTTGGCGCTGCAGTGCGGCGGCTCGGACGGCTACTCGGGCATCACAGCCAACGTGGCGCTCGGCGTGGCGGCAGATATTTTGGTAAAGCACGGCGGTACTGCGGTGTTGGCCGAGACGCCGGAGATCTATGGCGCCGAGCATTTGCTGACGCGGCGGGCGGCGACGCGCGAAGTGGGCGAGAAGCTGGTCGGCATCATCAAGTGGTGGGAGGACTACACCGCGCGCAACAAGATGAGCATGGACAACAATCCTTCGCCGGGGAACAAAGCGGGCGGGCTGACGACCATCCTAGAGAAGTCGCTGGGGGCGGCGGCCAAGGGTGGCTCGACCACGCTCAACGCGGTGTACCACTACGCCGAGCCGATCACGGCCAAGGGCTTCGTCTACATGGATACGCCGGGCTTCGATCCGGTCGGCGCGACGGGGCAGGTGGCCGGTGGCTGCAACGTCCTGTGCTTCACCACGGGGCGTGGGTCGGCCTACGGCTGCAAGCCGACGCCGTCGATCAAGCTCGCCACCAACTCGGATGTCTATCGGCGCATGATCGACGACATGGATATCAACTGTGGCGACGTGCTGGACGGCGTGACGATCGAGGCCAAAGGGCAGGAGATCTTCGAGACGGTGCTGCGCGTGGCGTCCGGCGAGCGGTCGAAGTCCGAGCTGCTGGGCTACGGTGATGCCGAGTACGTGCCCTGGCAGATCGGCGCGACGATGTAAGGGCCACCGCAGTCGGATCAGGCCGCTTGTTTGCAGCGTGCCGTAGCCGAGACGATGTGGTCAATGATTGCGGCATTGACTGCAGACGCGTGCGTCAGCGGGCCCATATGACCAGCTCCGGCGAAGGTCACTGCACGAACACGCGTGAGAACGGACCATAGTGCGTCGGCGATGAGCCGCGTCGGGTTCGGTGCGTGCTCTCCGCGCATAACGAGTACGGGAAAACTGAAACTCCGGTATGCGAAGAGCGGGGTGGGCTCCGAAAGCAATGCGCGAAAATCGAGAACCGCCTTGGGGAGCCAGCGTATGAGGCCGGCCCGGACGTCGTCTTTCAACTCGTTCCAGGCACCGGGCCCATTCCAATAGTTCACGAAATGCGCTGCGGCTCTGCGCAAGTCGCCCGTGACGACGCCCTCTGCACAGGCGCGCATGACGCCGACGATCTCGGCGCGAGCGGCCTCGCCGTCCACGCCCAAGTTGGCGAGCAGATGAAAAGCCGACGGTTCGTAGAGAGATAGGCTGGCGACACGATCGGGGCGTTCCATGGCGACGCGGAGGGCCACGCCGCCGCCGTAGGAGTGTCCGACCAGATGGATGGTCTCCTCCTTGCTATCGTCGATCAGCGCAATCGTGCGGGCTGCCTCGTCGGCGAGATTGAACGCATGCTCGCCGGTCCACGGCCCGGTGCTGGGTGTGCCGTAGTGCTCCGGCGCACGCAGCGTGAAGCCCGATGCAAGCGCCGCACCGAGCTGTCGCCACTGAGCCGCACCAGCGCCCGAGCAATGCAACGCAATCACCAGTCCGCGGTCCGGTTGCCGCATAGGCCCGGATGTCACGCCCGTCATTGGAATTCCCTCGGCTCGAGGCGCTTCAGATGACGTCGATTGGCCGCCGAATGTCATAGTGGCGGCCGTACATGACGGCGGGCTCGATGCTTTCGCGCTCGATGCCGACGTCTCTCAGCTCGGCATCCGACATGGTCCGAAGTTGTGCGATGGCGTTCCGGTGCTCGCGCCGTGTGCGCCAGGCAATAAGGCTCGCCTCGAGCAGGCCGTGAGCCGTTGCCAGCATGCGCTGCGCGTAGCTGCCGCGAACGGCGATAGCGTTAGTGGTGCTCATTGTCCTCTCCATTTGCCGATGTTTTCCACGTGAGCGGCGACAGCGGCCGCTGCGAATGCGCGGGTTATCGGCGCAGGGAGAGGCTGCGGCTGTTCCGTGGGGAACAGGCCGATCTCATGTCACGAAGGTGTGAACCTTTAGAGGTTCTTACACCAGGGCCTGAAGGTCGGAATCGATGCTCAGCGCCTGGCCCGAAATGGTGCGGCCGCGTGGCGAGGCCAGCAGCAGCATCATGTCGGCGAGCTGATCAGGCTGGATCATCTCCTTGATTGAGGCATTGGCCATGGCGGCGGATTTGATCTCCAGCATCGCCTTGCCGGCGATCTGTGCCTTTGCCTCGAACACGCGGCGGATGCGGTCGCCCTCGACCGTGCCGGGGAGGATGGCGTTGGCGCGGATGCCGTACTGACCAAGCTCCATGGCCAGTGTCTTGGTGAAACCGACCACGCCCCACTTGGCGGCGGCGTAAGGGCTGCGGTTGGGGAAGCCGAACTTTCCGGCCGCGGACGAGAGATTGATGATGGAAGGGTTCTTGGATTGCTTCAGGTGCTCGACTGCGAGCCTGGTGCAGTTGAACTGGCCGGTGACGCAGACCTTCAGGCAGCGGTCCCAATCCTCCGGATTGATCTCGTGCACAGGGCCGGTCGGTCCGGCGATGCCGGCGTTGTTGATGAGGCAATCGAGGCCGCCGAGGGCCGCCAGCGCATCCTTGAAGAGGGCGGCAACCTGTGCGCGATCGGAGACGTCGCAAAAACTCGAGGTGATCTTGGGATACGATTTCTTCAGCGCGGACAGCGCTTCCTTGTCGACATCGCAGACATGGATCCTTGCGCCCTCGCGCTCGAACGCCTCGGCGACTTTAAGGCCGATGCCGCCGGCGCCGGCGGTGATCAGTACGCGCAGATTCTTGATGCCGAGGTCCATGGTGTTTCCTTCCTGATCATTTTGATCTGTCTTGCGCAGTATATGCGTATTGCCGGGATAGTGGCTGTGGCGGAACAAATGCCCTTTACAAGCGCCCAGCGGGCTGTTGCGCGATCAAAACCGGCATGGCATGGCTGCGCCGCTCGGGGCGTGCAGACCGAGTGCCTCGATGCACTCGGCCGAGTTTCATGGAGAGCGAGCGATGGCCTCAGCGCAAAAGCCCAGCCTCACCATCAAGCGCAAGCTCAAGGCGCCGCCACGCTTGGTTTTCAGCGCGTGGACGGACCCGGCGAAACTCGTGCACTGGTTCGGCCCCGGCGAGACCATAGTCGGATCCGTTCGCGCGGAGCTGGACGTGCGAGTCGGCGGCAAATTCCGCGTCAGCTTTCGCACCGAGGACGGCGAATATCACGAGGTCGGCGGTGTCTATCAGGAGGTGGTTCCGGACGCGAAGCTCGTATTCAGCTGGGCTTGGCATTCGACGCCAGAGCGGGAGTCGCTGGTCACGGTGTCGTTGAAGGCCGACGCGGACGGCACCCTGCTCACGCTGCATCACGAGCAGTTCTTCGACCAGAAGGCGCGCGACGGACACGAGCGCGGTTGGACGGGCACGATGGACAAGCTGGAGGCCTTCGTGGCCAGGGAGGCGGCGGGCTAGAGCTCGAGCGCCTTCCTTTGAGGAAGATCCCGGATAACCGCGCTGGTGCGCGGTTTCCGGGAACGCAAGGCTGGGGTTTTCGCGCGAGCAAGTAAGTCAAGGCGGAGCGGAAGCGCAGTCGCGTTCGATCAGCGGGTCGGGACCGGTTTCTCGCCGCGGTAGTCGTAGAAGCCGCGCTGCGTCTTCTTTCCGAGCCAGCCCGCCTCGACGTACTTCACCAGCAGGGGGCACGGGCGATACTTGGAATCGGCCAAACCCTCGTAGAGCACCTGCATGACCGACAGGCAGGTGTCGAGACCGATGAAGTCGGCAAGCTCGAGCGGCCCCATGGGATGGTTGGCGCCGAGCTTCATGGCCTTGTCGATGGCCTCCACGGTGCCGACGCCTTCATACAGCGTGTAGACGGCCTCGTTGATCATCGGCAGCAGAATGCGGTTGACGATGAAGGCTGGAAAATCCTCAGAGACCGCGATGGTCTTGCCGAGGCTCTCCACGAACTCGCGGGCGCTGCCGAATGTATCATCCTCGGTGGCGATGCCGCGGATCAACTCGACGAGCTGCATCAACGGCACCGGGTTCATGAAGTGCATGCCGATGAAGCGCTCGGGCCGGTCCGTGGTGGAGGCGAGCCGGGTGATGGAGATCGAGGAGGTGTTCGACGCCAGCATGGCGCCTTTCTTGAGCTTCGTGCAGAGGTCGATGAAGATCTTGCGCTTGACGGCTTCCTCCTCGGTCGCCGCCTCGATGACGAGGTCGCAGTCGTGCAGATCCTCGAACGAGGGCGCATAGCTGATGCGCTTCAAGGCTGCCTGCATGTCGGCCTCCTTGATGAGGCCGCGGGTGACCTGACGCGTCATGTTCTTCTGCATGACGCCCAATGCCTTCTCCACCGCCTCCTTCTTGAGGTCGTTGAGACTGACGTCATAGCCGGCGAGGGCAACGACGTGGGCGATGCCGTTGCCCATCTGGCCCGCGCCGACGATGCCGACCTTGCGGACGCGTGTCGGGGATCCCGACGGATCGGATTTCTTTGACTTCACCGCCACATCCATGACGGCTGCTCCTCTGCGAGAGTGACTATTGACGTGCTTTCTTGAGCTCGGCCTCGAGCTCGGGCAGCACCTGGAAGAGATCGCCGACGAGGCCAAAGTCGGCGACCTGGAAGATGGGCGCCTCGGCGTCCTTGTTGATGGCGACGATGACCTTGAAGTCTTTCATGCCGGCGAGATGCTGAATGGCGCCGGAAATGCCGACGGCGATGTAGAGCTCGGGCGCCACAACCTTGCCGGTCTGGCCGACCTGGAAGTCGTTGGGCACGAAGCCTGCGTCGACGGCGGCGCGGCTGGCGCCCATGGCGGCGCCGAGCGTGTCGGCCACAGGCTCGATGTATTTCTTGAAGTTCTCGCCGGACTGCATGCCGCGGCCACCCGAGATGACGATCTTGGCGGAGGTGAGCTCCGGCCGATCGGACTTCGACAGCTCAGCCTTCTCGAAGGTGGAGAGGCCGGTAGCGGCCGGGAGAGAAATCTTTTCGATCGGCGCCGAGCCGCTCAGCCCGGCAGCCGGGAATGAGGTGGCGCGCACGGTGATGACCTTCTTGGCTTCGCCGGATTGCACCGTCTGGATGGCGTTGCCGGCGTAAATCGGCCGCTCGAAGGTGTCGGGTGAGACGACCTTGGTGATGTCGGAGATCTG
Source organism: uncultured Alphaproteobacteria bacterium (assembly GCA_963840425.1). Lineage (GTDB taxonomy): Bacteria > Pseudomonadota > Alphaproteobacteria > Rhizobiales > Hyphomicrobiaceae > CADEFX01. Next base: position 107,896 of record CAWIYZ010000010.1, on the reverse strand, counting down.
CATCACGTCGAGCAGGGCGGCGATGCGCGGCAGGATGTTCTTGCCGGATGCCGTGGCCGGAGCGACGAGGGCATCGTAGCTCGCCATCAGCGGCACGATCAGCCCGGACATTTCCTCGGCGAGGCCGTTGGCAAACTGCGGTGCATCGGCGAGCAGCACCTTGGCCACGCCGTCGAGCTTTGCAGCGGCCTCGGCGACAGTGCCGCACTGCGATCCCGCGACGAGAATATGCACCTCGCCGCCGAGTGCCTTGGCGGCGCTCATGGTCTTGATGGTGGCGTCACCAAGGGCGGTGTTGTTGTGATAAGCGAGCAGCAGAACCGCCATCAGATAACTCCCACCTCATTCTTGAGCTTGGCCACCAGCTCGGCAGCATTGGCGACCTTGACGCCGGCTTTGCGCCCGGGGGGCTCGGTGGTCTTGATGACTTTGAGGCGCGGGCCGACATCGACGCCGAAGTCGGCGGGCTTCTTGACATCGAGCGGCTTCTTCTTGGCTTTCATAATGTTGGGGAGCGAGGCGTAACGCGGCTCGTTGAGACGGAGATCGGTGGTGATGATGGCCGGCAATTTCACTTTGATGGTCTCGAGCCCGCCGTCGACCTCGCGCGTGACGAGCGCGCTGTCGCCGTCGATGACGACCTTGGAGGCGAATGTGCCCTGCGACCAGCCGAGCAGTGCGGCGAGCATCTGGCCGGTCTGATTGCAGTCGTCGTCGATGGCCTGTTTGCCGAGAATGACAAAGCCGGGCTTCTCAGCCTCGATGATGCTCTTGAGCAGCTTGGCGACGGCCAGCGGCTCGACAGTCTCCTCACCGGTGTCGACGAGAATGCCGCGGTCGGCGCCCATAGCAAGGGCGGTGCGGATGGTTTCCTGCGCCTTGGGCGAGCCGATCGACACGGCCACGATCTCCGTGACGGAGCCCTTCTCTTTGAGGCGGATCGCCTCCTCAACGCCGATCTCGTCGAAGGGGTTCATCGACATCTTGACGTTGGTGAGCTCGACCCCTGATCCATCACCCTTGACGCGAAATCTTGACGTTGTAGTCGACCACCCGTTTGACGGGCACGAGGACCTTCATTGCGCAGCAGCTCCCGAGCGTGATCAGTTTTTTGTAACTTTCGGCCATCGCCGGGCGGCGACGGCATTCGCGTCCCATGGCATTGTGCGGTGCGATCCTCCGCTGCACATTGAGGCAATTTGCCCCGGCATCAGGCAGCGGTGGGTTTTTCGCAAGTGCGAAGTGGACCGTAGGCGTCCCGCGAATTTGTGTCAATTGGTCACAATACGGGCGTTTATCCGTTCAGGCCACGGACTGAGGCCTGCGGTCGAACAAGGTCACTCCTGGCCGCCTCATTAAAGGTATGAGCAAGGCGCCGGCGATGATGCCGCCGACATGCGCCCACCAAGCCACCGGGCCGACATTGGGGATGAGGACCATGATGAACTGGCTGAGCACCCAAACCCCGAGCGCAAACATGGCGGTAATGCGCAAAGGAATGATCCGGAAGGCCAGGACCCAGACCCGCACGTGCGGATGCAGCATCAAGTAAGCGGCGATGACGCCGGCCACGGCGCCGCTTGCGCCAATGAGGGGCACATGCGCGGCGCCCGGGTTCCAGGCGTGCATCAGGGCCGCATGGGTGAGCCCGCCGCAGATGCCGCACAGCAGATAGAAGACCAGAAATTTGAGATGCCCCATGGCATCCTCGATGTTGTCCCCGAACACCCACAGGAACAGCATATTGCCGGCAAGGTGAAAGGGATCGCCGTGCAGAAACATGTAGGTGATGAGCGTATAGCTTTCCGGAATAGGCAGCGCGTCGCGCATGCCGTTGGCGGGGCCGCCGAAGATGCCGACGTGAAACAGCTCTGACGGCACGATGGCAAAGCTGGCTGCCGCGACCCGTCCCTGCGGGGTCAACTCGAGGAGATACACCACGATGTTGAAGACGATGAGGGCAACGGTAACGATCGGGAAGCCGATCGATCGCAATGGATTGTCGTCGTGGATGGGAACGAACACGGGCTTGGCATCCTTGCAGCCGAGACGGAATGGGCGAGGCTAGAGGTTCAGCTCCAAAGTGCGGCTCGAACCTCTAGCGATTCTGACCGGGCACCCATAGCACGTCACTCCGGCCCTGGTCGTTGACGGTGCGACTGGCGACAAAAAGGAAGTCCGAAAGGCGGTTGATGTACTTGATGGCCGCCGGATTCACCGGCTCGCTCGCGTCGGCGGCGAGCTCTACGATAAGGCGCTCGGCGCGCCGGCAAACGGTACGTGCGACGTGGAGCGCGGCGGCGCCAGGCGTCCCGCCCGGCAGCACGAAGGAGCGCAATGGCTGCAGCGCGGCGTTGAGCTCGTCGATCTCGTCCTCGAGCCGCTTTACCTGTGCATCGGTGACGGGCGGCTGGTAGTCGGGCTTGGCGCCGCGATCAGGCACGCACAGGTCGGAGCCGAGATCGAACAGGTCGTTCTGGATACGGGCCAGTTTGGCATCAACGGCGGGGTGAACGCCGCCCAGGTGGATGCGCGCCATGCCGATAGCTGCATTAGTTTCGTCGACCGTGCCGTAGGCCGCCACGCGCAGGGCGTATTTGGGAACGCGCTCGTTGGTGCCGAGCGCGGTGGTGCCGTCGTCGCCGCGGCGCGTGTAGATCTTGTTCAGGACAACCATGCGCCCACACGCCGCTTGTTATGCCGTCCGCGCCGAGCCGCGAACATGGACTAGTGTGATGATCGAGAAATTCGCCCGAGCTCGCGGCAAGTCTCCTAGCGAATTTCTCGATCTGAATCACACTAGCATCGTAAGCTTGCTAGTGTCCTTTCGATCGCGAAGTTCGTTCAGCGGTTGCTGCGAGATCCGACGAACTTCGCGATCGGGACACTAGGCCCGCAAGCGTAGACCAGCGCGTGCTTCGGTCAAGCCTACGGCGAGTCCCACATGGAAGCGGTATTGCTTCCATGTGAGCCGATTACACTCCAGCGTCCGCCATTAACGCGTCAGCAGTAGGGCGAGCATAAGAATAACGATGGCCAGAAACTGCAGGCCGACGCGCCAGCGCATGAGCTTCTGGCTGGTGTTCGGGCTGGTTCCGCGCGCCATATTCCAGATACCGAACAGGAGCACGACGAACACGGCGGCGACCGCCAGCGTGGTCAAGGGGAACAGGGCGCCTGTCATGGCAGCTCCAAGGTCCTAGTGTCCCGATCGCGAAGTTCGTCAGCATCCGTCGCGACCTCTCAGCGAACTTCGCGATCGAAAGGACACCAGCAAAGCCTATGATTCTAGTGTGGTTCAGGTTCCTAAGTTCGCCAACCAGCCCAGCCGCGAGAACAGGGCGAACTTCGGAACCACCACACTAGCGGCCTCCCGCAGCTCTCGCTGAGCCTGTTAACAATTTCTCAACCCAACTGCCAGCAATTGGTTGGCCTGTCCGCAGGCCGGGAAGCGGGCGGCAGCCCGCCTCATGCATTGCACCGCACTACAATTGCCGTAATCTTCCGCACAAGACTTGGGGGAACGGCGGTTTCTCCGGCGCCAACCGGGACCGCTAGACCGACAGAGGCCACACCCGCAATGCGGACCAGGTCCGGGACGCCAACTCCTTGGAGGCTCGCCGCGCCAGCGTTGCTCGGACTGATCGCTCTCGGTCTGGCGTTGCCTCTGCCGCTTTCCGCCCAGAGCAAGGACGAAGCACAACGCAAGCTCGAGAGGAGTCGCCAGGATCTCGACGAGCGCAAGCAGCGCGAGCAGGGCATCACATCGGACCTGGGCCAGCTCAAGGGCGAGCGGGAGCGGCTGAACGCAAGCCTGGTCGAGACCGCGCGCCTCATTCAGAAGGGCGAGGCGCAGATGACCCACATCGAGTCGCGGCTCGGCGACCTCGAGGCACAGGAGACTATGCTGCGCGGGTCGCTGGCGCAGCGGCACGATTCAATAGCCCGCCTGCTCGCTGCCATGCAGCGCATGGGGCGCAATCCGCCGCCGGTCATGATCACGCGGCGCGAGGATGCGCTGATGATGGTGCGCAGCGCCATGATGCTCGCGACGGCGTTTCCCGAGCTGCGCGATCAGGCCATGGCCCTGGCAGGGCGCCTCAACGATCTGGCGCGAAGTCATGGCCGATATCCGTACCGAGGGCGACAAGCTCAAAGCGGAGACGACGCGTCTGAACGACTCGCGTACCCGCCTCGCGCAATTGATGGAGAGCAAGCGCCAGTCGCTGGCCGAGCGTCAGGTCGAGCTCGATCGCGTGCGCCGCGAGGCCGTCGAGATTGCCCGCAACGTCACCGATCTCAACGAGCTGATCACGCGGCTCGACAAGGCGGTGGCCGCGCACACAGGGCAGGACACGCAGCCGGCGGCCGATGCCGGCGCCGGAACGGCCGCGTCCGCGCGGCTCGAAGTGGCGGCCCTGCCGGAGGCGAACCTGGTCGTGCCATCGGCCTCGCTGCTGGCCGATCCGAATGTCCTCACCGGCAAGAAAGCGGGGGGCGTGCCCGCAGCCATCGAGCTTGCCCCGCAAGGAACGAAGATCGCCAGCCTCAATCCCGGCCGCATCAAGCCGGCGGTGCCGTTCAATCGCGCCAAAGGGCTGGTGCTGCTACCCGCGCAAGGGCGGCGGGTTTTGACTTTCGGCGACAAGACCCAATATGGGGGGCAATCAAAGGGCCTGGTGCTGGAAACCCGTCACGGCGCCCAGGTCACTTCTCCGTGTGATGGCTGGATTGTGTTCGCAGGCGAGTTCAGAACCTTCGGACAGCTCTTGATCATAAATGCGGGCGATGGCTATCATATTCTATTGGCGGGATTATCGCAGATCGATGTACAGCTCGGCCAATTCGTCCTGACCGGGGAGCCGGTGGGACAAATGAGTGCGGCACCCAAAGCCCAAAAGTCCAATACACAGGGTAACGCTCCGGTGCTCTATATCGAGTTCCGAAAAGACAGCAAGCCGATTGATCCAGAACCATGGTGGGCGGCGGGATCGCAAAAGGTGCAAGGATGAAGCGCAAACACGACTATGCTTTCTGGACGTTCGTGATGCTGGCGGCGCTGGCGGGTTTGACTACGGTCTTGAATGTGACACGGACCTACTCTGCCACCTCCGGCAACGCCGAGATCTACAAGCAGCTCGACCTTTTCGGCGACGTGTTGGAGCGCGTGCGCTCCGACTATGTGGAGAAGCCGGACGACTCGATGCTGATCGACAGTGCCATCAATGGCATGCTGGCGGCGCTCGACCCGCACTCCGCCTACCTTAACCCCAAGCATTTCCGCGACATGCAGGTGCAAACGCGCGGAGAGTTCGGCGGCCTCGGCATCGAGGTCACGATGGAAACCGGTATCGTCAAGGTGGTGTCGCCCATTGACGATACGCCCGCGGCCAAGGCCGGCTTGCAGGCCAACGACCTCATCACGCATCTCGACGGCGACCAGATCGTCGGCCTGACGCTCGAGCAGGCAGTCGAGAAGATGCGCGGGCCAGTCAACACGCCGATCACGCTGACGATCGTGCGCAAGGGCAAGGACGACCCGTTCGACGTGAAAATCGTGCGCGACGTGATCCGCATCAACGCCATCAAGGCTCGTGCGGAAGGCGACATCATCTACGTCAAGGTCTCCACCTTCAACGAGCAAACGCATTCCAATCTGGTCAAGGCGATCGATGGTCTGAAGAAGTCGATCGGCAAGAACCTCAAGGGCTATGTCATCGATCTCAGGAACAATCCTGGCGGACTGCTCGACCAGGCGATCGCGGTGTCCGACGACTTCCTCGAGAAGGGCGCTATCGTGCTGACGAAGGGCCGCAACCTCGAGGAGACGCAACGCTCCAATGCGCGGCCGGGCGACATCACCGAAGGCAAGAAGATCCTGGTGCTCATCAACGGCGGATCGGCGTCGGCGTCGGAGATCGTGGCCGGGGCGCTGCAGGACCACAAGCGTGCCACCGTGATCGGCAGCCGCTCGTTCGGCAAGGGCTCGGTGCAGACCATCATCCCGCTGGGCCAGAACGGTGCTATCAGGTTGACAACGGCGCGGTATTACACGCCGTCGGGCCGGTCGATCCAGGCCAAGGGGATCGATCCCGACATCGCCATCGAGCAGGAGCTGCCACCCGAGCTCAAGCCCAAGTCGGCCGCCGAGAGGCCGCGCGGCGAGGCCAGCCTGCGCGGGCACCTCAAAGGCGACATCGGCAAGGACAAGAAGGAAGAGTTGGGTTCGTCGGCTTATGTGCCCAAGGAGCCCGAGAAGGACACGCAACTGCAGTTCGCCTTCAAGCTCCTGCGTGGCGAGGTGACGGAACCGCCGGCGCCGCAGCCGCAGGCAAACGAGCAGCAGGGGCAGCCGGCCGGCGAGACGCAGAAGCAATAGCGGCCGGAGATGTGAAGCCGATTTGAGATGAGGTTGGGCGCCGCAGGGCGCCCAACGTCTTTCAGGGCCGCACATGGGCCCGAGGAGTTTGCGCTCCGTGCCTGAAACAGGGCCAAACAACCTGCTGCCGTATCGGCCTTGCGTCGGCGTCATGGCGATCAATCGCGCCGGTGATGTGTGGGTGGGGCGGCGGGTGGAAGCCCAGCATCACAACGAGGGGCAGGGCAACTGGTGGCAGATGCCACAGGGTGGCATCGATGAGGGCGAGGACCCGGCCCTGGCGGCCCTGCGCGAGCTACGCGAAGAGACCGGCATGTGCTCGATCGAGATCCTGGCGCAGTCGCCGCAGTGGTACACCTACGACCTGCCGCCGGAGCTGATCGGCAAGGCCTGGGGTGGGCGCTATCGCGGCCAAGCGCAAGTGTGGTTCGCGTTCCGCTTCCTGGGTGATGACAGCGAGATCGATATCTCGCCTTTGTCGGGAGCCAACGCGGAGTTCGATGCGTGGAAGTGGGCGCCGATCGGCGAGCTGACCGAGCTGATCGTGCCCTTCAAGCGCGAGGTCTACGCGCAAGTCGTCGAGGCGTTTGCGCACCTGGCCCGGCCGCTCCACGACTGAGAGCGACGCACTCTGCGCATGAGACGTCGCTAACCATAATTTCACATCGATGATGAGGCATCATAACCACGCAAGATTCGCGTCGTATCGTCATTCGGCGAGAAAAGCTGGTCAATGCTCAGGTGAATCAGCGACACTCGATTGATGATGAAAGCCATGCAGCCTGCCGCCACCGCAACCCGCCGTCCGCTGCCGTTGCGCCCTTGCGCCGGCATCATGCTGATCAATGCACGCGGCCTGGTCTGGATCGGCCGGCGGCTGCCCAAGTGGGTCGGCGACAAGTCTGCGTCCATTTGGCAGATGCCGCAGGGCGGCATCTCGCTCGGCGAGGATCCCGGGCAGGCCGCGTTGCGCGAGCTCGAGGAGGAAACCGGGGTGACCTCGGTCGAAATCGTGGCCGAAGCTGCCGATTGGCTGACCTATGAGCTGCCCGAGCATCTGATGGGCGTGGCTCTCAAGGGGCGCTACCGCGGACAAAAGCAGAAGTGGTTCGCCATGCGTTTCACGGGCAATGATAGCGAGATCGACATCAGCGCGCGCGGTGGGCACAAGGCCGAATTCGACGCTTGGCGCTGGGCGCGCATGGCAGAGCTGCCGGGCCTGATCCTGCCGTTCAAACGGCCAGTCTACGACGCGCTGGCCGACGAGTTCGGTCATCTGCTGGTCTGAGACGACGGCAGCCTCGATTTCGGCATCATCCCCGACACGCTGCGGATTACGCCCGCAAGGCCTTCAATTGCTCGACGGCTTCGCCTGAGACCATGCGGGCGGCATCGTCCTTGGCATCGGCCAGCATCTGCTCGGCCGATTGCAGCTCTTGGGCGAGGTGGCCTGCATCCAGGTTGTCGAGGTCGAGAAGGTGCTGAGCCAGCACCGTCACACGGTCTGGCTCCACCTCGGCGAAGCCGCCGCGCACGAACACACGGCGGCGGCCACCCTCGATCTGAGCATCGAGGATGCCGGGCCGCAGGGTCGAAATGACCGGCGCGTGGCCGGCGAAGACCGTGAACTGCCCTTCCATGCCAGGCACGATCACCTGCTCGACGTCGGCCGAAATCAGGATGCGCTCAGGACTCACGAGCTCGAACTTGAAGGTGCCTGCCATGAACTGCTGCTTTCGATCCTCTTGGTGTCAGAGCGTTGCGCGCCGTCAGGGTCTGGCGCCGCCTTTGGCGTCGATCTCCGCCTCGGTCTGCACGCCGGTGCCGCAGAACGGGCAGAACATCAGCGGGTAATCGACCATGTTGGGCTCGTTCTGCTCATCCTCGACCAGTCCGACCGACATGTAGAGAATGCCGTCCTCGCCGACGGCAATGAGAGGATCGAACTCCTGGTCAGACATCGCGTCCTTGAGCATCTCACAGCACGAGCCGAATTCTGCTGCCATTTGGCCTTCTCCATCTGAGGATTGGATCAGGCAGCCTCAGCCAGCTTCTCTGCCTTGGCAACCGCCTCCTCGATGGTACCCACCATATAAAAGGCCTGCTCGGGCAGATGGTCGTAATCGCCGCTGCACAGGCCCTTGAAGCCCTTGATGGTGTCTTGGATCGACACGAGCTTGCCGGGCGAGCCGGTGAAGACCTCGGCGACGTGGAAGGGTTGCGACAGGAAGCGCTCGATCTTGCGGGCGCGGGCGACCGTCATCTTGTCCTCCTCGGAGAGCTCGTCCATGCCGAGAATGGCAATGATGTCCTGCAGCGATTTGTACTTCTGCAGGATCTGCTGCACCTGACGCGCCACCTGGTAGTGCTCCTCACCGACGACGCGCGGCTCGAGGATGCGCGAGGTGGAGTCGAGAGGATCGACGGCGGGGTAAATGCCTTTCTCGGCAATGCCGCGCGACAGCACCGTCGTGGCGTCAAGGTGGGCGAAGGACGTCGCGGGCGCCGGGTCGGTCAGGTCGTCGGCCGGCACGTAGATGGCCTGCACCGAGGTGATCGAGCCTTTCTGGGTGGTGGTGATGCGCTCCTGCAGGGCGCCCATGTCGGTGGCGAGCGTCGGCTGGTAGCCGACGGCGGAGGGAATGCGGCCGAGTAGCGCCGACACTTCCGAGCCTGCCTGCGTGAAGCGGAAGATGTTGTCGACGAAGAACAGCACGTCCTGACCCTGGTCGCGGAAATGCTCGGCGACCGTGAGGCCCGACAGACCAACGCGGGCGCGCGCGCCGGGCGGCTCGTTCATCTGGCCGTAGACCAGCGCGCACTTGGAGCCCTTGGTGGAGCCGCCGTGCTCCTTGGGATCGAGGTTGACCTTGAACTCGATCATCTCGTGATAGAGGTCGTTGCCCTCGCGCGTGCGCTCGCCGACGCCGGCGAACACCGAGTAGCCGCCGTGCGCCTTGGCGACGTTGTTGATCAGCTCCATGATCAGCACCGTCTTGCCCACGCCAGCACCGCCGAACAAGCCGATCTTGCCGCCCTTGGCGTAAGGCGCGAGCAGGTCCACGACCTTGATGCCGGTGACCAGGATCGCGGCCTCCGTCGACTGGTCGGCGAAGCTTGGTGCCGGCTGGTGGATGGCGCGCTTGGCCGCAGTCTTGATGGGGCCGGCCTCGTCGACCGGCTCGCCGATCACGTTCATGATGCGACCGAGACATTCATCGCCCACTGGCACCGCGATGGGCTGGCCGGTGTCGGACACGTCCTGGCCACGCACAAGACCCTCGGAGCTGTCCATGGCCACGGTGCGCACCGTGTTCTCGCCGAGGTGCTGGGCCACCTCGAGCACCAGGCGCTGGCCATGATTGTTGGTTTCCAGCGCGTTCAGGATCTCGGGCAGGTGTCCGTCGAACTGCACGTCGACGACGGCGCCCATCACCTGGCGGATTTTTCCGACCTTGTTCGTAGCCATGTCTCGTTCCTCGTCCTCAAACTTGGGTTCAGAGCGCCTCGGCGCCGGAGATGATCTCGATCAGCTCCTTGGTGATGTTGGCCTGGCGCTGGCGGTTGTAGCGGATGGTCAGCTTGTTGATCATGTCGCCGGCGTTACGGGTGGCATTGTCCATGGCGGTCATGCGGGCGCCCTGCTCGGACGCTGCGTTCTCGAGCAGGCCACGGAAGATCTGGGTGGCGATATTGCGCGCCAGAAGATAGCCCAGGATCTCCTCCTCGCTCGGCTCATACTCGTAGACGCCTTGGGCATTGTTGCCTTCGCTGGGTTTGGTCTCGGGCAGGCTGGCGGGGATGAGCTGGAGGGCGGTCGGCTTCTGGGCGATGACCGACTTGAACTCGGAGAAATAGATCGTACAGATGTCGAACTCGCCGGCGTCGAACATGGCGAGGATCTTGCGCGCGATATCCTCGGCATGGGCGAAGGCCAGTTGCTTGACGCCTTTGAAGTCGATGCGATCGACCACCTGCTTGCCGAGGTCGCGCCGCAGGTTATCGTAGCCCTTGCGACCAACGCTCATGATCTTGATGGTCTTGCCGTCCCTGGCCAGGCGCTGGACGTCGGCTCGCGCGAGGCGCGCGATGCTGGAGTTGAAGCCGCCGCACAAGCCGCGCTCGGCGGTCATGACAACGAGCAGATGCACCTGATCCTTGCCGGTGCCGACCAGCAATGGGGAGGCGCCCTCCCGGCTGGCGACACGTGCATTGACGTTGGCCAGCACGCGCGCCATGCGCTCGGCATAGGGACGCGCGGCGGTGGCAGCCTCCTGCGCGCGGCGCAGCTTGGCGGCGGCCACCATCTGCATGGCTTTTGTGATCTTCCGCGTCGCCTTCACCGAGGCGATGCGGTTGCGCATGTCTTTCAGTGAGGCCATGGGAGCCTTCGCAGAAGTGAGCGGCCGGGAAATCCCGGCCGCGATTCAACTCAACTAAGCGAACTGCTTGGCGACCTGCTCCACGATGCCCGTGAGCTTGGTCGAGGTTGCGTCGGAGAGGTCCTTGCTGTCGCGGATATCCTTGAGAACGGCTGAGTTCTGGTTTCTCAGATTGGCCAGCAACGCGTCCTCGAAGGGCTTGACCTTGTCGATCGACATGTGATCGCAAAAGCCGTTGACTCCGGCGAAGATGACGCAGACCTGCTCCTCCATCTTGAGCGGCGAGAACTGGCCCTGCTTCAAAAGCTCGGTGAGCCGCGCGCCGCGGTTCAACAGGCGCTGCGTGGTGGCGTCGAGGTCGGAGCCGAACTGGGCGAAGGCGGCCATCTCGCGGTACTGCGCCAACTCGCCCTTGATGCGTCCAGCCACCTTCTTCATGGCCTTGGTCTGAGCCGAGGAGCCCACGCGGGACACCGAGAGGCCGACGTTCACGGCCGGCCGGATGCCTTGGTAGAAGAGATCCGTCTCGAGGAAGATCTGGCCGTCGGTGATGGAAATGACATTGGTGGGAATGTAGGCCGACACGTCGTTGGCCTGGGTCTCGATGATGGGCAGCGCAGTGAGCGAGCCCTTGCCGGCGCCGTCGCCCATCTTGGCGGCGCGCTCGAGCAGGCGCGAGTGGAGATAGAACACGTCGCCGGGATAGGCCTCGCGGCCTGGCGGGCGGCGCAGCAGCAGTGACATCTGGCGATAAGCGACAGCCTGCTTGGAGAGGTCGTCGTAGATGATGACGGCGTGCATGCCGTTGTCGCGGAAGTACTCGCCCATGGCGCAGCCGGAGAAGGGAGCCAGGAACTGCAAGGGCGCGGGCTCGGACGCCGTCGCGGCGACCACGATCGAATACTCGAGCGCGCCATTCTCCTCCAGCGCCTTCACGAACTGGGCGACAGTGGAGCGCTTCTGGCCGACTGCAACGTAGACGCAGTAGAGCTTCTGGCTCTCGTCGTTGCCCTGGTTGAGTGGCTTCTGGTTGAGGATGGTGTCTAGGGCGACGGCGGTCTTGCCGGTCTGGCGGTCGCCGATGATGAGCTCGCGCTGGCCGCGGCCGATCGGGATCAGGGCATCGATAGCCTTGAGGCCGGTGGCCATCGGCTCGTGCACCGACTTTCTCGGGATGATGCCGGGCGCCTTGACGTCGACGCGGCGGCGTTCGGTAGCCTTGATCGGGCCCTTGCCGTCAATGGGATTGCCCAGGCCATCCACAACGCGGCCAAGCAGGCCCTTGCCGACCGGCACCTCGACGATGGCGCCGGTGCGCTTGACGGTATCGCCTTCCTTGATGCTGCGGTCATCGCCGAAGATCACGATGCCAACGTTGTCGGCCTCGAGGTTCAAGGCCATGCCGCGGATGCCGCCCGGAAACTCGACCATCTCGCCGGCCTGCACGTTGTCCAGGCCGTAGACGCGAGCGATGCCGTCGCCAACCGATAGCACCTGGCCGATCTCGGAAACCTCGGCCTCCTTGCCGAAATTCTTGATCTGCTCCTTGAGGATCGAGGAGATCTCAGCGGCGCGGATGTCCATCAGCCGGTCCCTTTCATGGCGATCTTGAGATTGTTCAGCCGGGTGCGCAGCGAGCTGTCGATCATGCGGCTGCCCATCTTGACGATGAGGCCGCCCAGCAGGTTGGCGTCGACCCGAGTGTTGATCTGGACCTCCTTGCCGCCGGCGGAGGTTCTGAGCGCGTCTTTCAAGGCCTGAAGCTGTGCGTCGCCGAGCGGATGGGCGGAGGTGACGTCGGCCGAGACCTCGCCGCGCAAGCGGGCGGCCAGCGCGCGGAAGCTCTTGATCATATCGCTGAGGGCGAACAGCCGCCGGTTCCTAGCGATAAGCTTCAGGAAATTGACGGTCAGCGCACCGAGCGACGCCCTCTCGGCAACAGCCGCAATGGCACGGCTCTGGTCCTCGGCGGTGAAGACTGGACTGCGCACCAGCCGGCGCAGGTCCTCGCTGCCGTCCAGCATGTTTTGGAGATTTACGAGGTCCTGCTCGACCTCCCGGAGCTGGCGCTGCTCGCTGGCCAGCTCAAACAGGGCAAACGCATAGCGGCCCGCCACGCTTGCCATCATCGGATCATCGGTCGCCACGTGAAACGCTCTGCCCCTCGGGTGTTTCCGGGACCACCCAGCTCGGCTGAAATCCCGCCTGATCAGGAGGTAGCCGCCACATGACATGCGCCGGCAGCCCACCAGCGCCATCTTTGCGAGGCCGCGGTTCGTCTAGCACGCTCGGAGCGGGCCTTCAACGGGTGCGGCAAGGATGCAATGCCGCATCGGCCAACCTGCAGCAGCGCAACTCTACGCGGGCATGGGGCGTTTCGGTCGATACGCAAATCGGGGCGCAACACGGATGCGCGACGGATTGGCCGGCGGGGTTCCGTTTCCGAGGCGCAGACAGATCCCGGGTAGCCTTTTCCCTGCATTGAGGAGTGACGCCATGAAGGTCTTGAAGTTAGCGCCCATAGGACTGCTCGCCCTGCTTGCCCTCGGTTCCGGGGCAGCCCAGGCGGGTCCGGCGGCAGGCGCAGCGCAAGCCGCTGCCGCGGCCAAGGTGGAGGCCGGGAGCGCGGTTACCGAGGTCAGGCGTTGGCATCGCGGCGGCTGGCGTAGAGGCGTAGGCGTTGGCATCGGCGCGGCGATCGTCGGCGGCATCATTGCGAACGAGATCTATCGCCCCCGCTACCGGTATTACGACGACTACAGCTATGACGGGCCTTATTACGCTCCGTCCGGCTACGGCGGTGATGCACGGGAGTTGTGCGCCCAGAATTTCCGCTCGTTCGAGTGGCGGACGGGTCTGTACACCACCTATGAGGGCGACAAGCGGCTTTGCCCGTATCTGCGTTAAGTAGCAGTCTCCGTAAGTCAATTTGATCGGCATATGCGCAAACAGCGCATATGCCGATTTCGTTTGCGGCGAGCCGCTACAGAAAATTGTACGGGTCGATATCGACGGTCAGGCGGAGGTCGCCCTTGATCTCCGGCAGGGCGCCCAGCCACTGGCGCAGATAAGCCTGCACGTCCATTTCGCGCGGCGCTTTCAGCAGCAGGCGCCAGCGGTGGCGCCCACGAATGACGGCGAGCGGTGCCTCGGCCGGCCCCAACACCTCGATACGGGAGGCTGCAGGCGCGCAGCGGGCGACCTCACGTGCGTAGACCTCGGCAAGCTCCTTCTGCCGTGCCGACACGACGAGGGCGGCGAGCCGCCCGAACGGGGGCAGCAGGGCCGCCTGGCGCATGTGGATCTCGCGCTCCAGGAAGGCCTCGCGGTCGCCCGAGATGATGGCCTCCATGACCGGATGCTCCGGCATGTGGGTCTGCACGTAGCCGGCGCCCTGAGCGAACATACGGCCGGCGCGCCCCGTGACCTGATGCAGAAGCTGGAACGTGCGCTCGCCAGCGCGCGGGTCGGCGCCCTGGGCGAGGCCGAGGTCGCCGTCCACGACGCCGACGGTCGCCAGATCGGGGAAGTGGTGGCCTTTGGCCACGATCTGCGTGCCGATGATGATATCGGTCTCGCCCTCCTCGATCTGGCGGATCATGGCGCGCATGTCCGTAAGCGAGGGGATGAGATCGGATGACAGGAGGGCCAAGCGGGCTTCCGGAAAGCGCTCGCGCACCTCCTCGGCTATGCGCTCGATGCCAGGGCCGCAGGCAACCAGCATGCCTTGCTCGGAGCACTTGGGGCATTTCTCCGGCATGGGCAGCGAGAAGCCGCAGTGGTGGCAGTGCAGGCGGTTGCGGAAGCGATGCTCGACCAGCCAGGCCGTGCATTGCGGGCACTCGAAGCGGTGGCCGCACGAGCGGCACAACGTCAGTGGGGCGTAGCCGCGGCGATTGAGGAACAGCAGGGCTTGCTGCCTCCTCTCCAGCGTGGCGCGAACGGCCTCGACCAGGATCGGCGAGAGCCATTTGCCCTGCTCGGGGGGATCGCGGCGCAGGTCGATGGCAGTCACTTCGGGCAATTCGACACCCGAAAAGCGGCCAGGCAGAACGAGATGGCGATAGCGGCCGGTGCGGGCGTTGACATGGCTTTCCATGGAGGGCGTGGCAGAGGCCAGCGCCACGCTGCAGCCGACGAGGCTGGCGCGCACCACGGCCATGTCGCGCGCGTGATAGTGCACGCGGTCATCCTGCTTGAAGCCTTGATCGTGCTCCTCGTCGATGACGATGAGGCCGAGATCGGCAAACGGCAGAAACAGCGCGGATCGGGCACCGACCACGATGCGCGACTCGCCGGTGGCGACCGCACGCCACACCCGCCCGCGCTCGGGGCCCGAGAGTGCGGAATGCCACTCCGCCGGGGCGCATCCGAAGCGCTTCTCGAAACGGCCCAGGAACTGACTGGTGAGCGCGATCTCGGGCAGCATGACGAGCGCTTGCCGACCTTTCTCGAGGGCGCGGGCGACGGCCTCGAAATAGACCTCGGTCTTGCCCGAGCCGGTGACACCGTCGATGAGCGAGACGGAGAAGTTGCCGGCATCTACGGCGGAACGCAGAGCATGCACCGCGCGCGCCTGCTCGGGCGTGAACTCGACATCGGCATGGATGGGGTTGGGCCGGGCGAAGCGTCGCTCCGGGATCGCCACCTCGACCAGGCAGCCGGCCGTGATCAGTCCGTCGATGACGCCGGTCGTGCAGCCAGCCTCGGCGGCGAGGCCGGCTTTGGGCCGGATCAAACCGTCGTCAGCGATCTTGAGCGCGCGCTCGCGTGCGGGTGTCATGCGCGGCGGATGGGCGGCTTTGTCGACCAGCCGCACGCCGAAGCGCGGCTTCGCGGGCTCGAAGGCGGTGCTGGCGCTCATCATCATGCGCGCCACCATGCCGAGCGGGGCGAGCGTGTATTTTGCCACCCACTCAGCGAAGCGCAGCGAGGCAACGGGCAGCGGCGGGACGTCCAGCCGCTCGGTCAGGGGCTTGAGCTTCTTGGGATCGACCGGTTTGTTGCTGTCGCCTACCGGCTGGTCCCAGACAATACCGATGCGCGTCTGCGGGCCGAAGGGCACGAGCACGAAGCAGCCCGGTTCCACATTCACGCCTGCTGGCACGACATAATCGTAGGTCTGGTCGAGTGCGACAGGCATCAGCACGGGCACGCGCCGCGCGTGCGCGGGCCGAGTGTCGCTGTCATCACCGAGCAGGGCTTCCAATGCTGTCATGGCCGGACTACAGGCTTTCCCGCTCGCTTGGAACCGCCGGAAAGCCTTCCGCTTTTTGTCTTGTCGTGCAATTCACGCCTCACACGGTAGCGGCAGGGCTTCCATGTGAGGCGATCGCACTCTAGAACAACCCGAATCATAGTCGTGAGCTTAAGGCCTGGGTCAAGGCGGGCCGAAGGCTGAGGAGACGATCGGATGAAATTCTTCGTCGACACCGCCGATGTAGCGGAAATCAAGGAGCTTGCGGCCCTCGGGTTGCTCGACGGCGTCACCACCAATCCCTCGCTGGTGGCGAAGGCCGGGCGCGATTTCAAACCCCTGATCGCCGAGATCTGCGAGATCGTGCCGGGGCCGGTCTCGGCCGAGGTCGCGGCCACCGATTATGAGGGGATGCTGCGCGAGGGCCGCACACTTGCCAAAGTGGCTAAGAATGTGGCGGTCAAGGTTCCGCTGACCTGGGACGGCCTCAAGGCCTGCCGCGCGCTGACGGGTGAAGGCACGATGGTCAATGTGACGCTGTGCTTCACGGCCAACCAGGCGCTGCTGGCCGCCAAGGCCGGGGCCACGTTCATCTCGCCGTTCGTCGGCCGGCTGGACGACATTGGCTTGGATGGCATGGACCTGCTGCGCGAGATCCGGGTGATCTACGACAATTACGAGGACACCGGCACAGAGATCCTGGCCGCCTCGTTGCGCACGGTGAACCACGTCAAGCAGGCCGCGTTGATCGGCGCCGACATCGGCACGGTCCCGCCCGCCGTGCTGAAGGCGCTGGTCAAGCATCCTCTGACCGACAAGGGGCTCGAGGCTTTCCTGGCCGACTGGAAGAAGACCGGACAGAAGATCACCTGATCTCCCGGATCAACGACCGAGCAGAGCGAACAGCGGCGTCAGGTCGTCGAGCGACGGCAAAACGCGAATCAGGCGCACGATCTCCTTGCCGTCCCTGCCTTGGTGGCGGGCGGAGACGTTATCGAGAAATTTGCCTTCGATCTCGGCGGGGGTGAGCGGGTCTTGCGGGTCGCCTTTCGGGAAGTCGCGATAGGCCTGCACGCGACGGCCGTTTTTGAGCGTAATGGTGACGCGAGCGGGGAACTTGGCCGGATAGAGCTTGGTCAGCTCAGCGTCGGCCACGACCTCTGTGTTGGCGAGCAATGTCCGCACTGCGGGATCATCGATGCGGTCGGCTGCGAACTGGCGCTGGCCGACGGCGCGGTCGATGGCGGCGATAGCCATGCAGTAGGGCACGCTGACTCGGGCGCCCATCTGGGTCGAGACATCCTTGCTCGAGAAGTGTGACTTCACCGTTGAATAGGTCTCGAGCGTGAGGCTGGCGATGTCGCCGGCCTTGATGTCGTTGTCTCCGACCGCAGCCAGCGTGGCCTGTATGGCACCATGACTGGCGAGGATCGACGGGAAAAACTTGAATCCGTTCTGCAGAATTTCCCAGTCGCTGCCGAGCCCGCGAGTCAGGGCCTCGGCGTTCGGCTCCAGCGAGAAGGCGTTGATGTAGCCCTTCTCGTGCTCGAGCATGGTGGGCGGGCTGGTGGCGTCGAGCGCGGCCAGACGGGCGGAGAGGATGCCGTTGAAGGCGGCCTTGCCTGGATGCAGGCTCTTGGTGAAGTCGCCTGACGTGAAGAAGGTATTGAGGCCTGCGGCTTGGGTGCCGGCGAAGCCGAGCGCCATGCGCGTCGCCTCTGCATCGAGGCCAAGGGCGCGCGCCGCTCCCGCGGCAGCGCCGAACGTGCCGTTGGTGGCGGTGGAATGCCAGAAGCGATAGTGCGTCGGCATCACGGCCATGCCGACGCGCACGGCGGTCTCGTAGCCGGCAACGACGGCCGCGATGACCTCGCGACCGGCGAGCTTGCGTTCCTCGGCGAGCGCGAGCACGGCCGGCACGACGACAGAGCCGGTGTGCAACAGCGCGCGCTTGTGCGTGTCGTCGAAATCGGCAGCGTTGACGAGCGTACCGTTGGCGAGGGCTGCAAGCGCCGCATCCGTGCGCGCGCCGCCGCTGCCCCAGATGGTCGCGACCGGGGCAGAGGCGAATGTCTGCGCGAGGCCGACGACAATGCGGCCCTTGTCCGGATCGGCATCCCATGCACCGATGGCGCAGCCGACGGCATCGAGTATGACATCGCAGGCCTGGGCGACGACGGGCGCCGGCAGGTCGGAGAACGAAAGGCCAGAGGCGAAGTGAGCGAGGGTTTCGGTCGGACCGGGAGGAGTTGTAGTGGCTTTGATGGGAAGGTCCTCCAAAGGTGCCGCACTACGCAAGTTGCGCTACGTTAACACCCCGTTGGTTGGCCGTTAACCGGCGTTAACCGCTGCTTAACCGGCGGCTGCTCATGGTTGAGCCTATTGGATCGCAGCCGGAGACAAGATGCCGGGGATAAGTCTCGATGATGTGCTGAGCGATACCGGTGGGTTGGCGCTCTCCGATGATCTTGGAGCGGCCGTCACCGGCTGGCTCGATCACCTGCGTCATACGCGCGGTCATTCCGATGCGACGCTCGAGGCCTATGCGCGCGATCTGCGCCAGTTTCTGAGTTGGCTCCGACAGCATCTCGGGCATGCGCCGTGCCTCGGTGATCTCGGACAACTTCGAGCCAAGGGTTTTCGCGCCTTCATGGCCTCGCGCCGCAAAGCGGGCCTGGAGAGCCGGTCGCTGGCGCGCACCATGTCGGCGCTGCGCCAGTTCTTCCGCTGGCTCGAGGCTGAAGAGACTTTGAAGAACCGGTCGGTGCTAGAGCCTGACGCTGCCGAAGGTGCCGCACGGCATCCCCAAGCCGCTAACGGTGGAAAAAGCTGCAGCCGTGGTGGGCGACGGCATGGAGGCGGTGTTCGACTGGATCGCGGCGCGCGATCTCGCGGTGCTGCTGCTGCTTTACGGCTCCGGCCTGCGCATCGCCGAGGCGCTGAGTCTCAAGGTCAAGGATGCGCCGCTCGGCGACAACGACGTGCTGCGCGTCATGGGCAAGGGCGCCAAGGAGCGGCTGGTGCCGGTGCTGCCGATCACGCAGGAAGCCATCGCGCGCTATCTGCGGCTGTGCCCTTATCCTTCGGAGCCGCGCCGGCCGCTGTTCCTGGGCGCCAAAGGCGGGCCGCTATCGCCGCGCATCATCCAGCTTCTCATGGAACGGTTGCGCACCGACCTCGGTCTGCCCGAGACGGCAACGCCGCATGCGCTGCGGCACTCGTTCGCCACGCATCTGCTGGCCAGGGGGGCGGACTTGCGCCAGATCCAGGAGCTGCTGGGTCATGCCAGCCTGTCCACGACCCAGGTCTACACCGAGGTCGATCGCGAGCGCCTGCTCAAGGTGTATGATGCCGCGCATCCCCGCAGCTCGGGCGCTTGAGCATTGCTGGCGGGCGTCGCGCGGGCTGGATGCGAAGTCCACATAGGTCATCTTCATGAACGAGAACGGGCGCCGCCGTTGGCACCATGCTGTAGCTGGTTTTCTGGCAGCCGTTCTGCATGTCGCCTCGGCTGCGTTCGCTTCCGCAAATGTCCCGGCGTGCACCGGCCGTGACATGTACGCCGAGCTGCAGACAACCGATCCGGCGGCCCACGCCCGCGTGCGCGCAGCCGCCGACGCTACCCTCAACGCGCGCGCAATCCTGTGGCGCATCGAACGGGCAGGCGTGCCGCCATCGCACCTGTTCGGGACCGTGCATCTGACCGACGACCGTGTGAACGCGCTATCGGCCGACGTACGTAGCGCGCTTGCCGGGGCCAGTCGCATCGCGCTCGAGATTGCGGACATGTCGCCGCAAGGCATGGCGGCGGCGATGGCGGGCCTGCGCGAGCTGGTGATCTTCAACGATGGGCGCAAGCTCGACGATCTGCTCGGCGGGGAGGAGCTGGAGATCGCCCGCTCGGCGCTGCAGGCAACCGGCATCCCGCGCGAGATGGCGGCTGCATTCCGGCCGTGGCTCGTGACGCTGTCGCTGGCCATGGCGCCTTGCGAGCGGCGCCGTGCGGCGGCCGGTATGACGGCGCTCGACGCCCGTCTGGCGGAGGCCGGCAAGCTGCGAGGCAAGCCCATCATCGGCCTGGAAACGATCGAGAGCCAGATGCGCGCACTGGCGGCCGTGCCCGAGGCCGATCAGCTCCAGGTCTTGCGCGTCAGCTTGAAATACCACGACCGGTCCGCCGATCTCATGGAGACGATGATCCAGCGCTATCTGGCGCGCGACCTCGGCGCCATGTGGCCGTTCCAGCTCGAGCTGGCGAAGCGGGCCGGATTGCGCACGGAAGCTTTCGCAAGCTTCGAGCAGCAACTCGTGGGCGACCGCAATGCCCGAATGCGTGACGCCGCGCTGCCGCTGCTGCGCGAGGGCGGCCTGTTCATTGGTGTCGGCGCGCTGCATCTGCCCGGGCGGCTCGGCCTGGTCGAGATGCTGCGGGAAACTGGGTTCACAGTGACGGCGGTCGAGTAGCTGCCTCGCCTCACGGCATCATGATTTGCTGTCGCCTCGTACGTCGATAGGCTCGCCGGCTCTCATCAAGCGAGGCTTCCTCATGGCAAAATCCGCACTCATCGTCGGCACCGGAACCGGCATCAGCGCATCGACGGCGCGAGCCCTCGCCGCCGACGGCTACAAGCTGACGCTGGCGGCGCGGCGTACCGACAAGCTCGGCGACCTCGCCCGCGAGACCAAGGCGCACGTCGTATCCGCCGACGCCACGCGCGCCGAGGCCGTGACCGCACTGTTCGACGCAGCCGAGAGGGCGAACGGCCCCCTCGATGTCGTGCTCTACAATGCGAGCTTCCGAACGCGCGGGCCGCTGATCGATCTCACTCCGTCGGATGTCGAGAAGACGCTGATGGTCAGTGCGTTCGGAGGGTTCCTGGTCGGGCAAGAAGCGGCGCGGCGCATGATCCTGCGCGGCGCCGGGGTGATCTTGTTCACGGGCGCCTCCGCCAGCGTGAAGGGTTATGCGCAGTCGGCGCCCTTCGCCATGGGCAAGTTCGCCCTGCGCGGACTGGCGCAGTCCATGGCGCGGGAGCTCGGGCCCAAAGGCATCCACGTGGCGCACGTCGTGATCGACGGTGGCGTGCGCAGCGTCGCGAGCGGCCGTGTCGAAGGAAAGGATGCGACGCCCGACAGCCTGCTCGATCCCGACGCGATCGCCGCCACCTATCTGCATGTCATCAAGCAGCCGCGCTCGGCCTGGTCGATGGAGGTGGAGCTGCGGCCGTGGGTGGAGCGGTTCTGATCTCCGCAATGCGGCAACAACGCGCCGCTCGCGCACATCTGCAAACTCAGGGCTGAGCGCGGGCACACTGAGGGGGAACCCCGATTGTGAATGTATCGACTGTGATCGACGCTCCCCTTCAAGAGGCGCGTTGGTCATCGGAGGACATTCATGAAAAAGGTGCTGATTTTAATAGCGTGCAGCGCCGTCCTGTTCGTGGGCCTGGCCGCAATTCTTGCTCCGACCGAAGCGAGACGCGGTGGCGGCGGTCATGGCGGCGGCGGTTTCCATGGCGGCGGTCATCGCGGTGGCCACATGGGTGCCGGCAGGGCCATGCACGGCAACATCAACCGAAGCCATGTCAATCGCAACGTCAACGTCAATCGCAGCCGACATGTCAATCGCGACGTCAACGTCAATCGAAGCCGACATGTCAATCGCGACGTCAACGTCAATCGCAAATACGTCTACCGTAACGGACGCAGGGGCTACTGGCGCAATGGCGTATGGGTCGTCGCGCCTCTCGTCGCTGGCGCCACCTATGCGGCCTCGTGCAGCTACGAGTACAACAGGTGGCAGTCGACGGGCAGCAGCTACTGGCGCGACAGGTATTACAACTGCGCCAATTGATTGGATGTTTGCACGCGGTTCGGCAGTCCTCGACGGCCGAGCCGCGTCACGTGTCCAAGTGCCCTAAACGCCGACGACGGCGTCAGTCATAGTATTCCTTGTCGCGCCAGCGCCGCCTGGGCTCGCGGTAGCTGTAAATGTCGTCGTCATCATCGCGATTGCGGTAGCGCGGCTTGCTGTACGCGTAATCCGACCTGTGCGCGTAATCCGGCTTCCACCGCTTGACTTCGCGGCACTCGATATAGGGTCGGCTGAAGGGAGTGGGACGGACCTCGAAGCACTTCTGGTCGCTGCGCGCATAGTGTCCGTGCCCGCGGTCGCGGTCACCATTGTAGCCGTAGCCGCCGTACCCGTAGTCAGGCCCGTAAGTCTCGCACGCGCCAAGGGAGAGCCCGAGCGCAACAACGCACATCACTCGCTTCATGTGGCCCCCATACATTTACGCGTGGTGCTCTTCGCCAGATCCAGCCCCGGCGCAGTCAACTACCGAGCAACCACTTCCAAACGCACAGCCATGCGCCAGATGTAGGCCCCTGAATTAGCCGAGTAAATGCATTCGGAGGCCGCGCATGACGATGGATGGACGACCGTGCTCTGAACGCCACATTTTTGCCGCGAATGAGCAATTGCCACGGGTGAGCAAGCTTTTTCGACTGGACATCCACAGCGAATCACATTTCTCCGCGAGAGACGCTGCCCCGTCTTGATGTGCAGATGCGAAACAGCAGGGTGTCTGCCAAGTGATCAGACTGCCGGCCGAATCAGGGACTTGACTGATTGCGACTGTTCGCGCCGGCCTTGATAGTGAGTCCTGCTTTCCCTAATTCTCCTGCTGGAACAAGGGAGTGGCGGATGACGGCGGACTCCAAGACTTTCATTACAGCGTTGGGTCACGCTCTCGCGCTTGTGGTGTCTGGCGCCAGCGTGATGATCGGCGAAGCGGTCGCCGCGGGGCCATCGTACGACATCACCAATCGGCTTCGCATCGAGCAGGACATTCGCCGCAGCTACAACAACTACAACCGCAATATTCCTACGAACCCGGCAGCGCCGCGCAGCCGCGAACAGCATCTGCGTGACGGAACTCTAGTTGGTCCGGCCGGCACTTCTGCGGCCAGTTGCTCGTATCAGTACGGTCGCTGGAAACGCACGGGCAGCAAATACTGGCGCGAACGCTATTTCGATTGCGCAGGCTGACCGCCGCCGCGTCAAGCCTCGATAGGGATGTTGTGCTTCGTGCCGAGGTCCTGGAACGCTTTCCACGTCTTGCTATCGACCTCGATGCCGCTCTTGCGGCGCGCCTGCTCGGTGCGCCACTCGACCTCGCCCGGATAGAGCACCTCGGTGAAGCCATCGGCGGGTTTGGTTGCCTTCAGGTAGGCGGCGAACTCGGTCACCTCCTTCTTGAAGGTCTCCAGCGGGCGGAAGGCCTCGACGTTGAACATGGCGATGAAGCAGCCGTCGTTGTGACGGCCGGTCGGCTCGACGCCGAAGCCCAGGCCCGGCAGCAGGCCCGAGAACACCTCCACCATCGCCGACAGGCCGTAGCCCTTGTAGCCCTCCGTCGCGCCGAGCGGCAGCAGCACGCCGCCCTTGTCGAACTCAAACGGGTCGGTCGTGGGCTTGCCGTGCTTGTCGACGACCCAGCCCGCGGGAATCTTGGCGTTCTTCGCCTGCGCCAGCTTGATCTTGCCGGCGGCGACTGCCGAGGTGGCCATGTCGAGCACGAACGGCCCGTCGAGATTGGACGGCATGGCGATGCAGATGGGATTGGTGCCAAGCCGCGGCTCGCGCCCGCCGAACGGAGCGACGGCCTTGGGTGAGCGGCCCGAGTCCGCCGTCATCATGGCGATCATGCCCTCCTTGGCCGCCATCAGCGGGTAGGCCGCGACCCGGCCGACGTGGCTCTGGCGCAGGATGGTGGTTGCCGCCACGTTGGACTTCTTGGCCTTCTCCAAGGTGAGCTTCGTGGCGCGTTCGGCGACGACGAAGCCGAAGCCCCAGTTGCCGTCGATGACCGTGGTGGTGGCGCTCTCCTGTTTGATCTCGAAGGGCGCGCCGGGAACGATGTGGTTCTTGCCGATGCGGTCGATGTAGGTCGGGATGGCGATGACGCCGTGCAAGTCGTGGCCGGCCAGGTTCGCTGCCACGCACAGCCGCGCCACGGTCGCCGCCTCCTCGGGCGAGGCGCCGGAGGCTTGCAGCACGGCTTTGGCGATGGTGGTCAGGCGATCGACAGCGACGACAGGCATGGGACTTCCTCGCAGGCTCTCATGATGGCGCAAGAAACGCGTTCAAGCGCGCGTCCGCCCAGTCTATGCTCAGCCGAACTTGTCTGTCACCGCCTGCATGAGGGATCCTGTCATGAGTAAGCGCCAACGTAGCGATGCCGAGAGCGGCATTGCCGAGACCGCCCGCCGTGTCCTGCCCGGCGGTACGTTCGGCAACGTGGCCAGCGACATCGTGATCGCCCGCGGTCGAGGCGGCCGCGTCTGGGACGTAAGCGGCAACGAATATGTGGACTTTCTGCTTGGCTCCGGTCCGATGCTCGTTGGCCACGCGCATCCCGAGGTCAACGCGGCAGTGCAGGAGCAGGTGGCGCTCGGCTCGACCTTCTTCACCAACAACCCGCAGGGTGTGCAGCTCGCCGCCGAGATCGTCGAGGCCGTGCCGTGCGCCGAGAAGGTGCGTTTCGTCTCGACCGGCTCGGAGGCCGATGCCTATGCCATGCGCGTCGCTCGTGCGTGGAAGAAGCGCGACAAGATCCTGAAGTTCGAGGGTGGCTATCACGGCATGAGCGACTACAGCCTGATGAGCCTGGCGCCCAAACGTCAGGGCAACTTTCCTTCGCCCATTCCGGATTCCGCCGGCATCCCGCGCTCGGTGCGCGACGAGGTTCTGGTCGCGCCCTACAACGACCTGGAGGCGGTAAAAGGTCTGGTATCGCAGAACAAGGACGAGCTCGCGGCCATTATCGTCGAGCCATTCCAGCGCCTCATCCCGCCCAAGCCCGGCTTCCTGGAGGGGTTGCGCAAGGTCACGCAGGACAACGGTGTGGCGCTCATCTTCGACGAGGTGGTGACGGGCTTCCGTTTCTCTTACGGCGGCGCCCAGGCCTACTACGGCGTGATGCCGGACCTGTGCACGCTCGGCAAAGTGATCGGCGGCGGCTATCCGCTGGCGGCCATCGCGGGTAGCACCGACGTCATGAAGCACTTCGACAAGGGCGCCGTCGCCGAGGACGAGTTCACGGTGCAGATCGGCACGTTGAGTGGAAACCCCATCGCTGCGGTGGCGGGTCTGGCCACGATGCACATCCTCAAGCGGCCCGGTGCCTATGAGCGTATCTTCGCCACCGGCCAGACGATCAAGGACGGCCTGGCGCGCATGCTCAAGGCGGCGCGAATTCCCGCGACGGTGCTCGGCGAGCCGCCACTGTTCGACGTGGTGTTCGCCGAGGGCGATATCACCGACTATCGCGGCACTCTGCGTGGCAATGCCGACCTGCAGAAGCGGCTCAACGCGGCCTTGCTCGAGCGCGGCGTGCTCAAGGGCGAGAGCAAGTACTACATCTCGCTGGCGCACACCGACGAGGACGTGCAGCACACGCTGTCGGCCATGCAGGAGGCCATCGACGAGCTGGCGCGGGCGCGGTAGGTCCTCCCCGATTGAAGTAGAACCACCCCACCACCGCGGTCCCGGAAGCGGCGTTTCAGCGCCGCTATTCGGGATCTTCACACGCAACCGTAGTGCTCGGCGCCCGCTGCGCATTCCATCGACGGGAAGGACCCCGGCTCATTCGCGCGTTTGCGCGATGGCCGGGGACGCAGAGTTGGGGGGTGTTGATATCCGGCATGGTTGCAAAGGCGATTCAGCCAGCCGAAAGCTCTAGTGTGCCTCAGATCGATACGACAAGCTTGGGCGTGGGGACGCTAGGAACTGACCTCCGAGAACTTTTTCGGCATCTGACCAAAGGAAATCCAAACTTACTCCGTCTTATCGCTCAAGTGGCCGCGACAGGGCTTGGTCGTGAGGGATCGGACGGATCAAGACTTGGCTGCCCGGGCAGCCGGGGGATGCGCGGCGGCGTTCACGGCGCTGCTGGAGCGCCATTACGACCGCATCTATCGCGTCGCCTGGCGTCTCCTTGGCCGCCAGTCGGATGCGGAGGACATCGCCCAGGACGTCTGCGTCAAGCTGGCGTCCGCCATTCGCGGCTGGCGTGCGGAGGCGGAGTTTACGACCTGGCTGTACCGGATCGCCTATAACCGGGCACTGGATGAGCTCAGATCGCGCCAAAGGGTTGTCACCCTTCCGCCGTCCAACATGATGGCGATGATCGAGGCTCCGGCCGAGAGTGCTCTTGACCCGGTCGAGCAGCACGAGCTGTGGAAGGCGGTGCGCTCGCTCCCCGACCAGCAGCGCGATGCCGTGCTGCTCGTCTACGGCGAGGACTTGAACCACGCGGAGGCGGCGCGCGTGATGGCGTGCAGCGAGAAAACCGTGTCCTGGCATCTGCACGAAGCGCGCAAGCGTCTCAAGGCGATGCTCGAGCCGGTGGATTGACGATCATGACCGACGCGATGCTCGACAAGCTGAAACATGTGCCGCCGCCCAGTAGCGATGCTAGGCGCGCCGCCATTGACGCGGCCGCACGCGCTTACGCGCACGAAAGCAGCGTGACCGAAACGACCCAAGGATCGAACGAGGATCTCCGTCTAACGCGCAGTGCAGATGAGATGAAGAGGAGAGCCTGGATGCCCGCGCGTCGTACCACCTACGCCATTGCTGCGTCAGTTGCGGTTGCCGCCGTTTCCGTGCCCGTGCTGCTGCATTACTTGGCGCAGTATCCGCAAGGTTCACTGACCCTGTCGGATGACGAAGCTGCAGCCAAACGGCAGATGGAGGCGGACGCCCTGGCGGGCGAGCGTATGCGCCAAGTGGCGCAGCAGAAGCAGGAAGAGCAGGCGCAGGCGCGCGGGGCGGATCAGGCCAAGCTTGCGGCGAGCGAGCCCGCCAAGCCCGACGAAGAGAAAGCGCGAGCACAAAATCAGCCCGCGCAATGGCCATCCCGTGATTCGGTCGATGCTCTCGGACAGGCGTCACAGATGCGCCGAGAGCTCAAAGACGGGCTGCTGGGCGGCGCAGGCCATGCGGCGCGCTCTGTCGACCAGCGCGCATCGGTGCAGCCGGCGGCGCCGATGGGATATGCAGGTCCAACGCTGCTGTCGCGTCTCGATCAAGATAGGCAAAGCGGCATGCTCCTGCCGCCTCCGCAGCAGGTCGAGCAAGGCCGCGACCGTTTCGACGCCACGCCACCCAATCCGGTCAAGAGCGTGGCGCACGAGCCGGTCTCCACCTTCTCCATCGATGTGGACACGGCCTCCTACTCGTTCGTGCGGCGTGCGCTGAATGCCGGGCGGCTGCCGCAGAAGGACGCCGTGCGCGTCGAGGAGATGCTCAACTATTTCCCCTACGACTACGCCCGCCCCGAAAGCGCGAGCGAGCCGTTCCTGCCGACCGTGACGGTGTTCCCCGCACCCTGGAACGCGGACAACAAGCTCGTGCACGTCGCCATTAAGGGGTACGACATCAAGAGCGCCGAGCGGCCCCGCGCCAACATCGTGCTGCTGATCGACGTGTCGGGCTCGATGGGGCCGGCCGACCGTCTGCCGATGCTGCGCAACGCCTTCCGCATGCTGGTCGACGAGCTGAAGCCGGACGACACGGTGGGCATCGTCACCTATGCCGGCGGCACGGGCGTCGCGCTGGAGCCGACCAAAGTCAGCGACAAGCACAAGATCGTTCAGGTGATTGAAAGCCTGCAGGCGGGCGGCTCGACCGCGGGCGCGGCCGGCATTCAGGAGGCCTACCGGCTGGCGGAGGCGGGTTTCGACAAAGCGGCCGTCAACCGCATCATCCTGGCCACCGACGGCGACTTCAACGTCGGTATCACCAGCCGCGACGAGCTGAAAGGCTTCGTCGAGCGCAAGCGCGAGTCCGGCATCTATCTGTCGATCCTCGGCGTCGGGCAAGGCAACCACAACGATCAGCTCATGCAGGCGCTGGCGCAGAACGGCAACGGCGCGGCCGCCTACATCGATACGCTGAGCGAGGCACGCAAGGTGCTGATCCAGGAATCGTCCTCGACCCTGTTCCCGATCGCCCGCGACGTGAAGATCCAGATCGAGTTCAATCCCACCCGCGTCGCCGAGTACCGCCTGATCGGCTACGAGACGCGCGCCCTCAAGCGCGAGGACTTCAATAACGACAAGGTCGATGCCGGCGACGTCGGCTCGGGCCACAGCATCACGGCCATTTACGAGATCACACCGGTCGGGGCGCCGCGCCTGGTGGAGGACCTGCGCTATGGCAAGGCGGCGGCGCAACCGGCAGCCGCCGCCGGACCGGATGCCGAGCTCGGTTTCCTGCGCCTGCGCTACAAGCTGCCGAAGGAGGAGGCGAGCCGGCTGCTGACGCTCGCCATCACGCCGGCGCTGGAAAAGCGTACGGTTGCGGAAGCGCCGGCCGAGGTGCGCTTCTCGACTGCCGTGGCGGCGTTCGGCCAGCTCCTGCGCGGCCTGCCATATCTCAAGACTTACGGCTACGACGACGTGATCGCGCTCGCCAACGGCGCCAAGGGCGACGACCCGTTCGGCTACCGCGCCGAATTTGTCAACCTCGTGCGGCTGGCGAAATCCGCACGGCCATGAAACTCGTGCACATCGCGGGTGCCGCCAGCGACCTTGGCGGCTTATCCGGCAACTGTGTTGTGTTCAGGCTCGGAAGGGCTGGTTGTTCTTGAGCATGGCGTTGAGGGTGACGAGAAGCTTTCGCACGATGGCGACCTTGGCGTGTCCGGAGCGCTGGCGGATGGCCGCGTAGTGGGCCTTGAAGCGAGGCACGGCGCGGATGGCGCCGAGGGCGGCCATGTAGAGGGCGCGGCGGACGCGGCGGCGGCCGCCGCCGATGCGGCGCTGGCCGCGCAGGGCGCCGCTGTCGCGGTTGAGGGGGGCGAGGCCGGCGAGCGCGGCGATGGCTTTGGCCGAAAGGCGACCGAGCTCGGGCAGGAGTGCGATCAGCATCGCGGCGGTCACCTGTCCGACGCCCTTGACCGAGCGCAGGAGGGCCACCGTGTCTGCGAGCTGCGGCGCGGCCAGCGCGGCCTTGATGTCGGCTTCGAGGCTGGCGATCTCACGATCGAGCCAGGCGATATGGCGCGTAAGGCTGTGCCGCTCGCTGGCATGGCGGACATCGGCGAGGCGGCCGCGCTCGACAGCCCGGGTCTCCACCAGCTGGTCGCGCCGACGATGGAGGGCTGCGAGCGCCTCGCGGTCGCCGTCGTAGGCTGGCTCGCACACTATCGGCATGCGCGCGGCCATCTGCGCGAGCATGCGGGCGTCGATGGCGTCGGTCTTGGCGAGGTATCCGGCGGCGCGGGCGAAGTCGCGGGCGCGGGCCGGGTTGACGCGCTGCAGGGCATGCCCTGCCGTGCTGGCAAGCCGCCGCAGCTCGGTGTCGTAGGGGGCGGTGGCCTCGAAGATGATGGTGCTTCCCGGCGGCAACGTGCCGACCAAGGCAGCGATCTGCGGCTCGCGGTTAGCGACGCGCCAGGTCCGGCCGGAGGTTGGGTCATGGACATCGAGCCACTGCTTGGAGACATCGATGGCGAGGTGGCTTAGTGGTATCGTCATGGGGCCTGTCCCTGTGGTGCGAGGTCCGTTGGCGCGGCCTCGTGCAACTGTTCAGGTTCACATGCGCGGCGGGCGGGGACCGAGCCGGATAACGGTCTTGCCACGACCGGGGATCTTGCGGTCTCCCGCCCGCACCATCCAAGCACATCCCCGACACACAGGGATCTTTCACGATACCATATTTTTCTGGCTCGCCGCTCGAGCCATCAGCAGGAAAGGCCCCGGCTCATTTCGCGATGGCCGGGGACGCAGAGTTGAGCGTATGGGTGTTAGCGACGCTACGAATATAACTTCGCCAGAAACAGAAAACTTCCAACGCACGCTTGGAACGGCCGGCACGGGGCCCAACGTCTTTTAGCAAGGGGCAGCCTTCGCCAGAGAACTGCATTACGGTATCCCCGCCTTGGGGAGATTTAGAATGACGCGCGTGCTCGAGGATTTAACCGGTCTTCCGCCGACTTATCTTCGAGCTGCGCCGGATTTTCATACGCAACCGCTGGACGGCACCATTGCTGCAGACGTAGCGGTTGTTGGCGGCGGCTACACCGGACTGTCCACCGCCCTGCATCTGCGGCACGCGTCATTGTCCGTTGCGGTGCTGGAAGCTCGCACCGTCGGCTGGGGCGGCTCGGGGCGCGCGTTCGGTCAGGTGGTTCCATATGCAAAGCACGATCATGAGCATGTGCTGCGCACCTTCGGTGCCGAGTATGGCGAGCGCCTGATCGACGGCCTCGGCTCCGGGCCGGACCTGGTCTTCGATCTCATCGCGCGTTACGCGATGTTCTGCGAAGCGCAGAAGACGGGACTGATCTTCGCCGCCCACACGCTAGCGGCAGCTCGCGATCTGGAGGGCAAAGCGCGCTTTCTGCAGGCGCGCGGCGTCCGCGCCGAAATGCTTGACGCGGCCGGCACCGAGCGTGCGACCGGCAGCCGCTACTACAAGACGATCCTCGTTGAGCCGCGCGGCGGGACGCTCAATCCTCTGGCCTACGCACGCGGGCTGGCGCGGGCCGCAGCGTCTGAGGGAGCCCTCATATTTGAGGGCAGCCGCGCGACCGCGATTCGGCGACATGGCAACGGCTGGCTCGTTGAAACCGCGAGCGGCCAGGTGCAAGCCAAATGCGTCGTGCTCGCTACCGATGCCTATACGGACGACCTGTGGCCAGGCCTGCGGCAAACGATCATTCCGCTGAGGGGCTACCAAATTGTGAGCGAGCCCCTTTCCGACAACCTGGCCAGGACAATCCTGCCGGGCGGCCACCCTCTCACCGACACGCGGCGGCTCTTCTCCGGCATCCGCAAGCGAATGGATGGCCGCCTGCATGTGAGCATCGATGGGCCCGCCTTCGGCATCAATGGTCACCCGTCGGTCATCAAGGCCACTCAGCGTGTGCGGGACGTGTTTCCCCACATCGGAGAGCTCAAATGGCAGGAAGAGGTCTCCGGCTGGGTCGGCATGACAGTCGATCAGTACCCGCACGTGCATCGGCTCGATGACGGTGTGTTCGCTGCGGTCGGCTTGAGTGGTCGAGGTATTGCCTTCGGCACGCTGCTCGGACGTGAGGTGACGAAGCGAATCCTCGGCAAGCCGGAACATGAGATGATGTTGCCGCTCACGCCATTGCGCCGTATCGCTGTGCGGCCGATGGCGCGACCGCTCGTCGGTGCTCTCCTGAACTGGTATCGGCTGCGCGATCGCGCCGATCTCGCGCGCGGATACATCGGGGCACGTCCAGCCTGACGCGGGCCTCGCGTGTGGTGTCCTGTAAGCGGCGCTTTGTGCCATAGCGGTCGTGCGCTAGCCTTTTCGCACGGAATCAACGCAAGGGGCGGAAACACATGCGAAGGATATGGCCGGCTGCGCTCGTCGCGCTCTCTATGGCGCTTTCGAGCACCGTGCTCGCGCAGAGCAGCAAACCCATCAAGATGATTGTTGCGTTCCCGCCCGGAGGTCCGGTCGATCTCGTGGCGCGGCTACTGACCGATCCGCTGACCAAGGAGATGGGCCAGCCCATCGTGGTCGAGAACAAGCCCGGTGCCAATGGCGGCATTGCCGCCGAGCTGGTAGCGAAGGGGCCTGCCGACGGCTCCGTCATCTTCCTCACAAGCAGCGGCGCGACCGTTATCAACCCCTCGCTCTATCCGAACCTGCCCTACGATCCGATGAAGGACTTCGCGCCGGTCTCGCGAGTGGTCAACAGCGACACGGTGCTGGTCGTACATCCGTCCAATCCGGCAGCCGATTCTGCGGCATTTGCCGAGGCGAGCCGCAAGGGTGCACAGCCGGTGCCGATCGGCTCGGCTGGTATCGGCAGCACCACGCATCTCGCGCTGGAGCTGTTTCAAAGTGCATCCAAGGCCAACCTGCTGCACGTGCCATACAAAGGTGCAGGGCCTGTCATCAACGATCTCATTGCCGATCAGGTCGGTGGCTTCTTCGGCGACCTGCCCGGTCTCATCGGCCATATCCAGGGCGGCAAGCTGAAGCCGCTCGGCATCGCGGCTCCCAAGCGGCACGTGCTGCTTCCGGACGTGAAGACGTTCGCGGAACTGGGCTTTCCCGGCACTGATTCCAACAATTGGTATGCGGTAGTGGTGCAGGCCAAGACGCCGCGGCCGTTCATCGACAAGCTGAATGCAGCCCTGCGTACCGCGCTGACCACGGAGCCCGTGCGCGGCAAGCTGATCAATGCTGGCGCAGTGCCCGATCCTTCGACGCCAGAGGAGATGGCGGAAGTGATGAAGCGAGACACGGCCAAGTTCGCCAAGATCATCGCCGACAAGGGCATCAAGGCGGAGTAGGCGCGGCGGCGCGCTGGCACTCCGGCTCGCGCATGCTAGTCTCGGTGGCACATCGTGTGATGATCGAGAAATTCGCTGGTGTTCGCAGCTTGGTTCTCAACGAATTTCTCGATCTGAATCTAACACGAGCATCATAAGCTTTGCTAGTGTCCTTTCGATCACGAAGTTCGCTGAGAGCTTGCGGCTAATGCCGACGAACTTCGCGATCGGGACACTAGCGCGAGACGGAGGAGCGCATGCCGGTTGTGGGGCTTGTCGGCGTCGGGCTGATCGGGCGCGCGTGGGCGAACGTATTCGCCCGCGCTGGGTGGGACGTGAAGGTGTGGGACGCCAACCCGGATGCGACGGCAGCCGCGCCCAAGCTCGTCGCCGAATCCCTGCATGACCTGGCACGGCACGGCCTCGTCAAGGAGCCGGAGAAGGCGGCTACACGCATCCGCACGGCCGCTTCGCTGGAGGACTGTGTTGCTAGTGTGGACTTTGTGCAGGAGAGCGGCCCAGAGAAGATCGAGGACAAGATCGCCATCTGGGCCAAGCTCGACGCCGCGGCTCCGCGCAACATCGTGATTGCGTCCTCGACATCCGGCATCGTGACGTCGCGCTTTACGGAAAGCCTGAAAGGCCGTGACCGCTGCCTCGTCGCACATCCGGTCAATCCGCCGCACGTCGTGCCGATCGTGGAGCTCAGCGGGGCGCCGTGGACTTCGCCCGAGACAGTGAAGCGGGCACGTGCCGTGTTCGAGAGCGTCGGCCAGGTGCCTGTGGAAGTGAAAAAGGAGATCGACGGTTTTCTGCTCAACCGCCTGCAGGCCGTGCTGCTCTCCGAAGCGTTCCGGCTCGTGGGCGAGGGCTATTGCTCGGCGGAGGACCTGGACAAGACCATCGCGCACGGCCTCGGCCTGCGCTGGAGCTTCATGGGTCCGTTTGCCACGATCGAGCTCAATGCACCGGGAGGCGTGCCGGACTATAGCGCGCGCTTCGGCAAGCTCATGCTGGGATTGTCCTCGCGACCGGTGACAGAGGATGTGTGGGGACAGGAGAACATCGCGCGCATCCTGAAGAGCTGGGGCCGGTCGCCGACACCGGCGCAAGTGACCGAGAAGAGCCGCTGGCGGGATGAGCGGCTGGCGGCCTTACAGGCGCACAAGCGCGCGCAAAAATCCTTCGAGAGTTGAGAGGACACGTCATGGCGAAATCCAGGAAAGTCATCATCACGTGTGCAGTGACGGGCTCGATCCACACACCCTCCATGTCGCCGCACCTGCCGATCACAGCGCAGGAGATCGCCGACGCGGCCATCGGCGCGGCGGAAGCGGGCGCCGCGGTCGTACATCTGCACGCGCGCGATCCCAAGACCGGCAAGCCAGATCAGATCAACCGAGGCGTTCACGCCGTTCCTCAAGGTCATCAAGCAACGCTCGCCGTGCGTCATCAACATCACCACTGGCGGCGCCATGACCATGACGGTGGAGGAACGTGTTCGCCCAGCGGCGACCTTCAAGCCGGAAGTCGCGAGCCTCAACATGGGCACCATGAACTTCGGTCTCTATCCGATGCTGGCGCGCCAGAAGGAATTCAAGTTCGATTGGGAGAAGCCCTATATCGAGGGCACGCGCGCCGGGTTCTTCAAGAACACGTTCGCCGACATCGAGTACATCCTGACCACGTGCGCGCAGAACGGCACGCGCTTTGAGGTCGAGTGCTATGACATCGGCCACCTTTACACGCTGCGCCACTTCGCGGATCGGGGCATCATCAAGCCGCCGTTCTTCATCCAGTCGGTGTTCGGCATCCTCGGCGGCATCGGTCCGCATCCCGAAGATGTGGCGCACATGAAGCGTACGGCCGACCGCCTGTTCGGCGACCAGTACCACTGGTCCGTGCTGGGCGCGGGGCGCAACCAGCTGCCGATCGCGGCGATGGCGGCGGCCATGGGCGGCAACGTGCGCGTGGGCATGGAGGACTTCGCTTTGGGCCGGCCCCGGACGCCTTGCTCAGTCGAATGCCGAGCAGGTCAAGCTGGCGCGCCAGATCATCGAGGGCCTCGGGCTGGAGATTGCCGCGCCTGACGAGGCGCGCGAGATTCTCGGCCTCAAGGGTGGCGACAAGGTCGCGTTCTGAATCACGCTGTCATCCTCGGGCTTGTCCCGAGGATCCATGGAGCGCCAACTTCTCGCGCGTTGGTTCGGCCGCATGCTCAAAGCGGCGTGGGAGCGCGCGGGACGATGGATGGTCGGGACAAGCCCGACCATGACAAATTCGGGCCTGCATCCGGAGAATGGCAATGCTCTTCATGGTGATCGAGCGGTTCAGGAACCAGGACGCCAAGGCGGTCTATGCGCGCTTTCGCGACAAGGGCCGCATGGCTCCCGACGGCCTGAAAGTGCACGGGAGCTGGATCGAGCCCAACTTCGATCGCTGCTTTCAGCTCATGGAGTGCGATGATTTGAGGCTCATGCAGCAATGGGCGATGGCGTGGTCGGACCTCGCCGAGCTGGAGATCGTGCCAGTGTCGCCGTCGAAGGACACGGCGGCGACGGTCTACGCGATGCTGGATAAGGCGGGCGGGTGCACACCATGAGCAAAGCAAAAGTCGCGGTGATCGGGACCGGCGGCACTATCACGTCTATCGGCAAGAGCCCGCTCGACCTCTTCGAGTACACGGCTACCGGCAAGATGCTGGAGGCCGATGAGCTGGTGGCGAAATTCGCAGAAGTGCGTGAGGTGGCAGAAATCATTCCCGTCCGTTTCAAGGCGGTGCCGAGCACGGCGGTTGCCTTCCCGGAGTGGAAGCAGCTCGTGTTGGAGGCGGACAAGGCGGTTGCCGCGCATCCCGATCTCGCCGGCATCGTCATCCTGCATGGCACAGCGACCTTGGAGGAGACGGCCTATGCGCTCAACCTGACGGCGAAGGTTCCAGTGCCGATCGTCGTTGTCGGCTCGCAGCGGCCCGCCAGCGCACTCTCCACCGATGCTGGATTGAACCTGGTCAACGCTGTGCGCACGGCAGCGTCACCGGCGGCGCGCGGGCTGGGCGTGCTCGTCTGCCTCAACGACGAAATCCAGTGTGCGCGCGAGGTCACCAAGACCTCGACGGCGCGATTGCAAACTTTCCGCAGCCCGGACTTCGGCGTGCTTGGCCATGCCGACGGCGACGCGGTCAACTTCTATCGCAAGCCGATCCGCAAGGGCGCGCCCGATACCGAGTTTGACATCCGCAGCCTCGCCGTGCTGCCGCGCGTCGACATCGCCTATTCGTACGCGGGCGACGACGGGACAGCGGTCCGCGCCTTCGCTGCTGCCGGCGCCAAAGGCATCGTCGCGGCGGCGTTCGCGCCCGGCATGCTGTCGCCACCGGAAACGGAGGCCTACAAAGCGGCGAACGACGCCGGCGTGGTGGTGGTGATGTCGTCACGCGCTGGATCGGGCCGCGTCTTCAACTCGAGCAAGATTTGCGATGCAGGCTTTCTGACCGCCGACAACCTCACGCCGCAGAAGGCGCGCATTCTGTTAGCGCTGGCGCTCACCAAAACCAAAGAGCCAGCCGAGATCCGGCGCATGTTCGCGACGTATTAGGTACATTTCCGATTTAGGTAGAATTACGTCTCCACTGCATTCCCGGAAACGCGCTTTCCAAGCGCGTTATCCGGGATCCTTACACGCAACGGTTGGTTCGTTGGCTCAACGTGCATTCCGTCACCGGAAAGACCCCGGCTCATTCGCGCTTCGCGCGATGGCCGGGGACGCAGAGGTGAGTGGCTTATGGGTGTTGGCAAAGTTAATAATACGAACCAGCCAGAAACGGAAAACGCTAGGAGAGACCTTTGGCGCGCATCGCTGAAATAACCGCGGGACACTACCGCATTCCACTGCCCGTGGCTTTGTCGGATTCCACGCACGGCACCATGACTGCGTTCGAGCTGATCACCGTCCGCTTGCGCGATGCCGACGGTGAGGAAGGCGTCGGGTACACCTACACGACCGGCCATAATGGCCGTGCGATCCACGCCACGCTGGCGCATGATATCAGCGAGATCGCCGCCGGTGCCGACGCTGACTGCATCGAGCAGATCTGGAGCAAGGTCTGGTGGGGCTTGCACTATGGAGGCCGTGGGGGCCCATCCGTGCTCGCGCTCTCCGCACTCGACATCGCGCTGTGGGATTTGAAGGCCCGCCGGGCCCGGCTGCCGCTGTGGAAGCTGCTCGGCGGCAACGATCCCAATGTACCCTGCTACGCCGGCGGCATCGATCTCGATTTCACGATCGAGGCCCTGCTCGAGCAGACCGACGGCAACCTGAAGAAGGGCTTCCGCGCCATCAAGATGAAGGTCGGCCGCGAGCGCCTGAGCGAGGACGTGGCGCGCATCGCCGCCATGCGGAAGCACCTGGGCGATGGCTTCCCGCTGATGGTCGATGCCAACATGAAGTGGACAGTAGACGAGTTCATCAAGCGAGCGCGCGCCTTCCAGCCCTTCGATCTCGTCTGGCTGGAGGAGCCGACCATTCCCGACGACGTGGCCGGGCACGCCCGCATCGTGCGCGAGGGCGGCATGCCGATCGCCACCGGCGAGAACATGCGCACGCTGTGGGAGTTCAAGCACATGATCGCCGCGGGCGGCGTGACCTATCCCGAGCCCGATGTGACCAACTGCGGCGGCGTCACCGTGTTCATGAAGGTTGCGCATCTGGCCGAGGCATTCAATCTGCCGGTGACCTCGCACGGTGCGCATGATGTGACGGTGCAACTGTTGGCAGCCTGCCCCAACCGCAGCTACCTGGAGACGCACGGCTTCGGCCTCGATCGCTACATCGCCGAGCCCATGCGCATCACCGAGGGCAATGCCATCGCCCCCGATCGCCCCGGCCACGGCGTGGCCTTCGACTGGAAGGGATTGGAGAAGGTAGTGGTGTAGGGCGCGGATGGCGTACGAACGAGCGCGGCACCTGCGAAAGAACCAAACTATTGCAGAAGAAAAACTGTGGTTCGAGTTGAGGGCGCTCAAACCCCGCGGCTATCACTTCCGCCGGCAAGTGCCGCTTGAGGGGTACATCGTCGATTTTGCCTGCCTATCGCGGTACCTCGTAATCGAGGTCGATGGTGTGCAGCATGGGGAGCCCGACATGCTGAGCAGGGACGCGGCCCGAGATGCGCACTTGCGCTGGCGCGGTTTCAACGTGCTGCGCTTCTCGAATTCGGAAGTGCTGGACAGCTGCGACGGTTGCCTGATCGAAATTCTGGCTGCGCTGGGCGCCGTTACGAAGCAGGAGTGAGGTGGGTTCGGCACTCATCGTCGGAGGCAGGGTGCATCATTGGGCAAGGTGTTCCATTGTATGAGGCTCCACCCTCCCCAGCGGGCGGGTCGCCCTCAACTCAGAGCATTTCCATGGAGATGCAGAGCTGAAGTTGAGGGCGGGGTGGGGAGAAGCGGCAAGCGCAACGCCTGCGGTTTCTCCCCACCCCTACCCCCTCCCCGCTGGGGAGAGGAAACGCGTGGATCGCCGCGGGCACGTACGCGCGACAGCGAGAAGGCACTCCCCTGATTTCCCGGCGCACGCTATGCTCGGACCCGTGAATCCGGAGGATGTCCATGGATGCTAAGGTACCGATCGGCTACTCAGCCTGCCCGCACGATTGCCCGTCGACGTGTGCGCTCGAGGTGGAGCTGCTCGGGAACGGCCGCATAGGCCGCGTGCATGGCGCCAAGAGCAACAGCTACACGGCTGGCGTCGTCTGTGCCAAGGTCGCGCGCTACGCCGAGCGCGTACATCATCCTGATCGCCTGCTGTTCCCCCTGAAGCGCAAGGGACCCAAGGGCTCCGGGCAGTTTGAGCGCATCGGCTGGGACGAGGCCATGGGCCTCACCGCCGACGCATTCCTGAAATCGGAGCGCGAGTTGGGGCCGGAGAGCGTGTGGCCGTACTTCTATGCCGGCACCATGGGCCTCGTCATGCGCGACGGCATCAACCGGCTGCGCCATGTCAAGGGCTATGCGGGGCAGTACTCGACGTTCTGCACGAACCTCGCCGAGGCCGGTTTTCTCGCCGGCGCGGGACAGGCGCGCGGGCCCGATCCGCGCGAGATGGCGAAGGCCGATCTCGTCGTCATCTGGGGCACCAATCCCGTCAACACCCAGATCAACGTCATGACGCACGTGACGCGCGCGCGCAAGGAGCGCGGCGCCAAGCTCGTCGTCGTCGATGTCTACCGCAACGGCACCATGGAGCAGGCCGACCTGGGGCTCGCGCTACGGCCGGGGACAGACGCGGCGCTGGCGTGTGCGGTGATGCACATTCTCTTCCGCGACGGCTACGCCAACTGGCCCTACCTGGAGAAATACACGGACAAGCCGCGCGAGCTGGAGCTTCACCTTGAGACGCGCACGCCCGAGTGGGCGAGCCGGGTCACTGGGCTTTCCGTTGCGGACATCGAGACGTTCGCCAAGTGGGTCGGCACCACGCCGCGCAGCTATTTCCGTTTGGGCTACGGTTTCGCGCGGTCGCGCAACGGCTCGGTGTCGATGCATGCCGCGTCGTGCATCCCGGCCATCACCGGCGCCTGGCTGCACGAAGGCGGCGGCGCCTTCCACAAGAACAATGCCATCTACCACTGGGACAAGACGCTGATCGAAGGGCTCGATGTACGCAAGGCCGGCGTGCGGCAACTCGATCAATCCCGTATCGGTGCGGTGCTGACCGGTGACCCCACTGACCTGCGCGATGGGCCGCCGATCACGGCCATGCTGATCCAGAATACCAATCCGGCTCAGGTGGCGCCCGAGCAGCGCAAGGTCAAGCGCGGCTTTGCGCGCGAGGACCTGTTCGTGTGCGTGCACGAGCAGTTCATGACGCCAACGGCGCGCATGGCCGATGTGGTGATCCCGGCCACCATGTTCCTCGAGCACGACGACGTGTATCAGTCCGGCGGCAACCAGCACATTCTGCTCGGGCCGAAGCTGATCGAGCCGCCCGGCGAGTGCCGCTCCAACCATGATGTCATCTCCGATCTGGCACGGCGTGTCGGTGCGGAGCATCGCGGTTTCAATATGACTCCGCGCGAGATCATCGATGCGACCTTGCAGGCGTCAGGCTGGGGTACGCTGGATGAGCTGGAAGTCGCCAAGTGGATCGACTGCCAGCCCAATTTCGAGACTGCCCACTATCTCAACGGTTTCGCCCATCCCGACGGCAAGTTTCACTTCGCGCCGGACTGGACCGGCGTGAAGATGGTCAACGCCGGTCCCATGGGACCGCATGAAGAGATGCCGAAGCTGCCGGACTTCTGGGAGGTGATCGAGAAAACGGATGCGGAGCATCCGTTCCGCCTCGCCACCTCGCCTTCGCGCAGCTACTTGAACTCCAGCTTCAACGAGACGCCATCGAGCCAGGTCCGCGAAGGGCCGCCCGCGGCGCTCATCAATCCAGAGGACATGGCGCGACTGGGTGTTGCCGACGATGAGCGCATCGCCATGGGCAACGAGCGCGGCGAGATCCGGCTCCTGGCGCGGGCGTTCGACGGTGTCCAGCCGGGCGTCGTGATCGTGGAGAGCATCGCGCCCAACGATCACTTCGAGAACGGCGAGGGCATCAACACGCTGACGGGCGCGGATCAGCCCGCGCCGTTCGGTGGCGGTCCGTTCCACGACAACCACGTGTGGATCAGGAAGGCTTAAGGCCAGCCCCCTCTCCCCGCTGGCGGGGAGAGGGGGCTAAGGCTATTGCAGAGGGGTGGAAATGTCGAAGGGCAGACGCGCCGCGCTGATCACTGGCTCCAACAAGAACATCGGCCGCGCGTGCGCACTTGCGTTGGCCAGGGATGGCTGCAACGTCGTGATCAACGGCTCCAAGGATCGCGCCGCAGCGGAAAGTGTCGCCAAGGAGGTACGCGCGCTCGGCGTCGAGGCGATCGTCGCCATGGGTGACGTCGGCAAGCGCGAGGATTGTCAGCGCATGGCCAAGGAGGGCATCGATGCCTTCAGGACGATCGACATTCTCGTCAACAACGCGGCCATCCGCGAGGACGGCGGCTTCCTGGAGCTGTCCGAGGACGCGTGGCGCCGTGTCATGGCCATCAACTTCGATGCGTCCTACTGGCTGTCGCGCGCGTGTCTTCCCGGTATGATCGGTAAGGGCTGGGGCCGTATCATCAACTTCGCCGGCATGAATGCGATCCACGGCTACAACGGCCGGGCCCATGTGTCGGCGTCCAAGCACGCAGCGTGGGGTTTGACCAAGGCGCTGGCCAAGGAGTTCGGGCCGAAGGGCATCACGACAAATATCGTGTCTCCCGGACCGATCATGGGTGAAGCTCAAGACTCGATGCAGGCGGCGCACATCAAGCCAATGCAAGCGCGCGTGCCGTTGGGCCGGCTCGGCACACCGGAGGAGGTTGCGGCTGCAGTGGCGCTACTTGGCTCGGACGCAGGCGGCTTCATCAACGGCCAGATGATCCAAGTCAATGGCGGCGCGGAGACATAATGTGGTCCGGGCGCCACACTGACTCGGATTGTCCAAGACATTTGCCTCGAATATCCTATATCAAAGGTGCAGAAGGGTGGCTTCGAACCACTCCCCACCAGTGATTTGTCACGCGTTCAGGACGGGGATTGGCTGCCATGAGCACAGCAACGAAGTGGCTCGACCGGGCCGCGGGTGGATTTGTGCGGTGGGTCGAGCGGCACAGGCGCGATGTCGCGAGGCGGGATCATGCAGGAGCGTTGCGCGCAGAGTTGCAACGCCGGGCGACGGTTGCGGCTGCTGATTTTGTCATGGAGCGCATGCCGGGCGCGCTCTTCTGCGCCGACAAGTTCGATCACCTAAGCTACGCGTTGGGCATCGCACCGCCGGGACTGGCGCTCGAGTTCGGTGTGTTCAAAGGCACGACGATCAACCATCTGGCCCGGCTGCAGCCGCATCGGCACTTTGTCGGGTTCGACAGCTTCAGAGGTCTGCCCGAGCACTGGACAGGATCACGTTATTCGCGCGTGAATTTCGACCGCAAGGGCCAGAAACCGAAGGTTGCCTCCAACGTCACGCTGGTCGAGGGTTGGTTCGACCAGACGCTACCGGAGTTCCTCGCCGTCAAGGACGAGCCAATCGGCTTCGTGCATGTCGATTGCGACATCTACTCCTCGACCAAGACCGTGCTCGACCTCATCGCTCATCGCCTTGCGCCGGACGCGGTCATCGTGTTCGACGAGTTCTTCAACTACAAGGGCTATGAGCTGCACGAGTACAAGGCGTTCTTCGAGTTCGCCTCTCGTTTCGAGGCTGATTACCGCTTCATCGGCTATTCCGCACAGCAGGTCTCCTTGGTTGTCGAGACCTTAAGTCAGTACCTCCAAGCATCGAACGAGCTCCCCGGTCAGGATCGACGACATGTTGAGCTTGTTTGCAAATGATCCGCTCGATCTTCTCGCGCTAGGTGCGATGCTTTCCGACCGGCACGATCTTGCGCTGGTGTGGCCCGATGCGACGTTTCCCTTTGATCGCGACCAGTGGCGCGAAACCCTTACGTCGCATTCCGGCAACAAGTCGTTCTTCGTCGCCAACGACGGTGAGGTCATTGGGCATGCTGCGCTACTCGAAACCGACGAACCTGGCGTTCTCGCGGTGTCCTACCTGTTCATCCGTCCG
The DNA here is from genome assembly GCA_963840425.1 of uncultured Alphaproteobacteria bacterium. Classification (GTDB taxonomy): domain Bacteria; phylum Pseudomonadota; class Alphaproteobacteria; order Rhizobiales; family Hyphomicrobiaceae; genus CADEFX01. The sequence goes on along the minus strand of CAWIYZ010000010.1, from coordinate 65,955 downwards.
GATCAGCGGGGGCGTGGGTTCGGGCCGGAGCTGATTGCGCTGCTCGAGGGCGAGGCCAAGAAGGTGGTGGGAATAAACGCATTGAAGTTGAGAGTTAGAACCTACAATCCACGCGCCGCACACGTGTATGCAAAGTCGGGGTTCGTTCCCAGCCACCAGGACGGCACGCTCGTCATCATGCGCAAGTCGCTGGCACGATAGCCTCGCGGCTTGGCTTGGCCGGAGCACAGAGCCCGTTCCGCCCCATAGGTCCGTGTTGCCGGACTTGACCTTCCGGTCGGCTACGCTAGCCTTAGACGGTATCCGCAGACGGAGGATTAAACCGCCGCTGACGGAAGGATAAATCAGGGAGGGTAAAGCCATGCGCTTTGGGCGTGTGTTTTCTGCGTGCACGTGCGCGATGTTGGCCACCTTGTTGACAGTGGCCGGGCTGGTAGCTGCTGCGGCGCAAGGCGCAGCTCCCAAGGAGTTTTACTGGAAGGTGCAGAGCACCTGGCCGCAGGCGAACCTCCTTCACGAAGTCACCGATCATCATGGCCAAGGCCATCGACGAGATGTCTGGCGGCCGCCTCAAAATGAATGTGATGCCCGCCGGCACACTCGTCGGTGCCTTCGAGGTGCTCGACGCCGTGCACAAGAATGTCATGGACGCGGCGCACTCGTGGCCCGGCTACTGGACCGGCAAGAACATGGCGGCCGGCCTCTTCGGTCCGCCGCCGGGCGGACCTTTCGGTCTTGGTCGCGACGAGTTCATCTCCTGGCTGCACAGTGGTGGCGGCATCGAGCTCTATAACGAGTTGCTGCAGAAGGAGTTGAAGCTCAACGTCGTTGCGTTCTTCACCACCACGCTTTGCTATTGGGAAGCGTTCGGCTGGTTTCGCAAGCCCTTTGAATCTCTGGCGGACCTCAAGAAAATGAAATTCCGCACCTCGGGCCTCGGTTTGCTGATGCTGCAGAACATGGGCATCACGACCGTGCAGATGGCGGGCGGGGAGGTCGTCCCGGCTCTGGAACGCGGTACCATCGACGGCGCCGAGTGGGCAATCCCGAGCCACGACATACTCATGGGATTCCACAACATCACCAAATACTACTACATGCCCGACATGCGTCAGCCCCCGGGCATTCAGGAGTTCCTCATCAACAAGACGAAATGGGACGAGCTGCCGGCTGATCTCAAGGCGATTGTGAAGAATGCACTCCTGGCGGAGATCATGCGCATGAACAATGCGTCGATCGATCTCGAAAGCAAGGCGGTGACCGAGTTGGCCGACAAGCACGGCGTGAAGCTCATGCGTACACCCGAGGACGTGCTCAAGGCCCAGCTACCGGCAATGGACAAGGTCTTTGACGAGGAGGCGAAAAAGAACCCGTTCTTTGCCAAGGTCCTTGCCTCGCAGCGCGAGTTTGCCCAGCGTGTCGTTCCTCACGCCGCGCGCATGCGTCCGCCGTTGGAGCGGGCCGTGGAGCACTACTGGTCGAAATAGTAAGTTTTTGGTTCCAGTGGCGTCGTGATCGCCGCCACTGATCGTGCTTTTGGCGCAGCCGCGCGGAACGAATGCTATGCAGCTCACACCGGCGCAGGTCGATCAATTCAGGCGGGACGGCTATCTGCTGGTCGACCAGTTCCTGCCCCAGCAAACGATTGAGCGCTACCGGGCTGCATACATGGAGACTGTCGAGCGTCTGAGCGCCGACAACGCATTGCGCAATGGCGCTGCGGCCGACGACAGCGACGCCCATGAGAAAGTCTACCAACTTCGCACGGCTCACCTGCTGCATGCAGCCTTCGACGAGCACATCCGCAACCCCGACTTCCTGGACGTGGTGCAGTCGCTGATTGGGCCTGACATTCAGCTGGTTCACTATCAAGGGCTCTACAAACCTGTACGCAGCGGCGGCAGTGTCACCTGGCATCAGGATGACTACTATTGGCCCAGCAACGACAGCACCGAAGGCTCCGTCAGCTTGTGGGTGCCGCTCGACGATGCGACGGTCGACAATGGCTGTATGTGGTATGTGCCCGGCTCACATCACCGCATTCTGAAGCATGACCAGCTTTGGGATCCGAAGCAGCGCAAGGGCTTCTACTACGGCATCTCGGCACTGCCCATCGAGCTCGAGCAGCGGGCTGTTCCGGCCGAGGTGCGCGCCGGAGGCATCGCCATCCACTCGGGCGGCTTGGTCCACAGCTCCAGGCCCAACCACTCGGAAAGACCGCGCAGGGCGCTCGCGTCACATTTCATCAATCCGCGCCAGCGCGAGCCAGGCGGCGTTTTCAAGGGCGTGGCTGCGGAGATGATCCCGGTCCTGCGATCGTCGCGATAAACAGGGTTCGTCGACGACGAGCCCGAGACGCGCGAATTTTCGCAAACAAGAATGCTCGCTGCGGTGCAGCGCCATCTGCGAGCTCCTCGGGCAAGCCCATATTTAGAGCGCATTGCATCAACACATGCCATTGCGCTTCTTGCGGCTCCAGCGCAAATTGTACCCTTGGCGCAAGCCTGCGCGCCCTGAAAGCCTTTGCCCAGGAGGGGATTCGTGACGCTCAGAGCTTTTCTTGGCTTGTTTGCTCTGCTGGCTGTTGGAGCATCCGATCTGCATGCGCAGACGGCATGGCGCATGGCCACCAAGCAGCCGGCCGACGGTCCGGAAGGTAAGGTGTTCCAGTACTTCGCGGATCAGGTCGCCAAGTATTCGGGCGGCAAGATTACGGTCACCGTCTATCCCAACGAGCAGCTCGGCAAGGAAGCCGCCGTGCTCGAGCAGCTCAAGCTCGGCACCTTGCACATCTACGCGGAAGGCTCCGTGTTCCTGCAGAAGTGGGTGCCTGACATTCGCTGGTCCAATGCCCCGTTTCTGTTCGAGGACCGCGACCATTGGGTGCGCTTCGTCAACTCGCCGATGGTCAAGGAGTGGTTCGACAAGGCCAAGAAGGAGGCCGGCATCGGCATCCTGGGTGATCTCACCAGCGTCCTGCGCGGGCCTTATCGCGTGATGCTGTCCAGCAAGCCGATCGGCGCGGTGGACGACGTCAAGGGCCTCAAGATGCGCATGGCCAACGACAAGACCGGCGTCGAGGTTTGGCAACACCTGGGTAGCGAAGTGCGCGTTCTCGGCTGGGCTGAGAGCTACGAGGCGATCAGTCGCGGCCTGGTGAATGCGGTCACCAGTCCCATCGCTCTGGTCGAGAGCATGAAATTCCAAGAGGTTGCGCCGCACATCACGCGCACCGATGAATATTATCAATCGATCGCCTTTATGATGAACCAGAAGGCATTCGACGGCTTGCCGAAGGAAAACCAGGACGCCCTGGTCAAGGCGTTCAATGATGCGGCTGTCTTCAGCGAGAAGCTGATGGGCCAGGAGACGATCGACTCGCTTGTGCGCATGAAGGGCAAGGGCGCAACCTACACGGAGCCTGATCTGAAACCCTGGACCGCCAAGATGCTCGCGTTCTACAAGGCACGCGAAGCCAGCGGCGAGTTGCCCAAGGGCTTCCTCGAAGTCGTCGAGCAGACACGGAAGAAATAGCCCGCCATGTTGGATCGCGCGCTCGATCTCGGCGACCGCTTTCTAGCGGCCGCCGAGTGGGTTTTTCTGGTGCTGGCCAATGTCGCTCTTGCGGCCATGCTTGGGATCAACATCCTCAACATCTTCTGGCGTGGGGGCGTTGGACAGAATCTCAACTTCGTCTGGCCCTGGACGACGCTGCTATTCGTGTGGATGACGTTCTTCGGCTTCTTCGTCATCTACCGGCGCGCGAAGGACATCACCGTTGACTACTTCGTGGACCTCCTGGGGCACAAGGCGCTGGTGGTGACGCGGCTGTTGTCCGACATCATAATCGTGGGCCTCATGGCGTTGCTGCTCGCCGAAGCACCACGCACGCTGGCGAGCCAGGTCGGCGACATGGAGCTCATCCCGCTACAGCGCTACTGGATGAGCGTACCGCTATTCCTCTCTGCCGCGTTGGTTGGGCTGCATTTCCTGCTCGATCTCCTCAAGGCACTCAATGGAGTGCCCGAGGTCCGCAAGAGCATGGAGGCTCTGGAGGGCTGATGCAGCCGCACGCGAACGGGTTGTGCAATGCCTCCTGCGTCTCTCGTAAGAGGCGCTGACATATGGCCACCGCTCTTTTCCTCGGCTTCACGGTGTTGATGCTGCTGCGAGTGCCGATCGCGATGGCCATCGGCGGCGCGGTGTTTGTGACATTGATCTGGGGCGGATACGGCGACGGGCTCTACATCATTCCCCAGCAGGTGCTGGAGGGCGTCGACAATGCCACGCTCGTCGCCGTCCCGTTCTTCATCCTCACCGGCAACCTGCTCAATGTCACGGGGATGACCGACAAGATCTTCAACTTCGCGATGACCTTGGTCGGCCACATGAAGGCCGGCCTTGCGCAGGTGAATGTGCTCGCCTCCATGATCTTCGCCGGCGTCAACGGGACGGCCGTGGGCGACATTGCGGGTCTAGGCCAGCTCGAGGTCAAGGCCATGCGCGAGCGCGGCTATCCCGCCGACTTTGCCGCCGCTCTGACCGTCTCATCCGCAATTGTTGGACCAATCATCCCGCCGTCGGTCGGTCTTGTCGTCTACGGATTCCTCTCCAACACGTCAGTTGCGCGTCTGTTTCTCGGCGGCATCATTCCCGGCATCCTGGTCGGCATCAGCCTGATGATCTTCAACCGCATCTATGCGGTGCGCTTCAATATCCCCACGCAACCGCGTGCCACCGTCAAGCAAATCATGGGCAGCGCATGGGACGGCATAGCCGCGCTGGTCGCACCCGGGATTATTTTGACAGCGATCGTTACCGGCTTTACGACGCCGACCGAAGCAGGCGTGCTGGCCTGCACCTATGCCATCGTCGTCGGCTTGGCTTACCGGCAGCTCACCTGGGCGTCCTTGTGGAGGGCGCTCACCGACACAATGCTGATGAGCAGCGTCGTCATGATCATCGTCGGCTTCTCGACAGTCATGGGGTGGCTGCTGGCGATCGAGCAAGCACCCCAGAGACTTGCTCACGCCATGCTGTCGATCACCGACTCCAAGGCCATCTTTCTGGCGCTGCTGCTGATCTTTTTTCTTATCATCGGCTGTTTCGTGGAAGGCGTGCCGGCCAAGCTGATCCTGGTGCCGGCACTCCTGCCGCTAACCAACTCCTACGGCGTCGACAGGGTGCATTTCGGCTTGATCATTCAGCTCGCGCTTTTGATTGGCATCGCCACGCCGCCGATGGGCATCGGCCTCTACGTGGTCTCGGAGGTGGCGCGCGTGCCGTTCGAGAAGGTGACGATCGCCATCATGCCGATGCTGATACCTCTGATGATCGTGCTCATCCTCATCACGTACTTCCCCATTCTCACGTTGTTCATGCCCAATCTGATCATGGGGCCGGAATAGAGGAATCCTCCGATGAGCTTCGTACTCCGCGATATGCCTACACAGCTGGATGCGCGCGTTCAGGCCAAGCTCGCACGCATGGAGACGGCGACAGCCGGCCACATCCGTCAGCAGGGCTTCTGCGATCGTCGTATCCAGTCCGTCATCGCCGGCAAGCGAGTGGCGGGGACCGCGGTAACGCTGGCGATCCCGGGGCAGGACTCCGCGCTGCTGCATCACGTGCTCGGTCTGCTCCGGCCGGGTGACGTGCTCGTCATAGATCGGCTCGGGGACGACAAGCATGCTTGCCTCGGCGGTGGTGTGGCGGTGGCGGCTAAGGCTGCGGGTGCTTTGGCGGCGATTGTCGATGGACCCTGCACCGACTTCTCCGAGATTCGCGCGGAGGATTTTCCGGTCTGGTGCCGCGGCCCGAGCCCGATTACGACGCGCCTCTACGGTATCGGTGGAGCGTTCAATACGCCGATCACGTGCGGTGGGGCCGTCGTCAATCCTGGTGATGCCGTGGTCGCGGATGAAAGCGGTGTTCTGATCCTGCCCGCGGATGTCGCCGAGAGCGTCGCCGATTGGGCACTCGAGAAGATGGCCGGCGAGCCCAAGACCCATGCGCGGCTGCGTGCCGGCGAGAAGCTGGGCGACATCACCGGCGCAACCAAGATCGTGATGGGCAAGCTGGCCAAGGCGCAATCCGTGTAGCGCCGTGCGTTTTACCGTCAGTACATGCGCCGTTTGTCCAGCACGTTGCGCATGTCGCCGAAGCGGTTGTCGAGGTAGCAGCCGAGGTTGTGACAGAAAATGTCCGTGATCTTGGCGTTCTCGCTCGGCGCCGTGCTTGCCGAATGGGGGCTGATAAGCACGTTCGGCATATCCCAGAGGGGGGATGACGCCGGCAGCGGCTCGATCTCGGCGACATCGAGCGCCGCAGCGCCCACGTGACCAGAACGCAGCGCTGCGATCAGCGCGGCTTCGTCGACGACCTGTCCGCGCGCGATATTGATGAGCACCGCACCGCGCTTCATGGCTGCCAGCGCGGCGGCATCGATCATGCGCTCCGTTTGCGGTGTATGCGGGGTCGCAAGCACGACGTAGTCGGCCCTGGCCAAAGCTGCGTGCAAAGCCTGCGGTCCCAGAACCTCGTCCGCGCAGAGCTCCGCCTTCCGCTCGGAGGTTGGCCTGCTCACGACGGCCAGGACCTGCATGTTGAAAGCGCGAGCGATTGCGCCGACACGCGCACCAACCTGGCCCGCGCCGATGACGGCGATTGCCTTGCCGGCCAGCTCCCCGCCACAATAGCGCTCCCAATGCCGCGCCCGCTGGTCGCGCTGCAGGCGCGCCAAGTCCTTCGTATGGCCAAGCAGAACCAGGAACACGAACTCTGCGAGCGCGTCGGCGTGAACGCCGCGTGCGGTTGTTACGATCAGATCGCTCTCGACCAGACCCAGCCTGGCCACCCGCTGTCCGACACCCGAGCTCGTCGTCTGCACCCAGCGAACATTCGGCGCCGACGCCAGTCCGTCGGGCGGGAAATCCCATAGGATCGTCGCGCGCGCCAGATGCGAGCGCCAGCGGTCCATCTGCGCCGCCGTCAAAGCGAAGTCCGGAGCGCCGTTGTGGTCGCCTTGGTAGCGAACTGGCGGCAGGAGGTCCGGCTCATGCACAATCTCGACGCGATTCGGGGCGATGGCCCGCATGCGTGCGACATGCTCCGGCTCGAGCGGCGATGTGATGAACGCAACGTGCATGAACTAGGCGCGGAACGCCGTCTTGCCGGTGCCGCGATAGAGCACGGCTGCCTGCGCTTCGGTCGCGGCTTTATGGAAGGCGACGCCCTCAGGATCGAGATCGACTTTCGGCCGGGGCTCGGACGCGAAATTCTTGTACGTATCTTCGCCGCGCACCAGCGTCGCGCTGTCCTTGGCGCCGACGGCCTGGCGCACATAGGTTGGCACATAGCGGATGGCGAGACCGATGCGCCGGTCATCCGACTGGTTCGGGGCTGAGCCGTGGAACAGCAGCACGTGATGCAACGATGCCTGGCCCGGCCGCAACTCGGCATAGACCGCCTTGGCTTCGTCGACCTCGACGGCTATCTCCTGACCCCGCGTGAGCAGGTTGTCCTTGTCGAAAGTGTCGGAGTGCTCGACCTGCGACTTGTGCGTGCCGGCAATGAACTTCATGCAACCCGACACCTTGTTGGCAGGTGATAGCGCAATCCACGCCGTGCACACGTCCGGCGACGACAGGCCCCAATAGGTTGCGTCCTGGTGCCACGACACGAAGCCCGGATCACGCGCCTCCTTGATGAAGAACGACGTGCTCCACACCAGCAGGTTCGGACCGAGGATGTCCTCGACGGCATCGAGCACGCGCGGGTGGCGCATAAGCTCGTTGATCCACGGAAAGAGCAGATGCGACTTGTGGCGCATCTCGCCCTTGATCGGGCCCCCGGTCTTCTTCTCGTATGCCTCGAGCTGATGACGGCAAGTCTCTACTTCGTCCTGCGTCAGCACATTGACCGGAAGATGATAGCCCCTTGTGTCGTAAGCCTCGATCTCGGTTGCCGCGAGCACTTTGGGCATAGTCTTCCTCCAGGAGCGACTGCTCTCGATCGACGCCGGCAATCGGTCTTGCCGTTCGCGCTTCAAGTTGGCGGGCTCGCGGCCAACCGTCAAGACGAGCGTGGGCAGATCCAGGCCCGGTCGGCGAGAACCGGACTGAAAGCCCAGCGGCAGCCAACGCCGAAGCAAGCGGACGAGAGACGGCCATAAATTCCTGGCCAGCAGGCATCCACGGAGGCATAGCGGCAAATTGTGCCGATAGATCAGCACGGCTTTTTCTCTACAATGGCCACTGTGATTATCCGTCCACGGGAGTGAAACGCGCGATCGATGACCAATCGTCTGCCGAAACTCGAATATCAATCCGGCGCGTCTGCACCGCTGACTGGCGTGCGGGTTCTCGACCTGTCACGTCTTGTAGCGGGCAATGCTGTCTCGCATGTCTTGGCGGACTTCGGCGCCGAGGTCTTGAAGGTCGAAGCCCCTGGGCGCGGAGACGATCTGCGCAACTGGCGCGTGAAGGGCATCTCCACCTATTGGAAGGTCTACGCTCGCAATAAGAAGAGTATCACGCTCGATTTCAGAACGGAGCGGGGTCGTGAGCTGCTGTTGAAACTCGCCGAGACAGCCAACGTGCTGATAGAGAACTTCGTGCCCGGCAAGCTCGAGGAGATGCGCCTCGGCCCTGATGTTTTGCTCGCGCGCAATTCTAAGCTCATCATCTTGCGAGTCTCGGGCTGGGGCCAGACCGGCCCGTTCAAGCATAAGCCGGGCTTCGGCACGCTCGTGGAGGCCATGAGCGGCTATGCCGCCATGAACGGGTTCGGCGACCGGCCGCCGACGCTACCGCCGCTGGCCCTGGCGGACATGGTGAGCGGGCTCTACGGCGCCTATGCCACCATGGTCGCGCTGCGCGAGATCGAGACCAAATCCGGCCAAGGCCAGGTGATCGATCTCTCGCTGTTCGAGCCAATCCTGTCGATCCTGGGGCCGATGGCCGCGAACTTCCAGTTGACCGGCCAGGTCACGCCGCGCCTCGGCAGCCGTTCGGCGACCTCATCGCCACGCAATGTCTATGCCTGCAGCGATGGGAAGTACGTCGCGCTCTCGGCCTCGATGCAGTCGATGGCCGAGCGCCTGTTCCGCGTCATGGGACGGGAGGATCTCATCACCAATCCGCGCTTCGCAACCAACACCGATCGTCTCAGGCATGCCGAGGAGATCGACGGCATCGTCGCCGACTTCATGCGGCAGCGAACCCAGGCCGAGAACGTCGCGCTGTTCGACAAGGTCGGGGTGACAGTCGGTCCGGTATGCGATGCGTCCGATCTTCCAGACCACCCCTTCGTTCAGGAACGTGAGGCGCTGGTCGCCGTGCCTGACGCCGACACCGGTACCTTGCCGATGCACAACGTCATACCGCGCCTCTCGAAAACGCCAGGCTCCATCCGAACGCCTGCGCCTACCTTGGGCCAGCACAACGAGGAGATTTATGGCAGCCTCGGTTTGGCTGCTGGCGACCAAGCCAAGCTGAAGAACAATGGCGTCATCTGACGACGAGTCATCCAGTCACCGGTAGCAGAAGAAACAACGGGCAGGAAAACCATGCAGACTCTCAAGATCGGCGACGTCACCATCACCAGCATCATCGAGCGGGACGGGCCCTGGCGGAAGCCGGAGGACATGTTCCCTGCGTACGACCCCGAGCTTGGTCGCAAGCATCTGGCCGAGCTGGACCCGGTCGTGTTCGATCCGGCCTCCGGCCGCATGGTCATCACCTATCAGACCTTCATCGTGCGCACGCCCAAACACACGGTGCTGGTCGACACCTGCACCGGCGAGGACAAGGGCCATCCGCCGCCGATGGACTTTCCAAAGCAGCCGTGGCTCGACAACTTTGCCGCCGCGGGACTGCGCTTCGAGGACATCACGCATGTCTTCTGCACGCATCTGCACATCGATCACACCGGCTGGAACACGATGCTGCGCGACGGCCGCTGGGTGCCGACGTTCCCGAATGCGAAGTACATTTTCCACAAGGGCGAGTACGCCTACTGGGAGGAAGCAACCAAGCGTGGCGCCAACCCGCCCGGCAACGTGTGGACCTACAATTGCCGGCCCATCGTGGAAGCCGGCCAAGCCCTCCTGGTCGACGACACCTATCAGCTCGACGATACCTTCTCACTGACACCGACGCCTGGCCATTCACCGCACCACTGCTGCGTTGACATCCGCTCGCGCGGGCAGCACGCGGTGGTGACCGGCGACATGATGCACCATGCGCTCCAATGCCGTGAGCCGGACTGGTCCACGATCTTCGACACCGATGCCAAGATGGCCGCGCAATCCCGCCGGAGATTCCTGGGCAACGTGGCCGATACCGCCACGTTGGTGCTACCGATTCATTTCCCGAACCCGACCGTCGGCCGGGTGGCGGCGGACGGCGGGCGCTTCCGCTACACTTTCGTGCGCTGACGCAGATCGCCTGCATCGGGAGAGGCAAGTCACATGCGCAACATGGTCATGGTCGGCTTTCTGCAGGCGCAGAACTGTTCGAACTTTGCCGGCTCCTGGCGTCACCCCAACTCGCGCAACGACTTCGCTTCACCCGATTACTACGCACACATCGGCCGGGTGCTGGAGGCAGGGAAATTCCAGCTCGCCTTCTTCGATGACCGCCTCGGCATGCCGGAGTTTCACGGTGGACGTTTTGCGGAGGCCGTCGCGCACGGCATTCGCTGCGTTAAGATGGATCCGATCGCCTGCCTCATGCCGATGGCCATGGGCACCACGCACCTCGGCCTCGGTGCCACCTACTCGACCACCTACTACCACCCGTTCCATGTCGCGCGGCTGTTCCAGACGCTCGACCTGATGACGCGCGGCCGTGCCGCCTGGAACGTCGTCACCTCCATGAACGACATCGAGGCGCAGAACATGGGGCTGGAGGAGGCTGTCGCGCACGATGCGCGCTACGATCGCGCCGACGAGTTCATGCAGGTCGTGCACGGCCACTGGGACACCTGGGCCGACGATGCGCTCATCGTCGACAAAACCACCGGACGTTTTGCCGATCCAGACAAAGTACATCGCCTGGACCACCGCGGAGAGCACTTCCGCTCGCGCGGTCCCTTCACCGTGCCGCGCTCGCCGCAGGGCCACCCGGTGGTCATTCAGGCCGGACAGAGCGGGCGTGGACGCCGTTTCGCCTCGCAATGGGGCGAGCTCATCTTCACCAGCAATCCACATCTGGAGTTGGCGAAGAAGACGTATGCGGAGCTCAAGGCGGAGGCCGCGGGCCATGGCCGCAATCCCGATCACATGAAGATTGCCGTACTCTGCCATCCGGTGGTGGCCGCCACCAAAACAGAGGCAGAGGACAAGTTTGCGCTCATCGAGCAGCTGCCGCTCGAGGTCGACTCGCTGATGCTGCTGTCGGAAGCCACCAATTTCGATTTCGGCTCCAAACCGATCGACGAGCCCTTCACCGATGCCGAGCTGGCCCGATTTTCTGGCACCCAGTCCGGCCGCGACCGGGTCCTGGCCGTGCTCAAGGACCGCAAGCCGACGCCGCGCGATTTCATCACCATCACCCAGCGCGGAAAGCTGACCCAGCCTTGGGTCGGCGATACCAAGACGGTTGCCGACATCTTCGAGGCATGGTTCACGACGCCGGCCGCCGACGGCTTTGTTGTTGGGGCGGCCTGCGTGCCCGGCAGCTACGAGGACTTCGTGACGCTCGTCGTGCCGGAGCTGCAGCGCCGAGGTCTTTTCCACAAGGACTACAAAGGCCCGACATTGCGAGAGAACCTCGGCCTGCCACGGCCTCTCGTCGAACGCTGAGCGGTTTGCGCAGTCAACCCAATCGGCGACGGTAGAGCGCGATCAGGCGCTCCCAATGCCGCTCCGCCGCCGGCTTGTCGTAGATCTTGCGCTGCGGGAATGCGAAGCCGTGATGCACCCCGGGGTAGATCTCGAGCTCGCCCGGGCTGCCGGCTTTCACGAATAGACCGCGCAACTCCTCCACCATCGGCATCGGGGCCAAGTCGTCGATTTCCGCACAGGCGATGTGCACCTCGCCCTTGATCTCGCCGAGCGACAGGTGTGGGCTTTCAACGGCGTCACTGACGAGCCACGTTCCGTAGAACGATGCGGCAGCCGGGACCCGGTCGGGATAGCGCGCCGCGGCGGCTAGCGCATAGGGACCGCTCATGCAGTAGCCGTGGACGCCCACCGGCCCACGCTTGACGCCCTCCTGGCCATCGACAAACGAAATCATGGTCGCGACATCCTCCATCACCGGAGGGATGGTCATCTTGGTTCGAATGGCGCGCATGCGCTGATGCTCGGCGCTACCGTGCTCGAGCACTTGTGGACCGAAAACGGAATCGCGGCCGGTGCGGTAGTAGAGATTTGGAAGCAGCACACAGTAGCCGACCGTGGCGAGCCGCCGCGCCATGTCGCGCAGCTCCTCGCGGATGCCGGGCGCATCCATCAGCAAGAACACCGCGGGATGCTCGCCTCGCTCAGGCCGGCAGATGAACGTCTCCATCGCCCCGTGTTCGGTGATGATGTCCTGCGTGACTTCGATCATGGGTATTTTCTTGCTCCCAGGCGTTCTGCGACGCCCCTTACTCGGTCTTGAAGGACCGTTGAAATCCACCGACGCGATCAGCTAGGTACTGGGCGAAATCGTAGTTCGGCCGTTCGAGGTGGCTGAGATGCCCGCCACGCGCGGCGCTTGCACAAACCCCGCGGTAGACCTTCTCCGTGCAGCCGCGGTCCTCCACATTGACCTTGTCGAGCAGCGTCTTGAGTTGCGCGAAATGTGCCTGTGCCTCGTCCGAGTTGACGAACTCGGGGGCCATGCCGCCGCCGAACACGATATGCACCTGGCCAACGCGGCGCGGATGCAGCGACAGGTACCAGAAATACCCCGGTGTCAGTGTCACCAGCATGCTGGGATAGACAGCAAGAAGGAAAGTGGTGCGCCGCCTGTCCCCCTTCATGCGCGTATTGGCCGGATGGGCCAGCGCGATCCTGAGCGTGTTGTCCTTGAGGATCGTGTGATAGTTGAACGTCGCCAGGCCCGGCGGGCACACCATTTCCTCGAGCTTCGACAGGCCGCCTATCGTCGCCGCATGACAGACCGGCAGGTGGTAGCTCTCCATGAAGTTCTCAGCGAGGATCTTCCAATTGGTGTCCCAAACGTATGTTTCGCGAAACGTCTCGGTGTAGTTTTCCATGCCGTAATCGTCGATCAGCGCCTGAACGTTGGCCAGCTTCTCTCCCACTGGCGCCACGTTTGGATCGAGCGTCACCATGATCCAGCCCAGCCACTCCTCGCAGCGCACCTGCGGCAGCCGATAGCTCTCCTTGCAGAAGTCGCGGTTCAGCGTCATGGCCGGCGCGCCGCGCAGCGTTCCGTCGAGATTGTAGGTCCAGGCGTGATAGGGGCAGACGATGGCCCGCTTGTTGCCTGATCCTTCGAGCAGCGTCGACATGCGATGCAGGCACACGTTCGACATGGCGCGCAATTGGCCAGTCTCGTCACGCACGACCAGGATCGGCTGCCCGGCGAGCTCGTAGGTCAGATAATCGCCAGGCTTCGACAGCGCGCTCGCTCGCCCCACCGTCACCCATTCGCGGGCAAAGACATGCTTCAGCTCGTGGGCCAGAAACTCAGGGCTGGTATAGACGCTGGGCGGCATCGCACGTGCCTGCTCGAAAGGCTGGCTGACGTTGTCGATGAGCTCTGCGACCGATGGCGCCACCGTCATGCGAACTCTCCCTACAGTGGGCGAATGTTGCGCGTCGGTGCGGCGCCTGGTCAAGGCTTGACGTGCGTCTTCTCTCGCTCAACCAGCCAGTCGATCATGAGCTGGCCCCAGGCGATATCGGCCTGCAACGCATTGCGCGCGCCTGTCGCATCGCGCTTCCTGAGTGCAGTGAGCACATCCTCGTGGCGATGACGATCGCGGCGCAGATCACGCTTTGGCGCGCGCGCATGAAAAACCTGCAGCAACGGGCCGAGGCTGACCCACAGCACCTCCACAGTCTTGAAGACCGTTGGCAAGCGTGCCGCTTCCATGATTGCAAAGTGAAACTCGCGATTGAGCTTGCTGGCCTTCTTCGGGCTGGCGGCCGCCGCCACCACGAAGCGCTCCTGCAGGTCCTCCAGCCGCGCATAGTCATCGCGTGACATATTGGTTGCGGCCCGCTCCGCCGCCGCTCCCTCCAGGTGATGCCGGATGAGCTGGATCTCGCGCAGATGCTCTGCCGTGATAATCGGCACGTGCACCGCCGTAGCCGCCTTCATCTCCAGGCCCTGCTCGCTGACGAGCCGGAAGATCGCCTCGCGTACCGGCGTGATGGAAACGCCCATCTGCTCCGCCAACGGCGCAATGCGCAGGCGCTCGCCGGGCTCGTACTGGCCGTTCATCAGGGCATCGCGGATCTCGGAATAAACCCGGGAGGAAAGGTTCTCCTTCTCGATCGTCTTGAGCTGCATGGTAGCCACGAGGAGAGTAGTCCCGCGTTAGTTCACTGAGTAGCCGCCGTCGATCGGGAGCACTGCACCGTGTACGTAGGATGCTGCCGGCGACAACAGGAAGCTGATCACGGAGGCGATCTCGCTCGGTTGCGCCCAGCGGCCCATGGGAATGCGGGCCGTGATCCGCGGGCCACGCTCGGGATCGTTCTTGGCCGGCGCCCCCATGCGCGTGTCGACCCAGCCGGGCGCCACAGCGTTCACCCGCACGCCCTTGCTGCCCCAGGCCACGGCCATCGACCGCGTGAGCGCGATGACGCCGCTCTTGCTGGCCGCATATCCCGGCGAAAGGGCGGAGCCGAAGTAAGCCCACATGGAGGCGATATTGACGATCGCCCCGCCAGCCTTCTCGAGCTTGGGCAGCGCTGCTGTGGAGGCAGCCAGCGTGGCGGTAAGATTGATGTTGAGGACGGCGTTGAAGTCCTCGGCCTGCCATTCGCGCTGCTGGCGGATGATGCCAGCACAATTCACAAGGGCCGAAATCTCCGATGGCGCATCCATCAGCGCCTTTAGCGCCGCGGCATCGGAGACGTCCGTGCGCACGAAAGAAACGCCGGCGGGCAACGTACCTTCCTGCTCCAGACCGGCCGCAATGACCGTGTATCCTTCCTGCGCCAGCAGAGTTGCGGTGGCCTGTCCAATCCCGGTTCCGCCACCCGTCACAATTGCGATCTTTGCCACTCTGGCCCTCCGCGTTCGATTTGGATTCAAGCCAGCGCTTTGAGCACCATCTCCTCGATGCCGGCCGCATCGAGCTTGTAGTGCGCATAGAGATGCAGAGGTGGTGCGATCAGGCTGTATTCGTCATAGATGCCGTGCCGCAGCAGCTTCACGCCCACGCCCTCGTCGGACAGAACTTCGGCCACCGCCGATCCTAGACCGCCGAGGACATTGTGCTCCTCCACCGTCATCATGCGCTTGGAGCGCGCGGCTGCGCGCAGGATGGCCCCACGGTCGATCGGCTTGATCGATGCCATGTCGATGACGCCGATCGATCGGCCTGCTGCATTGAGCTTCTTGGCAGCTTCCAATGCGCCGATGCACCGCCATGCCGCAGGCGATGATGGTCAGCTCCTCTCCCTGCCCATGCTCGACGGCCTTGCCGAACTCGAACACCGTGCCGTTCTCGTAGACGATGGGATCGCGCCCGCGGCTGATGCGGAAATAGATCGGCTTGTCGTAAATGGCCGATGCACGGATCGCCGCCACGAGCTGCGGACCGTCGCATGGGGACACGATGGCCAGATCTGCGATCGAGCGCATGGTTCCGATGTCTTCGGTCGCGTGATGCGACGTGCCGTAGAATCCGAGTGAGATGCCTGTGTGATGCCCGATCAGACGCACCCGCTGAGCTGAGTACGCCACGTCCATGCGAATCTGCTCGCAGCAAAGCAGTCCGAGGAACGAGGCAAAGGTGGCGACGAACGGCGTCAGTCCGCACGTGGCGAGCCCCGCGGCCACCGAGACCATGTTCTGCTCGGAAATGCCGAACTGGATGTAGCGATCCGGATACTCTTTCGCGAATCGGTTGAGACCGTTCGAGTACTGCAGATCCGCCGCGCCGGCGACGACTGGATGGCCCGCTTTGACCAACTCGATCAACCCATCCGAGAGGTACGACAAACCTGGGTTGATGGCGTTGAGGCCGCGGTACTGCCACGAGTTGGGGGAAAGGGGTCCGCTCATCACGCAGTCTCCTTCGCTTCGATCTCGGCGACGGCGCGCTTTGCGTCCTCCGGATCGAGGTAGCCCAGATGCCACCCGGGCTCGGTCTCCATGTAGGAGACACCCTTACCCTTGACGGTCTTGGCGATGATGCAGGCCGGCCGCTCGCGCGATTTATCTGCCTTCACGCGGCGCAGCACTTCGGTCAACGCCGCCACGTCATGGCCGTCGACGGTGTGCACCTCCCAGCCGAACGCGCGCCATTTCTCGTCGAGCGGCTCGACGCCGATCACATCATCGACCTTGCCGTCGAGCTGGAAGCCGTTGCGGTCGATGATGGCGATCAGCCTCGAGGCCTTGTGGTGCGCGGCGCTGAGTGCCGCCTCCCACACCTGGCCCTCCTGCATCTCACCGTCGCCCAGCAGCGCGAACACCGTATAGCTCTCGCCGGTCCAGCGCTGTGCCATCACCATACCGAGCCCGCCGGAAAGCGCATGGCCGATGGAGCCCGATGAGAAATCCACGCCCGGCACTTTGCGCATGTCCGGATGATCGCCGAGCGGGCTGCCGAGCCGCGTGTACTCATCGAGCCATTCCTTGGGAAAGCAGCCAAGATCGGCGAGGATCGGGAACAGGCCGACGGCGGCATGTCCCTTGCCCATGAGGAAACGGTCTCGCCCTGGCCATTTCGGCTCGCCCCGGCGCAGCGTCATGACGTCGTAGTAGAGTGCCGAAAAAATTTCGGCCGCCGAGAAGGCAGACGTGTAGTGCCCGGTCTTGGCAATATCGATCAGGCGGATGGTCTCGAGCCGGACGAATTTTGCCCGCTCGTTCAGCATCGCCACCGTTTCCGGGCTCGGCGTATAGTCGTTCTGTCCGCGCGGTTCGGACGCCCCTTTGGCAGCCATTTTGCTATCTCCTCGTGAGGGCTTCGAGCGTCTTCATGCCGGTGATCATTTCGTCGACGGTCAACTGCCGCTCGAAGTTGCGCGCCAACGGCGCGGCGAGTGACGGCTCAGCGATCTTGCGCAGGTCATCATCCGTGATGTTGACGGCCTTGAGATCGGCAAGCGACTTCGGCAATCCGACCACATCATAGAATGACAGCAAGTCGGACATGAATGCCGCGTCCCGCCCCTCCAGAACGAGCTGAAGCAGCAGGCCATAGGCAACCTGCCAGCCATGCACCGCCTCGCGCGGCCCGGCCACCCGCGAAAGCCCGCGCGTCATCGCATGCGCGATCGACAGGCCACCGCTCTCGAAGCCGAGCCCGCTCATCAGCAGCGCGGCCTCGACGACACGCTCGAACGCCGCATTCGGCTGGCCCGATCCGGCCACATCCAGCGCCGCCTTGCTGTCGGCGCGCAGGATGCGATAGCACTCGTTCGCCAGCGCCAGCGCTGCCAGCGCCGGACGCGCGCCGAACATATTCGGTCCGCCGGATTTGAGGCACTGCTCGGCCTCGAACTTCTTCGTCAGCCCATCGGCGATCCCCATGGCCAGGAATTGGCGCGGCGCCTTGGCGATCAGTGCCGTGTCGACAATGGCATAGCGTGGGTTGGCCGGGAGATGCCCGACCTCGACGAGCTGGTGATGATCGTCATAGACGACATAGTTCTTCGACGTCGGCGCATCGTTGGAGGCGACCGTCGGTAGCGTGATAAGCGCCCCGCCGCGCGTATGGTTGAGCGCCTTGCCGGCATCGATGCCTTTGCCGCCGCCTGCCCCGATAATGACGTCAGCCTTACCATCGCCGAATGTCGTCTTCAGGCGCTCGATGCCCGCGTGCGTCACCTCGCTGCCGAACTCGAGGAAGCGAATGTTGACGCCGGCCTCTTTGCAGGACTGCGTCACGGGTTCCCGCACGAGGTTGATCACGAAGGCATCCGAGACGAGGACGGCCGACTTTCCGCATTGGGCGATGCACGCGCCGATTTGCGAGATCACACCCGGACCCTGGATGTAGCGGCCCGGAGAACCGAACATCATATGCACGACATTTCCCCCTTCGCGACCGGCGCCATCACCGTGTCAACGCTATATCATATATCCTCTTATTGCCGATCTTGGCGTCCTTGCCAACCGGCTTCGAGCAGAAGCTAGATTGTCACGTCACGCTGCGATTCGGCCGTTTTCCACGGCATCAGCCACATCTCCGCGGCGCGAACCAGCATGTTGAGCAGGAACGCCAGCAGCATGATGACGATGAGGGCCGCGAACACGCCGGCCGTATCGAACTGTCCCGATGCGTTGGCCAACAGAAAGCCCAATCCCCGGTTCGACGCGATCAGCTCGCCGACGATGGCTCCAATGAGCGCATAGGGTACCGAGATGCGCAGTCCCGCGAATACCCAGGTGATGGCCGACGGCAGCACGACCTTGGTCAGCACATGCCGCTCGCTCGCGCCCATCAGATACATGATGGACTCGAGTTCGCGGCTGACGTTGCGCACTCCGGTGTAAGTGTTGAGGAACACGAGGAAGAAGACCACGGTGGCCGTCAGGGTGATCTTCATACCGATACCGATACCGATCCACAGGATGAAAAGTGGAGCCAGTGCGATCTTGGGCAGGCTGTAAAAGGCGAGGATGAACGGGTGCAGCAGCTCGGCGAGCAAATGGATGCGCCCCAGAATGACGCCGACAGTGACGCCGATAGTAGCCCCGACCAGAAATCCGGCGAAGGCTTCGAGCGCCGTGATGCCGATGTGAAAGAAGAGGTTGCCGCCAGCCAGCCACGAGCCGAGCGCCTTGGCTATGGCCGACGGCTTGCTCACGAAGAACTCGGGGACAATGATACCGGATGACAGCTCCCACAGGCCGATAATGGCAGCCAGAAGCAGCAGGCGCATGGCGTTGAGCTTGAGGGACCGGTTGGCCTTGTGCATGACGAATGCTCCTAACCAGCCTCACCGCGTGTTTGCGTGAGTGTGGGGGTGATCAGGTCCCACAGTTCTGCTGCGAGCTTCTGATAGTCGGGATTGTGCCGCAGCCGTATCAGATCGCGGTCGCGCGGCAGTGGCGATTGGATGATTTGGCGGATCGTGCCGGGGCGCGGCGAGAAGACGACGCACCGGTCTCCTAAGGCTGCCGCTTCGTCGAGATCGTGTGTCACGAACAGCACGGACTTATTCAGCCGACGGCTGAGGTGCAGCAACTCGATCTGCATGTTGAGCCGGAGCTGGGCATCGAGTGCCGCGAATGGCTCGTCCAGCAGCAGCGTTTCGGGATCATAAGCCAGCAGTCGGGCAAGCGCTGTCCGCTTGCGCATGCCGCCCGACAGCTGCGTGGGATAGGATTTCTCGAACCCGGAGAGCCCCACGAGCTCGATGAGCGCCTGAACGCGGTCGCGCATCTGCGTGGCAGGTTTGTTCTGGATCTCGAGCGGAACCTGGATATTGCCAACCACATCCCGCCACGGAAGGAGATGATCGTTCTGCGTCATGTACCCGGTCTTGAGATTGACGCGTTTCACCTCCGTGCCGGTGTAGGACACCGATCCGACCGACGGCTGAAAGAGCCCCGCCACCATGTTCAGAAGCGTGGACTTGCCGCAGCCGGATGGGCCGACAAGAGTGACAAATTCGCCGCGCGCGATATCAAGGTCGACGCCGCGCACGGCCTCCACGGTCCTGCCCTCGACATGGAAGGTCTTGCCGACATTGCGGAAAGCGATAAGCGGGGCGGTCATTTCCAGTCATTCACCCATGATGGGCCGCTGGCATGAGGACGTGTAGGCGCGCAGCGGCCGCGCTCGGCCGCCGCCGTCGCCAGATCACTTCTTGCCGAGAGCCGCCAGCGCCTTGGCGGAGTAGTCGTTCGTCCACCCTGTATTGAGGACCGCCTTATCAAGCGGATCGCCGCTCTGGTACTCGTTCACGAAGTTGACGATACGCTCCATCATCGCGCGGTTGACCTCGATCGTTTTCGGGAACGAGGGAATGGCCGTCTTCCAGACCTCGTCGAACAACGCCTTGTCGGTCTTCTCGCTGTACTTCGCCGCCACCAGATCGCGCGCCTTGTTGGTGAGTTGCGGGTCGTGGATGGCGTCCAGCGCGCGCTGCTCCGCTTTGAGGAAGCGCACTGTCAGGTCGGGATTGGCCTGTACCCAGGACTTGCGCACCACGAGGCCGATGTACACGAAGCCGTCGAGCTGTTTGATCTCGCCGGCCGACGTGTGAAACATCATCTTGGCGCCGTGATTCTTGATGGCATCGTCCGACACGGGCGAGGGAAAGATGAACCCGTCGATGCGATTCTGCCCAAGGGCGGCAATCATGTTCTCGCCCGTGCTCATGGCCGTCATGGTCAGGTCGCGCTGAACGTTGAGCCCGGCTTCCTTGGCCAGCAGCTCGACCAGCTGACTGGAGCCGCCGCCCATGGAGGCAACGCCGATAGTCATGCCTTTCAGCGCCTTGAGCTTGTCCTGGTAGGAGCTGGACTCGGTCAGGTTGTTCTTCTTGGCCCAGGCCGATGTCATGAGCACATTATCGGCGTATTGCGAGATCGAAGGGGCAATGATCATCACATCGCTGCCCTTGGCGTGCGCGCGGAAGGCTGAGGCCGGCGCTCCGACGTTGACTTGGGCGTCGCCGCCTACGACCGCCGCAAGCGACTTGGTGCCTCCGCCCGTGCGGATCATCTCGGTCTCGATGCCCTCGTCGGAGAAATAGCCGAGCTGCTCGGCGGTAAGCGTGGGCCAGTACAGGACGCCCCAGCTCGACATGACGATGGTCATCTTGTCCTTGGCCGCCGCGGCGTTGGCGCTCAGCATCATCGCCGCTGCGGCCACTACCGCGCCCAGTGTTCTCAATATGCATTGCATGATTTGTTTCCTCCGATCGCTCTGGTTCTAAGATCGAGCTTGCTTGTCAGCTCTTCCCTTTTTTGATCGTGCTGACATTCTTCTTGAAGCCGTCGAGCAACATCTGCACGTCGCTCGAATAGGCGAGCAACAGAACTCCTGCCTCCTTCCACTGCTGCGCCTGCTCGTAGCTGGAGACCAGCATCGAGCAGTGCTTGCCGTGCTTCTTGGCGGCTGCGACGATGAGGTCGCGCTTCTCGTCCAGCACTTTGCCCTGGTTCGGCTTGCCGAACACGCCCAGGTTCTGCGCCAGGTCCGCCGGTCCGAGCGTCAGCGCGTGGATGCCGGGCATAGCGGCGATCTCATCGAGATGATCGAAGGCGCCGTCGGTCTCCAGCATGACGGTGACGAACACCTGTTTGTTGGCGAAGGCCCGGCGCTCCAGCTCCGTTCCCGCGGTGTCGTAGTCGTTGCCGGGACTGGGGCCGGCCGCGCCTCTGAGGCCAAGCGGCGCGTAGTAGGTCGCCGAGACGATCTCGGCAGCCTGCTGTGCGGTCTCGACTTGAGGGCAATGAATGTTCCACACGCCGATATCGAGCAGACGTGTGATCCATTCGCGATTGGCCTTGGGTGGCCGCACGACCAGCGCGAAATCGAGCGCCCGTGCCAGCACGGCCATGTTGGCGACGGTTTCCATCGACGGCGACGAGTGCTCGATGTCATAGCGCGCGAAATCGAGCCCGGCAGCTTTCAGCAACGGTAGGATCGCCGGATTGCGGATCAGGTTGATCCAGGTGCCGAGCTGCAGCTCGCCGCGCTCGAGCGCCGCGCGCATGGGATTCGACTGCATTGTCCTCTCCTTCCTCACGTCCTGTCTGAGGCAATCAGCTCGCTTCGAGCAGCACCTTGCCGATGGTCGCGCGCAATTCCAGCAGCCGGTGCGCATCGCCCGCCTGCTCGAGGGGAAACACTCTGGCAATGGACACCTTCAGCGATCCGTCCTTCAGCCCGCCGAACAAGTCATCGACGCGCTTCGCGATCTCCTCGCGCGTCCTAATGTGATGGCTGAGCCTCGGCCGCGTGAAGAAGATCGAGCCTGCCGCAGCCAGGTCCATGGTGCCGACGCTCTCCACCAGCCCGCTCGTGTTGCCGTAAAGGACGCACAGGCCGCGCACGCGAACAGCCTTGATGCTGTCGTCGAGGGTGGCCTTGCCGATCGCGTCATAGACGACGTCGACGCCCTTGCCGTCGCCCCAGGTCTTGATCTCCTGCAGGAACGGCGTGTCACGATAGAGAATGATCTTGTCGGCACCCAACGACCGCACGAAATCGGCCTTCTCCTTCGAGCCCACCGTCGCGACCACCGAGGCCCCTGCCTTCTTCGCGAGCTGCACCAGAATATGGCCGACGCCGCCAGCGGCGGCATGCACGAGGCACGACATGCCGGGCTTCAGCTTGCCCGTATCGTGTGCCAGGTAGTGCGCAGTGAGCCCTAGCGAGTAGACGGCGACAGCATCGCGCAGAGGCAGACCGGCAGGCACCTTCATGACGCGCCATCCAGCCACGACGGCGTACTCGGCATAGCTCCCGAGCGTTTCGGCGTAGACGACTGTGTCGCCCACAGCCACATGGTTGACGCCGGAACCTACTGCCGCAACCGTACCGGCTCCTTCGCCGCCGATCGGCAGCGGCGGATCGGTTTCCAGCAGCGGCTTGCCAGCTCGATACGTTCCCTCGCGCTGATAGACGTCGCCGAAGGTGATGCCGGCATACTTGACCTTGACGAGAACCTCACCGGCCGCCGGCGTTGGCTGCGGCACCTCGCGCAGTGTCAGAACCTCGGGACCGCCAAGACGCGGCACGACGATTGCACGCATTCGAAAACCTCCTGCATTGAGCGGTCATCAGC
This sequence comes from uncultured Alphaproteobacteria bacterium, assembly GCA_963840425.1. Classification (GTDB taxonomy): domain Bacteria; phylum Pseudomonadota; class Alphaproteobacteria; order Rhizobiales; family Hyphomicrobiaceae; genus CADEFX01. The sequence continues at coordinate 43,064 of CAWIYZ010000010.1, read as the reverse complement.
TCGGTTTGGGACTTTCTCCGTCATCGTCGGCAATGACGGATATCTGATCAGGGTCGATCTCCAGCGAGACACTCTCGCCCACGCTGCAGTCCCGGCTGGGCTCGGCGCTGACGATCAGGGAAGTACGCTCGGACAGCTTGACCGTGTAGTCCCAATGATCGCCGAAGTAGGCGCGATCGGCGACCTCGCCGCGTAGCATGAGCATTCTCGGATTGGTCGTGTGACTTGTCGATGGTAGCAGTCGAATGCTGTGCGGCCGAACGGAAATCAGGCTCGACGCCTTTTCTGGCGGGATCATCGGCAGCCTATCGGCGGCAATCGTAAAGGCGCCGAAGTCGAGCACGTTGCCGGCGCGTCGGCCCGACAGGAAGTTGGTGCGGCCGATGAAAGTGGCGACAAACCGCGTTGACGGCGCCCTATAGATCTGGCGCGGCGTATCGACCTGCTCGATATGGCCACCGCGCATCACCACGATACGATTGGAGGCCACCATGGCCTCCGCCTGATCATGCGTGACATAGACCGTGGTGATCTTGAACTCCTCGTGCATGCGGCGGATTTCGAGGCGCATCTCCTCGCGCAGATTGGCGTCGAGGTTGGACAGCGGCTCGTCGAGCAGCAGCACCTCCGGCTGCACGACGACGGCCCGGGCGAGCGCCACGCGCTGCTGCTGGCCGCCGCTCAGCTCCGATGGATAGCGTTCCGCCTGAGCACCCAGGCGGACGATGTCCAGCATCTCGGCGACCCGCTTCCTGATCTCGTCCGCGGGGCGTCGGCGCAGCTCGAGCCCGAACGCCACGTTCTGGTAGACCGTCATGTTGGGCCAGATGGCGTAGCTCTGAAAGATCATCGACATGCCACGCTGCTCGGGCGGCAGCACGGCCTGCGGGGAGGAAATGGTCCTCCCGTTCAGCTCGATCGTTCCACGGGTCGGGGCGATGAAGCCGGCGATCATGCGCAGCATCGTGGTCTTGCCGCAACCTGAAGGCCCAAGCAGGGAGACGAACTCACCCGCAGCAATGTCGAGCGAGAAGTTCTGCACCGCCGTGAACGTGCCGTAGTCGCAGCCAGCATTGATGATTTTGAGCTTCGTCATCCGCTCGCTATCCCCCGCGCCGCAGCATGAAGTCACGCCCCATGACAAGCTGTCCGATCGTGACGAACAGCAGCACGGTGACGAGCAGAATGACGCCAAGTGCGGAGAGATATTCGAAACGGCCGCCTTCGGTCAGGTCAAAAAACAGCACAGACATCGTGCGCGTGTCCGGGCCATAAAGAAACAGCGCGGAGCTGACCTCGCGCGACGACACGATGAAAACCAGGAGCCAGGCGCCCATAAGGCTGCGCTTGAGCAGAGGGATCAGAACACGGCGCAGCGCAACGAACCGGCCGCCGCCCAAGATGCGCACCGCGTCTTCCATCTCCGGATTGACGCCCGCAATGGCAGCATTGGCATTGGCGTAGGCGACCGGCAGGAATCGTGTGGTGAAGGCCAGAATGAGGATCGCCGCAGTGCCGGCGAGGGCAAACGGCGGCGGGGCATAGGCGGCATAGAAACCGATGGCCATGACAATACCAGGCACGACGATAGGGGTCATGGCGATCAAGCCCAAGGCAGCGCTGAACCGCATCAAGCGCCGGCTGACGATATAGGCAATCGCCAGTGCGAGGCCGACCGCCAGCGTGGCGGCGGCAGACGAATAGACAAAAGTATTGAGGATCGATTTGACCGCGTGCGCGTGCTGGAAAAAGAGATAGCGAAAGTTGTCGAGGGTGAGGTTGTCCGGGGTGAAACCACGAGCCCATGCCTTGGCCGTGGCCGCCTGGAGGAGCACGAGGTACGGCAGCACCACGGCGAGCGAGAGAACGAACAGGCTATAGCCCAGGAAGACCCAGCGGACGGGGCCGAGGCGCATGAGGCGGCGCTCGCCGCCTTTGCCGGTCAGCGTGACGTAGCCGCGTCGTCCGAGAATTGCCTTCTGCAGAAAAAACAGCGCCACCGTCAGCAGCAGCAGGGGAATGGAGTAGGCCGCGGCTACTTCGAGCCGGAGCGGATATCCGAAGAACTCCCAAAGCTGCAGCGGCACAAGATTGATGCGCGCCGGCAGCGCGATCATGATGGTCGAGCTGATGATAGAGATGGCCTCGAGGAACGTGATGATGGAGGCGGCGAGAATGGCCGGTAGCACGAGCGGAAGTGTCACGCGCCGGGTGAGTGTGAACCGGCTCGCGCCGAGGATGTTGGCCGCATCCTCCATCTCGCTCGAGACCATGTCGAGCGCCGAGGATGTAAACACAACCGCATAAGGAAACGAATACAGGGCGATGATGAACACGAGACCGGAGAACGAGTAGATGTTGAGGATGCCGGCGTGGGCGCCGAAAAGGCTGCTGTAGGCCCTGTTGAGCCAGCCGGCATTGGGGCCGGCGAGCAAGATCCAGCTCATGGCGCCAAGAAAGGGCGGTGTAGCGAATGTCGCCAGCACGAGCACACGCACCAGCCCCTTCAACGGCATGTCTGTGCGCGACAGCGCCCAGGCGATCGGCACGCCGAAGGCCAACGCCAGCGCCGCCACGCTGACGCCGAGCAGCATCGAGTTGCCAATAGCTCTGATGTAGCGGGCCCGGCTGAAGGCCTCGACGTAGTTGCTGGGTGTCCACGCGTGCGAGGCCGGATCCTCGAAGCTGATAGCCAACAGCTGCAGCAGCGGGTTGGCGACCAGTGCAATGAGCACGGCTGCCAGCACAAACCAGACGAGATTGGCGGACCGCAGGCGCAACCGGCCCAGCGCTCTCTCGAGACGGCGTTGTGGCATGATCGCCGTTCTCAAGTCAGCCGTTGCCATCCAGGGCGCACGCACAAGACCGGTCCAGGAAAGATCTCGGTATCCCGCTGCCGGTCATGCTGGCGGTCGAGTTGTCTTGGCAGCGGCGCTAGCCACCGAACATGTCGCGCCATTGGTCGGTCGATGTCTTAAGCTGCTCTGCATACTCGACGGACGGCAGCAGCGGGACGATGGCAATATCGTCGAGGCGCTTGCCGCCCACGAGCGTGCGTGCAACGCCGCCGCGCACCGAGTCGTAGTTATTTGTTACGAGGATCTCGGCATGCTCGGCACCGAGCAGGAACTCGGTGAACAGCTTGGCCATGTTCGGCTGCGGTGCGTTCTTCATGATTGCGGTGAGGCCCATAATGAAGAGCGAGCCGTCCGTCGGATAAACCACTGCGATCGGATTCCCCTTGTCGATATTGGGTGCGGCGACGCCGTCGGGCATGGGCGCGACCAGGCGCTCGCCCGAATTGAGCGAGGTGATGGAATCGAAGGTCGAGCGCTGCACCAATGGATCGTTGGCGCGAACGGCCTTGAAATAGTCCCAGCCTTTCTCCTTGGACAGCCAGGCCACGAGAGCTGCGTCGAAGCCGCTGAACCCCGGATGGCCGACCGCGAGCTTTCCTTTCCACTTCGGGTCGGCCATGTCGGCCCAGCTCTTGGGGGCATCCGCTGCGCTGACGAGCTTGTTGTTGTAGGCCATGGCCATGAGGCCGCCACCGAAGGGATAGACGTAGCCATCGACGATGACCGGCTTGGCGGCGCCGATGATCTTGGATGCGCTGGGCGGCACATAGCTGGCAAGGTGCTTGTCGCGCATCAGCAGGCCATAATGGTCGCCGATGCCGCTCATCGAGACGACGCTCGCCACCGTATTGTTTGCACGCAAGTCCTGGTTCAAGCGTTGGAAGATGCCGCCGGTGGTCGCCCGTACCGCTTTGACGGTGAGGCCTTCGTACTTCTTGGAGAAGGCCGCAGCCGTCTTGTCCGCGAGATCCTGGCCGTAGAAACTGACGTACCAGGTCATGGGGCCTTCTTGCCGGGCCGCTTTCTCGATAGCGGCGAGGTCCTCTTGCGCCAGGGCGGAGCACGGCTGTGCTACAGCGAGCGCAAGTACGGAGGCGAAAGCGAGGCGTATGGCCGATCCTACTCTTGCCCGAAGCGCCATGTTCACGCCGTGGCCGACATCTCGACCACCTCGCGTTCCGGTGGGCATGGTGCCCCTGCCCCTTGTCATGGCGTCGTCCTCCTGTCGAGATCGTTGCTCGTTCTACCGAGCCGGCGGCGGGCCGTCGGCTCGGACATTGTTCAAGCTATGCGCTCAGCCGAGGGCAAGGTCTTGTACGATCTTGCTGCCGGCAGTGCCGGAGTGCGCTCCTTAGCGCTGTGCAGTATCGGGCCATTGGGCTAACCTTCAAGGGGCCGGAAGCTGGTTTGCGCTCGCCAGCGGAGCGCAGCCGCCGGGGGCGGTGGGCTATCTTCAGGTGGTCGCGGCGCGGCGCTGCAGAATCGCACACCTTCGGAGGAAAGGCAGGGATGGCTAGGAGGCGCGAGGGGACCAACGGCCGGGAAAAGCAACAGGCCAAGCATTTTCAGCGTCACGCGGGCGGCCTCAGCGTCTACTACCATGCCAGCATAGAACGCCAGGGGCTGGGCCGCCATGCGCACGAGCAGATCCAGGTTTCCATCCCGCTTTATCAGCATAAGAGCTCCGGCGGCATTGCCTGCGGCCATGTCGACGTCATTCCCGGTTTCGAAGAGCACGCCATGGATTGGGGCGGCGCCCGAGAAGTGGTCGTCGTTCACTTTGGCTCGCCGTTTCTCACGCGGGCGATCGAGGCGTCCAGCCCCATCGCGGAACGCCAAGGGCGACGCACCAAGCCCGATCCCTTCGTGTCCCAAGTTGGCCTGAGCATACGGCAGGAGCTGCTGCGCCACGAGACCATCGACGAGTTCCTGCTGGCGTCGTTGGGCACCATTCTCGCTGGATATCTCTTCAAGACCGAAGTGCTCTGGGACAACGACTCGCGATCCGCGTCGCGCCTGACCTATGAGCAATCGAGGCGTGCAATCGAGATGATGAATGCCGACGGCGGCACGCGCGTATCGTTGATCGACATTTCATCCGAGCTAGGGCTCAGCCAGTGGCACTTCTCCCGCCAATTCCGCAAGACAACGGGGCTGTCTCCGTATCAGTTCCTGCTGCGCTCGCGTGTGGACCGGGCCCGGCGGCTGCTCGAGCGTGGGCATGCCATATCCGAGGTGGCGGCCATCACGGGATTCACCGATCAGAGCCACATGCACCGCCATTTCAGGCGCATTCTCGGCACGACGCCAGGCACCCTACGCCGCGACAAATGGCGCCGATCTGTGCCCGGACTATAATTGCGTTGCACGGCATTATGGCACAGACTTGTACTACAAGAGATTAGGAGACATCGGGGGGAGTCGTTGACGTTCAGGGCAACGAACCGCTTGCCGCTCAGCTTCGTGTATCGCCTGACGCTCGTAGCTGGCGTGGCGATTGCGCATGCAATCTGTCCCTTCGGATTGTCCGCGAGCGCATCGGATGTCCAGGGGACGATGCCTGTGCATGTGGCCGCAGTCGGCGACGGCGTGCTGGGTCAGCAAACCCACGAAGACCTGATCATCGTCGCGGTCGATGCGTCGAACCTGGAAAGCCTCGACGAGGAGATCGCACAAACCCACAAGCTGCAACTCGTCAGGCGGCTCGTCATGTCCGCCGTTGGGCTGCGCATTATCAGCTATCGCGCTGTTGACCCACAGCCATTCGCCGAACTCATCGAGCGTCTGCGCGCGGACAGCCGCATCACCAGCGCGCAGCTCAACGTCGTCTATCGGCCAGTGCCGCCGGCTGAGCCGGGTAAGAGGCTTACGAGCACACCGCCCGAGCGCCGGGAGCACGACGCTCCCCGGAAACGGCAAAGCTCGACCGAGCCTCGCTCGAGCAGTAGGGCCGCATCAGTAGGTGCAGCGTACAGGCAGGAAGCAGCCAAAACAGGCGAAGTACCGCCGATGCGCATTGCCGCCGACGTGTTGGCGGGTGGCCTGTAGGCCGTCAGGTCCCCTCAGTACAGCTTCAACAGAACGCCGAAACGCCCCGACAGGTAGTCGTAGTCCGGGCTGTGATCCTGGCGAATTCCGGCCGAAAGCTGCAGCCAGTCGCTGATTTCCAAATCGATGCCGCCGGCGGCAAACAGGCTCGTGTCCGCATCCTCGAACGAGAAATCGACGCCCTGAATATTCACGTCATTCGCGTAGTAGAAGCGATGCGTAACGCCGGCCTGCACATAGGGTCTCAGCGTATAGGTGCTGGCCGGGATCACCGTGAAGAGGCGGGCCGACAGGGTCCCGCTGAGGTGCTCGAGGACGTGCTCGCCGTAGGCGATGCCGAGCGTATCGTGATGTGCATCCCCCTGAGTGCGGTGATAGCCGAGCGTGCCGCGCACATCGAGGCGGAGATCCTGCGGCAATGGCACGATGCTGCCCACGAACAGCGACGAGGTCAGACTGGACCCGTCGAAGTCGCTCTTGGTGCCGAGGACGCTATTCTCTGTCTGGGCTTCGCCCCAACTGCCGCCCGCGGCGGCGCCGGCATACCAAGCGCGTGTCGTCAGCAGGGCAAAGCCGCCCACGGACCAGGCCCGAATGCTGGCGCTGCCTACATCGGTAATGCCAAGGCTGCGCAGCGTGCTGTCGCCGCGGATATCGAGCTGAGACTCGGATACCCCGGTGCTGATGCCGATGTGAAATGCGCCGCGCTTCAGACCGACGAGCGGCGAGGCATCGAGGAGAATGCCTGGCATCATGGACCAATCGGAGGAGTGGACCGGAAGGGTCGAGCCGGTCACGACACTATTGCCGTAGCTCGCCTGATAGCTGTAGCCGCCGTGATTACCTGCCCCGAAGGTTACGGCATTCCAGGTCCAGAGATTGGAAAGCGGCAATGCGACGAGGCTTACCGAGCCGTTGTTGCTAGCGGACGGCGAATTGGTCGTAGGACCGTCGCCCAAGGTGAGGCCGTTGATGATCTGATCGATAGGACTGAGGAGATTGAGGCTGACGGTATTGGCCAGGAGCTGATTGACGCCTGATACCTGATTCAGCAGCAGGTTCAACAGGCTGTTTCCCAATCCGGAAACTACCGGCAGGTTGGGGCCAACGATGCTGATGCCCGGCAGATTGATGAGCAGCAGATGGTCGCCGGCGGGCAGGTTCAGGTTCGGCGGCAGTCCCTTGGTGTCGAGGAAGCTGATGCTCGGCAGATTCAGGGTGGGCAACAGAACAGTCGGGCCACCCTTGTCGGGATTGATAACGGTGGGCAGCTTGATCTTGGGATCGATGAGGTTGGGAAGAGCGATGCTTATACCGGGCACGTCCGGCAATTTTTGCGCGTGCGCTTCGCCAAGCCCAGCGAAAATAAACGCCAGAAATCCAATCCACCAGATACGCTCGAACCGCCCGCAGGCCACGCCATATCCGATACGCTACCACCCACTGCAGGTTACTATAGCGCTGCCACCCAGGCGTGCTTTTCGTAACTAGACGAGGCGGTGCTATTTGCCAAACACCTGTCGCCTTCCGATCACAGCGGGAGGATCAGCAGGCTAGGAGGCCCTACGGCGCAGCTCACGGAACGATATCAGCCGCTGCTGCTGCTCGTCCCACAGCGTGAGACGTGCGTAGCGCAAGCTCTGCCCCAGTGTTATGCGGCCGATCGCGTGAAGCTCGGGATGGTCGCGCAGCACTTCCGGCAACCTGTAATAGGGAATACGGCTGCACAGATGGTGGACGTGGTGCACGCCGATGTTGGCGGTGAACCATTGCAGGATCTTGGGCAGATCGTAGTGCGAGCTGCCGTGCAGGGCGGCCTCATGGTGGGTCCAGGCGGGCGCTGCAGCCCAGAACGTATCCTCGAACTGATGCTGTACGTAGAAAAGCCAGACACCGATTGTGGAGGCCAGCAACGTCATCGGCAGCTGTATGGCCAGGAACGGGCCGACACCGACAACCGCTATTACAGCCACGATCACCAGCGCGATCGCCACATTGTTAGCCATGACGCTCAGCCAAGCTCTGTGATCGCGCCACAGGCCCGCGGGAAATCTGTAGCGCACGATGAAGAGATAGGCGGGGGCCACGCCGAACAAGACCAGCGGATGCCGATAGAGCCAGTATCCGAACCGCCGACGCCAGCTCAGCGCCTGGTACTCGCGCACAGTCAAGGTCACGATCTCGCCGATCCCACGACGATCCAGATTGCCTGAGCCGGCATGGTGGCTAGCATGGGTGCGCCGCCAGAAATCGTAAGGCGTCAAGGTCAGGATGCCGAGCACGCGCCCGACCCAGTCGTTGGTGCGGCGGCCGGAGAAAAAGCTGCCGTGACCGCAATCGTGCTGGATCAGAAACAGGCGCACCAGAAAGCCGGCGGCCGGCAACGCGATGATGGCGCTCACCCAGTAGCCAAGACCGAGCGCGGCCCACATCAGGATCCAGAGGAGTATGAAAGGTCCAAGCGTGACCGTTAGCTCCAGAAGGCTCCGCGGAAGGCTCGATGCTCGATACTTGATGAGTAGCCTTGCCCACTCGCGCGCGCTCTCAGCGCGCATCGTTGCCAAGCCGTCTGCCAAATGTAACTCCCCGTCGTGCAACTACAGCATTGTTGTCGATAGAAGCACATGTCTCCCCGTGGGACTATGACACGTGCCTCGGTGCGTGCAGCTATAGCGGTCACCGCCCGCAATCAGCCCTAAATGTCGAATCGGATCATGCCACCGGCATCAGCCGCATTCCAGCTGCAAGACAGCGGATTCCTGCGGGTGCGCGGATTCGCTCAGGCTTTATACGGATAGAGGTGCACTTATCTTAGCCCCACCCGGTCGAGCACGATCAGCGTTGCCTCGTATTGGTCTTTCAATCCGTGCAAGAGCCGTTCGCGCGACGTTTCATGCCAAGCGCTTGCGTCGATCGTCGGGAAGAACGTGTCGCCCGGCGGCGACGCATGCACGCGCGTCAGGTAGATGCGGTCCGCCTGTGGCAGCAGCGCCTGGAAAATCTCGGCGCCACCAATGACGGCGATCTCGTCGGCATTGCGCGCCGCGGCCAGCTCCCGAGCGCGTTCGAGCGCTGCATCAACGCTTTGCACAACGATGAGACCAACGCCCCCAAAGGCGGGATCGCGCGTGACGACAATATTGTCGCGGCCGTCCAGCGGTCGGCCGATGGACTCGTAGGTTTTGCGACCCATGATGACGGGCTTGCCGAGCGTGAGCCGACGAAACAGCTTCAGGTCGGTGGACAGGCGCCACGGGAGCGCGCCGGCGTTGCCGATAACGCCGTTCTCACCCACTGCCACAATGAAGCAAACCGCAGTCGGCTTGCCGCTCACACCGCCACCTCGGCCTTGATGTGTGGGTGTGGGTCGTAGCCGGTCAGGGTGAAGTCCTCGTACCTGAAATCAAAGATCGACCGCACTCCTGAATTGATCTCAATATGTGGGAGCGTGCGCGGTGTACGCGAAAGCTGCAAATCTGTCTGCTCGAGATGGTTCAGATAGAGATGCGCATCGCCGAACGTGTGTATGAACTCCCCGGGCTTCAAACCCGTCACCTGCGCCATCATCATGGTGAGCAGCGCATAGCTCGCGATATTGAAAGGCACGCCGAGGAACACATCGGCTGAGCGCTGGTAGAGCTGGCAGGAGAGCCGCCCGTCGGCCACGTAGAACTGGAACAGACAATGGCAAGGCGCCAGCGCCATGTCAGGGAGGTCGGCAGGGTTCCAGGCCGTCACGATGATGCGGCGGTTGTCCGGATTCGTCTTCAGAGTTTCAACGACTTCCTTGACCTGATCGATCGTCCGCCCATCGGGCGTCGCCCAGGAGCGCCACTGCTTTCCGTAGACGGGCCCGAGATCACCATTCTCATCGGCCCAATCATCCCAGATGGAGACGCCGTTGGCCTTGAGGTAGGCCGTGTTGGTGTCGCCAGCGAGGAACCAGATCAGCTCGTGGACGATCGATTTGAGGTGCAGTTTCTTGGTCGTCACCAACGGAAAGCCGTCAGCGAGATCGAACCGCATCTGATGTCCGAAGATGGACAGCGTGCCGGTACCAGTGCGGTCGGACTTCTTCGCGCCTTCGGTGCGCACCCGGCGCATTAGATCCAGGTATTGGTGCATGCCCTGAAATTACTGATTCACCGGCAGCTCGGCAAACCGAAGCACCAGCATCAGCCCGGAATTGTACAGCGCGTGGCAGAACAGGGCCGGCAGCAGGCTCCCGGTTTTCCACAGCAGCCATGAGAAATACAGGCCGATCAAGAATACTTCCAGCAGCCCAACCGCCGAGTAGCCCCAGTGCAACACTGTCCAGGCTGCCGTCGTGAGTATTGCCGCTGCCCAGAATCCCAATTGGCTCTGAGCCAGCGCCGATTGCAGGAAGCCCCGAAAAAGCAGCTCCTCCATCAGCGGCGCGCCGATGCCGATGGCCAATCCGGCGAGCAGCCAGGCATCCGATCTAATGAAACCGGCATAGAGCTGCAGATCGTCGAGCATGTCGGATGGCCGCAACCAATAGACGAGTGCGTTGAACGATCCCAGCACCACCGCCATCAGCACGACCGCATATGCCAGCGTGCGCATCCCGACGCCGTGCCCGGTCAGCCGCAGCACCTCGCGTGGGCGGCCACCGAACAGGTTAGCGGCGCCCAGCACCAAGCTGACGGTGGCCGCCTGCGTCAGAAGCAGCCAGAGCATCAGAATCGAAACGGCGCTATCCGTGCCGGCCGCTTCGACAGGCCGCATGGGCAAATCGTGTGCTGCGAGCCCCGTCAGCAACGGGAAAACAAGGGTCACAATCGCCTGGGATGCGAGGAGGATCAGCAACGTAGCAGCCGCCGCCCAGGTCGCATGCCAGGGCGTGTTGGGCGCGTAGCGCGGCGGGCCACTCACGAATTCCACAAGACTCATCGACTGTCGACCTCATACAACCCGTACAAATCACGATGGCCACTGGAACGTCCATTAAGCAACGCACGTGACGCATGTTCGGGCGCTGTGGATGTGCAACCTTTCATTATGCCGTCCGCCATCATATATTGAGGGTGCCGGATTCGTCCGGCTATGGCGATAAATGGACGTCGTAATAAGCCCATCGGACCCGGGGGCAGTACCCGGCGCCTCCACCAAATGCCGCCGAGGATCGCAAGCGATGCGGTTCAAGGCGCGCATCTGAGAACAGGTGCATCCGCGTGAGCGGCGGCATTTGATGGGGGCGAAATAGGATCGACGAGGGTGTAAAGGGCGCGCTTTTGCCCGGCATGATACCGCCGTTATCGGGTCAATCAGAATAGTTGCCAACGACAACTATGCTGAGGCTGCTCTCGCTGCGTAATGCAGTTGGATTAGCCTGAACTTGAAGCCCTGGCGTTTAGCAACGTCAGGCGCGGTTCGGAGGGCACCGGGCAACAGAAAGCCCTCCACTTCCCTTTATCCCCGTAGTGCGGATATGGTGGAGCGTAGCAGGGGCCATCCAACGCTTCACAATGACTTCGGGCCAGGACATCGATTACGAAGCGCTTGCACAGGACGCGATGCGGACCGTGGTGCGCAGCGTGCTGACGCGCGTCGCCAAAACGGGGCTGCCGGGCGAGCACCACTTCTATATCGCCTTCAATACCCAGGCGCCCGGCGTCGCCATCTCCAAGCGGCTGAAGGAAAAATATCCCGAGGAAATGACGATCGTGCTGCAGCACCGCTTCTGGGACCTGGCGGTTTCCGAAGAGCGGTTCGAGGTGAAGCTGACGTTCGACAGCATCCCCGAGCGGCTTGTGGTGCCCTTCGCTGCGGTCAAGGTGTTCTTCGATCCGAGCGTCCCCTATGGCCTGCAGTTCGAGGAATCCGAGCTCACGTCGGAAGCCTCACGGCGTCTCGGTGGCGAGGCCGGTACCGATGCGATGTCCGATATGCCGTCGGGACTGGCGCGCAACGATGGCCGCGGCCCGCCCCGGGGAACTGGGCCAGACCGGCTGGACAAGCGCCGCGAGCGTCCGGCTCGTCGCAAGTCGGACAAGGTGGTCGAGGCAGGACCAGGGTCACCGTTAGAGCCTCCGGTCAAATCGCCGCCCGCGCAGCGGCCAGCCGCCACCAAGCCACAACCGGTGCTGACACCGGTAAAATCCGCCAACTCTCCCCCGAAATCTGATCAGCCGGGCAGCTCCAAGGTCGTGAGCCTCGATCAGTTCCGCAAGAAATAGTCAGTCCCCCCTTCGGGTGCGGTACTTCCCCATTTGTATGCGTGAGGCCTGCAATGACTCCGATTGGTCTTTTCAAGGGCGAGACAGCGCTCGTCACTGGCTCCGCCTCCAATATCGGCCGCGCTATCGCCGAGGCATTGGCGCGTGAAGGTGCATCTGTGCTGCTCGCAGACGTTGACCCAACGCGCAATCAGGCAACGCGCGATGCCATCGCCGCACTGGGCGCTACCGCCGAGACCATCGTCACGGACCTGTCCGGCAAGGACGGCTGGCGCGATTTGCTGGCGAAGGTCGGCAGTCGCCGGCTCGACATGTTCGTGCACTCGGCCTCGCCGCCGCGCAAGGAGACGGACAGTCCGCTTACCGTTTCCGAGGAGACCTGGGATGGCATGGTCAACGTCAACGTGCGCTCGGGGTTCTTTCTGGCGCGCGAGATCGGGCTGGCCATGCAGCGCGGCGGCATTAAGGGCCGCATGCTGTTCATCACCTCGCTGCACGCTTACGCGCCGCGCAACATTCCGCATTATTCGGCTTCCAAGGCTGGGCAGACCATGGTCGTGCGCGAATTGGCCCGCGCGCTCGGCCCTTCCGGCATCCGCATCAATGCGCTGGCGCCGGGCGCTGTGCCGGGTGGCGGGTTCAACGCGGCCCAGCACGACTTCGCGGGAAAGATACCGCTCGGCCGCCCCGGCAATGCCGAGGACATGGCGGGGCCTGCTGTGGCGCTGCTGTCTGATCGCTTCTCGCGCTACGTGACCGGCACGACGCTGGCCGTCGACGGCGGCATCGCGCTCTACAACTGGATCAAGCCGCCGACTGAGTGAGCTCACTGTGGCGCCGTCGGCGACGCCGCGGGCTTGGCAAACACCAGTTTCTGGTAGGCGAGCCCGATGCCGATGAGCACGACGCCCAGGCTGATGAACGAGAGCGCCCGCCACAGCCCCGTCAATCCCGACAGGTCGAGCAGGAACACTTTCGCCACCGACAGCAGCACCAGCGCGGCCGATGCCATGCGCGCCTCGCGCGAGCCGCGCCATATGCCGTAGGCGAGGAAGACGAGTCCCAGCACCAGCCAAGCCGCAGAGTACGTCCATACCTCGGCGCTCGACGTCGATCGCATGAAACCGACGTTGTCGCCCTGGAAGGCATGCCGCACCTCGAGCGTCACGTAGGCGAACAGCAGCAACCCTGCGAGAATGGTTGCGCCCATCACGTACCAGCGCGGCCGCACATCGCGCGCATGCCGTGCAATCAGGGCCGCCATGAGACCCGGCAGCAGGTAGGCGAGCAACAGAGAACTGAAGATGGTGGCGCCGCGCACAGCGTCGTGTGTGAGGAAGGGATTGACGGCTACCAGCAGTCCGGCCGCCACGATGCCGGCGCTCACCACGCCGAAAATCAGCGACGCAATGCGAAACACTGGGTTGGCGCGTGCGACATCCAGCCGTGTCAGCACATAGGAGAAACCCAGACTGGTCAGCGCGAACAGGCCCATCTCGACATGACCTGACGCAGGCCTGAGCGGATCTCCATCATTCAGTGCGTGGCGGATCTGGAAGTAGAGCAATAGTGCTGCGAACAGCACGGCTAAAGATTCGCACAATCTCACCGCCAGGTCCTCGGCGCGCGTGCGCAGGATGGTCGCTGCAGTGGCGAACGCGACCGCCGGAACGCCATAGCCGAGCAGCAGCCAGTTGAAGATCGGCGTGCTTCCGACGTCGGCTCCCATGATGACCGGGTCCCAAGCCACGCGTCCGAGCACGACGACGCCCAGCCCCGTCACGGCATAGCGCAGCAGCGGAATATCGCGCCGCGTGGCAACAAAGGCGGTGCCAAGGGCAGCCAACGCGAAGGCAACCGTCAAGTAACCGCGTGAAAGGATGGCAACCAGAGCAAAGCTCAGCGCCGCAATGGCCGCGGCGGCAAAAGCGCCCGTGGCCAGCATCGCTGCTGGCGAAGGGATCTCTCGCTCACGCGCCAGGAAACGCTCGGCGGCCAGCACGAAGATGCCGCCGAGCACAGCGCCCGCAAAAGCGAACGGAATGGACGTGTCGAACTGCGTTACACGCAGATAGGCGAGCACCAGCGCCAGCAGCGGCGTGACCGTGGCAGCCAGCGCATAGAGACCCGCGCTGGACACCGCGAGCGTACGGCCGAGCCACAGCCGATAGGCCGCCACCGCAGTGATACCGAGCGACAGCAGTGCCGCGAAGAACAGGTAGCTCGTGACATTCTCGGGCAGGCGCAGGGCGCCCGCTACCGCCGGCGCGAGCTGAGTCACCGGCGGCGGCTCGGCGAGCCCCGGCCATACGGTAACAGCAGTGAGCGCCGCGACGCCCGCCAGCGGCGCAGCGATGCTTGCCGGTGCGCTGACCCATGCCGTCGCCGATAGGATCGCAACTACGGCAACGGTGAAGGGAACCAGCGCCCCCAATCCGTAGCGGCTGTTGGCCAGCATGGCGGCCGCGAGCGCGGCGAGCACACCCAGCGCTACCGCGGCGACTGCATCGGGCTGGGCATCCTCGTCGCGGATACCCAAATGCGGCTCGATGGCGATGAACAGAGAGGCCAGCGCGAGCTGAATGAGCACGTGCGCATAGCCGGCGAGCGTCCAATCGCCGTCGCCCGGAACCATCTGGTCGAGGAAAACAAAGCCCCACAGGAAGGCACCGGCCACGGCAAGAGCTGCCAGCCACAGCCAGCGCCGCAAACGCGCCAGGCCGAAGGCCGATGCGGCCACGACAGCCAGATAGATCACCACCGGCCACGGATTGGGCTTATCCGACGACACCAGCATCGGCGCGACGTACGAGCCTGCCAAACCAAGACCGGCCAGCGCGGGACCATGCAGGGCCGCCGCCAGCATGGTGCCGATGCCGACCACACCAAGCAGGACGAACGTCAGCCCCGGCCCGATAAAGTCATAGAGCGCATGTGCGGCGTAGATCGTGCCGAACGCGGCAACGGTGCCGGCCGCCGTCAGCACGCTCGGAATATGCGCAGTGGGAATGGTCTCCACCGGCAACCGGGCTTCCGTGCGCCGGAACCATTCACCGGCCGCGATCAGCGCTGAAGCGAACAGTGCACCCAATACGATGCGCGCACCGGGGCCGAACCAGCCCTGCTCGATGGAGTAGCGCACCAGCAGCAGCCCGCCCAAACCGAGTGCGAGCCCGCCGACCCAGACGGCCCAGCGGGTGCCCATGCGCTCCTCGAGCGAGGTCGTCGGTCGCGCATCTCCGTCGGCTGCGTGGGCGACGGGGGGCACGCTCGGCCCGGCAGCCTGATCGGGGATCGCATCCGGCGCATCTTCCGGCGGCACCTGCTGCATCGGCTCGTGTGCCATCTCCACCTGGCGCGGCGCTTCGCGCTCGGGTTGGGCAGGCAGGTCGGGGCTCGTCTGAACAGGTCCGGCCCCGCGACGCAAGGCAGCAACCTCACGCTGCAACTCCTCGACACCGGCCTCGCTGGCCTCGAGCCGCTTGCGCATAGCGTCGAGTTGCTGACGTGCAGCGCGCCAGCCAAACAAGGCGATCAGGGCGAGAACCAGGGCGATTAGATCCATGGCGAACTCTGTTCGGGTGCGGCGCCACACCAACCCCTACAGGGGCGGCGTTATCTCGATTCGAATTCTGTACTCTGATCGTTAAATTTGCCGGACTTTGGTTCACCGGTCAGAGGTGTACAGGCATTTGCAGCTTGGCGCCGCGCCGCCTACAGTCTGGCTCATGATGCTCGGGAGCAAGAGCATGCAGGACTGGGTTGTAAGTCTCGCCTCGGCCCGGACGGCGCCAATCCCGGAGGGGGCGCGCTCGGCGCTTTTGATGCGCCATGGCAGCATGACGCTGCGATATTATGCGCCACGCCCCGTTGATCCGCAGACGCCCCACGATCAGGACGAGATTTATGTCGTCGCAGCCGGACGCGGCGCTGTGGTTTCAGGGCCCAGCGAGGCAGATCTGGTGCGCCGATCGTTCGGCCCCGGCGACGCCATCTTCGTGCCGGCCGGCTACGTGCACCGGTTCGTCGATTTCAGTGACGATTTCGGCGTCTGGGTCGTATTCTGGGGACCCAAGGGCGGAGAGGCTGCCCAGGTCTAAGGGCACACGTCGTCACGATTTAATCATCCAAGTCGATGTAACGGAGGAAGCTGCAAATGATGTACGAGCTGCGTGTCTACTACTGCGTTCCCGGCCGGCTGCCGAACCTGCTCAAACGCTTCGACACCATCACGCTGAAGCTGTGGGAGAAGCACGGCATCAAGCAGGCCGGCTTCTGGACCGTGCTCGTCGGCGATTCCAACCAGGCCCTCTACTATCTGCTGCAGTGGGAGAGCATGGCCGACCGCGAGAAGAAGTGGAATGTCTTCCAAGCCGATCCCAACTGGATCAGCGCCCGGGCCGAGACGGAAAAGGACGGTCCCATCGTAGCCAAGGTCGTCAACTCGTTCCTGCAGCCGACGTCCTTCTCATCGGTAAAGTAGGCGAGCGCGCCGATTGCTCGCATGAAGATCGTTTTCCACGGCACCAACGCCAGCACCTTCGAGCAGGGGTTCGCCGCCCTGCTCGATCACGCACATGATATCAGTGTCGTTTCGGATGCACTGCGCGATCCGGCCGAGCGGCATGCGTTCGCAACCGCGGACGTTATCATTGGCATCAAGCTCGACGCCTCGATGCCGCGGCCGGAGCGTTTGCGGCTCTACCACGCGCCCGCGGCGGGAACGGACGGCATCGACCGCGCATGCCTTCCCATCTCGGTGCCGCTCTGCAACTGCTTCGGCCATGAGAGCGCCATCGCTGAATATGTCATGGCAGCGTTACTTACACGGTTCGTGCCCCTGGTGACGGCCGACCGCGAGTTGCGCCAGGGACGGTGGACACAGGGTGCGGGCAACTCTACTTCGCTACGCCGTGAATTGGGCGATACCACCGTGGGCCTGCTGGGCTTCGGCCATATCGGCAAGGCGATTGCGGCGCGCGCCAAGGCCTTCGGCATGCGCGTGACCGTCGCCAACCGCAGCCCGGTGGCGCCATCGCCGCTGGTCGATCGGAGTTTTGGTCTCGACGCGCTGGCGGCCTTCATGGCGTCGGCCGACGCGATTGTCGTTTCGCTGCCGCTGTTGCCCGAGACGCGCCGCCTGGTCGGTGCGGCCGAGCTCGCCGCCATGCGCCCGGATGGCGTGATCGTCAATGTCGGGCGCGGTCCTGTCATAGACGAAGCTGCCCTCTATCACGCGCTCCACGAGCGCCGCATCGGTGGTGCCATCATCGATACCTGGTACGTCTATCCGACAGCGGCAGAGCCGGCGCCGCTGCCTTCCAGACAGCCGTTCCATCAGCTGGACAATGTCGTGATGACGCCGCACATGTCCGGCTGGACGACCGGCATGATCCGCCGAAGGCAGGAGACCGTGGCCGGCAACATCCGCCGCCTCGAGCGCGGCGAGCCCCTCGCCAATGTGGTCTAAATAGTGTGCGCTCTGGCCAGTCCGGAGCGACTTGTGATACGGAGCGCTACGCACCCCATTGGCAAAGTCCGAGGGTCACGAGCATGAGCGCCGTTCGCACCGAAACCGACACCTTCGGCCCCATCGAGGTCGCCTCCGACAGGTACTGGGGCGCCCAGGCACAGCGCTCGCTCGGAAACTTCAAGATTGGCTGGGAGAAGCAACCCAAGTCCATTGTTCGTGCGCTGGGCATCGTCAAGTGCGCCTCGGCGGAAGTGAACATGGCACTCGGGCGCCTCGAGCCGAAGATCGGCCAGACCATCATGGCGGCAGCGCAGGAGGTCGTCGATGGCAAGCTCGACGAGCATTTCCCGCTGGCCGTGTGGCAGACGGGGTCGGGTACGCAATCGAATATGAACGCCAACGAGGTGATCTCGAACCGCGCCATCGAGATGCTGGGCGGCACCGTGGGTTCCAAGAAGCCCGTGCACCCGAACGACCACGTCAACATGAGCCAGTCGTCCAACGACACCTACCCGACGGCTATGCACATCGCCTGCGCGGAGGAGATCTGGCACCGCTTGCTGCCGGCGCTCCGCCATTTGCACCGGGCGCTCGATGCCAAAGCGAAGGAATGGGCCAGCCTCATCAAGATCGGCCGCACGCATACTCAGGACGCCACGCCATTGACGCTCGGGCAGGAGTTCTCGGGCTATGCCAAGCAGATAGAGAACGGCATTGCCCGCATCGAGTTCGACGCTGCCGGATCTCATGCAGCTCGCGCAGGGCGGCACGGCCGTCGGCACCGGTCTCAACGCACCCAAGGGGTTCGCCGAGAAGGTGGCCGAGCGCATTGCCGCGATTACGGGCTTGCCGTTCACCTCGGCGCCGAACAAGTTCGAGGCGCTCGCCGCCCACGACGCCATGGTCATGAGCCACGGTGCCATCAACACGGTTGCCGCATCGCTGTTCAAAATCGCCAACGACATCCGCTTCCTCGGCAGCGGTCCGCGCTCCGGTCTCGGTGAGCTTTCACTGCCGGAGAACGAGCCGGGCTCCTCGATCATGCCGGGTAAGGTGAACCCGACGCAGTGCGAGGCGCTGACGATGGTGTGCGTCCAGGTGTTCGGCAATCACGCGGCGATCACGTTCGCCGGCAGCCAGGGCCACTTCGAGCTCAATGTCTTCAATCCAGTGATGGCCTACAACTTCCTGCAGTCGGCGCAGCTGCTGTCCGATGCCGTGACCTCCTTCACCGACAATTGCGTCGTCGGCATCGAGGCGCGTGCGGACAACATCAAGGCGTCGCTCGAGCGCTCGCTCATGCTGGTGACGGCGCTGGCACCCAAGATCGGCTACGACAACGCCGCCAAGATCGCCAAGACCGCGCACAAGAACGGTACGACGCTGCGCCAGGAGGCGGTCGGCGGCGGCTACGTCACGGAGGCCGAATTCGAAGCCATCGTGCAGCCGGAGAAGATGATCGGCCCGGATTGAGGCGCAGCATGGGTGACGTGGTCAATCTTCGCTCCGCGCGCAAGCAGAGGGCGCGCTCCGAAAAGGAGAAGCTTGCGGAGGCGAACCGCGCCAAGCATGGGCGCAGCAAGATCGAGCGCCGGAAGGATGCCGCCGAGAAGGCGCTCGTCGTCAGGAGGCTCGACGCGGCAAAGCGTGAAACGCCCGAGCAGGCGTGAGACCTCGCGCCGATGCATCGCCCGGTCAAGCGGTCGTTCAACATTGCTGGCCACCGCACGTCCATCTCGCTGGAAACGGAGTTCTGGACGGCGCTGAAGGACGTGGCGGCCCGCGAAGGTCTCTCTCTGACGCAGCTCGTCGCCCGCATCGACTCGGGCCGCGACGGAGCAGGGCTGTCGAGCGCAGTCAGAGTATGGCTGCTCGACTACTATCGTGCGAGCTATGGACGTGTGTCGCCGAAATAGCGGAACACTTGTCCCGGCGTCGGGGGCTGTTGCCGGATTGGCGGCGGAGACTTTCTGTTCTCGGTGTTGCTTCCTGATTGGCCTGCGTCGGGTTGCGAGGCCTCCACCGGCGCAGCAGTTCCCGTCCCCAAATTGGGAACCAAGCCGCCGGCCGCCGCTGACAATGGTGCAGGTGATTCGATGGCACTACGGCGGAGCAAATTCTGGCGCTCGAGCTCCAGGCGCTGACGTTCCAGCTCCAGGCTGCGCAGGCGCTCTGCTTCCCGGCGCAGGCTCTCTTCATCTTGCCGACGCACGCGCTCGAGCTCGTCGACGTAGCCTTCCATCTTTCGCACGCCCAGATCGCGCTCCAGCGCATCCGATTGCAGCCTCGGCTCGACGGCGCCGAGACGCGACAGTGGTCCCACATACACCAGCGAGATGCCTGGCAGGGCGCCTTTGCCGGGAATAGGGCGCGACACCAGCGGCTTCGGATCGATGCGCCATTCGCTGTCGAATTTCAGCGCCTCGAGATCCACTGTTGTGTTGGCTGTCACGCGTCCCTCGGACGTCTCCAGGGCCAGCGGCTCAAACCGAACCGCGCCGTCGGTAAGCTCTAGGCCGAGCCGGCGCGGCCCAAGCGTCTGGGCGCCGATTGCAAGGCCTTCGCGTAGGCGGCGCCGAAGCTCGGTGGCAAGCCCCTCGCTCGGCACCGCAAGCGCTCCCAGCGCAGCCGAATTGACGGCTCCAGGTCCCATACGATAGAGGTGCGCGTCGCCGAGCGTCATGGTGCCCTTGCCGCGCATGGCCGCTATCAATCCGCGCGGGCTGAGCGCCAGACTGGAGAAATTGAGCTCGAGTGAGAATTCTCCGGTTGCTGCTGGACGATCCCCGGATACGAAGGCCTCGAGCGCCGCATTCATCAGCCTCGCCTCGCCTTCCAGGCTGACGCCAGCCGGAATCCTGCCGATCGTCATTCGCCCTGCTACCTTGCCAGCCAGCCCACGTGCGTTGACGAGCTTGATGCTTGCCCGGCCGGCTGCAACCTGAGTTTCCAGCGTCGCATCCGCGACCGTGATGTCGGGTGCCAGTCTGACGATTGGGGACTCGATCCGAATATCGGCGTCGAAATCGGCAAGGCCACGCAGATCGAACGCAGTGTCCGGCCAGGGCGACATGCCATCCGCTGTACTCCCCTGGGACACTTGCCCACCGGCCGGTCCAGGTGCTGCGATTGCAACGAGACGCGGCATGCTGATCTCATTGGTGCGCACACGCCCGCTGATGCGCGGCCGCTCTCCGCGTAGCGCGATTTCGAGCTGGCCACCGACCTCGGCACTTCCCAACGTCACTTGCGTCGTCTCGATCTTGAGGCTGCCCCTGTCGAGGATCGTGTTGAAACGCGCCTGAGCAGATATGCCCTCGAGCCCAGTGCGCGAAGTCAAACCCAGGAGAGCCGTGGCCCGGCCAAGATCATCGGCTGTCACGCGGGTCTCACCCTCGCCAGCAACGATGCCCGTCTCATCGATCACGAGCCTACCGCGATAGTCGCCGCTCAGGCCGGCCGCGTCGAGCGTCACGAGCGAAACAAGATTGCGTGCCGGTACGCCGACGGCCTTGAGCATGGCCCGCGCCGGCGTGCGCGCGCTTGTCTCGGCAGTGCCGGCGAGCGTCTCGGGCAGCACCTGGGCCAGCAGCGTAGACAACTCCTGGCCGTCCAGCGATGCCGTCACATCGACACGCTGTTCGCGCCAGGATGAGCGTAAACTCTCCAGCAGCGCCCGACCGGTCAAACGGCTGTCACCGAGCATGCCGTCGATAGCCAAGTCGAGCGCAGGGGAGCCGCGCGCGCCGACCGTGAGCGTGCCGGCAAGCCGCAGCGGTCCCAGCGCATCGGCACGCCGGACCGAAGGCCGCAGTGCAGCAGGCACACCCAGGATCTCGGCAAGGCGGCTAACCCCAGGGCCGCGCGCGGCCGAAATTTGGCCGCCGATGCTCCCTTTCGGACTGTTGCCACCTAGGCCCGCAACCGCCCCGCTGAACTCAGCGGAGAAACCGTCGTCCGAGGCAAACTTGAGCACCGGAACCTTCAGGCCGTCCTGATCGATGGCGACGTCGGCCACCACGTCGCGCAGGCTGATCGGCCCCGCCACCAGATGCCCAACGCGTATCTGCACCATCGACTCGAGCTGTGATGCAGGAGGAGCGGAGGCGTTGCGCGCCGGCGCGATTGCATCGGCGGGCCCCCGCTGCAACAGCATGTCCGCGATAGCAGGAAGCCGCAGATCGCTGCCCAGCAGTGGGCCGATATCGAGCTCAGGCCCGTCGATGGAAACGGCAAGCTGCCGCTTGCCCTGCCCGGACCAGCTCGCGTTCGCCGACAACGTATTGCCGGCGAGCTGAAGGATCATGTCCCGCCCGGCGAAGCGGTTGGCACCCAGGCTCACCTTGCCGCGCATCGTGAAGCTGCCGTCCTGCCTGAACTCGGGCAGATCCTGCCCGCGCCGGGCCCACGCAAGAAAACGATTGAGGCTGGCTCCGCGCACCGTCACGTCGCCGTCGAAAGCGATGTCCTGCTCCTCGCGCGTGAGAGCGCCCGCGACATCCAGCCGAGTGCCCGCCGGCAAACTGGCGCGGAGACCTTTGAGCTTGAGCGCACCGCCTTCCTTGGCGATCTCCAGCCGCAGGCCGCTCACCACGTCGCCACCCAGGGTCGCCTGATCGAGCGCGAATGTCGCGTCCGTACGTCCCGTGGCCGGCATCAGCTTGTCCAGGCCGACCGCCAGCTGCGCCAGCAGGCGCAGTGGCGCGGTGTTCGCATCCCGGCCGGCGATGCGATCGAGATCGAGCCAGCGCGACTCGAGGCGGATGAGCGAGGAGGCGTCCTGCCAGGCAAGGCGCGCCTCGCCTGTGATCAGCTGTGGATGCCCATCGTTGTCAAACGATAATGCGACATCCGCCAGTGCCAGTCCCGCCATGTCGGCGTTGAGCGTTGCCCTCAAGTCGAAGCCGTGATGGTTTCCGGCGCTGGGCGATGCGGAAGCACCCGACGACCGGGCATCTTTGGATGCGGTTGGCAACGGCAAGGTAGCGGTCAGCTCGCCCACAACACGGCTGCGGCCAGTCAAATCGGAGAGCTGTCCGTCGAGTGCATAGGTCTCGCTGCCGTCGGCCGTGCGCAGAGTACCTTTGAAGCGTATGCTGCCATCTGCCTCCGGCTTGGCCGTGGAAAGCCTGATCTCGCGCGCGCCCCAGCGGTCAGTGGGCTTGAGCACAGCCTGCAGCTTGTAAGGTCCCTCCAGTGCCGCTGCCGAGAATTCCCCCGTCGCAATCTCGAAGCGCGTGCGATCGTCGCCCTCGGGTGTTTGAACGACGACGGCGCCATCCGCGATATGCACGGCATGCAGTGTGATGCTGCTCGGGGCGAACGCGGGCCGTGCTCGGCTCTCGCCCAGGCTTGCCCAGTTGCCGCCGCCCGATCGCTCCGTCACGAGCGTCAGCACCGGCCGGTTGAGCTCGACCCGGCTGGCTTCTAATGCACCCCTGAACAACGGGCCCGGGGCCAGCCAGACCGTAAACCCATCAGCCTTGAAGATCGGCGCCCGCCCGTCGCCCTGCCTGTCGGCAATGCGGATCTCGTCAAACTGCATGTAAGGCGTGGGCAGGAGCCGCAGGTTGACCTCGCCGCGCACGCTGACCTCGCGGCCCAGCAACCGAGATGCCTCCGCCTCGAACACCCCGCGATAGTGATTCCAGTCGACGAACCTGGGAACGACTATGAGGGCCGTCAGCGCGCAGGCGATCACAGCGCCGATCAGGATCAGAACTCTGCTCATGGCCCTCCTGCGCCGCGTAGCGGATGGGTGGCAGCTCTGTCTCGTCCGTTTACGGTATCTGAGACACGGCGCCGTCGCAAAAGCCCATGGAGCGCCGGCCGGGAACCCAGCCTCGTTTGCGGTTCCGGCGCTCCGCCTTCAAGCCTTCCTCCGCAAGGCGGACCTTATCGCACAGTTCGGCACGACTTTGGACACCTATTAGGACACTTAATTGCGGTCAATTTTGCGGATGGAACAATCCTTGCCCATCCAACTCGATTACACCACCGGACAGAGCCCGCCGTCGATGTTGATGGCCGTGCCGGTGATGTAGGAGCCGGCCTGGGACGCCAGAAACAACGCCATGCCCGCGAACTCGTCGGCGGTGCCGATGCGGCCGAGCGGAATCTGCTTGCCCATCTCCGCGTAGTAGCCGTCGAGCGATGTGTTCTTGCCTTCGCGCGCATGTCGCTGCACCCACTGATCGCTCTCGATGCGCCCGACCAGAAGCGCATTGACCAGGATGTTGTGTGGCGCGCCTTCCCCTGCCAGCACCTTGGTGAGCGCCATGCCTGCGGCCCTTGAGACGGCGGTCGGCGCGCGACCTCCCTCCGGTGCCTTGGCTCCAATATTGAGAACGTTAATGATGCGGCCAAAGCGCCGCTCCCGCATGCCCGGAAACGCAAGGCGAATGAGGCGGATTGCGGCAAACAGCTTCAGATCGATATCGGCCTGCCAGATCTCGTCTGTAATGCTTTCAAACTTTGCGGTTTGCGACGTGCCCGCATTGTTGACGATCACGTCGACCGAGCCCAGCGTTTTGACAGCCGTCTCGAAGGCTCGGTTGCAGTCCTCCGCCTTGCTGACATCGCCGGCAATAGCGACGATCTTGGTCGACGCCTTCTGCTCGATCGCGCGGCGGGATGCCTCGAGCGTCTCGGCGCGGCGCGCGACCATCGCCACATTGGCGCCTGCCAGCGCGAATTTTTGGGAAATCGCAAAGCCGATGCCGAGGCTCGCCCCCGTGACGAGGGCATTGCGCCCCTTCATGACCAGTTCCATGAACGCTGTCCTCCCACTGAAAACCTATCGCTTCAAGCTAGACCAAGTTGCCCCGATACGGGACCGGAAAACGAGCTAGGGTCCCGATCGCGAAGTTCGCCGGACTTGGCGGCGAACTTTGAACGAACTTCGCGATCGAAAGGACACTAGCAAGCCAATGCTTCTAGTGTGATTTAGATCGAGAAATTCGCTCCACGGACCTGCCGTGAATACCGGCGAATTTCTCGATCATCACACTAGCGCGCCATTGAGGGCAGGCCCATGTCCCAGGCTGTGGACCTCGGCACCCGCCGGATTGTCGCCCTTCCATCCATGCTATAGTTGCAGGTGATGCCAGCGAATCGAAAGCAAACCGCCAGCCTCGACGTGCCCGAGGCGGCCGAGGAGCCGCCGTTCGATCTTCCCGAGGCGCCGGCCGATCCGAAGCCGCCCGCCTCGCAGCGCGCACTCCAGAGTGCCCAGCCGCCTTACATGGCGGGCCTCAATCCCGAGCAGCGCCGCGCCGTGGAGACGCTCGACGGCCCTGTGCTGGTGCTGGCCGGTGCCGGAACCGGCAAGACTCGCGTGCTGACCACGCGCATCGCACATATCCTCGCCAGCCGCCGGGCTTTTCCCTCCCAGGTGCTTGCCGTGACCTTCACGAACAAGGCGGCACGGGAGATGAAGGAGCGCATCGGCGGCCTGATCGGCGGCGCGGTCGAGGGTATGCCGTGGCTCGGCACTTTCCACTCGATCGGCGTCAGGATCCTGCGCCGTCATGCCGAGCTCGTCGGATTGAAGCCCGGCTTCACCATTCTCGACACCGACGACCAGATTCGGCTCATCAAGCAGGTGATCGAGGTCGAAGGCCTCGACAAGGACCGCTGGCCCGCGCGCCAGCTCGCGGCGCTGATCGACAGCTGGAAGAACCGTGGACTGACACCAAACAAGGTGCCGGAAGGGGAGAGCTTCGCCTTCGGCAACGGCAAGGGGGCGAAACTCTATGGCGCCTACCAGCAGCGCCTGAAGGAGCTGAACGCCGCCGATTTTGGCGACCTCCTGCTCGAATGCCTGCGTCTCTTCACGTCGCGGCCCGACATCCTGCAGGACTATCACCGGCGCTTCCGCTTCATCCTGGTGGACGAGTACCAGGACACCAACGTCGCTCAGTACCTGTGGCTGCGGCTGCTGGCGCAGGGCTCGCCCAACCTGTGCTGCGTCGGCGACGACGACCAGTCGATCTACGGCTGGCGTGGCGCCGAGGTCGACAACATCCTGCGCTTCGAGGCCGATTTCCCGGGCGCCGCGGTGATCCGCCTCGAGCGCAACTATCGCTCCACCGGCCACATTCTCGCCGCAGCCTCCGGCCTCATCGCGCACAACAAAGATCGGCTGGGCAAGACGCTTTTCAACGATGGCGATGCCGGTGAAAAAGTCACCGTTATCGGCGTTTGGGACGACGAGGAAGAGGCGCGCAGCATCGGCACCGATATCGAGACGCTGCAAAAGGCTGGCAACAGGTTGAGCAGTGTTGCCATCCTGGTGCGCGCCGCGTTCCAGATGCGTGCCTTCGAAGACCGTTTCGTCACGCTGGGGTTGCCCTATCGAGTCATCGGTGGCCCGCGCTTCTATGAGCGCCAGGAGATCAAGGACGCCATCGCCTACCTGGACGTTACGCTCAATCCGGCCAATGACCTCAAGTTCGAGCGCATCGTCAATGTGCCCAAGCGGGGGCTCGGAGACACGACGGTGAAGGAGATCCATGCGCTTGCCCGCGCCCGCGGCGTTCCGCTATTCCAGGCTGCGCGCGAGATCGTCGAGACCGACGAGTTGAAGCCGCGGGCGCGCAAGTCGCTCTCGGATCTGGTCGCGGCCTTCGACCGTTGGCGAGGCTGCCTGGAAGGCATGCAGCACACTGAGCTGGCCGAGCTGATCCTGGACGAGTCGGGCTACACGGCCATGTGGCAAGCGGACAAGAGCCCGCAAGCGCAATCAAGGCTGGAGAACCTGAAGGAGCTCGTGCGCTTCATGCACGAGTTCGAGAGCCTGCAGGGCTTCCTGGAGCATGTCTCCCTGGTCATGGATACGGATGAGGCCGATGACGGCGACCGCGTCTCGCTCATGACCCTGCACGCGGCCAAAGGGCTGGAGTTCGACACCGTGTTTCTGCCGGGCTGGGAGGAAGGCCTTTTTCCCCATCAGCGTTCGCTTGACGAGAGCGGGCTGGCGGGTCTGGAGGAGGAGCGACGGCTCGCCTATGTCGGCCTTACGCGCGCGCGCCGACGGGCCAAGGTCTCCTTCGCCCAGAACCGCAGGAACCGCGGCCTTTACCAGTCGGCCACCCCCTCGCGCTTCGTCGACGAGCTGCCCGAAGACCATATCGCGGTCGTGGAAGCGAAAAGCCCGTTCGGCGGCGCCTACGCCAACTTTACCGATAGTGGTGGCTTCGGCCGGCGCAACCCGTTCGGGCCGAGCCGCTTCGATGAGGCCGAGACGGCATTCGGCAGCTCCTACGCGACGCCTGGCTGGCAGCGCGCCCAGCAGCAATGGAAGCAGCAGACGACTCCGCCTCGCAGATCGCCGCTGACGTTGGATGGCGAGCTGGTGGCAGCGTCGACCGGACGTGCTTCTGCTTTCAGCGTCGGTGACCGGGTCATGCACCAGCGGTTCGGCTACGGCACCGTCACCGGCGTCGACGGCAATAAGCTCACCATCGACTTCGAGACCGCCGGCCGCAAACGCGTGGTGGACAGCTTCGTGCAGCGTGGCTAGAGCGCGATCGTGTCACATGGAAGCACTTCTGCTTCCATGTGGGACGTGAATCGCCCTCTGAACTTTGGATGTAGAGCAGGATTCACGCTTCGGCCGAGATGTCCCTCGATTGGAAAAGCGATTCAATCCTAAGCGATCCTGCTCTAGCGCCGGTTCCATGATTTGGAAACCTGTTCCGGTTGAGCAGCAGCGGGTCTTGAGCTGTGTGCTGCCCAATTCCCGATCGAGTGTCATGCCACACTCGACATCATTGGCTGATCGGGCCTAGAAATCGCGTGTTTGGGACAGCGGGAGGGGGATCATGGCTTCCGTGGATGTGGCAGTGGCCCGTTCCTCGACGGCGGCACCGGGTGCTGGCCGGAGGAGTGCGCAAGTGGGCGACGGCGCTGCTGCCGATGTCATGGCGGAGATCTTCGACCGTCAGGACAAGCGCGAGAAGTTCATTCCGGTCACGCGCCAGGCACTCATGGAGCGCCTGACGCGTCAGCACGCCTGGCCGGGCCAGCAGGCCGGCGAGGCCCGGCGCTTCTTCCGCTACCTCGACTACTGGCGTCAGCAGACCTATGGCGCGCGTCTCCTCGAGCTCGAGCAGACCTACGAGCCGTTCAGCCCCGACAGCGACCTGCTCATCACGCGCAGGTTCAGCGCGGCCGAGCGTGAAGCCATGCAGAAGCGGCTCGTCACGCAGGTAAGCGAGCTCCTGGAGCAGGCCAACTTCATCCGCGTCAATCCCGACCGCGTCGAGCTGATCCTCACCAAGGACAGCCACTACGGTCTCGACCTGCACGTGGATCTGTCTGCCTTCGACGAGCTGATGATCTACTATCGCGGCGCCACCAAGCGCTCCGAAAGCCGCCGCAGCCTGCGCACCTTGTACTTGAGGAAAGAGGTGTTCGAGCTGCCGGTGTTCCAGCGACTGTGCATCGTCTTCAAGCTGAAGCCGGACGAGGAGCGCATCCGCGACGTGATGAAGCTGGAGGATTGCGACCGCGAGAAAGCTGAGAAAATCGTCAAACGCCTGCGCGGCATGCTGCCGCCGCAGATCAAGAGCGACTACCTGTACCTCAAGCTGTTCAAGAACATGCCGCGCTCCGACATGGAGATGGTGTTTCCCAACACCAAGGTGCGCTTCCGGCTGTTCGACAAGATCAAGCTCGGCGTGTCCGCCGGCGGCGGGCTCGGCATGGGCGTGGTGGGCACGGTGGGCAAGATCGCTATTGCAACCAACCCCATTGCGCTTGTCACTGCGTTTGCCGGTCTGTGCGGCGTCGCCGCACGCCAGGCCTCGAACTTCCTCAACCAGCGCAACCGCTACATGGTGACCATGGCGCAGAATCTTTACTTTCATGCCATGGGCGATAACCGTGGGGTCATGACGCTACTGGCGGACCGCGCCGCCGAAGAGGATATCAAGGAGGAGATGCTGCTCTACAGCGTGCTCGCCAAGGAAGCCGTCAAACGCAGTGACCTCAAGGATGTCGACCGCGCCATCGAGCAATACCTGCTCAATGGCTTCGGGGTGGAGGTAGACTTCGATCTGGAAGATGCTCTACGCCGTCTGATCGCCGACGGCCTCGTCACCGAGGAGAACGGCGTGCTGCGCACGCTTCCGCCGGCGGCTGCGGCCAAGCACATCGACGTGAAATGGGACAAGTACCTCGATGAGCTGCCCGACCAGACCCGGGGCGAAGGCATCGAGTTCGACAAGGAGCCCGACGGGGTAGCCGCCTGATCGCATGCCTCTGACCAAGCTTTCGCTCTCGATCGGCGAGGCCGATCTTGCCGGCAAACTGAGCGAACTGCTCGCGAAGCTGGAGCCGCTGCCACTTGCCGTCTCGCATTTTCGCGCCGCCGGTACGGATGGCTGGGTCGTCGAGGCCTACTATGCGCAAACGCCCGACGTCGAGCAGCTTGCCAATGCGTGCCGCACGCTGGTTCCAGGATGGGTGGGAAGAATTGCGCTCGAGACGGTGCCTGACGCCAACTGGGTGGCTATCAGCCAGGCCGCGCTGCCGCCCGTGGCCGTGGGACCGTTCCTGGTGCACGGCAGTCACGACCGGCATGCTGCGCATCGCAGGCGGTGGGCGATCGAGATCGACGCCAATGAAGCCTTCGGCACGGCGCATCATGCGAGCACACAAGGTTGCCTGATTGCTCTGGCGCGGCTTGTGCGATCAAACACGTTCAACCACGTGCTGGATCTCGGTTGCGGCTCGGGCATCCTCGCCTTTGCGGCGGCCCGGGCGCTGCCTGCAGCATCGCTCATGGCTTGTGACATCGACCCGCTCGCGATCGAGGTGGCGCGGACCAACGCCCGGATCAATCGATTCGGACGCCGCATCAGCTTTGCGGTTGCGGACGGGCTCTCTCACGCGCCGCTGCGGCGAGGCGGCTTCGACCTCTTGCTAGCCAACATCATCGCTGAGCCGCTGATGCGGCTGGCTCCGCGTCTGGCGCCTGTCGTGCAGCCACGCGGCTGGGCGATCCTGTCGGGTCTGCTGGATCGGGAAGCGGATAAAGTTGCGGCGGCCTATATGGCCGCCGGGTTTGTCCGAACCGGGAGTGTAAAGCGAGAAGGCTGGACAACGCTGTTGCTGCGGCGCCGCCCGTCCCTTCGCCGGCGAGCTACAGCCAGTAGCTGTTGGCCGCGCCGTCCTTCGCGCGGATGGCCTTGATACGATCCGGCGAGAAGCCGAGATCGGCCAGACGCTCATCGCTGAGGCCGTTCAGGTAGGCGCGAACATGCGCCTCGCCATGCGCGACACGCGCCTGGATCAGGCGGTCGAAGGCGCGCTGGAAGAACCCAGGCTTCTGCGTATCGACAGCCGTATCGAAATCGAGGACTGTGGAATTCGTGCTCATGATCGTTCTCCCCTCTAGGGGTTGTGGTTACGGCGGCAGCCCGAATCTCGGTCCGTCGCCACCCACCCAACTTAAGTCGAAATCGGAGGCGCGCCAGCTAGCATTTTGCACCGCAGCAATGCATCTAATGCATGGCTATTTCAATGTCATTTCAATGTCATAAAAGAGTGCAGTTGCAATTCGACGGTAGGCTGACGAGCATCTGACCCACAGCACTGATCGGAGACCAGCGCAGGCCATGTTTCAGGACTTCTCGACCCCGGCTGACCCTGCGCTGGGCACTGAAAGAGTGGCGCGGTTGCGCCAGCGGCTGGCCGGGTCGGGCCTCGATGCCGTCTTCGTTCCGCGAGCCGACGAGCACATGGGCGAGTATGTACCGCCCTCAGCCGAGAGGCTGAAATGGCTGACGGGTTTCTCCGGCTCGGCGGGACTTGCGGTCGTCAGCGCCCACGCCGCCGCGCTGTTCGTAGACGGACGCTACGTGCTGCAGGCAGCTACCCAGATCGACAAGGGAACCTTCGAAATCCTCGAGGTGCCGCAGGCCGAGCCACACGCTTGGCTGGCGAGCAAGCTGCGTTCAGGTGCGGTGGCCGGGTTCGACCCCTGGCTACACACCTCCGCTTGGGCGGTGCGTATGAAGGAGGTGCTGGAGAAGAAGGGCATCCGGCTCAAACCCCTGAGCCGCAATCCGGTTGACGCGGTGTGGGGCCGGGTGCGCCCTGCGCCTCCGCTAGGCGCCGTCACCATCCAGCCGATGAAATTCGCGGGCAAGAGCGCCGAGGAGAAGATCGCCGACCTGCAGCAAACGCTCACCTCCGCCGGTGAGGACGCGGCCGTGCTGACGTTGCCCAACTCGATCGCCTGGCTGCTCAACATTCGTGGCTCCGACATCCAGCACAACCCGACCGCGCTCGCCTTCGCCATCCTGCATGCCCGTGCCAAGCCTGAGCTCTTCATCGACAAGCGCAAGCTTGCCAGCGATGTCCGCAAATATCTGAGCGGCATCGCCAGGCTGCACGAGCCCGCCGACCTCAAAGAGCGCATCGACGTGCTGAAGAAGGCGGGCCGGCGCGTACGCCTGGATGGCGCAACGGCCGCCCATTGGTTCCGGCTGCGGCTGGGCGCCTCCAAGCACACAATCGTCGATGCTCCCGATCCGTGCCTGCTGCCCAAGGCGCGCAAGAACAGCGCCGAGATCAAGGGCACGCGGGCAGCACACGAGCGCGACGGCGTCGCCATGGCGCGCTATTTGGCCTGGCTCGACCGCGAGGCTCCAGCCGGCCGTGTCGATGAGATCGAGGCCGTCAAACGGTTGGAGGCGCTGCGCGCCGAGACGCAGGTGCTCAAGGAGATCAGCTTCGACACTATTTCCGGCGCGGGCCCCAACGGCGCCATCGTGCACTACCGCGTCACCTCCGCCACCAATCGCAAGCTCAAGTCCGGCGAGCTGTTTCTGGTAGACTCCGGCGCGCAATACCAGGACGGCACCACTGACGTCACCCGCACTATCGCCATCGGGCGCCCGACGGCGGAGATGCGCGAGCGCTTCACGCTGGTGCTCAAGGGGCACATTGCTGTGGCTACCGCGCGTTTCCCGAAGGGTACCGCGGGCGTCCAGATCGACGCCTTCGCGCGCCAGGCGTTGTGGCAGCACGGGCTCGATTTCGACCACGGTACCGGCCACGGCGTCGGCAGCTATCTGTCGGTGCACGAGGGTCCGCAATCGATCTCCAAGCGCTCTCAGGTGCCGTTGGAGCCGGGTATGATCGTGTCCAACGAGCCGGGCTACTACAAGCCTGGGGGCTACGGCATCCGCATCGAGAATCTGCTGCTCGTCACCGATCTCGAGGCAGTGCCCGGCGGCGAGCGCAAGATGATGGGCTTCGAGACCCTGACCCTGGTGCCGATAGATCGCCGGCTGATCGAGCCCAAGCTGATGAGCCCGGCCGAGATCGCGTGGCTCGATGCCTACCACGCACGCGTACGCGCCGTGATCGCACCGCATCTGGTCGTGGACAGACCTTGGCTCGAGGCCACGACGGCACCGCTTGGCGCTTGAGCGCTCAGTCGTGTCGGACTCTGTCTCAGTTCAAGGCGTCGAGCCGACGCTTGGCGGCAATGACGCCGCCTGCCAGCGCCTTGCTGTAAAGCATGCGCGCGCGTTCGACTTCAGCTCTGGCGCCCTGCGCACCGGTCGCTGCGAGAATGTTGGGATCGAAGGTCTCTGCCAGCGCGAACGCTGCCTTCGGATTGTTGGCGAGCGCACTGTCGCTCAAGATTTCGCGCGCCCGCGCCATATTGCCGTCGGTAATGAAACCCTGCGCGCGACTGAGCAGCTCTTCCACTGCTTCGGCTGCATCGACCTTCTCGCTCGCTATCGAAACGGTGGGTCGCTCCACCGGCGCCGGTGTGATGATGCGCGCTGGCGCATCACTGCGGGCAGCGGCCGCGCGATCGGTGCTCGAACGGCCGTGAGACACGTCGGGAACCGAGAAGGGCTGCAGACCGGCAACTTGGGCGTCGAACCGGCCGGTAAGCCAGAGTACCGACGGAATGACGGCGACCAGCCCCAGGACCAGGCCCAAAAGCGCAGCCTTCACTTGCCGTGCAAGCCATCCGGCCTGGGTGGCGGCCAGCGGTTCTCTCCAGGTCGAGAGGATCGGCATTCGCTCCTCGCCATCCTCGTCTGCATCGAGGTAAAAACCATGCGGACCAGATGCTTGAGGCGAATTGGTGGCAGAAGCCCCAGAAGGGGCCAGAACGGCCTGACGGCGCATCTGTCGGGAGTCCACTGCGGTCAGGCGGCGTGACAGTCCGTCGTGCCCGAGCTCCTGCTCGAGCTTTTCCGAGAGCGTCTGAGGTATCGAAGTAAGCGACGACGCGCTGCGGCCGCTACCATTCACGCCGCTGCCGTCGCGAGGTGTCGATCTTCCGAGCGGCGACGCCATCAACCCCTCCCCGTGAAGCTACGGAAAGATCCGGATTCGCGCGGCATTCCACGGCTCAATCCTGCCGCAACGTCAATCCAGACATCTCGAGAACGCAAGCGATCCCCGCCGGACTTGATCAGTTTTGCCACGCAGTCATTTTTTGCTTTGTCATGGGCGCAGCCTCCCTCGAAGCCGCGAGGCACGTTACACAGCAAGCCC
This sequence comes from uncultured Alphaproteobacteria bacterium, assembly GCA_963840425.1. GTDB lineage: Bacteria > Pseudomonadota > Alphaproteobacteria > Rhizobiales > Hyphomicrobiaceae > CADEFX01. The sequence continues at coordinate 9,951 of CAWIYZ010000010.1, read as the reverse complement.
ATGCCGTACAAACGAAAACAAGATCAACGCGCGTCATCAAGCCGTTGCACAAGCGGTACTTGCAAGAGATTTGCTAAGCGTGCAGACCATTGTTCACAGAATTTGTGCATGACGTTATGTCGTGTAGCTACGGCGCAGACGGAGTGACACATGCTTCCGCTCATTATCGGACTAGCGCTGTTTTTGGGGGTGCATCTCGTCACAACACAAACCGAATTCAGACGCGGTCTGGCGGCCCGCATGGGCGAGGGCCCTTACAAGGGCGTCTATTCGCTGATCGCGCTGGCAGGCTTTGCCTTGATCGTATTCGGCTACCACAAAGCGCAGCTCATGCCGGGCAAGAACCCCGTGCTGTGGTCGCCGCCGTATTGGGGGCGGCATATCACCATGCTGCTGATGCTGCCGGTATTCCCGCTGCTTTTTGCGGCCTATCTGCCCGGACGCCTCAGCGCTGCTGTTCGTCACCCGATGATCACGGCTGTGAAATTCTGGGCGTTGGCGCACCTGCTCGTGCGCGGCGACGTGGCCTCTCTCCTCGTATTCGGTGGATTGCTCGCATGGGCGGTGTACGACCGCATCACGTTGAAGCAACGCGAGGCAGCGGGGCTCGTGCATCTCAAGTCCGGGCCGGGCCGCAATGACATCCTCGCGCTCGTGCTTGGACTGATCGTCTACGGTATTTTCGTCAGATGGGGACACGCAGCGTTGATCGGCGTGCCTCTCATGGCCTAGCAGTCGAGGCCTAACATTTTGGAAAGGGCCACGAAAAAGCCGAAAACCGTGTTCAGACAAGATTCCAAATGCGCGCCGGCCTTCGTGCCGGTGGCAAGGCTGCGCGGCGACCTGTATAGGATGCTGCATCGTGGGTCCTGCTGCCCGTTCACGGCGATGCGGACATCCTGAAAGGACGATGCCTGATGGCAGATCGCACGGATACCTTCATCCGTGAAGTCGAGGAGGACCTGCGGCGCGAGCAGTTTCTGCGCCTGTGGCAGCGCTACGGCACCTATGCAGTGGCTGCCGCTGTGCTGCTGGTGCTCGCAATCGCGGGTTACAAGTATCGCGAGTACGATCGCATCACGACTGCCGAGGCTTCCGGCGCACGCTACGAGGCGGCGGCTCGCCTGACGGCGAGCGCCAAGGCCGAGGAGGCGCAGAAGGCCTTCGAGGATCTCGCCAAAGGCTCGTCCTCTGGTTACGCCACGCTCGCCCAGTTGCGGCTGGCGGCCACTGCGGCCAAGGCGGGCAAGACGTCCGAGGCTATCGCCGCCTACGAAGCCGTCGCGCATGGCGCGTCGGATATTCTGCTGCGCGACTATGCCGCTCTGCAGGTCGCCATGTTGAGCCTCGACACCGCTGACTGGACGCAGATGCAGAATTGGCTCAACGATCTAGCCAATGATCGCAATCCGTGGCGGGCGTCGGCGCGCGAGCTGTTGGGGCTTGCCGCCTACAAGGCCGGGAGGTTCGACGAGGCGCGCAAGGAGTTCGAGCGCCTGCTCGGCGACAAGGCGACGCCGCCGTCGATGGTGGAGCGGACGCAGCTAATGCTGAGTGTGTTGACCGAAGCACAGACGTCCAAGGACACTGCATCCGAGCAGTCGAGCACGAAGGCGCCGCAAGCGCCGGCAAAGAAAGAATAGGGAGACCCGGAGCGGATGCGAAGGGGAATCGCGATCAGCTTGGCAGCCTGCATGTGGGCTGCTGCGCTTGCCGGCTGCTCGGACGGTCCGAGCTTGCCGCGGCTCTCCGATCTCAATCCGTTTGCAGAAAAACAAGCACCATTGCCCGGCAAGCGTATTCCCGTACAGCTGGCTGAGAGCAAGGTTGGGATGGAGACAGGGTCTGTCGAGCAGCAGGTCGCTTTGCCCGCCCCGCGCGCGAACGATGCCTGGTCGCAGCCTGGCGGCGGTGCCAACAACGCACCGGGACATCTCGCGCTCGGCGCCGCCGTGCGTACAGCCTGGACTGCCGATGCCGGGACAGGCTCAACCTCCTATGGCCGTCTGACTGCCAGTCCAATTGTCGCCGAAGGCAAGGTTTTCACCCTCGATACCGAGGGACGGGTTACCGCATTCTCATCGTCGGGCTCGTCGGCCTGGCGTACATCGCTGACGCCGGCCGGTGAAAAAGCCTACAAGGGCTTCGGCGGTGGGCTCGCTGCCGACGGCGGCCGTATCTTCGCCGCGTCGGGCTTCGGGTGGGTCGTGGCTCTCGACGCCGGCAACGGCAAGAAGGTGTGGGAAAAGAATTCGGGTTCCCCCATCCGAGCCTCGCCGACGGCTGCCAACGGCAAAGTCGTCGTCGTCACTTCTGACGGCGTCGTCTATGCGCTCTCCGCGGTTGACGGTCAGGAGGTGTGGAACCATCGCGGTCTGCCCGAACGTGCGAGCATTCTCTCGAATGCAAGTCCCGCAATCGACGGCGATGTCGTCGTGGTGCCTTACCCTTCCGGTGAGGTCGTCGCGTTGCGAACCTCCGATGGACAGCCAGCCTGGACCGATTCGCTTGCGCGGACGCGCACCGCCTCCTCGCTGAGCTCGATGAGCGACGCGGCGCGACCGGTGATCGACGGCGGCACCGTGTACGCCGTCGGTCATGCCGGCCGCATGGTTGCCACCGCGGCACGCAGCGGAGAGCGTTTGTGGTCGCTCAACGTGCCGGGTATCCAGGCGCCCTATGTGGCGGGTGACTACGTCTTCGTGGTCGATACCGGGGCTCAGCTGCTGGCCATCAACCGCCGGACAGGCAAGGTCGCGTGGTCTACAACACTTGCGAGCGCCACCTGGTCAGGTCCCGTGCTGGCCGGCGGCAAGTTGTGGCTCACATCCAACAAGGGCCAGCTCGTCGGTGTCAACGCTTCGACCGGCAAGGTCGAGGGCCAACAGGATCTCGGCGCACCGATCTATATCGCCCCGGTGGTCGCCGGCGGCCGCATGTACGTCATGACCGACAAGGCGCGCCTGATTGCGCTGAATTAACCTCTCGACCCATTCGTGGACCGACTGTCTGCGGGACCGCGCAGACTGCCGCGCATACATCACATTTGCTTGCTTTCATTGATTGTGGGTGTTGTCGGCCAGATATTGCGCGTTGGAGGAGGACCCTGCGTTGATGCGCCTGCTCAGGCTATGTCTGCTGCCGCTTGTGGTCCTGCTGGCCGCGGGCATTGCCACCTGTGCTGTCGCGCAAGAGCCAGCCCCGCGACCCGAGGCCGAGCAGGCGGAGGCGAGCGACGCGCGTGCGCCATCGTTGCAGCCTCAGCCCTCCGAGGAATTTAAGGCTTCCGAGAAATCTGAGGCCGCCGAGCAGCCAGCGCCGATACAGGCGGAAAGTCCGGCTCCGTCCCGCGATCAATCTTCGCCTGCAAAAACGGAAGCGCAGGCTGAAGGCGCGGCGCGCAAGAACGATGGGGCCAAGAGTGCCGTTGCCGCGAAGCCAAGTCTTCCGGCCGACTCGGTCACCCGCCACACCCTCGACCTGCCGGGACGCACGCTGCAGCTCGAAGCTACGGCTGGCTCCATTCCGTTGATGAACGCCGATGGCCGCGTCCAGGCCCGGATGGCCTACGTGTCGTACACGCTCATGGGCGTCGACAGCCGCACGCGTCCGGTCGCGTTCGCGTTCAATGGCGGACCAGGATCATCGTCGGCCTGGCTGCATCTGGGTACGCTCGGCCCCTGGCGCCTGCCGCTCGAGGGCGACAGTGCGCGGCCATCGGCGCCCGGCATAGCCATGCCGAATACCGACACCTGGCTCGACTTTTCCGACCTCGTCATGATCGATCCGGTGGGCACGGGATACAGCCGCTTCGAAAACGATGTGGCGGAGGAGGAAACGAGCGAAACGCAACCCGGCGCGAGGAAGGGCAAACAATCGGTCGCCAAACAAACCAACAGCCGCCAGGACCTGCGGAAGCATTACTGGTCGATTGCCGGCGATGTAGATTCGATCGCCAGCTTCATGTCCCAATGGCTCACCAAGACCGGGCGGCACACATCGCCGAAGCTTCTCGTCGGCGAAAGCTATGGCGGCTTCCGTGTTCCCAAGATCGCGCACGCGCTGCAGAACAACTATGGCGTCGGCATGAACCTGCTCGTGCTGGTGTCTCCCGTCCTCGACTACGGGTTCCTGCGTGGACATCGGCATCTGCCGCTCAACACTGTAGCATTGCTACCGTCGCTGTCGGCTGCAGCCCTGGAGACACGCGGCAAGACGCCGTCGCCGGCTCTGATGCGCGAGGCGGAGGACTACGCGCGCGGAGAGTACCTGACGGATCTGCTGCGCGGCCCGCGCGACACGGCTGCCGTCGGCCGGGTCATCAAGCGAGTGACGACTTTGACTGCACTGCCTGCCGCGACTGTGCAGAAGTATGGCGGCAGGCTCGACAGCTACGGCTATCGCCGCGAGGCCAACGAGTTCGGTGGACAGGTTGCGAGCGCCTACGATGCCACGGTGAAGGGCCTCAATCCCGAGCCAAGCGCTCCGAACGCGCGTGCCGAGGACCCGTTTGTGACCGCGCTGCGTGCGCCCCTGACAGGTGCGATGCTCGATCTCTATGCTACCAAGCTCGCCTGGCGCCCAGAGGCACGATATCTGCTGGCGAACGGAGAGGTCGGCAGCAACTGGCAGTACGGCAACTCGCCGTCACCGCCCGAAGCGGTGTCGGACTTGAAAGCGGCGCTGGCGCTCGATGCGAGACTGAGAACGCTCGTCGTGCACGGTTACACCGATCTCGTCACGCCCTATTTCGCGAGCACGCTGGTGCTGGATCAACTCCCTGCCTATGGCGACGCGCGCCGGCTCGTTCAGGTCACCTATCCCGGCGGCCATATGTTCTACAGCCGCGACGCCTCGCGCGCAGCCTTCCGCGAGGACGTGCTGATCATGCTCGCGGCAAGCCTCGCGGGCGAGGCGCAGACCCGCTAGGTGAGAACCCAAGGGCTTTGGTATTCTGATCGAAGAGGAGCCATGCACCCGGCGCATGGGTACTTTCCCCCTTAACTTCCTGTTAAGGCTGGCGACGGGTCCAGATCCTTGCCCGCACCATCAGCAGAACGTTGAAACTCAGGTTCCACCCCTGGGCCGACCCCCAAAAAATCAAAAAAAGTCAGGACACGTGTCCGCTCATTATGCTCAGTCGGGGAACAACAGGATCAGCGCCGGTGTTCCTGGTGTGGGGCAGATGTTGCCTCCTTTGACACTGCTCCAGACGCACCGGAGAGTACCCCCACGGTCGCCACTCCCTCCAGGCCGTGGGGGTATCAAAGGGTCTTTCCCACGGAAAGATCTCGAAGCTCGGGCGGCCCCCCTAGCAAAATACACAGACACCAGGAATGACCGGCACGGGCGCGGTGTTCTACGATTACACAAGGTCGGCGCGGCGCCCCCCCCCCCGTCCCCGTCGACTTCGAACATGCCCCTCCCCCGATAGGCATGCTCACACAGAGCCCCACGGTCCTTCCCCGGCCGTGGGGTTTCTCGTTGCCGCGCCGCGCGCTGTGGATATGCCGATTCGTTGTGGATACCAGTCAGTGCGTTTTCTCCGCGACAGCTGGTCCGCTTCGAGCGCTCCAGACCCTCGGTTCGATATTTGGTGCCCCAGGCCCAGGTGCCTGTTCTCTGTCAAATCAGCCAGTTGCTGGTAAGTGGGAAGCATCAAAGCTTCACAGCATCTCTATGCGTGCCGTCCCCATGATTCCCACCCCGCAACGAACGCCGACTATGTTCTCTGTCGCAATGGGAGCAGGGCTGGGTGCCCAGAGCGGTGGCGTTGGCGCGCCTTTTCGCGTCCGCTGCCAAGTTGATGGCGCGCGCATCGGCGTTGCTGTTCTCTATCCTGATAATCTCCGGCCCGCGCAAGCCTGCGCGCCCCAAGGCCCTTCTACCTTCGGCAGCATGATGACATCGAGCTTGCTTCCGACCGCCCGGCAAGCCGATCCTCATCCACGCCATGGCTGCCGCCTGCATCAAGGCGGCGATTGCTGCACGCATGTTGATACCCCGATGAGGCTGGCCAGTTACAGCACGCCGCATGATCCACTGTCGGCACGCCTCTGGTCGAAGGCGGCAAAACCCGCTCATTCACATTGGATGGGGCTCGATCCATAGACATGCCGACAGTGACGGTCGTCTACGAGATGGGGAGGAAAAATGATGGCGATGCCGGCTGGCTCACGGTCATCGCTGCAGTGGCCGCGCTAGCTGCGGCGATCCTGCTCTACTATGCCGGCATCGGCGTGCCGCCCAGGATGCAGACATGGGATGGGGTGACGCCATCCGAAATGGCGCAGGAGAGGCGGCAGGCTTCCTTTAAGTGGTGGGGGCTATCGGCTGCGGTGGTGGCGGCGTTCGCCGCTATCGGGGCCGCTGTCATCGGCCTGCCCTAGTGGCTGGGTCCCGATTCTGCCACATCGCCTACCCCTTAGGGCACCGCTCGTCGCCATAGTAGGAGTTTGCATGGTGGCCTCTTGGCAGATTGACTTCGAGGCCAAGGGGGACCCTTTCGTTTTCATCCACCGCTGACGCACGTGACGCACGTGACCGACATTTCCATAGACCCCTATATGCGCGCGCGCATTGCCCTCTATTAGAAAGTGCGTCATGTGCGTCATGCGTCATTCCCATTTTTCGGCTGATAGCCCGGCCTTACGAATGGTCGGCCCTTGGCTGTTCGCTTCCCCGCGTGTCCACCCGAGGCGCTCCAAGATGCCGGTGATGCGGTTGCGATCCGCCGTGCCGATGTTGCCGGTCGTCCTTCGACAACGCGCCTGTGGCGACCTTGTGCACGGTGACCTGCTCATGGCCCGGCAACCACGCCGCAATGGGTTCCTCCCAGGGGTCTGTCTCGTAGCGGTCCTCCTGTTCGCCCTGGATGTGATCTCGCTCGAATGCAGCGTCCGGCCACCAGCGCTGGCCAGCTCGATGGAGTTGCACGGCTTCGGCAAACAGCTGGTCGCGATCATGAGCCAGAGCCGGAATGTCAATCGTGCCGACCTTGAGAGGCCAGAAGCGGCGGCCGCCGGTTTCGTCCTTCAGATACGTGGTCTTATTGGTCGTCCCGATGAACAGACACTGACGTGGCTCGATCACCTCTTTGCGACCGTAGCTCGGCCTGTAGCGCTCGGTCGTGCGCGTGATGAAGGCCTTCAGGGCTGCACTCTCGGCGCGCCCCATCGCACTCATCTCGGCGATTTCGATCAACCATTTGCCTGCGAGGTGTTGCGATGCCTCCTTGCCGGTCGTGACATCGGGCAACGCGTCGGAAAAGTAACGCACCGCCAAGGACGCCGCATGCCGTGGATTTCATGGCCGATTGCGGCCCCTCCAGAACCAGCATGTAATCCGCCTTGCAACCGGGCTCAAGAATGCGAGCCACCATTGCAATGAGGAACATGAGCCCGATGGCTTCCGTGTACGGCGTCTGCTCAGCACCCAGATATCGATGCAGCCATGTTGTAAGACGCCGCTCGCCATCCCACTGCACACCGTTGAGGTAGTTTCGTACGGGGTGGAACGAACACTCATGGGCACGAGCCTCGACGGCTTGATGGGTTGTTTCCTTGCCGATGCGACTAAGCCCGGCGTGCTGCATCCACTCCTGAGTTCTGCTTACGTCAGCGTCAGTGACCAGTCGGACAACGTGCGGTGCTGCCTTCGTGTCCGGCAGCGGTTTGAGGAGCACAGGCGCTCGCAGCATCTCGTCATAGCCGAAGCATTCAGAGATGGCGGGGTGGCAGCGCAACGCAGCCAGCGCATTTGCCAAGTTGGCTAGTAGCGCGCCTCTGTGATCCTTCAGGCAATCGGCCTGCCATGCGTCCTGATTGGCCTGTTCTTGCTTGGGCTGCCAATCTGGGGCCTGCTGGACTAGCTCCCACAGCTGATCAGCGGTACCGCCGCCATTCTCTAGCCACCAAGAGACATCCTCCTTTTCGGGCAGGTCGGGCAGCTCAAGGACGCGCACGCGCTTCGCGCTATGCCCTGTAGCGAGCTTGCGACCTGCTCGGCGTGATCGCGGCCTCGCTGGTCGTTGTCGGGGATGATGATGACATCGGCGTCTTTCAGAAATGCCGCGTGCTCGCCTCGCCATTTGCCCGCGCCGCCAGCATTGCAGGTTGCGATTATGCCCAGCTTGGCGAGGTTGTCGCAGTCCTTCTCGCCCTCGCACACGAATATGGTGTGCCCACCGCCGATTGCTTCGATCACTTCCGGCAACCTGTAGGGCACCACCGGCACACCCTGCACATTCCAGGTGCCATCCGCCCGGCGCTGTGAAAAGGCTTTGGGATCGTAGCGAAGGACTTCAAACAGCAGTTCGCCTAGCTCGTTTACATAGGGGTAGGTGGCGACAACCTTCGCAGGCCGCTCTGTCCTGGGCTGTTGGCGTCCGTCGCCGTTGGCATGCCCATAGCCATTGGCGCGCCCATTCGGTTTCGAGTGCCATAGCCCGAGACGTGCAAACCCGTTGCGCACGTCCTCCTGAGAGCAACCGGCGTGGCAAAACCACAGTAGTTTTCCATCTTCCTCCGGGAGAGAGAGACTGGGGTTCTGATCGTCATGCGCCGGACACCGGCACTGCCAGCCTGTGCCGGTGCGTCGGCCATGCAAAGACTTTGCTATGTCTTCTGCGGAAGGCCCGTAGCGGCCTGTAGACATGTCTCCAGCCCTCGTCCAGGCACTGATCGCAATCAGTGCCGCCTTGGCGCTGTCGGGCTTGAAGAATCTTTCGAAAGTAGCCGGAATCGGCTACTATTCGAGTGTCCAAACGAAGCCGTCCGCCGCGCCTTGCGGCCTGGACGGTCCAAAGCTCGATCTCGACCGGATGCCACCGGTCAGCGAAACTTCAGTCCGTTACCAGAGCCCGTCGGTGCGGGCACTGGCCGGTTCCTTCGCACTTTCGCAACACGTACAAAAAGCTACGCAGAAGCGGTACAAGCCGTGGCATCGCGCCCGCTGACGCTCGATCAACTCGTCCACGTCGTAGTGACGGTGACCGGCCTCCGATGCGCGGTAGCACCGGATCAGACCAGCCTTGGCCCAGCGCCGAAGCGTGCTCCGTGCACGCCGAGTGTCTTGCAGGCGACCTGGGTAGAGACGAAGGCCATGGGATACTTCCGATCGTTTTGGTCCGCTTTGGGCCATTGTACCAATTCAGTGCCATTCGAAAAATACGGTCACGAGGCGAAGCCACATGCTCGTCCGGGCTATATCTTGAATCACGCATATGCATCAGAACTCGGGGACAGGCGCAGTGTCGTAGTGGCCGCAACCCGTGAGTAGCGTTCCGATCATTTGGATCAGACCTACTCATGGCACAGCTCCGCGAGAACGGACTCACAGGCGACAACGGCATCGTGCTCAAGGTCGCCTGCTACGGCGTGGCAATCGCACTCGCCGTCACGATGGCGGCCAATCTTCATTTCGGCCTGACTCTCGCCAGCTCGCCCGAAGAGAAGGCCCTCTATGCCATCGCAAGCGTGGCCGCCGACGTCATAAAGTGCACAGCGTCCTGGTCGTGATCAAGCTCTGGCAGAAACGCCAGCGCTTTCTGGCATGCCTCGGCGCGGTATTTGGCATCGTCTGCTTGACGTGGTCATTGGCATCGGCGGCCGGTTTTGCACTGGCGACGCGAGAGCATACCGCCGCCATGCATGCCGCCACCAGCAAGACCATCGACGGGTGGACGACGACCATCCGCCGCGCCGGTGAGCAGCTCGCGCTGGTCGAACGATCCCGGCCGCCAGCGGTCATCGAGGCCGAACTCGCCAGCCAACTCGTCCCGGCTCCGATTTGGAAACGAACACAGGCCTGCACCGAGCTGACGCTGCCCGAAGTCACACGGCCTGTGCCCGCGTGCTGGCGCTGCGGCAAGAGCTGGCCACCGCCCAATCGGCGCAAGCGCTGGAAGAGCGGATGGACGAGGCTCGGCGTCATCTCGCCACCGCGCCGGTG
>CAWIYZ010000009.1:0-199647 GCA_963840425.1 uncultured Alphaproteobacteria bacterium | reverse complement strand
CAACAAGGTGCAGAGACCAAAGGTGAGGAAATTGGAGGCGAAAAAGTGAGGGAAATCAGTCGTCGATTTTGTAGATGGTGCCCCAGGCCCAACTCGAACGGGCACGTCCTTGCGGACGCGAGATTTTGAGTCTCGTGCGTCTACCAATTCCGCCACTGGGGCTTATGCCGCGCGCATCATAACCGCGTGCGATCGAGCGTCAACGCGCGACCGGATACACGGCCCTGCCGCCTAAATCGCATTGCGTACGCGCTCGGCCTCCTCGATGATCCAGGTCGTGAACGCGGCGATCTTCGGCCGTTTCTCGTGGCCCAGCGGGCAGACGAGATAAAACGCGCGATCGGCCGCCAGCTCGAGTTCGAAGGGCGCCACCAGCCGCCCCGTGCGCAGGTCATCGAGCACCAGCGCCTTGTGCGCCAGCAGCACGCCCGCGCCCTCGACGGTGGCCTCGATCGCATGATCGGCGCTGTTGAAGCGTAGGCCGCGACTCACATCCATGCCCTCGACGCCCGCGGCCTGCAGCCAATCCGGCCAGCGCACCCAGCCCGACAGCGTGGCAAGCGAGTCGTCGTGAATGAGTGGCACGCGGCGCAGATCCTCGGGCCTGGACACGCCTCCGTTCTCGGCCGCCAGCCTGGGGCTCAGCACGGGCAGCATGCGCACGTCCAGGAGCCGCTGCGCATGCAGGCCTGGAAACGGCTCCCGTCCGTTACGGATGGCGACGTCGATGCCGTCACTGGTGAAGTTGGCATAAGCCTGCGAGGCCGAGATGCGCGCATCGATCTCGGGATTGGCCATGAGGAAACGGTAGAGGCGCGGGGCCAGCCATTTGGCGGTGAAGCCGGGCGGCGCGCTGACCACCAGCACCCGGTCGTCGCGCCCCTGATCCAGCAGGTCGACAGTGCGGCGCACCTGAGCAAAAGCCGCGTGCAGGCCGGGGTAAATCAGCTCGCCGGCCGTGGTGAGCGCGATGGATCGCGCTTTGCGGTGAAACAGCTTGTGCCCGAGGAAGTCTTCCAGGCCGCGGATCTGATGGCTGAGCGCCGCTGGCGTCACATGCAACTCGGCCGCGGCCCGCGTGAAGCTGGCATGACGGGCCGTGGCCTCGAAGGCTCGCAAGGCATTCAGGGGCGGCAAGGGTTGCGACATGAATTAGTTTTTCTAAGTCTCAGAGTGAGGAAGCTTCGTTTGTAAGCGCTACTTCACTAGCATATCTTTTCCTCGTTGAGATGATCATGGCTGAGGAAAAATAAAATGAGCACATCACCGACATACTACGGCACGGAGATCACGCCGGAGCGGATCGCTGAGATCACCCGCCGCGCTCATCACGAGCGCTCGCAGGCGATGTGGCGGTTGCTGGAGGGCATCTTCAAGAGCCGTGCGAGCGATGAACTTCCCCAACCGCTGGGAGCTGCGCCAAAGCCCCACGGCTAATGGGTGCGACCAACCCCTGCAATTCTGCGTCCCATCGCCCTCCCCCGCGGCGCCAAATGGGCCGGCCTGAGTGCCGGCCCTTTTTGCTTTGGGCTGCAACAGGGTGTCCGATGGACTTTGGGGTGCCGGCACCGTATCCACGCCCGCATGCTGCGGCGGACCTATGACTGGATGATGCGCTTGGCGGGCCACCAGAAGGCCCCGCAGGCGCTGTTCTGGGTCTCCTTCATCGAAAGCTCGGTGTTTCCCATCCCGCCGGACGTGATGCTGGTGCCGATGGTGCTGGCGCAGCAACTCAAGGCCTGGACCTACGCCACCATCTGCACGATTGGCTCCGTCATCGGCGGCCTTGCCGGCTATGCCATTGGCTATTTCCTGTTCGAGCTGATCGGCCAGCCTGTCCTCAGCCTCTACGGCTACGGCGACAAGTTTCAGGACGCAGCCAAGCTGTTCAACGAGTGGGGCGTCTGGATCCTCATCATCAAGGGAATGACGCCGTTTCCCTACAAGGTGCTGACCATCGCTGCGGGCGCATTCGGCATGAACCTGGTCGCGTTCGTGCTCGCGAGCATCGTGGCCCGCGCCATGCGATTCTATCTCGTAGCCGGACTGCTGTACTGGTTCGGTGAGCCCGTCCGCGAGTTCATCGAGAAGCGGCTGAGCCTCGTCACTACCGTGTTCGTGATTTTGCTGGTCGGCGGCTTCGTGGCTATCAGGTTCCTGTTCTGATCGGACAGGCATAGGTCGCAAATGACCATTCGCTCTCTTCCCGCTGTCAACGCGCCGGCCTATCGCTCGGGAGCGCTGGCGTTGCTGCTCAGCACGGCGATTATCCTTGCTGCGCTTGCCTTTGAGCACCTCGGCGGCTACCCGCCATGCCCGCTCTGCCTGATGCAGCGCTATGCCTATTACGCGGCCATTCCGCTGCTGTTCGCAGCCCTGGTGCTCGATACCGCCGAGTTTCACGAGGCCGCGCGGCTGATCTTTTTTGTCGTGGGCCTCATGTTTCTCGCCAATGTTGGCCTCGCCATCTATCACGCGGGCGCGGAATGGAAATTCTGGCCGGGCCCAAGCACCTGCGTGGCGCCATCAGTCTCGATTTCCACCAATGCCGGCGGGTTGTTGAAGGATCTCGAGCGCACGCGGGTGATCCGCTGCGACGAGGCGCCGTGGCAGTTCCTGGGGTTGTCGTTCGCAGGCTGGAACGCCGTGCTGTCGCTGTTGCTGTGCGCCGTTTCGATGCGCGCCGGAATTTCCGCTCGCCGCCGTTCATAAGGTGCGAGTCGTGTTGCTAAAGGCAGTGTCAATCAAAAATCCTTGAATAACTCGCGATTGTGCCAAGGCGTCGCCACAATGCAACGGTCTATTGGCGATGTTCGCGGAACACGACGTGAACATCGAGTAAAAGGCAGCTGCGAGGAGAGTGTCGAGTTGGTCCAGTCCCAGCGTACCTCCAAGCCGCCGCGCGTACCGTCCGCAGTGCTTTTCGCCAGTGGCGTCAAGCGCATCGGCGCGGATGCAGGCAAGCATGCTGCATCGGGTGGTGCACGTGTGGTTGCGACTAGTGTTGCGTCTCGGTTTCAGCCTGTTGCGTTGAAGTTGCGTGGTGTTGCGTCAGTGTACGGTCCGTCCCTCGCGGACCCCTGCAAAACCCCGAGGAACGTCCTTGCAAGTGCGTTCCGGAATCTGCGGCGAACCGCCCTCGCGACAAAGTGTACGCGTCTAGCAGAGCGGTTCGCCGGCCCCAACGAGTTGGCGTTGTCCCGTGCGTACAGCGGTGCGTCGGAGTGGCTCGGTTCAGTAACGCGTTTGTCGCATGTGTGGCGTAGCGTCCGCCGATCGTGAGTATTTTAGTCGAGATGAGCAAAGTGGCATTGCGTATCGAAGCCCCGAAGCAGGTGGCGAGTGACAATGAGTGGCGTCAAGTCGGTGACGTGTTGAGTGCCATGTTGAGTTTCATTGAAACCAAAGAAACGGCGTCCAAAACCAGGTCCAGGCAGGAAGCAGCCCGGGTTCGTTGAACGAAGGTTTAGAGGATTGGGAGACGCACCCCCGCATCTCCCAGCAGAAAGGCAAGCGCGCTCCAGCGAACGACGTACAGTCTCTCAGGGCATCGCATTGCATGGTTCTGCGTAGCGATGCCAGAGCGCCGAGCGTGCTTGCCCCCTTCGTCCAACAGGAGCGCCACCTTAAACAGCGAGGCAAGTCCCCCAATGACCTCAAATCTGGGTCCCGATCACATCAATCCCGTTCAGTGGCACCACTCGCTCGGCTATGCGCGTCAGGTGTGCGCGCGCATCTTCCGCGATGGCGGCACCCCCCGCGACGCGATCAAGGCGCTTGGTCTCACTGCGCCCAGCGGTGCGGATTGGAGCAAAGCCGTCGAGTTGATCGCCGAGGTGCTGTGCACGCGCCCGCTGCGTAAAGCAGCTTGAGAAGCGACACCATGTATGGGTTCTCGGCGCCGGAAACCCCCATCCGGCGCCGATCTCGTCAGGGCTCCAGCTCGGTATCCCAGTACAGATAGTCGAGCCAGCTCTGGTGCAGGTAGTTGGGCGGGAACAACCGGCCGTTGCGGTGCAGCTCGAACACCGTCGGCCGATACGGCCATTGCATCGGCCGCATGCCGGCACGCTCCGGCATCAACCCACCCTTCGTCAGATTGCAGGGCGCGCAGGCCGCCACCACGTTGTCCCAGCGCGTTTGTCCGCCACGCGAGCGCGGGATGAGGTGGTCGAACGTCAACTCGTCCTTGGCCCCGCAGTATTGGCACGAGAACTTGTCGCGCAGGAACACATTGAACCGCGTGAATGCCGGATACAGCGCTGGTCTGACGTAGGTCTTGAGCGAAACCACGCTCGGAATGCGCATCTCGAATGACGGGCTGCGGACGAAGCGGTCGTATTCCGAGACAATGTTCACCCGATCCAGGAACACCGCCTTGATGGTGTCCTGCCAGTTCCACAGCGACAGCGGATAGTAGCTCAGCGGCCGGAAATCGGCATTCAGCACCAGCGCTGGAAAGCTTTGCGGTGAAGCAGCGTGCGCAGTCACGAGTTGGCAGTCCTGACAGTTCCCTGTCCAAATCGCACTCGGAGGACTAATGATCGCCGGGGATACTAGACATGTGTGTCGCCGATGTGAAGCGCACAATCCCTAGCTATTTCAACTGGCCGCAGCGTCAGGGGTATCCTCCGTCCCCCAAATCAAGGCCGTAGCAGCGCATGGGCGAGAAAATGGCTCCCGAGCCGCAGTCCTTCGGCATCGATGCCGTGCTCCAAGCCTGGGCGCCGGTGCCACTCGACTGCAAAACCGCGCGCGGCCAGCATCTCTCGCGTCACATCGAGCGCCTCGACGGGAATGATCTCGTCCTGCTCGCCGTGCACGAGCATTACGCCGGGCTGGAACGCAGCGGCAGGCGCCAAGTGCTCCGGACCCGCGAGCATCCCGGAGTAGCCGATGAGCGCTGCGGGCGGAGGGTTGAGCCGCAGGCCGACATGCAAGGCCATCATGGTGCCCTGACTGAAACCGACCAGCGCCAGACGTTGCGGCGGTAGCCGGTGCCGCTTCAGCTCCGCCTCCAGGAATGCGGCAAGCCCGGGACCAGCTGCGCTCACGCCGCGCCAGTATTCCGTCGGATCGCGCATGGTCAGCGGGAACCACTGCAATCCACCCATGCCGGCCATGGGTAGCGCCTCCGGTGCGTTCGGCGCCACGAACGCCGCACGCGGCAGCGCCCGGCGCCACTCCTGCCCCAGCGCGATCAGATCCTCGCCGTTGGCGCCATAGCCGTGCAGCAGAACGACGAGCGCGTCCGCGCTGCCCGACGCTGCCTCTAGCCTCGGTCCGTCTAGCATTGGCCCTGCCTTGCCCTCAGGCGCTACAAAGGCACGCCGGATTTTGTCGCTTTGACCGTCCGATAGTACGCCCAAAGCAATCGCGCCGCGACACCGCGCCAGGGCCGCCAGCGCTCTGCGAGCTCTAGGAGCGTGCGCTGGTGGGGCCGCTCGTCCAGCCCGAAAGCATGTTGCGCGGCGATCTGCAGCGCCAGATCGCCGGCCGCGAACGCATCCGCGCGTCCAAGACAGAACAGGAGGTAGACATCTGCTGTCCACGGGCCGATACCGCTGATTGCAGTCAACGCTGAGTGCACCTCCTCGTCGTTCAACGTGCCGAGGCGCGTCAGATCCAGGCCGTCCCCAACTGCCTGGGACATGGCTCGCAACGTGCGTATCTTCGGGCCTGACAGCCCGACGCCGCGCAAGTCATCATCGGTCTTGACTAACAGCCGCTCGGCGGCCAGCGGGTTCACCAGCAACTCGAAACGCGCCCAGATGGCGGTGGCGCTCGCAACCGAAAGCTGCTGGGCAACGACGATACGTGCCAATCCCTCGAACCCCGCTTCGCGGCGGCGCAGCGGCGGTTCGCCGGCCTCATCGTGCACGCGGCGCATAATCTTGCACTTGCGGCGCAAGGACCTGACGCCCTCGCGGACGTCATCCTCGGTTTCGATGCAACGATGATTGAGCACGCGGACGCGAGCCATGCACGATCCCAATGTGATACTGGCGCCCCTTGCGGCCTGCGCCCACATTCGAGCTAATCGAAGCAGTCGCTGGCACACAAGCCGGTTCTTGATCGAGGTCGTTAGTCATCGGTGCAGGTTGAACCTTCCCAACAAGCGGTCCTGCGCTTCGCGCCATCGCCAAATGGCGCGCTCCACCTCGGTCACGCGCTTTCGGCACTCGTGACCTGCGATATGGCCGAGCGTCTTGGCGGCAGATTTCTACTGCGCATAGAGGACATCGACCTCTCACGCAGCCGCGAGGAGTTTGTCACACAGATTTACGACGACTTGGCCTGGCTCGGATTGAAATGGGAAATCCCGGTTCTTCGTCAGTCGCAGCATTTTGCTGATTATATGAGCGCAGCGCAAAAGTTGGAGGCTCTGGGTCTGCTTTATCCTTGCTTTGCAACCCGAGCCGAAATACTGGCCGCTGCGCGACCAGACGCCTTGGACCCTGACGGCGCCCCGATTTATCCCGGCCTCAGCAAAAACCTTGATCCGAGTGAAATTGCCCGTCGAAAAGCAGTCGGCCAGTCCTTCGCCATGCGACTAAACATGGAGGGCGCACTACACCTGCTCACAGAGCGGGGTTCGAGCGAGCCTCTCGCGTTTACGGAGTTCGACGAAAGTGGGCACCCGCAGCGCATTGCCGCTGATCCGGCACGCTGGGGCGATGTCGTGATCCAGCGCCGCGACGTGCCGACCAGCTATCATCTCTCCGTCGTGGTCGACGATGCGCGCCAGGGCATCACGCATGTCACGCGCGGCCGCGACCTCTTTGCCGCCACCGATGTGCATCGGCTGCTCCAGGTCCTGCTCGGCCTGCCGGAGCCGCTCTATCATCACCATCGGCTGGTGATGGACGAGCAGGGACGCAAGCTCGCCAAGAGCGCGGGAGATGTGGGGCTCCAGCAGTTGCGCGTCCGTGGCGCCACACCGGGCGATATTCGGAAGCTTGTCGGAGTGGCCTGAAGCTGGATGGCCTGAAGTCGCACACAGGGGTATTCCTTCATCCATTCTCTTATCAAATAATTAACTCAATTCTTATTCCAATATTCTGGGATTTTGCTCTGTCTTCGCAAAAGGCTTGTTAGCGATGACAAGTGAGTTCAACATGAGCGTATAGTCTTAATCGGCACCCGAGAATGATCGAAGTTTTGAAATCCCTGTTTGCAATAGGGCCGGAAATTAGCTGGCGCGCACAATTAAGCGCCACGGCGAGCTTAGCCTCGTCGGCGCTCGCGCCGCTGTTCGTTGTATCTAGTCGTATTCTGATTGATCCTATAGGCGACGCCTTCCGCCAGCATTCAAGGGCACCCACGCAAAGCCGACCCATATCCGCTGCAATCAAACACACGCCCGGCCTCGAGCCTCGCCCTGCCGGATCGCACTGGCTGCAGATCGCACAGAGGATCGAAGACCGCCTGCAAGGTGCACGCAAAGCGGCGGAGTTTCAGTCCGCTGCACTGGTGCAGGTCGATGCAGCCGATTTTACGCTCGCCAAGATCATCGAGGACCTGTCGGCGGTCATGCCACATGCCGCCGAGCTGAGAGCGCGTTCATTGCGCCCAATCCCTGTCCCGCGGCGAGCTCTCGCCGCCTAATTGGCGGGGCACGGTTCTTCAGAGCGAACCTCCCAGCCATCCCGCGCGCAGGATAGCGAGAACGATCGTCACGCTGATCACAGCGATCACAGTGCTGACGGCAATCGCCGCCGATACCGATCCGACGGCGCGATCGTAGAGTGCCGCAAACACGAACGCGTTGGCCCCCACCGGCATCGACGTGAACAGGAACAGTGCGGACGCCCAGAGCAGGGGCAGCTCGAAGACCCACAGCGCAAATGTCAGGGCCAGCGCAGGGTAGAACGCCAGCTTGAGCGCGCAGATCAAGGTCATAGTGGCAATCTCACCCTTGATGCTGTAGGCGGCCAGCGACATCCCGAGCGCGAACAGCGCAATCGGAATGGCCGATTGGGCGAGCAGAGAAAGCAGTTTGTCGGGTATCGCGGGTATGGTGAGGCCGCTTGCCGCCCAGGCGACTCCAAGCGCGACCGAGCCGACGATCGGGTTGCGCGCCACATCGCGCAGAATTCCGCCGACGGCCGCAAACGAGATTGACCTCAATCCACGGCCGGCAATCTCCATATGCAGCGTCGCCAGGATCCACAGGTAAGCAGTCTCGACCGTGACCAGGAGCGCGATCGGCGTCGCGGCATCATTGCCCAGCGCGCCGAGGATCAAGGGAATGCCGAGCATCACACCGTTGCCGAAGCACGAGCCCATGGCAATTACCGGAGCATCCGCGGCTGGCCGGCGCAACAGCGCCCAGGTCGCGAGCGTGGCCACGATCCAGATCGTCGTGATGGCCGCGAAGTAGGCGCCGAGAAGGCGCAAGGGCGATACCTGCGGCATGCTGGTGGACGACATGACGCGGAACAGCAGCGCCGGCACCGCCACCCTATAGCCGAACTCGGACAGCGCCCGGGTGGCGCTCGGGTCGAGCCACCGGAGACGCGCCGCCAAGAAGCCGAGGCCGATCAGGCCGAACACCGGCGCAATCAGAGAGATGACCGAAAGCATGAGAAGGCCGCAAGATGGTGGGAGCCCCCTTATGCGGTCTCCCGCCGCCAATGGGAAGCCTGAAACCGGGCCGCGGGCTGCGCCCTACATCTTCGAGACATGCAGCGGCGGCATGCGCATCGCCCACGGCATGGCCTGCTCGAGCACCGCCGCAAGTTGCAGCAATAGATGCTCATCTGCGGGACGGCCGGCGAGCTGCACGCCGATCGGAACGCCGGTCGCGTGCATTGCCAGTGGCAGCGAGATCGCCGGCGTGCCCATGATGTTGTGCGGCACCGTGAACTGGCAGGGGATGGCGAACAGGCTGTCGACGATATTGACCGCACTCACTCCCGGCTTGCTGAGATTGTAGTTGCCCCAGGGCTCGGCCACGCGCGAGGTCGTCGGCGACAGCATGACGTCGTGGCTGGCATAAATGCGCGCCATCTTGCGCCGGGCGGTATTCACCGCACCGAGGGCCGTCATGAAGCGCGCCGGCGTGATGCCCTTGGACCATTCGTAGATGGACAGGATGACCGGCTCGAGCGTATCGGGACCGATCTTCTGGCCCGAGCGTTTGGCATAGCTCTCGAGCCGCGCATCGAAGGCGAAAAAGAAGAGCTCGTTGAGCGCGCGCAGCGTATCCAGGCCGCCGACATCCGTTTCAACCGTCTCGACGACATGACCCATGCCGGCAAGCATATTGCCTGTCTGCTTCACCGCCTCGGCAACTTCAGGATCGACCTTGACGCCGAACATCTCTGTGAGCACCAAGCCGATCCTGAGCTTGCCCGGTGCCTTTCGCGCCAGTGCGGCATACGACTCGGCCGGTTTCGGAATAATGAAGGGATCGCCGATCTGCGGGTTCGACACACAGTCGAGCATGGCCGCAGCATCACGCACGGTCTTCGCCTGGATGAAATTCATGGAGAAACCGAGGCCGCCCTCGTCCACCACCGGCCCGATTGATACGCGCCCACGTGACGGCTTGAGACCCACGCCGCCGCACCAGCTTGCAGGTATGCGGATCGATCCGCCGATGTCCGACCCGTGTGCAATCGGTACCATTCCGCTTATGACGGCAGCCTGTCCGCCCCCGGTCGAGCCGCCCGGTGAGTAACCCTGCTTCCACGGGTTCGACGTATTGCCGAACATGACGCTCTCGGTCGTCGCCGACATGGAGTATTCGGGCGCCGCTGATCTGCCGAGAATGTTGACGCCAGCAGCCTTGAGCTGATCGACGAAATATGTGCCGACCTCGACCGTCATGCCCCGGCAGAGTCGTGATCCGAACTCGATTCTGCGACCTTGCTCGTGGCCGAACACATCCTTGATGAGAAACGGTACGCCACGGAAAGGACCCGAGCCGAGCGACGTTTCATCCAAATCATCGATGCGATCGGGATAGGTCTCGACGACCGCTTTGATGATCGGGTTGGCCCGTTCGACAGCCCGCGCGGCGGTCAGCGTCAGCTCTTTCGGCGTCACCTGCTTCCGGGCGACCAGGTCAGCAAGGCCCAGTGCGTCGTACTTCGCATATTCCGCGATTTGCATGCGGCCGATCCTTCCATCAGGGTGCCGCAAGTCTGAGCGTGCCGTGCCAGACTGGCAAGTGGCGCGGAGACTAGGCCGTGAACTCATAGACGGTGGTCAGATCGCCTTGACTCTGGGGTGACTCTCGCCGCTATGATCGAGCGCGCTAGTTGACGAGTTCGACGCGTGCCGCCATGTCGGGGATCAATGTCACCCGATACGTGGTGCTGCCGCAGCGGAGAATCCAAACCGTTTCGTTCGGTCTGGATGCCTGACGGTCACGCTCGGCTTGGCGTGGTTCCTCGCAAGGATATCCCTGCCTGCGTATCTGGTCCGCGATAATTGATGCTGGGGTGTCCGCGGCTTCTACCTGACTGATCAGCAGGCAAGGTGCATGTCCCTGCGAGGGGACGCCTCTGGCATTC
Organism: uncultured Alphaproteobacteria bacterium; assembly: GCA_963840425.1. Classification (GTDB taxonomy): domain Bacteria; phylum Pseudomonadota; class Alphaproteobacteria; order Rhizobiales; family Hyphomicrobiaceae; genus CADEFX01. The sequence continues at coordinate 189,124 of CAWIYZ010000009.1, read as the reverse complement.
AGGTGCGCTACCACTTCTCGACCGCTTGTAACCAGAACGTCCATGGCGCAAGTGCACTAAACACTGGCATTGCAGCCAGCGGATCGACCTGCTTTCGTCGTCGAGTTGTTGAAAGTAGGTCGCGGCATTGAATTCATCACCCGCGCTGCACGCATCGAACGCGCGTAGTGCAATGCGGTTTGCGTTCGCGATCTTCTCTGCTGGGAGGCCCGCAGCCTTCTCTCTATGGAAAGAGCGTTTCCGCTGTCTGTTCCCAGCAGTTTCCCCGATGTCTATCTGGCCGCTTGTCAGCCTACTGTTTGGCTCCGCGCCATCGGCTGGACGAACACCGACAACCCGATTTCGACAATGCACGTGTCATCGCGGAGAAGGCCGCCCACGTTGTAGACTGCTGATTGGCCTTGCTCGACTGGAAGCGCTAGCACGGAGGATCCAATGCCTATCCTTGCAGTACGAAGGTCGCGTGTGGCGTTGATCATCGGCTCGGCCTTGTGTGCCTTCCATCCGCTGTCAATGCCGGCTCTAGCTCAGGGCGATGACGCCGCGAAGAACGGGACCAAGGAGGAGACGGTCATTACGGATAAAAACAGGGACAAAGTGCGTCTGACGCCCGACCAGCAGGGGGTCGTCGACAAGCTCATCCGATTGCCGGAAACCGTGAATGTGGGCGTCGTCAACCTAGCAGAGAAAGGGCCTCGCGATCAGGACGGCTACACGCACATCTACCTTCCGCTCGCTGATGGCAAGCAGGTGACACTCGTGCGTACGCAACCCACGGTCAAGACAGAACAGGGCTTCACCTGGAGAGGGAAGGTCGAAGGGTCTGGTGAGCTGGCTGTCGTGATGTTGTGGCAGGACGGCCAGCTGTCCGGATATTTCGGCCACCATGGTCGCGTGTATACGATCAACAACTCGGGCAGCGAAGTCCACACGATGGCGGAGATAGATCCCGGCAAGCTCCCGCCTGATCATCCCCCAAACCCACAAGACAATGTCAGGACTCGCGCCTTGGGTCCGCCGCCTGCGGAACCAGCGGTCGACCCGTTTCCCGATACTGCGCGCCTGGCACTAGAGGCCAAGGACATCACGATCGATCTCATGCTCCTGTACACCAAGAACGCGGCAGCGCACCACATTGGAGACCCCGCCAAACTGTTGGCGCTCGGGGTTGAGCAGGCTAACGAAACATTCAGGAACAGCGGCCTCAGCAACATCAAACTGCGGCTCGTGCACGCCGAAGAAGTTGACTATGACGAATCAGGGGGCGACGTGTTCGCGCACCTCTATCAGATGGTCGACGGCAAGGCGCCCTTCGGCAACGTAAAGAAGCTACGGAATGAAAAGCGCGCCGACATTGTCGGTCTAGTCCTGCACAGCCCGACTGGTTGCGGTCTGTCCACTCGTGTCGGCGCCGACGCGGAAGAGGCATTCTTCGTGGTGCATCACGCGTGCGCCGGGATCACCTATTCCATTGCGCACGAGGTGGGGCACATTCTTGGGGCCCGGCACGACCGTATGATGGATGCCACCGGTAAGCCGTTTGCTTACGGTCATGGGTACATCAACGGCACCAAATGGCGCGATATGATGAGCTACCAGGAAGGGTGTGGCGGGTGTCCTCGCATACCTTACTGGTCCAACCCCAGGATCAAATACCAGGGCGAGCCCACCGGCACGGCCGCTAGCGACACTGCCAGGGTCATTCTCGAGCAGGCCGATCGCGTAGCGAAGTTTCGCTAGTTCAGCGCAGGGGTAACCGCTGGCACTGGGTCATCTCGCGGTCGTCCCCACCCATGCAGATGATCCCGCCCGGGTGCGCTTCATCGGACAATGGAGGTCGAAGTCATTTCTGGCTCTATCGGTTGGACGACGAGCGGACTGGGGAGTTAATGCCCGGTCCTAGTGCTGACGGCGGGAACGTCGCTTCCTGGCACCAAGCGGCCGACATCCGCGCTGCAGCATTCTGGCTGCTTACCGAAGTCCTACCGACGTCGCGGGAACTGACGCCTGCAATCGCCGGGCTCGCATAACTCGGTGCGTGCTCTTCTCATTTTATGAGTTCGCGCTCTAGGTAAGAGCCGCAGCCCTCGCCTCGACCAACTCAACGATATCGCCCATGATGGCGTTGAGCTCGAAATCCTTCGGCGTGTAGACGGCAGCGACGCCGAGTGCCTTCAAGACTTTCGCGTCGTCGGGCGGAATGATGCCGCCGACCACGAGGGGAACGTCGTCGAGCCCTTCCTTGCGCATGCGCTCGATCACGTCTCGCACCAGCGACACGTGGCTGCCGGACAAGATCGAAACACCGACAACGTGCGCGCTCTCCTCCACCGCAGCGCGCACGATCTGTGCCGGCGTCAGCCGGATACCCTCGTACACGACCTCCATGCCGCAATCGCGCGCCCGCACCGCAATCTGCTCCGCGCCATTGGAGTGGCCATCGAGCCCGGGCTTTCCCACCAGCAGCTTGATGCGCCGGCCGAGCCGCTCGGACACCTGATCCACGCGCCGGCGCACGTCCTCCACGCCGCTGAATGCTGCAGCCGAAGCTCCCGCAACACCGGTCGGTGCGCGAAACTCGCCGAATATCCTACGCAGGCACGCCCCCCATTCGCCCGTCGTCACGCCGGCCTTGGCGCAGGCGATGGACGGTTCCATGACATTGCGCCCCTCTTTGGCCGCCCGCTCCAGATCGTCCAGCGCCTGCTTGACCGCCCCAGTGTCGCGCTGAGCGCGCCAAGCCGCCAGCCGCGCCACCTGCTCGCGCTCCACGCGCTCGTCCACGACCTCGATGACGCTCTCCCCGGCCGACAGCGGCGACACCTCGCTCTCTCTCCAGCGGTTGACGCCGACGACGGTCTGCTCACCCGTCTCGATACGGTTGACGCGCTCGGCGTTGCTCTCGACCAAACGCTGCTTCATGTAGTCGATCGCAGCAACGGCTCCGCCCATCTCCTCGATCCGGCGCAGCTCAGCCTTTGCTTCCGCCTTCAAGGCCTCAACCTTCCGCGCGATCTCCTGGGAGCCATCGAAAATGTCGCCGAACTCCAGCAGATCGGTTTCGTAGGCTAGCACCTGCTGCAGCCTGAGCGACCACTGCTGATCCCACGGGCGCGGCAGCCCCATCGCCTCGTTCCAGGCTGGAAGCTGGACGGCACGGGCACGTGCGTTCTTGGAAAGAGTAACGCCGAGTGTCTCGAGCAGAATGCGATAGACGTTGTTCTCCGGCTGCTGTTCGGTCAGTCCCAACGAGTTCACCTGCACGCCGTAGCGAAAACGGCGCAGCTTCGCATCTTCGACGCCATAACGTTCGCGGCAGATCTCGTCCCAGAGCTCGGTGAACGCCCGCATCTTGCAGATTTCGGTGAGAAATCTAAGGCCTGCATTGACGAAGAAGGAGATCCGGCCGACGACCTGCGGCAATTCCTCGGCGCTGACCTCACCCGAGGCGCGAACCGTATCCAACACCGCTTGCGCCGTCGCCAGTGCAAAGGCCAGCTCTTGCACGGGCGTCGCTCCAGCCTCCTGCAGATGGTAGGAGCACACGTTGGTCGGATTCCACTTCGGCGCTTCGCGGCACGAGAACACGATCGTGTCCTTGATCAGCCGCAGTGACGGCGCCGGCGGAAACACGTATGTTCCGCGCGAGAGATATTCCTTGATAATGTCGTTCTGGATCGTGCCGGTGAGTTTGGCGCGCGCGATGCCCTGCTGATCCGCCACCGCGACGTAGAGCGCCAGCAGCCATGCGGCCGTGGCGTTGATCGTCATCGACGTGTTCATGCAGTCGAGCGGTATGCCCTCGAACAGCACGCCCATGTCGCCGAGGTGAGAGATCGGCACGCCGACCTTGCCGACCTCGCCTTTGGCAAGTTCATGATCTGGGTCATAACCCGTCTGCGTCGGCAGGTCGAAGGCGATGGAGAGGCCGGTCTGCCCTTTGGCGAGGTTCTGGCGATAGAGCGCGTTGGACTTGGCTGCGGTCGAGTGGCCGGCATATGTGCGGAAAAGCCAAGGCTCGTCACGGCGTTGCTGCATGGCTGGGCCCCTGTGACGTCGGCAGGCGGATCGCCTCGATGCTGCGCCGCAGTATCGCAGGCGCGCCCGATGCAGGCAATCGCCGCTGTTTATGGGCTTGAAATGATTGATGCGGTGCAAAAATTAACTTTGCGGCGGCACCGAAATGTCGCAGGATCGTTTCTGCAATGCAGCATCCGCTCAACCAACGCGCAGGAGGGGATCATGCAATTGGAAGCCCGGTCCGCAGCTGACACCACCGGCACGTGCAAGGATCTCTACGAGGTCGGCGAAATTCCTCCGCTGGGCCACGTCCCTAAGCAGATGTACGCTTGGTCGATCCGCGAGGAACGGCACGGCGAGCCGGATCAGGCCATGCAAGTCGAGGTCGTACCCGTGTGGTCCCTCGATAGCCACGACGTCCTCGTCCTCGTGATGGCGGCCGGCGTCAACTACAACGGCGTATGGGCCGCACTCGGCACACCCATCTCTCCCATCCGCGACGTGCACAAGAACCCGTTTCATATTGCTGGCTCGGACGCGTCCGGCATCGTCTGGGCTGTCGGCTCGAAGGTGAAGCGCTGGAAAGTCGGTGATGAGGTCGTCATCCACTGCAATCAGGATGACGGCGACGACGAGGAGTGCAACGGCGGCGATCCGATGTTCTCGCCATCTCAGCGCATCTGGGGCTACGAGACGCCCGATGGCTCCTTCGCCCAGTTTGCACGCGTGCAGGATCGCCAACTCATGGAGAGGCCGAAGCACCTCACATGGGAGGAAAGCGCCTGTTACATGCTGGTGCTCGCCACAGCCTATCGCATGCTATTCGGTCATCGCCCGCATATCCTGCGTCCTGGCCACAACGTGCTCGTCTGGGGTGCGAGCGGCGGGCTCGGCTCCATGGCAGTTCAGTTGTGTGCAGCAGCTGGCGCCAATGCCATCGGCGTCGTATCCGAGGACGATAAGCGAGACTTCGTTATGAGCCTCGGCGCCAAGGGCATCATCAATCGCAAGAAGTTCAACTGCTGGGGTCAGCTCCCCAAGGTGAACTCGCCTGAGTACGCCGCCTGGATGAAGGAGGCACGCAACTTCGGCAAGGCGATCTGGGACGTCACCGGCAAAGGCAATAACGTCGATTTCGTCTTCGAGCATCCTGGCGAGTCGACATTTCCCGTTTCCGTGCTGATCGTGAAGCGCGGCGGCATGGTGGTCATCTGCGCCGGCACCACTGGCTACAACCTGACCATGGACGCGCGCTATCTCTGGATGCACCAGAAGCGCGTGCAGGGCTCGCACTTCGCCAATCTGCTGCAGGCGGCGCAGGCCAACAAGCTGGTGGTAGAGCGCCGCATCGACCCGTGCATGTCCGAGGTCTTCACTTGGGACCAGATCCCCAAGGCGCATACGCGCATGCGCAAGAACCAGCACAAGCCCGGCAACATGGCCGTGCTCGTCTCCGCGCCGACAACGGGCTTGCGCACCTTCGGCGACGTGCTCGAGGCATCGAAAGCGCGGTTTGGCTGATAGTGTGCCGGCTGATTACGACGGCTGCATCGCCGATGCGCGTCTTGCCTCCGCCAGCGCGCGATTGAACTCCGCGCCCAGGATGACGATCATCCCGGTCACCTGGAAAAAGATGAGCGCGCTCAGAAGCTGCGTTAGCCCTGCATAGAAGCGCGAATAATTGCTGATGCTGAGCCACGTGGAATAGAGCGACGCCGCCAGCAGCCAGAGCACGACACTCAGGAGAACACCCGGCCAGACCTCCCGCACGCTGCGCCGTCCCGCCACCAGCCAGGTATGGTACGCCATGAGCTGCGCGGTGATCACGGCAAGCACAATCGCGTATCGCGTGCCGAACGAAAACAGGCCGTGATCCACCAGCCAGAGCACAGCAGTGGACTTGCTGCTGGCGGCAAGGGCAGGCCCCACGATCACCCCCCACGCCATCACCAGCATACCGGCCGCCGTTGCAAAAACGAACAATGAGCTCTGCGCGATACACCAGAGGAACGAACGGCTCTCCTTCACGCGGTAAGCGAGGTTGAGGGCTGCCCGCAGGCTCTCGATGGCACTGGTCGCAAAGAACAGAGAAATGGCGGCACCGACGGTGAGCAGTCCGTACTGGCTCTGCCCCATCACCCGTTCCACCTCGGGCGCCAGCGCCACGGCAACCGGATCTGGAACAGCATCGAACAGCTGCGAGATGGCGTAAGCGGCCAGATCGCGTCCGCCGATGGTTCCGGCCAGCGCACCGAGAAAAATGCAGAACGGAAACAGCGACAGCACAAAGGAAAAAGCCACGGCGCCGGCCATCGAGAAGCCGCTGTCCTCGAACAGAGTCCAGAGTGCGCGGCGCAGCACCTTGAGTCGATATTGCATGGTCCTCTCGAGCGGCCTTTCTGCGCACATTAGCGCGACGATGGCTGTGCTAAGCAACTGGGTTCTGTGAATATCTGTTCCGCGGAAGGATTGCCGGGCATATCGGCGCAAAATGGCTTCTATCTGGCGCCTGCGCAGCTAAAGTTGATTCGCTTATGCAGGGCGAGGATGTGCAAAACAGCGGCGAGCTAGAAACGATTTGCAACGCGCTGCTCGCAGTGCGTCAAACGCTCGAATTGCACCTCGCGCACAACGACAGCTGGCGTGCACTTAGGACCGTCGAGTTGGGGTCCATCGTTGCGCAGCATCTCGGCTCCGACGCGAGCGAGGACAGCAAGAAGCTGCACCGCAAGCTTCTGCGCACCAGCGCCACCTATCGTGCCTACACTCGGCTGATCGAAGCCATCCGCATTTTGAGCGAGGCATCGGCCGAGTTTGACTTGGCGATAGGTCTGACGCCTGCGACAGACGACAGCGGCCCGCAGCACCGCGTTACTGTCGTCGCTCAGGATCGCCCGAACGCAGACGGCAAGCCGCGGATCAGGGTCAGGGCTGCTAGCCGCCTCGTCTCGGATGTGTCGCCAGCTGAGATCGCCAAGGTTCGCGCGGCCTGAATGGGCGATCGATGAGCCCACTGCCCAACAATCGGAATTGCCTCCTACACACGCCGGGCTATGCTGCGGTGCAGCAGAAAGAAACCTGACGAACGGCCGACAGAAGGCGCTCGCTATGGCAACGGTATTCCAGGCAGGCTCGTCGCAAGGTTGGCCGCCAATTGCCTCCGAGACCTATGATGCGGCAGTCGGGGCCGCCGAGCGCATTCTCCAAGCAGCCAAGAGCGCAGTCCGGCGCAAGGTCGAGAGTGCCGGCCAGATCGACAAGGTGCAGCAGGCCGCGCACGGACTGGCTTGGTTGGCAACCTACGTTGAATCCTTGAGGCAGATGCACCGCTGGGCGCAGCAGCTCGAGGAGGACGGTCGCGCCGGTGAACTCGAGCGGCTCATTCTAGCGGTAGCATTCTCCGAGTATCTGGCCCAGATTGCTGGCGGCATCCCGATGAGCCAAGGCGAGATCGTGCGTCTTGGACAGCTTGGCGTGCCCGCCGATGAGATCACCAGGTTCCAGGCCTCTGGCGCCGTCGTATCTCTGATCGAGGCAGGCGCCACGGAGGATGGGCGTGCACGGCTCGCCGAGCTGATCGCCGAGCACCCCGGCGCCACCACCTTCGGCGATCCCGGCATGGATGACACGCACATCGCCATGCGCGAGGAGATGCGCAAGTTTGCCGAGGAGCAGGTGCTGCCCTTCGCGCACGAATGGCACCTCGGGAACAGTTACATCCCGCTCGAGATCATCGCCAGGATGAGCGAGATGGGCGTGTTCGGCCTGACCATCCCCGAGCAGTTTGGTGGAATGGGCCTCGGCAAGGAAGCCATGTGCGTGGTGTCCGAGGAGCTGTCGCGCGGCTACATCGGCGTCGGCTCGCTCGGCACGCGGTCCGAGATAGCCGCCGAGCTCATCATCAATGGCGGCACCGAGGTACAGAAGGAAAGCTATCTGCCCAAGATCGCCTCCGGTGAGATCCTGCCGACCGCCGTCTTCACCGAGCCCAACACCGGCTCGGATCTGGCATCGCTGAAGACGCGCGCAGTTCTTGAAGGTGAAGTCTACAAGGTAACTGGCCAGAAGACTTGGATCACGCATCCAGTGCGCGCCGATCTCATGACCCTGCTCGTCCGCACCAACCCGAAGGAGCCCGGATACAAAGGCCTCTCGATGCTGCTCGCCGAGAAGCCGCGTGGCACCGATGACAATCCATTCCCTGCTCCCGGCATGAGCGGTGGTGAGATCGAGGTGCTGGGCTATCGGGGCATGAAGGAGTTCGACATCTCCTTCGACAGCTTCGAGGTGCCGGCCGGCCAGCTCCTCGGCGGCGCGGAAGGCCAGGGCTTCAAGCAGCTCATGGCAACCTTCGAATCCGCCCGCATTCAGACCGCCGCCCGCGCCATCGGCGTGGCCCAGTCCGCGCTGGACCTGGCGCTCAAGTACGCGCTCGAGCGCAACCAGTTCGGCAAGGCCATCTATGCTTTCCCGCGTGTCGCCAATAAGGTCGTCATGATGGCTGTGGAGGTCATGATCGCGCGCCAGATCACCTATTTCGCCGCGCGCGAGAAGGACCAGGGGCGCCGCTGCGATCTGGAGGCCGGCATGGCCAAGCTGCTGGCTGCCCGCATCGCCTGGGCCAATGCCGACAACGCCCTGCAAATTCACGGCGGCAACGGTTTCGCGCTGGAGTATCCCGTAAGCCGCATTCTGTGCGATGCTCGCATCCTCAACATCTTCGAGGGTGCAGCGGAGATCCAAGCCCAGGTCATCGCCCGGCGCCTCCTCGAAGGCGCCAACTGATCGGCTGCGCTATGCACGCAGCCGCGACATCGGACCTGTCGTGACCGCACCATTCCCAATCTCGATTCTCGATCAATCCCCGATCATCGGCACTGCCACGCCCGCGGAGGCCATTGCCTCGACGATTGCGCTGGCCAAGCGCGCCGATGGCCTCGGCTACCATCGCTATTGGCTCGCCGAGCACCACGGCCTCCTCGGTCTCGCCGATGCCAGCCCCGAGATCTTGCTGGCCCGGCTCGGCGCGGAAACCAAGAGCATACGCATCGGCACCGGCGGCATCATGTTGCCCTACTACGCCAGCTTCAAAATTGCTGAGCAGTTCAAGATGCTGGAGGCGCTCTACCCCGGCCGCATCGACCTGGGACTCGGGCGCGCACCCGGCGGCCACCCGCGTACCGCGCGCGTACTGTTCGACGGCCGACCGATCGACAGCGAGGAAGGCTTCATCAACCAGCTCGCCGAGCTTTCCGCCATCTTCAAGGGCAAGGTGCCGGAAGGCCATCCGCTGGACGGCCAGATCGCCAACCCGGCTGTCCCCAGCGTGCCGGAGCTGTGGGTGCTGGGCTCCAGCGGTGGCGGCGCGGCCTTCGCCAGTCATCTCGGCATGCGATTCGCCTTCGCCCATTTCATCAATGCGTATACAGGTGCTCAAGTCGCGCGTGCTTATCGCGAGCATTTCCGCAGCGGACACGAGGTCAAGCCGCATCTGGCGGTTGCAGTGATAGCGCTCTGTGCGGATACGCCCGAGGAAGCAAAGCTGATCGAGCGCGCCATGCTGATGCGCTGGGTCATGACCGCGCTCGGCCACAATCGCCCGGTGCCGACCCTGGAGGAAGCAGCGGCCTATACGTTTTCGTCGAAGGAAGAAGCAATTGCCGCGCGCGAGCGGCCGCGTGCGACCATCGGCACCCCCGAGGCCGTCGCCAAACGCATCATCGAGATCAAGGACGAGTTTGCGGCCGACGAAGTTGTCCTGGTCGCCATCGCGCCGTCTTACGAGATCCGTACCCGTACAATGGAGAAGCTGGCTGCCGAGTTCGGGCTAACACCTCGCGCGTAAAGCCGCTATCCGAGCGCCTGCTCCAGATCGAGCAGCAGATCGCCAGGGTCTTCCAGCCCGACCGACAGGCGTAGCAGGTCTGCGGGGCAAAACGTTCCAGGCCCCTCCACGCTGGCGCGATGCTCGAGCAAACTTTCCACTCCGCCAAGCGAGGTCGCACGCTTCCAGATTTTCACGTTGGCCGCGGTACGAATGGCCGCTGCCTCGCCTCCCTCGACTCGCACGGACAGCATGCCGCCGAAAGCCGCCCTGCATCTGCCGTGCCGCGACCTCATGGCCGGCATGTGACTGCAAACCTGGATAGAGAACCTCAGCAATGCGCGGGTCCTGCGCCAAACGACGTGCGAGCATGAGAGCAGATGCGGACTCGTGCCGCACACGTACATGCAACGTACGCATGCCGCGGATCAGCAGCGCGGCCTCGAAGGGGGCCAGCACTGCGCCGAGATTGGTGCGCATGCGCGCCGCCTTCTCGAACACGTCGTCCTTCCGCGCGAAAGCCAGTGCACCAGCTAGGACGTCAGAGTGGCCGTTGAGATACTTGGTGGCGGAATGCATGACGATGTCCGCGCCCAGCGCAAGTGGTCGTGTCAGGACTGGAGTGGCTACGGTCGAATCGACACCCAGCAGCGCACCGGCATCATGCGCGATTGACGCCACAGCTGCGATGTCGCTCACGCCCCACATGGGATTGGCCGGCGTCTCGATCCACACCATCCTTGTTTGGCCACGGCGGACGGCGGCGCGAATTGCTTCCGGGCTCGTGGCGTCGACGAATGTCGCCTCAATGCCCAGTTCCCGCGCATCTTCGGCTAGCCACTTCTTCAAAGCCCAATACATGACGAGCGGCGCCACGACGTGCGTCGGTCTCGCCAGCGCCAGAAACGCCGAGGTCGCTGCCGCCATGCCCGAGCCGAACATCAGGCACGCGTCCGCCCCATCAAGGGCCTGCAGCACCGCCTCGGCTTGCCGCACAGTAGGCGTATCCGGCCGGCCGTAACCGAAGCCGCGGCGGTACTGGTTGTCGGGATCGCGGATGAATGTCGTCGCGGTATGGATTGCGGGGACGATAGCGCCAGTCGCCTCGTCGACAACCCCGCCGGCCTGCGCGGCAATGGTCTCTGGCTTCATAGTCTTCGGCACAATCATCCTCTATGACGGTCGGCGACACAGCTTGGCACCAGCATATCAGAACCTGCGGCACGACGATGCGATCCATACTCATCACCGGTTGCTCTACGGGCATCGGCCTCGCCGCGGCGCGAACTCTCAAGGCCCGAGGCTGGCGCGTGCTGGCAACCGCTCGTAAGCCGGCCGATATCGAGCGCCTTGGCCGTGACGACGGGCTCGAGGCGCTGCCGCTCGAGATGTCGGAACCAGCCTCCGTCTCCGAGTGCGCCCAAGAGGCCCTGAAGCGGACGGGTGGCCGCCTGGATGCGCTCTACAACAACGCCGCCTTCGGGTCCGTCGGCGCCATGGAGGACGTGCCTGGAGACCTCCTGCGTCATCATCTGGAGGTTAACGTCGTCGCCACACACGCCCTGACCCGGCAAATCATCCCAGCCATGCGCGCTCAAGGCCACGGCCGTGTCGTCATGTGCTCATCCGTGCTGGGCTTTGTCAGCGGTCCCTATCGCGGCGCTTACTGCGCGTCCAAGTTCGCGCTGGAGGCCCTGTCCGATGCGCTGCGGCAGGAACTGGCGCCGGCGGGTATTCACGTTTCAATTCTCGAGCCTGGACCAATCGAATCGAAATTCCTGAGCACGGCACTCTCCAATTTCAAAGGCAGCATCGACATCGAAGGCTCTCCGCATCGTGCCGACTACGAGCGGCGCCTTGCGGAGATGGAAAGCGGCGGCCGTACCCGCTTCCGGCTCGGCCCAGAGGCGGTCGTCGCCAAGCTCGTGCATGCGCTGGAAAGCCGACGCCCGCGCATACGCTACAGGATCGGACTTTCCACGCAGGCGGCAGCTTTGCTGAAACGCATGCTCCCGGACCGCGTCTTCGACCAGATCACCATGCGCATGTAGAGGTGCTCACACAAACTACGCACGATGATACGGATGGCCCGAGAGAATGGTTGTGGCCCGATAGATCTGCTCGACGAGAACCACGCGCGCCAGTCCATGCGCCAGCGTCATCGGCCCGAGCGAAAGTTTCAGGTGGGCGGCTTCGAGCGCCGCCGTCCCGTGCCCATCCGGACCGCCGATGAGAAAAGCGACCATGGACGTACCTCCATCGCGCCTTTCACCCAAGAGCCGCGCAAAGGCCCCGCTCGATAGCATCTTGCCGCTCTCGTCGAGCACGATGCACATGTCGACATCTTCGACGGCCTTTAGCAATCTCTCCGCCTCGTCAGCCCGCCGCTTTGCCGCGCTGGTCTGCTTCCCCTCGATGATTTCCTTGATGCGTATAGGACCGATACCCGCGACGCGGGCGCTCAGGCGCTCCACGTAGCGCTCGACGAGACGCTGCTCGGCCCCGTCCTTCAACCTCCCGACGGCTGCAATCGTTACGCGCATGAAAATGGACGCGACCCAGCAAGAGGGCCACGCCTCCCCGTCACGATGCGAGCAGGCGCCTCAGTGAGCCGTCGTGTCGGCACCGCGGTCCGCGGACCACATTTTCTCGAGGTTGTAGAACTCCCGCACCTCGGGACGGAACACGTGCACGATGACGTCGCCGGTATCGATCAGCACCCAGTCACACTGCGGTTGGCCTTCCACCCGCACGCGGCGCTGGCCACCGTCTTTCAGTTTGCGTTGGATCTGATCGGCTATGGCGCCCACATGCCGGTCTGACCGGCCCGATGCGATCACCATGTGATCGCCGATTGAAGACTTGCCTTTGAGGTCGATAGTCACGACATTTTCGGCTTTAGCATCGTCCAGCCATGTCGTGATGCTGCTCAGAAGCCTGTCCGAATCGTGCCCAGCGGACACGAGCTCAGCGGGAGGCGTGCTCTTGTAAGCACCCTCTTGTGCGGTTCTCATCGTTTGGTGAGTATCCCTTTCGTCATCCAACCTGGGTTGGCTCTACGCGGCGCGAGACGCCAACATTGCCCTGCCGCCATTGGGCCGGAGCGCCTTGCTCCGACTCTTCTAAGGATATGCGGTCGCACGGAGCTGTTTCAAGGCTTTTACTCAGCATTGCTTTTCGCAGGCTTATCTGAGCTCCCAAGGGTCTGATGTGGCCGCTTGGCCACACTGAGGGGTGCCGCACCGCGAATCTCGGTTGAAGACAAGGGCATGAGCCGCCCCGTCAGAAGCGTCCACGCAGGTGGCGAGCGATCAACCAGTCGTGCCGCCATCGCCTCTGGCACGCGCGAGCGGGAAAAAGCTCCGGCCGCAAGTGACGATAGGGCCTTGAAGTGCCAGCCAGGTCGATCGACGACGGCAATGGGCAGCATCTGAAATATCTCGCGCCACTGTCCCCAACGATGGAATTGGGGCAGACCATCGGCGCCCATGATCCAAACGAACCGTGTTCGTGGCCGGCGCGCGAGCACGAACGCCAATGTCCCTGTGGTAAACGCACTCCCGAGTTGGGCTTCGAAGGCGGTAACTGTGATGCGCGCATCTCTGGCGACAGCGCGGCAAAGAGTGAGCCGCTCTTCGAGTGGCAGCAGGTGGCCGTTGGCCTTGAGGGGATTGCCGGGCGTGACAATCCACCAGACGCGATCCAAATGCAGGCGCTTCAACCCGATCTGGCTGATGAGTCGGTGCGCTGCATGCGGCGGATTGAAGGATCCGCCGAGCAGCCCGATGCGCTGGCCCGCCTCGGCATGAGGCGGCCGCGCACTGATCGAGCCGAACCGAAACGGGGCAGACTTGCGCACGCAACCAACTTTCCTGGCACTGCCGGTTTATTGGCGGTCTGGTCCGTGAAGGCGTCAAGAGCCGAGTTCGGACCATCGTAAGCGCAGGGCGTTGCCGATCACGCTCACGGACGAAAGCGCCATGGCAGCAGCAGCCACCATCGGAGACAGGACGATCCCAATGATCGGATAGAGCACACCAGCCGCAATCGGTACTCCGGCGGCATTGTAAATGAAGGCGAAGAACAGATTCTGACGGATGTTTGCCATCGTCACGGCAGACAGCTCGCGCGCCCGAGCAATACCGAGCAGGTCGCCCTTGACCAGGGTCACGCCCGCGCTCTGGATCGCAATATCGGTGCCCGTCCCCATGGCGATGCCGACATCGGCAGCAGCAAGCGCGGGAGCATCGTTGATGCCATCTCCAGCCATGGCAACGATGCGCCCTTCGGCGCGCAGGCGCTCGACGACCTTGCCCTTCACATCGGGCAGCACTTCCGCGTGAACCTCGGCGATGCCGAGTTGACCGGCCACAGCGTTGGCTGTCGTCCTGGTGTCGCCCGTCAGCATCACGATTCGGATGCCGGCCGCCTTCAGCGCAGCGATAGCCTTTGGTGTGCTCGCTTTGATCGGATCGGCAATGGCGATCAGACCTGCCGCCTCATCATCGACTGCGACGAGCACGACGGTGGCGCCACCCTGACCCAGCTTTTCGCTCTCCGCTTGAAGAGGCGCAACATAGATCCCCAGCTCCGCCAGAAACTGCCGATTGCCGATCGCGATCCGCCGGTTCTCCACTGTACCGATCACACCCTTGCCGACAGGCGAGTCGAAATCCTGCGCCGCCGTCAACGCCAGACCGCGCGCGGTGGCCGCCTGAACGATAGCGGCGGCGAGCGGATGCTCGCTGCTGCGCTCGAGGCTGCCGGCAAGCCGCAGCAGATCGTTTTCGGCAACCCCGGAAACGGTCCAAACTGCAACGACCTTGGGTTTCCCTTCCGTCAGCGTGCCGGTCTTGTCGACGATGAGGGTATCGACTTTCTCGAGGCGCTCCAGAGCGTCCGCATTGCGGATCAGAATGCCGGACTGCGCACCGCGGCCGACGCCCACCATGATCGACATGGGCGTTGCCAATCCCAGGGCGCATGGACAGGCGATGATGAGCACGGACACCGCTGCAATGAGCGCGTACGCCAATCGTGGCTCAGGCCCCCATACCCACCATGCGAGAAAAGCGAGCGCAGCAACAGCCATGACTAGCGGAACGAACCAGGCTGAAACCTGGTCCGCCAGCCGCTGGATCGGTGCACGACTGCGCTGCGCCTGCGCCACCATTTGTACGATTTGCGCCAGCAGAGTCTCGCGACCGATCTTGTCGGCGCGCATGATGAAGCCGCCGGTCTGATTCATGGTGCCGCCGATGACCTTGGCATGGACCTCCTTGGTGACGGGCATGGACTCGCCCGTGACCATGGACTCATCGACTGAGCTGCGCCCGGAAATGACCTCTCCATCGACCGGCACGCGCTCGCCCGGACGCACGCGCAGCCGATCGCCCACAACGACAGCTTCGAGCGGAACGTCCTCGTCCATGTCGTCGGCTTTCAGCCTGCGCGCCCGTTTTGGCGTGAGGTCGAGCAGCGCTCGAATGGCGCTGCCGGTCTGCTCGCGCGCCCTGAGCTCGAGCACCTGCCCGAGCAGGACGAGCACGGTGATCACCGCGGCCGCCTCGAAATAAACCGGCACCGCACCATCGGCGCCGCGCATGTCAGCCGGGAAGAGGTCCGGAAACACGGTCGCCACGAGGCTGTAGACGAGAGCCACGCCCGTCCCCATGGCGATCAGCGTGAACATGTTGAGGTTGGCTGTCCTGAGCGAGGCCCAGCCGCGCTCGAGGAACGGCCAGCCTGCCCATAGAACAACTGGAGTTGCGAGCACGAGCTGCAACCAGTTCGAGGTCTGCTGGCCGAGCAACAGATGGAGGCCCGTCAGATGCCGGCCCATCTCCAACGCGAAAACGGGCAACGTCAGGATCAGACCGATCCAGAGCCGGCGCGTCATGTCGACCAGCTCGGGGTTCGGCGCTGCGTCGGCAGTGACCAACTCCGGCTCTAGCGCCATGCCGCAGATCGGGCACGAGCCCGATCCGACCTGCCGCACCTCGGGGTGCATGGCGCAGGTGTAGATGGTGCCTTCGGGCATAGGCTCGGGAGTCGGCTTCTCGTCCGCGAGATATCGCGCCGGATCGGCCGCAAACTTCACCCGACAACCCGCCGAGCAGAAGTAATACGTGCGCCCCGCGTGCTCCGCCGTGTGCTTGGCAGTGTCGATGGTGACACTCATGCCGCAGACCGGATCCTTGGCGGTCTTGGTGGCGGATGAGCCCACCGCGTACGAGTGGCAGCAGTCCCCGGGGTGCTCATGTTGGTGGTTCTTCATGCTCGTTGACAGATATACCCCCTAGGGGTATTAGTCAAGGATGCAACCCACCGCGAAATCATCCTGCCTCAAACGCCTGAGCCGCATCGAAGGCCAGGTGCGTGGCCTCGCCCGCATGGTCGAAGACGACCGCTACTGCATCGACGTGGTGACCCAGATCGCGGCCGTGCGGGCTGCGCTGCGCCGGGTCGAGGAAGAAGTCTTGCGTGATCACGCGGCCCACTGCGTCGAGCACGCCATCACCAGCGGCGATGCCGACGAGCAGCGCAAGAAGATCACCGAGCTGATGGACGTTCTGGCGCGCGCGCAGCGCTAAGCCTTAGCCCGGGCGCGCTTGGCCGGTGCCCCGCACCACATACTTGAAGCTGGTGAGCTGCTCCACGCCGACGGGACCGCGCGCATGCAGCTTGCCGGTCGCAATACCGATCTCGGCGCCCATTCCGAACTCGCCGCCGTCGGCGAATTGCGTCGAGGCATTGTGTAAGACAATCGCCGAGTTCTACGTGCCTGAGAAAGTGCTCGGCGGTAGCGTGGCGCTCCGTCACGATGCAGTCGGTGTGCTGCGAGCCGTAGCGCGCGATGTGGTCCACGGCCTCGCCAACACCGTCCACGACCTTCACGGCGATGATGGAATCGAGAAATTCCTTGCCGTAGTCATCCTGTTGGGCCGCCGTCACACGCGCATCGGTGCGCCGCGTTGCCTCATCGCCGCGCACCTGGCAACCGGCATCGAGCAGCGCTTTGACCAGCATCGGCAGATAATTCGAATGGGCACCCTTGTCCACGAGCAGACACTCGGTCGCGCCGCAGACACCAGTACGCCGTAGCTTGGCATTGACGACGAGCGCAACGGCCATGCCCAGATCCGCATCGCGATCGACATAGGTGTGGCAAATTCCTTCCAGGTGCGCGAGCACGGGCACGCGCGCCTCTGCTTGAACCCGCGCCACCAAACTCTTGCCGCCACGCGGCACGATCACGTCGATGGCGCCACCGAGACCCTTGAGCATCTCGCCGACGGCGGCACGATCCGTTGTCGGCACCAGCGAGATACCCGCCGCGGGTAGACGAGCCGCCGCCAGGCCGCGCACCAGGCTCGTGTGTATTGCCCGGCTCGAATGAAAGCTCTCCGAGCCACCACGCAAGATCACCGCATTGCCGGCCTTGAGCGCAAGCGCACCGGCATCGGCCGTTACGTTCGGCCGGCTCTCGTAAATGATGCCGATGACGCCCAGCGGCACGCGCACACGCTCGATTCTGAGCCCGTTGGGCCGCTCCCACGCAGCCAGCACAGTGCCGACTGGATCGGGAAGCGCAGCGACTTCCTCGACTCCCTTGGCCATAGCGTCGATGCGCTGTGTATCCAGCAGAAGCCGATCCAGAAAGGCACCGGTCACGCCTTTGGCGCGGGCGGCGTTCACGTCCTTGGAATTGGCCTCGAGAATTGGAGACGCATCGGCCCTGATTGCCCCAGCGGCTGCATGCAGAGCGGCAATCTTCTGTTCGGCGATGGCCAGTGCCAGCTCTCGAGCCGCCGCTCTCGCCTGCGCGCCCAGGTCGCGCAGGGCGGCTTCGAGCTCCGTGTCGCCATTGTCGATACGTTCGGGCCTGTTCATCGAGTCAGGTCCTGCTCAGCGCCATGTCATCGCGATGGATGAGCTCGGCCCGGCCATCATAGCCCAGGATATGGGCAATCTCTCCGCTCTTCTTGCCGATGATGCGATCTGCATCGGCCCGGGAATAGGCAATGAGACCGCGGCCCAGCTCACGCCCGTTGCCGGAGCGGATGACGACCGCATCGCCCCGGTCGAAGCCGCCGTCGATGCGCCGGACACCGGCTGGCAGCAGGCTCTTGCCCGATGCGAGGGCACGCTCTGCGCCAGCGTCGATCTCGACCGTGCCCTTGGGCTCGAGATTGCCGGCGATCCAGCGTTTGCGCG
Organism: uncultured Alphaproteobacteria bacterium; assembly: GCA_963840425.1. Taxonomy (GTDB): domain Bacteria; phylum Pseudomonadota; class Alphaproteobacteria; order Rhizobiales; family Hyphomicrobiaceae; genus CADEFX01. Next base: position 171,063 of record CAWIYZ010000009.1, on the reverse strand, counting down.
CGGCAACTGGATCGGAGGGCGCTAGAAACCATGTGCAGGGCGCGCCTTCGTCCAAGCCTCTCAGGGGGTGCATGACCTTGCCGGACGAAATGACCATGTTGGTGCCGGAGCTGAGCGCTATCTTGGCGGCCTCGATCTTGGTCACCATGCCGCCGCGCGACAGCTCCGTCCCCGCGTCGCCCGCCATCGCCTCGATGTCCGGCGTAATGCCAGTGACGACATCGATCCGCCGGACATCGACTTGGCTTCCCGGAGGTGCCGTGTAAAGGCCGTCCACGTCCGACAGCAACACCAGGCAGTCCGCGCTCATCATGCTCGCCACGCGCGCGGACAAGCGATCGTTGTCGCCATATCTGATTTCCGTCGTCGCCACCGTGTCGTTCTCGTTGACGACCGGAACCGCCTTGTGAGCAAGCAGCGTATCCATGGTGCGCCGAGCATTGAGGTAGCGCCGGCGCTCTTCCGTGTCACCGAGCGTCAGCAGCACCTGCGCCGCAGAAATGCCTCGCGCCTTGAATACGTCCTGATAGGCGCTGGCGAGGCTGATCTGTCCGACAGCCGCCGCCGCCTGACTTTGCTCGAGCTCGAGCGATCCCTTCGCCAATCCGAGAGCATGGCGGCCGAGTGCAATGGCCCCGGACGAAACAAGAATGACATCCTTGCCATTGGCCACGAGGCCCGCAACATCATCGGCCAGCGAATTGAGCCACGTTGTCTTCAGCTGTCCTGTGGCGCGGTCGACCAGAAGAGCCGAGCCGATCTTCACCACGACACGGCGCGCGTTCCTCCATTCGGCGCGAACGCCGATGTCGCCTTGCGCCTCGGTTCTCGTGACGGAACGCATGAACTTGTTCATCCGCTGCAGGTTCGGGCGATGTAGCAGAATTTGATCCGTCGTGGGTTAATTACGGCTGCCATCGCGGTTGGCCGTGGGCCGGCTCCTGCGCCTTGCGCTCCTTGTCCTCGGCCTTCCCAATCTCCCGCCCGAGGGCAAACAGAGCTTCGTCAATGCCTCGGTGCGCCACCGCGGACAGGATGAGCGGCGTCTTGCGCGCCACCTTCTTGAGTGCTTGCGCGCGAGCTTTGATGGTCTCGATATCCAGCGCGTCGCACTTGGACAGCGCTACGATCTCCTTCTTGCGTGCAAGTTCCGCGCTGTAGGCCTTCAGCTCAGCGCGGACAGTCTTGTAAGCATCCGCAACGTCCTCTTGTGTTGCATCAACCAGATGCAAGAGCACGCGGCATCGTTCGATGTGCCCGAGAAAGCGTGTGCCAAGCCCCGCCCCCTCATTGGCGCCCTCGATGAGACCGGGAATATCTGCCAGCACGAAATCCAGCGAGCCGGCCCGCACCACACCGAGATTGGGATGCAGCGTCGTGAACGGATAGTCGGCAATCTTCGGCCTGGCAGCGCTTACGGCCGCGAGAAATGTCGATTTGCCGGCATTGGGCAAGCCGATGAGACCCGCATCCGCGATCAGCTTGAGCCGCAGCCAGATGGTCAACTCCTCGCCCGATTGTCCGGGATTGGCGCGGCGCGGCGCTCGATTGGTCGATGACTTGAAGTGAGCATTGCCGAAGCCGCCATTGCCGCCCTTGGCGAGCAGTGCCCGCTCGCCCACGCTCGTTAGATCCGCAAGCAGCGTCTCCTGATCCTCGGCAAGGATCTGCGTTCCCGGCGGCACATGTACGACCACGTCTGCACCGCCGGCGCCGGACCGGTTCTTGCCCATGCCGGAGCCGCCGTTCTTGGCTCTGAAATGCTGCTGATAGCGATAGTCGATCAGCGTGTTGAGATTGCCGACGCATTCCGCCCACACATCGCCGCCCCTGCCGCCGTCGCCGCCGTCAGGCCCGCCGAACTCGATGAACTTCTCACGTCGGAAACTGATGCAGCCGGCACCGCCGTCGCCCGAGCGAATGTAGATTTTCGCCTGATCCAGGAACTTCATGAGCCCCCCGCACGACCCGGGGTCAGTTTCTGCCTCGCGGCCTGCGCTGGCCACCGCACCTTGTCCAACAGAGAGCGCCAACGCCGCTCCGCCGGCAATCTCTGTTCGGCAGGCCGCGTCAGCCAATACTCCACGACGTCGACCATGGACCGGCGCGCCACGCACCACATCGAGGCGCGGCCGATTGGCTGAAAGCCGAGTTTCTGCAGCACGCGCTCGGATGACGCATTATCAGTGAAATGCGAGCTCGAGAACGCCTGCAGTCCGCCGTCCGCAAACCCGTAGCGAACGATGGCGCGTGTCGCCTCGGTCGCAAACCCCAATCCCCACCACGGACAGCCGATCCAGAACCCGAGCTCGCCCGCACCGGAGGGGCGGCGGAAATATCCAGCTCCACCGACGAGCTGACCCTGGTATTCCAGGGCGAACCTTACCTCACCGGGTTCCTGTCGCAGCCAGGGAGCCGCTTCGGCTTCTGTCAGCGGATGGGGAATGTCGCTTGTCATACGTGCGACAGCTGCCTCGCCGGCCAAAGCCACAAACGCACGCGCATCATCGGCGCGAAACAGGCGCAAACGTAGCCGATCGGTGTGGAGTTCCGTCATGGCAATAGCGTTGGTCACTAGTGTCCCGATCGCAAAGCTCGTCGAATCTCGGGACAACCGTTGAATGAACTTCGCGATCGAAAGGACACTAGAGCGACATCTGCCCCTGAGCAAAACAGAAAAGGGGCGATGGCACACCACCTCCCCTTCGTAGCATTCGGGTCGTGAAGATCGGCCTCTGGCCGGTCCGTGGTGCTGACCGGCCTACTCGGCTGCGTCGAGCTTCGACGGTCGCACGGAGACGAAGACGCGCCCATTGCGCTTGGTCGCGAACTCTACGTTGCCATCGACAACGGCGAAAATCGTGTGGTCGGTACCGATGCCGACACCCGTGCCAGGATGCACCTTGGTGCCGCGCTGGCGCACGATGATGTTGCCGGAAATGACCTGCTCGCCACCGTATTTCTTCACGCCGAGCCTGCGGCCTGCCGTGTCGCGGCCGTTCCTTGACGAGCCGCCTGCTTTCTTATGTGCCATGACAGCGTATCCTTGCGCTGGCGACCCGATCAGGCGCCAATGATTTCCTTGATCTTGACGGTCGTTTGCTCCTGCCGATGACCGCGCTTGCGCCGCGAGTTCTTGCGCCGGCGTTTCTTGAACGCGATTACCTTCGCCGCGCGGCCCTGCTCGACCACCTCGGCCACCACCTTGGCGCCCGAGACATGCGGCGCGCCGACCTTCGGGCTGTCGCTACCACCCACCATCAGCACCTCGCCGAACTCCACGACTGAGCCCGGATCACCGGTGACCTTCTCGATGATCAGAACATCGTCAGGAGCGACACGGTACTGCTTACCGCCTGTCTTGATGACAGCGTACATGATTGAATTCCTTAACTTTCTACCTTGCGGTCAACACTTGACTGGCAGGTAGCCCTCGGACGCGCAACCGGCTCGCGCCACCAACCCCACCCGCAATGAAGCTCTGGAACGGCGCGCTTCCAGGGTGAGCTGCGCCGCGCGCACGCTTTATCTTCGACCTGCCGCTCGATGTCAATAATCGGGAACCGCCGGTGATCAGGCTGGAGCCGCCATTCCGCCGTGGTAGCGTAAGAAGCAGCGAGATCGATCAAAAGACGGGTGGGAGCATATGGCCAAGATTGAGTGGCGCGTCGAAGGTGCCGTCCGGCAGGTGCTGCTCAACCGGGCTGACAAGCGCAACGCGCTCGACGGCGAGATGATGACCGAGCTGAAGGCGGCCTTTACCGCGCCTCCGGCAACCGCGGAGCGCCTCGCCGTCATCCGAGCGGCCGGACCCGTATTCTGTGCCGGCCTCGACATGCGGGAACGCGCCGCCAAGCCCATCGGCATCTCGCCCATCGAGGCCATGCTGCACACGATCGAGACCTATCCGCTTCCCGTTGTCGCTGTGGTGCAGGGCGATGCCATCGCCGGCGGCAATGAGCTGGCGCTGCATTGCGATCTTGTCGTCGCAAGTACGAGCGCGCGGTTCGGCATGTCGCTCGCGCAAATAGGGCTGGCGCCGAGCTGGTTCCTGGCCAAGAAGCTGCTGGAGGTAGCAGGCCCTGTCACCACCCGCCGCATCCTGCTTCTCGGCGACCCGCTGCCGGCGCAGCGCCTGTACGATCTCGGCGTGATATCGCATGTCGCTGAGCCATCCGAGCTGGAAGGCACCGCACAAAGCATCATTCAGCGTCTCGCCGAAAACGCACCGCTATCCCTCAGAGCCATGAAAGCGCTTATCGTGCGCGAAATGGCGTTCCGCGATCAGATCGCGCACAAGGATGTCGACGAGCTGGTCGAGCAGGTGCGCCGATCCGAGGATGCACAGGAGGGCATCACCGCGCGGCTTGCTCGCCGCAAGGCCGACTTCAAGGGGCGCTAATGTGATGATCGAGAAATTCGCCATCCCGCAGATCTCCCGGCGATCTGAATCACAGCTTGCAAACTTGGTGATCGCAGTCCTCGAGCCTCGCTGCGAATGTTGACGAACTTCGCGATCGGGACACGATGCGATCCGCATGACCAAGCCTTGGATCGACCTCACGCTCGAAATGGTGAAACGATTGCCCGGACAACTCGGCGTCTACCAGCTCGCGAACGCCGAAGATCGTCTACATCGGCTATGCTGGGGGGCGTACCCTATTTGGACTGCGCAGCGAGCTGGAGCGGGCGCTGGCGGAGCGTCCCGGCAACGCCGTCCGCTTCCGCTGCGAGGTCAATCAGCAGTACACCACGCGCTATCAGGAGCTGCTGATGCTGCACGTCGCCGATCATGGTGAGCTGCCGCTCATCAATCGCGACAACCCGCCGGTCCGCCTTGGCCGCTTGAGCCCGCTCTAGTTTCCACTGCAGAGATACTTCCGATGAACCTCGAGCCGACCGAAGAGCAGAAGCAGATCGTCGCCACAGTCCGCCGCTTCGTGCGCGAGGAGATCGTGCCGCTCGAGGCTAAGCTCGATCCCGACGCCAGCGAGCTGCCGCGCGAGGACTTCGAGCGCCTGACGGCCAAGGTACGCCAGATGGGCTTCTGGGGCCTGGACATCCCAGCTGAATATGGCGGCGCCGGCGTAGACCTCGTCACGCGCACGCTGATGGCGGTCGAGATGGGGCAGCATCGCGCTGGCCTTTATGTGCCCTGCTATGGCGTGTTCGGCAGCGCCGGGCTCGCCCAGCTCTACGAGGCCACAGAGGAGCAGAAGCAGCGTTATCTGCATCCCATGTTGCGCGGCGAGAAGCGCGGTTTCTTCGGCCTCACCGAGCCGTCTGGCGGCAGCGACCCCGCGCGCGCCATCCGCACCCGCGCCGTGCGCGACGGCAGCGACTGGATCATCAACGGCTCCAAGGTTTTCATCTCGGGCGCCGACAAGGCCGATTTCGGCCTGGTGTTTGCCCGCACCGATGCGAGCAAGGGTCGCGACGGCGTCACCTGCTTCATCGTCGATACCAATACGAAAGGCTTCCACGTCCGGCGCGTCGTGCACACGCTGCGTTCGTCGCACTATGCCACCGAGCTTCAGTTCGAGGACATGCGCGTGCCCAACGCCAACATCCTCGGCGAGGTGAACAGGGGCTTTGCCATTGCGAACGAACGCCTGTCCCGCCAGCGCATTCCCTACGCGGCTGCGTGCATTGCCGTGGCGGTGAAAGCGCAGGAGTTGGCCATAGACTACGCCAAGCAGCGCGAGACTTTCGGCGCCCCGCTTGCGAGCCGCCAGGCCATTCAATGGATGATCGTCGACAATGAGATCGACATCCGCACCAGCCTTTGGCTCACCCTCGACGCCGCCCACAAGGCCGATCGCGGAGAGCCGTATCGTATGGAAGCCGGCATAGCCAAATTGGTTGCCAGCGAGGCCGGAGGCCGCGTGGTGGATCGCGCCATGCAGATCCATGGCGGCTACGGCATGACCAAGGACCTGCCGTTCGAGCGCTGGTATCGCGAGATGCGCATCCGCCGTGTCGGCGAAGGTCCCAACGAGGTGCAACGCCACATCGTGGCCCGCGATCTTCTGGGCGGCAGCTTGCGATGAGCGACCGCCCCAACCTGCCGCTGGCTGGCGTGACAGTTGTAGACCTCGGTCAGGTCTATCAAGGCCCGTACGCCACCTTGCTGATGGCCAAGGCCGGCGCCGAAGTCATCAAGGTGGAGCCGCTGACGGGCGAGGCCGCGCGCTTGCGCGCCAAGGTCGGCAAGAGCGCCACGCTGCCCTTTGGCATGCTCAACTCCAACAAGCGCGGCATCACGCTCAACCTCAAGGACTCTCGCGGGCAAGACCTCCTGAAACGCATGGTGGCCAAGGCCGACGTGCTGCTGGAGAACTTCGCGCCCGGGCGTCATGGACCGGCTGGGCGTCGGCTGGCCGGTGCTGTCCGAGATCAACCCCAGCCTGATCTATGCGTCCGGTACAGGCTACGGCCTCGATGGCCCGGACCGCGACAACCTCGCCATGGACCTGACGGTGCAGGCTGCCTCCGGTGTCATGAGCATCACGGGATTTCCCGATGGACCGCCGGTCAAGGCAGGGCCTGCCGTCGTGGATTTCATGAGCGGGGTCCATCTCTACGCGGCCGTTGTTACCGCGCTCTACGAGCGCACGATCACGGGGCGAGGCCGGATGGTCGAGGTCGCCATGCAGGAGGCGATCTACCCCAGCCTCGCCTCCAACCTGAGCTTCCTGCACAATTCACCGGGCGGCGTACCCCCACGCACCGGCAACCGTCACGGCGGCCTGGCCATCGCCCCCTACAACGTCTACGCGGCGCAAGACGGCTATATCGCGATCATCACGGTGGTCGAAACACACTGGACGAACCTCCTCGAGGCCATGGGTCGGCACGACCTGAAAGGCGACGCGCGGTTCGCCAGCAACGCCAAGCGCGTCGAGCACATGCAGGAGGTCGATGCTCTCATCGAGGCCTGGACACGCACGTTGCCGAAGTATGAGGCATTCGCCATCACCCGACGCCATCGGGTGCCGTCGGCGCCCGTGCGCGATCTCGGTGAGGTCATGAACGACCCGCACATGCACGCGCGCGGAATGCTCGAGCGCATCGATCACCCCGACCTCGGCAACATCGTTGTGCCGAACTCGCCCCTGCGCTTCCATGGCGCTGACCGGGTCGAGACGACACCGAGCCCGCGCATCGGCCAGCACAACGACGAGGTTTATGGCCACTGGCTCGGGCTGGCGCCGGCTGAAATCGAGGCCTTGCATCGCGATGGCGTCATTTGACGGGCGATCGGCCTCAGCCCACCAACACAGCCCTTCAATACGAGATTTGAAACAACTGCGCCGCGCGGCCTGCCGTGTCTTCGGCGGCGGAAGAGCACAGCGACCAGCCTGGCCCACCCGAAGGGTGCGCCGAGCAGACCGTCGGGGCGGTCTGCTCGGCCAGTGTCCGAGAACGGGACGCGACACTCACACGCGTCTCAGTGAACTGTTTAGTGCGGGGTACTCGATACTCGAACTCTACGCGTACTAACGCGACACCACTGTCCGAAACGCAACGCAACAACACGCTACAGTCGTCTGCCGTATGAGCCGTGCTCATCGACAGACCCAACAACAACGAATCAGCGCCGATCTTGTTCTTGGCTCAAGTGAGTTATCCACAGCTATGGCGAATGCTGCGGACAAACTCGCATAGCCTCAATTTGAGCAAATGATCGTGGGCGATCCGTGTAAGTTCAGGTGCTTGCTGCAACCACGGCACGCTTGGCCATCACAGCGACGAGGTTCGCACGATACGCTGCATCGGCGTGTAGATCGCTCATGAGCCCAGACGGATCGACCTTGATGCCGTCGATGGCGCCGGGTGCGAAGGTCTTGGCCAGCGCCGCCTCCATCGCCGGCACACGGAAGACGCCGGACGCACCTGCACCCGTTGCAACAACACGTACCTCCGCCCCACGCTGCGCAACCGCAACACCGACCAGCGCATAGCGCGACGCCGGATTGTGAAATTTGGCGTAGGCGAACTTCGCCCCCAGCGGGAAGGACACCCGGGTGATGATCTCGTCCTCGTCCAGGGCTGTCGTGAACAGCCCCTTGAAGAACTGATCGGCAGCGATCTGCCGCTTGCTGGTGACGATGGTCACGCCGAGCGCCAGCACAGCAGCTGGATAGTCGGCGGCCGGGTCGTTGTTCGCGACCGAGCCGCCGATGGTGCCGCTGTTGCGCACGTGCGGATCGCCGATGCTTTCAGCAAGTGCGGCCAGCCCCGGCAAAGCGGCCCGCACGACTTTCGACTCGGCAACCTCGGCATGCCGGGTCATGGCGCCGATGACCAGCGCACCACCCGACTGCTCGATGCCGCGCAGCTCGGCAATGGCGCCGAGGTCCACGACCGCGGGCGGATTGGCAAGCCGCTGCTTCAAGGTCGGAATCAGCGTCTGGCCGCCGGCCAGTGGCCGGGTGCCGTCTTTCAGCAGGCCTTGGGCGTCCCGCACCGTAGCCGGCCGATGATAATCAAACGCGTACATGCGCTCGTCCTCCTTATTCGGCCGCCATCTTGCGCGGCGTTTTCTGAGCCGCGCGCCAGACGGTCTGCGGCGTCGCCGGCATGGCTAGATCCTCATGCCCAAGGGCATCCGTCAGTGCATTGATCAGGGCGGCAGGTGCAGCGATCGCACCGGCTTCGCCGCACCCTTTGACGCCCAGAGGATTGGAGGGACACGGGGTGCTGGTCATGGCTACGTTGAAGGACGGCAGATCGTCCGCGCGCGGCATGCAGTAGTCCATGAAGCTTGCCGTGAGCAGCTGCCCGTCCTCGTTGTAGACCGCACCTTCGAGCATGGCCTGGCCGACGCCCTGCGCGATGCCGCCATGCACCTGGCCTTCCACGATCATCGGGTTGATGAGAACACCGAAGTCGTCGACCGCCGTCCAGCGGTCGAGGTGCACCGCCCCGGTATCCGGGTCCACCTCGACCTCGGCGATATGCACGCCCGACGGGAAGGTGAAGTTCTTGGGATCGTAGAACGCACCTTCCTTGAGGCCCGGCTCGATTTCCGCGCTGTCGAACTTGTGGGCGACATAGGCCTGTAGCGCCACCTCGCCAAATGCCATCGACTTGTTGGTGCCGCGACCGGAGAACACGCCATCCTTGAAGTCGACGTCGGTCTCCGGCACCTCCATGCAGCGTGAAGCGACCTTGGTGGCCTTGGTCACCACCTTGTCGAGCGCCTTGGAAACGGCTGACATGCCGACGGCACCTGAGCGGGAGCCATAGGTGCCCATGCCCATCTGCACCTTGTCGGTGTCGCCGTGCACGATTGACACTTGCTCGATCGGAATGCCGAGACGGTGCGACACGAGCTGAGCGAAGGTCGTCTCATGGCCCTGGCCATGGCTGTGCGAGCCAGTGAGCACCTCTACAGTGCCGACCGGATTGACGCGCACCTCCGCGGACTCCCACAGCCCCACGCCGGCGCCGAGCGAGCCGACGGCCCGGCTCGGAGCAATGCCACAGGCCTCGATGTAGGCCGAGAAGCCGACGCCGCGCAGCTTGCCCTTCTTGGCGCTGTCCGCCTTGCGCTTGCTCGAGATTGGCGTAGTCGGCCATCTCCAGCGCCTTGCGCATGCAGGCATCATAGTCGCCGGCATCGTAGGCCATGATCACTGGCGTCTGATGCGGGAAGCTCTGGATGAAATTGCGCCGCCGGAACTCGGCAGGATCGATGCCGAGCTGGCGTGCCGCCACCTCGACGAGCCGCTCGACAACAAACGTGGCTTCCGGCCGGCCGGCGCCGCGATAGGCGTCCACCGGTGTGGTGTTGGTGTAGACGCCGTCCACCTCGCAATAGATCGACGGGATGTCGTACTGCCCCGACAGCAGTGGCGCATAAAGATAGGTGGGCACCGACGAGGAGAACGTCGAAAGATAGGCGCCGAGGTTGGCTTTTGTCTTCGCGCGCAGGGCCAGGATCTTGCCGGTCGAATCCATCGCCACTTCGGCGGTGGTAACGTGATCGCGGCCGTGTGCATCGGAAAGGAAGGCCTCCGAGCGGTCCGCGGTCCACTTCACTGGACGTCCGACCTTCTTGGCCGCCCAGACGCACACGGTCTCTTCCGCATAGATGAAGATCTTGGAGCCGAAGCCGCCACCCACGTCCGGTGCGATCACGCGCAGCTTGTGCTCCGGCGCGATGCCGATGAAGGCGGACAGCACGAGCCGCGCCACATGCGGGTTCTGGCTCGTGGTGTAGAGCGTGAAGGCATCCTGACCGGAGTCGTGCTCGCCGATCGCCGCCCGTGGCTCCATGGCGTTCGGAATCAGACGATTGTTGGTGAGATCGATCTTGGTGACGTGATGCGCCTTGCCGAATGCGGCATCCACCGCGGCCTTGTCGCCCAGATGCCAGGCGAAAACCGTGTTGTTGGGCGCCTCCGTGTGCAGTTGCGGCTGCCCGTTCTCCTGCGCCTTGGCGAGATCGATGCAGGGGGCCAGGACGTCATAGTCCACTGACACCAGCTCGGCTGCGTCTCGCGCCTCCGCCAGCGTCTCTGCAATAACCACCGCCACGTGATCGCCGACGTAGCGTACCTTGCCCTGGGCCAAGGCCGGATGCGCTCCCGCCTTCATGGGGGAGCCGTCCTTGGAATGAATCATCCAGCCGCAGATGAGGCCGCCGATCTTGTCGGCAGCCAGATCCGAACCCGTGAAAATACCGAGGACTCCAGGCGCGTTGATCGCCGCACTGGTATCGATCTTCTTGATCGCCGCGTGAGCGTGCACTGAACGAACGAAAACCGCGTAGGCCTGTCCCGCGCGGTTGATGTCATCGACGTATTGCCCCTTGCCGGTGATGAACCGATGATCTTCTACGCGGCGCACCGAAGCGCCGATGCCGGTCGCAGCCATTGTCGTCCTCCCGAGCTATTCGGCAGCTTGGCGGGTAGAGGTGCTGCCCATGGCAGCGGCTCCGGCCGCGATCGCCTTGACGATGTTGTGGTACCCGGTGCAGCGGCAGATGTTGCCGTCGAGCTCGTGCCGGATTGTGTGCTCGTCGACGCCAGTACCTTTACGCGCGACGATATCTACACCGGCCATGATCATGCCAGGCGTGCAGAAACCGCACTGCAGCGCATGATGCTCGCGAAAGGCTTCCTGCATCGGATGCAGCTTGCCGTCCGTGGCCAGCCCTTCGATGGTCGCGATCGCCTTCCCTTCACAAGAGAGTGCCAGTGTCGTGCACGACTTGATCGCACGACCATCGACGTGGACGACGCAGGCGCCGCATTGGCTCGTGTCACAGCCCACGTGAGTGCCGGTGAGACGCAAGTTGCCGCGCAGGAACTCGACGAGCAGCGTACGCGCTTCGACAGTTCCCGCGACCTTCTTGCCGTTCACCGTCATGGATACGGTGGCCATCGAGTCCTCCCTTCCATATTCGTCGCAGATGCCGACGACCCTTCTCGCGTTCGGGTCGTCCTCCTCGGACGTACCCACCATTTATCGTGGGCTGGCGGCCATTGGAGCCGCTCCGGCGCCTGCGCGCCGCGTTGCAGGGCGCCATTGAAGTTCAGAATTAGAATAGTTGCAACACTTTGACATAGGAGCGTGACGCCGAGCTCACGCACTGTGTGTCGCCGGTATTGTCACGCCACGTGGCGCGGCACCAGCAGGACCGCCACGGATCACTTCAGCCAAATCAGTCACGAAGCGCCGCATTGACCGACTATCGGCTGTGGCTGCCAAGTCGCGCGAGATCGAATTGTAGAGGTTCGTGTCGAGCGTGAGCCTGCGGATAGCGTCCGCAAGAGATGCACCGCTGAGCCGTTGTGCCAAAATACCCGTCCGCCCATCCTCGACCTGCTCGACGAGGCCCCCGACAGGTGCTGCCACCACTGGCATACGGTGCCCGAATGCCATCGCAGCAACGCCGGATTGGCTCGCCTCGATATGCGAGAGGGCAACGGCATCGTAGCGCGCCAACAGAGGGCCGACCTCGTGGTCCCCGATCCATCGATTGACGACTTCCGCTTGCAACGCCTCGAGCCTGCTGCGTTCGTGGCGGATGTTGCCTGTCCCGGCGACGCCGAGGTGCACCGGCACACCCTCGGCGCGCAGCTTCTCGACGGCATCTATCAACAACGGCAGCCCTTTGTATTTGAGAATCCGCCCAAAAAATAGCAGCCGCAGCGGATCCCCGACCGTGCGTCGGCGGACGGAGGAGGAGCTTTCATAGTGCAAGTCCGGATGGAACAGGGGCATGACCCGCGCGGCCGACGCACGACGGGTGCCGACGAGGCGGTCGGCCACCGTGCGGCTGAGCGTGACCACCATGTCAGCATGTCTTGTATCGCGGAGCAGCCATGGCGTCAGGATCGCCGTCGGATCTCCCGGATGCGGGCCGGCGTCGTGCGCAATGCTGATGTAGGAGATGCCGAGCCGCCTGATCGCGGGCGCCAGCAGTGGTGTCCAGACATGCGGCATCAGAGTGATGACGGCAGCAGGCTGCCGGCTAGCAAGGTACGCCAGAAGGGCCTTACGAGCAGCCGGGTAGTTCACAAGCAACTCGGGGATCGGCCGATCGTCATAGGTATCGAGCTTGAGGAGACGCTCGCCGAGCTCATCGAACCGTGCCGCGGTCTGGCTCGACCGGGCGATGATCAAGGTCGGGTCGAGACCTTCGCAATCGACGGCTGCTCTGGCCAATTCCAGCGCAAATTGGCCAAAGCTGCCCTTGCGCCCCAGAAACAGGAACGCGACGCGGATGGGCGAGGTTGTGGGCGATCCGACACGCACAGGAGCCCTTTCGCCGACAGGGCGCCTACGCGCGGCACTCCATCTGCCCACTCAGCCACCCCATCGAACAAGCCCAGAGGGCTTCTGATAGGGCCCATATTGTTCACGCCTATAACAGTTATCCAATGTCCGATGATTGATTCTGTGGACAAGCATGCAGCACGCGTGACCGCTGATTGCTCCACGCGATCGCACGCCCCTACAAGCAAAGTATCTGGCGGGGTTCGGGATAAATCGTTTCCATGCTCGCTGCACATAGTGCATCGAAAGCGGGTGGCGCGGATGCGGCTGCATTGCGTCCCGTCGCACTGATCACAGGTGGGTCGGCCGGAATCGGGCTTGCGATCGCGCGGGAATTTGCAGCGCACGGCCATGACCTGCTGCTGGTCGCACGCGATGCCACAAAGCTGGAGGTGGCGGCGCTGACACTGGCAAGAAGCTTCCCCGTTCGCATCCATCTACTTGCCCTCGATGTTGCCGATGCCGATGCTGTGACCCGCATCAACCGGGAGCTGCTGGAATCGGGCCTTACCGTGGCTTGGTTGGTCAACAATGCCGGGACTTGGCTGGCCGGGGCGATATGCGACAGCCGCCCCGAAGATCTCGAGGCGGCATTGAGCACGAATGTCGTGGCCGCACACCGCCTGACACGCGCGGTTCTGCCGGGCATGCTCGAGCGTGGCATCGGCGCCATCCTCAACGTCGGCTCGCTTGCGGGTATGGCCCCGGCGCCCGGCTTTGCCCTCTACGCCGCCTCCAAGGCGTTCCTGCACGATATGACGATCGCACTGCGCGAGGAGCTGCGCGACACCGGGGTGACGGTGTCTCTGCTGTCACCAGGAATGGTACGCACGTCGTTTGTCGGCGGCGAGACTGGCGGACGATCCTGGCTTTCCTGGCTGCAAAGCTCGCCTGAAACGGTTGCCCGTGCTGCCTATCGCGGAATGATATCGGCGCAGGCGACTATTGTTCCTGGACTTGTCTGGCGTCTGATTTGGCTCGGCATGCGCATCTTGCCGGTGCGCACCACGGCCTGGGTCCTGCGCGTGGCACAATCGGCTCTGCCGACTGCCGCCTCGTCTGAAGAACTCGTCCCGACGAGTCCTGCAGCCACCACAGCCGCGTCTCGCAACGCTTCAGCTATCGCATGACCGCGACAGCGCGACCCGTTGCAGCATGGCGCCCACCGACCGCTACGATCTCCCCATCCATGCGCCGCTGGCTGGTGCTGCTCCTGGCGCTGATCTCGCTCATCGTCGGCGTGCGTACGTTCGGACTGGCCAGCAAACCTGAAGGCACCATCGACATCGAGAGCGTGCAGGTCGCGCGCGATCTTCTCAGCAACATACGAACCGAAATCCCCCTCCCGGGCACCACAGCTCACGATCGTCCACCGGGATTGGCAATGATCCTGACGCTTGCTGCGCTGGTGGATGGGCGGGTCGAGCTTGGACTCTCTTGCACCCTCGCAGACCGCGCCGGGTGCCGGCCTGACCTTTTTTCCTCGGTGATCGTGGCTCAATATTTCGCCGCGGTTGCCATCTTCGTCATGATGCTCGTCATGGCTTGGCGGCTGTCACGCGCATGGGACATCACTCTTATTGCCCTGGTCCTCACCTTCATCGCGGTGCGGCCCGCCGACACGGCCGGCCTCGTGCGGCCGATGATCTGGTATCAGTTTCTGCTGGCGCTCTACCTGCTTCTCGCGCTTTTTGCGCATCAGAAACGTTCGGGCGCTTTCGCTTTCGCCGCTGGGGCGGCCTTGGGCCTGAGTGCCCTTTTCGAGCCGCTGACAGCATTTGTAATCCCGATCGCCGCACTGCTCTGTTTCCTGCCATCGAGCAGCAGGCGTGAGCAGGTCTCACGCCCTGCACTCCAAGCCACTGCCATCCTCACAGGCGCCGCTACGAGTATCGGGCTACTCGCGATAGCCATCAGTCTCTCCTACGACCTCAATGGAATCGTGCGCCACGTGAGCCGGCACCTGGCTGAGCGCGCGGCTTTCAACGGCATGGATCTTGGGACGTGGGTGGCCGCGCTGATTGTCCCCATCCCACTCGTTGGCGACTGGCTGCAAGCGCTGTTCTCCGATGCAGCGCAGAAAGTGGGTGGCGCGCGTGCCGGCTCCATCGCCAGCGATGGCATGATCAGGCTCTTCGAGGCGGGGATGGCGAAAGGTGGCTCACCAACTGGGGCCGTGTTTTGGTTGGTCCGCGAGCAGATGGCAGGCCAGATCGGACCCTATCTCTGGTCGCTTCCGCCCATGGTCAGCCGTGGTATCTGGGCCGGTGGCGGAGTGGTGGCACTGTTTGGCCTGTTTCATGTTTATCGCGCCTTCGCCTACGCGCGCGTCGAGAAACGGCTTGCCGACCTGCTCGTTATTGTGCTGCCGATCGTCGCGCTGTTCATCGTCAATACGCTGCTGACCGGCAATGCTCAGTGGCTCAATCCGATGCTGCCGTTCGTCTACTGCTATGCCATCGCCTATGTGGCTTCGGGTATCTGACCCGCCGAGCCATCGGAAGCTTATGAGCCTCAAAATTTCTGTCTGACCGCCTGTAGAAGCTTGCGGCAAGGCCGACTTGCTGGTGGGATAGCCACAGCGCAACAAGAACCGTGCCGCAAGGAGACGCCCATGGCTCTTTCCATTCGCCAGATTCATCCGGTGTTCGTCGGGGAGGTATCGGGGGTCGATCTCACCAAACCGCTGAGCCGCGACGACGTCGCCGCCATCGAGGCTGGGATGGATAGATATGCGGTGCTCGTCTTTCACGATCAGAAGTTGACCGACGAGCAGCAAATGGCGTTCACCCTCAACTTCGGTGAGATCGAGAACGCGGTCGGCAACAACATCACAAAGCAGAACGAGCGGCGCCTGCCCGTGGGGATGAACGATGTCTCCAACCTCGACCAGAACAATAAGCCGCTGGCTCGCGACGACCGCCGCCGGATGTTCAACCTCGGCAATCAGCTTTGGCATTCGGACAGCTCGTTCCGAGCCATCCCGGCCAAGTACTCTTTGCTGTCCGCCCGCACGATCGCCACCAAGGGCGGCAACACCGAATTTGCCGATATGCGCGCCGCCTATGATGCCCTCGACGACGAGACCAAGGCCGAGGCGGAAGACCTCGTCTGCGAGCATTCACTGATCTATTCCCGCGGCTCCTTGGGCTTCACCGAGCTCACTGACGAGGAAAAGGCGATGTTCAAGCCGGTGCGTCAGCGCCTGGTGCGCAAGCACCCAGTGACCGGCCGCAAGTCGCTCTATCTCTCATCGCACATCGGCACCATCGTCGGCCGGCCGATGCCGGAGGCGCGCGCCTTCATCCGCGACCTTGCCGAGCACGCCGTGCAGCCGAAGTTCGTCTACGTCCACAAGTGGCAGCAATACGATCTTATCATCTGGGACAATCGCCAAACCATGCATCGCGTGCGCCGTTTCGATGAAACACAACCGCGCGACATGCGGCGCACCACTGTCGCGGGCGATGCCCCGACCGCTGAGCAGGTGGCGGCCTGATCGCATCCAACCCGACCGACGGGCATCGACAAGACAAGGAAGAGACCATGAAAGCTGCCGTCGTGACCGAGCACGGCGTTGCAATTCGCGACGTCCCCAAACCTTCACCCGGGCCGGCTCAGGTGCTCGTGCAAGTAAGATCCGCAGGCCTCAACCGAGCCGACCTGATCATGGCTTCCGGACGCATGCATGGGCCCTCGGGTGGTCCGGGTGCTGTCATGGGATTGGAATTCGCCGGTGAGGTCGTTGCAGTTGGGCCAGAGGTCCAGGGCTTCAAACCTGGCGATCGCGTCATGTGCTCGGGTGCCAGCGCCTACGCCGAGTATGCGGTTGCTGATTTTGGCCGTACGGCAAAAATACCTGCCAACAACATGACCTTCACGCAGGCCGCCACGCTGCCGGTAGCCCTGCAGACGATGCACGATGCGGTGATCACCAACGGGCGTCTCAAGGCAGGTGAGGCGGTTCTGATCCAGGGTGCCAGCTCCGGTGTCGGCCTGATGGGCTTGCAAATCGCCAAGTTCATGGGCGCTCGACTTGTGATCGGCTCGTCCACTAATTCCGCTCGGCGCGCTCGGCTCAAGGAATTTGGCGCCGATCTCGCCATCGACACCAAAGCAACAGGCTGGGCCGACGAGGTCTTGCAGGCGACAGGCGGCAAGGGCGTTGACCTGATCGTCGACCAAATCTCCGCAAGCGTAGCGAACGACAACTTGAAGGCTACTGCCGTGCGGGGCCGCATTGTCAACGTCGGCCGTCTCGGCGGCTCCAGGGGTGAGTTCGATTTCGACCTGCACGCTCTGAAGCGCATCGACTATATCGGCGTCACGTTCCGCACACGCTCCGTCGAGGAGGTGCGCGAGATCAACCGGCGCATGCGCCAGGATCTCTGGGGCGCAGTTGAAGCCGGCAAGCTGGGTTTGCCGATCGACCGCACGTTCACGCTCGACGAGGCCGCGGCGGCGCTTGCGCACATGAAAGCCAACCAGCATTTCGGCAAGATCGTGCTGACCGTCTGAGATCGACTTGCCTGGGAGACGTGCACATGCTGCCGCCGAGCAGAACGTCGATTGCCATGCCTAAAGGCGCGTGCGACTGCCATGTCCACGTATTCGGGCCGTTCGACAAATATCCGCTCGCCGCCAAGCGCAGCTATACGCCTCCGCCCGCCACTGTCGCCGATTTGATCGCACGCATGGATGCGGCCGGCGTCGATCGTGCCGTCATCGTTCAGCCGAGTGCGTACGGAACCGACAATCGCGCCACGCTCGACGGCGTGCGCGCCTATCCGAGGCGCTTGCGCGCCGTTGCCGTCATCGACGGCAGCGAAAGCGAGGCGGTGCTGGAGGAAATGAACGCCGCGGGCACACGCGGCGTGCGGCTCAACATCATCAGCGGCGGCGGACCGAGTGCGGCGACCTTCGAGGCCATGATCACCCGCATCGCCGAACGCATCGCCCGCTACAAATGGCACATCCAGGTCTACGCACCGATTGCCACGCTTGCCGCCAACGCACCCCTGCTCGAGAGGCTGCCCGTGGACATCGTGCTCGACCATATGGGCCAGCCCGACGCTGCCGCGGGTGTCGAACAACCGGGCTTCGAGACGCTGCTCAGCCTGCTGCGCTCAGAGAAATTCTGGGTGAAGCTGTCTGGACCCTATCGCACGTCACCCGACCCGCTCGGCAATGCCGACGTCGTGAAGATCGCACAGAGGCTGGCCGCCACCGCCCCTGACAGGGCCGTATGGGGCTCGGACTGGCCCCACATCGGCGAGCACGCCGGAACTGCCGGGACCGCAGCCCCGCCTGTCGAATACCGGCCGATCGACTATGGACGCCTGCTTTCCGTGGCAGCCGACTGGGTCGAGGACGAGGTGGCGCTGCGCAAGGTCCTGGTCGACAACGCAGCCCGCCTTTACGGGTTCTGAGGCCGCGCTGGGCTGATTGCGCGAACCGGCAGCAACCGGTACAAGCCCGCCCATGCTGAAATCCCCCGCGCGCTCTGTCGCGCCCAAACTCCGCTCGAAAGCTGCTGCGCGCAAGAGCACGCCGAAGGTCGGCTTCGTATCGCTTGGCTGTCCGAAAGCGTTGGTTGACAGCGAGCGCATCATCACGCGGCTGCGGTCTGAGGGCTACGAGATTGCCCGCGACTACGGAGGCGCCGACGTTGTCGTCGTCAACACCTGCGGTTTTCTCAATTCCGCCAAGCAAGAAAGCCTGGAGGCCATCGGCGAGGCTTTGGCCGAAAACGGCCGCGTCATCGTCACAGGCTGCCTCGGGGTGGAAAAGGATCGCATCCTCGCCGAGCATCCCGGCGTGCTGGCGGTCACGGGACCGCATCAGTATGAAGCCGTGATGGAGGCCGTGCACGAGGCGGTTCCCCCGGTGCACGATCCGTTCGTCGACCTGGTGCCGCCGGAGGGATTGCGTCTCACGCCGCGGCATTACGCCTACCTGAAGATCTCCGAAGGCTGCAACAACCGCTGCTCGTTCTGCATCATTCCATCATTGCGTGGACGGCTCGCGAGCCGGCCGGCAGCGCACGTCATGACCGAAGCCGAGCGGTTGGTGAAGGCCGGCGTCAAGGAGCTGCTCGTCATCAGCCAGGACACCAGCGCTTACGGTCTTGACATCAAGTACGCCGAGAGCATGTGGAAAGGCGCCCCGCTCAAGGCCAAGTTTTTCGATCTAACCAAGGCTCTCGGCAGCCTCGGAGCCTGGGTGCGGCTGCACTACGTCTATCCGTACCCGCACGTGGACGACGTTCTGCCGCTGATGGCGGACGGCTTGGTGCTGCCTTATCTCGACATTCCGTTCCAGCACGCGTCTCCAACCGTGCTGAAGGCGATGCGGCGTCCAGCGCATCAAGAGAAAACCGCGGAGCGCATCCGCACCTGGCGGCAGGCTGTACCGGATCTCGCCATCCGCTCGACCTTCATCGTCGGGTTTCCCGGCGAGACCGAGGGCGACTTCGATCTGCTCCTGCAGTGGATCAAGGAAGCACGGATCAACCGCGCCGGCTGCTTCAAATACGAGCCGGTCGATGGTGCGGCCGCCAATGACCTGACCTGGTGCCGTGCCCGAGGCGGTGAAGGAGGAACGCTGGCACCGCTTCATGGCAGCACAGCAGGACGTCAGCCGCACGCTCATGGCGCAAAAAGTCGGACACACCATCGACGTGCTCATCGATACCGTGGACGGAGGCAAAACGGTCGGGCGATCACAGTGGGACGCGCCCGAGATCGACGGCAACGTCCACCTCGACAGCGCAAGTGGCGCCAAGCCCGGCGACATCGTCTCCGCCAAGGTCGTGCGCTCGGACGAATACGATCTGTGGGCTGTCCCCTCGTAGAAACCTAACCGGCCGGTCGATCTGCCCAGAGCACGACAACGCCCTTGTGGCGCGCCTCGCCTTCTGGCTCTACGTGGATCAAGACCTCGGCACCGCGCACCTCCTTGCCGATCGCATCCTCCAGCCGATCGCAGATGCGATGTGCCTCCGCCACGCTCATGCCGCCCGGCACGACGAGGTGGAACTCGATGAAGGTTGCGCGCCCGGCGCTTCGCGTTCTCAGATCGTGCGCCTCGATGGCGCCGGTCGAATTGCTGGAGATGATCTGGCGGATGCGGCTCGAGACATCCGCGGCAACCGCCTCGTCCATCAGACCGCTCACCGAGTCGCGCGTGAGCCGCCAACCCACATACAGAATGTAGACAGCCATGGCCGCTGCCAACGCAGGGTCGAGCATGCTCCAACCCGTCGCAGTTGCGAGCCCCAACCCCGCAATGACGCCGACCGAAGTGGCGACATCGGTAAGCAGGTGTTTGCCATCAGCCGCGAGCGCTGGCGAACGCAGCCGCCGCGCAAATGCCGTGAGGCAAACCGACCAAATGGCATTGATCGCTGAGGCTACACCCGAGATCGCCAGTCCTGCCCCCATGTCGGTCAATGTCCGTGGGCGTTGAAGGGCGTCCCAGGCCTCGTTCAGGATGAGGATGGCGGCAACAATGATGAGCGCACCTTCCAGCACGGCCGAAAAGTATTCCGCCTTGTGGTGGCCGAATTGATGGCGCCGGTCTGCTGGGCGCGAACTGATACGAATGGCTATGAAGGTCGCGGCAGCCGTCACCAGGTTGACGATGCTTTCCAGCGCATCGGAATAGAGCGCAGCACTACCGGTCTTGAGGTAGGCCACATACTTGACGCCCATGACGACCGCGGCGACGACGATGCTGGCCGCAGCGACCCAGGGCAGATAGTCCTTGTCGTCGGTCATGAAGACGGCGCACGGTCTCGTTGCGAAATCGAGGCCTCACTAGAGCGCGATCGCCTCACATGGAAGCCCGCCGCTTCCATGTGAGGCGTGAATCGCACTCTAAGCTCCAGGTGTAGAGCAGGATTCACGCTCCAGATGGATCGCGAATGCGATTCCATCTGAAACGATCCTGCTCTAGCGGGTTCGCCACCCGCGCGCAACCCACCCCCACAGCTTGCCATCAGCGCCTGCAAATCACTCGCAAGAGCGCGCGATTCGCCCTCAGTAGACCACCACACTCCTGATGCTTTTGCCCTCGTGCATCAGATCGAAACCCTTGTTGATGTCGGCGAGCGGCATGGTGTGGGTGATCATCGGGTCGATCTGAATTTTGCCTTCCATGTACCAGTCGACGATCCTGGGCACGTCCGAGCGTCCCCTGGCGCCGCCGAAGGCTGTACCCTTCCACACACGACCGGTGACAAGCTGGAATGGCCGTGTGGCGATTTCTGCGCCTGCCGGTGCCACACCGATGATGATGGACTGACCCCAGCCACGATGGCAGGCCTCCAGCGCTTGGCGCATGACCGTCACGTTGCCCGTGCAGTCGAAGGTGTAGTCGGCGCCACCGATCTGATCGGCGCCGCGCTTCGTCATATTCACCAGGTGTGCGACCAGATCGCCGCCAACCTCCTTCGGATTGACGAAATGCGTCATGCCGAAGCGCTCGCCCCAGTCCTTGCGGGCCGGATTGATATCGACGCCGATGATCATGTCGGCGCCGGCGAGTCTCAGCCCCTGCAGCACATTGAGGCCGATGCCGCCGAGACCGAACACGATGGCCTTCGCACCCGGCTCCACCTTCGCCGTGTTGAGGACGGCGCCGATGCCCGTGGTCACGCCGCAGCCGATGTAGCAGACCTTGTCGAACGGTGCGTCCTCGCGGATTTTGGCGACAGCGATTTCCGGCAGCACGGTGAAATTGGAGAACGTTGATGTGCCCATGTAGTGATGTAGCTTTTTTCCATCCATCGAGAACCGGGATGAGCCGTCCGGCATCACGCCCTGGCCCTGCGTAGCGCGAATTGCGGTGCACAAATTGGTCTTGCGCGAGAGGCACGAGGGGCATTGCCGGCACTCGGGCGTGTAGAGCGGAATAACGTGATCGCCCTTTTTCACGCTGGTCACGCCCGGCCCGACGTCAACGACGATACCGGCGCCTTCATGACCCAGGATGGCTGGAAACAAACCCTCTGGATCGGCACCTGAGAGCGTGAACTCGTCGGTGTGGCAAATTCCTGTCGCCTTGATCTCGACCATGACCTCGCCAGCCTTGGGACCCTCCAGGTCGACATCGACGATTTGCAGCGGCTTGGCCTTCTCGAGTGCGACGGCGGCGCGGGTCTTCATTGTCGGCTCCGACAGACGGTTGCGTTAGAGCAGGATCGCTTCGGATTGAAGCACTTTACCGCAATCGAGAGGTCGCGGCCGAAGCGTGAATCCTGCTCTACACTTTAAGTTTAGAGTGCGATTCACGCCTCACATGGAAGCGGCAGTGCTTCCATGTGAGGCGATCGCGCTCTAGCAGCACACTATCGCAGCGGCACGTCCCATGGCACCTAGAAAGAAATGAGGGACGCACAGCCGCGCGTCCCTCACCAACAACCAGTCGTTGTCGGATCAGTGCAATCCCCATACCTCGACCGTTGCAAGCCCCCTGAATGTCGGCCTCGAGCGATAAATCATCTGAACCTCGCGAATGGCGCGGTCGCGGCCTCTGAGGTCGATGGCCCGTGTCTCACCGCCGGCGCGGATGTCCGTGCGGACGGGCAAATCGTCAGGCTCTCCGTTAGCGTATACGACCTTCAGGTCCGTCATGTGGATCGGGGCATCTCGCACGCGCAAATTGATGGCGCGGAACCGGCCTTCCTGCCGGCCGACTTGTACGGTATCGCGGTCGGCGATGAAGCCGACCTTCTTGGTGCCGAGCAACTCCCAACCGCGCTCGGGACGCCGTTGGGCGTCGGCAGGCCCTGCCAGCACGACCGTAGCCAGCACACCTGCCACTGTCGCAAATAATGCTCTGCGGTTCATTCGATAACTCCTTTAGTCGATGGTTCGACGCGCATGCGCCACAACGTGCTCGCACACTCGCGCACACCGCCTGAACGCGTCATGAAAGCTGGAACCGTCGCGTGCACGAATTTGTTATCGGCTCACCACGGAAGAGCGACGCGGGAACAGCCTCCCGCGGCGCTTCCGGTACTCGCGCACGAGTTCACCTCGCCCAGAACTCGACGAAAGCGTAGCTGCTGCCTTGCGCTTGCGAGTCGAAAATGCGTGAGCGATAGCTAATCTCGATTTGCTTGACCGGCCGCCGGGACTTGAGCTCAACCGGACCAAAAGACTGGCCGCCGTCAACTCTCTGCCGGTCCGCGAACGTGTCGCTGGATCCATCGGAATAGACGACCTTGATCTGGTTCAAGGTGATTGCACGATTCTTCACATCGAGACGCAGGTTCCTGAACCCGCGATTGCGCGCAACGGAAACCACATCTGTTTCGTATCCCAAGCCGCGCCGTATGCTCACAAACAACGGCGACTGGCCGCCGAGATAGAGCCAGCCGTTGTTGGCCGATGAGAATGCCCCCGTGCCTGAGCCGGGCCGGAACCAACTCTCCGCGTATTCGCCGTAAACCTCCAGGCGCGCCTTGCTGCGCGACTGGCTCGCGTAAACAAAGTGAATCTCCCTAATGAAGCGATCGCCTTTGAGATCGAGCCATGGTGTGCGCTCATCCGCACCCACTACGGCATTGAGCGCCAGGACGTCGGGCTCACCGCCCGAATAAATGACGCGCATCTCCTTGATCCCCACAGCATTGCTGAGCGCGCGCAAACGAACCCTGCCGAACCGGCCGTATTCCCTGCCCAACTTGAAAACATCGTGATCGACTTCTGTCCCAACGTCCTGCACACCGAACAGCACGGCACCAGCGCCGTCCGTCTCATCATCGACCTGCGCCGTGGATGCTGAGGCAGCCGTCGTGCTCCGCGGCGGCTCGAAACGGGCAACCGGCTGTTCCGCCGCCGCCCGCAGCGCCCACAACTCCACTTTGGCAGGGCCTGCCGCCCCCAAATGCAAGCGATAGGAAAGGTCTACATGCCGGACTACACTTCCTTCACGACTGAACAAGATGACAGGTGATTTGTCTCCTTGCTCCAGCATGAGGCGTCTTTTCTCGATATACGGCTCGCCATCGGTGGTCACAGTCACGCGTTTGATGTCGATGAGCCGGTTCATGCCGACAAGCACAATCGACTTGAAGCGCCCCTTGCTCGCCCCAATGTTGAAGCGGTCCTCTTCTTTCTTGAGATCGACGTCGCGCGCCTCGATCAGGACCCAATTGCCATCGCGATCACCGGCGTGGGCACGGTCCCGGCCCCGATCTCGGCCATTCGCCTCAACCGCAGTTGCGATGCCGCCGGCAAACACGAGAAGCGCAATGAGCGTTCTGAAACACATGGTCCCACCCCCTACTAGCGTCACCTGACGGCACACACTCAATGAGCGCCGAGCTTTGGGCATCGAGTTAGCCGGTACCGTCGTCGGAAAGATGACGAAGTGCGGTCGGCTGGCACCGATCGGTTGCGGCTCCCCCTATGCAACATCCCCTAGAATACATACGATCCGGCACAAATCGAGCGGCTGGATAGCCGCCCCAAAGGAGTACATATGGCAACGACCGCTAGCACGCTGCAAACTCGGCCGGACGTGGCGACAGCCATTGCCATCCTGAAGCAGCGTTTTGGCGACCGCGTGCAGACCGGCGAGGCTATCCGACGGCAGCATGCCAACACCGTGACCTGGCTGACAAACGAGCCGCCGGATGCCGTAGTATGGCCAAGGTCGACCGAGGAGGTGCGCGATATCGTCGAGTTGGCCTCGACGCATCGCGTCCCCATCGTGCCGTTCGGCGCGGGAACATCGCTCGAAGGCCACGTCAATGCACCGCACGGCGGGCTTTCGCTCGATTTCCAGCAGATGGACGAGATCCTCGCCGTAAACGAGCGTGACCTGGACTGCGTGGTTCAACCGGGCGTCTCACGCAAGAAATTGAACGACTATCTGCGCGACATGGGCCTGTTTTTCCCCGTCGACCCGGGCGCCGAGGAAGCCACAATCGGGGGTATGGCTGCCACCCGCGCGTCGGGCACCACTGCGGTGCGCTACGGCACTATGCGCGACAACGTGCTGAACCTTACGGCCGTCATGGCCGACGGCTCCGTGGTGCGTACCGCGCGGCGGGCGCGCAAATCCTCGGCCGGTTACGACCTGACGCGCCTACTGGTCGGCTCGGAGGGAACGCTCGGCATCATCACGGAGGCGACAGTCCGCCTCTACGGCATCCCCGAGGTGATCCTGGCCGCGGTCTGCCCGTTCAAGTCCATCGAAGGCGCGTGCAACGCCGTTATTCAGGCGATCCAGCTCGGCCTCGGTCTGGCGCGCATGGAGCTGCTAGACGAGGTCCAGGTGCGCGCCATCAATCTACATTCCAAGCTCGGCCTCGAGGAGCAGCCGATGCTGTTCCTCGAGTTTCACGGAACGGAAAATGGCGCGCGCGAGCAGGTGAAACTCTTCGAAGAGATCGCCCTGAGCGAGGGTGCGATCCGCTTCGATTGGGCTGAGAAAGAGGAAGACCGGCGCCGGCTGTGGAAGGCGCGCCATGAAGCCTATTGGGCGAACAAATCCACCTGGCCGGGCCGCGAGGGCCTCGCCACGGACGTGTGCGTGCCGATCTCGCGTTTGGCGGAGTGCGTGCTCGAGACACAGGCCGATATCCGCAGCACAGGTCTAATTGCTCCGATCGTCGGTCATGTCGGCGACGGCAATTTCCATTCCACGCCGATGATCGACCCCAACAACCCACAGGAAATCAAAGCAGCTAAAGGCTTCCTCGAGCGGCTCGCGGCTCGCGCGCTCGCCATGGACGGCACCTGCACAGGTGAGCACGGCGTAGGGCAAGGCAAGCGCCAGTA
The DNA here is from genome assembly GCA_963840425.1 of uncultured Alphaproteobacteria bacterium. Lineage (GTDB taxonomy): Bacteria > Pseudomonadota > Alphaproteobacteria > Rhizobiales > Hyphomicrobiaceae > CADEFX01. Next base: position 145,477 of record CAWIYZ010000009.1, on the reverse strand, counting down.
TCTGGAGGCCGAGCACGGCGCGGGTGTTGCCGTCATGCGCTCGATCAAGGCTACGCTCGACCCTTTGAACATTCTCAATCCGGGGAAAATTGTGCCCGCGGCCTGAGTGCGGCCCCCCTTCGATTTAGCGATTTTTTAGGGATTGATGCGAGGATCGGTTGAGGCCCGGTAGGCGCGAAAGCCTTCCAGCCAGCCCTGCGACGCGCCGACCTCGAGGACACCAGCAATATGAAGAGACCGACCAGGCTCGCGATCCTGTTCAATGGCGCGGCGCTCCTCGTCGTGCTGGCATCCGGTGCAGCCGTCCTGCGCTCGGTGTTCATGCCGGACGAGGTAGCACCTTGCAGCACGCGTTACAGCCACGGTACCCAGCTTTCGCTGGAACGCTCGCGCGGCGAGCTGCTGACGGCGGCGGACCTGCAAGCCAGGTTCGGTGGAGACGACTGGGGACTGCTCGACAACGCGCGCGTGGTCGCGCTCAAGGGAGATCCGGTCAAACCGGCTATCGAGGTGCGGCTGGCCAAGGTTCCGGGTGAAGCCTCGCGGGCCGACTCTCGGTTCGGCATGGGCTTTACGTGGATGCCGAAGGCCATGCACCAGACCTCGTCGGCTTGCCTCACCTATTCGGTGCTGTTGCCGTCCGACTTCGATTTCGCCAAGGGTGGACGCCTGCCGAGTCTGTTGACGACTGCGCAATCGCAGATTGCGGGGTCCAACCCGCCGTTCCGCAGCGGCTGGAGCGAGACCGGCGCCTTGGAAGTCCGCGCGCAACTGTCGGGATGGTCCGACGCCCGCACGCTGGCCAGTGACCGCAGCGAGTATGTGTTGCGGCGCGGACAATGGATTGCGCTCGAGCAGGAGGTTGTGCTCAACACGCCCGGCCAGAAGAATGGCGTGATCCGCGTTTGGGCCGATGGTGCTCTCAAGTTCGAGAAAACGGGTCTCGCCCTGGGCGACGCTGCGGACGTCCGGATCTCGGGCGTTGCTGCCGAAGCACTTTCCACCGCGGCCGCCACTCGGGAGCGAAAGCTGTGGTTCTCTACTCTGGAGCTGCGCTGGCAATAGGCCCTGCGCTCCACTTCAAATTGAGGCTCGCCTGAGGCGCGGTTTGCTCTAGACTTTCCTTCGGTCAGCCCTGCCAAGTTGGACGGGACCTGCCAGGAGAGCAGACGCCGCATGGACTTCGAGATCCCCCAGCCGCTCGCCGAGCTGCGCGATCGGGTCGCCGCATTCGTGCGCGAGAACATCATTCCCTTCGAGGGTGATCCGCGCTGGGGGCATCACGGCATCCCGGAGGACCTGCGCCGTGACCTCAACATGGCCGCGAAGGCAGCCGGTTTGCTGGGCATCAACAGTCCCGAGGACTTCGGCGGCAAGGGTTTCTCGCACTTCGAGCAGGCCGTGGTCTTCGAGGCAGCCGGCTACTCCATTCTCGGCCCCATCGCCCTGCACTTTCATGCGCCCGACGAGGGCAATATTCATCTGCTCGACGTGGTGGCGACACCGGCCCAACGCGAAAAGTACCTGAAGCGCCTCGCCACCGGCGAGGTACGCTCTTGCTTCGCCATGACAGAACCCGACGGCGGCGCCGGAGCCGACCCGGCGATGCTGAAGGTGCGTGCAGATCCTGACGGCAACGGGTTCGTCATCAACGGCCGCAAATGGCTGATCACCGGAGCCGAGGGCGCGGCGTTCGCCATCATCATGGCTCGCACCGGCGACGGACCGGGCGACGCCACCATGTTCCTGACCGAGTTGCCCAACCCCGCGTTCAAGATCAGCCGCGTGCTGGGCACCATGGACTCGAGCTTCATGGGCGGGCATGCGGTGGTCGATATCGAGAACTTGCGCGTCTCCGGTGACGACGTGCTGGGCGAAGTAGGTCAAGGCTTTCGCTATGCTCAGGTGCGGCTGGCGCCGGCCAGGCTGACGCACTGCATGCGCTGGCTCGGCTCCGCCATTCGCGCCCACGACATTGCTACCGAGTACGCGCGCAAGCGCATGTCGTTCGGCAAACCGCTCGGCGAGCATCAGGGCGTGAGCTTCATGCTGGCCGACAACGCCATGGACATTCACATGTGCCGGCTTGCCATCTGGCACACGGCTTGGTTGCTGGATCAAGGCAAGCGTGCGTCCAGCGAAAGCTCCATGACCAAGGTGTTCTGCTCCGAGGCGATCTTCCGCATCGTCGATCGCTCGCTGCAGATCCTCGGCGGTACCGGGATTACCAGCGACACGGTGGTCGAGCGTATCTTTCGCGATGTGCGCGCCTTCCGTATCTACGACGGTCCCTCCGAAGTGCACCGCCACGCGCTGGGGCGTCGCATCGTTGCTGGCGAACGCAAGAGCTCACCCAAGACTCACTGACGGAGACGGCAGTGAGAGACGCCCATCTCTTCGGCATCGCCCGCAACAAGCCTTATGCCGAGCTTGTGCGCGAGTTCCGCTGGGACATTCCTGAAAAGTTCAACTTCGGCGTCGATGTGGTGGACGCCTGGGCCACCGAGCGCGACGGCCTCGCCATCCTTTGGGAAAATGCTGCCGGCGAGCAGGCCAGCTATCGCTTCTCCGATGTGGCGCGCCTGTCCAACCGTCTTGCCGATACGCTGCGGCGTCAGGGCGTCGCCAAGGGCGATCGCGTCATCGTCATGCTGCCGCGTATCCCGGAGTGGCAGATCGCTCTGATTGCCTGCCTCAAGCTCGGAGCAGTGGTGATCCCGTGCATCGAGATGCTGACGGCGCGCGATATCGAATATCGCGTGCGCAACTCCGAGGCGCGCGCCGCAATCTGCCGGACCGAGCAGGTCGACAAATTTGCGACGGTTTTTGATCTGCTGAAAATCAAGATAGCTGTCGGCGGGGCGCCGGATTGGATCACTTGGCGCGAAGCGCTGGACGCAGGCGATGAAGCCTTTTCGTCTGCCATCGTCGCGGCTGAAGACCCGGCAATCATGTACTACACGTCGGGCTCCACGGGGCATCCGAAGGGCGTGCTGCACGCGTCTCGCGGGCTCTATGTGTGGCGCATTGCGGCATTCTACTGGCTCGATCTCACGCCCGAGGACCGCATCTGGTGCACGGCCGATACCGGCTGGAGCAAGGCCGGAACCAGCATCATCTGGGGACCGTGGAGCTGCGGCTCGTGCGCCTTTTTCTACGATGGTCCGTATGTACCAGCCGAGCGCCTGCGGCTGCTTTCGACACATCGCATCAGCGTCTTCTGCGCATCGGCAACGGAGCTCAACCGGATCGCCAACGAGGATTTCAGGGGCGTCGACATCTCGGCGTTGCGCCGCACGATCTCTGCAGGCGAGGCCGTCAATCCGGCCATAGCTCAACGCTGGGAGCAGGTCACGGGCTGCAAAGTGTCGGAGGCCTATGGGCAGACCGAAGCCCTGATGATGGTGCTCAACTATCCCTCCGAACCGCTGCGCTATGGCTCCATGGGCCGGCCACAACCGGGACTGGACATTGCCATCGTCGACGACAATGGATGTCTCGTGCCCGACGGGGATGAAGGCCACGTCGCGCTCAAGGTGCCGAGCCCGCACATGATGCTCGGCTATTGGAAGGCCCCCGAGCGCACAGCCGCCTGCCACGTCGATGGACCGGACGGCCGCTGGTATCTGTCGGGCGATCGCGGCAGCCGGGATGCCGATGGCCGCTTCTGGTACGCGGGGCGCGCCGACGATGTGATCAACTCCGCTGGCTATCGCATCGGTCCGCTCGAGGTCGAGAATGCGCTGCTGGAGCACCCCTCGGTGCAGGAATGCGCGGTCGTTGCCAGCCCCGATCCTGACCGCAACGAGATCGTCAAGGCTTTCGTCGTGCTCAAAGATGGTTTCAAAGGCTCGCCTGCACTGGTGGGCGAACTGCAGACGCACGTCAAGAATGTCACCGCGCCCTACAAATATCCGCGCGCCATCGAGTTCATCGCCGAGCTGCCGAAGACCGTAACCGGCAAAATCCGTCGCCGGTCCCTGCGCGATCTCGAGGTTGAGCGGGCTAAAACCGGCAAGCCGTAGCTCGCTTCATTTCTTGCCGCTCGGCCGCAGCGCCACGAGACACAGCAGCTCGAACAGCATTTGCGCTGCGACCTGGGCGGTCGTCGTATTGGCATCGTACTGCGGTGCGACCTCCACCACATCACCGCCGATGATGTCGATGCCGGCCAACCCGCGTAGGATGGTCAGAACTTCACGCGGTGTCAGGCCGCCGACTTCCGGCGTGCCCGTCCCCGGCGCGAAAGCCGGATCAAGGCTGTCCACATCGAAGCTCACGTAGACTGGTCCATTCCCCACTACGGATCGCGCCTTGGCGATGACGGCGCGCAAGCCCATGGCAGCCACGTCCTCGGCGTGTATGACCGTCATGCCGCTGTCGAAGGAGAACTCCCAGAGGTACTCGGCACCGCCGCGGATGCCGATCTGGATCGTACGCTCGGGATCGAGCACACCGTCCAGCACTGCCTGGCGGAAGGGGGCACCGTGGTGAAACTTGGCGCCCTCGTACTCGCCGGAGGTATCGCAGTGCGCATCGATGTGCACCATCCCCACTGGCCGTGACGCGCCCAGCCCCTTGAGAATGGGGTGGCCGATGGAGTGATCGCCGCCGACGGACAGGGGAATGACACCCGCCGCCACAATGCGGTTATAGAAGGCCTCGATGTCGGCGTGGCATTCGGACAGGCTGAAACGGCTGCGCATGGGGACGTCGCCGATGTCGGCGACTTTCAACCTGCCCATGGGCGCGACCCGCAGCACATGCTCGTAGGGTCCGATTCTCTCCACTGCGCGGACGGCCCTCGGACCAAGCCTCGCCCCAGCGCGGTTCGTAACGCCCAGGTCCATCGGTACGCCGATGAGGGCCACGTCGAGGCCGCCGAAATCAGCAGAAGCCACGGCGTCCGGCCGAAACGGCGCACTCAGAAACGTCGCTGGCTCGGCAAAGGGCCACTTGCGCCTGTCAGGCGAGGTGAACACGGCCTCGGCAACGGCCTTGAAGGCCGGATCATGAATGTCGCCGCCCTTGGCGTCGGCATATTTGCGCCGCAGCGCATCGAGCTTTTCCGGATCCACGGCCCTCTCCGTCTGCCTGCACACGCGGTCTGCCACTCGGCGGATCATGCTTCCCGCGAGCGCGCGCCTTGTTTAGTCTTGCCGCCAGTAATCGCGGACAAAAGACTCCAAGCTGGTTGGGGAGTTTCGGCGTGAGGGACCTCAAAGGCAAGGTCGCCTGGGTAACGGGCGCGGGCACCGGCATAGGCGAAGCTGCGGCCATTGCGCTCTCCCGGGAAGGCGCAATCGTGGTTCTGACTGGTCGGCGCAAGGAACCGCTGCGGGCTGTGGTGGAAGCAATCTCGGCCGAGGGCGGCAAGTCACAGGCCCGTCCTGGCGACCTCACGAAATCCGCTGAGGTGGCCAAGATCGTAGACGGCATTCGGTCTGACTTCGGCCGGCTCGACATCGTGGTCAACAACGCCGGCGTCAATCTTCCCGACCGCACCTGGCAGCGTCTCAAGCCGGAAGGCATCGAAGCGCTGATCAGCGGCAACCTGACCAGTGCATTCTACGTGGTGCAAGCCGTGCTGCCGATCATGCGCGCTCAGAAGGATGGAGTGCTCATCCACACTGCGTCCTGGGCTGGGCGCTTCATCGGTCCCGTCTCCGGACCGACCTATACGGCCGCCAAGCATGGCGTGGTCGCCATGAGCCACACCATCAATCTGGAGGAGTGCCAGAACGGCATTCGCTCGTGCGTGCTGTGCCCCGGCGAGGTCGCAACCCCGATCCTGGCGTTCCGAGACCCGCCCGAAACGCCCGAGACAATGGCACGCATGGTGCAGCCGGAGGACATGGGAGAGATCGTGGTCTTCGTCGCCAAGCAGCCGCCGCATATCTGCCTGAACGAGATCCTGGTCACGCCCACCCACAATCGCGGCTATATCGGCATGGTGCGTGCCCGGCAACAAATGGCGAAGACCGGAGCATGAGCATGGTCGCCATCAAGGCCAAAGCACTCGAAGAGCTGGTGCGGGACATTTTCGTCAAAGCCGGCTGCTCGCAGGCAGAGGGTGAGCGCATCGGCAAATATCTGGTGATCGCCAACCTCACCGGTCATGACAGCCACGGCGTGCAGCGCGTGCCGCGCTACCTGCAATGGCTGGCAGATGGAGATTTCGTTGCTGACCGCATGGTAAAAGTCGTGTCGGAGACGCCCGTGCTTGCCGTGCTCGACGGGCAGTACGGCTTCGGCCAGACAGTGGCGCCGCAAGCGGTCGCGATCGGCATCAGGAAATGTAAGGAGATGGGCCTCGCAGCCGTTACCCTGCGCAATGCAGGCCATGTCGGCCGCGTCGGCGACTGGGCTGAAATGGCGGCCGCCGAGAACTTGGTCTCCATTCACTACGTCAACGCGTCCTCCAGCGTGCTGGTGGCGCCCTATGGCGGTGTAGATCGGCGCTTCTCCACGGCCCCCTATTGCGTCGGCATTCCGCGCAAGGGGCAGGCACCGCTGGTGCTCGATTTCGCTACCTCCATCGTCGCGGAAGGCAAGGTGCTCAACGCCAGCTTCGGCGGCAAAAAGATTCCGGCCGATGCGTTGATCTCGCCCGACGGTAAGACCAGCAGCGATCCGCATGTGCTCTATGGCGATTATACCGCCACCGGGCCGCGCCATGCGGGCCGCGGTGAAGGCGCGATACGTGCCTTCGGCGAGCACAAGGGATCCGGCCTCGCCCTAATGTGTGAAATCCTCGGCGGATCCCTGACCGGAACCGGCGCGGCTCAGGAAGGGCGCAAGTGGTCCAACGGCATGTTGTCGATCTACCTTGATCCAGTGCGCCTCGACCCGGCAGGCTTCTTTCCGGAGGACGTCATGCGCTATGTCGCATATGTGAAAAGCGCGCGGCCAGCCATCCCTGGCGGCGAAGTGCTCGTACCCGGCGAACCGGAAGAGCGCATGCGGGCGCAGCGCCTAAAGGATGGCGTACCCTTACCCCAAGACACTTGGAATGCCATTGTCGAGGCCGCGCGGCGGATCGGCATTGACGAGGCCCGCATCAAGCGCGCAATGCAGTAAGACATCACAAGACTGGACCATCGCACATTCGAGGAACCGCCCTGTGCATAGCAACGACCTGCTCGAGACCCTCAAGAGCTTCGACACGCCGACCATCTGTAACGCCTTGGAGATCGTGGCGCCCGAGCGCCGCCTGACCGGCTTCACCGCCAAGCCTCTGGTCTGTCCGTTTCCCGATCTACCACCCATCGTCGGCTATGCACGCACAGCCACCATCCGCACAGTCAACGCGCCCGAGCTCACGGGTAAAGATGCACGCGCCCAGCGCATTGGCTACTACGAGTATGTGGCCTCCAAGCCCGGACCAACGATCACGGTGATCCAGGACCTCGACGGCGCCGACGTCGGTTTCGGTGCGTTCTGGGGCGAGGTGCAGAGCGCCGTTCACAAAGGACTTGGCTGTCTCGGCGTGGTGACTGACGGCTGCATCCGCGACATCCCACAGTGGGCGCCCGGCTATCAGGCATTGGCAGGCTCGATTGCGCCAAGCCATGCGCACGTGCATCTGGCCGACTTCGGCAAAGAGGTGCGCGTGGCCGGCATGCTGGTGCGCTCGGGTGACCTTGTGCATGCAGACCGGCACGGTGCAGTTGTTATCCCGCACGAGGTCGCACCGAAGATCAAGGCCGCGTGCGACCTGCTCGCCCGCAAGGAGGCCATCATCCTGGAGATCGCTCGTAAGCCGGGCTTCACCGTCGACCAGTTGAAGGTCGCGTTGCAGAAGATGGACGAAATCCATTAGGAAACGGCCCGCTGGTTAAACGCGCATAGACGTTCACGAGAAACGTGCTGAGAACCACGAGGAACTCTTAGAAAATGGCTGGAGAGACTTTGGACGCCGACGTCATTGTTGTCGGTGCCGGAAATGCGGCGGCATCGGCCGCCATCGCGGCCCGCAACACCGGTGCGCGCGTCATCATGCTGGAAGCGGCCCCCAAGGAGGAGCGCGGCGGCAACTCGACCTACACGGCCGGCGCCACCCGCCTCGTCTACAATGGTGCGGAAGACGTCAAGACGCTGGTCGATCTGTCGGAGGCCGAGCTCGCCAACATGGACTTCGGCAGTTATACGGCCGAGCAGTATTTCGACGACATGTATCGCATGACCCGCTATCGCACCGACCCGGAGCTGTGCGAGCTGCTCGTCAACAACAGCCTTCCGACATGGCAGTGGTTGAAGACACAGGGCGTCCGCTTCCAGACCAGCCAGGGGCGTCAAGCCTTCAAGGTCGATGGCAAATACAAGTTCTGGGGTGGCCTGTGCGTCGAGATCTGGGGCGGCGGACCCGGTCTCGTCGACATGGAGCACGACATCGCAGCCAAGAAGGGCATCGACATCCGTTACGAGACCGCGGGCGTGTCACTCCTCACCGATGACAACGGCATTACCGGCGTGCGCACGCGCCACAAGGGCAAGACCCGCGATCTGACGGCCGGCGCCGTGGTGCTGGCCTGCGGGGGCTTCGAGAGCAATGCCGAGATGCGCACACGCTATCTGGGGCAGGGCTGGGAGCTGGCCAAGGTGCGCGGCACCCGTTTCAACACCGGCGCGGGCATCAAGATGGCCCTCGACATCGGTGCCATGCCGCATGGCCACTGGTCGAGCTGCCATGCGGTGGCCTGGGACATGAACGCACCGCCGTTCGGCGACCTGTCGGTGGGCGACAATTTCCAGAAGCACAGCTATCCGCTCGGCATCATGGTCAATGCGCGCGGCGAGCGGTTCGTCGATGAAGGCGCAGACTTCCGCAATTACACCTACGCCAAGTACGGCCACGTCGTGCGCGAGCAGCCCGACATGCTGGCCTGGCAGATCTTCGACAAGAAGGTGCTGCACATGCTGCGCGATGAATACCGCATCCGGCGCATGACCAAGGTCTCGGCCGACACGCTCGAGGAGCTGGTGCAGAAGCTCGAGGGTGTTGATCCCAAGCGCTGCCTGGAAGAGCTGAAGGCGTACAATGCGGCGGTGATGACCGACGTGCCGTTCAATCCCGCCGTCAAGGATGGACGAGGAACACGCGGCATAAAGGTACCCAAGAGCAACTGGGCCAACGTGCTCGACGCGCCGCCATACGAGGCATATGCCGTGACATGCGGCGTGACGTTCACCTTCGGTGGCTTGAAGATATCGACTGGGTGCGAGGTCGAGGACACGGCCGGTCACACGATCCCGGGACTATATGCAGCCGGCGAGCTGGTTGGCGGGCTCTTCTATCACAACTATCCTGGCGGCACCGGCCTGACCTCCGGAGCGGTGTTTGGAAAAATTGCCGGCGAGGGTGCCGCCGCGCATGCTTTGGGGCAGCGTCAGCGTGGCGCCTGACGTCAGATCCTACCGCTGAGGAGAAGAATAAGCAGGATCAGCAGCACGATGCCGATGCCGCCGGATGGATAGTAGCCCCAGCTGGCGCTGTGCGGCCATCTCGGCAATGCACCAATCAGAATGAGAATCAGAAGGATGATCAGCAACGTGCTCATGCCGGTCTCCGGGCGAGGAACGAGATGCGGGAGCGGGTGCGCTCGCCCCGTGGAGATACCGACAACTGGCAGACGGCTGATAAGTTCCCAAGGCCCCGGGCACTCGCTTGATCGCACTCGCGCGCGATTCCAATAGCCAAAGTCGATCTTAACCTTGGATTTGGCGCACCATCAGCAGGGCATCCTCGCGCTGTCCGTCGGCGTGCAAGTAATAGTCCTTGCGCTGCCCCATGCGCGTGAAGCCGAGGCGTGCATAGAGCGCCAGTGCAGCCTGATTGCTTTCGGCCACGTCGAGGAACAATCGCCGTGCCTCTTTGCGTTTCGCCAGGCCGATCAGCGCCTCAACGAGCAGGCAGCCGACGCCCTGCTTTTGCCAGGCCTTGTCGACGCCGATCGACAGGATTTCCGCCTCGTCGGCGGTGAGCTGAGCAATGATGAAGCCGATCAACCCAGGCGCGTGCCTGGTCGTTGCGACCAGAGCGACGCACGCCGGATGCTCCAGCAGCCGCCGCATCCCGTCGGCGTCCCAGCCCTTTTCGAATAGCTGAACATGCAGCGCCGAGAGCGTGCCGGCCTGCTCGGGCGTTGCCGCCAGCAGCCGGATTTCGGGATGCTCGACCATGGCTCAATCGGCCCGCGGCAGGGCCGCATCGGCCTGCGGTTTCGCGTCTGGTGCACGCAGGTAGAGCGGCGCGACCGGCGCAACGGGCGTAAGCATCGGCGCCAGCAGGACGAGGTCGCCGGCATGCGGCTGCAGCGTGGTGAGCCGCGCCTCTATCCGATTGACGCCCATTGCTGCTGCGGCATGGACAAGGGCATCGGCGCCTGATCCAACCGCAATAGCATCACGCCCCGCAATCCTCTGTGCGGCTTCTGACGGTGACACCACCTCGGCCGGCGAGAGTTCCTCGCACGTGCCCGCCTGGAACACTTGCAGGTAAAGCCCGCCCCGTCGCGCATCGACGGCCACCGCCAAAACTCGCTGCTGCCGCTCCCCCAACATGCGGTCGGCGCGAGCCGCCATGACGTGCAGGCTCGTGGTCGCCACCACCGGCAGGCCTGCCGCCAGCGCCAATCCGCGTGCCGCAGCTACGCCGACACGCACGCCCGTGAACGAGCCGGGCCCGCGTGTCACGGCGATGCAATCGAGATCGGAGAAGCTTAGTCCGGCGGCCTGCATCACAGAGGCGATCATGGGCATCAGCCGCTCGGCCTGGCCGATGCTCATCTCCTCATAGGCCTCTCGCTGCAGCCACTCCCCGCTCGCACCCTGCCAGCGAACCGCAACCGAGACGGCGCCGAAGCAGGTATCGAACGCGAGCACATTCATGGTGTCAACCGCTAGAGGACCTTCGCCATCTCCTCGAAGGCGAAGCGCGGCCCGCGGGGACGCACACCGGCCGGATCGCCGTAGCCGATGCTGCACAGGAAGTTGGATTTTACGGTGCCCTCGGAAAAGAACTCCTTATCGACACCATCGTTGTCGAAGCCTGACATGGGTCCTGTATCGAGACCCAGCGCGCGGGCGGCGAGGATCAAGTAGGCACCCTGCAGCGAGCTGTTGCGCAGCGCCGTGGTGGCGATGTGGTCTGCCTTGCCCTCGAACCAGCTGCGAGCCTCCTGATTGTGTGGAAATAGGCGCGACAGGTGCTCATAGAATTTGAGATCGTAGGCAACGATGGCACAGACTGGAGCCTGCATCGTCTTCTCGGCGTTGTTCGCGGACAGGAACGGTTTCAGGCGCTGCTTGGCGGCTGCGGATTTGACGAACACGAAACGCGCTGGCTGGCAGTTGGCGCTGGTCGGCCCCATCTTAGCGAGGTCGACCACGTCGCGCAGCAGACTGTCCGGCACGTCTTTAGCCTGCCATTTGTTGTTCGTTCGCGCCGTACGGTAGAGCTGATCCAACGCGGCATCCTGCAGGCGAGCAGACATCGGCGAACTCCCATGGTCGCAAAGAGTACGCGCCAGCCTACGGGCTTTCAGGAGTCGGTCAACCGCCGAGCGGTGGCTGGCCCGTCAAACGGGCCTCACCTCCTGCACGTCGGGACAGAAGTGCTGCAGCAGGCGTTCGATGCCGCCTCTCAGCGTCGCCGTCGAGCTTGGGCAACCGGCACAAGCGCCGCGCATGTGAAGGTAGACTACGCCATCCTTGAACCCATGGAAGATGATGTCGCCGCCATCATTGGCCACTGCCGGACGCACACGCGTCTCCAGCAGCTCCTTGATGGTCTTCACCGTCTCCTCGTCCTTCGGATCATAGTCACCCTTGGCAACATCGCCGGTCGCCTCACCAGCGTCGACCACCGGAGCACCCGACATGTAGTGCTCCATGATGGCGCCGAGGATGGCCGGCTTGAGATGCTGCCATTCGCTCTCGCCTTTGGTCACGGAGATGAAATCTGAGCCGAGAAAAACGCCCGTCACCCCATCGACAGTAAAAATGCGCTGCGCCAACGGCGAATTGGCAGCCTCATCAGCGGCCCGGAAATCGACCGTGCCTTCCCCCAAGACGGGTTTGCCGGGAATGAACTTCATCGTCGCCGGGTTCGGCGTCGGCTCGGTCTGGATGAACATCGAACGTCGCTCCTGATCTTTTGCGTGTGGGCCCGCCTCATCGCCTTGCTGTGGCGGACTACTTTGGAATATTTCTAATATAGGGCAGTCGAACCCTAAGCTCCAGTGCCGTTCGTGGCAAATCCCTGGATTTCCAGAAGATACGGTCGCTCAGGCCAGCGCCAGCAGATCGTCCAGGGTCAAATTGCCTGGCACGATAGTTATCGGCACAGGGTAGGTACCGGCCGCTTTACCTGCTGCAAGCGAGGACACGAGGGGGCCTGGCCCCTTGGCGTCCACGGCGGCCCCGAGCACCAGAACGGCGATGTCCTCGTCCTCGTCGATCAGCTTCAGGATCTCCTCGACCTTCTTGCCCTCGCGAATCACCTCCTCAGACACGATCGCCTCGAACCCCGCGTTGTTGAGCTTACGGCGATTGAGCCGGAAGATGGCCTTGGCCTTGTTCGTCTCCTCCTCGAGCTGCACCTGCCGGACGCCCATCCAGTGCTGATAATCCTGCGGCTCGATGACGTACAGCATGACGATCTGGCCGCTGCTGTGCTGGATGCGGCTGGCTGCAAATAACAACGCCGTCTCCACCTCTGGCAGATCATCGACGATCACCAGGAATTTGCGCAGGTGTCCCTGCTCATACACTCGGCGCTTCTTGGCCATGCTGCATGCTGCCACGCGCCCGTTAGCGCAACAAGGTGCTCCGAGCTAGAAGCATTCCAGGTCCCGGAGCTCAGCCTCTAAGAAAGCCGACCATGTCCTTGATCTCTATCAAGATCGGCTCGGCGAGGACGCGCGCCTTGGCCGCGCCGTCCGCAAGAATGCGGTCGATCTCGGCGGGGTCGGCAAGCAGACGCTGCATCTCGGCGTTGACCGGACCGAGACGCGACGCCGCCAGGTCGGCCAGCGCCTTCTTGAAGCTCGAGAACTGGCCACCGCCGTACTGTTTCAGCACGGCGGGTTTGTCGGTACCCGCGAGTGCCGCGTAGATGCCGACGAGATTGTCGGCCTCCGGCCGGTTCTCCAGTCCCTCTTCGCTGGTAGGCAGTGGTTCTGGATCGGTCTTTGCTTTCTGGATCTTGCGGGCGATGGTGTCGGCATCATCGCTCATATTGATGCGCGAAAGATCCGACGGATCGGACTTCGACATTTTTTTGGTGCCGTCGCGAAGGCTCATGACGCGAGTAGCTGGTCCCTGAATCAGCGGTTCGGGCAGCGGAAAGAACCTGCCGTCCGCGTAGCCCCTCGCTTCGATGGAGATCTTGTAGTCGTTGTTGAACTTCTGCGCGATGTCGCGCGCCAGCTCCAGGTGCTGCTTTTGGTCCTCGCCTACAGGCACATGCGTGCCGCGATAGACGAGGATGTCGGCAGCCATCAGCACTGGATAGGCATAGAGGCCCACGGACGCGCGCTCCTTGTCCTTGCCGGCCTTCTCCTTGAACTGGGTCATGCGGTCGAGCCAGCCCAGGCGCGCGACGCAATTGAAAATCCACGCCAGCTCGGCGTGTGCCGCCACCTGCGACTGATTGAAGATGATCGAGCGCTTTGGGTCCAGGCCGCTGGCGATGTAGGCCGCGGTCACCTCGCGGATGGACTGCCTCAGCTCCGCAGGGTCCTGCCACAGCGTGATCGCGTGCATGTCCACGATGCAATAGAGGCACTCGTGGCTCTTCTGCATCTCGACCCAGCGGACCATGGCGCCGAGATAGTTGCCGAGATGCAGGTTCCCGGTCGGCTGCATGCCGGAGAACACGCGAGGGGTAAGCTTCATCATCGGTTGCGTCCTTGGCGAACCGGCGCCTTATGGCGCGAAGGGCTAAGCGGCGCAAGTGCTAGCGCCCGTCATCTGGAGCGGTACCCCACTCGATGGGCGACGCCGTTCGTCGGCCACATTACCTTCGTGGGCGATCGCCTGCTGATCGAGATTGCCGGGCGCGAGCCCATCTCCTGGACCCTCGATCTGCTGGCCACCGCCGGGCACCGTAAACGCCCTAAGCCCATCAGCCGTGCAGATCAGCGCGGATGGCCCGACGGGCTTGCCATCGGGGGCACGAGCTCTGCCCAGTCGATCGGGCCCGTCCGGTCGAGCCGACGCGTGACCGGGGGCATGGCATACTTCAGACCCGATGCGCAGTTGAACAGCACGGCCCGATCCTCGCGCCGCAACCGGCCTTGAGCCAGCGCCTTGCCATAGGCAACGAGCGTGGCGGCGCCTTCGGGGCACAGGTGAATGCCATCGAGCTTGGCCATCTGCGCGCGCGCCGGCTCGACCTCATCGTCATGGACCATGACGGCGAACCCATTGCTCTCCCGCAACACGCGCAGGATCATGAAGTCGCCGATGGTCCATGGCACACGCAAGCCAGGGACCTCGGTATGGCCGCCCTGCCAGGGCTCGGCGGTGTCCTTCCCCGCATCGAAGGCGCGCGCGATCGGACCACAGGTTGCCGATTGCACGGCCACCATGCGCGGCCGTTTCGGGCCGATCCAGCCCAGAGCCTCCATCTCGGCGAAGGCCTTCCACATGCCGATCAGGCCTGTGCCGCCGCCGGTCGGGTAGAAGATCACGTCAGGAAGGTCCCATCCCAGCTGCTCGGCAAGCTCGAAGCCCATGGTCTTCTTGCCCTCCACGCGGTAGGGCTCCTTCAACGTGGCGATGCTGAACCAGCCGGCCGCGGCGCGGCCATCCTCGATCAGCGGACCGATCTCTGTGATGTTGCCGTTGACGCGAAATACGGTCCCGCCCTGCAGAGCAATCTCGGAGATGGTGATCTCAGGGGCATCGTCAGGACAGAACACAAATGCCTCGATGCCAGCCCGGCTGCAATAAGCCGCGAGCGCGGCCCCCGCATTGCCAGCCGTCGGCATCGCCACGCGACGAATACCAAGCTCCTTGGCCATCGACACCGCTACACACAATCCACGCGCCTTGAACGAGCCGGTCGGCAGCCGGCCCTCGTCCTTCACGAACAGCGCGCTGCCGCCGTTGCGGTGCGCAGTCTGTGGCGCGCCTACGAGCGGGGTCATCGTCTCGCCGAGCGAGACGATGTTGCGCGCCTCGCGCACTGGCAGCAACTCGCGATAACGCCACATATCGGGGGCCCGCTCGACGAGATCGGTACGGCTGAGGGCCCGTGCCATCGATCCGAGGTCGTAGCGAACCAGCAGTGGCTTACCCGCACGCGAGAGGCCGTGCGGCGTGTTCGCGGCGTGACGTTCGCCCGTTGCGGCGCACTCCAGATGGGTGACGAAGCTCGGCCGCTCGCTGGAGCAATTGTCGCGCATGTGTGTCCTCACGTGAATAAGGCGATCCAGGTTGGCGCCGTATGCAACGCGATCACGCAAGCGCCGTCCATGAACTTCGTAACTGCCGTCTCCAGCCGACAGGCACCCGATGCCTACGAGCGGGCGCAGCGGTGGCGGATCGTGCAGTCGCCCAACGGTGAAATCGGCGACGTTTACGGCACTTCGAATGCGGCCAAGAGGATACGGCTTGACGCCACGCCTATGCTCTGTGATTTGTCCGGACATACCGGGAGTGGCTCACATGAACGATCCTATCAAGCTGCGGACAATCGATGCTGACGAGGAGCGCCAGCTCCTGAACACGATCGATCGTTGGGTCGAGCGTGATGTGAAGCCGATCGTCAAAGAGTATGATCACGAGGACAAGTGGCCCGCCGAAACCGTCGAACAGATGAAGGAGCTGGGCCTGTTCGGCGCGACCATCTCGCAAGAGTACGGCGGGCTGGGGCTGCCGGCCACGACCTACAGCAAGATAGTCATGCGCATTTCGCGAGATTGGATGTCGATCACCGGCATCTTCAATTCGCACCTCATGCTGGCACTCGCGATCGAGAAATTCGGAACCGCGGCGCAAAAGAAAACATGGCTGCCCAAGCTCGCCTCGGGAGAGATTCGCGGCGGGCTGGCGCTGACTGAGCCCGATGCCGGCACGGACCTACAAGGGATGCGGATGACAGCGAAGGCCGACGGGAACGGCTACGTCATCAATGGCACCAAGACGTGGATTTCGAACGGGATAGAGGGGAGCTGCTTTGCCCTCCTGGTCAAGACGGATCCGGAAGCGAACCCGCGCCACAAGGGCATGAGTTTTTTTATTGCACCGAAGCAAGAAGGGCTGACGGTCGGACGCAAGCTTGAAAAGCTCGGATACAAATCCATCGATTTCGGCGAGCTGGTCTTCGAGAACTACAAGGTCCCAGCAGACAATCTGATCGGCGGTGTCGAGGGACAGGGCTTCTATCAGGCCACGGGCGGCCTCGAGCTCGGGCGCATCAACGTGGCCGCACGCGGCGTCGGCGTCGCAGAAGGCGCCCTCAAGCTTGCGGTGGAATACGCACAGATCCGCAAGACGTTCGGCAAACCCATCTGCGAGCATCAAGCCATCCAGCTCAAGCTCGGTGAGATGGCAACGCGCGCGCGGGCAGCGCGCCTGCTGACCGTTGATGCTGCTGCGGCGTTCGATCGCGGCGAGCGCTGCGATATGGAAGCCGGCATGGCCAAGTATTTCGCCTCCGAGGCGGCACTCGAGAATTCAATCGAGTCGCTGCGTATTCACGGCGGCTACGGTTACTCGAAGGAGTTCGATATCGAGCGTCTCTATCGTGACGCACCCCTCATGTGCATTGGCGAGGGCACCAACGAGATGCAGCGCATCATCATCGCCAAGCAGCTCATCAAGCGGAATCCGATCCAATGAAACCGCTGGAAGGGTTACGCATCCTGACGCTGGAGCAATTCGGTGCCGCTCCGTACGGGACAATGTTTCTCGCCGACATGGGTGCAGAGGTTATCAAGATCGAGAACGGCACGGCCGGAGGCGATCCGGGCCGGCATGTCGGGCCCAACAGGCTCGGCGATAGCGACAGCCAGTATTTTCAGACGTGGGGGTCGAACAAGAAGAGCGTAACGCTGGACCTCAAGTCGAAAGAGGACCAGGCCATTTGGCGGCGACTCGTGCCGACGGCCGATGCGATCGTCAACAACTTGCGTGGCGATCAACCGCAAAAGCTCGGCCTCGACTATGCGAGCCTCAAGGAGGTTAACCCGCGGGTCGTATGTCTGCACATTTCGGCTTATGGCCGCGACAATGCACGCAAGAGCTGGCCAGGCTACGACTATCTCATGCAAGCCGAAGCGGGGCTCATGAGCCTGACGGGTGAGCCGGAACACCCTCCAACCCGTTTTGGCGCATCGATGATCGACTTCATGACGGGCATCACGGGCATGGTTGGTCTGCTGTCATGCCTCATGCGCGCCAAGTCCACGGGCCAAGGCTGCGACGTGGACGTCTCGCTCTTCGACGTCGCACTGCATCAGCTTTCCTATCCCGGCAACTGGTACCTCAATGGCGGCTCCATGCCGAATCGCATGCCGCGCAGCGCACATCAGTCACTGGCGCCGGTCCAGACCATCAAGACAAAAGACGGCTGGATCTACTTGATGTGCATGCTCGACAAGTTCTGGCATTTGCTCCTGCCCCTGATCGACCGTGAGGACCTGGCCAACGATGCGCGTTTCGCAACCGGAACGCTGCGGAGTGACAATCGAGCGGCGCTGGAGGAGGAGCTGGATGAGGCATTTTCCAGAAAGACGACGGATGAGTGGATCAGGATTTTCAGCGGCATCGTTCCGGTCGGACCCGTTTATGACGTCCGGCGTGCACTTGAAAATCCATTCGTCGAAGCGATCGGCATGGTCCGGAACGTTCCACATGCACTGCTTCCAACCATGAAGCTTCTGGCCAACCCGCTCAAAATCGACGGCGAGAGGCCTAGCCCGAAGGTGTGCTCTGCGCTTGGCGCCGACAATGACGCTGTGCTGGGTCTGCTCCTACCGAAAGCGGCGAGGCAGCGATGAAGCTCGAAGGATTGAAAGTCATCGATCTGTCGGTGTTTCTTCCGGGGCCATATCTGACTATGGCACTCGCCGACCATGGTGCCGAGGTCATCAAGATAGAGCCGCCCGGGGAGGGTGACCCGAGCCGAGAGATTGGCCCCCCACACGGTCCGACGTCCGCGTTCTTCAAGAACGCCAACCGTGGCAAGAAAAGTGTCGTCATCAATCTCAAGACCGAGACGGGGCGAAAGGCACTCCTCGATTTATGCGAGACGGCAGATGTCTTCGTCGAGAGCTTTCGACCCGGCGTCGTGAAGCGGCTCGGCGTTGACTACGACGCTGTCAGCGCGCGCAACGCCGGCATCGTCTATTGCTCGATAAGTGCGTTCGGGCAGGACGGCCCGTACCGTGATCGCCCGGCCCACGATCTCGCCGTGATGGCGATCAGCGGCGCGCTCGGCATTTCGCTCGGTCGCGACGACGTACCGGCGATGTCGGGCGTAGCAACTGCTGACATCGTGTCATCGCTTCACGGCCTATCCGCCGTTCTAATGGCGCTTCTGCGACGCAAGGAGACGGGCAAGGGCGACTACATCGACGTCAGCATGCACCACGCCGTCCTTGCAGCCATGCCCAACGTGATGGGTCCAGCCATGGCCGGCCTGTCGCAGCCCAGTCCCAAGCATGAACGGACGACCGGTGGCGCGGCCTTCTATCAGATCTACGACACCAGCGATGGGCGCCACTTGGTTCTTGGTGCCCAGGAAATGAAATTCGTACACAACCTGCTGGGCAGGTTGGAACGCCGGGAGCTGGCAGAGCTGTGCGAACGCGGCCCCGGTGCTCATCAGAAGCCGCTTATTGATTTTCTGCGCGGGCTCTTCGCAACGAGGCCTCTTTCGCATTGGCAGGATTTCTTTGCCGGTGTCGATGTCAGCTATGCACCTGTCAACACACTGCGCGAGGCGCTCGACGACGAGAACGTTCGCGCTTCGAGCATGATCAAGACGGACAAAGCCGGACTCGAGCACATCATGCCGGTCGCGCGCTTCAAAAACGAACCTTCAGAGCCACGTCTCGAGGTGCCCGCCAAAGGGGCGCACAACTATTTGCTGGATCGTCGCGCTCGATAGGTTGAAACCTTATCGCAGAGGATCACCCATGAACCACAAATCCAGGTCGTCCGCCGACGTATATGCGAACGATGCCGGGCGGACTTACGATGATTTCGTGATCGGGGAAATGATACAGCATCGTCCTGGACGCACCATTTCTGAGGCCGACAACACGTGGTTCACATTACTGACGATGAATACGCATCCTCTGCACTTCGACGTCGAGTACGCGGCCCGAAGCGAGTTCAAGCGGCCGCTGGTGAACAGTTGCCTGACATTGTCGATGGTCACGGGGATGAGCGTTAGCGATGTCAGCCAGCGTGCCATTGCCAATCTTGGCTGGAGCGACGTCAAGCTCATCGCGCCGGTCTTCGTGGGTGACACGATCTATGCCGAGACGGAGGTCATGGCTAAACGCCCATCGAAAAGCCGGCGAGGTCAAGGCATCGTGACTGTCAGGACACGTGGTTTCAAGGCCGATGGGACTATCTTTATGGAGTTCGACCGCAATGTCCTGCTGCCAATGCTCACGATGAACGCGAAAGACCCCGGATAACCGCGCGTCGTGCCGAAGGCACGCTACGAAAGGACAAGCGCGGCTTTCCGGGAGCGCAGACGGGAGATGGCCGCCGCGCTTCAACGTAAATCGGAAAGACTTCTAACCGGCGTGCACGGCTGGCCGGTGCTTGTTGCTCGGCACGAAGCCTGACCGCTCCGCTTGGCGCGGCTCGCGCACCCAGACCTCGCGGTTCGGATGCAAGCCGCCGCCGCGGGTGGCCGGGACAGCGGTGTGTCGGGCGCGGTGGAGCAGACGGGTGTCGGCCGCACCACAGTTGGGGTGGATGCCGCCATTGTCGGCGACCGCCTTGTCCCAGGCCCGCTTGCGCTTGTCGTAGACCGCGGGATCGCGCAGCGCCGTGCAGTTGAGCTCGTTCTTGTTGAGGTCGGCTATGATCTCATCGCCGTTCTCGATCAAGGCGATCGGGCCGCCGAGCGCGGCCTCCGGTCCGACGTGGCCGATGACCAAGCCCACGGAGCCACCCGAGAAGCGAGCATCCGTCATTAGTGCCACGACGATGCCGCGCTCGCGGCAGAGCGCGGTGATGCGCGAGGTCGGGTCGAGCATCTCCGGCATGCCCGGCGCCCCGCTCGGCCCCTCGTAGCGCACGATGATCATGTCGTTGTTCTGGAAGCTGCCGGGGTCTTTGTCGAGCGCGCTGATCAGGCCTTGCTCACCCTCGAACACGCGCGCTTTGCCTCGGAAGACATTGTTCTCGAGGCCGCCCTCGTAGATCTGGGCTTTGCTCATCACCCCTTTGTTCTGGAGGCCATTGTCGACGCCGGCGAGCTTGAGGATCGCCGAGAAATCCGGCGAGAGATTGCCGCCGAGCACGCGCAGGCCGCCGGTCGGCTTGTAGGGCTTTTCGACAGGATAGATGACCTTGCCGTCGGCGCGTTTCGCTCCGAGGCGCTCGACCTGCCGGGCGAGGGTTTCGCCTGTGCAGGTCAGCACATCGCCGTTCAGCAGCCCGGCCTCCAGCAGCTCGCGGACGATCACCTGCACGCCGCCGACCTCGTCGATGTCGACCATGGAGTACTTGCCATAGGGCCGGGCATCCGTGAGCACCGGCACGACATGCTGCGAGAGGTGGTTGAACTCCTCCGGCGTCATGACATCCTTCCAGAAATCGGCGTAGCCGGCGGCACGCGCGATCTCTGGAGCATGCAGCGTCACATTGGTGGACCCGCCGATGGCCATTGCCACGATGACGGCATTGCGAAGGGAATCGCGCACGACGATATCGCGCGGCTTCAAATCCTTCTCGATCAGCCGCGCGAGATGATCCACCAGCTCGGCGGGAAAATCCCGGACCCTGCGCGGGTCGTCGGAGGGCGGCGCCACCATGTGCAACGGCTGCATGCCGACGACGCCGATGAACGTCTGTATGGTGTTGTACGTGAACATCCCGCCGCAACTGCCGAAGCCAGGACAGGCGTGGCAGGCGATGTGGTAGCGGTGCTCGGGATCGGGATGGCCCGCCACCTGGTAGGCGGTGACGAGGTCGATCTTCTCGCCCGACTTCGGATCGGTGCCGGGATGGATCGAGCCATCCGACATCATGATGGCCGGCTGGTTGTGCTCGAGCAATGCGGCGAGCACGCCGACCGGTGGCTTGTCGCAAGCCACGACGGCGATCGTGCCGGCGAGGCCGGTCGCGCTCAGGTGCTCGCAAAGCGCATCGTGGGTGACTTCGCGCCCGATCAATGAATACCGCATCTCGCGCGTGCCGTTGCGGATGCCGTCCGATGTGGCGATCGTGTACTCCGGCTGCACGAGGCGCAGCTTGAGCTGACCCGGCTCCTTGCCGACACGGGCCTTCAGCCTTTGATGGAGCGCTTCCACCTTGGCCATGACGCCGAGGTAGCATTGACTGTCGCCTTTTGTGCCCACCACGCCGACCGATGGCTCGTGGATAAGGTCCGGATCGGTGCCTAGCTCGCGCGCGATGCCGAGGGTCTGGGTCGAGCGGCCCGGATGGCGGTCGATGAGCACGACATTCGATTTCGTCACGGGAAGGCTCCTGTTAACGGCGCGGGGCGTTCGATCGGCGATCAGGGGGGCATCGCGATCAGAATGGATTTATGGCCGCGAACAACCACACGAGGCAAGGTAGTATCCGGTCCCGCCACGATCCTGGCTTGCGGCAGCACTCCCTCATTTGTCTCGAGCGGCCTGTGCGAGCTCGGTAAAGCACGCCTGCATGCGATCGGGACTAGCGGTGCGACCGCTGAACAACTCAAAGGCCTTGACCGCCTGAAAGACCGCCATGCCACCACCGTTCATGGACCTGCAGCCACGGTTTCGTGCGGTGCGCAGAAGCTCCGTCTCCAGAGGGAAATAGATGATGTCGATGAGCCAGAGATTTGGTGTGATCAGCTCGGCCGCAAGTGGCAGGCCCGGGAGCTTGGCCATCCCGACCGGCGTTGCATTGACCAAGCCGTCCGCGTCACGGAGGGCTGCGGCGCTTTCCCAACCGCCCGTGACGCGTGCCGATGGAAACCGGTCAACAAGCGTTGCTGCTAGCGCCAGTCCCTTGGAGCTGTCTGCCTCGACAATTCTGAGCTCGCGCACGCCGGACGTGAGCAGGGCATACGCAACTGCTGCGCCGGCGCCGCCCGCTCCGAGCAGCACGACGATCTCGCGCCGAACATTCGTGAAGCTCTGCCGGAAGGCGGTGGCGAAACCCCACCAGTCGGTGTTGTAGCCAACACGTCGCCCGCCGTCGAAGACGACCGTGTTGACCGCGCTCAGCGCGCGGGCGTCGTCCGATAGATCCGTCAGAAAACCGAGCACCTCTTGTTTCAGCGGATAGGTGATGTTGAGACCGGCAAATCCGGACTCTTCGGCCGCGGAGAGCAGGGTCGGCAAGGCTGATGCCGAAAGGCCAAGCATATCGGTGTCAATCAGCCGGTATTCATAGTCGAGCCCATGGGCGCGCCCCTCCTGCATATGCATGGCGGGCGTGAGTGATGCCTGAATGCCGGACCCAATCAAGCCGACACAGACGTCGGCCCGCGAACGGCGAAATACATCGAGATCCGAAAGTGCCGGCATGCCTTCCACTCGTCAATCATCGATCCGGTACGGCGCGGGCAGGGCGACAAACTATCGGAGCCGATCATTCCCGATCGTAGGCACCGCCGATGGCCGCGACGTAACGCTCAACGGAGGTCTGTAGAATCTTCTTTGCCCCCGCCGCAACCACTCGATCGAAGAAATGACTGTAGACACGGTCGAACCGAAACGGTTCGAGCGCCGCCCCGATGGTCCGCACAGCCTGCGCCGACAGGGGAATATTATTCGGGTAGCTGCGCATGAAGGTGAAGGACTTGCGGTCCAGGTTCACAGTGGCAATGTCAGCCGAGCAAACCACGCCCCGACCTTCGGCACCCTGCGCCCAATGCAGCATGGCGCCGCCTGGGAAGTGACCGCCACCGCGAACGAGCGTCACGCCCGGGAGTAGCTCCAGGGTCTCGCCCCGCCACGGCTCGATGCAGGGATCGGGCCGCATCACCCACGCTGAGTCCTCTGCGTGCAGATGCACCGGCACATTGCCGAAGGCCCTGCTCCACTCGACGAGCGTCGTGTAGAAATGCGGATGTGAGATCGCAATGGCTTTCAAGCCCCCAAGACCGTTGATGAGGGCGACGGTGGCCTCGTCGATGAGCGAGATGCAGTCCCACAATACATTGCCGTTGGGTGTACAAACGAGCAGGGCGCGTTGGCCGATGGCAAAGGTTGGTTGAGTGCCGACACCAATGAGGCCCGGCTCGTGCTGACGGAAGGCGTTGAGATGACCCACCGCCACCCGGCCCAGTGTCGTCCAAGACTGTCCGCCCGGCGGCGTGAACTGCCGCTCGTCCTCGCACACACGGCACTGAGTGGGCGGAACCTCGGTTGGCGCATACTGCATGCCACACGCCGTGCAGATGAAAGCTGGCATCGACCGCTCCTGGCTGGGGCGGTCATCTTAGCCCCTCATAGCGGTCATTCGAAGCACTGGATTGCTCGTAGCCCTATGCGCAACCGGCCATGGAAAATCGCGGTTGTCTGCTTGCAGTCTCCGGCCGGAGCCGTGGCGTCCGGCATGCACGGCATCGGCATGTTGCCGATCGGGGCACATCGAACGCGGCGCTGGCCATGCCGCGAGCTGGGCCATTCACGAAGGGGTCGAGGCCAAGTTTTCGATCATTCCCCCAGGGCTTGCGACTCCGGTCGACACTCTCACGAGCAGCGGCCTCGGCTCGGCAAGATACACCGCATGCTTCTGTCGTCGTTGCTCTTGCAATTATTCCGCGCAGGGAACAGAGAGCATCTGACCTATACTCGGGAAGTACTTCTTGCATTCGGCAGACGCGGCAGGCGTAACCGGCTTTTGCGCAGTGACAGCGGTTTCGCCCTCAGCGGTCTTGATCTTGGCCGGGCTCGGCGTGACAGGCGCAGGCTGTCTGGTGGCGCCCTTGTCGGCGTTCTCGGCCTTCTGCGCTGCGGCCTTTGCCGCAATGGAGGTGGCCTTCGCAGCAAAGGACGGAACACTCTCACAGCTCACCAACTCAGGCGAGCCACCCGACGCGACCTTCCAAGCGCCCTTGAACTCGGCCCACTCCTTGGCGCCATAGAACCAGTCACCGTCCTTGAAGGTGAACTGCTCCTTGCCGAACCAGCACTGGCTCTTGCCGTCGAACCACACCTTGCTCGCGGGATCGAACTGGCGGCCGAACCCGTCGGCAAACTTCACCTGCGGCACCACTTTTTTATGGACCTTCTCGACCCTCTCCGGTCTGCTGGGGCGGGGGGCCTGGTAATGCTTGGTCTCCACGGCTGCCTCTGGCACGCGATTGTAGGGGCCCGAGAACGCGTTCGCGGCCCAAGTGGGCCGACCGCAAAATTCACCTCGGGCGTTGCAGGCGTACGCTTGCGCGCTCAAGCCCAGGGTTGTCGCCGCGACTCCCAGCCATAGAAGAGCATTGCTCATGCGGGCCTTCACCGCTTCGGCACAGGTCGGCGTGTTCATGATCGTCTCCCTATAGTCAGGCTCGGGTCTGTTAGGCCGACCTTGCAAGAACCCGCTATGGCTCGCTGTTCCGCTTGGAACAGGATCGAATATTCTTGTGTCGGCAATGGGTCTGCATGAGCCGGTATTCGGTTCGATAGCGATGACGCGACTGCACTGATAAACCCTCGCGCCGGAACCGCACGGCGCCGCCCAGACATCCTCCAGTTGGTTCGGTTATCGCGATGACCTCGCCTCCGGTGAGCCGGTGCGACGCGCGATCACCTCGACCTGCAGCCACCAGGAAACGCCGTCGTCGGCTGAATGCTCTCCGAGCCAGCGAAACGAATGGGCGGTGATCTGCGTAAAGCTCCAACGCAGGATCGCGCCAGTTGGAAGCTTCCCTTCCTGAACGATGTCGACGCCACGCGCCCGCCCAATCTGTTGCGTGTAGATTTGATTGGCCGGATCGGTCCACAGGATGTGCCAGGCATCGATGCCAGGATCGTAGACCCGCAGCGTGGTGCCATACCAGTTGCCGGCGACAGGCAATGCCGGCATGTCCGGACGCCGCTCCGCACGGCGCGGGATCATCCAGACGTCCTGGATCGCGCGGCCCTCCAGCACCCAGCCGAAATGGATCTCACCGTTGCCCCGGTGCTCAACTCCATTCGGTTCATGAGTAACGATATCGGTGTCCCAGCTGCCGATGAACTGACCGTAAAGCGCCATCTTTTTTTCTTGGTCGACAGCGGGACCGTGGGCATGGAGGACATCCAGAAATCCTGAGTTCATGGTCGGCTCCACGGTAGTGATGGCCGCCAACGCACGGGACTTGGCGGCGTTCCACTGAGCCGGCAAAGGGCGATGGACGCCCACATGCTCGAAGCTTTGCGACGGGAGGTCAGTTCGTAGAACCGAATGGATCGTGGGCCCGTCTCGGGAGAGGAACAGGAGCGGGCTTGGTCCGTAGGATCTCGATGTGCACGTCGCGCTGGGGCGTCGAAGGCTGGGGGGCCTCGTAGGCGAGAACTAGGGCGACCACGCCAGCAATGGCAATGATCGATAGACGCAATGACAGCCTTTCGACGAATTGAGCGGAAGGCGCATGCGCGCGTAAACGGTGCAACAGAGGTCCGAGGCTGGACATGTGAGGAGAACCGGCTCGCCAGCGTCAAGGTTCAAAAACACCCTGAAAGCGCTACCTTGCAGGGCGGCCTGAGCCTCGCCTTTTCGGAGACGGTTTTCTTTTTGGCAGCGCGACATGAGACGCTGCGGATATGGATAAATCGGCGGCGGAAAGCGCTTGGTACCTAATTACAATTTCCGAGTTCCATCAACGCTTTGCGGCGCACGATAGCTGCGTTGACCGCCGCATTGTGAGCTGTATTGGTAGGATCTTGAAGAGCGGGAGAACGCGTATGAGTTTGATGATCGTGTTTACGTGTCCAGATACCGGGCGGGACGTGAATTCGGGCGTGTTGGTGGACGAGCGCACCTTGAGCCGCCTGCCCGGACATAAAATGCGGATCGGGTGCAAAGAGTGCGGCCGCGAACATGAGTGGTGGGTCGGGGAAGGACGCTTACGCCCCGTGGAAGACGTGCGGTGGCCCGTGCCGGCGCGCGTGGCATGATGGAAAGTAGGAACCCGAAGCGAACCGGGGCGTTGACAACCGCCCTTGAGGTACAGCGACTTCGGGCGACCGAGAGGGGGAGCGTCGACACTGCGTGTCCGCTCCTTTTTCATGCTGTACCCCTGCGTGCCACCCAAAGAATGGAGACGTGCTCGCGCTTCTGCGCCGCCTCGAACGTGAACGGCGGACTGTAGATTGGCTCTGCGCCTCGATCCCCAGACTTGCCGACGGCGAAATGACGCGGCGCAGCACCGGTAACGCCCCTCAGGTGGCGGAACATCCTCCGGCTTGCGATTATTTTGCGTGCGTCGAGGCCAACATTCGGCCAAGCGTCTTCCTTCCAGGATGCTGCAGCCAAGGCAGTGCAGAAAATCGTGGACGCGACGTTGCGGGGGATGATTGCATTCGTCCTTCTACTCCTGTTCCAGCTGTCTGGAGGAGAGGCCCAGCAGAAGGGCAGCCGAGCCGGCGAGGTCGCCGGCCCCAAGGATGCGTTCCGCGACTGCGCAGCCTGTCCCGAGATGGTCGTGGTGCCGGCGGGCGAGTTCATCATGGGATCGCCGCCGAGCGAGCGGGGCCGCAATCCGGACGAAGGCCCGCAGCGCAAGGTGACCTTCGCGCAGCCTTTTGCGGCCGGCAAATATGAGGTGACCTTCGCGCAATGGGATGCGTGCGTGGCCGAGGCCGGCTGCACGCACAAGCCCGGCGACAACGATTGGGGCCGTGGCAAGCGCCCCGTCATCAACGTGTCGTGGAACGATGCCCAGCAGTTCGTAGGCTGGCTGGCGAAAAAGACCGGCAAGCCCTACCGCCTGCTGACCGAGGCCGAGTGGGAGTATGCGGCACGCGGCACCACCAAAGCGACCGATCCGCAATCGCCGTTCTCGACAGGACCGACCATCAACTACAGCCAAGCCAACTACGACGCCAATTTCGTCTACGGCGTCGGCGCCAAGATGGGCATCTATCGCCAGAAGACCCTCGACGTCGGCTCCTTCAAGCCCAACGCCTTTGGCCTGCATGATATGCACGGCAACGTCTGGGAGTGGGTAGAGGACTGCTACAAGGACAGCTACGCTGGCGCACCCACCGACGGCTCGGCCGTCACGTCGCGCACGTGCATGCTCAACATCCTGCGCGGCGGTGCGTGGAACTATTACCCCCAGCTGCTTCGTTCAGCCTATCGCTATGCGTCCGCTCCCGGCGTACGCATGGAGAATGCGGGCTTTCGCGTTGCCCGGTCGATGCCATAAGCATCCCGTTTGGAGATGAATCGCATGGCCTTGAAGATTGTCGCACCGCCTGAGCAGCGCCAGACTGGCCATCGCCGGCATCGCCCTTTGTATGGGGCTCACGCATAGCCAGACGGTGAGCGCCCAATTCAGCAAATACGGCAGCCCGTTTGACTCATACGGCGGCTACAAGCAGTACAAGCAATACGATCCATACAAGGAATACGGTAAGCCCTCTCCCAGCGAGGATCGCGGCGAGATGGTGCCGTTCCGCCGCGGCGGCGGACCGCTGCTGGCGGTGGTCGCGCTCGATGCGCAACGCATCACGGTCTATGACAACAACGGTCGGATGCTGCAGCAGTCTCCGGTTTCGACGGGCACGACCGGCTATGAGACGCCGGTCGGCATCTTCAGCGTCGTGCAGAAGAAGGCGGACCATAACTCCAATCTATATGAAGACGGCAACATGCCGTTCATGCAGCGCATCACCTGGACCGGCATTGCGCTGCACGCCGGCGTGCTGCCCGGCCGTCCGGCCTCGCACGGTTGCGTGCGCATGCCGATGGACTTTGCCCAGCGGCTATTCGATCTGACCGATGTCGGCATGCGGGTGATCATCGTGCGCAACGACATCGCGCTTGCCGACTTCGATCACCCGCAGCTCTTCAAATCGAGTGCAGCCCGCAATGATCTGCCTGCGCGGCCGAGCAACGTGTCCTCGCGCCCGGCCACCGCAGGCTCGACCGACCAACTGCGGGCCCTGAAGTTGATTGCCGCATCCAAGGCCTCCGACGCGGAAGCTGCCTCACGCAAGGCCACCGAGGTCAGGCGAGTGGCCACCCGCAAGTCTGCCGACGCCGCGTCTGCCACCAAGGCGCTGCAAGCCGCGGAGGCCAGTCAGGCCCGCGCCGACGCGCAGTTGAAGGACGCCGAGAAAGCGCTCGAGGCCATCAACACGGCCGCCATGCCGAGCACGTCGGAAGCCGTCAAGAAGGCCGAGACGGCCAAGGAAAAGGCTGCGGCGCGGCTCGCCGAGACCGACACGCAGCTGCGGGCCGCGAAATCCCTGGCGCAGGACCAAGATCGATGCCGCGACTGCCGCCGAGGACGAGGCCAAGGCAGCAGAAGACGCCAGGGATGTCGCGCAGGACGCCGCTTCCGAAGCCAAGCGCCAAACCCTACCTATTTCCGTGTTCGTCAGCCGCAAGACGCAGCGCTTCTACGTTCGTCAGGGTTACGTGCCGATATTCGAGGGGCCGATCACCATCCGGGACCCCGACAAGTCGATCGGCAGCTATGTCTTCACCGCGTTCGACAACGCCGACAGTCGCGTGCGCTGGAGCGTCGTCTCCATGTACGCCGATGGCAACAGCAAGGTCGCCGCCGAGCCTGTCGCGCGCGAAGCTCCTCGCGCAAGGGCGAATCTCGCCGCAGTATCGAGGCAACTCCGGCAGACGTCGCCGGCGCGAAGGCCGCCCTCGACCGCATCGCCATCCCGCACGAGGCGCTCGCAGCGCATCTCGGATGTCGTGCTGCCGGGTTCCTCCCTCATCGTCTCCGACGAGGGCCTCAGCATCGAGACCGGCAAGGACACTGATTTCGTGATCGTGATGAGCGGCGAACCGCAAGGCGCCCTCAAGGTGCGACAACGCGAGCCCAGACCCGCCGACCCATGGGGCGGCCCCTACGGCGGCTATGGCAGGTCACCTTTCGGCGGCGGTGGCTTCTTCTGGAGGTAGTGAGCAGCGCGAACGTCAGGCCGGCGACGGCAGCGAGTATGGAGAAGCCGTCGGTATGACTTCCGCCAATGGCACGAATTCTTCGTCTTAGGCAGCGAAGAGTCGTCCGCTCTCGAGGGCCTACCTGCCATGAGATCGGCAGCACAGGACCGGTAGGATTTGACCCAACTCAAACATAGGAAACAGCGCAACGGATCCGCCGCAGCATCGAACTACGTGCCCGACAGGAAACGCAATAGGAGACGCTGAAAAATCTCCGGCTGCTCGAGATGCGCGGCGTGCGCGCAGTCAGGCAATATGCAGAGCTGGGCCTGAGCCAAACCGCGCCAGAGCCGAAACTGCTCGGCAGGTTCCGTCGAACGATCGCGGTCGCCGCCAATAACCAGGGTCGGCACGGTGATGGAGCCCAACCTATCGGTGACCTGCCATGCCGCGACTGCGCGCAGCGCCGCAATTGCAGCC
This sequence comes from uncultured Alphaproteobacteria bacterium, assembly GCA_963840425.1. GTDB lineage: Bacteria > Pseudomonadota > Alphaproteobacteria > Rhizobiales > Hyphomicrobiaceae > CADEFX01. The sequence goes on along the minus strand of CAWIYZ010000009.1, from coordinate 115,750 downwards.
TCGGTATTGGCAAGCTCGGCCATGCGCCGATACATTGCGTAGGCGGGATGCCCACGCCCCGCCACGAACCAGGAAGCGATGATGAGCTCACCGCCTTCAGCGATGCCGACGCGCTTGAAACGCTCGATCGTGGTCTCAAATGTCTCGAATCGTCCAGGTAGTCTTCCGGTTGACGCCGCACCGTAGAGGACCAGGCGGTCTAGGCGATCTCCGTAGTCGAGCGCCATCTGCTGGGCGATCATCGCCCCCATCGAATGGCCGAGCAGGGCGAACCGTCGGATCCCGAGGGTTTCAAGAAGGCGTATGATCAAGTCGCCATAACCGGCGATCGTGTTCGGAGGGGGCACTGCTGCGCTCCCGCCAAAGCCGGGAAGGTCGATAGCGATCACGTCGAACCGCGATGTCAAATGGCCGGTCAGCGCCTCCCACTCGGCGATACCGCCGAGAAAGCCATGAACCAAGACGAGCGGTGGTCCGGTGCCGCTGCGGCCATAGTGCAGGCATGTGCTTTGCGCGATCACGCGACCAGCTCCTATCGGATCGGATAACCAAACAGAAGATGCGGCAGCAACAATGCGATCGTCGGGTAGACCGCCACTATCGCAAGATCGATTGCCATGATCACCATGAAAGGAATCGCAGCGCGCACCGCCTGTGCGTACTGCACTCCCGCCAGTTGTGTTGACACGAACAGGTTGAGCGCGACAGGCGGCACAATGCAACCGAGCCCCATGTTGATTGCGATCAAAACGCCCCAGTGAATGAGGTCGATGTTGGCCTGCATCAGCAGGGGCATGATCGTCGGCAGGAAGCCGAAAATGATCGCGGGCGGTTCCAGGAACATGCCCAGGACGATCAACACGGCACTGAGAATCAAGAGTACGAAATACCGGTTCATGCTGATCTGCGAGATCGCGTCCACGAGATGAACCGACACGAGATCGTGTGCCATGACAAAGCCGACGAAACCCGACGCGCAAACCATGAAAATCGTCATGCCGGTGATATGTCCGGCCTCGACGCAAGCTTCATAGAGCACGCGAGGCTGTCGAACCCGGTAGAGGAAGATGGACAGCAGCAGCACATACGCCAGCAAGATGGTTCCTACTTCCGCCGGAGTGAAAACCCCTCCGAGAATTCCTGTCACGACCAGGACGAGCGCGAACAGCCCAGGCATCGCACGGAGCGTTCGTGGGATGATCTGCGCGCTTGGCACAACTTCCCGTGGATAGCCGTGCCTGCGCGCGTGCCAGACGACCAACGCTATGAAACTAGCTGCAAGCAGAAGCGAGGGCAGAATGGTGGCCGCAGCGAGCCGGCTGACCGACGTGTTTGCGGCTGCGGAATAGAGAAGGACGGTGATAGAAAGCGGCGCGGTCATGCCGAGCGTGCCCGCGGCTCCCTGAAGTGCCGCGCAGAAATCCGCGTGATAGCCGCGCTGTTTCATCTGCGGAACCATGACCGCTCCGATGGCGGCTGTGTCAGAAACGGCCGAACCGGAGATGTCGCCGAAGATGAAGCTTGCGACGACGTTCGATGCCCCCAGTCCGCCGCGAATTCTCCCGACCAACACTTGTGCGAAATCCACGAGCAGTTTGGCGATACCCGCGCTGTACATCAGCTTGCCGGAAAGGATCAGCAGCGGGATCGCCAGCAGGGCGTAAAAAGTTACGCCGTTGAAGACCTGCAGCCCGCCGGTCATGAACGATATGTTGCCGACGAGCGCGACATAAAGTGTCGCCATCAGTCCCAAAGACAGGGCCACCGGAACCCCGATCAGCATGGGCCCGAACAGCGCCAGCACCAAAATTGGCAAGCGCAGCCATCCGGTCAGCTGCACGTATTTTCCAACCGGAGCAAAGACGATGCAGAAATAGGCCACTGCGATTCCAAGCTTGACCATGGTCGTTTGCAACGATGCGCCCGACGCGTTGCGTCGGATCCAATGCACCATCATCACGCTGACTGCGACTGGAATGGCAATGAAGTGAAGGCTCATAGGAAGCTGGAGCGCATCTGTGCGCCCCTTCGCCACCACCTCCATCGCCTGAATACAAGCGATCAGCAAAGCAATGAGATAGCCGCCGGCCAGCCCTTCCGCGAGGGTGGAAGCTCTGGCCTGCCCCGCGGCGGACATTTGGCGCACGAGAATGTCGAGATGGATATGCTTGCCGTGCAGATAGGCCGAGGCGATGAAAAGAAATGCAGCCCAGCCGAAAAGCACCAGCGCAGCCTCGTCAGACCAGGACAGAGACGAGTTGAGAACGTAGCGGCAAAAGACTCCCAGCAGCATCACCGCGGCGAACGCAATGGTGGCGATCACGGCAGCAAATGTCGTGATCGCGTCAAGCGCGTCGCTGACAGCGACAAGAATGCGGTCCGGCAGATACAGGCGTCGCGGTTCAGACAAACCTGGTCGTGGTCCGCCTTCGGCCGATCCTTCGGCGGTCCCTTTCGATCCCGTGTTCATGGCAATTCAAGCCGGAGCGAACCGACACACCCCGTCGTCTCGGTCTAGTGGCCCCACGCTGTGAAGCATTTTGCTACTTCTGGGCAGCGAGAATCTTTTTGGCCAGCTCGATGTCGATCTTGCCCTTCTGCTGCTCGGCCACTTCCTGCCAGACCTTTTCGCGGATCGAAGTCCATTGCGCATATTCTGCCGGAGTCGGGTAATAGATTTCCATTCCCGCCTTCTTAAGATCGCTCAGATAAGTCTCCACCTGCTCGGCCGAATACTTGCGCGTCCAGGCTTCTGCCTCCTTCGCTGAATCCATGATGGCCTTCTTGTTCGGCTCGGACAACGCCGCGAACTTTGGACCGCTCATGAACACCTGCACGAAGGACGAGGTGTAGTTGAGACGAATGTTGTGTTTGACTACTTCATGGAACTTGCCCGACCAGACCGGCCCGATATTGCTCTGCATTCCATCGACAACACCTTGCTGCAGAGCCGTATAGGTCTGGCCCCAGTCGACTGGGGTGGGGTTCGCGCCCCAGGCCTTGTAGATAGCCATTTCAACGGGCGTGCTGATGACACGAATTTTGAGCCCCTTGATGTCCTCGGGCAGTTTCAATTGCTTGGCGCGGGTCTGGATATCGCGGCCCGAGCCGAAGCTGATCAGGTAGAGATGCTTCAGTCCCGTGTCCTTCTCGAAGACGCCCGTTGCCTCCTGCCCGGATGGCGAGTTCAGATGGTCCAGCATGTCTTCGTAACGCTTGAACAGGAACGGTAGGTCGAGCACGTAGTAGGCGGCGGTGTACCGTCCGGCATTGCCGTTGGAAATCATGCCGATATCCAGGCTGCCAGCCTGCGCGCCCTGCAGCAGTTGATGCTCGATGCCGAGGGACTGATAGAAGACGCGCCCGGTGACCTTGTCGTTGGACTTCGATGCCAGGAGTTCAGCGAACTTGTCCAGCGATACGGAAATCTGGTCTGTCTTGGGCACGGAGCTTCCAATGCGAAGCTCGACTGCATCCTGGGCCTGGGTCTGGAGCGCAAACGCCGCGACAAAGGCCACACACAACGAGAAAGCACGGATCAATCGTGTCATGGCGATTTCTTCCTTTCTGTTGAGCGTGAGTTAATCACCCCGGACCTGCGGAGGTTCGCTGGCCATGGTCCATATTCCACACGCTGAGCTGCGCTTCGAGGGTCTCGCGCCACCGACGCGCCGCCGCTGCTACTTCATCTTGATATCCAGCTCTTTGACAAGTCGCCCATACTTTTCGAAGTCTTCGCGCATGCGGTACCCGAACGCCTCGGCGGTGCCCCCGACCGGGTCTTGCGCCGCCTCCAGAAGCTTCGCCCTGATCGCGGGATCGGCAAGTGCCTTGTCGATCTCCGCGTTGAGCCGTCCTATGATGGCGGCGTTTGTTCCCGTCGGCACCAAGACGCCGAGCCACTGGTCGAGAACAAGCTCTGCGAAGCCGGCTTCCTGGAAGGTCGGCACATTCGGCAAGCTTGACGAGCGCATCGCCGTGGATTGCGCCAAAAGCCGCAGGTTGCCGGCCTGATAGTGCGGAATGAGTGGCGTCGAGCCGAGGCAACCCAGCTTCACATGACCGGCAACGAGGTCATTGATGGCCTGGCCGCCACCGCGATACCCCACCTGCTCCATCTCGAGGCCCGCCAGCTTGGCGAACCATTGACCGACCATGTGCTGTGAGGAGCCGTAACCGCTCCCCGTCGCATACCGCAGCCCGGGCTGCGGCTTCGCCAGCGCGACCAGCTCCGGCAGGGTGTTCACGCCCAGTGAAGGATGCGCCGCCAGCACCAGAGGTTGACGCGACAACTGGATCACCGGGGCTAGGTCCTTCAGCGGGTCGTGCTCGACCTTGTAGACATGTGGATTGCTCGCGACTGCGTCTGCGGTAATGAGAACCGTATAGCCATCGGCCGCGCTCTTGGCCGCGGCATCCATGCCGATGACTCCGTTCGCACCGGTGCGGTTGTCGACGACGAACGGCTGTCCGAGCGAATGCGACAGATGCCCGCCGACCAGGCGCGCCGCGATATCGGTAGAGCCGCCGGCGGGAAAAGGCACGATGACGCGAACGGGTCGGTTTGGCCACGCTTCGACCGTCTGTGCGTCAGCGGCAGGCGGCGTGCACGCCAAGAAGGCCACGACTGCTCCAAGTATACGATAAGCATTCATAGCGGATCCTCCCCTCTGCGCCGGCGTGAGCTGCTGCCCACGAATTCAGACCTGCTCCGAAACATTGCGGATATCGAACACGCTCTCGACGCGGTCGGGATTGTGCGTCGAGCAGACGAACTCGTATCCATCCGAGCAGAACCATACGCTGCCCACTTCCTTGACTCTTCCGTCGTCACCCATGGTCTTGCGACGCAAGATCAGAACCGGCGCGCGCGGGGAGATCTCCAGCGCCCTGGCCACCATTCCTCCAGCTAGGCCGGCTCGCATCGTGACTTGAGAAGATGCAATCACGATGCCCACTTGATGCATCATGTCCTCGGTCGACATGAGCTTGGCCGTGGTGCGCGCTAACACACCGACCTCGGGAACGAGCCAGGCCTGAGCCAATGCCACCGGTCGGCCGCCAATCAGGTACAGCCGGTCAAGTGCCAACGCCGTCTGGTTTGCCGCTGTCTTGAGCAGCGCTCTGATCTCTGCAGGAGGAACTCGCAGGTCGTAGCGCAGCAATCGAGCACTTGCACCGTGAGCCTGCGCAAAAAGGGAGCCCAACAGGCCATGCGAGCGCCTGAGATCGTGCCGTATCGCCGGCGCAGTCACAAACGTGCCCTTACCCTGCTTACGCACCAGCAACTGCTTGCGAACAAGCTCCGCGACCGCCTGACGAAGCGTTATACGACTGACTTGGTACCGCTTCGTGAGAAGCGTTTCGGACTCCAATCGATGCCCTGGTTTCAGCCTTCCGCTGCTGATCTCGCTTTCGAGATGGCTCGCAAGCTGCCGATATAGTGGCTCGGGACTGGACCGGCTCAGCATGCAGTCAGTGGTCGTGTTGGTAGCCACAATTGATCTGCCTTGGTGCGAGCGCATCGACAGGTCAGCATAGGTCATCATATAACGTCTTATCAAGGCCGTTACCCGCATCTCTCCGCAACTGCCAGGTGATGTGCATGCCCCTCTCCACCTATCTGCCCGAGCACATGGGCTCAGCCACGCTAACGCCTTCCGGGCCGTTCATCGCCGGCTCGCTCGCGGAGCTGATCCTCGTCTACACGGCCGGTACCTTCGGGATCGACGACAGCGGCATGCTCAAGATCTCCTGGCGGACCACCTCCGATATGGCCAAGCCGCAGTTCACCGATCCATCCGCACCGAACTTCACAACGGTCGAGGCAAGCAACGGCGCAAAGCTGGATTACTGGATCGATCGGCTCAACATTCGCCCTTGGGTCAATACACTCCTCATTCGCGTCGGGCGTGGCTTCTTGCGTGCGGGCGATACCCTGACCATCCGCCTGGGAGATCGCCGACAAGGCTCTCCGGGTCTGCGCCTGCAGACAAACTGCGAGGAGCGTTTCGAGCTCAAAACCTACGTCGATGCCTTTGCGACCTACGAATTCGCCGAAATCCCAAGCTCGCCGGGCTTCACGCTCGTTGCCGGTCCGGCAGCGCGTTGGAAAGCGATACTGCCCTCACAGGTGGGCGTCGGGGAGCCGTTCCGTCTGGCGGTCGTTGCCGAGGACCTATGGGGCAATCCGACCAATGTGGATCGGCCGATCTGCCTCGCATCGTCGCGGCCAATACAGGGTCTACCGGAAGTGCTTGCACCCGGTTCGCACGAGGGGCCTCTGGTTGTCGCCGGCCTTACGATCTCCGCGCCGGGCGATGTTGAGTTGCGCATCAAGACGCAAAGTGGCGAGGATCTTGCGGACGCTAATCCGATGCGTGTTGTGAAAGATGCGCCCCTTCGGCGCTATTGGGGCGATCTGCATGCGCAAAGCGGCGAGACGGTCGGCACAAATCCGGCAGAAAGCTACTTTCGCTACGCGCGCGACAAGGCCTTCGTGGATATTGCTGGCCACCAGGGCAACGACTTTCAAATAACTGACGAATTCTGGCAGGAGCTCAATCGGCTGACTGCTGCTTTCGACGATCCAGGCCGCTTCGTCTGCGTGCCTGGCTACGAATGGTCCGGCAACACGGGCATGGGCGGCGACCGCAATATCTTCTATCGGCACGAGGGCCGCCGAATTCACCGCTCATCGCGCGTCCTTGTTCAGCAGAACAGCGACGCCAACGACTGCTACACGGCGAAGGACCTGTTCGAAGCTCTTGCCGGAGAGGATGCCGTTGTCATCGCCCACGTCGGCGGGCGGTATGCAGACATTCGATTTGCTCACGACGGACACCTCGAGCGTACCGTCGAAGTGCATTCCACCTGGGGCACATTTGAATGGCTGTTGCACGACGCATTCGAGCAGGGCTTTCGCGTCGGCGTGGTCTGCCACAGCGACGATCACAAGGGACGTCCGGGCGCGACCAGACCTGGTGCCTCGACGTTCGGAGCCATTGGTGGTCTCACCTGCTATCTCATGCCGGAGCTGACGCGCGACGCCCTGTTTGCCGCCCTGCGTCGTCGGCGGCACTATGGGACCACCGGAACGCGACTTTTCATGGATTTGCGTGGGACGTTCGCGGAGCCCGTGACGGCCTTCTCCGATGACCCGCAACTTGGGCCCGCGAAAGAACATACTGTGCGCGAGGCGCTGATGGGGGACATCATCCGTCCGGGATCAGTGCCGATGAAACTTGCCGTCGAAGTTATCGGCACCGCGCCCGTGGAACGCATCGACGTCCTGCATGGCACGCAGATCGTGCAAACGGCTCGCCCGTATACCGCGACCGATCTCGGCCGCCGCGTGCGCGTGCTCTGGCAGGGAGCGGAATATCGTGGCCGAGGTCGCGAGATACTTTGGCAGGGCGAGCTGGCGCTTGCCGGCAACCGCTTCGTGCGGTTCGCGCCTGTGAACTTCCTGAACCCTGAGCGGCAGGTGCGCGAGACGAGCCCGGGAACGGCTCTGGGCTGGAGCTCGGTAACGACTGGGAATCTTGCCGGCATCGATCTTTGGCTCGATGACGCCCGGTCGGGTACTCTGACTATCGAGACGAATGTTGTTTCGGGCCGGGTGGACCTTGCCGCACTTCGCGACGACACCGTCGCCTTCGATGGCGGCGGTCTGAACCGGAGACTGAGCGTCTATCGTCTGCCGGAGACCGATTGGAGCCGCAGGTTTACATGCGAGCATACGGCAGTGAGAACCGGCGCGACCGACCTTCCTGTCTACGTTCGCGTCACGCAGATGGACGGGCATCAGGCATGGTCCAGCCCGATCTACCTCATCGCATGAGCCGCGCGTGAGCCTGACCTGCGCACCGAACGCACAGCATCGAGCCGCCAATGACCCCGATTACTTGCGACACGGCACAGGTTCTTCTGCAGCGTAACCTGGAATGTGTCTGCCGCGATGGCACGGTGTTGCGCGCAGATGTGTATCACCCGCAGGACAATGGCCGCTATCCGACGCTGCTGAACCGGACACCATACGGCAAACAGGAGCAGCGCTACGTTGATGACGCCCAAGTCCTCGCTTCGCGCGGATATACGGTGGTCGTACAGGACCTGCGTGGTCGCTACGCGTCGGATGGCGAGTATCGTTGGATGTTTCGGGACAGGTTGGAAACGTTCGACGCGGAGGATGGATTTGATGCCGCGCAATGGGCGGCGCAACTACCATGGAGCAACGGGCAGATTGGCACCTGGGGGCATTCCAACGCGTCCTGGGCAAGCTGGATGCTGGCCTCGTCGCGGCCTCCCGCCCTCGAGGCCCTTCTAGCGAGCGGCATGGCGCAGAATTTATTGAGCATGAATTTCGGCATCTTTGAAACCGGCCGCCGACTGGAATGGGCCTACATGATGGCTGCCGATGCCAGGCGCAGGGCGGGGGAGCCTTTTGGGCCGTATACGGCCGCGGCGGCGACTGACCATTGGAACAACGTGGAGCGCAGCAAGTACATCTGGTGGCTGCCGTTGGATCAGATTCCCGGGTCTGTTTTTTCAACGCTGAACGATCAGCTCCAGGCCTACCACCGAGCGCAAAACAAGGAATTTATGCGCTTCGGAGAAATCCACGACAAGGTTACGACCCCGGTTATGCTGATCACCGGTTGGTGGGATCGATTGATCGGCACCATCGACAACTACGTCGGGCTCGTGAAGAACGGGCCAGCGCACCTTCGCAAAAAGCACCGCCTTGTCGTTGGGCCCTGGGTGCACGATGTCACCCAGTTTGCGCGACGAAGCGGCCCGCTCGACTTCGGGCCGCAAGCAGACCGCCCATACGCCGATATGATTTCGCGCTGGTATGACTTCCAGCTCAAGAAGATCGACAACGGCTTTGCCGACGAGGCGCCGGTACAGCTCTTCATTGTCGGCGAGAACAAGTGGCGTGGAGAGCACGAGTGGCCACTGGCGCGCACGCAGTTCACGGAATTTTTCCTGCATAGCCGGGGAAACGCAAACACAGTGCGGGGTGATGGGTGGCTGTCCACTGACCCGCCCTCGAGCGACGATCCGTCGGACCATTTCGTCTACGATCCGCGCGATCCCGTAATGTCGCTGATGCGCGCGGACTCCCAGGCGGCGCCCGTCGATCAATCGCCGCACGATTATCGCCGCGACATCCTCGTCTATCAAACGTCGCCGCTGGACGAGGACATGGAGATAACCGGCCCGGTTTCGCTGAGGCTATGGGCCGCTACAGACTGTCCCGACACCGACTGGACCGCCAAACTTGGCGTGGTGTTAGCAGATGGTCTGTGTGTGAACCTCACCTATGGAATCACGCGCGCGCGATATCGAGACAGCTACGAACACCCGTCGTTGCTGGAGCCCGGCAAGCCTTATGAATATTCAATCTGTCTCAACCCGGTCGGTATTCTGTTCAAGAAAGGGCAACGCATTCGGTTGTACGTATCCAGCTCGGACTTTCCGAATTTCGACCGCAATCACAACACCGGCCGTGACTATTGGTCCGATCCGGAGCTGAACGTCGCCCGTCAGACGGTATTTCACGACCCGAAAATGTGTTCTCGACTGATCCTACCGGTGATCCCCCGGTAGACTGCGAACAAGGTGTCCCGGCGTTCAACGCCAAATCGTCAGACTGCCGCGCCGGCCACTAGTCGGCTGTTGTATGCTTCGTCGAACCGAGCGGGACCGTCATGAGGTCCTCTCCCACGATAATGGGTCCATCATAGATCGCCGCCATCTCGGCAACCATGCGTTCCTTGACGCCTGGTTGGTCCAGATGCGGCAGGAGATGCGTGAGGACCAGGGTTTTCGCCCTCGCCTGCTTCGCCGTCTCGGCAACATCGAGATGCGAACCGGTCATGCGCCGGTACTCCTCGTGGAGCTCGGTTCCGGACAGGAAGTGGTTCATGTGAATGAGGACATCGCAGTCGCGCGCGAACTCAATGAACGGCTCATAGACGCCGCCATTGTCTCCCGAATAGACGAAGCAGCCGGCAGCGGTCTCCAGCCGGTAAGCCTGGCAGTTCAAGTAAGGTTGAACGTGGCGGGCGGGGCCAACGGAGATGCGCCAACCGTTGCCACCGACCGCATCGCCAGGCGAAATCTCGTGAAGCTCTGGCGCTGGCCGTGGTCGGGCACCCTGACCACCTCGCGCTACATAGACCGCAAGGCTCGCCGGGCTCTGGGTCCGCGCGGCGATATCGAGTGCGAACGCGCCATGTTCGCCAATAAACCGCTCGGTGATCTCACGCAGGGGAGGTGGGCCGTAGACCTTCAGCGGCGGCGTTTTGTGATCGCCATGGTCCCAACGGGTAAGCACAATCCGCGGGTAGTCCATCACGTGGTCGTAGTGATAGTGCGTGAAGAACAAGTGCGTTACGTCGGTTGCTTTGTATCCGGCTTCGAGCAGCCGGTGGTGCGCGCCCGGCCCATGATCGATGACGATCACGTCGCTGCCTGTATCGAAGAGATAGCCCGAGCTTTGCCGGCGTAGCGAGGGCGCCGGTGTCCCGGTCCCCAGCAGAAGTAGTTTCATAGAAATCCCCGACCGATGAGTCAGCTAGAACCGGCCAGAGCATGCATCTTGCGCGCCCGGCGGCAACAATAAAGGTTATCGACCCGCCCTCCTGCATCGCGAAGCCCTCGTTCGCCATCGATCTGATAGCGGATGGACGCCTGACGGATGCGGCCACGCTGATGAAGAGACACCTCGCCCGCTCGCCACGGCTCGGATCGTTCCTCGGCAGCTGCTGCAGCGTCTGCGTCTGCCGCCTCAGTGAAAGCATTGCCTCTGGCACGCAAGCTGGCCGGGCAGCACGATGTCGACATTGCGAAGACCAGGCATCGCCTATCTCCCTCCGAGCGCGGAATCACCGGCCGCGATCTGCGAGAGCCCTTCCTGCACCACCGACGCGACGAGCGCGCCGTCGCGCGTGAACACGCTGCCGCGCGCGATCGCACGACCGCCTGCGCTCGACGCCACGTGCTGCGAGTAGAGCAGCCACTCGTCGATGCGGAACGGTCGATGAAACCACATGCCGTGGCTGAGGCTCGCCTGCTGCGCTTTCGGGCTGAGCCACGACACGCCGTGCGGATAACACGCGATGTCGAGCAACGTCGCATCCGAGGCATAGGCGAGCACGGCGCAGTGGAGCGCCTGATCGTCCGGCATCGCGGCGATCGCCTTGATCCACGTGTGCGCGATCGGCGGCATCGGTGGCGGATCGAACAGCGGCACCGGACGTACCTGCCGCACTTCCACCGCGCGTGGCATAGTCAGCCACGGTCGATGCTCGGGGGCGAAGCGATCCGCCACGACGAGCCTCTGGTCGAGCTCCGACGTCAGGCCCTCGGGGCCCGGCACCTCCGGCATTCGCTCGTGCTGGAAGCCGACGGCGTCCGCGCTGTCCGTCGTGAACGACACGGTTGCGAGCACGATCTCGCGCCCGCGCTGAAAGCCGGACACTTGTCGCTGCACGAAGCGCCGGCCGTCGCGCACGCGCCGTACGCCGTACTCGATCGGAATCTTCGGATCGCCAGGAAACAGGAAGTCGACGTGGATCGCGTGACACGCGCGGTCCTGCACCGTGCGCGCGGCCGTGGCCAGCACCTGGGCGAGCAGCTCGCCGCCGAAGACCCGGGGCCGGAGGTACTCGATGCTGCGCGCTTCGAAGCGATCGTCGCCGAGCGGTTTGGCGTCGAGCAGCGTCTGGAGCGGGCTGGACATATGCGCGCGAGGCTCCCCTACCCGAAGCGGAGAGTCAAGGCGCGGGCGCGCGGAGCAGGCGAGAGCCATCGAGCACTACTTCGCGCATCCCCGGTCTCTATACAAGCGGACTGCTCCCGTAGGATTGTCCACCTGATTTCAAATCGACGTGCTTTGCGCCGCTCGGCGGTCCGGGGACCATGGAATTATCTCAGGCCTAGCCAAGCCCGAGCGCCTTCTCGATACGAGGTTTGACCTCTCCGATCATTAGCTCCATCGAGCGCATCGCCGATTTGTGCGGCGTGTTGCCGACCTTGAATGCGAAGGACAGTTGCGCGGGCTTCGCGACCTTGATCTCCGCCACGAGTTTCTCGGCCACGGTTTCGACATCGCCGATCGGCAGGTTGTCGTGGATGGTCTCGAGCGACTCCTCGCCCTTGACCGGGACGTCGACGAGCGCGATGCCGTCCATCACCTCCTGCCGATTGCGAAGGCTTGAAGCAAGCCGCGTCTGATAGCGTGCATTCTCGGCAAACCGCATGCCTTCCTCGCGGCTGTCGGTGATGAGCGCGAAGCGGTTGACTGTCATATGCGCCTTCTCCACCGGCACGTTCTCCGCAGCGAAGGCCGTGGCGAAATCAGCGTATTGGTCGGCGAGCATCTTGAGGCCGCCGCTGCGGCCGGAGGTGATGACACGGTAGCCGTGGCGCGCAGCAGCGCGGAACATTTCGACGGTGTGGCCGGCCACGTAGATGGGCAGAGGTTTTTGGACCGGTCGCGCCGCGATATGCGTTTTCGGCATGTTGTAGTGCCGGCCCTCGTAGCTGAAGAAGTCCTGCTTGAATGCCAGATCGAGGATATCGAGGAACTCGTCAGTCATCTCGATCTTATCTTTGATGTCGACGCCGAAACGCTCGAACTCGTAGGGCTGGTAGCCGGCGCCGATGCCAAGCATCAGGCGGCCCCCCGACATTGCATCAGCGGAGGCGATCTCCGCGATCAGCCGCACCGGATTGTAGAGCGGCACCACGACAACAGCCGTGCCGAGACGGATGTTCCGCGTGCTCGCAGCGCAATGCGCCACCATCATCAATGGCGAGGCGCACATGCAATAGTTAGAGAAATGATGCTCTGCGAACCATGCCGTGCCATAGCCGAGCTTGTCGGCGTGAACGACCTGCTCCGCGACCTCCGCGAAAACCTGCGCCGTCGGAGTGCGCGGGTCGCGCGCGCCCATCAGATTGAAGATCCCGAATTCCACGGTCAGTTCCTCCGGTGTCGCTCTTGCAGGCCTCGAAAATGCTAGTGTCACCCAATGCAGCGGTCAATTCGTTGGCGGGCAGGGACTGGGGAGCATATGCCATCTGGGGCCGCAAGAGCTCGTACAACGTGCAGAAGGTCATGTGGCTCGTCGTCGAAATCCCCGTGCCGCACACGTACATCGAACCTGGCGGAACAAGGCTCGGCGGATCTGCGTCAATATGATCTCTGGGGCCACGCATAAAGGTTTGCATAACGCCGCGAGACAGTTATTCGCACATGGCCGTCTGGACCTCTTAGAGAGCAGCGGTCATGGCGAACATTCGCATGGCTAAAGGCCATTTTCGGAAGTGGATGCCATCGAGGCCCATCAGGGGCCGCAAGCATGATGTGCCGCGAACCACGCGAAGACAGACAAACACACGTCAGCCCGCGATCCGCATGCGCTCGGGCGGAAACTATCACCAAGGTCATGGTCGTGAACCGGAACCGAGCCTGAGACGACTAAGCTTTCAGGGAATGGCGGTCCGTAACGCTTGTTCGGGAGATCTCAGCCAAGACCATGACCGCGCTAGCGGTGTGGATCGTCATTCCCCGACAATGGCGCAAAAACACGAAGTGCGTGATGTCTCCTTCGTCTAATGCTTCCTGCAAGCGTTGGCCTGAACATCATTTCAAACGTTTGACAACTGCATCTTGGCTGACCACGTCATCGCCGGTTTCTCCGAGCGGCGCGGTCGGGCTCAGTCCGCAAAGCTCAAGGCGATGGTGGCGGGCCGCGACATTGCAAGCGCCGAACTCAAGGCATTACGCTGAACTGGTCGCCGTGCGCACATAGCGCTGCATCACCGGCTGGGAGCACGAGCATGTGCTCGAGGCGGCACAGGTCAGATGCGAACCCGCAAGTCATGCGCCAGCGCCGCGAGACGGCCGAGCACCAAAGCTGTTTGGCGGCTCATCGCCAGCCTTGTTGCGACCGAGCGTTTAAGCTTCTAATTCTAGGGTTGTGTGGAAAGTTCACCCAGCTCGCTTCGTGGCAGGACGTGCCGCCTTCTCGCAGCCGCTAACAATCAGCGGCTCGGAGGAAGTCGTCATATCCGCGCCGATGTGCCGACATCATGCCGCCCAGTGCGACCCGCGAACGAGAGCTGATCTCCGTGCGGTGGAGCCTCGCCGGCAAGGACGATACTGCCGCGACGCGCCTCAAGCACTGCACGCACGTTCTCAGACGAACGACATGCTGGATCGCAGGTGCAACCGAGGAGGAGGCGATCCTACATCCTCGCTATCCACTCCAAGGAGCGCGGCGGCGCACGCGAGGCAACAGCCATCGGCAATGGCTTCGAGCTCGACAGGGTGTCCGCAACGGTCGGCGTCGTTCACATGATGCGGATCGCGGGATGCTTTGCCCAACCACAGAAGCGAGCCAACCGGCAGGATACGTCCGATGTCAGACTATGACGTGATCGTTGTGGGAGCCGGCAATGCAGCGCTCGCCGCCGCCGTCTCGGCGCAAGAGAATGGTGCTAAGCGCGTGCTTGTACTCGAGAAAGCGCCGCGCGAGATGCGCGGTGGCAATACTCACTGGGCAGGTGCGGTGCTGCGCGTCGCCTTCGATGAGCCGCGCGAACTCGCCCCCCTGCTGCCCGGCATCGAGGCGGAGTACGAGGACTTCTACGAGGGTATCTCGCCCTATACCCGCGAGGATTATCACGGCGATCTCATGCGCGTGACCAGCGGTCGGACCGACCCCGTGCTCTCGCGTATCCTGGTCGACAACTCCAAGGATACCGTATTCTGGATGAACCAGGTCGGCGGCGTGAAAATGGAGCCGGCCATCACCGTTGCCGGCGTCAGGAAGGGCAATGTCGTCGTGTGGCCACGCGGTCTCGTCGTTCGAGCCCAGCACGAGGGCGTCGGCCTCTCGCGCTCCTGGTTTGCGACCGTGCAGAAACGCGACATCGAGCTGCGCTACGGCAGCGCCGCGACGGAACTGATCGTCGATGGCCGGGGCCGCGTCGCCGGTGTCAAGGTGCGCGACGAACAAGGCATGCAATCAATTCGCTCTCGCGCCGTCGTCCTCGGCTGCGGCGGCTTCGAGGCCAACGTGCAGATGCGCACGCAGCATATCGGTCCCCTCGTTGGTGCAGCGAAGGTGCGCGGCACGCCCATGAACCAGGGCGACGGTCTGCGCATGGCGATGGCCATCGGCGCCATGCCGTGGGGCCAGTGGAGCGGCTGTCATGCGACGCCGATCAGCGCAGACTGGGGGGATTTTGCACCGCGGGAGTATACCGACCGTTCCAATCGGCTTTCCTACCATTACGGCCTGATGCTCAACCGCCGTGGCCGACGCTTTGTCGACGAGGGCGAGGACCAGAACCTCTTCACCTATGCCAAATTCGGGCGCGCGATTCTCGCCGAGCCGGGCGCTCGGGGCTACCAACTCTTCGACAGCAAGGTGCTGCACCTCCTGGAGCCTCGCTACTCGACGTCGAAGCCGATAACGGCGCACTCGATGCGAGAGCTCATCGCCCAGCTTGATATCGATGATCGCGAGACAGCCCTCAAGACGGTAGAGACCTACAATTCCGCACAGCGCACCAACAAGACGTTCGATCCCACGCAAAAGGACGGCCATGCCACCCGAGGTCTCGATATCGACAAGACCAATTGGGCGACCCGGCTCGACCAGCCGCCCTACTTCGCTTACTCGGTTACCGGCGGCATCACCTTCACCTTCGGCGGCCTCAGGATCAACGACAAAGCGCAGGTGATCGGTACGGACTTCCGGCCGCTACCGGGGCTATATACCTGCGGCGAGATGGTGGGCGGCCTGTTCTACGACAACTATCCGGCCGGCACCGGCCTCGTCTCCGGCGCCACCTTCGGGCGAATCGCCGGTCGCCATGCGGCGGCCTTCGTGATGGACTAGGTGGCTCCGGCTCGGGGGCACCACGGCCTTCCCAACCACACGCCGACGCAGACGAGCACCCCATGCAAGACACGTTTATGAGAAACCAGATAGATTGTCGCGCACGCACTTCATCTCGATCCCAGAATGGCCTCGACCTCGTCACCCTCACGCGTGCGAGATGGCGGTCGCAACAAGCGGAAGAACCGACATGACAACCAACATCGGCCGCGGCCAAGATGCGCCCGCCTATGCCACTCGGCTCGCAGAGAAGATTTGTGCCTTCCACGAGGAGGATCTCACCGCGAAGGCCCTCGAGGAAGCCCGCAGGGCCATCATCGATACCGTCGCATGTACGCTGGCGGGCGTGGCGGAAGATTGCACGCAGATCCTGTTGAAGACGCCGGGCGTCGCGGAAGCGCCGGGCAAATCGCTGGTGTTCGGCACCAATCGCAGAACGAGCGCGCTCGATGCGGCACTGATCAATGGCACGGCCTCGCACGCCCTCGACTATGACGATGTCTCGGGCACCCTCGGAGGTCACCACTCTGTGCCCGTGACGGCGCCCATCTTCGCTCTCGGCGAGCAGATAGGCGCAACCGGAAGACAGGTCATCGCTGCCTACGTCATTGGCGTCGAGGCCGAATGCCGGCTGGCACGCGCCGTCAACTTTCATCACTACGACAAGGGTTGGCACCCGACTGCTACGCTCGGCACCTTCGGCGCTGCGGCGGCAGCGGCGTGGCTCCTGAAGCTAGACGCCGAGCGAGTGGCCAAGGCCCTGGCGCTGGCCGCTTCATTCGCGTCGGGCATCAAGGCCAACTTTGGCACCATGACGAAGCCGATGCACATCGGCCAGACCGCGCGCAATGGCCTCTTCGCGGCGCTGCTCGCGGAGCAGGGATTTGAGTTCAAACCCCGGCGTCATGGAGCACAAGCAGGGCTGGTTCAAAGTCTACAACGGCGACGGCACATACTTCCCAGAAAAGACATTCGATGCCTGGGGCAGCCCCTGGGAAATCGAAACGGCCGAGAACGGGCTAAAGCAGTTTCCATGCTGCGGCTCCACCCATCCGGCCATCACCATGGCATTGAAGCTGCGCAAGGAGGAGGATCTCGCAGCCGATGCCATTGCCAGCATCGAGATCCTGGCCCATCCCCGTCGCTTGCCGCACACCAACAATCCGGACCCCAAAACGCCGCTGCAGGCCAAGTTCTCGATCCAGTATGCAACCGCCCGAGCGCTGACCGACGGGGCCGTGCGTATCCGTGATTTTGAAGGCGAGGCGGTGATGGAAGAGCGGGTTCGACGCCTCCTGCCGAGGATCACCACGGGTCCGCACCCCGAGATGCCCGATGACAGCCCGAAGCAGTTCGGCGCCGAGGTCATCGTCACCACGAAAGACGGTCGCCGCCTCGCGCGGCGCATCGACCATCTGGTCTGCCGCGGCGGCGACTATCCGATGACCGATGACGAACTCTTTGACAAGTTCGAAGATTGCGCCAGCCGTGCCTTGGCGCACGACCAGATCATGCCCCTCTATGAGCGTCTCGAAACACTCGACAAGGCCCCCGACGTCGGCGTCGTCACCAATCTCCTCGAGCCGCGCATGTTGCCCGCGGACGCAGCCCGAATGATCGCCGCGGACCGCAAGAAGACCGTTGCGAGTGATGCGGAGCCGGCGTTCGTGCCATGAGAGCTGGATCTCTCGTTCGTCGTTGCAAATAATCAAAGCTCGCAGCCGCGAGCGGCCTCTTCAGCGGGAGCCTGCCTGTCAAGATCGCTGCCAGGGCCATCGCGACAAAAAAAAGGCCTCGAGAGGAGACGGCACAATGAATAGATCAGCGACAAGGCCAGGACTTGTGCGGTTCGTCGAATGTCTGGCCCTCATTGTCGGCCTCGTCATTCCTGCGTCGGCGTGGGCGGAAGTGGACCAGTTCCGCATCTCGCGCGGCTTCGGTGCCGCCTACCTGCCGCTCTATGTCATGGACGCTCAGGGACTCGTGCAGAAGCACGCGGCCGCTGCCGGCCTCGGCGACGTCAAGGTCGAATACCTGCTGGTCGATGGCGGCAATCACATCAACGACGCCATGCTGGCCGGTACGCTCGATATTGCCTCGATCGGGACCGGCGGGTACCTGGTGATGTGGGCCAAGACCAAGGGCAATGCGAAGCTCGAGGTTATCGGCCTCGGGGCGGCCGCTTCCGGCGGCATGATCCTGGCGACGCGCAATCCCGCGGTCAAATCGCTGCGAGACTTCACCGAGAAGGACCGCATCGCCGTGCCCGGCATCAAGACATCGCTCGGTGCAATCCTTCTGCATATGGCCGCCGCCAAGGAATTCGGCGATGAGAATTATGCCAAGCTCGACCCGCTAACTGTGGGATTGCCCCATCCCGATGCGGTTGCCGCCATGCTGTCCAGCAGGAGCGAGATCACCGCGCACATGGCGTCGCCGCCCTTCAGCTTCATCGAGCTCGACAGCCCGGCCATCCACAAGGTGTTCAACTCCGTCGATGTGATCGGACCGGTGACCACCATCATGGCCTTCACGACGCAGCAGTTCGCAGCTGCCAATCCCAAGGTGACTCTGGCTTTTGTCGCCGCGCTCAAGGAGGCGACCGAGTTCAGCGCGACGCGCAAGGAGGAGGCTGCGAAAATCTATCTGCAGACCGCCAAAGTCGAAAATAACTCACGAAGAGCTGATGCGCGTCCTCAACGATCCGGATCTGAAGTACAGCCTGACCCCGCAAGGCGTCATGACCTACGCCAACTTCATGCACCGTGTTGGCATGATCAAATTGAAGCCCGAGACCTGGAAAGATGTGTTCGTCAGTGAGATCGGCAACCTCGCGGGAAACTGACATGGCCGCATTTCAACACTCACGCCGGCACCTAAAGAGGTGATCTATGCCACAAAAGAAGATCCCGGCTGTGTTCATGCGCGGCGGCACATCCAAGGCCGTTATCTTCCACGCGCGCGATCTGCCCGCATCGCGCGCTGAGTGGGAGCCGATCTTCCTCTCCGTGCTCGGCTCGCCCGATCCCAACATGCGCCAGCTCAACGGCATGGGTGGCGGCGTCTCGTCGCTGTCCAAGGTCTGCGTGATCGGCCCGCCGAGCCGCCCCGACGCCGATGTGGATTATACCTTCGCGCAGGTGCTCATCGACAAGGCCCGCGTCGACTACAACAGCAACTGCGGGAACATGTCCTCGGCGATCGGACCGTTCGCCGTCGACGAGGGATTGGTGCCGAAGCCATCGGGCCGCGATGCGGTCGTGCGCATTCACAATACCAACACCAAGAAGATCATCGTCTCGCGCTTCGGC
The DNA here is from genome assembly GCA_963840425.1 of uncultured Alphaproteobacteria bacterium. Lineage (GTDB taxonomy): Bacteria > Pseudomonadota > Alphaproteobacteria > Rhizobiales > Hyphomicrobiaceae > CADEFX01. The sequence continues at coordinate 96,513 of CAWIYZ010000009.1, read as the reverse complement.
ATGGATGGTGATGTGGCAGCGGTTGCGGGCGACATGGCACTCGACGGCGTTGGCGGCACCGGCGCGCCGATCCGCCTCGAGTTTCTGGAGCCTGGCGGCGCCAAGACCGGTAAGCTGATCCCGACCGGCAAGCCCGTCGGCATGCTCGAGGTCGATGGGCTCGGCCGCGTGCCGGCAAGCATGATCGATGCCGCCAATCCATGCGTCTTCGTGCCAGCAGACGCAATCGGCGCGACCGCAACGGAAAGCCCATCCGCGATCGAGCAGAACCCGAAGCTCATGCGCAATCTGGAAGCCGTGCGACGGGCCGCATCTGTCGCCATGGGCATCGCGTCCCACATCGAGATGGCGGGAACATTGAGCGTGCCGCTCGTCGGCATGGTGGCGCCGCCTGTGGGCATGACCGTCCTTTCGGGTCGCGTGCTGGCGTCTGCCGACATGGATATCGCCGTACGCATGATGTCGAACGGGCAAGCACATCGCGCAACGCCGCTCACCGCCGCCCTCTGTCTTGCGGTGGCGACCCGCGTTTCAGGTTCAATCCCGAACGAGATGGCCAAGCGCCATATCGGCGATGCGAACCAGATCCGCATCGGTCATGCCTCGGGCGTGATCGTGGTCGATGCCAAGGTTGCGTCCGGCGAAAACGGTGAGCCTCACGCGGAATATGGTGCTGTCTATCGCACCGCGCGCCGGCTGTTCGAGGGACGCGTGCTGTATCAGCCTGCGGATTGAGAGGCATCCCGGGGCATCGGGGAAACGCGAGGGCCGTCCATGTCGGTGACATCGAAGCTTTGCGAGAAAATCGTCGCAGTTGGCTATGACGACTTGGGCGAGCCGGCCATTGCCGCCGCGCGCCGCCTCGTGCTCGATGCCATTGCCATCGCCGTCGCCGGCACTGAGGAAGAAGCCATCCAGATCCTGGCCGAGCATTACAAGGAGCAGGGCGGCAAGCCGCAAGCCACTGCCATCGGCAATGGCTTTCGCCTGAGCATGGTCTCAGCCGCGGCCCTCAACGGCGCGGCCATGCACGTGCTCGACTACGAGCCCATGTGGAGCCCGGCCAACCATGCGCTGTCCACCTCGTTCGGCGGCACCCTTGCGCTCGCCGAGGCGCGCGGCATGGACGGGCGGGATATCCTGACCGCGCTTGTCAAAGGCATCGAGATGCAGGGCTGGATCCGCCAGGCGTCCAACCAGTTCGAAGCGAAGACGTCGCGCTTTCATCCGCCGGGTGCCGCCGGCCCACTCGGCTCGGCGGTCGCGACGGGGCACCTCCTGAAACTTGATGCGCGCAAGCTCGGCCACGCCATCGGCATTGCCGCTTCACGCGCCGGCAGCGTCCTCGCAAACGCCGGCACCATGACCAAGTCGACCCACTGCGGACACGCCGCCGCCTTGGGCCTCGAGGCGGCACTGCTTGCCGAACGCGGGTTCACCGCCAACGCCGACACCTTCGGTGTGGCCCAGGGCTACGTGCCGGCCTTTTACGATGACAAGTTCAACGTGGAGGAGATGCTACGTTTCGGCGAGGCGCCGTTCCGCATCGCCAGTCCCGGCTATGCCATCAAGATGTTTCCGAGCCAGTTCGGCACGCACTTCGGCATCACCGCGGCCCTCGAATTGCAACCGCAAATTCCCTCCGCAGACGCCATCCGGCGCGTGCACTTCACGGCGCCCGTCATGGCTTACGTCAATCGGCCGCGCCCCGAGACCGGCCTCGACGGCAAATTCTCGTTCCAATACACGATCGCCAGCGCCCTGCTCGACGGCAAGGTGAATATCCGCACCTTCACCGATGAGCGGCTCGCCAAGCCCGACATGCAGGCGCTGCTGGGCAAGATCGAGGTGAAGCTCGATCCCGACATACCGGGCCGCTTCGAGGACATGTACGTGCTTCTGCGGGTCGAGCTAGCCGATGGCCGCGTGCTTCAGACCCGATGCAACGGGCCGCGCGGCAAGTGGGGCACGCCGCCCATCAGCGAGGCCGAGCACCTCGTCAAGGTGCGCGACTGCCTGGCCACCCGGATCGAAGCCGCCAAGACCGAGCACATCATCGAGTTGGCACGACGCATCGACACCCTCGATGCAGCCGGCGTGCGCGATCTCATCCAACTCGCGGGTTGTTTCGCCTGAAGGCCGGACATTCTGGCGATCTGGGCACGGTAGCCGCGAGGCAAAGCCGTATCCGGTCGTAATGGCGCTGCACGATTGCCCCGAACGACACCGTACATCTCCGCCGCCCGCCCAGCCAGATCTTGGTCAGTCTGATCCGCCACGAACGTGCCAGATTTTCGGCCGCTTGTTCTATTGAACGCGACGAGTTGCGTTTTCCTTAGGTTGCCGGAGACGATTTTTTGCGACCCGCGCCGGCCTGTGTGCGTCGCGGTTGACAGAAATGCGGTCGGGCATCGACTATCGCCTTCACTGGGGCATAAAACGCCCCAACGGTGCAAAGGAAGCAAGCCCATGTACGTAAATGTAAACCCTGCAGTACACGGGCTGCTGCGAATGGCGGTCGTTGCAGTCGGCCTTGCGTTGTTACCCGGTGCTGCGTGGGCGCAAAACTGGGACGAGATCGTGGCCTCGGCGAAGAAGGAGGGCAAGCTGACCCTCTACCACAACATCCGCCCGGCCGGCATCGAGGTGGTACTGCAGAAATTCCGCAAAGCCTATCCGGAGATCCAGACTGAGCAGATCAGGTTAGGCTCAGGACCGCTCAACGAGCGGTTCTCGACCGAGTTCAACGCCAACCGCAACCTCGCAGATGTTCTCATCACCTACGCCGAGGACAAGATCCTCGAAAATGTGAACACTTGGTTCGCGCAGTGGCAGCCCCCTGAGTTGAAGAACTTCCCGCAGGGCACGAGCAGAAGCGACCGCATGTTCGCGATCCAGCAGGCGCGCGAGGCGATCGTCTGGAACAAGAACCTGGTCAAGGATGCCGATGCTCCAAAGGACTGGGCTGACCTGTTCGACGCAAAATGGAAGGGCAAGGTCGCGCTCAACACGCCTTGGCGCTCCATCTCAGTGCAGCAGATGTTTTTGTATTGGGAGGAGCTCGGCTTCACAGATGCCGCCGAGCGCATGAGGGCCAACGAAGTGCGCTTCTTCGAGGGCTCGAGCGGCGTCATCCAGGCTGTCATCCGCGGCGACGTGGCTGTTGCGCACATGACCGATATTCCACTCAATCCCATGCTGCAGGATGGCGCGCCGGTCGGCTTCACCTATCCGAAGTCCGGTACGACGGTCTCCATCGCTATTGCCGCTGTTTCAGCGAAGGCGCCGCGGCCCAACGTGGGCAAAGTGTTCGTCAACTGGCTCATGACCAAGGAAGGCCAGGCTGAGCTGCTGGAACAGGGCGGTCTCTCGGTCACGCGCAACGAGGCACCTGCTCTCTCGCATCTGCCAGCGACGCGCGATCTGCCCAAGACCGTCGACGGCCTGAGCTTGTTGAAACCGGAACGGCAGACGAAGCTGATCGAGCATTGGCGCACGGTTTTTGGCGTGAAGTAGTATGACGCAAGGCAGTGGCGCTAGTGTGATGATCGAGAAATTCGCCCGATCTCACGGCAAGTCTCCTAGCGAATTTCTCGATCTAAATCACACTAGCAAGTCTATGATTCTAGTGTCCCTTATGATTCCGAAGTTCGCTCCGGGACCTAGCCGCGAACACAGGCGAACTTCGGAATCGGGACACTAGTGGTTTGGCTCAATCACATGCTACCGGACTCTGACGTTCACCCTCCCCTCGGGGAAGGTCGCCCTCAACGTAGGGATTCTCGATCGATACTCTGCGTCGATGTTGAAGGCGGGGTGGGGTGAAGACGCGAGCGCAACGCCTGTATCTTTCCCCCACCCCTGACCGCTACCCGCCAGGGAAAACGGAACTACTTGGCAGCTCGTTAGTGCTTCCCCCGACTAGTTTGGCTCTCATCACACAGGTGATCGCGTGGCCCACGAGACCACTAGCGGCGCCGACGTGAACGCCGTGCAAGCGCGGTCTGCGGCCATGCGCAGGCGCGCGTCAGCCTCCGATATCGCGAACTCGACCGTCTATGCGCTCGTATTCGCCACAACTGTGGCGCTGGTGACCGTCCCTTTGGCTGCGCTCCTGTACGGCAGCGTGCGGTCGAGCGCGCCCGGCTTACCCGGCGAATGGACGCTGCAAAATCTCGTTGGTCTTGCGACGCCAGGCGTGGTCGGCGTGATGGTGCAGACGCTGATCATTGGCGTTGCGACCGCGGTTATCTCTGTCGCCCTCGGCACTCTTATCGCACTGATCGTCCATCGCACCGACTTCAGGTATCCGAATCTAATGACGGCGCTAATCGGGCTGGCGTTCTACTTCCCCTCGTTCATCCTGGCCATGGCCTGGATCATCATCGGCTCGCCCGGCGGCCTCATCAACAACGTGCTCGGTAACATCTTCGGACTGTCGGCCAGGATTGATATCTACACGATCACCGGCATCGTCTTCGTGATGGTGCTACATCAGGCGCCGTTCGTGTATCTTACCATGCGCGGCCCCATCATCGGCATGGACGGTATCTACGAGGAAGCCGCCCGCACGTCCGGTGCGACGCCGGCGCAGGTGCTACGAAGGATAACGCTGCCGTTGCTCGGGTACTCGGTCGCCTCCAGCGCTATCCTGACATTCATCACATCGATCGAGCAGTTCGCAATTCCCGCGTTGATTGGCTCGCCCGGCCGCATCAACGTCTTGGCCACTCAGCTCTATCTCCTGGTGCGCTTCTCTCCGCCCGACTATGGGCTCGCCGCCACCATTGGGCTTACGCTGTCAGCGATTACCGGCTTGGCGATATGGTTGCAGCGCAGCGTCATCAGTGGCGCACGTCTCGCTACTGTCACTGGCAAAGCCGGGAGATTGGCGCCAATCCGGCTCGGGCGCTGGAAGTGGCCAGCCTATTTCGTCACGTTTGGCTTCGCCTTCCTCGCTCTCATCCTGCCTGCGGTGATTCTCATCTATACATCAGTGCTCAAGTTCTTCGTCGCCAACCCATTCATGGGCGCTTACACGCTGCGCAACTACGTGTTCATCTGGGAGAGCACGGCGACACACACCAGCTTCTGGAATACGCTGGTGGCGTCCACGACGGGCGCGGCGCTAGGCGCTGCGCTCGGTTTTCTGGTCTCCTACTACACGCTGCGGCAGCGCCCCGCCGGTTATCGGCTCCTCGACTTCTCGGCCAACCTTCCCTTCGGCGTCCCTGGCGTCGTTATCGGGCTCGGATTGCTTTGGGCCTATGCCTATCTGCCGCTACCGCTCTACGGCACGCTCGCCATCATCATCATCGCCTACATCACCCGCTACCTGCCGTACGCCACCGAGACCATCGGCGGGCAGATGGTGCAGATCGACAAGAGCCTCGAGGAAGCCGCCTGGGTCTCGGGCGCCACCCGCATGCGCACGCTCTCGCGCATCCTGTTGCCGATCGCCTTGCCGTCTGTACAAGGCGCGTTCTTCCTGCTGTTCATGGCCTTCTTTCGCGAGATCTCCTCGGCCATCCTGCTGTTCACGGCCTCTACCATGGTGATCTCCATTTCCATCTGGTCCTTCTTCGAGCAGGCCAACTGGGGGCTCGCCAGCGCGCTTTCGGTCGTCGCCACCTTGATCATCTTCCTGGTGATGACGCTGGTGCTCTGGCTATCGCCGTATGCGAGGCGGAGACTTACGTGAGGAAAGCCTCTTGAGCATCGTTGTCCGCAGCATCACCAAAGCTTTCATGGAAAACCGCGTCATCGAGCGCATATCGTTCGAGGTCGCAAAGGGCGAATTCGTCTCGTTGCTCGGACCGTCGGGCTGCGGCAAAAGCACGACGCTGCGCTGCATCGCAGGTCTGGAGGAAATCGCCGAAGGCTCCATTTGTATCGATGGCGAGACCGTCTCGGAGCCTGCGCGAAGCATTATGGTGCCGCCGCACGTGCGCGATGTGGGCATGGTATTCCAATCCTATGCAGTGTGGCCGCATATGACAGTGGCCGAGAACGTCGGCTTTCCGCTCACAGTGCGCAAAGCCTCCGCTAAAGTCGTCAAGGAAAGGACTGAATGGGCGCTCGGCATCGTCGGGCTCGCGGCGCTCAGAGAGCGCCAGCCGTCGCAGCTTTCGGGTGGCCAGCAGCAGCGGGTGGCGCTAGCGCGCGCCATCGTCGGCCGTCCGCGCGTGCTGCTGTTCGACGAGCCGCTCTCCAATCTCGATGCCAAGCTGCGCGATCAGACCCGCGCGGAGATTCGCAGGCTGCAGCGCGAGCTCGGTGTTGCAGCGCTCTACGTTACTCACGATCAGGCCGAAGCGCTGTCCATGTCCGACCGGGTCATTGTCATGGATCTCGGCCGGATCATGCAGGAGGGCACGCCGAAGGACTTGTATCGCCGCCCGGCCAATCGATTCGTGGCCGACTTTGTCGGTGTCGCGAGCTTCGTTGATGTGACACCGGCTGGGGATGGGCGAACGTGGCGTCTGCCGGACGGAACGACCATCCTGGCGGCCGACAGTTCACCTGGCGCGGCAGGCCGTTATGAGCTCGTGCTGCGACCAGAGGCGGTCCAAATCTTCGAGGCGGGCTCGACTTCATCCTCCGGCGACGGCGAGTTGCAGGTGTTGCAGGGACGCGTACGCGAAGTCCACTACCTTGGCGCCTACTCGGAGTATGTCGTGGAGGCTGGCGGCGGCGTCATCCGCGTGCATGCGGGTGCCGACATTGGCGCTGGGTCGCAAGTCGTGCTGGCGGTGCGCACTTCGGACGTACGCGTGCTCGCTGCGTAGGCTCTGTCGGTATCAACGAGCGCAACTGCCCACTTGGACTTCCGCGGGGTGTCGCACGCTGATTGGTGGCTCTGCCTTCCCCACGGGTAAAGCGGGCTTCGGCGATCATCTATGAGTGTGTTTGGCCACGCTCCAGGCAGACAAACTCAAATCGTGACCTGCTCGAGTCTTCCAGGCCGCCAATCGCGCGGCCGCGCCCCTTTTGTCTATTCGTGAGGACCTGAGGGACCAATGGCTCCACGTGTTGAGTGCAGCTCATCCTGTCACCCAGGGAACAGCAAGGACAGTGATTCTTTGACATGAGTAGAACGTCAATCGGCACGACGTCTGGGAATTTCACGGAGCAATCACGATCAACTCACGGGCCTATCGTCTTATCGCGCAACCGGCACATGGAGGCGACAATGCATTCATCGGTCAAGCTTGCGGTTCCCATTCTCATCGCAGCAGCTGCTGGCGCCGCTGTGACGTTTTCTCCCCACCTGCGCTCTTCGTCACAAATCACAGGTACCCTGGATACGACATCGGTGACGCCTGTCTCGGCTACCCGATCGTCTGTAAACCCGAGCGGTGATGCGGCCGTCGCCAATTCTGTATGGACGAGTTGGGTACCGCTCACCGCCGACGGCCAGTAGATGCTGCCGCTGCGGGAGCTAGGAGCCTAGCCCGCCGAGCCCGTCCTTATTGCGAACGTACGAGGGCAAAGCGACTAGGATTGTCGTTTGTGACGTTCTCCCAGCTTGTGCGAGTGTTGGAGCCGCAGCGTCTGGGTCGCGGCTCGGGAGCAGAGCAATGTCTGCATCTGACAAGGTCTTCGCCGGATCGATCCCGAAGGTCTACGACGATTACCTCGTACCGCTGATTTTCGCAGGCTTCGCCGAGGATCTCGCGCACAAGGTTGCCTCCCTTTCGCCTGCGAGCGTGCTCGAGACGGCCGCCGGCACCGGTGTCGTGACGCGCGCACTGGCTGCTAAGCTTGCTCCAGACGCTCGGTATGTGGTGACAGACCTCAATCGGCCGATGCTCGATCATGCGGCACAGCGACAAGGAGAGGATCGACGCATCACTTGGCAGCAGGCAGACGCGCTCGCCTTGCCATTTCCCGATGCACAGTTTGATGTCGTCTGCTGTCAGTTCGGGGTCATGTTTTTCCCCGATCGTGCAAAGGGGTATCTGGAAGCCAAACGAGTCCTCAAACCCGGCGGAACCTTCGTCTTCAATGTCTGGGATCGTATCGACGAAAACATATTCGCGCATGAGGTCACCAGCGCGCTCGCCGAAGTATTTCCGGACGATCCGCCGCGGTTCCTGGCGAGGGCGCCACACGGCTACCACAACGAGAGGCTGATCGAGGACGAATTGAGGTTGGCAGGATTTTCCCGTGTAGCGATCGAGAAGAGGAGCGAGCAGAGCCGCGCGCCGTCCCCTCACCATCCAGCAATTGCCTACTGCCAGGGGACCCCGCTCAGAAATGAGATCGAGGCTCGAGGAGCAGATGGGCTGCAAGCCGCGACGGAGCATGCTGCAGCAGCGATTGCGAGGCTCCATGGTAGCGGCGAGGTGACTGCCAAAATCCAAGGGCTTGTGGTTGTGGCAACAAAATAGTTTGCCGGTTCGCTTCGTCCCCTATTGGTCCTGACCGCTTTCGAGACGCTGGTTACCAGTGCAATTTCACGAGCTAACTTTTGGTCGCTTGGTGCCCCCTGGGTACCCTGACACCCAACGCGCCCGCGCGTGCGGAAAGGTGAACTCTTGGCATTGATTTATCATGAGAAAATAGTGGTTGCGGGGGTTGGATTTGAACCAACGACCTTCAGGTTATGAGCTGACGGGTCCTGGTCTGGGTAGCAGTGACGATGCCCTTGAGAGACCGATCGCCGTCGCCCTTCGGCTGGCGTTAGCGGAACTACTGTCGTGGTTCAGATCACTTGGTTAACTTGAATTGGCACTCTCACGCCGAGAGTGCTAATGTGGTCGGAGGAGCTCGTGGTCGCCCCGTAAGGGTCTCGCGCTTCATCGGAGCCGAAACGTCAACTGATCGGATCCGGTCCCAGAACCGTAAAATTTAGAGTAGCGAGGTAGAGGCCATGAAATTTCGCCCTCTGCATGACCGCGTGGTCGTGCGCCGTATCGAAGAGGACACGAAGACCGCCGGCGGGATCATCATCCCGGACACGGCCAAGGAAAAGCCGATGCAAGGCGAGATCATCGCGGTGGGTCCCGGTGCCCGCGACGAGAGCGGCAAGCTCGTTCCCCTCGACGTGAAAAAAGGTGACCGCGTGCTGTTCGGCAAATGGTCCGGCACTGAAGTGAAGATTGATGGCGAGGAGCTGGCCATCATGAAAGAGAGCGACATCCTCGGCGTGATCGAGGGAAAAGCATCGGTGCGCGCCGCGGCCTGACCGCGGCCCTCTCCGCAATCATCCTCGCCATGTTTGGCAGGATGCATTTCTTGACGCGCGCCGAAGCCCGCGGGTGAGGGACCAGGTTGTTAGGGGCAAGCCCTCTTCAACCAGCTCTTTCAGGCTATCCGATCAATGAGAGAGGAGGGTGGACCTCCGCTCAAGTGGAGTAACCGACAATGTCAGCCAAAGATGTAAGATTTTCTCAGGATGCTCGCGATCGCATGTTGCGTGGTGTCGATATCTTGGCCGAAGCGGTCAAGGTGACGCTCGGACCAAAAGGTCGCAACGTGGTGCTCGACAAATCATTTGGCGCCCCGCGCATCACCAAGGACGGCGTTACCGTCGCCAAGGAGATCGAGCTCGAGGACAAGTTCGAGAACATGGGCGCGCAAATGTTGAAAGAGGTCGCGAGCAAGACCTCCGACGTTGCCGGCGACGGCACCACCACCGCGACTGTTCTGGCGCAAGCCATCGTCAAAGAAGGTGCAAAGTCGGTGGCGGCGGGTGCCAACCCAATGGACCTGAAGCGCGGCATTGATCAAGCAGTGCACGCCGTTGTTGAGCAGCTCAAGTCGAAATCCAAGAAGGTGACGAACAACGAGGAGATCGCCCAGGTCGGAACGGTTTCGGCCAACGGCGATAGCGAGATCGGCAAGATGATAGCCGAAGCCATGGAAAAGGTTGGCAAGGAAGGCGTCATCACGGTCGAGGAAGCGAAGTCGCTCGAAAGTGAGCTCAGTGTGGTTGAAGGTATGCAATTCGACCGCGGCTACATCTCGCCCTATTTCATTACCGATGCGAACAAGATGGTGGCCGAACTCGAGGACGCCTACATCCTGATCCATGAAAAGAAGCTGGCCACGCTGCAACCACTGCTGCCTCTGCTGGAAGCGATCGTGCAATCGGCCAAACCACTCGTCATCATTGCCGAGGAGGTGGAAGGTGAGGCACTGGCCACGCTCGTCGTCAACAAGTTGCGCGGTGGTCTCAAGGTCGCGGCCGTCAAGGCACCGGGTTTTGGCGATCGGCGCAAGGCCATGCTCGAAGACATCGCCGTACTCACCAGCGGGCAGATTGATCAGCGAAGACCTCGGTATCAAGCTCGAGAACGTGACGCTCAACATGCTGGGCCGCGCCAAGAGGGTGTCGATCGACAAGGACAACACCACCATCGTCGACGGTGCCGGCAAGAAGAAGGAGATCGAAGCTCGCATCGACCAGATCAAGGTGCAGATTGAGGAGACGACGTCCGACTACGACAAGGAGAAGCTGCAAGAGCGTCTCGCCAAGTTGTCGGGCGGAGTAGCAATCATCAAGGTCGGCGGCTCAACCGAGGTTGAGGTCAAGGAGCGTAAGGACCGAGTTGATGATGCGCTACATGCGACGCGCGCGGCCGTCGAGGAGGGTGTCGTACCCGGTGGCGGCGTGGCCCTACTGCGGGCAGCCAAGGTGCTGGATGAGCTCAAGACTGAGAACGACGACCAGAAGACGGGCATCAACATCGTCCGGAAGGCGCTGTCGTGGCCAGCCCGGCTCATCGCGATTAACGCCGGCGAGGACGGTTCAGTTGTGGTCGGGAAGATCCTCGAGAGGGCGACTTATAGCTACGGCTACAACGCGCAGTCGGGTGAATACGGTGATCTCACGGGCCAAGGCGTCATCGACCCAACGAAGGTGGTCCGCAACGCACTGCAGGGAGCGGCTTCGATCGCAGGTCTGTTGATCACCACCGAGGCGATGGTTGCAGAGCGGCCGAAGAAGGAGGCAGCTCATGCGCCAATGCCCGGCGGTGGCATGGGAGGGATGGACTACTAACAGATCGCAGGAATGAGCTGAACTCGGGCCCGCCGAAGTTTTTTTCGACGGCCCCGCCGCGCGACTTGTCATGGGTACAACGAGGCCATTGGGTGGGGCTTCCGACTTTGCTGTCGCAAAGTCCAAGAAGCATCATTGCTTCAAGTGCGCACAACTGGGGGGACGGGGCTGAGCATTGGCTCATCACACCCTCATTATGACTTGCTTGCGATGATCACGCTATCGCACCTCGATGCCGGGTGCGGGCGCCGCCCACTACATCAAGAGCGGACCTGAATTCGTGGGCGATTTGTAATTCGTTGGGCGACGTGGGTAAGTGCACCGGCGCGTGACCGCTCTTATCGAACCAAGAACCCTGCGCCGACCGGGTCGTCGCGGTCGATAACCCAGCGGGCCGTTCCAAGGATGTTCGCCGTGCCCTTGACGGTCGGGCGCACGGCCTTCTGCTGTCCGAGCAACGTCTCGCCGATCAGGCAGCCCTCGAAGGTGCCCGGTGCCGACCAGGCCCTCCGACTTGATCGGCTGATTAAGGTCGAGCTTCCCGCGCGCGTGGAACATCGCCATCATGGCCGACGTGCCGGTGCCGCCGGGCGAGCGATCGAGCTGGCCGGCGCTGAACACGTGCACGTTCTTGTAGAAGGCGCCGGGCAGCCGACCCTCGTGCCAGAGCGTCACGAAGTTGAAGTTGCTGACGTGGCCCTGCGTCGGATGCTGCAGCTTGATCTTCTCGCGCAGCATCTCGCGCGCCGTGACGCCGATCTGCGACAGCTGCGTGCCGGTGTCGGGGCCGATCTCGAGACCCTTGCCGCGGATATCGATGATGCCGAAGTAGTTGCCGCCCCAGACGACGTCGGCGCTCACCGGGCCGAGCCCCGGCACGTCGAGCGGGATATCCTGCGCCGCCACGTAGGCCGGCACGTTCTCGAACCGGCACCACAGCACGCGGTCGCCCTCGTGCGCGACCTCGCTGATGACCGGGCCGGCGGTCGTCTCGAAGCGGATGGTGGTGCGGCCGTCCTTGCCCTTCGGCACCATGCCGAGCGCCACCATGGCCATCGACACGGCGATCGTTCCGTGTCCGCACATGTGCGAATACTGCGTGCCGTCGATCCAGATCAGTCCGGCGTCGAAGCCCGGCTCCGAAGCCGGCGTGAGGAACACGCCGAACATGTCCTTGTGCCCGCGCGGCTCGCGCATCAGCGCGGTTCGCACCCAATCGTAGTTCTCCTCGAGGAAACGACGTTTTTCCAGAATGCTCGATCGCGGCGGGTAGAAAATGCCGGAATGTATGATGCAGGTCGGCTCCCCCTCGGTGTGGGTGTAAACCACGTCGAACGCGATGTTTGAGCGCATGACGTTGCCTTGCGGTATGCGCGCAGCCATAGTGGCCGTGGACGGGCGACGGCGAAGCATTCGGCGGCCGACAGCTACAGGATACTCGCGGGCTCACGCATGCGTCGAGCCGCGAATTAGGAGATCAGACCATGACAAAGACGCATTCTATCGGCCGCGCTTGTGGTGGGCGGCTGCCTTGCTCGCCAGCCCGGTTTCCGCGCAGCAGAGGCTGACGGTTGCCACCTATGGCGGCAACTGGGGTGAGGCGCAGAAGGCCTGCATTCTCGATCCCTTCGCGAAGGCGAGCGGCGTGCAGGTGGTGCAGGAGACGAGCGTCTCCACGGTCACCTACAACAAGCTGAAGCAGCAGAAGGGCAACCCGTCGATCGACATCGCCTGGATCGACGGCGGCATCTCCGAGCTCGCCGCCGCGGACGGCGTGGTCGCCACCATCGATCCGGCCAAGATTGCGAACGTCTCCGGGCTCATCGACGAAGCTGTCTACAAGAAAGGACGGCAAGATCTACGCGCTGAGCACCGGCTTCTATGCGCTTGGCATTGCCTACAACACGGCCGAACTGAAAACGCCTCCGCAATCCTGGTGGGATATCTGGAAGCCCGAATATGCCGGCAAGATCACGCTGCCGAGCCCGGTCAATGCGGCCGGCATTCCCTTCTTCGCGCACATCATCGGCTTGACCGGCGGCACGCTCGACAATCCGGCCGCGGCCGTCGACAAGCTCAAGGCCATCAAGGTGTCGAGCTACTACGACGCGTCGGGCGTCGCGCAGGCGGCGTTGCAGAGCGGCGAGGCGATCGCGGCTGCCTACTACAACACGGCCGCTTGGGCGATCGCCGACAAGGGCTTGCCGATCGCGTTCGTCGTGCCCAAGGAAGGCGCGCCGGCCAACGATATCCGCGTGCACATCGCCGACGGCACCAAGAACCTCGATGCCGCGCTGGCAGTTCGTCAACTACACGGTGAGCGAAGAGGCGATGAACTGCCTGGCCGAGAAGCTCTACGTCGGGCCGCCGACCAAGCAGGTCAAGATCGGCGAGCAGGCCAAGGCGCGCATGCCCTGGGGTGCCAACGGCAGCGTCAAGAACCTCGCCATCCCCAACTGGGACGCCATCAATGCCAAGCGCCAGGCGCTGACGGAGATCTGGAACCGGCAGGTGGCCGGGAAATAGCCGACCGCGCAACAGGAGCGCCGTCGCCGTGAGATGCGCATGACGCCGGACGTGGTGGTCGTCGACCGATTGGTCAAACGATACGGCACGGTGACCGCCCTGGCCGGCGTTTCTCTCGACATCAGGAGGGGCGAGTTCATCGCCCTTCTTGGTCCCAGCGGCTGCGGCAAGACCACGCTGCTGAGGGCCATCGCCGGCTTCGTCGAGCCGACCTCCGGCGACATCCGCATCAACGGGCGCTCGATGAACGGCGTGCCGCCCAACCAGAGGCCGGTCAACACCGTCTTCCAGCAGTACGCGCTGTTCCCGCACATGACCGCGATCGAGAACGTCGCCTTCGGGCCGCGGCGGCAGGGGCTGGCCGCCGGCGAGATCGAGTCGCGGGTGAAGGCCGCGCTCGCCATGGTCGGACTGGAGGCGCTGGCCGGACGCTATCCGCGCGAGCTGTCGGGCGGCCAGCAGCAGCGCGTCGCGCTGGCCCGCGCCATCGTCAACCAGCCGGACGTGCTGCTGCTCGACGAGCCGCTCGGTGCGCTCGACCTGAAGCTGCGCAAGCGCATGCAGCTCGAGCTCAAGCGGCTGCATCAGCAGCTCGGCATGACCTTCCTGTTCGTCACGCACGACCAGGAGGAGGCGCTGGCCATGGCGGATCGCATCGCCGTCATGCGCGAGGGCAGCATCGTGCAGCTCGGCAGCGGAGAGGAGATCTACCGCAATCCGGCAACGCGCTACGTCGCCGACTTCATCGGCGAGGCCAACCTGCTCGCCTGCAGGATTGGCGCCGGACGGGACGGTCAGCGTCGCCCCCGACGGGCCTGCTCTTCCCTACGAGTTCAAGCCGAGGAGTTCGGGCGAGGTGTCGCTGATGGTGCGGCCGGAGGACGTGCTGGTCGGCGGTGCCGTCGGGGCCGACGAGGTCGCGCTGCCCGCAACCCTCAAGGACAAGGTGTTCGTCGGCTCGACGTGGCGCCTGTTCCTGGCGGTGGCCGGCGGGCAGGAGATCGCGGCCGAGCCCGGCTACAGCGTCGAGGCGGAGCGGCTGGCGGCTCGGCGAGACCACCACCGTGCACTGGCGCAGGGATGCCGCGCGCCTCCTTGCCGATTGACGGACGGGCGACGAGACAGAGCAGAAGCAGATGCGGTTCACATCGGTCAACACGGCGGTGCTGTTGCTGGGGCCGATTGCATTCTTCGTGCTGTTCTTCGTTGCCCCGTTTGCTCTGCTGATCGGCGAGAGCTTCACGCGGCCGGACGGCGGGATGACGCTCGCCAACTACATGGCCGTGCTGAGCGACGGCTACTATTGGAAGGCCCTGCTCAACACGCTGCTGATCTCGTTCTGGGTGACGGTGGTCTGCTTCGTGCTGGGCTACCCGCTCGCCTACTTCACGGTCTTTCACGTGCCGTCCGTGTGGGTGCGCCGGGGGATCTACGTCCTGCTGGTGACACCGCTGTTCACCAGCAACATCGTGCGCGCCTTCGGCTGGATCGTCATCCTCGGGCGGCGCGGGATCGTGAATACCAGCCTGATCGCGATCGGCCTGATCGAGACGCCCCTCGATCTGCTCTACAGCAAGACCGCAATCGTCATCGGCCTGTCCTACATCCTGCTGCCCGTCATGGCGCTCGTCCGTCTGCAGCGTGCTGCAGACCGTCGATCGCACCCTGATCGAGGCAGCGCGAGACCTGGGCGCCCGGCCGTCGCGCGCCTTTCTGGCCGTGACCTTCCCGCTCAGCCTGCCCGGCGTGGTGGCCGGCTCGATCATCGTGTTCGCGCTCAGCGTCAGCGCCTACGTCATCCCGAGCATCCTCAGCGGCGGGCGCGAGATGGTGACGCCCATCCTGATCTTCCAGCAGTACACGGCGACGTTCCGGCCCGACATCGGCGCCGCGCTGTCGGTGGTGCTGCTGGTCGTGACGCTTCTGCTGATCGGCGCCTACCTCTTCTTCCTGGAGCGCCGGCTGAGGGTGGCCGTGTGATGCGCATAAGCCTGAACCTTGCAGATCGCCTCGGCCGCCTGTCGATTGCCGGCGTCAGCTGCATCGTCTTGCTGTATCTGGCGCTGCCGCTGCTGGTCGTCATCGCCATCTCGTTCACGGAGACCGAGTATCTCAAGTTCCCGCCGCAGGGGTTCACGTGGCGCTGGTACTGGAAGGTGGTGAGCGACCCGACCTTCGTGGAGGCGTTCGTGGTGTCGAGCCAGCTGGCCGCCGCCGCGACGGCGACGGCCCTCGCTGCTTGGCGTGCCGGCGGCGCTGGTGTTCGCGCGCAAGCAATTTCCCGGCGCGCAGGGCGCTGAGCGCCCTGTTTCTCTCACCGCTCGTGCTGCCGACCATCGTGCTCGGCGTCGCCATTCTCCAGTACGCGTCTGCCCTAGGATTTGCCCGCAGCTTCTGGGCGCTCTATGTCGGCCACGTCGTGCTGGTGACCCCCTATGTGATACGCACCTCGATCGCGTCGCTGTCGGGCATGGACCCGACGCTCGAGGAGGCGGCGCAGGACCTCGGCGCGACGCGCATCGCAGACGTTCTTCCTCATCACCCTGCCGCAGATCAAGCCGGGCGTGATCGCGGGCGCGCTGTTCGCGTTCATCAACTCCTGGATCAATGTGGAGGTGAGCATCTTCAATTCCACCGCGCAGTTCGTGACCATCCCGGTCAAGCTCTTCAACTACATCCAGTTCAACATCGATCCGACGCTGGCGGCCGTGTCGGCGGTCACGATCTACATCGCCATCCTGGTGGTGGTGGCGATCGATCTGGCGGTCGGCATCGAAAAGGCCGCCGTCAATACGACGGCTGATGCGCGCTCCTGAGCGCGCACGCGGAGAACCTGAGCGTGACGAAGACCGAGAACATCCTCTATCTCAGCAGCCAGGACCTGGACGACATCGGCCTGTCCATGGCCGAGATCGTGCCCATCCTGGAAGAAATGTTCCGGCTGAAGGCGCAGGGCGGCACCGTCCTGCCGCCCAAGATCTTCTTCCACCGCAACGGTCCGCGCTTCTACAGCTCCATGGTGAGCTCGGCGCCGGCGCTCGGCTACGCCGGCTGCAAATGGCAGAGCGGCGACCCGGACAATCCGGCGCGCGGGCTCGCCTACATCCAGGGGCTGTTCATCATGTCCGAGGACGCGACGGGGCAGCCGGTCGCCATCATGGATTCCAAATGGGTGACCGGGAACCGCACGGCGGCAGCCTCCGCGGTGGCCGCCAAGCATCTCGCCCGCAAGGGTGCGAGCACCATGGCGATCCTCGGCTGCGGGCTGCAGGGCCGCAAGAACCTCGAAGCGCTGAAGGCGGTCCTGCCGAGCCTCGTGCGCTGCCAGGCCTATGACGTGGTGCCGGAGCGCGAGGCGGCGTTCGTCAAGGAGATGAATGGCCGGTGGGGCGTGTCGGTCGAGGGCAAGGGTAGCGCGGAAGCGGCCGTGCGCGGCGCCGATGTGGTGATCACGGCTGGCCCCATCGAGGATACCCGACGCGCGACGCTGCAAGCGGACTGGCTCGCTCCGGGCAGTCTCACCGTCACGCTCGACTACGACTCCTACGTCACGGACGAGGCGATTGCGGCGGCCGATCTCGTGCTCACCGACGATCGCGGCCAGATCGAGGATGCCCGCCTGCACGAAGGCAAGTTCACCGGCGTCACGCGCATCGACGCGGAGCTGGGCGAGCTGATATCCGCACGGGCAAGGGCCGCCGAACCAGCGACGACCAGCGCATCCTGGTGTTCAACCTCGGCATTGCCCTGGAAGACCTCGCGACCGGCATCGAGATCCTGAAGCGGGCGCGCCAGAAGGGCATCGGCACGCAGCTGCGTCCCTGAAGCGCGCGGCGTCTGGCGCTATTCGCCCGGACGGCGTGCCGCGAGCAAGGCGCTCCTTCACGACCGGGAACGGATTGAAGATGTGCGGCGGGTCGAGGGCGTCCGTTGCGAACAGGTGATCGCGACGGAGATCGGACAGCTTGGTCACGCCGAGCAGCCCCATGGCGATGATGATCTCCTCCTCCAGGATCTCCAGCATCTGCACCAGTCCGGCCTCGCCGCCGGCCGCCAGTGCCCAGCACTGCAGCCGGCCGAGGCACACCGCACGAGCGCCGAGCGCAATCGCCTTCAGCACGTCGGTGCCGCGATAGATGCCGCCGTCCATGATGACCTCGGCCTTTCCGCCGACCGCATCGACGATCTCCGGCAGCACCTCGATCGAGCCGCGCGCGCAATCGAGCTGGCGGCCGCCGTGATTGGAGATGTAGACGGCGCTCGCCCCGTGCTCGACGGCAAGCCGCGCGTCCTCGGCAGTCGAGATGCCTTTCAGGATCACCGGCAGCGACGAGCGCGTGCGAATGCGCTCGATGGTCTTCCAGGTCAGTCTCGCCGTGACCATGCGCGCCTCGGCGGCTGCGACGGCCTCGCCGCTGCCGCCTTCGCGCAGGATCTTCTGGGTGCTGGCATAGGTGCCCGACTTGCTGCCGCGGGAGCGGAACTTGTTGATGAGATCGCGCTCGCGCCGGGAATAGTAGGGCGCCTCCGTGACGACCGTGATGGCAACGCAGCCTGCCGCCTTCGCCTGATCGATGGCCTGATCGAGCCAATCCTGGTCGCCGCGCACATAGAGGCCGAGGATCAGCGGATGGTCGACCTTGGCCCGCACCACGTCCAGCGGGGGATCGGCGAAGGTGCTGTAGATGAGCAGCGAGCCGAACGTCTTGCAGGCGCCCGCCACGCTGACGGCAGCCGCGGGATCGATGAGCGCCAGCGAACCGACCGGCGCCATCATGACCGGCAAGGCCAGCTTGTGTCCGAGGAACGTGGTCGACGTGTCGATGCGGGACACATCGCTCAGCACGCGCTGGCGAAACGCGAGACGGTCCAGCCCATGCCGGTTGCGACGAAGCGTCGTCTCCGACTCGGTGCCGCCGTTGATGAAATCCCACACGCCGCTCTCGAGCTTGTCGTGCGCGATCAGCAGCATTTCCTGCAGCGTGGTGAACTCGGCCATGGCTGGTTCTTCCTCTTGAGATGCGCCGAGACTATGCGAAGGGCGCAAGGCCCATTGTGTGGCGAACAAGCGCACCGTCGCGGTCAACTCGGCGTTGCGATCGCGGACGCCGCTCGCCACACTGGCCGCAACAGACAAGCCGCATATGGAGCCCGCAATGTACGCACGCGTGATGACCTCAAGCCCCAAGCCGGTTCCGCCGAGACGGCGATCGCCGAGTGGCCGCAGCACATCGGCGCGTTCAAGGGCAAGGGGCTCGTGGCGGGCTATCTGTTCTTTGATCGAGCGGCAAATCAGTTTCTGTCGATCACGATCTGGGAAAGCGAGGAGGCGCAGAAGCGCAACGCCACCAGTCCGGAGCAGATCCACGGCCGCGCGGAATTCATGAAGCATCTCACCGGCGCACCCGTTCCCAGCACCTACGAGGTTGCCGCCGTCGTCGAGTAGAGCCACCTTGGTTTGAGAAATCCAACCGATCGAGTTGAAGCCCACAGCAGGCAATGTCCGAGTTGGGTCATTCACGACGTTCTGGCCCTGCTTGACGACGACTAACTTTCCGCACCCAATTTGCCCCACAAAACGCAGTGAGATCGTCCAGGGTCCGCTGCGGTCAAGCACAGGGACGATGCACGCGCAAACAAGCTGGCTCAATTATGCGGCCAGCCGTCCTGGTCAATAGCCTTGGCCGTTTCCTCCGCTTTCTTGTAATAGCCCTGCATGACAGAGTACCCGCGTGCACACAGCTCTCCCAAGTCTCCATTTTGTAGCTTCTGGCCAGTAGCAGGATCGATGACTTTAAATTCCAAGCTGGGCAATGGGTAGCCGAGGTCAGCCAAGCGTCCTCCTTTCGACCGTCAGGATAACCGAGCGTCGCTCAGGCTGCTCAAACCAGTAAGCCTTAAACTGGGATGGGCACAAAATGCAGAGAGCTGTGTGTCGAAACCCCAAACTCGGGTAAGGCGCTCTTGTTCGATCAGGCGCAGGGATTCTGGCCGGCTGTGGCCCAAAGAATAGTTCGTTGCGCGATCGGGTTGGAGTGGCCCTATGGATCCAGGTGGCATGAAAACCGGCGGCCGCCACCGGCATCGCGTAGCACCGGTTCCTCCTTCCGGCAGCGTCCGAACGCGAACGGGCAACGGGTGTGGAAGTGGCAACCGGACGGCGGCGCAATCGCCGACGGCACGTCGCCTTCGAGTACAATGCGCTCCTTTTTTGCGCGCGGATCAGGTATGGGGGCCGCCGCCAGCAGTGCGCGCGTATAGGGATGCAGTGGCCGCGCAAACAGTTCTTCCTTGCCGGCGATTTCGACGATCCGCCCGAGGTACATCACGGCCACCCGATGACCGATGTGCTCGACCACGCCCAGGTCGTGACTGATAAAGAGGTAGGCAAGCTTCAGGTCCTCCTGCAGGTCCATCATGAGGTTCAAGACCTGAGCTTGCACGGAGACATCAAGCGCGGAGACGGGCTCGTCCGCAACGATGAGCGAAGGGTTGAGCGCAAGTGCACGCGCCAGACCGAGACGCTGGCGCTGACCGCCGGAGAACTCGAAGGGATATTTTCCAACAGTGTCGGTCCTGAGGCCCACCCGCTCAAACAGTCGGGCGACACGCTCCGCGTGCTTTGGAACCGCGGCATCCGGATAATTCTCGAGCGGCTCGGCAACGATCTGGCCTGCCGTCATGCGGGGGTTGAGCGAGGCATAGGGATCCTGGAAGACGATCTGCATGCGCTTCCGCCACGGGCGCATCTCCTCGCGGCCGAGCCGCGTAATGTCATGACCGTCGAGGCGCACGCTGCCCTCGGTCGGCTCGATCAGGCGAAGGACGAGGCGGCCGACGGTCGATTTGCCGCTGCCCGATCTGCCCACGAGACACAGCGTCTCACCGGGCTCCAGCGCAAAGCTGACGCCGTCGACGGCCCTGATCTCGGCGCGCGTGCGCTTGAGAAGACCCCGCCGCACGGGGAAAGTATTTTTTGAGCCCTTCGACCTCGAGCACGAACCGGCCCACGCGCGCCCGAGGGTCGCCGACCTGGGCGGTCATGATGCAAGCAGCTCCTTAGCGAAGAAGCAGGCTGCCAGATGAGGGCCTCCATCAATGCTACCAATGTCGTGCAAGGCCGGCGCCTCTCTGTGGCAGCGATCCGTGGAATGGCCGCAGCGGGGCGCGAAGGCGCAGCCGGCAATAGGCTCCCTGAGCGATGGCACGACGCCCGGGATCTCCTGCAGACGTTTCGCCCGCGCGCCTGCACGCCCGCGCGCGATCGAGGCAAGGAGCCCGCGCGTGTAGGGATGCGCCGGCCGATCGAACAGCTCCAGGACCGAAGCCTCCTCCACCTTGCGACCCGCGTACATGACCACAACGCGTTGACACGTCTCGGCCACCACACCGAGGTCGTGGGTGATGAGGATGACTGCCGCGCCCGTCTTCGCTTTCAGCTCGAGGATGAGCTTGAGGACCTGGGCCTGGATCGTCACGTCGAGCGCGGTGGTCGGCTCGTCGGCGATGAGCAGCTTCGGGCTGCAGGCCAGCGCCATGGCGATCATCGCCCGCTGGCGCATGCCGCCGGAGAACTGGTGGGGATAGTCGTCGAGTTGGCTCCGCGCGTCAGGAATGCGCACGACCTCGAGCAGCAGACGCGCGCGCTCGCGCGCCTTCTCTCGCCCCATCCCTTTGTGGACGCGCAAGGATTCCGCGATCTGGTGGCCGATCGTCAGGACCGGATTGAGCGAGGTCATCGGCTCCTGGAAGATCATGGCGATACTGTTGCCGCGAATGCCGCGCATCTGGGCCTCGCTGAGCGCCAGCAGGTCCTGGCCTTCGAAGCAGACAGAGCCGGCAACCGTGCGTCCAATACGCGGGGGCAGCAAGCGCAGAACCGAGAGCGCAGTCACGCTCTTGCCGCAGCCCGACTCGCCGACGATCCCGAGCGTCTGGCCGAGACCGACCTCGAACGAGACCCCGTTTACAGCTCGAGTGATGCCATCCTCCGTGAAGAAGTGGGTCTCGAGATCTCTTACCGCCAGCAGTGGCGCCGCCATGGCTTGCCTCACATACGGCGCGCAATGCGTGGGTCGAGCCTGTCGCGCAGCCCATCCCCCACGAGGTTGACGGCGAGAACGACCAGCGCCAGGGCGATCCCTGGGCAGAACACGGTCCATGGTGCCCTCGCAAGATAGACGCGGCTGGACGCAATCATATTGCCCCAGGTCGGGATCTCGGGCGGCGTGCCGGCGCCCAGAAAAGAGAGGCCCGCCTCGATCAATATGGCGGATGCGCAGATGTAGGTGGCCTGCACGATCAGCGGCGGAAAGGTCGAAGGCAGGATATGGCGCCACAGAATCCGTGTCACTCGCGTGCCGCTCGCGATCGCTGCCTCGACATACGGTTGCTCGCGGGTGGTGAGCACGACCGAGCGCACGAGGCGCGCGACGCGCGGCACCTCGGGGATGACGATGGCGATGATGACGACCGCCACGCTTCCTTTGAACAGCGAGATGAGGGCGATGGCGAGCAAGATCGCCGGAATCGCCATCAGCCCGTCCATCAGCCGCATGACGAGCAGCTCGACCGGCCTGAAGAAGCCCGCGAGCAGACCAACCACGAGCCCGATCGAGACGGCAACGAGCGCCACGCTGAGGCCGACGGCAAGGGAGACGCGAGCGCCATAAATGGTTCGCGCATAGACATCACGACCAAGATTGTCGGTTCCAAACCAAAGCGCGTCGGACGGCGGCTTGAAGCGCTGCACCGGTTTCATCGAATAGGGGTCGCCGGCGATCCAGGGGGCGAACAGCGCCGCTAGGAGCATGACGCCGAGGATGACGAGGCCGAAGACCAGGGTCGGATTGCGCCGCACGTAACGCCGGGCGCGAGCGCCCCTCGCGGCCCGGCTCGGCGAGAGCGTGGCGGGTGTGGTGGCCACATCGACCATCAGTAGCGGATCCTCGGGTCGAGCAGGGTGTAGCTAAGGTCGACGATGAGATTCACGATCACATAGACGCCCGAAAAGATCAGCGTCACCCCCTGGATAATTGGATAGTCGCGCTGCGAGATCGCGTCGACAACCAGCCGGCCGACGCCGGGGATATTGAAAACCGTTTCCGTGATGACCACCCCACCGATTAGCAGCGCAACCCCGATGCCGATCACCGTCACGATCGGGACGCCAGCGTTCTTCAATGCGTGCTTCATCAGCACAGGGCCAGTAGCGACGCCTTTGGCGCGAGCCGTGCGGATGTAGTCTTCCGACAGCACGTCCAGCATGGCCGTGCGCGTAATGCGGGCTATGAGGGCCACATAGGCGAGGCCGAGCGCAATGGAGGGCAGGATCAGATGGCGGACCCAGACAACGAAACCCTCGTCGATGGGTGTATAGCCTTGCACCGGCAGCCATCCGAGCTTAATCGAGAACACATAGATGAGCAGGTAGCCGACGACGAATACGGGAACAGAAAAGCTTAGGACCGACAGCATCATGACGAGTTGATCGAGCCACGTCCCGACTTTCCAGGCGGCAAGCACACCGAAGGAAACGGCGATGACAACCGCCAGCACGAGCGTGGTGGCCGCCAGTGACACCGTCGGCTCAATGCGTTGCGCAATAAGCTTGTTAACGGGCTCATGAGAAAAGATCGAGATGCCAAGATCGCCTCTGAGAACCCCGCCGACCCAGCGCACGAACTGCACAGCGAGAGGATCGTCGAGGCCGAGTTGCTTGCGAACGGCGTCGATTTGCACCTGTGTGGCGTTGTCGCCGACGATAATGGCGGCGGGGTCTCCCGGCGACAGATGCAGGAGCAGGAAAATGAACACGGCAACGATCGCCATGACCACCAGGGTCGAGAGCAGTCGATAGACGATGAAAGCCAGCATGAGCGAAGCTTACCAGCCGAGCAGGGCCATTACCCACGGTAGCCGCGCGGCAATACGACCTCCCGCGTTGGCAAGACGAACGCCCGGTTTCAGACCTTCTCGACGTTCCAGAAGGGCACGTGGGCCGGGATGGGGATAAACCCGTTGACATTGGCGCGGCGGGCGACCGGCGGCGCCCACTGGCCGAGCAGCGCCATCGGCACGTAAGTCCAGGCGTTCTCCTGCAACTTGCGTGCAATCGCTTTGCGCTCGTCGAGCGTGCCTGCGAGCGCCCACTCGTCTCGAAGCTTCTCGTGTAGGTCGTCCTTGGGCCAGCCGAACCATCCCGGTTCACCGTTCGCCATGTGAGCGACGAACCCGATCGGGTTGTCGAACCCCTCGCCCGAGCCCCAGGTGATGAAGATGTTCCAACCGCCCTCGGCGACTGGCTTCTTGACGGCGCGCCGGGTAACGACCGCGCCCCAGTCGGATGCAGCCAGCTCGGCATTGACGCCCGCTTCTTTCAGCCATTGAGCAACGAGCAGACACGCATTATTCATGAAGGCGATATTAGTCGCTTGAAGGATGACCACCGGGCGGCCGTCGTAGCCGGCTTTCTGGAAGAGTTCTCGGGCCTTGGCGATGTTCTGGCCGCCTTTTAGCCAATCGGTATTCGCGTCACTCTGCATCAGGCCGGTGCAGCCGAAAAGCGATCCGCAGGCGCGATAGTATTGCGGGTTTCCGAATACCGCTTTGAGGATGTCCTCCTGCTTGATGAGGTAGAGCATGGCCTGGCGCGCCTCGACCTTGTCGAAGGGCGGGTGCAGCCAGTTTAGACGGCACATGCCGACATTGCCGCCCTTATTGAGGACATCGAGCTTGATGTTCTTGTCGCTCTCAAGCTGGTCCAGCAGGTCAATTGGCGGGATCTCGTAGAAATCGATCTCACCGGCCTTCAAGGCCGCGACCGCGGTTTGCTCGTCGGCCATGTTCTCGATGATGACACGATCGACTTTGACGACCTTGCCGCCGGCCATGCCGGAGGGCGGCTCCTTGCGTGGCACATAGCCCGGATACTTGTCGTAGACGTAGCGCTGGCCGGACGTGGTCTCGGCCTCGTTGAAAATAAAGGGGCCGGAGCCAACCTTGGTCGTCACCTGCTGGTTGGGATCGGTCTCCGCGTCCTTCTTGCGCATGATGACGGGCAGGTTGGTTTCGATCTTGCCGAGCGCTTCGAGCACGAGGCCATAGCGCTCGTTGAGCACGATCTGGAACGTCTTGTCGTCCTTGATCGGCGTGTCGGCAACCCGCTTGAACAAGTGCTGGGCGGCGCCGTCGCGGGCGGACCAGCGGCGAATTGAGGCAACGACATCCCTGCTCGTGACGACCTGCCCGTCGTGGAACTTCAAACCGTCGCGCAAAGTGAAGGTATAGGTCTTCTTGTCATCAGATACGCCCCATGTGTCGACCATCTGCGGCTTGACGTTGCGCTGGTCGTCCATGCCGAACAGGGTGTCGTAGATCAGCAGACCGTGGTTGCCGGTCATGTTCGCCGTCGTCCAGATGGGATCGAAGATCTTGAGGTCGCCGTGCAGCACAGTGCGCAGCGTGCGCGCTCTGGCGGGTGCAGACTGTGCCCTGAGCAGGCCGGGAGCGGATACGGCGGCGGCGGTTGCCACGCTACCCTTGACGAACGTACGCCTAGACGTACCCATCGGGTCTTCCTCCTCCATCGCAACCGGCTTCAGCAGTATTCCGACAGGATTGCTTGCCGTTTTCTTATTGCACGGATTTAGGCATGGCCTCTTGCGCGCAGCAAGCACAAAAGGGTTGATTGGCTCGGACCCAACCTCGGTGGCCGTTGAGCTGGCCGCGCGATAGGGCTGTTACAGCGAGGTCGGCATAGAGCGGCACGCACCCCACGTCGACAAGGAGCACCAGCATGCGCAAGATCGCCCTCTGCACGCCGACGCGAGAAGGGCGCTGGAGACCATCGCCGAGCTCGAGCGTGGTGTAGTACCGCCCGTGCCGATCCCCGAGATGCGCGCGCTCATGCGCAAGCGCACGAGCCGGCTCTCTAGGCATCCCAGCTGAGGTCGTCGAGGTGGCGGACCACCCGCACGGCTTCCTTGGCTGGACCCGGGACGCGCAGGCGGCACGTGATACACTCGCATTGGTCGGCCGCTGCCTTCGCGAGCATCTGGTGGGATGAATGCAACCAGAAGGGAGACCCGCATGAGCGACGCGCTGCAGCGACTGATCCACAAGGACGAGATCCGCGACTTGATGGCCCGCTATTGCCGTGGCGTCGACCGGGCCGATTGGGACGCAGTCCGCGCCACCTATCACACGGACGCCTATGACGATCACGGTGACTACAAGGGTGGAATTGATGGCTTCATCGAGTTCGCCAAGTCACGCACAGGCGGCGCGACGCAGGTCATGCATTTCCTCGGCGAATGCCTGATCGAATTCGCTAAGCCCGATGTCGCTGTCGCCGAGACCTACTTCTTCACCGCCCACACGCTCGGTCCCGAGGCGCAGCGCCAATACGGCGCCTCGGCCAGGGGTGGCCCCATACAGCTCTCGCATTACGGCAGATACGTTGATCGCGTGGAGCGCCGGGCCGGCGTCTGGCGGATTTTCATCGCATCGTGGTGTTCGAGACAACGCGCCTCGCCCTGGGAGAGGTTCCCCCGCTCAAGGCGGACTGGGCCGGTTTCAGTCGCGACCAGCGGGACCCGATCTTCCGGATGCGCGCTGAGGTCGGACTGTGAGGATCGAGTTTGCCAGACCACAAGCAGAACAGGAGCTGGCAAGTTCTGTCGAGCCGCACGGCGTAAGCCGGTTTCTGTGGGCGAGCGCACTGCCGGCCGACCTGCCGAAGCTCCGATCTGGGTCTTGGCTGTGTGATAACGCGCTGGCAGGAGTTCGAGCGACTAGATTTGGGCGGGGGGCTGCGCGGGCCTCAGGCCCGGATCGCCGCGATCAGCGGCTTGATGCCGACGATGTTCATGACGCGGGTCAGATTGTAGGCCAGCACCGAGAGCGCCATCTCGGCGGCGACCTTCGGCAGCGTCGTCATCAGGAAGTGTGTCGCTCCCATGCGCGCCTTCATTGTGCCGAACGGATGCTCGACCGTTTCGCGCCGCTGACGCATGGCTTGCGGGTTCGCATTGAGGCGCTGGTGAACGGCGTCGAGCAGGTGCTCATGTTCCCACCGCGCGATGCAGCGCTCCGGCCCTGTCGTGCATTGTGATTTGAGCGGGCACTTGGAGCATGCGGTGGTCCAATAGCGCCGCAGAACCTTGCCGGCCTCCTCGTTGGTGTAGCGCGCGGCTACCCACGTGCCGGAGTTCGGAGTTCGGGACGAACCTCAACTTGCCGGAGCGTCGTTGAGCGTCAGAACGCCCTGGAATTTGCTACCCAGGCGCTACCCAGCAGCGAATTGAACTAACATCGAGGTTGTCTAAGTCATTGAAAAGATTGGTTGCGGGGGTTGGATTTGAACCAACGACCTTCAGGTTATGAGCCTGACGAGCTACCGGGCTGCTCCACCCCGCGTCACCGATGCGCATCTGCCCCGAGGCAGTGGTGCCGGGAGCCAATCGCGTGCGTTGTGGCCGTGCCAGCAAAGCCGCGGCGCATGCCGCGCACCGTACCGGCGGACCGCGGACGCGGCGCCCTTATAGCACCTTTTTCCGGCTTGTGAACCGCGTTGTCACATGAGGCAGGGAGCTTGCGCATAGTGGCCGTCGCCTGGCGGGGGCGGGAGGAATGAGCGCATACCGAGTGCCGATATAGGATCGCGGTCGAGCGTCTTTCCGGCTTTCTGCGACGCGCCGGAAAGACGCTCGACCTCAATTCTGAGCAACCTAGGGTTCCGTTGAACGGGAGTGCGATCGTCCCATGCGAACAGCAGAGCCGCTTCCATCTCACTTGTAGTGGATGGGGGCAGGCTGCGGGCCGTCGGAAATCTGAGTTTCCAAGGCCATCAAAGCTGCGGAACAAGCGGCAGGCTCGACGATGACCAGTCGGTTTGGCTCAGCTCTGGTCCGCGGACAGGGAACGGCTGCCGGAGGCTGAAGCATCCTGCGACTTGCCCTGCCAGATCAGGTGGATGTTGCGGGCGTAGATCAGCAGGCCGCCGCCTTGGCCCAGAATGAAGACGGGGTCCGTGCGGTAGATGGCATAAGCGAACAGCATCGCGCCGCCGAGGAAGCTGAAATACCAGAAAGCCTCAGGCACAATCGAGCGGCGCGCTCGCTCGCTGGCCAGCCACTGCAGGATGAAGCGCATGGAGAACATGAGCTGGGCCGCGAACCCGACGGCGAGCCATGTGATCTCAGTGGCCGGCGTGGCAGCCCACCACTGGGCGATCTTGGCGAGATCCATCAATTACCCCGATACATGTGCGCGCGCTGCAGATGCGCGGTGAGCGAGAGACGTTCCGGCTCTCTGCGAGGTGCCGGAACGTCTCTCGCTTTCGTTTGGTCGTGCGGCTTACGCCGTGCATAGAAGCCAAAGCGAGCCGCCGGATGCTTCGGCTTGGCCCTCGTGGCATGCGAGTGATACGTGTTCCGAGCGTCAGAGCTGACGCAGACTCTTGTGCAGGGAGAGAATTGCAAACGGCGATCCATCGCCAGCCCCGCTGCGCCAAGATGATGAGAGCTGGCTCGGGCGCTCAAGTCTTGTCGCCGGCGCGTCGCCCCGCATCCCCGCGCCGGCTGAAACGGCTCACCAGATCGGACACCTGACGGCCGGCCGGCAGGTCCTCGACGATGACCGGCACCTTGGTACGCTTGCGCAGCCAGCTCACACCCACCAGATCGTGCAGGCCGAGCAGAGCGCGGCCAAGATTGCTGTACTTGGACCGGCCGGCAATACGGGCCCGATCGTTCACCGGCAGGTAGGCCACTTCATACCCATAGGTCAAGAACAGTGCCGGCAGATAGCGGTGCACGCCGCTGAAATAGGGCAGCCGCAGGAACGCCTCGCGCCAGAAGGTCTTGATGCCGCAGCCGGTGTCGGGGCAGTCGTCGTCGAGTACGCGGTCCCTGATCCAGTTGGCAGCGCGGGAGGCCAGGCGTTTGGAACCTTCGGCCTTGCGCTCGGTGCGAATGCCGCCGACGAGTGCGGGACCCTGGCCGCCCGGCGGCGCCAGCCGCTCGAGCAGGCGCACAATGTCGCGGGGGTCGTTCTGGCCGTCGCCGTCCATGGTGGCGATGACTGGGCTGGCGGCGGCGAAGATGCCGGTGCGCACGGCGGCGCTCTGGCCACAGCGTATGCCGTGGCGCAGGTAGCGCAGGCCCTGCAGGGTCTCGCGCGCGATCAGCGTCTTGATCTCCGAGGCGGTCTGGTCGGTGCTGCAATCATCGACGACGACGACCTCAGCCAGCAGGTCTGCCGGTACGACCGCGTAGGTTTCCTCTACGAGACGGCCGATATTGCCGGCCTCATTGAGTGCCGGAATGACGACGGAGACGTGCATGGCGGCTCGCTCCAAGGGCTCAGAAGCCGGGGCGTTGCAATTGACTGCACATGAAATAGTGGGTCGTTGTTGCCCGGGAATCGCCCATCGGCGCAGTCATAACAAGCTTTGTTGCGGGCACTCAACCTAGTAAATGAGCCGGGAGTTGGGCTGCCGCCAGTCGTGCGGCAGGCCCGGTCAGGCTGGCAAACCGGGGACGGCCAGGGGCACCATGAGAACGGCTTGGGCAGAGACGGATCGTGCCGGCGTTGCCTCGGGCTGGCCCGTGGCTTTGTGGGCGGGGCTTGGGCTGCTGCTGGCTGTGCGGCTGGTGGCGCTGAAATTCAATGCCACCGACCTGTTCTTCGACGAGGCGCAGTACTGGAGCTGGAGCCTGGAGCCGGCGTTCGGGTACTACTCCAAGCCGCCGCTGATCGCGTGGGTGATCGGGGCGGCGACGGCCTTGTGTGGGACGAGCGAGTTCTGCATCCGGTTGCCGTCGCCGCTGATGCATACGGCGACGGCGCTGATCGTGTTCATGATCGGGCGCCGGCTGTATGGAACCTCCGCCGGGCTGTGGTCGGCGCTGGTCTTCGCCACGCTGCCGGGTGTTTCCGTGTCGGCGGGGATCATCTCGACCGATGTGCCGCTGCTCTTGTGCTGGGCGCTGGCGCTATGGGCGTTCATCGAGCTCAAGGAGCGCGCGGACTGGTGGCCGGCGGTGTTGCTAGGCGCCGCCATCGGGCTCGGCATGAACGCCAAGTATGCAATGGTGTTCTTTCCCATCTCGATGCTGATCTACATCGCGGTGACGCCGCCGGCGCGGCGGTTGCTGTGGGATGGGAGGCTGTATGCGGCGCTGGCCCTGGGTGCGCTGCTGATCGCGCCAAACTTGTTTTGGAACCTCTCCAACAGCTTTGCGACGTTCGCGCATACGGCCGACAACGCCAGATGGGGCGGCGCACTGTTGAACATCGGCAAGGGCTTCGAGTTCATCGGTGCGCAGTTCGGTGTGTTCGGGCCGATCCTGTTTGCCGCACTCGGGTGGGTGGCATGGCGAGCCTGGCGCGAGGGGCTGCCGGAGCCTGACCGGCTGCTGCTGGCCTTCACGCTGCCGGTGCTGCTCGTCATCGCCGCGCAGGGCTTCGTGTCGCGCGCGCATGCAAACTGGGCCGCAACCGCATATGTGGCCGGTGCGGTGCTGGTGACTGCGGCTTTGCTGCGGGAAGCGCGGCGCGGCTGGCTTACAGGGTCGCTGGCTCTGCATGTGGCGCTGGTGGGTGTGATCGGCTGGGCCACCTGGCAGGCTGGCCAGTTCAGGTTGCCGTTCGGCGGCGATCCGTTCGCGCGGACGCTCGGCTGGCGGGCGGTGGCCGGGGAGGCGCGTGCGGCGCTTGCCGAGGCGCGCCGGCAGGGGCGGCCGTTTGCGGCCATCGTCACGGAGGACAGGGCGGTGACGGCGGAGCTCATCTACTACCTGCGCGACGAGCCCACGCCGATCCTGGCGTGGCGCGACGGCCGGCCGCACGATCACTATGAATTGACCCGGCCCTACGCCGGTCAGGCGATCGAGCCCGTGCTGCTGGTCGACATGCGGGAGACGGCCTCGCCGGTCACGCAGCGCTTCGGCAGCGTTACGCCGCTCAGCGAGCGGGTTCTGCCGGCCGGCCTCGGCGAGCCGCGACGTGTTCGCCTGTTTGCACTTTCAGACTTCAAACCTAGATGATTTGAGCAAGCATCGGACAAGGAAGCGGCGCGTCATGCAGCTCAAGAATTGTACGGCCGTAATCACCGGATCGACCTCCGGGATCGGACTGGGCATCGCCGTGGCGCTGGCGCAGGCCGGCGCCAACATCGTCATGAACGGGCTCGGCAGCGAGGCCGACAATCAGGCGGCGATCCGCGAAGTGGCGAAGGCCGGGACACGGGTGGCGTTCGACGGCGCCGACATGCTGCGGCACAACCAAATCGCCACCATGATCGAGCGCGCCGAGCGGGATTTCGGCTCGGTGGACATTCTGGTGAACAATGCCGGTATCCAGTTCGTGTCGCCGGTGGAGGACTTTCCGATCGAGAAGTGGGACGCGATCATCGCCATCAATCTCTCGTCCGCGTTCCACACCGTGCGTGCGGCCGTGCCCGGCATGAAGAAGCGCAACTGGGGGCGCATCATCAACATCTGCTCGGCGCATTCGCTGGTGGCCTCGCCGTTCAAGGGCGCCTACGTGGCGGCCAAGCACGGGCTGGCGGGGTTTACGAAGGTGGTGGCGCTCGAGCTGGCGCAGCATGGCGTCACGGTCAACGCTATCTCACCCGGGTTCGTGTGGACCCCGCTGGCGGAGAAGCAGCTCCCGGATCTGGCCAAGTCGAAGGGCATCACGATCGAGGAAGCGAAGAAGGCGATGGTGTCGGACCAGCCGATCGGCCGCTTCGTGACGGTGGAGGAGATCGGCGCGCTGGCGCTGTTCCTAGCCAGCGACGCGGCGGCCTCGATCACGGGTGCGAACTACAGCGTCGACGGCGGCTGGACGGCGAAGTAGCAAAGCGCCGGACTACTTGTTGACGACCTCGGTGGACGAAGCGACGGGCTTGGGGTGCTGCCCCCGGTCGCTAACAAAGGTCAATCCCAGGAGAACGAGCGCAGCCAACGTCAGGGCCGAGGCGACAAACACGTCGCGGGGCCACTGGCGCTTCTGGCGACCGGTGCCATCTGTCTGCCTAGTGTCGCGAATCTCCATGCGCGCGATTAACACCTCGCCGGTGCTGAGCGGCCAGAGCACCAAAGGCCGCGCGACAGAACAACTCAGCCGCGCTCACAAGTGTCGCAATCATCACACTAGCGTGATGCGGCAGGAATGCGGCCTTGCGGGGAAAAGCAACAGGTTTCTAGCGAACGGCCGAGGCGCGATCAAAGCCCGCGCATGATGCAGCCGAGGACGAGAATGATATGCGCCAGCAGCAGGAACCAGAATTCATTGCCGTTCACGAAGGGCACCGAGGCGCCGAAGAATTTAACGAATAGTACGCAGACGGCCAGAATGACGGACAGCATGAATGTCAGGATGCCCGGTGGCTTCAAAACCATGATCTATTCCCCCTTGCCGGTCGGTGCTGCGTGCCGAGATGCGGCCAACGCGTGCGCCGATTCGTTTGGTCCCGCGCGTGCTTATAGCAGGGGATCGGGGCAAGGGCACTGCCGGGCGGGGCGCCTCACCCTCAGTCTCGAGAGACACGCGGATATGGTGTGCCGTCCTTGCGATAGAAGGCACGGATGCCATCCGGCCCTGCCTTCAGCTCCAAATCGATGTCGGGATAGGCGATCTCATCGCCGGCAGTCCGGTCGCCCATCACTATGAAAACAGCCTCGCTGCCGGTGAGGTTCAGAAAGTGATGACCGTCGCCAGTGCCGGCTGGAAAGCCGATGCACGTGCCCGGCCCGACGGTTTCGCGGCCCGCATCCGTAACGAGAACGAACTCACCCTCGAGCACATAAACGAACTCGTCTTGCATTGAATGCGCATGGCGGGCCGATGACTGGCCGCCAGGCAGGACGCGAATCAGGTTGACGCCAAAGTTCTTGAGTCCGGCATGGTCGCCCAGACGCCTGCTGTACCGTTTGCGCTGGACTTCCCTGAACGGCTCAGGATAGCTCGACGCGTTGCTTTCGGGCACGTCGGCTGGTTTGAAGACCTTCGATCCCCGTACCATGGTCGTCTCCCTTGCTCAGAATAGCGTGGGTCAGCGTTGCGGCTGGACGTAACGGAAGCCGGTGCCCGCGACCACCACCTCAAGGGCGCCGCTGGTGATGGTGGGGTGTGAGATGCGGATGCCGAGGACGCCGTCGTAGCCCTGTGCCTTGGCGCGCTCGGCCAGCGTGTCGAGGGCGCGGGCGATGGTGCGGTCCAGGAGCGATTCGTAGCGGGTCATGTGCCCGCCGACGGTATTGGTGATGGCCTCGCGCATGTCGCGGATAATGTTGGCACCCGTCACGGCGCAGGCTGTCACGATAGTGCCGTGGGTGATCGCCTCGTCGATGGTTTCCGTGGTCACGAGTCGCATCGGGCCTCCGGGGCGTGTGGATGGCGCCTGCAAGTATAACGCGCGTGGGTTGAGGCGCACATGAGATGATGGTGATGTGGGCTGCGCCCCGAAGCTCACGTACGAACGAGGCCGCTAGTACGCCGGGCGGGGGCGGCGGCCGAAGAGGAGACGCCAGAGCAGCAGCAGGAGGACGAGGGCCATGACGGCGAACAGGCACAGCGCCACAGGATAGCGCGACCACAGCAGCCATGGGCTGACTTTGCCCTCGGTGACGAGCGTGAGGTCGCGGCCGAAGTCGCCCGGATTGAAGATCGTCTCGGAACGCAGCATCATGCCGATGGCCGCGCTCTGATCGTGGCTCTGCAGGATGGCGTTGCGCACGGACGGGCTTGCCACGAACTGCATGCGTGACGGGCTCTGCGCGACAGCCGCAAGCAGACGTTGCCCGGCCTGCCGCTCCAGGCCCGTAAGATAGCCGGACAGAGTCTCGAGATCAGACTTCGGCAAGGCGCGGGCGAGGCGGGTGAGGTTGGTATCATCCAGCTCCAGCAGCGGCTCGCGCACGCTCCCCTTCAGCGAGGCCAGCCGAATGATGGCGGTACGGTCGCGCAGCCCCATAATTCGGGTCAGCGATGCTTTGGTGAATTCCCCGGGGCCATTGCGGCGATGGATCTCGTGCTCGACCACCTGCGGCAGCGCGTCGCCGGCAAGCGCTGCCCACTTGAAGGCCGCCTCGAGCGAACGGGCGTCACGTGCGATCTGCAACGCAGGCGCAGGGAGCTTCTCGACGGCCTCGCGCAGGGTGCCGTCAGTCAGCCGTCGCATCACGGCCGCTTCGCCCTCGCTGGCCAGAACGAGGGCCACCATTTCGTCGAGGCGGCCGAGGTTGGCCGGGTTGATAGTGTCGAGGAACTTGCGAAAGGCCTCGTCCTTCTCGGCCAGCTCCAGCACACGGGCGTGCGAGCGGCGAAACTCCTGCCAGATCTCAACCACGCGGTCCGCCGTCTTGCTGGCAATATCGCGGATGTGCTCGGTCATCTGATCAGACATCGCGCGCGCCAACTCGTCCTGGACCTTCTCGCGTGTCGCCTCGGATTTCATCTCGGTGGCGATGATGGGGAGGATGCCGTGCCGCAACTCCCAGACGTCCTTGGCGATCAACACCACGCCGACGCCGCCGCCAACGATCGACACGATGCGTCCCAGCACCGCACCGACCAGCCGCTGGCCGATGCGGGCGGCCATATTCGACATCTGCCGGCGCACCAGCAGGATGACGGCACCCGTCAGCCCCTCGCTGCCTTCGAGGAGAACCTGGCCGGCGGAAACCTGCGGGGTGTTGCGAGAGGGATCGATCTCGAACTGCCGGGCGGCGCTGCTGCCGACGATGCGGGCGACGGTGGCGCCGTAGCGGGGTCCGAGGAAGGACTGCAGGCAGCGGACAGCGGGCTCGGCCGCATCCACGGTCGCCAACTCGATGCGCTTGCCAATGTCGCGTCCGACGGCGGCGGCGATGCCCTCGATCGCGGCCTTGACGGCGTCGGAGCGCTGATACACGCGCTCGGCCGCCGAGGTGGCGAGCTGCTGGGCCGCCTCGCGCGAGGTCAGCGACTCGAGGAGCTTCCACCAGCGCGTCTCGTCGCGCAGCTCCTGCATGGCCTCGTCGACGCGGCGGTTGATGATGCCGTCCACATCGCCGCGCCGCCAGGCCTCGGCTATGACCGGCTTGTAGCTCATGCCGGAGATGCCGTTTTGCAGCGCCTGAAGGGTCAGGGCCTCGATGGCAGCGCGGAAGCCGGCCTCGTCGCGCGCCTGGCAGGCTTCATACTCGGCACGTGTTGTGATCTGGGCCCGGAGCGGCTGCGTCAGAAACCCTTGCAGCAAGGCGAACGTCGCTAGTCCGACGACAATCCGCCAGCCGAAACCCTGCACTCGCGCCGCTCTTGTCACGTCCGCTTCCCGCGTTCTGCTCCGGCGTTCATTAGGGAAGCCGCGAGCACAACGTCAACAGTAGGTCCGAACCGTGGCGAGGCTGAGATGCTGGAGCGATTGACGCATGCTTCGCGGCCCCGAACATGAACGCAGTATGAAAGAGGCTCGAAAGGACATTGAATTTGATAATGAAGATCATCAGAACAATAAATTTGAATGCGTGGTGCTCCGGCCCTATCTGCCTGTTGCGTGACGCTGCAAACAACGACAGTGCCGCGAAAAATAATCATGAGCACAGACGGAGATGATCATGTCCAGCCTGACCATGCGGCACGGAGGAGCCGGCGCCGCTCTCGAGACTGCAGAGACTGCCAAAGGGCACCTCTTCGCGTTCGTCCAGCGCCTCATCGCGGCGCGCGAGGAACGCGCCAAACGTAGGGTCGCCGCCTATCTCGGTGCCTGCAGCGACGACCGCCTGTACGGCCTCGGCCTCAGCAGCGAGGACATCCGGGCTGTTCGCGCCGGCACGTTCAACGGCGTCCGAGGCTGATCCCAGACAGGCCTGGTCAAGTGGCCGGCGCCCATTGGTGCCGGGCCATCATCAATTCACACAGGCTGCCGGGCCCCCAAGCGGGGCCCGCGGGCATGCCTGAGCGCGCCGTGGTGCGCGACAAATGAAAAGAAGAAAGGACTACGTGTCATGGCCAAGACCATGAAGCTCGACACCTATGAGGCGCACGCTGCATTCGAAAAGGCGGCTGAGATGCCGGTTGCCGGCTCGCTTTCCGGCATTCTGGCAGCCCCGGCGCGGATGCTGGGCGCTTGGCGGGAGATCCGCAAGCACAGGCAGGGGATGGACGAGCTCCGCATGCTCGACGATCGCATGCTGCAGGACATCGGGGTCAGCCGCAGCGAGATCCCGCGGGTTGCCCGCTACGGCCGCGACGTGTTTTAGGAAAGCCCGGGGCGGCGGCCGGGGTCGGGCAAATCCCTCGGCCGCCGCAGCTTTTCGGAGCTGGCAGCGAAGGCAATAGCTCTCAAATGCCGGCGCAGGCGGGATTGATGGTCGACCCGCCGGCGAAAGAGCCGTCCCACCCTACGTTTCACTTGAACTCAATTTTGTTCGCGCTTAATTGGGCACGCGGAAAGTGCTTCGCGGGGCGATGGGCGCTCCGGGGCTTTCCGGACCACAGACCTTGAGGGGTCAGACATGGGCTTCAGAGTCGCCATCGTCGGCGCCACGGGCAACGTGGGCCGGGAGATGATGAACGTGCTCGCCGAGCGGGAGTTTCCCGCCGACGAGGTGCACGCGCTCGCCTCGCGCCGGTCCGTCGGCGTGGAGGTCGACTACGGCGGAACGACGCTGAAATGCCGCGACCTCGAGACCTTCGATTTCTCGAAAGTCGACTTCTGCCTGATGTCGGCCGGGTCGGCGGTCTCCAAGGAGTGGAGCCCGCGGATCGCCGCCAAGGGCTGCGTCGTGATCGACAACTCGTCGTGCTGGCGCTACGACCAGGACGTGCCGCTGGTCGTGCCCGAGGTGAATGCGGATGCGGTGCGCGGCTACACCAAGAAGAACATCATCGCCAACCCGAACTGCTCGACGGCGCAGATGGTGGTCGTGCTCAAGCCGCTGCACGATGCGGCGATCGTTACGCGTGTGGTGGTCTCGACCTATCAGTCGGTCTCGGGTGCGGGCAAGGACGGCATGGACGAGCTTTGGGCGCAGACCAAGGGCAAGTACGTGCCGGGCCAGGAAGTGGAGCCGAAGAAGTTCCCCAAGCAGATCGCCTTCAATTGCATTCCTCACATCGACGTCTTCATGGAGGACGGCTACACGAAAGAGGAATGGAAGATGCTGGCCGAGACCAAGAAGATTCTCGACCCCAAGATCAAAGTGACGGCGACCTGTGTGCGCGTGCCGGTGTTCGTCGGCCACTCGGAAGCCGTCAATATCGAGTTCGCCAAACCCATTACGGTGGAGGAGGCGCGCGAGATCCTGCGTCAAGCGCCGGGCGTCATGGTGGTCGACAAGCGCGAGCCTGGCGGCTACGTGACGCCGGTGGATGCAGCGGGCGAGTTCGCGACCTACGTGTCCCGCATCCGAGAGGATGCGACGGTCGAGAACGGGCTGGCGCTTTGGATCGTCTCCGACAACCTGCTTAAAGGCGCAGCTCTGAATGCTGTTCAGATTGCCGAGACTTCTGGTCAACCGGAAGCTGCTGAAAGCTGCTGCCTGAATGGCCATGCGCAGCGGCGATCAACAGCCGTCAACCGTAGCTCAAGCCTAACGCAAGCGTAGGACAACCGTACCGCAAGCCGGGGGTTAATTGAGCGCCGCGCGGCCGGCGTCAACCACGCCGGCCAGCAGGGGCGGTCGGCGTCCGCAGCGCCTCGACGATGGTCATCAGATCGGAGAGGAACTGGTCGCGCTGCTTGCTCGGCAGCATGGCCAAGATGCGGTCGTCGACCCGGCGAACCATCGGCTCGGTCGAGCGCAGGACGCGCCAGCCTTCGTCCGTGAGCTTTACTGCATAGGCTCGCGCGTCGTTCTTGGTGCGCCGGCGCTGCAGCAGACCTTTCTTCAACATGCGCCGGACGATGTCGGCAAGCGTCGACCTATCGACGCCGGTGCGTTCCACAAGGTCGGTCTGGCTGACGCCTTCGTTCTGCGCGACAGTCAACAGAACGGCGAACTGGCGCGGTGTCAGACCAGCGTCTCCCATTTCCGCAGTGAAGATGTCACTAGCGCACTGGCCTGCACGATGCAGCAAATGAATCGGGGATCGCTCAAGCCGGCCGGCACCTGTCTCGCGTTTCATGGGACTTCAGTTCTTGTTGGCTCAATCGGCCCAATGGGAACGCGGAACTCATCCACTATGCGTGTATCGAAGCATCAATATTATGAGCACGGCACCGCAGCGTCTAGCAGCGCAGAATTCCAATCACATTTTCTGGTGCGCGCTCTGCGAGAGGCTTCCGGCTTGCCGCAATCGCTGGCGCGTCCGGCTGGAGCAAGCGGCGGCGTTCTGCTCGCATTCGGAAGAACTTGCGAATGCACGCAGTCACTGCGGAGACGATCGGTCTGCGGGCGTAGTAGAGACTAGCTCGTAGCGGCGCATCAGGCCGATCTGCAGAACAGCGAAGGCGAGCGTAAGGGGCAGGATGCCGAACACCTTGAAGCTTGCCCAGGTGGCTTCCGAAAAGTTCCGCCAGACGATCTCGTTGAGCACCGCCAGCGCAAGAAAAAAGCACGCCCAGCGCAGCGTGAGCTTGCGCCAGCCTTCGTCAGTGAGCCGCAACGCCTCGCCGAGCAGGAGTTGCAGAACCGGCCGGCCGAGCAGCAGACCTCCGAACAGAAAAGCCGCAAACACCAGATTGACGATGGTCGGCTTTATCATGATGAAGCGCGGGTCGTTGAGCAGCAACGTAAGCGCGCCGAAGCCGAGAACGACGACCGTCGTGACAATCAATGCAGGCGAGATGTGCCCCAGCAGTGCACGCGAGGCAATAAGCGAGACAACCGTGGCCGCCATCAGGATGCCGGTGGCCCAATAGATGCCGAGCGCAAAGTAAGTCACGAAGAACACCAGCAGCGGCGCGAAATCAATGATGGCCTTGAGGCCCTGGCGCGGCTCCACCCGCGGCGTCTCGTGCTGTGCGGCCGGACCTGTCATCTGACCCTCACGGGCTGAGGCTTTTCGGGCAGGCGATATTGCTGCAGAAGGCGCACCTGCCACCACATGAACAGCGCCGTCACCGGCATGACGACGAACAACTTGCAGAGGATCCAGATATCGACGCCGGTGAACACCCGGTTGAGAGCCATGAATTGCGTGGTGGCAAAGCCGATACGCACCGCCTCGTTGAGAATGGCGGTGGCGAGGAAGAACCAAGCCATATTGCGGGTGAGCTTGTCCCAGCCGGCGGGAGCGTAGTGGAACGTCTCACCGAATACGAAACGGAAGAAGTTGTGGCCGGTCTTGAGGCCTAGCGCCAGCAGCGCAGCGACAAGCGTGTTGAAGAGCGTCACCTTGATCTGCACCCACATGGCGTCGCCAGTCACGAGCGTCAGCGCACCAAAGGTGATGCTGACCGCGCCGGCGATGAACGGCATGATCGGCGGCCGACCGAGGACGACGAGCGATACCACGAGGGACAGGATCGTGCAGATGATGAGGGCCCAGGTGCCGGCGGCGATGCTGTAAACGCCGTTGACGATAAACATGGCGACGAGCGGGCCGATCTCACCGAGAATGTTGACGGTCTGCTCGGTGTTGAACGGATAGCGGACCAGCGGCCCGCGGGCAGGCGTGGAAATCGTCGTCTCCCTTTGACGTGCCGACCCTTGCGGGTCCGTTTGTGATTCCAACGGCATTTTCTAGCCGAGCGCTATGGCGCGTGCAAACTCCCCCGGATCGAAGGGTCGCAGATCGTCTGCACCCTCACCAATGCCGATGGCGTGCACGGGCAGTTTGAACTTGTCGGCGATGGCGACCAGGATTCCTCCGCGCGCCGTGCCATCGAGCTTGGTCATAACGAGGCCGGTAACATGGGCCCGGTCACGGAAGACTTCCACCTGCGACAAAGCGTTCTGCCCCGTGGTGGCATCCAGAACGAGGAGCACGTCGTGGGGTGCTGCCGGGTCGATCTTCTTCAGGACCCGGATGACCTTTTCCAGTTCGTCCATCAAGGCCTGCTTGTTCTGCAGCCGGCCAGCGGTGTCGATAAGGAGCACATCGTAGCTGCCTGCCTGGGCTTCCTTGAGAGCATCGAAAGCGAGGCCTGCCGGGTCGGCACCTGCAGCCCGGGCCACGATTCCTGCACCCGTCCGTTCGGCCCAGATTTTCAACTGATCGATGGCCGCAGCACGGAAAGTGTCGCCCGCTGCCAGCATCACTTTTTTGCCGTCGTGGCTGAACATCCGAGCCAGCTTGCCGATGGTCGTGGTCTTGCCGGTGCCGTTGACACCGGCCACCAGGATCACGTGCGGCTTGTGGTTTGCGGCGAGCGAGAGCGGCTTGGCGACCGGAGCCAGTGTGCGCTCCACCTCCTGCGCCAGCACGGCCCGCACGGCCTCCGGGGAAAGCCCCTTCTCGTAGCGGCCTTTGGCCAGGGCCTCTGTGATACGCATGGCGGTCGTTACTCCGAGGTCCGCCTCAATAAGTAGGTCCTCCAGCTCATCGAGCGTATCAGCATCGAGCTTTCGTTTCGTTAAGAGGCCGGTGATGCCTTCTGAAAGCTTGCTCGACGTGCGCGTCAGCCCAGCTTTGAGGCGTGTAAACCAGCCCTCTTTCTGCGTTGCGCCATCGCTCGCAAGGGCCGGTGCGTCGGCAACCTGAGTTGGCTCAATCGGCTCGGGGGTCGCTACACTGCCGGCCTTGTTGGCATCATCGCCGGATGCAGGCGTGCTGCCGCCGAAGAAGCGGCCCAAAAGACCACGCCCCTTGTCAACACTTCCGCTCAAGCCAATACCTCACCATGAAGCCTGGTGCCGTCGTGGCCCTTGACCCGCGCTCTGGCCAGCATGCCCGCCTCGATCGCCGGCGCGAACGCAACCTCGGCAAAGTCCGCCGCGCGCCCCACGCCATTGCGCTCGGTGAGCACGTCCACGATGCGGCCCGTCTGGCGCTCCAGATGACGGGCGAGACTCGCGGCGCCTTTCGTGCGCAGGCGCGCAGCGCGCTCCTTCACCTCTCGGCGGCCGATCTGCGGCATGCGTGCGGCCGGTGTGTTCTCACGCGGAGAGAACGGGAACACATGCAGGTAAGCCAAATCGCACGCATCGACGAGGTCGAGCGAGTTGACGAACATGGTTTCGGTCTCGGTGGGGAAGCCGGCGATCAAGTCGGCGCCGAAGGCAACCTCGGGCCGC
The DNA here is from genome assembly GCA_963840425.1 of uncultured Alphaproteobacteria bacterium. Classification (GTDB taxonomy): domain Bacteria; phylum Pseudomonadota; class Alphaproteobacteria; order Rhizobiales; family Hyphomicrobiaceae; genus CADEFX01. The sequence continues at coordinate 55,806 of CAWIYZ010000009.1, read as the reverse complement.
AACCGGCGCACCTGCTCGCAGAAGGCGACGGCATCTGCCCGACGATGGCGGCGCTTCATCCGCTTCAGAATCATGTCGTCTCCAGCCTGCAGCGAGAGATGCAGGTGCGGCATCAGACGGGGCTCGGTGGCGATGGCATCCAGGAGATCGGTGTCGACCTCGATCTGGTCGATGGAGGACAGGCGCAGACGCGGTAGGTCGGGCACTTGCCGCAGGATGTGCCGTACCAAGCGGCCGAGGCGCATCGTGCCAGGAAGATCGGCGCCGTAGCTCGTGATGTCCACGCCGGTGAGCACGATCTCGGCGTAGCCAGTTTCGACAAGGCGGCGCACCTGCCGCACCACCTCGCCGGCCGGAACCGAGCGCGACGGACCGCGGCCGAAGGGAATGATGCAAAAGGTGCAACGGTGATCGCAGCCGTTCTGCACCTGCACGTAGGCGCGTGTGCGGGTGCCGAAGCCGTCGATGAGGTGATTGGCGGTTTCGGTCACTGACATGATGTCGTTGACCTGCACGCGCTCTGCATTGTCCAGGCTCAGGCCAGACCAGACTTGCCGTTGCGTCTTGTCGGCATTGCCGACCACGTGGTCGACCTCCGGCATGGCAGCGAAGCGCTGGCTCTCGATCTGCGCGGCGCATCCCGTCACGATGATACGTACCTCGGGCTCCTCGCGCCGGACCTTGCGAATAGTCTGCACGGCCTGACGCACAGCCTCGCTGGTCACGGCGCAAGTGTTGATGATCACAGACGGGCCGAGCCCAGCCTCTGAGGCCAAGTTGCGCATGACCTCCGACTCGTAGGTATTGAGTCGGCAACCCATTGTTATGACGCGAGGTTTGTCGCTCATTCGGCACAATCGGCAAAAGGCAGACCCCGGCGTGGTCTATCGAACAGCTCCTGCCAGCCGGGGTCACCCATTCAGGCAGTCATGTAGCGCGGAACACCGTTGCCCGCTAGGCCACCGGGGCAATCAGCGCAGGGTCGAGCTGGCCCTCGTACTCGAGCTCGGCCGGGCCAGTCATCCAAATGTGATTATCGGCGCGCCACTCGATCTCGAGCGGGCCGCCCGGCAAGGTGACGGTCGCTTGCCGCTCTGTCGTGCCCTTGCGCGCCGCGCAGGCGAGGACCGCGCAAGCCGCCGAGCCGCACGCCTTGGTAAGGCCGGCGCCACGCTCCCAGGTTCGGACGGTGATTGCGGACGATGAGGTCACATGCGCCAGCGAGATGTTGGCCCGGTCGGGAAACAGCGGATGATTCTCGAGCAGCGGGCCAATGCGGCCGAGGTCGTAGGCGCTGACGTCGTCCACCCAGAACACTGCATGTGGATTGCCGACATTCACCACTGAAGGCGAGTGGAGCAGGGGCTTGTCCGCCGGTCCGATCTGCAGCTCGACGCGGCGCGTGTCGTGGAACGGCTCGGCCAGCGGAATATCGGCCCAGCCGAATCGTGGCTCACCCATATCGACGGCGATGTGCGACAAGTCGTCGGCGACCACTTCCAGAACGCCGGCAGGGGTCTCGAATTGCAATCGCTTGCGGCCTGTTTCTTGTGAAACGACCAAACCGACGCAGCGCATGCCGTTGCCGCAGGCGCCGGCCGCCGACCCGTCGGTATTGTAGATGCGCAGGTAGGCTTCCGTGCCGGGTGTTGCCGGTGCGTGCAGCACCATGAGCTGGTCGAAGCGCGAGCGCGGATCCGAGGCGATTGCGCGCGCTTCCTCTGTGCTGAAAATCTTGCTGCTGCCGCGCAGATCGACGATGACGATCTCGTTGCCGAGGCCATTCATTTTGCGGAAGGGTGTGGTGGCAGGCGCGGGCATGCGTCCTTATATGGCGAACAGGCGCCGTCAGCCAATCCCATTGGGGCCGGCGCGAGGCAGGTTTTCCTCGCCCGGATCGGACATCATGTTGAAGCAGGCTGCTGTTTACCTCCCGCTTATCCTGCTTGGTACAGCGGCGCTTGCGGCGTCAACGAAGGCACCGGCAGTCCCTGCGTCAGCCGTCAAGGTCGAGGTTGTGGCCAAGGGGTTAAATCATCCTTGGGGCCTGCAGTTTCTGCCCGACGGCCGCCTCCTGGTCACGGAACGCGCGGGTAGCATTCGGATCGTGACCCGCGACGGCAGACTTTCGGCGCCGGTTGCCGGTGTTCCCAGGGCCGATGTGCGTGGCCAAGGCGGCATGCTGGACATTGCGCTTTCGCCTGACTTTCGCTCTTCCGGCTTGGTGTTCTTCTCGTTTTCCGATCCGCGTGGCGGCTTGAGCAACGGGACAAGTGTCGGCCGCGGCCGTCTGGTTCTCGAAGGCGAGAGTGGCCGCCTCGACGATGTGAGGATCATCTTCCGCCAGGAGCCGTCCTATGCCTCCACCATGCATTTCGGCTCGCGTCTTGTGTTCGCGCGCGACGGCAATCTGTTTGTGACCACCGGAGATCGCTATTCCGCGCGTGATGAGGCGCAGAATCCGGCCAACCATCTGGGCAAGTTGATCCGCACAGCGCCGGATGGCAGCGCCCCCGCCGACAATCCAAAACTGCCGGGATGGCGGCCCGAGATCTGGTCGATCGGCCATCGCAACGTACAGGGTGCGGCGTTGCATCCGCAGACGGGCAAGCTATGGACCATCGAGCATGGCGCCCGCGGCGGGGACGAGGTCAACATTCCGGACAAGGGCAAGAACTACGGTTGGCCGGTCATCACCTACGGCCGCGATTACTCGGGGGCAAAGATCGGCATCGGCGTGGCCAAGGAAGGTTTGGAGCAGCCGATCTACTATTGGGATCCCTCCATTGCGCCCTCCGGCGCGGCCTTCTACACGGCAGATCTCTTTCCGGGCTGGAAGGGCAATCTTCTCGTCGGGGCGCTGGCGGGTCAGGCGCTGCACCGGCTCGTGCTCGAGGGCGAGCGGGTGGTGGGTGAGGAGGTGCTGCTCAAGGACCGCGGCGAGCGCATCCGCGACGTGCGACAGGGTCCGGATGGCGCAGTCTGGCTGCTGACCGATGATCCCCGCGGCGAGATTCTCAGGGTGGTTCCGGCCAGCGGCTAATCTGTCAAATTCGTTGACACTGCCGGCTCGTTCGACCATGGTCCGCCGCATCCCGACGGCCCGTGGACACGAGCCGCCGCCCTGCATGCCGGTCTCCGCCGGGCAGGAGGTCAACGCCCGCCAGCGAAGGTTCGCCCGCGGGCGCATTGGCGTTTGGGTGTTACGATGAAAGGCAATTGTCCGCGTCGAGGTTTGTTCGCATGCTGAAGGTCTGGGGTCGCAAGACTTCGATCAATGTGCAGAAGGTCATGTGGGCGGTGGGCGAGCTCAGCTTGCCGCATGAGCGTGTCGATGTCGGCGGCGAGTTCGGCGGCCTGGACACACCGGCCTATCACGCGCTCAATCCGAACCGGCTGGTGCCGACCATCGACGACAATGGCTTCATCCTTTGGGAGTCCAGCGCCATCGTGCGCCATTTGGCGCAGACGTACGGCCGTGGCACGCTTTCACCCGCCGACGAGCAGACATATGCCATCGCGGACAGCTGGATGGACTGGTCGCTCACCACGCTCTACGCCGACGTCATTCTCACCTGCTTCCTGCAGCTCGTGCGTACCGCAGCCAGGGACCGCAACACAGGTGCGGTAGAGATCGCCGCGCACCGCGCAGGCAGCAATCTCGGCATCCTCAACCGCCAACTCGCAAGCCGCGCCTTCATTGTCGGCGAGCATCTCTCCATTGCCGACATTGCCGTCGGCACGATGATGTACCGCTACTTCAACCTGCCGCTGGCAAGGCCGGCGCTGCCCAACGTCGAGGCCTGGTACGACAGGCTCAGCCAGCGCGCTGCCTATCGCACGCATGTCATGATCGACTTCAAGCCTATGTTCGTGCCTGGCGCGTGAACCTCGGATCGGATTGCTACTGATGTTCGAATCACTTTCGGAACGGCTCTCCAATGTCCTCGACCGGCTCACCAAGCGCGGTGCGCTGAGTGAGTCGGATGTCTCGGAGGCTATGCGCGAGGTGCGCCGCGCGCTGCTCGAAGCCGACGTGGCGCTGGATGTCGTGCGCTCGTTCACGGACAAAGTAAAAGCCAAAGCCGTCGGCCAGGAGGTCGTGAAGTCCGTCACGCCCGGCCAGATGGTAGTCAAGATCGTGCACGACGAGCTGGTCGCCATGCTGGGCTCCGATGCCGAGCCTATAGACATCGCCGCGGCGCCACCGGTGCCGATCATGCTCGTCGGCCTGCAGGGCTCCGGCAAGACCACCACCTGCGCCAAGATCGCCAAGCGTCTGACGGATCGCGACAAGAAGAAGGTGCTGATGGCCTCGCTCGACACGCGCCGGCCGGCGGCACAGGAGCAGTTGCGTGTGCTCGGCGAGCAGACCAGTGTCGATACGCTGCCCATCATCGCCGGACAGACGCCGCAGCAGATCGCCCGCCGCTCGCTCGATGCCGCGCGGCTCGGCGGCTACGACGTGGTGATGCTGGATACGGCCGGCCGTACGCACATCGACGACGATCTCATGCGCAAGTCGGCCGAGGTGCGCGATATCACCAGGCCGCACGAGACGCTGCTGGTGGCCGACAGCCTCACCGGCCAGGACGCTGTGAACGTTGCGCGCAGCTTCGACCAGCGGGTCGGCATCACCGGCATCGTGCTGACGCGCGTGGACGGCGACGGGCGTGGTGGTGCGGCGCTATCCATGCGTGCCGTCACCGGCAAGCCGATCAAGCTGCTCGGCGTCGGCGAGCGCTGGGACGCGCTGGAGGATTTCCACCCGCAACGTATTGCCGGCCGCATCCTCGGCATGGGCGATGTCGTCAGTCTGGTCGAGAAAGCGGCGCAGACCATCGATGTCGAGAAGGCGCAGAAGATTGCGCAGCGCATGCGCAAGGGCGAGTTCGATCTGGAGGACCTTTCCGAGCAGATCGGCCAGATGCAGAAGCTCGGCGGCATGGGTGGTGTGCTCGGCATGCTGCCGGGCGTCGGCAAGCTGAAGCAGCAGATGGCCGGAGCCAATCTCGACGACAAGGTGCTCAAGCGCCAGACGGCCATCATCTCGTCCATGACGCGTAAGGAGCGGCGCAATCCGAAGATTCTCGACGGTAAGCGCAAGCGTCGCGTCGCGTCGGGCTCCGGCACGCGGGTCGAGGACGTGAACAAGCTGCTCAAGATGCACCGCCAGATGGCGGACATGATGAAGATGATGGGCAAGAACAAGGGCATGATGCAGCGCATGGCCGGTGCGCTCGGAATGGGTGGCGCGGGGGCCGGGCCGAGCCCTGCGGACGTCGAGCGCATGCAGGCGGAGCTGTCGCGGCTCGATCCCAAGGCACTGGAGCAGCTACCCAAGGAGCTGAAGGACGCGCTGCCGAAGGGTGGAGGACTGCCAGGCCTTGGCGGTGTGGTGCCGCGGTTTCCGGGCCTGCCGGGTCTGGGTGGCGGAGCGCCGAGGTTTCCCATGTCGCCCGGAAAGAAGAAGTAGTCATGCGTGAGCTCGAGACTGAGCGCTTGCGCCTCAGGCAATGGCGCGAGGAGGACATTGACCCGTTCGCCGAGTTCTGCGCGAGCCAGGCGACCGCGCGCTTCGTCGGTGGCGCATGCGGTCGCGATGATGCCTGGCGGCGGATAGCGATGTTCCTAGGCCATTGGGCGCTGCGTGGTTACGGCAACTGGGTCATGGAGGAGAAGGCGAGCGGCGACTTTGCCGGTTACAGCGGCCTGTGGAATCCGCTCGGCTGGCCGGAGCCGGAGATCATGTGGGGGTTGCGGACCGCGTTCCAGGGCCGTGGCTACGCCACTGAGGCAGCGCGTGCCGCTCGAGACGCCGCCTATCAGCAGCTCGGCTGGACTACGGTCGTCAGCTACGTCGCGCCAGAAAATCTGCCCTCACAGCATGTCGCCAAACGTCTCGGCGCCGCGCTGGAGAAATCGATCGAGCTCAGAGGCTCCATGGTTGGCGTCTATCGCCACCCGGGTTCCAACTCATTGCAACACTGATCAAACCGAGGAGAGCACCATGTCAGTGAAGATCCGCCTGTCGCGCGGGGGCGCCAAGAAGCGCCCGTACTACTACATCGTCGTGGCGGAGGCGTCCGCGCCGCGCGACGGCCGCTACATCGAGCAGGTCGGCACGCACAATCCGCTGCTGCCCAAGGACCACGCCGACCGGGTCAAGCTCAACATCGAGCGCTGCAAGCATTGGCTCGGCGTCGGTGCACAGCCGACCGACCGTGTCGCCCGCTTCTTGGATGCGGCCGGTCTTATGAAGCGCGAGGCCTCCAACAATCCGAGCAAGGCCAAACCGAGGAAGAAGCGCCAGGAGCGCGAGGCGGCTGCCGCCGCTGCAGCTGCGGCGGAAGGCAGTGAGGCCAAGCCTGCCAGCTGACGGCTGCAAGGCTTCGGCGTCACACACTAGTGTGATTCAGATCGAGAAATTCGCTCACGGACCTGCTGTGAATGCCGGCGAATTTCTCGATCATCACACTAGAAATCATAGACTTGCTAGTGTCCTTTCGATCGCGAAGTTCGTTCAGCGGTCGCTGCGAGTTCCGGCGAACTTCGCGATCGGGACACTCGGATCACGTCGGCCGTGGGTATGCGGTGGCGTCCCGGGCTTCAGCGAAAAGTGAGTGTGCACGCCGAGCCATCGCGGCCCGTCGCGGCGAAAAGTCACTGTGGCGCGGCCTCGCCGGTCGAATGCTGCGCCGTTCTCTTCGAAACCGGTCGAGGTCCACGGGACCGCGGCCCAGGCATGGTCCTGGGCGATGCCGCCGCGCAGCAACTCGACCAGGAATCGGAAGTCCGCAATGCACGGCCACACGGCGCGCCACTGCTCGGCCTCGAGCGCATCGAGACCGAGCACGAATTCCGCACGTGTGCCGAAAGAGACGACGCCCGCATCGAACAATTTGCGGGCCGACGCATAGTCGACGTTGCGGACCGAGGCTTCCCAAGTACGAAACCACGCGCGCAAAGCCTCGAGCTCGTCATGTGATGGGCTGGTCATGGTGTCTTGCCTCGCATTTCAATAGCTCAACACCTTCACGTCCTCGCGCTCCATGATCTCCTCGATAAGGTGCGCGCTTCCGATAATACCCCCACATTCGGGGATCAGCTCGTCTGACGTCGTGTCGTATGGATCGATGTTTGGCGAGCAGCAGTAGAACTTGACGCCGGCCTGGCATGCATCCTTGATGAAGTCGTACACCGTCCTCGGGCTGCCGGGCTTGATCACCAAACGTTCGGCAACGCCCTTCTTCATCAGTTTGCCTGCCGTCGCGGTACAGACCACCTCCACGTCGTATTCGAGGGCTGCTGCAACCGAGGCTTGGAAGATTGGGGCGCCGAGTTCCTCCCCGTTACGCGGATCGCTGTTCGCCATGATGATAATGAGCTTCCTGGTCATAAATTTCCTCCCGGCCCTCCTGCGAGGTGGGGCCCAATATACGTTTGCTCGTCTTGTCATTCCGGCAGGTTGCCTGCGGGTCCCTCCAAGTTGGATGAGGCGGGCAGTTTACCTGCACCCCCATATCTCGACATGCGAATGTCTACCGTACGGTTGATCTAAGATGAGTGCGCCAGAGGGGGGAGAGGGGGACACAGCCAGGGCCGCGCCTAGCACTAACAGATCTTCTCAGGTGCTGCGGGCGGCGGCGTGGATGAGCGGAGCGCTTACCTCCTTTACCCTGATCGCTGTGGCCGGCCGCGAAGCATCCCGAAGTGTTTCGACCGGCACCCTCATGTTCTACAGGTGCTGGTTTGCGCTGGCTGTGCTGCTGGTCGTGGTCGTGATCTCCGGCAAGGGGCTTGGCCAATTCCGCACCATGCAGATCGGCACGCATGGTTTGCGCAGTGTGATCCACTTCGGTGCCCAGTACAGTTGGCTTTATGCGCTGCCGCTCATTCCACTAGCCGAGCTGTTCGCGATCGAGTTCACGGCCCCTTTGTGGACCGCGCTCTTGGCCCCGCTGCTGCTCGGCGAGCGTTTGACGATCTGGCGCGTCGCCGCCGTCGTGCTCGGGTTCGCAGGTACGCTTGTCGTCGTGCGTCCGGTCAGTGCCGAGATCAACGTCGGCACGATGTCCGCGTTGTTTGCCGCTATCGGCTTCTCGATCCACTACGTCATCACGAAAAAGCTGATGCAGCGCGATCCCGCCCTTACCGTCATCTTTTACATGGCATTGTTTCAGGCTGTGCTCGCGGCAATCTTGTTGACGGCAAATCTGCAGCTACCGGATGCGACCGCGGCGGCTTGGATTTTCGTCGTCGCTGCGTGCGGACTAGTTGCGCATTTCTCCATAGCGCGTGCCTTTGCCCTCGCCGACGCCATCATCGTGACGCCGATGGACTTCCTGCGCCTGCCTCTGATCGCGCTGGTTGGAGTCGCGCTCTATGCGGAGCCGCTCAATCCCTGAACTCTTGCAGGCGGTGCCATGGTCATTCTCGCCAACTTCATCAACATCTGGAGCGAACGGCGGCATCCGGCGAACCGCCTGTAGGTGTGTGCCTTGTGCGCCTCACTTAGATGAGAATCGTTTGCATCTGGTGGTGAGCACTCCCCGCGCGGAGGCAAATCATGGCAAAGTGCTGCCACTTGAAAACAGCAGATTAGACAATGACTTCCCCACAATCTCTGACTCGAAGCTCTTGGACTGTCGCCGCCTGCGTGTGGGCTGTAGTCTGCGTCTGTGGGCCTGTATGGGCCTTCGACATCAGCGATCCCGAGGTTGAGAAGGGCCAGCACAAGATCGAGACGATGCATGTCGGGCAGTCAGGATTTCCGACCGGATCGACTGGCAACACGCGCAATATTCAATCTCTCGGTTACAGCTACGGCTTGACAGACTTCTGGCAGCTCAAGGGCGGCTTGATAGGCGATCGGCTCGACGACCGGGATTGGCGCGTGGGCGTGGCGTTTGTCGAAAGCACGCTCGAGATCGTGGACATCAAGAAGACCGGGATCGGTCTTGCCTGGTTCTCGGCAGTGGCCGGCGCGGTCAGCGACGATGCCACCAACACCGTGCTGTTCGGTCCGATCATCAAATTTGCCTACGACCGATTTTCGCTCACACTCAATCCGTTTCTGGACAAATCGTTCGGACAGAACCACGAAGATGGCATTGCCTTTGTTTATGGCTGGCAGGCCAATGCTGCGATCGGCAACGGAGTTACGCTCTCACTTGCCGGTTTCGGGAAGATCGACGACATCGGTCACGCTCCGAGCGCTTCGCAACAGGAGCACATCATCGGTCCATTGGTTGGGTATGAGTTCGAAGTTACGGACAAGCGGACTATGGCGATGGAGCTTGGCGTGTTCTTCGGCCTGACCGAGGCGACGGCGGACACCGCGTTCAAGGGCAAGCTCAGCTACTCGTTCTGATTGGAATGCGCCGCACTCTGTCGGCCCGCCACAGTCTTGCGCTCGATGCCGATCCTGCGGCCGGCACGCTCAGCGCGCGGCAGCGTTAGGGCGGCGCGTTTCATCGCCTCCAGCCGCTCGCGCACGTCAACTGGCCAAGGGGCCGTGCGCCGAGCGCCCATATCGACATGCAGGAACATCCATTCGGACGTGCACGACAGCCAGCCGTCGGTCGCGTGCTGCATCTCGCAGAACAGATGCAGTCGCTTGTCGTCTACATCGAGGACGCGCGAGACGACGCGTACCGGGTCTGTCTTGAACAGCTCGCGCACGAAGCAGATGTGGTTCTCTACCGTCATGTAGGACGCATTGCGCTGCGTGACATAGTCGGGACCAAGACCTACTGGGATCAGCGCATGATCGATGGCCCGGTCGAACAGCACGCTGTAGTAGGCTTGATTGAGGTGGCCGTTGTAGTCCACCCAAGCCTCATCGATTGCCATCACGGGCGAGAGAGTCAGGGCCGTTACGTCGACAGTCATGCGTCGCGGTCTCCGGTGTGTGCACGAGGCAGGAGCATGCCACACCGCCCCGCAACCACGTCAATACTTCGGCAGGCGCGGCGTCATGAGCTTCGCGATTTCAGGTCTGCCGGCGAGATCAGCACCGAGAACTGCTCGCACCAGATGATGACGCTCTGATATTTCGACAGATTGACGCCGGCAGGAATGGCGTAGCGCTGGCTACCCTTGAAGGCCCGCAGGCGGCCGAGATCGACGAACATCTGGTCCTTGAGGTCCGAAGACGTACGGATCATGCCCTTGGGTACCAGGTAGACGTGAAATTTTGGCCCGGGGCCGACCTCGAAGTCATCGTGCAGGAACACGCTGTCCTGCCGCACTGTTAGGGAGCCCTTGCCCCAGTGCACGGGGTCGGACGGATTGGCATGGATGAACGTTCCGCCAGCGACGACTGCGCGCTCGCGATCCACTTGCGTGAGTTGCTCGGCAGCCGGCGGTGGCGGGAACACGTAAGGAAAGGCAAAGAAGCCGAGGGCGATGCCAAACGCAGTCCCGAGTATGCCGCCGACGATAAAGGCGATGATCGCGCGAGCCATGATTTCCTCCGAGCCCGATCCGACATCGGATCAACTTTGTCACAGGGCTCACATGCCGAGAAATGACGATTGGTTATATTTTGGGAACCGATTAGCTATGACAGCTTGCTGGAAACCGCTTCGGCGCGCAGCGGGATGTTCGTCACACGCGCTCGATCTCAGCGATGGCGCGCGCCACCTCCTCGCCCTTGAGCTCCCAGTCGTTGTCGAGATTGGCGATCACCTTCTTCATGAAGGCCTCGGACATGCCGATCGAGCGGATCTTGTCGCCGGTGAAATCGTACAGAATGGCCAGCGCGAGCTGCTGCGGGCTCTCGCCCTCGTAGGTCCACTCGAATCCCCACGACGTGAACTGCTTCACCTCGTAGTGCTCGGGCAGCTTCTGCCCATCCACTGTCACTAGCAGCCCGTCGAATGCACGCTTGCCTTCGTAGACCTTCATGACCCGCGGCCGCCCGTTTGGGTTTCTCCCTTGCGGCAAAGCTAGGTGCCCACAGGGCGCGTGTAAAGACTGCGGCGCTGCTGCCGGCCTACAAAATCCCGTAGCGCGCGAACACGTCGGCCAGCTTGTCGCCCCGCTGCAGGTCACGCAGCGTATTGCGCTCACCCGCCACTTTCTCCATGGCGAGCTGAAGGACCTGACTCTCCACCCGCTTGGGGATCACCACGACCCCGTCGGCATCGCCGAACACCAGATCGCCGGGCTCCACCCGCACGCCTGCACATTCGACGGGCACATCGAGCGCCATGATGCGGCCGCGCCCTTTGCTGTCGAGCGGTGCGATGCCGCCGTGAAACACCGGAAATGCCATAGCTCTTATGGCCCGCACGTCGCGTGTGCAGCCGTCCATCAGCGCTCCCGCTGCGCCCCGCGCCTTGGCCGTTGTCGACAGCAGCTCGCCCCACGGTGCGACCCTGGCCGGGTTGGAGCAGGCGAACACGGGGATCTCGTCCGATTGCAGGCTGTCTACCAGCGCTATCTCGAGCTCATAAGGGTTAGTGCCCGGCTCGTGATGGTAGACTTCCATGAACGCCGCGGTGCGGGCACGGCCGACCATGACGCAGGCCTCATCCAGCGGCCGAATGCGCGAGGGCAGCGCTTGCTTCATTACGCCAACGCTATCCAGGCAGTCTGACAGAACCGACACGAACAGCTTCTCGCGAAGCTCGGCAAGCGACGGAGTCATGTATTTCCTCCCAGTTGTTCTGCTGGCGCCATTGAACGCTGGGCGGATAGTGCCTTCAAGGGGCGTTTGAGTCTGCTCCAATATCGGCGTGAAAAGAAAAAGGCCGAGGTTGAACCTCGGCCTTCCTGGCGTGACTTGGTCAACTCATCCGAGCTGACTGACAAACTTCGTCTGCATATAGACGGTGAGACCTTCGGCGCCGCCTTCGTGGCCGAAGCCGGAATCCTTGATCCCGCCGAACGGCGTTTCGGGCAGGGCCAATCCGTGGTGATTGATCGTCACCATGCCGGCCTCCAGCGCGTCGGCCACCTTGGTCGCCGTGCGCGAGTTTTTCGTGAAGGCATAGCTGGCGAGGCCGAAGGGTAGCTTGTTGGCGCGCCCCAGCATCTCGTCCGTATCATTGAAGCGCAGCATGACCGCGACGGGACCAAACGGCTCCTCGTTCATGATGCGGGCTGACTCCGGCACGTCGGTCAGAACGGTCGGCTCGTAGAAATTGCCCTGGTTGCCGATGCGCTTGCCGCCAGCCTGCACCTTGGCGCCCTTTTCTTGCGCATCCATCACGAACGATTGGATCGCATCGATGCGACGCGGATTGGCCAGCGGCCCCATGCGGCTCGTGGGGTCGAGGCCATCGCCGACCTTGGTCGCTTTGGCCACGTCCGTGAACTTGCTGACAAAGCTGTCATACACCTTGTCGTGCACGAAGAAGCGCGTAGGTGATATGCACACCTGCCCGGCATTGCGGTACTTCATGGTGCCCATGAGCTTGGCCACCTGCTCGCTGTCCACATCATCGAACACGAGCACCGGAGAGTGGCCACCAAGCTCCATGGTGGCGCGCTTCATGTGGCTGGCCGCCAGCGCGTTGAGATGCTTGCCGACTGGTACCGAGCCGGTGAAGGAGATCTTGCGGATGACCGGATGCGGGATGAGGTATTCCGAGATTTCCGCCGGCACGCCGTAGACGAGATTGACGACGCCTGGCGGCACGCCGGCGTCGTGGAAGCAGCGCATCAGCCCGATGGGCGAGCCTGGCGTCTCCTCCGGACACTTGATGATGATCGAGCAACCGGCTGCCAGCGCCGCCGCGATCTTGCGCACGGCCTGCGTCACCGGGAAATTCCAGGGTGCGAAGCCGGCCACCACGCCCACTGGCTCGAGGATGACCATGTTGCGCACGCCATCGGCGCGCGCCGGAATGAGGCGCCCATAGGCGCGCTTGCCCTCCTCTGCGAACCAGTCGATGACATCGGCGCCGCTGATGACCTCGGCTTTGGCCTCCGCCAGGATCTTGCCCTGCTCGAGCGTGAGGACCTTGGCAATAGCGTCGGCGCGCTCGCGCACCAGATCGGCGGCCTTGCGCAGGATCTTCGAGCGATCATAGGCGGAGGTCTTGCGCCAAACCTGGAAGCCTCTATCGGCAGCGGCGATGGCCTTATCGAGGTCGGCCTTGGAGGCGTGGCCGAGCCTGCCCAACACGGCGTCCTTGGACGGGTTCATGACGTCCTGGGACTTGCCACTGGTGGGCTCGGTCCACTTGCCGTCGATGTAGTGGTTCAGTGTCTCGTACATGCGTTGGTTCCCGATTGGCTATATATGTTCGGATATTTCGAACCTCCTATAGCCCTTTGACGCCGATCGCGCCAGACTGCGCGCTGTCGCAACGGCGCGCGTCTTGAAGACGAGCAGGAAAATGAGAACGAGTCTAAGCTGGAGACCAAGTTGCCCAATCAATTCCTCGCAAGGTGTCCTCGATGACCTCCGCAAAAAAAATCTTCACCACCCACGCCGGCAGCCTGCCGCGTCCCGCGTCTCTCGTCGACCTCTACGCGCGCCGCTCCCAGGGCGAGGCCATCGACGAGGCCAAGCTCGCCGCTGAGGGCGAAGCGGCGACATATGAAGTGGTCGAGCGCCAGCGTGCCGTGGGCATCGACATTCCCAGTGACGGCGAGCAGATGCGCGAGGCGTTCTTTCTCTACGTCCAGCGCCGCATGTCGGGTTTCGGATCGAGTTGGCAGCGACCCGGTGGCAGCGAGCTGAGAGACTATCCCGAATTTGCTGAAGCCCGGCGCCAGATGATGGCCTCGCGCAAGGCTGTCAGCAATTTCGCCCCGCCGATGGCGGTGGGGCCGATCCGGTACGCTCATCCGGAAGCGAATGCCGCAGAGATCAGAGTTTTCAAAGACGCGCTGGCCCGTCACGCTGGTGCATTCCCCGATGCATTCATGACGGCGCCGTCACCGGGGATCGTGGCACTGGCGATGAAGGATGCTCACTACCGCAGTCTCGACGAGTATCTGGCGGCGCTGGCCGATGCTCTGAGCGTCGAATACAAGGCCGCGGTCGATGCCGGCCTGATCCTGCAGATTGACGCGCCGGACCTCGCGCTCGAGCGGCACATTACCTACGCCGATCGCCCGGTGAAGGACTTTGTCGCCTTTGTCGAAAGCGTGATTGGCCAAATCAACCGCGTGCTGAAAGGTATCCCACGTGAGCGCGTCAGGCTGCATGCGTGCTGGGGCAACTACGAGTCGCCGCATGACCATGACGTTCCCTTCAGGGATATCGCCAGCGCGATCCTGCAGGCCAATGTCGGTACGTTCATGCTGCCGTTTGCCAATCCGCGCCATCAGCATGAGATCAAGGTTTTCCGCGACGTTCCTCTGGCGGCCGATCAATCCCTGATTGTCGGTGTGATCGATACCACCACCAACTTTGTCGAGCATCCGGAGGTCATTGCCGACCGCCTCGAGCGGGCAGCCGAGATGGTGGGCGATCCACGCCGCATCCAAGCCGGTACCGACTGCGGCTTCGACACCTCGGCAGGCATGGGTCGGCTTACGGCGGACGTCGTGTGGTCCAAGCTCAGGGCTCTGCGTGAGGGTGCTGACCTGGCTGCTTCGCGATTGCTGTAGTCACACACGAATTGCTCGTTGTGTTGGCATGTGGCCTCGAAGCGCCGTAATCTTGCCGAGCAACAGTTGACGGCTAGGGCCGTCACCGCCGGGGAGCCATCAATGCGCTGCGAAGTCGTTGCCATCGGGACCGAGCTTCTGCTCGGCATCATTGTCGACAGCAACTCTGCTTGGATCGGCGAGCAATTGGCGCTGGCCGGCGTCGACTCCTACTTCCAGGTCAAGGTCGGCGACAACTTCGGACGCATCGAGGCGTGCATCCGCCAGGCGCTGGAGCGCAGCGATGCGGTGATCTGCTGTGGCGGGCTGGGACCGACGCAGGACGACATCACGCGCGATGTCATCGCCAAGGTCATGGGCGTCGAGATGAGGCGCGACCAGGCGATCGCCGACAAGATCAAGCGCATGTTCGAGATCCGTGGCCGCGTCATGTCGGCCAATAATCTGCGCCAGGCCGATATACCGGTGGGTGCGGAACCGATCGCGCAAATGCCAGGAACGGCACCGGGGCTCGTGTGCCCAGTTGGAAACAAGGTCATCTATGCCGTTCCCGGCGTGCCGCGCGAGATGAAGGAGATGTTCGCCGGCACCATCCTGCCGGATCTTCGCCGCCGTGCGGGGCAGTCGGCGGTCATCCGCAGCCGCGTTCTGCGCTCCTGGGGCCTGAGCGAATCCGGCATCGACGAGATGCTGACCGACCGCATGGCGGAACTGGACAAGCGCGGCAACCCGACCATCGCATTCCAGGCCAGCGGCATCGAGGGCATCAAGGTGCGCCTCGTCGCCAAATGCGATGACGAGGCGACCGCGAAACGCCTGCTGGACGAGGAGGAGCTGTTGATCCGCGGCATCCTGGGCGACGCAATCTTCGGCATCGATGAAGAGAGCATGGAGCTTGTGGTTCTGAATCTGCTCCGCAAACGCGGCCTAACCGTCGCGGCTATGGAGACGCTCACTGGTGGCCTGCTCGCATCGCGCATGAGCGCGCTCGATCCCTCGATGGCAACGTTCCTGGGCGCGACCGTCCGCCCGGATGATGTTTCGCCCGAAAGCCTTCTGCTCCCGCCGGAGCAACGTGCGTCGGCGACAGCGGCTCAGGCGCGTGCACAGCATAGGTCTAGTGTCGGCCTCTCGGCGGTCGGGCCTCGACCCGACGAGGATCAGCCGCCGGGCACGGTCTATTGCGCCGTTGTGACCGCGAACGCCCAGCACGTCGATCGTGTGGTGCTGCCAGCCAATCGGCTGCGGGAGTACGTGGTGATCAACCTGCTGAACTTTGTGCGAAGGACGTTGACGTAAATCCTTTCACGCCTCGCCGAAGTGCACGCGGCGATAGCTGCGTGAGGGGATCAGGTCATCGGTGTGCATGTCCCACAGGCCCGCCGTGTTGGCGCCCTGGTGCTCCTTGAACAGCGACTCCAGGCGGCCCATCTGGGTGACGGTCGCGCCGCGCAACCCGAAGCCAACCGCGGCGGCAGCGAGGTCGCCCCGGCCATGGATGGCGCCAGCCGGATCGACCTTGTTGGCGCGGAACTTGTGGAACTCTGCGCCGTAGCCACCATCGTTCACGATCGCAATCAGCATCTGGATGCCGTGGCGGCGGATCGTCTCCAGCTCCTGGATGTGCATCATCAGGCTGCCATCGCCCTCGATCAGCACCACTTTGCCGTCGCCACGCGCTGCCGCCACGCCGATGGCCGCCGGCAAGCCTGACCCAATAGCGCCGAAATCATTGATGACGTGATACTTCTCTGCCGGCCGGCCGCGCAGGTGCGTCATGGCGATGCTGAAGTAGTGACCGCCGCCGACCACAATGTCCCAATCCTTGGGGATGACCGCATCGAGCTCCCGCATCACTTTGCGAGGGTCGACCATATTGGCCTGGACCGGAAACTCCTTGCGGTCCGGCACGTCGCCCGCCACGAGCTTGGCCATCTCGGCGCTGCGGAAGCCGGACCGCTTGATGCCGCGCTGATCGAGACGGTTAGCGATCGCCTCGGCTGCCGCCTTGGCATCGGCACGCACATGCAGGTCGGCCGTGCGCAAACCTTGCCACAGCCCGCGCGGATTGACGTCGATCTGGACCACGCGTGCGCCCGGATAGAGATAACCGCCTTCCGTGGTGTAGTGGCCGAGACCTACGCCTGCACCGATAACAAGATCCGCTTCCGCAAAACGCTCGCGCGCGAAATCGCTGGCGAAGGCGCCGGCAATGTCGAGGGCATAAGGGTTGCCCTCGAACAAGCCTTTGCCGAGCAGCGAGGTCGCCAGCAGCGCGCCGGAGCGCTCAGCCAACGATTCCAGCTCACGTCGGGCGCCCGAGCGCGTGGCGCCGCGTCCCGCCACGATAATGGGCTTTTCGGCTTCAGCGATCATGTCACAGACACGATCGACGATGACTGGATCCGGCACAGGGCGTTGCGCCGCCGGCACCAGCTCGGCCGACGGCGTATAGTCGGTCAGGTGCGGCCACGCCTGCTTCTGCAGGTCCATCGGCACGCTCAGCACCACTGGACGACGCTCGACCTGTGCGACCTGGAACGCCTCCCTGACGTTATCGAGCAGGCGGTCGACGTGGCGCACGGCCACGTAGTGCGAGCCTGTCGCCAAGGCGAGTGGCGCCATGTCGATCTGCTGCAGGTACCACGCTGCTGCGATCGGCGAATCGCCCGCGAATACGACCATTGGAATATTGGCGCGTGCGGCCATCGTGAGCGCCGTCATGATCTGTGTGAAACCCGGACCGCAGGTGGTGGAGGCGACACCGACCTTGCCCGTGGCGCGCGTGTAGCCCTCGGCCATCGAGCATGCGCAATGCTCGTGCCTGGCATGCACAACGCGCATACCCGGCAGCTGCGCCATGGCCGTCGACCAGTACATGTTCGCATCGCCCATGAGTGTGAATAGCGTATCGACACCTTCTGCCTGGAAGGCGTGCGCGAGCATGTCGGTAACTGACAGTTTGGCCATCTCTTAGGTCCTCTTGCGAAACAGGTCGTTGAGCCACGACAGGAGAGCACGCCAGATAAGGCGCGCGGCGCTGAGCTCGCCGGCTACTGCCGGCGCTGGAGTGTGTTGTGGAGGGAGGCTGCCGCTTGTGGGCGCAGCTGGCGTGCCCGATCCGGTTTGTGCCGGAATTGCTGTACCGCGTCGCTCCGCGTGAGGCTTTTCGTTGCGTCGCTCCGCGACGACCCGCGCCATGTTGCCCGAGAACTCGGCAAGCAGTGCGCGTGCCACGTGCACTCCGCCAGCATTTGCGAACGTTTCCAATGGTCCGGTGACGCTGAAACTACCGTCAATATCTAGTGTGGTCGTATTCGTTCCGCTTGCCGTCACAATACCCGATGCAAGCGCGCGCGAGGCTCCACGCTGGTCGATGCCGCGGCCCTCAATGGTGCAGCGGTGCGCAGCATGGTCATAGGCCAGCGTCGCCTCGCCGCGGAAGACTGCTACCGTCGGGCCGAACTTGACGCGCACGCTGCCGCGCCAGACGCCATCGCCCTGCTCGGGCGTAAGTGTGGCACCTGGAATGCACGCAGCGACCAGCGCCGGGTCGCTCAGCAAGGGCCAGACTTCTTCCAGAGGCGACGCGATCGTCGTCTGCTCGCTTATTGAGGGCATGGGGGATGGAGTAAGCGGTGGACAGGACGTTCGTCCACTCTAGAACATGGGCCGCCGTATCTCAAACACGATTGCCCTTCGCGGGATCGCGCGCTGGACCAGTCGAGAAATTTGGCGCAGACTTTTCGGCATCGAAGCCCCCCTGACATTCAGGATCTGAGCACGGCCTGAACGCGGCTGCGATAGTCCAAGGCCGCGTACATCTGGCGGTCACACAGATCGGCAATAGACGCCGGCGTCTCTGCGCGTGCCGCTGCGAGGCTGGTGAAGAAGTTGACTTTGGGAGAGAAAGCAATGCGACGTCGCGAATTCCTATCTCTGGCCGCAGGCTCGCTGGCCGCCGGATTTTCTACCCGGGCCACAGCGCAGACGCGTGCCTGGCCAGACAAGCCGGTGAAACTTATCGTGCCGTTTGCGGCGGGCGGTGCGACCGACCTCGTCGCCAGGCCATGGGCGCAGAAGCTCGGCGAAGCCTTCGGCCAGCAGTTCATCATTGAAAACCGAGGCGGCGCCTCCGGCATCATTGGTGCCGAAGCTGCGTTCAAGTCGGCGCCGGACGGCTACACATTGTTCTTCTCGTCGAACACGGCGGTCGTGACCCTGCCGCTCCTGCGCAAGACACCCTATGACGCCAAGGCCTTTGTCCCGGTGGGCCGCAGCGGCGATGTCGTGTGCGGTTTCGTCATTCACCCGGCGACCGGCATCAAGACCTTCGCGGAGATGATCGACTACGCCAAGAAGAACCCGGGCAAACTTGCGTTTGGCTCATCTGGTCCAGGTACGTCGCCGCATCTACGGCTGGAGATGTTGAAGTACAAGACTGGAATCGACCTGCTGCACGTGCCCTACCGTGGCGGCGCTGACAGTTTGAATGATCTGCTGGCCAACAACGTGCAGTTGATGAATGAAGGCTCCACTTTGCCGCATGTCAAGGCCGGTAAGCTGAGCCTGCTCAACGTCAATCACTTCGAGCGGTTCGCCGAGTTTCCCGATGCACCTACGCTGACAGAGCTCGGCGTCAAGGACGCCGATGTTCCAGTGTGGTTCGGCATCTACGGCCCACCGGGCACGCCAAAGGACATCGCCGAGAAGCTCAATGAGAAGATGAACGAGATATCCAAGACCGACGATATGAAGGCGCGCATGCAATCGGTCGCGTCGGTTCCGGTGGTGCAGACGATCGCAGCGATGCATGCGCACTGGGACGAGGACGTCAAGAACATCGGCGCCCTCATCAAGGCCGCCGACATCAAGATGGAGTAGCATAGATAGGCTGGCGCTGGGCGTGTGCGATGCGGTCAGCGCCATTGCCCTGATGGGAGAGAAGAACCAAGGAGGACAGAGCCGCATGAAGATTTTGAGAGCCAATGCGCGCGCGACACGGCAGCAGCCGGCCACAAGCTTCACCGGTGTTGTCTATGCCGATGAGGTTGTCGTCGGCGAGAAGCCATCACGCATGCGGGCGACGCGCGTCTCCTTTACGCCCGGAGCGCGCACCAATTGGCACACGCATCCGGTAGGTCAGGTCCTGTATTGCCTTTCGGGCATCGGTCGCTATCAGGAAGAAGGCGAGGGTGTCGTCGAGTTGAGGCCGGGCGATACGGTGATTATCGCCCCGGACAAGCGCCATTGGCACGGCGCTGCGCCGGACTCGTTGTTTTCGCACCTCGCTATGTCGGAGAACGACGACAAGGGTGGTGGTACGATCTGGCTGGAGCCGGTTTCGGACGGCGACTACACGAAGAAACCAAGCGCTGGCGGGTAACCGTAGCTTGGCATAACAGAGGCGCAACACGAGAGGTTAGCCGATCTCAGCGGCAACCGTTGCGCCTCACGCATCCTTGCTCGAGCGGATTTGCACACCCGCCCAGCCTTCGATGGCGCGCGCTACCGACTGGTTGGGCGCGGTCGATCCGAGCTCGTCGCTGATGCGCATCAGCATCTGATGCACCAGATTGCCGACGAACATCGTTACGCCGCTGCTCTTGGCGGTGTCGCAGGCGATCGCCACGTCTTTGACGAGCAGCGACATCGCCATCCCGCCTCGGCTCGAGAAATCGCCTTTCAGGACGAAGTTCGGAAAGCGGTATTCCGTGATGTAGCTGCGGCCGCTGCTGCCGTTGATGGCGGCTACGACCTTCTCGGGAGCGAGCCCCGCCTTGGCCGCGAGTGCCAAGGCCTCCGACGCCACCACCATGTTGGCAGCCAACAACAGGTTGTTCAGCGACTTGGTCATGTGCCCTGCGCCCACGGGACCCATATGGACAATGGTCTTGCCGATGGCTTGCAGATACGGCATCGCATCCGCCACATCCGCATTGCTCCCGCCGATCATGATGCCGAGTGTGGCTGCCTCGGCGCCGGCAACGCCACCGCTCACGCCCGCATCGATGTAACGAATGCCGCGGTCAGCAAGGCGCTTGGCGATGTCTTGTGACCGCGGCGGGCTGCCGCTCGTCAGATCGATGACGAGCGTGCCTGGTGCGGCGGAGCCGGCAACGCCGCCGTCGCCGTGCAGCACACGCTCCACCTCGGCCGACGTCGGCAGCGACAGCAGGATCACTCGTGTTTTCAAGGCAAGCTCGGCGAGCGATCCAGTGGCGACGGCTCCGGCCTCGGCGAGCGTGCGCACTCGCGCTGTGTCGATATCG
This sequence comes from uncultured Alphaproteobacteria bacterium, assembly GCA_963840425.1. Classification (GTDB taxonomy): domain Bacteria; phylum Pseudomonadota; class Alphaproteobacteria; order Rhizobiales; family Hyphomicrobiaceae; genus CADEFX01. Next base: position 34,960 of record CAWIYZ010000009.1, on the reverse strand, counting down.
AAAGCCGCGAGGCGACCGAACCTCTTCAGCACGTTGACGGCCATCGGTCGGCCGATATTGCCGAGCCCCACGAAACCTACGTCTTGAGTCAAGACGGTTCCTTCCTTTGATTTGACCTCCCGGCAGTCCGGGCCTGCGCAGAGGACTTTGCAGCACGGACCCGCCGGTGGGAAGGGCATGCCAAGCGCCTGCAGCGGGTCCCAAGTTTGAAATCAGCGTTACCAAAATGTTTCCAGAACCTACCAATCTGCATGGCCCGGGCCGTAAATCATCGCTTGGACGCCCGTTCGTAAACAGGAGATTAGCGCCTCGTTTGAAATATCTTTAGACCCATCGTCGATGCTCGGCACCCTGACATTCCCCGAGATATCGGTGCGGACGTGCCGTCATTCTTGCTCAGTTCAGTGGACTCGTGCGCGAAAGCAGGCGCGCACGCCCTGTCGCGTGCCGCGAAGGCATTCCGGCTCATGCAGCGGCACGGAATCCAAGCCTCGAGCATGCGGCGACTAGGCATTGGACTGGCCGTTCTTGCAGCTGCCGTTATCGCGGTCACAGTTTGGAGCTTTCGGCTGGATGCGTTGCGCGAGGCGCGTCAACAGGCTTCGGGTCTTGCGACCGCACTGGCAGGACAAACGACCCGAACCGTGCACGCAGTCGATCTGGTGGTCCGCGATGTTCAGGATCTTGTCTCCAACATGGGCCTCGAAACACCGCAACTCTTCGAGCGCACCTTGTCCACGCCCGATATGCATCGGCTTCTGCGCGAAAAGCTTGCTCGCCTGCCTCAGGCCGATGCACTTACTCTCGTGGGCGCCGATGGCTACCTGGTAAGCTCGTCCCGCTCCTGGCCACCGCCACCCGTTTCGGTAACGGACCGCGAGTACTACGCCTTCCTGCGTGACTTCGATGATACCGGGCTCTTCATTGCTGCGCCGATTTTGAATCGGGTTACTGGAGCCTGGACAATCTATCTCGCTCGCCGCGTCAGCTCGCCAGGCGGTGCCTTCATCGGCATAGTCCACGCCACAATCGAGGTCAGCTACTTCTCAGGCGTGTTCCAATCCATCGGATTCTCCGCCAATGAGCTGCTCGCCCTTACACGCCGCGACGGTGCCATTCTCGTTGCATCGGGGTCGGACGTGCAGCGCGGCAACAAGAGCGTGCCGCGCAATTCGCCATGGCATGGCGTAGTGAATCAAGGCGGTGGGCACTACACGGGTTCGACCGACTTCGACGGTGTGGAGCGTACCTTGGCGGTGCGGCCTCTCAGGGAGTACCCGCTCGTCGTCAATGTCGGCATCGACGAAGGTGCTGTTCTTGCGCGTTGGCGGCACCAGGCTATCGGTTTGACACTCGCCGGGTTTATCATCGTGCTCTACTCGATGTTGCTCCTGCATGCGCTCAAGGCCAAGTCACGCGAGCTCGAAGTGACTTTGAACAGCATGACCCAGGGCATCATCATGGCCGACGCCGGACGCCGGGTGCCGGTCATCAATCGTCAGGCGGTCAATCTGCTGGGTCTGTCCGAAGATCTGCTTAGAAAACCGATCACGTTCGATGACATTCTCTCATTTCAGTGTACGTCGGGGGAGTTCGGCAAGGACGGAGAGGCCGTCCCTGCAAAGGTCTGGCAGTGGATCCAGAAAGGCGGAATGTCGGGAGAGATTCCGGTCTACGAGCGCATTCGGCCGAATGGAACCGCGCTCGAGATCAGGACCGTGCCGCTGCCGGATGGCGGGCTCGTCCGCACCTACACGGATGTGACAGAGCGTAAACGTGCGGAGAACCAAATCCGGACGATGGCGTTTCGCGATGGCCTGACGGGGCTCGCCAACCGTGCGCTCCTGCACGAACGCCTGGAGGAAGCTTTTGCCCGGCTGAGTCGCCAGGACGAGATGTTCGCCGTGCTCTGTCTGGATCTGGACCGCTTCAAGGCAATCAACGATTCTCTGGGTCATGCCTCCGGAGATGCCGTGCTCACGCAGGTGGCGGCACGCATCCAGGAGTGTATGCGGGACGTCGACCTCGTCGCGCGGCTGGGCGGAGACGAGTTCGTCATCATCCAGACGGGCTTGGATCATCCGCTCGGCGCCATCCCACTGGTGCATCGCATCTTGAGTGCTATATCAGCGCCCTTCGAGCTCAACGGACAGCGCCTCTCGATCGGCACCAGCATTGGTATTGCCGTAGCGCCCACCGACGGGGCAACGCCGCGGCAAATACTACGCAGCGCGGATCTCGCGCTTTACGGTGCGAAGTCAGATGGACGTGGCGCATATCGCTTCTTTGAACCCGAGATGCAGGCAGCGGCCGATGACAGGCGGCGCATGGAAGCGGAACTACGCGAGGCGCTGCAGCGCGATGAATTGGAGCTCCATTATCTACCTTGGATCAACTGTGCTTCAGGACGCGCCGGGGGCTGCGAGGCGTTGGTGCGCTGGCGCCATCCCACACGGGGCCTAATCGGCCCGACCCATTTCATTCCCATCGCCGAGGAGAGCGGCCTCATCGCCGCGGTCGGCGATTGGGTGCTCCGCCGAGCCACCGTGGAAGCATGCGCTTGGCCCGAGGACATCAAGCTCTCCGTCAACGTGTCGGCTGCACAGTTTCTGGGTAACGATCTTGCCGGCAGCGTCACGTCGGCGCTCGCTCAGTCCGGCCTGGCGGCCGAGCGTCTAGAGCTCGAGGTGACCGAGTCCGTGCTGCTGTTCGAACGCGGCGACCAGCGCGCAGATTTGCAGCAGCTTCGCCGCCAAGGTGTTCGCATCGCCATCGACGATTTCGGCACCGGTTACTCGTCGTTCCGATACTTGAACCTGTTCCCGTTCGATCGTCTCAAAGTCGACCGCAGCTTCGTCGGTCAGATGGTGCGACGGCCCCACTGTGCCGCCATCGTCTCGGCCGTCACGGGGCTCGGCCGAAGCCTCAACATGCTGACGACCGCTGTCGGCGTCGAAACGCAAGAACAGCTTGCTTTGCTGAAGGCCGGTGGATGCACCGATGTGCAGGGCTACCTCTTCGGACAGCCGGCGCGTGCGTGCGAGGTTCGCGATCTGCTGTCGAGCTTCGGCAGGATCCATAGCGCGGCTTGAGCTGCCGTACGTCTTGCTAGCTTACGTAGCGGTAGGACTCTCCAGAACCGGATGTCCGCTCGATGCGGCCGACGGTGGGGGTCGGGAAGTGGCCGGGCATGATCAGATGGCCAGTTCCCGCGTGCTTCTGGATCAGGGCGATGCGGGTTTTTCTGGCCATATTCTTGTCGGCATCCGCCATGGTCGACATCTCGGGCAATACAAGCTGGATCTGATGATGCAACACGTCGCCCGTTACCACGGCGCGCGTGCCCTTCGACTCCAGATTGATGACAACATTGCCCGGTGAGTGCCCGTGGCATGGCTCCAGCCAGATGCCTTTCTCCAACTCAAAGTCGTCGTCGACAAGAACCGCCTGCTCGGCGCGCCGGATCGGCAGCACACTGTCCTCGAACGCAGCACGGTGCACGCTGGCATCACCACGGCTGTAGACGCCGTCCCAATGCTCGTACTCACCGCGCGCCATGATGTATTTTGCGTTCGGGAAGGTGGGCACCCATCGTCCGTCAATGAGCTGCGTGTTCCATCCGACATGATCCCAATGCAGGTGCGTGCACATCACGTAGTCCACCTGCTCGGGCTTCACGCCGGCCGCAGCGAGCTTGTCGAGGTAGTTGGTCCTGAGCCGGTGGAACATCGGCCGAGCTGGCCGTTCCTTGTCATTGCCGCAACAGGTATCGATCAGGATCGTGTGCCGCCCCGTGCGCAACACAAAGCCATGGAAGCTCATGGAGAGGAGATTGTCGGCCGTGATTTGACCGGGCGGGAGCACCGCGCGGCAGTGCTCCAGCATTTCCGCTGACAAATCTGGAAAGAACTCGCGCGCCCCAAACGGCGTGCACTCGAGTTCGACCACACGATCGACCGTGTAGTCGCCGATGGGCATCAAAGGCATGCGAGCTTCCGTCCGGATTGGCTAGTTGCGTGTGATGGGCTCGATAATCTTCAATTCGCGAACCGAGCCGAGATCGGAGAGCGACCAAAGCTGATCGAACAGCGCGACCGACTGAGCCCTGTCAAAACGACGGGTGGCGCAGTCGACAAACTTGTCAGCCAGCTCCTCGCGGGTCAGCGGCCTCTGCCAGGAGCCTTTCGGGAATGCAACGGGCTCGTGCTCGATAACCTGACCGCTCTTGAGAACGACGCTGACACGGTCGTCTGGCGCGAACGGCTGGTCCCAGCCGGGCACGCGCGCATCCGTCGTGGTCGTGCGCACTTTGCCCATGGTGCTCACCACGTCGGGTTTGCGCACGAACTCGTCGGTGAGCTCAGACAGACCAACACGACGCGCCACCAGCGCCGACGCCATGGCGAACTCCATGCTGAACTTGGCCTCGAGCCCAGTCTTCGGCGATGTGTTGCGCAGCATGAGCCGCTGCGCATCTCCGGTATGGACGCGGATTTCCTCCACTGAATCGGCTTTCAGATCGTGCTTGCGGGCCAGCTCGATCATGGCGTCGATGGAGCGGTGGGTGGCATAGCAGATGGGATAGCGCTTGACGCAAATGCCGGCCTTCGGCAGGCGCCAGTTGGAGCCGAGATCTCCGTCCTTCGCCTCGACTTTTGCTGCTCCGGAGGCGGAATGGGCCTTCATGAAACCAGCAGGATGCTCCAGTGCATCGGCAGAGCCTGTGAACCCCTTGGCCGCGAGACGTGCTGCCAGCACGCCGTTCTGCGCCGTGCGGCCGGCGTGGAGAGATTTCGTCATGCTCCCGAAGTTGGCGACGAGCCCTGACGCCATGGAAGCGCCGATAGCGATGGCATTCTGCGTGCGATCGGTATCGAGGCCGTGCAGGCGGGCGCACGCAGCGGCTGTGGCGATCGAGCCCAGAACTGCGGTTGGGTGGAAGCCACGCTCGTGCAGCGACCCAGGCTCGAGCTCCTGCAATAACGCCCAGATCTCGTAGCCCGCCACATATGCGCTCATGATGTCGGCGCCGCTGGAGTCGAGCGTCCAGCCCTCCGCCAGCAGGGCGGGCACCAGCACCGTGCTCGGATGGCCGGCGAGCGCGACGTCGTCGTAGTCCAGCACGTGCGCGGCAACGCCGTTCACGAGTGCCGCATCCGGAGCCGACAAATGGCGGCCGGAAGGGATTTCCGGCGCCGCATCATTGCTCGTCGAGGTTGGAACCGTTCCGGCGACGATCCGCGGCGCCTCTTCGTTCGCGCCCGCCAGCATCACACCCACGCAATCCGTGATACCGATCCGCGCGCCGTCCGTACATTCGCGTGGCACGGCCTTTGGCGAGATGGCTGAGGCAAATTCGGCAGTCTGCCGGGTCAGACCGGTCATAAGCGTTTCTCCTGTTCCAAATCAGTATGAGCGCGGCAGCCCGAGCACGTGCTGGGCGACGTAAGCGAGCACCATGTTGGTCGAGATCGGGGCTGTGCGGTAGATGCGAGCCTCGCGCCATTTGCGCTCGACATCGTATTCCTGGGCGAAGCCGAAACCACCGTGCACCTCCATGGTCACCTCGGCGGCGTGCCAGGTGGCCTCGGACGCCAGCAGTTTGGCCATGTTGGCGTCCGCGCCGCACGGCTGGCCGGCGGCGAACAGCGCCGCGGCCCGGCGGCACATCAGATCGGCGGCCTCGAGCTCCGCATAGACGCGCGCCAGCGGAAACTGCACGCCCTGGTTCTGGCCGATCGCGCGCCCGAACACGCGGCGGTCGTTGGCGTAGTCGATGCCCTTCTTCAGCAGCCACCGCCCGTCACCGATGCACTCGGTGGCGACCAGGATGCGCTCGGCATTCATACCATCGAGGATGTAGCGGAAGCCTTTGCCCTCCTCACCGATCAGGTTCTCGGCCGGCACTTCGAGATTGTCGAAGAACACCTCGGTGGTGTTGTGATTGATCAGCGCCTTGATTGGCCTGATCTCCACTCCCTTGCCGACGGACGTGCGCAGATCGACTAGAAAAACCGAGAGCCCGTCCGATCGCTTCTGCACCTTGTCGGCCGGCGTCGTGCGCGCCAGCAGCAGCATGAGATCGGAGTGCAGCGCGCGGCTGGTCCACACCTTCTGACCATTAACGACGTAGCGGTCGTTGCCCTTCTTCTCGGCGCGGGTTTTGAGCTGCGTCGTGTCGGAGCCCGTGGTGGGCTCGGTGACACCGAAAGCCTGCAGCCGCAGCTCGCCTGACGCGATCTTCGGCAGGTAGCGCTGCTTCTGGTCGGCATTTCCATGCCGCAGCAGTGTGCCCATGATGTACATCTGGGCGTGGGCTGGGCTCGCAACGCAACCCGACGCATTGATCTCTTCCAGGATGACAGCCGCGGCGCGCAGCGGCAGGCCGGAGCCGCCATACTCCTCGGGAATGAGCGCGCCGAGGAAGCCCGCCTCGGTCAACGCCTTGACAAATTCCGTAGGGTAACCGCGCACGTCATCGAGCTTGCGCCAATACTCGGCGGGATAGTCCGCGCAAACCCGCCGCACGGCATCGCGCAGCTCGGGATAGTCCGGTCCGATGGTGAGGGCGACGTCGCCGTCACCAGCTTCTTGCACGCTGGTCATGGGGTGCGTTTCTCTTCCAAGGTAGCAATCATGTCATGCGGCCGACGCGGCTTGTGGTGATCTTACAGCTTCTTGGCGTCGCGGCCCACCTGCGCATTGTGCTCGCCAAGTGCCGGCGCTGATCCAAGGGCACGCCGCCTCTGGCCTCCAAACGAAATCGGGATGCCGACCAGCCGCGGTCCGCCCTCGATGGCCGGAGCCAACATGCCCACGGCCTCGGTCTGGGGATGGCGAGCGACCTGATCGACCGCCAGCAGGGGGGCATTGGGTACGCCCGCCGCGTCCAGTATCCGCCCCAGCTCGTCCGCGTTGATGCGCGCCACTTTTTCCTGGATGCGGGAGATCAGGACATTGCGGTTGATCACGCGGGCCGTGTTGGTGGCGTAGTCGGGATGCTCCGCCAGCTCATCGAGCCCGATGGCCCGGCACAGGCGCCGGAACAGGTTATCGTTGCCGGCCGCGATCATCAGCCATCCGTCGGCTGCCTGGAAAGCTTGATAGGGCACGATCTCGGCCGTGCCCGAGCCATGGGGCTTACGCACGTCGCCTGCGCCCTCGTATCCGGCCAGAGGCACGGTCATCCAGGCAAGGCCGGTCTCATATAACGACGTTGCCAGGTGCGCTCCGCTGCCGCCGGCACGCTGGGCCAGCAGGCTCGACAGGAAGCCGATCACTGTCCACATGCCGGCGCCCATGTCGATCAGAGATATGCCGACCCGAACAGGCGGACGATCGCCTTCTCCGGTGACGCTCATAATGCCGGTCGAGGCCTGTGCCAGCGGATCGTAGCCGGGCTTGGCGGCCAGCGGTCCTGCCGTGCCGAAGGCGCCGATGTCGCACCAGATCAGCGAGGGCTTCTCGGCTCGCATTGCCTCGGCCGTCAAGCCGAACTTCTCCAGGATGCCAGGCCGAAGATTCTGGATGACGCCGTCAGCCTCCTCGAGGATGAGCTTCCGCAGCGCGGCCGCTTCCTTCTCGCTGGAGAAATCGACTGTAATGCCGGTCTTGCCGCGGTTGAGGGACAGGAACACCGTCGAGAAATCTTTCCAGAACGGAGGCCCCCAGCCGCGGGCATAGTCGCCTCCCTTCGGGTTCTCGACCTTGATCACGCGGGCGCCGAGATCGGCGAGTATGAGGCCAGCGTAAGGTGCCGCCACGCTGTGTCCCAGCTCCACAACGGTGATGCCCTCGAGCGGCGGCTTTGCTTTCTTGTTCTGGTTCGTTTGCTGCGAGGTCAAAATCACATCCGTTTTCTAGGTGCCGATTCCTGCAAGAGCATCCCGCCGCCATCTTGACGTCAAGCCGTCCTTCCGACGCCCCGCGTCAAATCTTCCTTCCGATGCTTCGCATCGAGCCTCCCATCACCCGACCTTTTCGATGAGGTCGACCGCCATGCGCGCCATCTGCGGAACAGCAGCGCCGCGTTGCAGTGCGCTCTCGCGGTTGGATGCGTTGCCGTCGAGGCCACGCTTGTAGACGCCCTGGATGATAGCGGCGAGCCGGAAGAAGTTGAAGACCAGGCAGAAGGTCCAGATCGGAATAGAAGGTATGCCGATGCGCTGACAGTACTTGGCGACGTATTCTTCTTCGGTCGGGATGCCGAGTGCAGGGCGGTCACGGCCCCCGAGACCGCGAAAAATACCCTCGTTGAGCAATCGCCATTGCATGCACTGGTAGGCGATGTCCGAGAACGGGTGGCCGAGGGTCGACAGCTCCCAGTCGACCACGGCCAGGCACCTGGGCTCTGTTGGATGAAAGATCATGTTGTCGAGGCGGTAATCGCCATGCACCACCGAGATGTGACCGTCGTCGGCCGGCATGTTGCGGCCGAGCCAGTCGATGAGGATGTCCATTTCCGGGATCGTGACGGTCTCGCTCGCCCGGTACTGATCGGTCCAGCGCTTGGTCTGGCGTGCAAAGTAGCTACCGGGCCTGCCGAACTCGGCCAGCCCGACCTTGGCCGGGTCCACGGTCGAGAGCGCTGACAGAATGCGGTTCATGTCATTGTAGAGCGCGCTACGGTCCGCATTCGTGAGTTCCGGCAGGGCCGGGTCCCAGAAGACGCGACCTTCAAGAAATTCCATGACGAAGAACATGGACCCGAGCACGCTCTCGTCCTCGCACAGCAGGTGCATGCGCGGCACGGGCACGTCGGTGTCTTTGAGCGCCTGCATGACGCGGAATTCGCGATCGACCTGGTGTGCTGATTTCAGCAATTGCCCAGGTGGCTTGCGGCGCAGCACGTAAGTCTTGCCGGGCGTTCTGATGCGGAACGTCGGGTTGGACTGTCCGCCGGCAAATTTCTCCGCCTCGAGCGGGCCCCTGAATCCCGTCAGGTGTGCCGACAGGTAGCGCCCTAGGGACGCTTGATCGATGTAGGTCGGATCAGGTGCCGGTGTCGTGCTCATTCGATCTCGAAAATCTTTCAGGTCTTCTCGTTGGTGTAGCGCTTGAGCTCATGCCGTCCGATCACGCGCCGGTGCACGGCATCGGGTCCGTCGGCGAGGCGCAGCGTGCGCATGTAGGTCCATGCCATGGCGAACGGCGTGTCCTGCGTCACGCCCATGCCTCCGTGCATCTGCACGGTCTCGTCGATGACCTTCAGCGCCATGCGCGGCGCCACCACCTTGATCTGGGAGATCCAGATGCGCGCCTCGGTTGCCGGCGCATTATCCATCATCCATGCTGCCTTGAGGCACAATAACCGCGCCTGCTCGATCTCCATGCGAGCCTCGGCAATGATGTCGTAGTTGGCGCCGAGCTCGGCGAGCTTCTTGCCGAAAGCAACACGTGAGAGAGAGCGCCGGCACAAGGCTTCCAGGGCCCGTTCTGCCTGGCCGATGGCGCGCATGGCGTGGTGGATACGGCCCGGTCCCAGCCGCCCCTGGCTGATCTCGAAGCCGCGCCCCTCGCCGAGGATCATGTTGTCCTTGGGTACGCGGCAGTTCTCGAACCTAACGTGCATGTGTCCGTGCGGCGCATGGTCGTGGCCATAGATCTTCAAGGGGCGGAGAATGTTCACGCCCTTGGTGCCGGCCGGGACCAGGATCTGGGAATGCTGCCGGTGCTTGGGTGCATCGGGATTGGTCTTCACCATCACGATATAGATCTTGCAGCGCGGGTCGCCGGCGCCGGACGAGAACCATTTCTCCCCGTTGATGACCCATTCATCGCCTTCCAGCCTGGCTTCGGTGGCGATGTTGGTGGCGTCGGATGACGCCACGTTGGGCTCCGTCATGATGAAGGCCGAGCGGATCTTGCCGTCGAGCAGTGGCTCCAGCCACGCCTTTTTCTGAGCCTCGGAGCCGTACTTCTCCAATACCTCCATGTTGCCGGTGTCGGGAGCGGAGCAGTTGAAGGCCTGCGGCGCCAGCCGTGACCAGCCCAGTTCCTCGGCGAGATAGGCATATTCCACTGTGTTGAGCCCGAAGCCCTTGCGTGAATGCGTGAGGAAGAAGTTCCACAAGCCCTTGGCTCTGGCTTTGGTTTTCAAGCCCTCGCTGATCTCCTCCATGCGCGGAGTGTGCTGCCAGCGGTCCCCGCCCCGCCCAATCTCGGCGTCGTATTCCCCCTCCAGGGGAATGATGTCGTTGCGCACCATATCGCGCACCTGCTCGACGAGCGGCTTCACCCGATCGCTCATTCCGAGATCCATGGCGGGCATGACGTTTCCTCCGGTGCCCCGTGCAGCTCGTTGCAGGATCGGAATGGTAGCCGGAGCCGGTCTGCTGGTATACGGGGCTTGCAGATCGATCGTCCACTGCCAGAAACGCGAGATTTCTCATGCCGCTCAAGCCCGAGACCCGCGAGAAGCTCAAGACCGTCAGCACGGCGACGCTGTGCACTGCGCTCTTCAAGCGCGGACTGCGCCAGCAGTACATCCAAGATGTGCATCCGCTGAACCCGAAGGCCGCTCCGATGGTCGGTGAGGCCTTTACACTGCGCTACATTCCGGCGCGCGAGGATCTGAACCCGATCACGGTCTTCCTCGATCGCAGTCACCCGCAGCGCAAGGCGATCGAGGATTGTCCGCCAGGCGCGGTGATGGTTATCGACAGTCGCAAAGATCCGCGCGCGGCCTCGGCTGGCGGCATCCTGGTTACTCGCCTGATGAAGCGCGGGGTCGCCGGCGTAGTGACTGACGGCGGTTTTCGCGACTCGCCGGAGATCGCCGAGCTGACCATGCCTGCCTACCACAACCGGCCGTCCGCGCCGACCAATCTGACTGTGCATCAGGCTGTCGACGTCAATGTGCCGATCGGCTGCGGCGATGCGCCGGTGTTCCCCGGCGACGTGGTCGTCGGCGACGGCGAGGGCGTTGTCGTCATACCGGCGCACCTGGCCGACGAGATCGCCGACGAGGCCGTCGAGATGACTGCCTTCGAGGACTTCGTCATCGAGGAAGTGCGAAAGGGCCGCTCGATTGTCGGCCTCTACCCGGCATCAGAGGAGCGGACGCGGACGGAGTTCGCAGCCTGGCGCAAGGCCAATAAACGTTGATGGATTCGTGCGGCTTCACACTGCGGTGAAGCCGCCATCCACGACATGAGATGACCCGCTCACATAGGACGCGCGATCCGAGCATAGCCAGCACACCATCTCGGCGATCTCCTCGGCCCGCCCCATGCGGCCGAAGGGCACCATCTGCATGAGCTCGGGCCCACGCCGCGCCATGACCTCCTTCGTCATGTCTGTTTCAATAAATCCCGGGCAGACGGCGTTCACGCGAATACCCTGCTTGGCGAATTCGATGGCGGCCGTCTTGGTGAGCCCGATCACGCCATGCTTGCTCGCGACGTAGGCCGATGAGGTGGGAATGCCGATCAGCCCAGCAATCGACGCGGTGTTGACGATAGCGCCGGAACCCTGTTTGGCCATCTGTTCCAGCTCGCGGCACATGCAGAGCCACACACCCTTGAGGTTGACATCGATCATGCGGTCGAAGGCGGCGTCACCCCACTCGGGCATCTTCTTGCCGCCTGCCCCAACGCTCAACGCGGCAATGCCAGCGTTGTTGAAGGCACAATCGAGCCGGCCGTAGGCCTTGACGGTTGCCGTCACCATCGCCGCCACATCGTCGGGCTTCGTCATGTCGGCCACGATCGATGTCGCCGGTCCGCCGGCCTTGTTGATCAGCGCCACAGTCTCCTGAAGGCCGTCTTTCGATAGATCGGCGACAGCAACTCGTGCTCCTTCCTTGGCGAACAGAACGGCAGTGGCGCGTCCAATGCCACGGCCACCGCCCGTGATCAGCGCCGCCTTTCCCTCAAGCATCCCGGCCATTGCGTTCTCTCCCCGAGGTTCTTTCGCTCTTGTCACAGAATAGGCGTCCGCATCCGAGCAGTTCAATGGCGCTCGCTCAAGGCGCCAGCTCGCGCACGACGCGCTCGAAGCCTTTGGTAATGCGCGCCAGCCTGCTGTAGTCGATCTTGTCGGGCGTGTCGCTCGGCAGGTGATAGTGCGCATAGCGAAACAGCGCCGTGTCTGTGACCATCATGGCAGGGAAGCCATGCTGGGCGAACGCCCAATGGTCCGACCAGCCGATGCCGGGCACGAGGTCCGGCGCGACGCCGCCGATCGTCGGGAAAGCCGCGTGCTGCCGGAACGAGCCCATGACGGTGTGCAGGAAGCTGCGCGAGGCGGGCAGGGCGACGAGCGCCACGAAATTCGCGGTCGAAGGGAATATCATGCCGAACGGCGGCGGATAGCGCTGTGTGCCCGCCGAGTCGGAGAACGCCCCCAAGGTTTCGAAAGAGATCATGCCTCGCACACGCTCGCTGCGTTCGGCTAGCAGGCGGGCGTAATGCAGGCTGCCCATGTCCTCTGTGCGGTAGTAGGGCGGCTCCTCGTTGACGAACAACACGTAACGCAGGCGCGTTTCTTTCGGCTGCCAATCTCGTAACAGCCGCGCCAGCTCGAGCACGGCTGCGGTTCCTGTGCCGTTGTCGTTGGCGCCAGGTGCATCCCCGAAGGAATCATAGTGTGCGCCGAGCACTAGCGTACTCGTATCGCCTCTCGCCCGTGCCGGCTCGCGCGTTGCCTCGATGTTGCGCACCGCGCGGCCTGCGCTCGTGAAGACCTGCGGCGTGGTCAAATACCCGAGACTGCGCAGCGTCTCTTCGATATGGCGTGCCGAGCGCTCCAGCGCGTCGTAGTGGCGCACATTATGCGGCACGCTCGCGATGGCTGTGACATGCTGCTCGAGCAGACCCGCCACCTTCTGCTCCTCCGCTGTCAGCGACGGCAACGGACCCTCGTGCGGCCGACCGGGCACCGCCAGCGAGTACCACGCGGCGAAACCCATCCCCGCGAGCACCGCCAGCAGCAGGATTGTCAGAATGAGCCAGGACATGCGCATGTGCTTCGTTGCAACTCATCGCATTTTGGTTTCGCGCTCGTGCCGACAGAGCCGATGAGTTGCGCCGCGCCGCCACGCATCCCAAGTTTACAGTCTCCGCGCCCAATTGGCTGCACCGCATGGAAGGTTCTATGATCGCCCGCAACGTCGAGGTTTCACGCCGTCAGTCCGTCCGCCTCGGCATTCTGGGCGTGGCCACCGCCCTGCTACCTTCGCTGGCTGCGGCACAACCAAGCGGGAGCGCGAGAATGCTGACACGCCCGATCCCGCGCACCGGAGAGCCGCTTCCCGTGGTCGGCATCGGCACCTGGCAGACCTTTGATGTCGGCAATGGTCTCGCCGAGCTCGACCAGCGCAAGCAGGTTCTCTCCATTCTGTTCGAAGCGGGTGGTCGCGTCATCGACAGCTCGCCCATGTATGGCCGTGCCGAGGCGGTGGTCGGCACGCTCCTCAAGGACATGAAGGCACACGACAAAGCTTTCCTCGCCACCAAGGTCTGGACCAGCGGCGAGGCGTCCGGTGCCGCCCAGATGAATAGCTCGTTCGCCAAGTTTCAGGCGCCGGTCATCGACCTCATGCAGATCCACAATCTGGTCGATTGGCGGGTGCACCTGAAAACGCTGCGCGCCTGGAAGGAGCAGAAGCGCTATCGCTATATCGGCCTCACGCATTACACCGTGCCGGCGCTCGACGATCTTGCCGCCATCATAAAGACCGAGCCGGTGGACTTTCTCCAATTCGGCTATTCCATCAACCGGCGCGAGGCTGAGGCGCGGCTGTTGCCGCTCGCCGCCGAGTGCGGCGTCAGCGTCATCGTCAACCAGCCGTTCGACAGTGGCTCCTTGTTCGCGCAATCGAAGGGCAAAACCGTGCCCGAGTGGGCGGCCGAGTTCGATTGCACGAGCTGGGCGCAGTTCTATTTGAAATTCATCCTTGGCCATCCCGCCGTGACCTGCGTGATCCCGGGTACTGCCAGGCCCGATCACGCACGCGACAACGTCGCCGCGGGTCTGGGCCGGCTGCCCGATGCGGCGATGCGCCGGCGCATGATCGCGCATTGGGCGGGACTGTAGTCCTACGGACGCTGCAAAGGGAGACACGGGGTCGATCGTAGCCACCTCCTGTAGCTTTAGGCTTGCGTCCCCAATCCGTGCGTCTTGAGTGTCAATCTACAGAGGCGAGCGGCCGCGATACCGTCTCCAGAGGTTTGCGCTCGGCGGCAACCGCCCAACGTGCGGCAACGCCTGCCGCAACCAGCATCAGAAACGCTCCGAGCAGATAACCGGCGAAGACGCTGGCCCGTGAGCCTGTCTCGATCAGAACGCCGAACAGCCATGGGCCGAAGATGCCGCCGACGCCCGTGCCAATGGCATAGAAGAAGGCGATGGCGAGCGCACGGATCTCCAGCGGAAACGTCTCGCTGACTGTCAGGTAGGCCGCGCTCGCTGCCGCAGATGCGAAAAAGAAGATGACCATCCACGCCAGCGTGAGCACCTCGACCGAGACGAGGTTGCGCGCGAACAGATACCCGGTGCCGGCGAGAAGCACGCCGGACATGGCGTAGGTGAATGCGAGCATCGGCCGGCGGCCGATCGTGTCGAATAGGCGGCCAAGCAGCAGTGGGCCAAGGAAGTTGCCGAGAGCGAACGGCAGGATGTACCAGCCCACGCTTTCCGCCGGCACGCCGTAGAAATCCGTCAGCATCAGAGCGTAGGTGAAGAAGATGGCGTTATAGAAGAAGGCTTGTGCCGCCATCAGGGTGAGCCCGACGTACGTGCGCTGCCGTTGTGCATGGAATAGGGTCGCAAACACTTCCGATAAGGGTGTGTGAGAGCGTGCGCGCAATCGTATGAGCGGCAGCGGCTCTGCGCTCAAGATGTGACCCTGCCGAACGAATTGTGCCTCGATGTCCGAGACGATGGCTCGCGCTTCCTCGGCGCGGCCATGCGTCATCAGCCAGCGCGGACTCTCGGGAAGCCACATGCGCATGAAGAAGATGATGACGCTCAGGGCGGCGCCGATCAGAAACGCCAGCCGCCATCCTGTATCTGCAGCGAATAGGGCCGGATCTAGCAGGATGATCGACCCAGCTGCACCCAACGCGGCTCCCAACCAAAAGCTGCCGTTGATGACGAGATCGGTCCAACCGCGCACGCGGGCGGGAATGAGCTCCTGAATCGTCGAGTTGATAGCTGCATATTCGCCGCCGATGCCGGCGCCAGTGAGAAAGCGAAAGACGGCAAAGCTCCAGAAATTCCACGAGAAGGCGGTGGCGGCCGTGGCCGTGAGGTAGACGGCAAGCGTGATGAAAAAAAGCTTCTTGCGTCCGAGGCGGTCGGTCAGCCAGCCGAAGAAGATTGCGCCCACCACTGCACCTGCCAAGTAGGCTGCACCAGCCAAGCCGACATCCGTATTGCTGAAGTTCAAAACGGGGCTTTGCTTCAAAACCCCCGCAACCGCGCCGGCCAGAGTCACCTCGAGCCCGTCCAGGATCCAGGTGATTCCCAAAGCTGCCACGACCAGTGTATGAAACCGGCCCCACGGCAGGCGATCCAGCCGTGCAGGGATGTCGGTCTCGATGATTGAGGCAGGCGCTGGGCTCACTTGGTCCACTGTGGCCACCCGTGCATGTCCGTCATTGGAAGCTGCGGTGATCTGCCCGTTGCAGACGTATGGATCGAGCAAATCCCAACGCTTTACCAACAATGACGTTCCCGGCGGCAGGTGAAAGCCTCAATGCTCGTAGATCATCTTGCGCGTCATCCCGCCGTCCACGATCAGCTCGGCACCGGTCACGAAATCGCGCCTCGTCCGACAGCAGATAGGCCACGGCACCGGCTACATCGTCCGGTTGCCCAACCCGACCGGCCGGATGCTGGGCATGGTCCAACGGCCGCGGCGCATCCGACTTGCCGGTATGTATCCACCCGGGCGAGATGCAGTTGACGCGGACATCGGGCGCCAAGGTGAGGGCGAGGGCATGCGTAAGCGCCAGGAGCCCGCCTTTGCTGGCCGAATAGGCGAGCGTATCGGGCTCTGACATGTGTGCCCGGGTCGAGGCAATGGTGACCATGGCGCCCTTGGCCGTCCGCAGATCCATCTCGCAAGCGCGAGAGAGGAGAAAAGTCGAGGTCAAATTGACCGCCAGCACGCGGTTCCAGGCCTCGGTCGTTGTGCCCTGCAAGGGGCCGTTGGCGTTGATGCCCGCGTTGCAAACGACGGCATCGATCCGCCCGCGTGCCTCCGCGTCTCCGAGACTAGGCGTTCAACACCAGATTCCTCGCCGACGTCGCAAACCACGCCCAATCCGCCTGTGGCAGCCACAACCGTGCCGACACCGGTGATGTCGGCGCCTGCCACCATCCACCCAAGCTGTCCGAGGCGTTGCGCGATTGCTGCCCCGATGCCTCGGGCAGCTCCGGTTACGATTGCTACCTTCCTTGGCGCAGTGCCGGTCATGACTGCTCTCTTCCACTCCCGCTCTGTTGCGTTTCGTGGGTCATCAATCCTTTTCGGCAACACCAGCCTGCAGCCGAAGGCAGTTAAGCAGAATTGTCAGTGCGCCCCTTTCATCCTGCGTTCATCCCAGTTATTGAGCATATGACAGTTTTATGACGATAGGGCTCGTGCAGGCGTACAATGACGGATCAGACGGCCGGCCTACGCGAGTCCGATGGGCGTCAAGCTGCATTGCCAGTGGTGCTCCAAGAACGCCGGCAACTGCGGCCATCTGTGATCCGCGCCATCGCGGCTGCGACTTCGAGTGTCATTCTCGGCTACTTCTGGCAATCGGAGGGGTTTCCCTCCAACGTCCTGTTCACCGCTGCAACTACGTTGCTCATCGCTTCGCTTCTCGTCCTGGCGACGCGACGGCTTCTGTTCGCTACGGCGCTGACGGCCTCACTTGTCGTGCTCGTGGTTGGGATTGCACGCGCGAAGCTCGAGACCTTGGGGATGATCCTGCATGCCTATGATTTCATCTTCTACCTGACCTCGTGGTCGACGATAAGCTACCTGTGGAGTGGCGCCCGCCTGTACGTGTTGGCCCTGTTGCTCGGCGTGGCGGCTTGCATCCTCGTCTGCTGGCTCGCTTTCCGCCTCGATAGTACCAGGATCGGTCGCCTCCGTTCCGGAGCTGCCGCGGCGGTCTTCGCTGTTCTGGCCGTGCTGGGAGCCTCCTTCAAAGGCGAGCGGCCCCACACGCTGTTCTATTGGGAGGCGCTCTACGTCTCCTCCTTTTTCTCGTCATGGTCGGAGACACTCGAGACCCTTTGGCGCGGCCACCTCGTCGAGGCGGCCCCCAGTGCGCCGGGGCGTCTCTTCAGTGCGTCTGCGGCGTGCCTTCCAGCCAGGAAGCCACCGCACATCGTGCTGATCCACCAGGAATCCGTGGTGCAGCCCGGGCTGTTTCCGACGTTGCAGTATGACCGCGGTCTCGATGAGCTCTTCAAATCCAGAGACGGCAAGCAGCATCGGCTGCGTGTCGAGACTTACGGCGGCGCCTCCTGGCTCACAGAATTCTCGATTCTGGCCGGAATGTCGACGCAGTCGTTCGGCGGGATGCGCCATTTCGTGCAGTCGCTTCTCGCCGGCAAGGTGCGCGAGACGCTGCCCGAATGGCTTCTTCATTGCGGATACCGCAACGTTCTCTTCTACCCGATGCTCAAGAATTTCGTGTCGAACGCCCGCTTCTACGAGGCTATCGGCCTGAAGGAGATTTTCGATCTGACCACGCAGAAGGCGCGCAGCGTCATGGAGCGCGACCAGTTCTACTATCTCAATGCGCTGGATGAGATGGAGCGGCACATCCGTACGCAAGAGAAGCCTCTCTTCACTTACATCCAAACCATGTCGGGCCATTGGCCCTACAACGAGCCTTTCCATCCTGAAATCGGTGTACCCGGCGGGGGACCCGGCACGCATCCCGAAATGCACGAGTATTTGCGGCGCATCGGCATCGCGAAGCTCGATTACGAATTCTTGCGATCCGAGCTCGGGCGACGCTTTCCCAACGAGTTATTCCTCATCGTTCACTACGGGGACCACCATCCCATGGCGACCCGCATGCTGCTCGGCTTCAACGAGAGCAACGAGGTCGAGGACATCAAGCTCAGCATGGAGTCTATCGGCCTCATCACGTACTATGCCGTCGATGCCCTCAACTATGCCCTACCCGGTCTGCCGTCGCACGAGACCCTGGACGTCGCTTATCTTGGAGCTGTTGTATTGCAGCAGGCTGGTCTGCCCCTCTCGGACGCGTGGCGCGAGCGTCTGCGCTTGATGGATGTTTGCGCTGGCCGCTATTACGGTTGTGCGCGCCGCGACGAGATCCTGGCGTTTCATCGGCGCCTCATCGACTCGGGCCTAGTGGAGGCGCGGTGATCCTTTTTGGTGGCGACGGCTTCCACCGCCCTGATGCGTTAAGCGCCACGGCGAAGGTTGCCTGCCATCGGGGCGCCTGGCTTTGCGGGTTGACCGACTCGCTCGCTTTCCTCGTCGACGCCCCTGTACACCCATCCGCCAACGGACCGCTGCCATGAGTTCCAGTGAACAGACCTCAGGCGAGTCGATTGGTCTCAGGCTTGATTCTGCCGTAGCCAGGGCCTTTGCCCGCTTCTCTGGCGGATTCTGGAAGGGCGAGACGGCAAGAACGGCCTGGTTGCTGACGCTCGGGCTCGGTGCCTTCCTGTTGCTCAGTCTTGCCGCCACCGTTGCCCTCAACCGATGGAACCGGTGGTTTTTCGACGCGCTGGAGCGCAAAGACGCCGAAACTGCCGCCATTGCGGTTCTGGTGTTCGCTGCCATCATCGCGTTGATGGCGGCTGTCGGTGTCGGCATTGTCCTGACGCGCGAGACATTGCAGGTGCGTTGGCGCGCTTGGATCGTCGGGCGTCTGCTCGATACCTGGCTCATCCGCGATCGGTACTACCACCTGGGTGTAACGCACACCGAGCCCGCCAACCCCGAGTACCGCATCGCCGACGACACCCGCTGGGCCACCGAGCCGCTCGTCGACCTGGCGATCGGACTGTTCTCCGCTCTCACCGGCGCTGCCGCCTTCATCAGCATCCTGTGGACAGTCGGCGGCTCGCTCCATGTCGAGGTTGGAGGCGCCAGGGTCGCGGTTCCTGCCTACATGGTGATCGTGGCGCTGGCTTATGGTGCTCTCATGTCGGGGCTGATGCTGTACGTGGGACGGCCGCTGGTCTCCTGCTTCGCACGCAAGAATGAGGCTGAAGGCATCTTCCGCTTCGCGCTCATGCGACTCAGGGAAAACTCCGAAAGCATTGCCTTGCTGCGCGGTGCCGCCAGCGAGAAGCAGACATTCACCGCTGCCTACGACACCGTCGTGACTCGCTGGCTTGCAATCGTGCGCCAACACGGGCGCCTGACCTGGATTACCAACTCCAGCGGTCCGATGATCCCGATCGTGCCGCTGTTCTTCGCCGCCCCGAAGTATTTCTCAGGCGAGCTTTCGCTTGGCGAGGTGACCCAGCTCGCGGGCGCGTTCGTGCAGGTGCAGATGGCCATCTCATGGCTGGTGGACAACTACAACCGCATCGCCGAGTGCTACGCTTCTGCCCGCCGCGTCATGGTCCTGGCCGACGCCTGCGAGGCGGCCGATCTCAGTCGCGCGGAGCTCAAGGACTCCGGCATCGCCGCAACTGCGAGCCCAGACGCAGCCTTGCACCTGGCGGGTGTCAGTGTCTTCGATCCGGCCGGCCGGGCACTTGTCAACAGCGCCAGCGTGTCGATTGCGCCGGGTGACAGGATCGGCATCACCGGCAACTCCAGCACCGGCAAGACCGCGTTGGTACGCGTGATCGCCGGCTTGTGGCCGTGGGGTCGCGGCCGAGTAGAAAGCCCGCGCAGTCTGAAGATCATGGTGGCGCCACAGAAGCCGTACGTGCCCATGGGAACGCTCAGGGCTGCCCTGCTCTATCCGTTCAATGAAAATCCGGCAGGAGACGACCGTCTGATGGAGGTCCTGGCCAGCACAGGTTTGCAGCATCTTGCGCATCGCCTCGGCGACGAGGATCGGTGGGATCAGATCCTCGGCAGCGGCGAGCGTCAGCGCATTGCCGTTGCACGTATCCTGCTGCACAGCCCGGACGTGGTGGTGATCGACGACAGTTTGTCGGCGCTCGAGGCGGAGGCGCAGAGCGCACTCCTCAATCTGATTACAGCCGAGCTGCCACATGCGGCCGTGCTGACGTTCGGACAGCGCGAGCGCGCCGCAGGTCTGCACGAGCGCCGCCTGACACTCGAGACGAGGTCTGGCGGATCGATCCTGCGGTCCAGCGCGGCGCTCGGCGTACCATAAGGAGCAGGAGGCCATCCATGGCCATGAACATCTGGGACGTGAACTGGTTTCTCGACGAGAAGCAGTGTCCGTGCGATGTGCATTTCCTGGAGTACCTCGAGCAGGAAAAGGTGACCGGCGCCTCGATCTTCCATTTCGGCACCGGCGGCCATCATGTGGTTGGCATCCGAACCGCAGAGAACGGCAGCCACAATGCCGTGCTCGGCATCACGGCCTCGCCGCAGGAATACAACGACTACATCAAGCTGGTAGTCGAGCGGCCCGAAGTCGGCCGCACCTACAAGGCCTTGTTCGGCGATATCTACCAGCTCGACGCCCGGCTCCTGCCGCCGTTCGACTTCGTCACCCTGTTTCACACTGGCGAGTTCCGCACCGAGAAGAACGACGCATATGGCGCGCTAACCGATTTCGAGGTCGCCGAACTGCTTGTCGGCAAGCTCAACGCGGGTGGACGTGTGCTGTTCTTTTCCGGATCTTTTGCTTTCGACAAGGCAGAGGCAGTCGCTGTCCGGCTCGTAGCCGAGCGTCTGGTTACCCCTGAGCCGGACTACAAGTCATTGAGGGTGTATCGCAAAGCGGCAAACTAGCTCCGGGTGGGCCGCCCTGTACTTTAACGCGAATGGGTTGCATATGGGTCGGGTTTGCCCTTCAAGCCCAGCTCGGAAAGGCTTATTCTGCCGGACCTCTGACCTGCCCAGGGCAATCCGGACATGCACGTCCTGCTGCGAGGAGACGTCACTCAGCGGCTGCGGATTTTCTCCGGGCTCATTTTGTTTGCCTTCGCCACCACACATTTTCTCAACCACGCGCTCGGTCTCATCCATCTCGAGACCATGCACGAGTTCCAGAGCTGGCGCACGCTGGTGACGCGCTCTGTGGTGGGCACATTTCTGCTTCTGGCTGCGCTCGTTACGCATATGACGCTCGCGCTGTTCAAGCTGGCCAACCGTTCTACGCTGCGCCTGCCGCCGTGGGAGCTGATCCAGATCGCGCTTGGGCTCACCATTCCCTTCCTGCTCCTGCCGCATATCGTCAACACGCGCATTGCTCACGTTTTCTTCGGCGTCAACGACAACTACCTTTACGAGCTGGCTCGGTTGTGGCCAGCGAGCGCCCTTCTGCAGAGCACCCTGCTGCTGCTGGTCTGGCTGCACGGCTGCATCGGCGTGCACTACTGGTTACGCCTCTATACGCCTTATCGCGCGGCCCAGCCGGTGCTTTTGTTTGTCGCCATTACGCTGCCACTAGCCGCACTCAGCGGCTTCATGGTTTCCGGCCGCGCCGTGGCGCAGCTCATCGAAGACCCGCAGATGCTGGCGCAGGTCAAGCAGCTCACGAGCTGGCCCAATGCCGCTGACAACGACGCTCTCGCGAACTACAGGTTTCTGGTCCGTGCCGGCTTTGCAGGTTTGTTGGGTCTGGTGGGTGCCATCATTGCCTGGCGCTACTACGCGCTCAGCACCTTGCCCAAGATGTCGATCCGCTACATAGGGGGACCGACCGTGCGTGTGGCGCGGGGGCCGACGCTGCTGGAGATCAGCCGTATGCACGGTATCTCGCATGCCTCGGTGTGTGGCGGTCGTGCTCGCTGCTCGACGTGCCGCGTGCGCATCGATGACGGCGCCGGGACGTTGCCCCCGCCGACCTACCCTGAGGCTATCACGCTCGCCAGCATCGCCGCGCCCAAGAACGTGCGTCTCGCGTGTCAGGTGAGGCCCGAGCACGGATTGACCGTCACACGTCTATTGCGCCCCGTCAGTACAGGACCGCAGGCCGTGGACATTCAGGAAGCCGACGCGGCCGGCGCGGAGCGGCCACTGGCCGTGATGTTTCTCGACCTGCGGGAATTCACGCAGCTTTCACAAAGTCGTCTGCCCTACGATATTGTATTCATCCTGAATGAGTTTTTCGCCGCGACTGGAGCGGCGATCCACACCCACAGCGGCTGGATCGACAAGTTCCTGGGCGATGGTCTGCTCGCCATTTTCGGTCAGCATCAGGGCGTAGAGGCAGGTTGCCGCCAGGCACTGCGAGCGGCGCGGGCGATCGATCTGGCTCTCGATCATGTCAACGCCAAGCTCGGCGCCGAGGTCGGCCGGCCTCTGCGGGTCGGCATGGGCATTCATGCAGGTCCCTTGCTCCTCGGACGTATTGGTTATGGAGAGGCCGTCGATCTCACAGTGGTGGGCAATGCGGTCAATGTGGCGAGCCGGCTCGAAGCCCTCTCCAAGGAGCGCGACTGTCAGATCGTTATGTCGGCAGAAGTGGCCGGCCACGCCGGCTGCCTCGACGACTTCCTGTCCTCGACGACGGTCAATGTGCGCGGGGTCGGCGAACCCATGCAGGTGATTGCAGTGGCACGTGGCCGCGACCTGCCGGCAAGCATTCTGACGTTTTCCGATGAAGACGACCGTCCGCTTCCGCGCGGCGACATCAGAGGTATCGGTGCTAGCGGGTAACGCTGAGTTCTCAGCGAGCCGCCTGGGGCGATACATTGACGATCTGTACGCGCCGATTTTCCTCCGAGCGCGGCCGCTGCGGGTTCTTGAGGTAGCGTTCTCCGAAGCCCCTGGCCGTAAGCCTGTTGGCTTCAATGGCGAAGGTTGCAATCAGAAACTGCCGCACTGCTTCAGCTCGCCTCTGCGATAGGTGCAGGTTGTAGTCGGCGCCGCCCTTGGCATCCGTGTGCCCGCCGATCAGGAATGCGCCGCCAGCCAGCCGCTCATCGGTCAGAGCGCGACCGAGGGTGGTCAAGGTCTCGACTGCCGCCGGCGTCAACTCCGCCGATTTGTACTCGAACAGAACTTCCAGATCCACGCTCGGAAGCTGGCTGCGCTCGGCCTTCTCTACAGCGACGTCGGCCGCTTCCGATACGGGCTTGGCGACGACCTTTGGTTGCGACGGTTCCTCCTTGGTTGAGGCGGCCGGCTGTTCAGTCTGCGTCTTGGTCATCGCCGCCGACGGGTTGCTCTCGGTTGGCAGAGATGGTTTGCCGGTCGCCGCAGGCATCTCCGTCGCGGTCTGCGAGGAGGTGGTGGTCGCGGCTTTCTCTGGCCGCTCGTCAGCGGCTCTATGATCTTCGCCTTGTTTGGGTTCGGCGTTTGGCGGGACCGGTTTGCCGATCTCCGGTGTTTGCGGTTTGGGCTGCGGCGCCTTGCCCCGCAGCTTGCCGATCAAATCTTCAACCGCCTTGCGCTCTGACTCCGATTGCGCCCGCCCGAGGATCTCCTTGAGCGAGGGCTTTTCTTGTGCCGATGCCGGTGTCTCCGTGAAGCTCAATGCCAGCACGGCAACCATACATCGCAGCAAGGTTCGGCGGAGGTCGGTTCTGTTGGCACTGCCTGCCATCCGGCTCGGCCCTCCTTAGATCAGCCTGATGATGGGTAGACCTTATCCAGACTGCACCATCATACAATGTTACCTTGGAAACAGCGTTTCAGGGAGCCGCATCGGGCGCTTTCCGCGGTTCAGGATGAACGCTACGATGGGTATCCCGCCCTGCAAGCCGGCCCCGGTGGCAGGCGTTCGGATCACGCGTAAGCTGCTGTCCGGCAGAAAAAATCCCGACGGAGGAGTGCTGTATGAGTTCAAGGATCATTGTCGTGCCGCCTTCGGCCGAAACCGGCGAGCTTGCCCGCGAGATGGCGCCGTCGGGCTTCGAGCTGGCGCTCGCGGGCGCGGGGGGGGTGGACATCAAGAGTGTCCTCGACAAGGCGGAGTACATGGTCTGCTACCCGCATGTGAAAATGGATGATGCCTTCTATCGTGCGGCGCCCGGGCTGAAACTCGTGCAGCTGTTGAGCGCGGGTTATGACAACGTGGATCTGGAGGCGGCGCGGCGGGCCAGTGTCCCGGTCTGCAACAACGGCGGCGCCAATGCCATCTCGGTATCCGAGCACGCCGTGATGCTGATGCTGACGGTCGCCCGCAAGGTCATCTGGCAGCACCGCAACGTGGCTGCCGGCCGCTGGCGCGGCAATGGTCCGGCGCCACAGATGTTCGAGCTGTTCAACAAGACGCTCGGCATCGTGGGTCTCGGTGCGATCGGCAAGAAGGTGGCGCGCCTTTCCCAGGCCTTCGGCATGCGCGTGCAGTATTATGACATCGCACGATTGAGCGAGGCGGAGGAAGATGCGCTCGGCGTGCGCTTCCGCCTGCTGCGCGAGCTGCTGCGAAGCTCGGATTTTGTGTCACTCAACGTGCCGCTCAACGCTTCCACACGCGGTATGATCGGTGCTGGCGGAGCTGGCACTGATGAAACCGACGGCAATCCTGGTCAACACCTGCCGCGGGCCGGTCATCGACGAACCGGCGTTGCATCGCGCGCTGAGTGCCGGCAAGCTGTTCGGCGCCGGCCTCGACGTGTTCGATCAGGAACCGCCACCCGCAGACAATCCGCTGCTCAAACTCGAGAACGTGGTGCTGACGGCACATTTTGCCGGCCCGACGTCGGACAATCACGTGGCCAGGTTCCGCAACGCCTTCGACAACGTGCAGCGTGTTCAGCGCGGTGAGGCACCGCTCTGGGTGGTGCCGGAGTTGGCAGGCTAGGTCAGTCCAAGCAGCCCCATACGGCGTTGCCGACAGCAAGTGCGTATACAAAGTAGGGGCCGTTTTCGGTCGTGCCAAACTGTGGCGACACCATGATTTGTGTACGAAACGCCGCCAAAAGCGGCCTCCCTCCGCTGCGGGACGCTTGAACTCGGCTCCCGTCTTACCAACTTCCTGTCCAGAGTTTGCGTAGGCTGGGGCGCATGCCCTATAAGCTGGTCAGGCAGTGGAATTTCCTTAAAAGGGGCGATCGGATGAGGTTCTGGCCGTTGCGGCCAGCGCCGTTTCGTATCCGATCCTCCAACGTTGGAGACAAAGGGCAGCACATATGCCGTGGAGCAATCAGGGAGGCGGTTGGAAAGGTGGCGGAGGGGGAGGAGGCGGCGGCCCGTGGGGCTCCGGTCCCTCCGGAGGCCATCAGCCGGACCTCGAGGAGCTGCTGAAGCGCAGCCAGGATCGCCTCAAGCAGGTGATGCCGGGCTCTGGGCTACCTGGCCCTCTGATCGCGCTGCTGGCGGCAGCACTGGTTGGCTTGGTTTGCTTCTATGCGTTCGCGTTTCGCGTCAACCCCGACGAGCTCGGCGTGGTGATGCGCTTTGGTCAGTTCATCCGCCAGGAGCCGCCGGGGCTGCATTTCAGACTGCCCTATCCGATCGAGGAGGTGCGCTTGCCGAAGGTAACCCGGCAGAACATCATCGAGGTCGGCATGCGCACAGGCGTTGGCACTGGCCGCGGGTACGCTGGCGGAATACGTGACGTGCCCGAAGAGAGCCTGATGCTCACGGGCGACGAGAACATCGTCGACGTGGATTTCGTGGTCTACTGGCGCATCAGGGACGCTGCCGAATACCTGTTCAACATCCAAAACCCAGAGGTCACGGTCAAGGAAGTGGCTGAAAGCGCCATGCGCGAGATCGTTGGCCAGTCCAACATCCAGCCCATTCTCACCGAGGCGCGGCAGAAAACCGAGGCAGCTGTTCAGAAGCTGATGCAGGACACGCTCGACAGCTACGGCGCCGGCATCCGCATTGACCAGGTGCAGCTGCAGAAGGTCGACCCACCGACGCCGGTGATCGATGCCTTCCGTGATGTCCAGGCTGCGCGTGCCGACAAGGAGCGGCTGCAGAACGAGGCGTACACTTATGCCAACCGCATAGTGCCGGAAGCGCGTGGCGAGGGTGAGCGCACCCTTCAGGGTGCCGAGGGCTACAAGCAACAGACCGTACAGGAGGCGTCCGGCCAGGCCGCGCGCTTCCTCAAGATCTATGACGAGTATGCCAAAGCGCCCGAGGTGACGCGCCGCCGCATGTTCCTGGAGACCATGGAACGGGTGCTCGGTGGCACCGACAAGATCATCCTCGACAGCAAGGGTGGTCAGGGTGTGGTGCCCTATCTGCCGCTCGATCAATTGCAGCGCAAGCCGCAAGGAAACAAATAACTATGCGCGCCTTTCTCGCCACCATCGTCGTCATTCTCGGCGGCGCAGCGCTTACCGCCTACTTCGCGTTCTTCATCGTGCACCAGAACGAGCAGGCGCTCGTGCTGGAGTTCGGCAAGCCGAAACGAGTGATCCAGGAACCGGGACTGCATTGGAAGATTCCAGTGGTGGAGACCGTCGATACTTTTGACAAGCGCATCCTGGATATGGATTCACAGCCGCAGGAGGTCACCGCCTCGGACCAGAAGCGGCTCGTCGTGGATGCGTTCACGCGCTACAAGATCGTCGATCCACTGAAATTCTATCAGACGGTGCGTGACGAGCGCATGGTGCGCTCGAGGCTAGGCCCGATCGTGGAGTTGTCGCTACGCCGCGTTCTGGGCGCAGCGGCGTTTCAGGATCTAGTGCGCGACAAACGCGAGGAGCTGATGAAGCGCATTGCCAAGCTCGTGAACGACGAAGGCAAGGAGTTTGGCCTCGAGGTTGTCGACGTGCGCATCAAGCGCGCCGATCTTCCCGAGCAGAACTCCAAGAGCGTGTACGATCGCATGCGCGCCGAGCGCCAGCGTGAGGCGGCCGAGTTCCGTGCCCAAGGCACAGCCGAGGCCAACCGGATCAAGGCGACAGCAGATCGCGATGCGACAGTGATCCTGGCCGAAGCGACACGTAAGGGCGAGCTGCTGCGCGGCGAGGGTGATGCGGAACGAAATCGCATCTTTGCCGAAGCGTACGAGCGAGATCGGGAGTTCTTCGCTTTCTATCGCTCAATGGCTGCGTATGAGCAGGGCATGAAGGCCGGGGATACGCGCATGCTGTTAACGCCGGACTCGGAGTTCTTCCGCTATTTCAACGATCCGGGCATCAGCAAACCGTCAGGCGCTCCCGCTCAACCAAAACAATGAGCGACTTTCTGGTCGCAATCGGCCTCGTCCTCGTCATTGAGGGCTTGCTCTGGGCTGCGTTTCCGCGGGCGGGGGTGCGACTGCTCGAGGCCGCGGCTGGGACGCCCGAGCATTCTTTGCGGGCTGTCGGCGCGGCCGCCGTGGCGGCTGGCGTATTGCTCGTCTGGATGGTCCGTGGCTAACGGGTTGTACCCGGGGCAGACAAATGGAAGCGCCTCGACCCGGAGTGAAACGCGCCATAACGTGCGTGAAGCTCTTCCGGTAAGCACAGCCTCCCATGCTGACCTCGTTCCTGATTCAGACACTCAACGGGCTGGCCAGCGCATCTCTCCTGTTTCTCGTGGCGCTGGGCCTCACGCTCATCTTCGGCGTTACGCGCGTCGTCAATTTTGCGCACGGCTCATTCACCATGCTGGGCGCCTACCTGGCGGTATCGCTCAATAGCAAGCTCGGTGGGGGCGCGCTGGGGTTTTGGGGCGGGGCGCTTGTGGCCGCAATCATGGTCGGCGCGCTGGGAGCGATAGTCGAAGTGTCCATCCTGCGGCGCATCTATGCCGCACCGGAACTGCTGCAGCTCATTACTACGTTCGGCATCGTGCTCGTGCTCAAGGACGCGGTACTTTATGTCTGGGGTCCCGAGGATCTGCTCGGTCCCCGCGCACCCGGCCTGCGCGGCGCTGTCATGCTGCTGGGCAAGCCGTTTCCAACCTACGATCTGCTGCTACTTGCGCTAGGCCCGGCCTTCCTTGGTCTGGTGTGGCTGCTTCTCACGAGGACGGACTTCGGCACCAAGGTGCGTGCTGCCACCGAGGACCGTGACATGGCGGCAGCCCTCGGCATCAATCAGTCGTTGCTGTTCACAATCATCTTTGCGCTGGGCTCGCTCCTGGCTGGCCTCGGCGGAGCGCTGGCACTGCCGCGCGAGCCGGCAAACCTCAACATGGATCTGTCTGTCATCGTTGATGTGTTCGTCGTGACGGTTGTCGGCGGCCTCGGCAGCATTCCCGGCGCCTATGTCGCCGCCATCATCATCAGCGTGGTCAAAGCCTGGTGCATTGGTATCGGGGATGTGACCTTGGCGGGTGTGGCGTTTTCCTTCTCCAAGTTGACACTTGTCGCAGAGTTTCTGGTGATGGCCGCCGTGCTCATCGTCAGACCTTGGGGGTTGCTCGGACGTGAACCTGCCCTGCATCACGCTAGCATGACGACGGCGGCACTGCCGGCGCCTGGACCGTCGATGTGGCAAACCGTCGGCGGTGTCATGGTCGCTCTCGTGCTGTTGCCGCTGTTCGCGGACCGATTCCAGCTCGTGCTGATGACGGACGTGACCGTCTTCGCGCTGTTTGCAGCCAGTCTCGGGTTGCTGATGGGGGCTGGTGGTATGGCGTCGTTCGGGCACGCCGCCTATTTCGGCGCAGGCGCCTATGCGGCAGCCATCGCGGCCAAGATGGGCGTTCCTTTCGCTCTGTCGCTGTTGTGTGGCTTGGTGTTCGCCGGTTGCCTGGCGGCGCTGTTCGGCTGGTTTGCGGTGCGCCTCGCCGGCGTATCCCTCGCCATGTTTACGCTTGCGCTGGCACAGATCACCTGGGCAGTCGCCTTCCAGTGGGATGCGGTGACCGGCGGAAGCAACGGCATCGTCGGCGTCTGGCCGCCAGCTTTGCTTGCCGGCAAGACGGCCTATTACCTGTTTGCTCTTGTCGTCCTGGCGTCCGCGGTGCTGTTCACCTGGCGGCTGGTGCATACGCCGTTCGGCTACTTGCTGCGGGCGGCGCGCAATTCAGGCCTTCGCGCGGAAGCACTCGGCATCGATACGCGCCGCCTGCAGTGGGCTGCGTTCATCATATCGGGTACGCTTGCCGGTCTGGCCGGTGCAGTGTTTGTGTTCTCCAAGGGCTCTCTCTCACCCGATACTCTGGCGATCCCGCGCTCCATGGACGGGCTGGTCATGGTCCTGCTCGGCGGTGTCGAGACACTGACCGGTCCGGTAATTGGCGCAGCAGTCTTTACCCTGTTGCAGGACTGGATCGTTCGCGCGACGCCGTATTGGCAGGCGGTTCTTGGCGCGGCTGTGATCGCGTTGACGGTGCTGTTTCCGCGGGGCATCGCCGGCTCGCTCAAGCAGCGCACGGCCGCGGCAACATGGGGCCGGTCGTGACCGTGCTCCGGCTCGATGGGCTGGAAAAAGCCTTCAACGGCGTCAAAGCCGTCGACGGCGTAAGCTTCTCAGTTGCTGCCGGCGAGATGGTTGCACTGATCGGGCCGAACGGCGCGGGCAAGACAACGACATTCAACCTGGTGAGCGGCCAGCTGGCGCCTGATCGCGGGCATGTGCTGCTGAACGGCCGCGATGTCACCGGGCTCGAGCCGCGCGCGCTATGGCGGCTGGGCATGGGACGCACGTTTCAAATCACCGCGACCTTCAATTCGATGACGGTAGCCGACAACGTTCGCGTTGCCCTGCTGTCACATTATGGCGAGGCGGGCCTCTTTGCCACGGCGGCAGGGCGCTATGCGGATGAGATCGAGAGCTTGCTGTCGAAGGTGGGCATCGAGGGGATGGCCCAAAGTATCTGTGGGCTGCTGGCTTATGGGGATCTGAAACGGGTCGAGCTGGCGATGGCACTCGTCAACGAGCCGCGCCTCCTGCTCGTGGACGAGCCGACCGCGGGCATGGCGCCGAGGGAACGAGGCCAGCTCATGGCGCTCGTGTCCAAGATCGCGCGCGAACGCGGAACTGCCGTGCTGTTCACGGAGCACGACATGGATGTGGTCTTCGGTCACGCGGCAAGAATCTTCGTCATGCATCGCGGGAAGATCATCGCCGCGGGCAGGCCGGAGGACGTCAGAAACAACGCCGCGGTGCGGGAGGTCTACCTCGGTGCCGATACTGTCGCCGGATCTGGCTGAGAGATACGGTCATGTTGCTGCTGGAGGTGGATGGGCTGGATGGCTGGTATGGCCGGGCACAAACTTTGTTCGGTGTATCGCTCAACGTCCAGGCCGGCGAGGCGGTCGTGCTGCTCGGCCGTAACGGCGCAGGCAAGTCCACGACGTTGAAAGCGATCATGGGGCTCGAGGTCGAGCGGCGCGGAGAGATTTGGTTCGGCGGTGAGCGGATCGACAAGCTGCCGGCGCATCGTATCGCCCGCTTGGGCCTCGGCTACGTGCCCGAAGATCGAAGAATATTTTCCGGGCTGACAGTGGACGAGAATCTCGAGCGTCGGGCGCCTCCCGGCACGCGACGGTCGCGCCTGGACGCCGGAAGAGTTGTTCACTCTATTTCCGAATTTGAGTGTCATGCGGACCAGGCTCGCAAAGTACATGTCCGGCGGTGAGCAACAGATGCTGACCATTGCGCGTGCGCTCATGGGCAACCCGAGTTTTTTGCTCCTGGACGAGCCTTCCGAAGGTCTGGCGCCGGTGATTGTCGAAGGTATTGTCCGCGCTGTGCAAGCGCTCAAGGCGCGCGGAGTGGGCTTGCTGGTATCCGAGCAGAACCTGGCGTTTGCGCGGGCGGTCGCTGATCGGTCCTATGTCATAGAGAAGGGCGAGATACGTTTCGCGGGGACACTGGCCGAGCTCGATGCCAATCCCGGCCTGCGCGCCCAGTATCTGGCCGTCTAGAACTCGATGGCGATGCTTCGCCGTCTCGTCAGTGGGGTGCATCGGGATGCCAGCCGAGCACGGCCAGCATGAAGAAGAAACCGATGACGTAGGCAACGGCTACGTACCAGCCGTGCTTGAGCCAGAGGCCTACCGATTTCGCCTCCGGATAGAGGTTCGATAGCGCCACGCCGGCGGAGGATCCAAACCAGATCATCGAGCCGCCGAAGCCCACCGCATAGGCCAGGAAGCCCCAGTCGTAGCCGCCCTGTTTGAGGGCCAGCGCCGTCAGCGGGATGTTGTCGAACACGGCCGATACGAAGCCAAGGCCGAGCGCCGTCTGCCAGGAGGCCGCGGGCAGCTTCTCGACCGGCATCAGGGACGCACAGGTCACCAGCGCCAGTAGGAATACGGTTCCCCTGAACGTCTCCGGCATGACCTTCCAATCGGGCGCTTTCCAAGACGCTGTTGCCAGAATGACAGCCCATACGGCGAGGCCGATGACCGGGAGGCTATCGAGGAGTGCAGGAAAGCGAATATTGGCGACGACGTTCGCCAGGATGGCGGCCACCAGGATCGCGAACACGATGACGACGCGCGACCACTCGATCCGGATGCCTGGCGGCGTGTCCTTCATGATCGGGGAATATCGATGCTGCTGAATCGCCGCCGGGATTCCGAAGATGAAGATTGCGACAGCTACCGCGACGTAGGCTTCGACGACCACGAGCGGGCTGATCCCGTCAATCCACATCATGGTGGTGGTGGTGTCTCCGACGACGCTGCCGGCGCCGCCGGCGTTGGACGCTGCGACAATGGCGGCAAGGTAGCCGATATGAACTTTGCCCCGGAACACCTCGCGCGCCATCACACCGCCGATCAGCGCCGCCGCAATATTGTCGAGGAAGCTCGACAGCACGGCCACAATCACGAGCAGGGCAAAGGCCCCTTTCCAGTCGTCCGGCAAATAGGCCGGCACGATATCAGGCAGCTTGCTCTCCTCGAAGTGGCGCGACAGCAGTGCAAAGCCCATCAGCAGCAGGAATAGGTTCGCGAGGATCACCCACTCGTGCTGCATGTGCAGCGCGAGACCGCCGAAACCCGATCCGAACTTGAAGCCGGTGAAGGCAAGCTTGTAGGCAACGATGGCAGCAAGACCGGTCAGTGCCACCCTGAGCGTGTGATGGTGGAACACCGCGACCCCAAGCAAGGTCAGGGCGAAAAGAATGAAATCGACCGGGATGCCTATGAGATACAGCGGCTCGGGCGATGCCGGCGCTGAAGCCGCACACGCAAGGTTAGGCCAGAGTAGAACAACGACCAGTCCAAACGCTACCGGCAGCGCGCGGTCCAGCCGAGCGAGCCGTCTGGTTGCGAGAAGCCGTGCTTTGAGACGTGAGGCAAGTACTCCGCGCTTCATTATTTGTGTCCCTTGGATCGGTCACTGCTCAAACAAAAGGGACAATGGTCTCCACCGACCTCGCGCTTGCCCACGTGCGAGGTTAGCAACTCGTTGCGCCGTCCCGCAAGCGGGCTCAGGCCACAGCTCCGAGTAGGGCCGACATTGCGTGCCCGGAGCGTGGCCGCTGATTGGCCGCCCTGCAAGAAGCGCCGCGACGGGGAGGGAAGCATCAGCCCTAATTTGCCAGATATGGCCGAAGCTTGGCGAAGGCAGGCGATGGACCGGCAAGAAACGCTTGCGCTGTCAGTGACGTAACGCTAGGTCAGGCGACCTCGGAGAGGTGGCAGAGTGGTTGAATGCACCGCACTCGAAATGCGGCAGACTGGGTGACTGGTCTCGGGGGTTCGAATCCCCCCTCTCCGCCACACACATGCCTGATCACGTCTGCCCTACGGTGAATTTTGACCCAGAACGGACTCGAAAGTAACTGCGCGACTTCCCTCAAGGCCCGCTAC
The DNA here is from genome assembly GCA_963840425.1 of uncultured Alphaproteobacteria bacterium. Taxonomy (GTDB): domain Bacteria; phylum Pseudomonadota; class Alphaproteobacteria; order Rhizobiales; family Hyphomicrobiaceae; genus CADEFX01. The sequence goes on along the minus strand of CAWIYZ010000009.1, from coordinate 2,261 downwards.
CTCTTTCTCAGTCAGCGTAACTCGACAGTGCTCGGTTGATGCTGTGGACGGCTCCTCCACCGGCGCGAGAGCGCCAATTGCTGTTGAGATGACCACGATTCCGTTTACGGGAGCGTAGCGGACGAAGGCGGTCACTAAGTTGCCTCCTACATAGCGGCATCCCGCACCAGACGAGTGGGGATCGCGTTGACGTCAAGCTTCCTCTGAAGTTGCTCCGCCGCCAGAATGATCGTGCGCTCCGCAAGGGCCGCGATCGTCAGGAGCGGCTGACGCCGATCGCCAGGGGATCGCCGCCCCGTCGACCGTAGAGCCCATCGTGAACGCCTCTCGGTCCCTTGGTTGGATCGAACACCCGCCCGTCTGGCGCCACGACACCTGTCTCTACCGTTTCACCCATCGCACATCCGCCGAGTGGATGGGCAATAATCCGATTGCCGCCGAACGCGGTCAAGGCGAACGGGTTGCCGACGAACACACCGCCCATGCGTTCGATCATCGCCTTGACCCTTTGCTCCGCTCTCACGCGCTCCCGCGCCTGGCTGTAATCCGGCCAGTCGACGACCACACGGTCCTTTTGAAGCCGCAGGCTGCCACTCGCATCGTCGTGCGCGACGATGTAGAGGATCTGCGACCGGCTCTGCTCGTTGCCGTAGATACCTTCCTTTAGCATCCGGAAGGCATTCCCGATCCTCAGCGTCAGCAGATTCTCGAGTGGAGCGAGTGAAGCCATCAGGGCCATCATCGTGCCGTCGTGAACCCACAGCGGACCATGCTCGTCGCCGAGATCGATCAACGCCATGCTGTGGTCCGACCGGCGGAGTTCCCCGCGGCGCCTGAGGTGGAAAACCCGTGGCAATGGCATTCACCGGCTCGCTGAGCTTGTCCGCGATTACGAGGTCGTCGCCGTTCGCCGAGAATCTCGCCCAGCTTCGCCGAGAGCTTGAGACCTTGTTGCTGCGCTCGCAACAGCAACTCGTTGGTCCCTAATGTGCCGGCTCCCAGCACGACGATAGGTGCCTCGATGCGCCTGGTTGCGCCAGTCTTCGACAGATCCTGCACCACGATCTCCCACCCATTTCCGGTCTTGGAGATCGACTGGGCGCGGCTTTCGCAAAACACCGCTGCGCCGTGATCAACCGCATCAACAATGTACGTAACCCCGACGGTGTTCTTTGCGCCCACGTTGCAGCCGGACCAGCAGTCCCCACAATGCCGGCAGCCGTATTGCATCACTCCAGCAATGTTCGACCCGGGATTATGGGAGATCGTCATTGGCGGCAACTGCACCGCCGGCTGACGCTTCTGCCGCCTTGCGCATGCCGGCATACTTGGCAAAGCGTTCGGGGCCAGCCACAGGCGCGACACCAAGCATTGTCTCTGCCCGCGTAACTCCCTTCAGTAGGAACCGATCGCTGACCACCGCATCCGGCCAACCGGCCTTTCGCAATTTGCCAAGATCGGGCCGCAGCACGACACCGGCGTTGATCAGCGAACCCCCGCCGATGCCGGATGCGCCGAATACAGTCAACCCCTTGCCAACTGAGAGGTAGTAGAGCCCAGAAGGATCGCCCAGGTTCGGGGCGCGCCCCGTTAGCCGTATGGTCTTGAGCCGTGCCTTGCCCGTTGTCGGGAAATCGCCGGGCCGCCAAAGCCGTCCCTGCTCGAGGACCGCAAGACGCAGACCCATGCGCGAGAGGCGGGATGCTGCGACACCGCCGCCGTAGCCAGAACCGATGACAACCGCTCTAACCGGCATCGCTTCGCCGACTGTCTTGAATGCAAAAGCCACGAAGCGCTCGTATCGCCAATCAGCGGCGCCACGGTGGCAGCGGAGTGTCCCAAATTCTGGTGAGCGTAGCCTGTCCTCATGCGCCTGCATGCACAGCAGCGGGCGCCCCTCACCACGTGTGACCTTGCCACAAAGCGCATTGATGTCATTGCCGCAGCTCTTCTCGACGGCTTCGACCGCGGTAGCTACGCGATCTTTGAGATCGGTTTGGGCGAAAGCAGAGGAAGAAGTTCCGAGCAAAGCAAACAGCGTGGTGGACACGATTGCGGTCGTTTGGAAAGTTTTCATGACAATTCCCCGATAAGAGCACGCGCCATTGCAAATGGACGATTGCAAACGCGCCCAGCAGTGCTGATGCCTCGCTCACCTGTGTGAGCAGGCCGGTTTTCTGATCGAGTGCGAGGGTCGTCACGACCGCGGTTAGCTCATTCAGCAGATAGACGAACTTGTTGTCGTTGGAGAGGATGAGGTG